>NZ_DAMBSX010000005.1:0-474017 GCF_032054305.1 Epilithonimonas sp.
ACTCTTAAAGTTAAAGAGTATAAGAATCGTGTCCTAACAAAGTTAGCAACTCCAGTATTTTATTGTATTTTGTTTTGATGTTATTTGATAACTTTACTTCCCGATACAGAAAGTTTCTCTTTACTGTTTGTGGGTGTTTATAATCTTTTAGTATCCTTTTAGTAATTTATCTCCAAAGTTTCATCGGTATCTATAACTGTTTGGGTAATATATTCAACAAACCTATCCTTTATTTCTTTATTTAAATCACGCATATTTTTAAATTTCGAAACTTCTATCTTACTAACTAAATTATCGTGAGTATCATTCGGAAATTCTAAATTAAATTTCGTTTCAAATTTATTCATTATTTCCCCTAATCTATATCTAACAAATTTATCTTTATCATTATTAAACAATAAACTAAAATGTACTTTATAATTGAATCTTGAACGTAATTCTGGAGAAATAACCTTTTTAAAATTCTCTTTAGAGATATTTGAAGTAAAAATAATTGTGTAACCATTCAAATCAATTTCTTCCCCTTGAGAATTTGTCATTTTACCATTCTCAAGAACTTCCAAAAAATAATTGAATACAGCCGTATCTCCTTTTTCAAATTCATCAATTAGAATTAATCCAACATCAGATTCTTTCACTTTCTCAAATAATTCTCCTGTTTCACTTCCTATATATCCTCGAGGACTTCCAATTAAAGAGTTTAAAGCATCTTTACTACTATAATTTCCAAAATTAATCTTAGCAAGTTTGTTTTTACCTTTTAGGCATTTTTGGAGTACTCTTGCTATTTCGGTTTTACCAACTCCAGAATCTCCCAATACAAACAATGATAAAATTTTATGCTCACCTAAAGCATTGAATATATTGAACACATTCACTAATTTAAAAAAATCATCTTTAAATTTTTGATGTCCATATAATCTACCATTGAATTCATTCCAAAAGTTTTTTAAATCATCTCCTTTTAGATCAATAATTCTTTTCTTTACAAAGGATTTACTAACCCCGTTATTTGGTTTATTATCTTTCGGTAGTTCAATTTCTAATTCTTCAAATTCATCGATACAATATCTTAATTCATATGTTAAAACCTCTTCATATTTTAAATCCGCAATAAATATTGTTTCATCTGAAAAAAATGGTAATAGTTGTTCAAGTTGAAACGAAAGATTATCATTTTTAAAAGCAAATGTTAAAGAAGATACATCTATAATCTCACTTTGATAATCAAAATGTTCTAATATATCGTTAGAATTCAAATATTTAGTTATACTATTTATAATATAACCTTTATTAGTCATCATACTTTTATAAGTAGAAAATTCTTCTTTATGAAAAAATATAAGTTTCTTACCCATTATTTCACTTCTTGAGGAATATTAACATTTTGAACTATAGCTAACAAATCAATATAATGATAATCTTTTTCATCATCATTGGAAACAAACGGATAAAAATTCTGATTTACATTTGATTCAGTATATTGACTTTCCTGAATTTCATCATCAGTTGAATTAGTTGTATTCAGATTTTGTAAACTTCCAAGTTCCTGAAAAAATTGGAATGAATTTCTCAAAGTGTTGATTTTGATTTTACCTTTATACAATCCTACTAATGAAACTTTTCCTATAAATAAATCATCTACACTATATGAACTTTCAAATTCACTTTCAAAAGATAACGGTATTTTTACTAAAATCTCCTCAATACTATTTTTAATTTTACCTTTCATTTTATATGCATAATCCTTAAGCATAGAATTAAATAAATTGTTTATATCAAATCCTTCTGCTCCAGGTATAGCCATACCTTTAAAACCTCCATTAGAAAATAATTTTACCGTTCTCAATTCTGCATCATTTTCCAATGATAGATTAACATCATCCACGATTACCAATTCTCCCTCATCAGTGTTTTCAAAATCATTTATACTTTTACTCTTTTCGATTATCTCATTTAATATTATTGATTTTGTCGTTTTAATTTCAAATGTTTCTAAAACTTTTCTTGAATCAGAATTATTTGATTTTATACCTCCTTCAATCTCTCCACTAAATAATGTTAGAAATTTGGCTCCTAACTTAGTTTTAAGTTCTTTTTCATTACCTTTTTCAATTTGATTTTCAATTTCTCCTCCAATTGAGATTATGTTACTCAACATCATTTTTATCTCATAAACCTTTGCGAAATTGATATAATAGATGTTAAAGATTTTATTTAATTGGTTATTCATTATTATTAATTTTATATTCTTACAAATTTAACAAAAAAAAGTCCTCTTAACATAGAGGACTTATCAACAATCATCACAGAATCAATTGATTCTACAATTTTATTTTTCTTAAATGATTACAAACTCATATTTATATTAAAATTTGATTTTTGAAGATGTTCTACATTTAGAACAACTTAATTCTAATCCATCTTTTCAATGTAATTGAAATAAAATATTCCAGCAGTGGCTGTTCCTGTTGTTCCTGCTCCTCCTTCTATATAAGAGAATTTGATCTTTCTTCCTTCTACCAATAATTCTTTTAGTTTTTTGTAGTCCTTAAAACTTAAATCATATCTTCCTTTCCACCCCTCTTTAATTTTACCCCTGCTATTATACAAATTATCTGGTTCTAAACTAACAACAATATCTGTATTTTCAAAAGAATCCATATCACTATATAAATTATCAAATTCTTTAGAAGTTTTTGTTATGTGAATTTTATAATCATTATATCCATCTTCTGTAATTATCTTTTTTACTACACCATATAAAAAATAATATTTCTTAAATACATCTGAAGACATACCACCATCTTCATAGTAATTTTTATCTATCAACTTATTATAAGTATATTTTTGAAATTCAGTTAATTGATTCTGCTTATTAGAAGTTTTTCCATTTTCTGATTTCGATTCGATAGTGTTATTTTCTTCTGCTGTGGTTTCATTCTCTATTATTTTTCTAAATGTACAACCCGCATAATTTAATGTATTATCATCTATTATAGTAATTCCAGCTCCTGCGTTATTATTAAAATTGTTAGTATTGAGATAAATTATTCCATTATCTATTTCATAATCTACTCTTTGTTCAACACCCATTACATTGAAATAACATTTACCATCTCTGAACTCGAATCTTCCAATTATAGAACACCCCATCTCTCTTCCCATTTGAAAAATATTTCCTTTGTTCTCTTTGTTTGGTTCATATTCGTAAATTCCATCTAATGAGTTACTCTGTTTACACGAAAAAATTGTTAGTAGTGTGAAAAATAAAAATATTCTTATCATAGTTTAATACTTAAAATTAACATTCTCATTATTAATAACTACGACTAAAGCTTGTAATAATCTCATTTTCATATCTTTAATTTTTAGTGTATTCCAAATAATGTTCATCTGTTCCATTTCCATCTTCATCCCAACTATAGTTCAATTTTGGGGTAGTGAATTCTACATTATTCAAAATTTCTGTTTGTGGTCCATCTGTATTATCTACAAAATTTAATGTTATTTTGTGGTTAGAAGAATTATAAGTGTATTTACCATTATCCTCACCCTCCAAAATACAATTACCATTACTAAAATTATAATCTTTTCGTTCAAAGGTTCCATTAGTATTAAATTGAATGTATCCCTGTTTATCACAAGATGTTAGTGTTTGATTTACATTGTTAAGTTTCCAAACAGTTAAACTCCATTTGTTAAATAAATTGGGTTGTGTTTCAGTTGTAGTTTCATCATCGTTACTACTACTGCAGGAGAATATTATCAAAAAAGATAATGTGGTGATGATAGATTTTTTCGTTTTCATAGTTCAATTATTTAAGTTTCAATTTTATAATTTATCTCTCAACAATCCTTACGGAAAACCGTATTCTATGGTATAAAAACAAAAAAACAGGCTTGAGACGTTAATCTCTACCTGTCTTTGAGGGAGTCGAAGCCCTTATCCACAAAGTAAAGCAACGCTCAAGCCATAGACTTGAACATTTGCTAAACTTTTTCCTGTGGATATTAAATTTTCGACTTTTTCAAAGACAGAAAACAGTTCGCTAATGTTGAGTATTTTAAATTTTATTTATTCGATATTTTTCTTTTTAAATTATAATGTAAAGATATTATTTCATACGATAAACTCCAACTTTCAATGAGTGATTATTCCGTTTTGTAAATTAATTCTAAAGTTGTTTTCACTCCTAAGTTGAACATTTCTTTTTCTTTTTTGGTATTCAATCGATTCAGGGAAGTATTATAATTTTTAAAAAATGCAGAATCCAATTGTGAAGAATATTTTTCTAAAAAAGATATTTCTAATGAATCTCTAACTTCTTTTTTTTCAATTTTCACTTTAATATCTCTTAACATCTTTGGTCTCCATTTTCCAAACTCACCATTTTTATTGGAATAAGAATTCTCTAATATCAATTGAATTTCATATCCATTAAAATCTTCATCCTCAAAATTAATGATACAATAATCGATAACCATTTGTTTGTTCAACCCAGAACCAAAACAATTTTTTCCTAATAAATAGATATAGTTATTTCTGTTCTCTTTTATAAAATCTGATACTTTATTTGTAAAATCTATTGTGTACTCCATTTCCCTTATAAATTGAGTTTCAAAAATCTCTATTGATTCTTCTTCTGAAAAATTTTCCTCCGAATTTTCAAATTCAAAAATTTCAGAATTTTCATTGTGATAAATATCGGGATCGTAGGAGTAAAAACACAACCGATTAACATCACAAGTTGAATCGAATTTAACATTTAACTCTGATTCAAGATGTTTCATCAATTTTTTGTAGAGTTCTGTGTGTTTTCCTGAATCTTTGTTATCCGTTACCACAATAATTTTCATCCCGTTTCCTGATGGAGATCGAAACACTGTTCTAACTAATGGATTCTGTTTTAACTTATTAAAAATCTTCTGAAATTCCTCTTCACTTTTAATGTTATCAATATCAAAAATCATCCAACCGTGATAACTCAGTAAGTTTTCTTTACCTCTACCAACGTTTGAAAACCTACCTGCAATGATAAACGCAGGTAGTTCCATTTTAAGTTTGTTTGAAACATCTGATTTTCCATTGTTTAGAATTTCCGTTCTAATTTTTTCAATCTTACCTTTGATTCTGAAACCACTTCTGATTTTTTCGATGATTTCTTTTTCAGAAATCTCTACACTACTTTTAGTCAAAGAATTTTTATATTCGTTAAACATTAAATTTTCCATTTCTTAGAAATTTTAAAGTTCAACGTTGAGGCTTTCTCTCTGGATTTCTCCAAACTGCTTCTTGTTTTTGATAACAGATATTCATCCAAATCTGAGATTTCAAAGTATAGTTTGCCCTCATTTGGTCGGTATGATGGAAACACCCCCTTTCCAGCTTTTCTTCTTACAGTTATAACACTTAATCCTAAATAAAAGGCTGCTTCTTTTGTGGTTAGCATTCTTCTTTCAAAAAGGAATTTAACCTCTTCTCTTTGTAAAAAATTAATTTTCTTTGACATAATTATAATGAATTTTATTTATGCCAAAGAAAAATTAGTTTAAGTCGGGGTTAAATCTCTTTAAGTGGTGTGTTTCGGGGTTAAATTATAACTGACAATCAATTATTTATAAAAAACTTTGAAAATTTCATTAATTTTTTCAGTTGATTTTCTGTGATTTTTTTCAAATCTGGTTAGATAATCGGAAAATGAATCTTCAATTTTGTTAGAAAGTGTGTTATCGGGGAAATCGAAATACCATTTTAGTAGTTCTTTTATTTCTACTTTATACGTTACAAAATCGGGCTCTACAACTTCGTTTATCAAACTAAGTAATGATTGCCAATCATATCTTTTGTATGTTGTAGATGAACGATTATTTTCCAACTTCCAAATTATCCTACTCTTTACCTTTGTAGTTGGTTGTTCAGAAAAAATATCTTTGAAATTATCAAATGAAATATTTTCTATAATATTTTTTTCAATCAGTTCACTTCTTAGCTTATCTAAATTTTCTGTTGTAAAAAAATGTGTTTTCCTAAATGTACATCCTTTCAACACAGGATTTCCTTTACCTCCTTTCTCTTCTGATTTCATTTTTACTTCTGAAATAAAATCTTCATTCTTTAATTTTTGGTTTAGGAATTTTTCATATTCTAAGTAACCCAACATAGGTGATAATAAGTAAGCTAATACAATAATCTTATTAGTAGTAAGATAACCATCATACAAATCTGTAAGTAGATTCTGATTCAGACGAAAACCATCCACAAATTTTTGCGTGAAAAATTGTTCGTTGGAAATTAAATCATTGATTCGATTTTTTGTTTGGTTCAATTCTGTGTTGATTAATTTTTTTCTCAACTGACCATTATCCAACAAATTTGTTTTAAGAGTTTCAAAAGTGAAATATTTTATTTTGGAGTTTACTGTATTTTCATTAAACCATTTTAGTAGACAGTTAAAGTATAAATTATCTTCTACATCATTAATTGGTTCAATTGAAAATGGTATCCTGAATTTTTTATTTTTAACTTTTTTTATATAGGATAAATCAGTATTTATTAATCCTAAATCCTCATCAATCCAAAATTGTAGTTTTTCTTCATATGATTTAATATCACAAAATTTTTCTTCTAATGATATTATTTCTTTCCTACTATAATGAGGAAGAACATTCCTAACTTCTTTCAATCTTTCTTTAATTTCTGAGAAATTAATTTTATCGTTGTTCTCATTAAGAATATCTCTCTTTTGGTATTCTTTATAAGATAACTCTTCGAAATAAGAATTTTGGGAATGTTCTCCAATCATATCATTCATAGATAAAGTTTTATCTACAAATATAAATCAGGAATTTTAGATACAGCATCTATCTTCTTTTTATCAATCACTTTCGTATAGATTTCTGTTGTTTTCACATGTCGGTGTCCTAATAATTTACTAACTGTGTAAATATCGGTACCCATAGTTAATTGCAAGGTAGCAAAAGTATGTCGTGAACTGTGGTAAGTGATGTGTTTATCGATTCCTGCTTCCTTTACCCATTTATGTAATTTTTTATTGTGGTAGGCACTATAAGTTAAAGTTTCAAACAATGGAACATCATCATCTTTTTTCTCTCCAAGAAGTTTTACAGCCTGCTCATTTATCGGTAGATTTTCAACTCCCTTTGTTTTCTGTTGTGTATATTTTAAAATCCAACCATTTTCAGAATCATAAAATAAATCTTTCCATTTCAAATTCTCAACATCACAAAACCTTACGCCCGTTAAACAACTGAAAATAAAAGCATCTTTCATTATTGGTACTTCACATTCAGTTTTCACTAATTTTTTTAACTCATCCAAAGTGAGATATTCTCTATTGGTTTCTTTCTCCTTTATTGTTTTTACTCTCACAACAGGATTCTCAGAAATCATTTTATTTCTATGAGCCTCTTTCAATGCGGTTCTTACTTTATTAAAGTATGATAACGCCGTATTTTGTGATAATCTACCTCCCTTATTAGATATTTTTTCTTTCAAAAGATATTCCTTAAAATTCTCCAAGAATGTTTCATCTATTTTGGAAATCTGAACATCTATTCCTTTACAAAAAATAGTTAGATGTTTCAACGTACTATACCAATTTCCGTGAGTTCCCTTTGAATCATATTTCTTTTCAACCAATTCATTAAAATAATTCAGAAATCCAATCTTACCACTTGAACTACTTACAAATCCGTGTTTCCTCGAATTAAATTCTAATACTTTTTCAGCTTTTATAGATTCTGCAAGTTGTAATGTTTCTTTGTTGTGATCTTTCTCTATAATCGTTTTTGGTTTATCATAGATATAAAGTTTCAAAAACTCATAACTTCTTTTTTGAGTTGAACTATCGTGGAACATCAAAAACAAACTATTCATTTTCACACGTCCTTTTTCAATACTTTTTTTACTAAGTTTCCCCTCTCTGACTTTTAAATAAACTTTCATTTTTCTTAGGTTTTGTTACTAATTGTGGTGTAACATTCCCCCTAACTCACTTCGGAGACAACAGTAAACGTGTGGTATTAACCTAATTACATTGTTTCAAAATTTCTCAGTTTACTTTCTCTATGAGAAACTAACCCACTCCTACAGTGGTTGAATCGTATCACTTTGTATTGATTCATTACCTAATATTTCAAAAAAAAATCCAAACATTTCTGTTTGGATTCTCTTTACCTCATTAAAAACTTCGACTCCCTCAATTGTAAAGTGGTGCAAAGTCCTTCCTTTTATTTTGAAAAAACAACTACTGTTTTTAAAAAAGTTCTACATCTTAAATTTTTCATCATAATAAATTCAGCGATTGTGATATTAAAATCATTCTAATATCGATTTCCGTTTGTTCTATAATATCATTTGATACTATCATCAACGTAAAAATTTGAAAATCAACTACAAAATATCAAACCTCACAGCAGAAATCTCCTCTTCGGTTTGAAATTTCCTCCTTAATTTTCGTTCCTCTTTTGATATTTTCTGATTTTTCGTTTGATTTACTTTATTTCTCCTCTTAATTTACTACCGTTTTAACTGATTTTACTCTACTACTAAATATCTTACTACTTTTCTTTACTACTACTACTTAAAATATCCTCTTTATAAATATCCTCTTATATTATATATAATATATATACTTATATAATATATTCATATTCAATGGTATATAAATATAGAATCATCAACAAAATTTAACAAAATGGAAATAAGAAACAACTTCTATTCAGAAAACAACACTCAAAACACCATTATCGTTTTTAAAGAAGTTACAACAATTTTAATTCTTAAATCTGTATTGTTCCATTGAAAATTGTTTAAAACCGATTTTTGGATTTAATACAACGGAAATTTTGAATGTTTGATGATTAATCTCAACGGAAATTATTTAATTCTGATTTCAAAAGAAAATGTTTCTTACCAACACGGATTGTTTTTAAATCTCCGTTTTTAATCAGTTTTCTGATTGTAGATTCAGAGATATTCATCAACAAACAAACTTCTTTTATAGTAAGATATGTTTTCTTCTGAACATCTTCAATAGAAACCACTTTAAGTTGTTTGAGTTTTATCTCCGTTTGAAATTCTTCTTTTGATTTTTGGAGTTTCTCCTCCTTTACTTTTTTCTTATAATCCTTTTGATTACATCTGTGACTACAATACTTTGTAGAGAATGTTTTAGCGATGAATTTCTCTTTGCAGAAGATACAAATCTTCTCAATCCTAATGTTACTGCTCATTTGATACTTTCCGATTTTCTGTATGTTAATAATCTCTCTCAGTATTTAGCGGTATTTGCGTGTATCTACGATTATTTACCGTTTAAATTTCCCTTAGAGTATCCTAAAATTCATTTTTTTAGAGATTAAAAACAACGGAGTATCACAATTAGTGGTATAAAAGATGTCAACAAATGTCAGAAAATGTCACTTACCACTTTCTGTTTTTCCTTTATTAATGCAGGTTGTATAGTTGTATTATAGTGCTTGGAAATCAGCGATTACTTCCCGATACAAAACTTAGAAAAAATATTTCCCAAAACTTCATCATTACTAAATTCACCTGAAATTTCACCAAGATATTCCAAAGCATTCCGAAGTTCATAAGCCAGCAATTCAGTGGTAATTTGTAAGCTTACTGCTTCATCTACTTGTTTAACTGAATTAAGAGACTTTTGTAAAGCTTCGTAATGACGTTGGTTGGTAATCACTACATTCCCCTCTTCGGATTTTAAATGTTCTACATAAGATGATAATTCGTTTTTCAAATCCTGAATATTTTGATTCTCAACAGCCGAAATTTTTATAAAATCAAAATCAGTGGAGATTTCGTTTCTGAATATCTGCTCTAACTTTTCATATTGAGTTGGAATAACCTCATCAATTTTTGTAGCACAAATAATCAGTTTCAAATCTTCTCTTAATAGAGATTTTATCATTTCAATGTCTTCAGAAAAGTCTTCAGTTCCCGCATCTGCCAGGTAAACTAAAATCTCAGCGTTTTGCACTTTTTCCTTAGCTTTTTTTACTCCAATCGCTTCAATTTCATCAGATGTTTCTCGTAAACCAGCTGTGTCTATTAATCGGAAAGCATGACCTTTGATATGAAGGATTTCTTCAATTATATCTCGCGTTGTTCCTGCGATATTGCTCACAATCGCTCTTTCTTCTTTCAAAAGTGCGTTCAAGAGTGTAGATTTTCCAGCATTTGGTTTTCCGATGATAGCCACCGCAGTTCCATTTTTAATGGCATTCCCGTATTGGAAGCTTTCAATTAATGAATTTAGTTTTTCTTCAATTTTATACAGCAAAGACTTAAGTGCAGTTCTATCAGCAAACTCAACATCCTCTTCTGCAAAATCAAGTTCCAACTCAATTAAAGATGTGAAATTCAACAAATCATTTCTTAAGAATGAAATCTCATTAGAAATACCTCCTTTTAATTGATTCAAGGCTACTTTTCTGGAAGCTTCATTTTCAGATGCAATTAGGTCGGCGATGGATTCAGCTTGTGACAGATCGATTCTGCCATTCATAAACGCACGCATCGTAAACTCTCCCGCTTTTGCCATTCTCGCACCATTATTAATCAGAGCTTCAAGAATTTTTTTACCGATGTAAGGTGAACCGTGGAAAGAGATTTCTACGGAATTCTCAGTTGTAAATGTCTTGGGAGCATGGAAAACAGACACCATAACTTCATCAATCGTCTCATTTTCATCTTTGATAAAACCATAATGAACTGTGTGAGATTCAACTTTCTCCAGATTTTTCCCTTCAAAAATTCTATTGACGATCTCGAAAGATCCATTTCCGGAAACTCTGATAATTCCAATTGCTCCGATCCCGTTAGCTGTTGCCAGTGCACAAATAGTATCCTGATTCATTTTGCAAAAATAATGTTTGAGAAGATTTAATTGATTTTATTTGTTGATTTTTTTCTGTTTTCCAGGATTTGGGGCAAATTTGTTTTTGCCCAGTCTGTGATATTGGAGATCAGGGGATAAAAATCTTCGCCCAATTCCGTTAATCTATATTCGACTTTTGGCGGAACAACAGGATAGATCTTTCTTGTAATGAGTCCATCGGCTTCCAAAGATTTAAGAGTTTGGGTCAACATTTTTTGAGAAATATCACCAATGAGTTTGTTGATTTCATTAAATCTTAAAACTTCATTTTCTTTCAATAACAACAGAATCAAAATTGACCATTTTTCTCCTATCCTATCCAAAACTAATCTTATCGGACAGTTTCCGTTATTAAAATATTTACTTTTTTCAATTTTTAATTCACTCATTTTCAGCAATAGTTACTTTTAAGTTCGTTAATTTCTACCAAGTCTGTTCTTGTTTGGAAATTACAAAGATAATACTCTTGCTCTCCAAAAGAGAGTAACTTTCTAATATACACTAAAATGAATAGCATATTAATTATCTTAGCGCACCCAAATTACAGTGCTTCTATTGCAAACAGAGCGTTATTACAAAATATTTCCAATGAAGAAAATATTACGATCCATAACATCTACGAAGCTTATCCGGACGGTAAAATTGACATTGTGAAAGAACAGGATCTAATCTCAAAACATTCCAGAGTGATTTTCCAGTTCCCTACTTATTGGTTCAATATACCTGGATTTTTGAAAACATGGATTGATGAAGTTTTCACTTTTGGCTGGGCATATGGACCAGATGGAAATGCATTGGTAGAAAAAGAATTTGGAATTGCGACCACGACAGGCGGTGTCAAAGAATCGTATTTGCCAAATGGGGAAAAAGGATTTACTGTGGAAGAATACCTCACTCCGATCAGCGGTTCTATAAATATACTGGAGCAAAATATATTGGTCACATAAGCTTAAATGACATACACAATCTTAAAGAAGAAGACATAAAAGCTACTCAGGAACTTTACAAAAATTTGATTTTCAATTAAAGATCAAATAATTATAATAAATAAACCCGTTGGATTTACAAACGGGTTTATTTTATTTTTTAGACATAATTTAAAGGGTCAATAACTCCAAAAGCTCCATTGTATACCATTATACACAGCCAACGTTTTGATTCCCCCATTGTTCACCAATGCCATAGTTCCTGGCGCTGGGTTTATTATGTTTTGATACGAAGGGACTATTGGTAATACCATAGCCTTGTTTGTAGATTCCAGAACCAGTACGCCATCAGTTGATGAAGTATTATCACCAATGATAACCTTTGCAGTAGAATTTTCTTTTGCAGGAGGCTGAATCGTCAAATAAGAAGAAACATCTGCAGATTGCACACTTAGATCCACCCAAGTAGTACCAGTGTAATATTTTACTTTTGCATCCGTAGGTATAGATGCATCCAAAATAATACTTCCAGCAGCCGTTATTGCAGACTTATCCGTAACATATGGAAGAATAAGTCCTCTGTTCCCTGTATTTGGAAATTCCATTAGTACAGAAGTTTTATCAGATGCTGTTCCTGCGCTATTTCCAAAGATCACTTGTGAAGATACCTTACTTATAGCAAGCACAAACAATAATACCACCAAATTCTTTTTCATTTTAAGGACAAGTTTTTCTATTATAACATTTCCAACCGATCGTTGAATTCACATAAATTTTCAGACAATTCTCTGTCGTATCATATACCATCATCCCTTCTACTGGATTTGTAATATTGGCTAGTCCCGCCGTCGATACTCTTGTTGGGACAAAAGGTTTTTTATTAGACTCCAAAGCCAGATAACCTCCCTTTCTTACCATTGGCCAATTATCACTTTCAGAACCTGCTCTTCCCAGCGTTGTTATCCCGGTTTGTGTGCTCAAAGCGGTTCCATTTGTTACGGCACTTTCCAAGCAATAAAGCGACATCGAGTTGGTACTGTAAGCAGAGAATGCAACATCACTATCACCCGACAAGACCTGTATAAATTTTACTGCACTTGTATAATTGGTAGATGTAATTCCGAAGTCGCTCAATTTAAAAGTCAAAACCCTTACATCTCTTGTTGTATTAGAAAATCCATTTGGAGTATAATACATATGAGGACAGGAACCTGCGGAGTAAAAATTCCAAAGTGCTAATCCAGAAGGTGTGACAGAGGAAAAATTGACCTGCTTTTCTACACCGATCGTTTTTCCATTTAGATCCGTGAATTTAAAAATATCATAGGTGGAACTCGGCGCTCCTACCTGTGTAACAATAATATCCGGTATATCGTCATTGATACAGTTAGGATTGATATCAGCCAAAACATTGACATAAAATGCCAATTCTTGTTTTGGAATATTAAAAACAGCTGTACCCAAATTCAGTCCGTGCTCACCATCTCTCAAATAATAACCCAAAGGGACATCACAGCTAAGAGAAGGCGCAACCGCCTGAGTCTGCTCTACTCCATTGATGTACCTCGGTGTCCCAACAAGAAAATTGGCTGCAGTACTGGAAACAGAAAACGAAGTTGGAAATGCTCTGTAATTTTCAAATACAGGGCTTATACCATGAGAAGTAAGTGCTACATCGTTAACACCGGTTGCATAAGTTACATTATTTACAGTTAAGCCGATCAGATTATTATTATCTCTGGAGGTAACATACCCTGTGTTCGCCTGAGAAACCCAATAACCATTGTAATCACCATAAATTGCGGAAGGCCTTACCTGACCAAATAATAAACAACAAGTGAAAAAAGCGAGACAATCATAAACATTTGCATTAAAAATCCTATTCATTTGAGAAATATTTTATAAATCTATTTCATCATTGTGTGTATTGGCCTGCAAATATATAAAAAAAACATCAATCAAACACCGATTAAACACATTCTAATTCACTAAAATATAATTATGTTTTAAATCATTAAAAAAATAATCAATTATTAATGAATTAAATTAAAAAATCATTATAGATGATTTTTGACATTGAAAAGCAATTACGAATAGTAATCATTATATTTGCACGAAATTTTTAAGACAATGAATGCATTTATCGAAGAGCTAAAATGGCGCGGACTTTTTTCTGACATGACGCCGGGAACGGAAGATCAACTGAATAAAGAAATGACAAAAGCTTACATCGGGTTTGACCCAACAGCAGATTCTTTGCATATCGGAAGCCTTATCCAGATCAAGATCCTGGCTCATTTTCAACAGCACGGCCATCAGCCGATAGCACTGGTTGGTGGAGCGACAGGAATGATCGGCGACCCTTCCGGCAAATCTGCTGAACGTAATCTTTTGAGCGAGGAAACTCTACTCTATTACGTCGATTGTCTGAAAAATCAATTATCCAGATTCTTAAAATTTGATGGTAATGGAGACAACAAAGCAATTCTTGTCAACAATTACGACTGGATGAAGAATTTTACTTTCCTTGACTTTGCAAAAAACATCGGAAAGCACATCACTGTTAATTATATGATGGCAAAAGATTCGGTGAAAAAACGTTTCTCAGGAGATTCTGGTGTAGACGGAATGAGCTTTACAGAGTTCACTTACCAACTTTTACAAGGTTACGATTACCTTCATCTTTATCAGAATGAAGGCGTTAAACTTCAAATGGGAGGTTCTGACCAATGGGGAAACATCACGACCGGAACAGAATTGATCAGAAGAAAAGCACAAGGAGAAGCATACGCTTTAACCGTTCCTTTGATAACAAAGGCAGATGGCTCCAAATTCGGAAAATCTGAAAGTGGTGAGAATTATTGGCTGGATGCTAAGAAAACTTCACCTTACAAATTCTACCAATTCTGGTTGAATGCAACCGATTCTGATGCAGAAAGATTTATCAAGTTCTATACGTTCCTTCCAAAAGAAGAAATCGAAGCTTTGATTGATGAGCACAACGGTAATCCGGGAGAAAGAAAACTTCAGAAAAAATTAGCCGAAGAAGTAACAGTTTGGGTACACGGAGAAAAAGAATACGAAAAGGCTTTGACTGCAACTAAGATACTTTTTGGGAGATCTACTGCGGAAGATTTTGCCAATCTGGACGAAGATACTTTCTTGGAAATTTTTGATGGTGTTCCGCAAACTGAAATTTCAAAAACCGAAGTATTAGGACAAAACATTGTTGATCTTCTTTCTAATTCGGGTTTTTTAAATTCGAAAAGCGAGGCCACAAGAGAATTAAAAGGAAATGCGATCTCAGTAAACAAAACTAAAGTTGATGACCAATACTCTGCATCAGAAAATAATTTGATTGATGGAAAGTTTCTCCTTCTTCAAAAAGGAAAGAAAAACTATTTTATTGTAAAAGCTATTTAAACCTACTCTTAAATAAATTATAAAAAAATACCGTTGAGCTCTCAACGGTATTTTTTTTAAAATATAATCTCGATTAGATTTTTATCAAACCTAATTCAATCAGTCTTTCTCGTAAAAATTCTCCAGCTGTTGCATCAGGATATAATTTCGGGTTATTTTCATCGACACAATTTTCAAGTGCATTAAGAGGCATGTTGCTCACCGGATGCATAAAGAATGGAATCGAATATCTCGAAGTTCCCCACAATTCTCTTGGCGGATTGACCACTCTGTGAATCGTCGATTTCAATTTATTGTTCGTGTGTCTTGACAACATATCGCCAACGTTAATCATCAACTCATCCGGTTCTGCAATTGCATCAATCCATTCACCTTTGTGGTTCTGAACCTGAAGTCCTTTTCCTTGTGAACCCATCAAAAGTGTGATTAAGTTGATATCTCCGTGAGCAGCAGCTCTTACCGCATCATTCGGTTCTTCAGTAATTGGCGGATAATAAATTGGTCTTAGGATAGAATTTCCTTCCGCAATTTTATCATCAAAATAAAACTCATCCAGATCAAGATACAAAGCCAAAGCTCTTAAGACATATTTCCCAGTCTTTTCAAGCATCTGATAGGTTTCCTTACCAACTTCATTGAACTTTGGAAGTTCGTCAACGATTACGTTGTCAGGATATTCGTTTTTGTATTTTGAGTCATCCGAAACGTACTGTCCGAAATGCCAAAATTCTTTCAAATCTCCTTTTTTAAAGCCTTTTGCGGTTTCTTTACCAAAACCAACATAACCTCTTTGTCCTCCGATTCCGGGAATCTCGTACTTTAGTTTGGTTTCTGTTGGAAGTTGAAAGAAGTTTTTGACTTCTCCATAAAGATTGTCTACGAGTTGGTCATCCAGGAAATGTCCTTTCAGGGCTACAAAACCAATTTCTTCGTAAGCTTTTCCGATTTCATTTACAAATTTCTGTTTGCGTTCCGGGTTGTCCGAAAGGAAATCACGCAGGTCTACACTAGGTATTTTATCCATTTTAGAAATTTTTCGTGGTGCTAAAATACGCTTTTTATAGCAACACAAAACTTATAGATAAAAACTATTCAAAATTCTGATTTCCGTTAATTATCTTTGCAAAATGGATTTACAATACCTCGTAAGAGAACCTCAAAATATCACATCAGAAACGCCCGTTTTGTTTTTGCTTCACGGTTATGGAAGTAATGAAGAAGACCTTTTCAGTTTTGTTCCAACTTTACCGGAAGATTGGTTGGTTATCAGTTTCCGAGCACCTAATAATTCCAATTATGGAGGCTACGCTTGGTTTGATATTGATTTCAATAATGCTGAAAACTTTGTGGACGAAAATGAAGCTAATGAAGCGGTAAAATTGGTTTTGGAAAACATTATGACCGTTACCAACAGATATGGATTGACGGATAACAAGACGCACCTTTGCGGTTTCAGCCAAGGCGCGATGATTGCTTATTCTTTAGCGCTACAATATCCAGATTTGTTCTCGAAAATAGCTTGTCTAAGTTCTTATCCGGAAGAAAAACTTTTAAAAAATATTGTGAAAGAAAAAAAGAAATTAGAAAATCTACGTTTCTTTATTTCTCACGGGACAGACGACGCTGTGATTCCTTTGGAATGGGGACGAAAAGCAGCTGACCTTTTATATGATTTGAGCGCTTATTTTTCTTTCAGAGAGTATATGTCAGGACACGGCGTGAATCAGAAAAACTATCTTGACTTGATGGAATTTTTCAAGAAATAAAATAAAAATCCCAAACAAAATTAATGTTCGGGATTTCTTATATTGAATTTTAAAGTTGAATTATTCTAAACTCTAATTTCTAATATTTAAGAATTCATCAAGTCTTCAATCTCTTCCGCAGTAATCGGAATATTCGCCATCATATTAAATGGTTTTCCGGACGACTGAATCACATAATCATCTTCAATTCTAATTCCAAAACCTTCTGCCGGAATATAAAAACCAGGTTCGTTGGTGAACACCATATTCTCTACAAAATCATCGGTTAAGATTCCGTAATCGTGCGTATCCAATCCCATATGATGAGACGTTCCGTGCATCATAAATTTCTTGTAAGCCGGCCATTTTGGGTCTTCGTTTTGGACATCAGCTTTATCAATTAATCCTAACTGAAGCAATTCGGAAGTATAAACTTCGCCCATTTCTTTATGGAATCTATACCAGTTATTCCCCGCCACCAATCGGTCTTCAGCCTCAATTTTACATCTCAAAACTGAGTTGTAAATTTCCTTTTGTCTTTCAGAATATTTCCCGCTTACTGGAATTGTTCTGGTCAAATCGCTGGAGTAATTTGCATATTCTGCACCAACATCCAAAAGAATCAAATCGCCTTCTTTACACTGCATATTATTCGCGATGTAATGAAGAACATTTGCATTATTTCCACTTGCAATAATCGGCGTGTAGGCAAAACCTTTGCTTCTGTTTCTTACAAATTCGTGAATTAACTCCGCTTCGATTTCGTATTCCCAAACGTTTGGCTTGATGAAGTTCAACAATCTTCTGATTCCTTTTTCAGTAATATTACAAGCATTCTGAATCAAGGCTAATTCTTCCGGTTCTTTGATGCTTCTCAAACGCTGAAGAATCGGATTGCTCCTTTTATAATTGTGCATCGGAAAATCCGACTGTATTTTTTTGATGAAACGGTCTTCTCTCAGTTCCGTTTCTACAGCATTTCTGTAATGCTCGTTCTTATTCAGATAAACATTTTCTGCTTCGTACATTAGATTTTTGAAGACTTTATCAAAATCACTCAACCAATAAACCGTTTTGATTCCGGAAGTTTCAAAAGCTTGATTTTTATCTAATTTTTCACCTTCCCAAACCGCAATATGGTCGTTGGTTTCTCTTAAAAATAATATCTCACGATTTTCTTCCAAAAAAGCATCAGGAAAAATCACCAAAATACTTTCTTCCTGGTCTACTCCACTCAAATAAAAAATATCGCGATGTTGCTGAAAAGGCATCGTAGAATCTGCACTGATGGGATAAATATCGTTGGAGTTGAAAACGGCTAAAGATTTTGGTAACAATTGTTCTGCAAACTTCTTTCTGTTTTTCACAAAAAGAGAACTTGGAATCTGTTCGTATTTTGTTGTCATTATAAAATGGATTTTTATTACAATTTCTTATCAAAATAAGAAATCAATTAAAGTGACCCAAATTTACAAAACATAGTTTATGCAAAGGAGAAACTAATCTTTAATTTTTTCATAAAATCAAAAATTAACATAAGATAATTCTTAATTATCTCTATATTTGGGATGCAAATGACCTTTGAATGAAGACCAGACATTATATACTACTTGTTTTTTCACTTTTTATCCTTAGTATTCTAAGCTATAAAATCAGCAGACATAAAGACAAAAAAAAAGATGTTCAGCTTCCCAATATTTCTGCTAATTACAATCTCCATCAAGACATTACATATAAAAAAACATCAGAGAACAAAGATCTGAAACTGGATATCTACCAACCTAAGAATATCAACAAAAAATCACCTGTCGTAATATATATTCATGGTGGAGCTTGGGTAAGAAGTGATAAAAATATCATCAGACAGAATTTCAGACAATATGTACTTTCCGATTTGGTTGCGAATAATTACACCGTAATCAGTATCAATTTTACATCTTTAGATAAAAAAACACATCTGGAAAAACCACTACAGGACTGCCAAGACGTTCTTAATTGGATCAAGGAAAATGCGGAAACCTACCAATTAGATTTAAACAATGTTGGGATCTGGGGCGCTTCTTCCGGTGCTCATCTAGGTTTGCTCACATCGTACAGACAAGACCAAAATACGTCTCTAAATCTAAAATATTTTGTTAATTTTTATGGACTAACTAATCTGAACGAATTATTCAAAACCGACGCAAATCCGGCAGCATTGGAAATTTTCAAACTGTACTCTCGCGATAAATACAGACTTCGACATGCAAAAATACAAGAATTAACGGGCTACAATATAGATAAATATAAGAAAAAAGCCATCCAAGCGTGTAGTATTTACTCTCCTTTGAACTATGTGACAAGGCAGACAATACCAACATTGATCTTTCATGGGACCGGAGATGATATTGTAGATATCTCGCAATCGCAATTGTTGGTAAATGCATTGGAGAAAAACAAAGTTTATCACCAATATTTTGTTTTGGATAATGCGAAACATACTTTCAGTAATATCAATTTGAATCAAGCTAAAGATGTTGCAAAAAAAACTTTGGAATTCATAAAGTCACAGACAAAATATGTGGACTAAATGCTTTAATTTTTTTCTCTTCAGAAAATCTATATTTTTATTTTCAGTTTTAATGACTGTAGTTTTGAATGCTCAGATTACTTTTAAAATCGTAGAACTTCCTAAGAAAACAACTCAAAATCCGAAGTTCTATTTGGCTTCTAACCTTAACAATTGGAATCCGAATGATAGTCAATTCGAGTTCAAAAAAGATTCGGAAGATTCATTTATATTAATAATTCCTAATCCTTCTCAGAAAATAGAATACAAAATAACGCAAGGCAATTGGGAAACCGCGGAGGATTCTCCAAACAGAATTTTTGAAATTTCTAATTCATCAAAAACCATCGAGTTAAAGATCCAAAACTGGACACAACCAAAAGAGAAAAAACATACCGCAACTTCTAATGTCAAAATATTAAGTGAGAATTTTAAAATTCCTCAACTTAATACCACAAGAAAAATCTGGATATACCTTCCACCCGATTATGAGAAATCCAATAAAAGATATCCTGTGATTTATATGCACGATGGGCAGAATCTTTTTGATGAATTCACGAGTTTTTCCGGAGAATGGGATGTTGACGAAACCTTGAACCAAATCTTTTCAGAAACAGGACAGTCTGCCATCGTTATCGGAATTGATAATGGCGGAGAAACCCGACTGGCAGAATATTCGCCTTGGAATAATGAAAAATACAAGACCAAAGGCGAAGGCGATTTGTATATAGAATTTCTTACAAAAACTTTGAAACCTTATATCGATAAAACTTACAGGACTCAGAAACAAGCTTCTAAAACTTTGATCATTGGCAGTTCGATGGGCGGTTTGATTTCGCTTTATGCTTCAGTGAAATATCCGGCTGTTTTTGGAAAAGCCGGAATCTTCAGTCCTGCATTTTGGTTTGTTTCTATGGATTTGAAAACTTATCTCAATAAAAATCAGAGCAATCTCAAAAATTCAAAATTCTATTTTGTAGCCGGAAAAAATGAAGATGAAACGATGGTTCCGGAAATAGAAGCTGTAAATGAGTCATTATTAAAGAAATCCGTTCCGGAAAAAAATATCGTTATGAAAATAGATGAGGACGGAACGCATTCTGAAAATTATTGGAAACGGGAATTGAAGCAAGCTTTGATTTGGCTCTTAAATTAGAAAATCCAAACAAAAACACTAAATTTGCAAACTTATGGAAAGCAACAGACAAAGAAAAGTAGCGCAAATTATTCAGGAAGACATGGCAGAGATCTTCCGCAAACAAGCATCAGAAAGCAAACAAAGTTTTTTGGTATCGGTTTCTGATGTGAAAGTAACTGCCGATCTAAGTATCGCAAAAATATATTTGAGTATTTTCCCTGCAGAACTTAGAAAACCGATCATGAAGGAAATCAACACCAACAATGCTTTTTACCGAAATTACATAGGACAAAAAATGGCAAAACAGGTGCGTATCATTCCTCAGTTGGCATTCTACATAGACACAAGCCTGGACGATGTGGAACGTATAGAAAGGGAACTGAAGGGTGAAGGCGACAATCCAATTCTATAATTCTCCACACTATTGAAAATTGCTTTTTACATAGCATCCCGATATCTGATCTCTAAAAAAGGAAGTACAGCAGTAACCTTCATTACTTGGCTGGCGGCTTTTGCAATGGTAGCTGCTGTGGCAGCAATGTTTATCATAGTTTCAGTTTTCTCTGGTCTGGAAGAACTGAATAAGGATATGATTGCCAACTTACATGCTGACCTTACAATAAAAAGCAAGACAGGAAAAATCCTGCCTGACATTAATAAAATTCAAAACTCATTAAAGAAAAATTCAGAAATTGTCCATTTTTCCAAACTTATAGAGGAAAAGGTTTATCTGAGTTACAAAAACAATGGAGAGATTGCCTATCTGAGAGGTGTTGACTCTGCTTACACAAGCGTGAATCCCATCCATGAAAGTATCTATTACGGAAAATACCCCGATTTCAAATACAGCAATGAAGTGATCATGGAAAATAGTCTGGACAACAGACTTTCCCTTCCCGTAAACTCAAGTCAGGATTTTGCAACGATATTAATGCCCAAACCTGGGAAAGGCATCATACAGCAGGAAAACGACATCTTCAACAAAAAAGATATCTTCGTGAGCGGAATTTTTCCAGGAAACGACCAATTGGACAATTACATAATTGCTCCTATAGAACTGTCACAGCAACTTCTAGGACTTCCAAGATCAGCTTGCTACCAGATCGCGATTAAACTGAAAAATCCGAATAATGCTGAGAGTGTTAAAACTAATCTATCAAAAGAATTAGGGGACAAAGTCATCATCAATACAAAATCTGAGGAAAATGCGGCATTTTGGAAAATGATCAACACAGAAAAACTGATGATCTATCTGATTTTCAGTTTGGTTATTTTCATCACAACTTTTAATTTGGCCGGAGCTATAACGATTTTGCAATTAGATAAAAAAGAGCAGGCCAAATCATTGATCGCATTAGGCTTTAATAAACCCAACCTTCGGATGATCTATTTCTTCACAGGACTTTTAATCGTTTTTTTCGGGATCATTGCCGGGCTTGTGATAGGTTCTACTCTTTCTATAATGCAAATTTACACAGGCTTTTTCCGTGCAAGCGAAACCTTGCCTTTCCCTATCAAGATAGAACTGATCAATTACATCATCGTTTCCGGAGTTGCATTATTTTTTGGCTTATCTATATCCTGGATCTTTTCAAAGGTCAACAAAAGATATCTTCAGCATTAATCTATCTTCAATAACACATAAATAAAAGAGAACCAAATATTGATTAGTTCTCTTTTGTATTATTGAATGAATTCATTCAATACGACTTTCAGGTTAAAATAAATTTAAGTGGAAAAATATTTAACATAGATTTATGTCAACTTAAATTTTACTTAAAAAGCACTGATTATTAACGTTTTAAAATAATTATAAATTAATTTTGCGGTCCTAATTGATTTGAAATGAAAAATAAGATCTTTCTACTATTCTTTGCTATTGCAAATATTGCGAATGCTCAGGCACCAACTAATTACTACAGTTCAGCAAATGGGCTGACTGGCTATGCATTAAAATCCAAACTTGCAGAAATCATAACTGCCGGAGCAAAAGATATGGGCTATGGAAGTGGAACTGGTGGATTGTGGTTGGGATACAAGACTACCGATATCGATAAATATTACGAAAATGACGGAACCATCATCGATATGTATTCTGAAAATCCGGCAGCCAATACTCCGGGCGTAAGCAATGATCCTTATGAATTCAAGTGGGGGCAAGTCTCTGTCGGGGGAAATCAATGTGGTAACTACTCAGGAGAAGGCAGCTGCTACAACAGGGAACACTCTTTGCCAAAAACATACTTCGGAGGAATAGATGCAGTGCCAATGTCGCATGACATACATTTCGTTGTTCCGACAGATGGTTATACCAACTCAAAAAGAGGAGATTATCCTTATGGCGAAGTTTCTACAGCAACATGGACATCCAAAAACGGCACAAAAGTAGGTCCAAGCAAAGTTCCCGGTTACAGCGGTTCTGTTTTCGAGCCCATCAACGAGTTCAAAGGTGATTTTGCGAGAATGGCTTTATACTTCGTAACCAGATATGAAGATAAACTAACGTCTTTTAGTCAATACCAAACAGCATCCAGCCCTTTGGACGGTTCTAAAAACAGAGGCTTACAATTGTGGTATCTGAACCTGATGTTGAAATGGAGTGAACAAGACCCTGTTTCCCAAAAAGAAATTGATAGAAACAATGCAGCTTATGCATTCCAAGGAAACAGAAATCCTTTCATCGATCATCCTGAATGGATAACAGAAATTTGGGGTTCTTCTCCTCTTGCTGTGGATGACGCCTCTTTTTCCAAAAATCTTACAATTGTCCCCAATCCTGTTAAAGGTAATATTATTAATATAAATGGAGACAAAGATTTAAAGAAATTCACAAAAGCATTCATCTATAACATGGTTGGACAAAATGTCCAAACCATCAACAATCCTTTTCAGAATGGGAATACGATCATACTGAATAATTTAACAAAAGGAGTTTATATTTTAAAAACCGGAGAATTAAACACCAAATTTATAGTTGACTAATTTTTATCACAAAAATTATTAAAAAGACAGATAATATTTCTGCCTTTTTAACTTTGACAACAATATTGCTCTTTTTTTAAATTATTAACAGATAAATATTAGAAATTTAATATTTAAGATACTATATTGTTGAAAAAAATTTCATTTTTTTACAAAAAATATTTTATATCTTTAGCGCCCTTAATTTTTTGAAATGAAAAAATGTATCTTTATTCTTTGTGTTGGAATGTTTGGAATGGTGAGTGCCCAAGAGCCATCCGGATATTACAGTACTGCAACCGGATTGACCGGATTTGCTCTAAAAACCAAACTTGGAGAGATTATCACAAGTGGATATGTCACAAAAAGCTATGATGCTCTTTACACAGGATATCCTACAACAGACACTGACAATTTCTATGAAAAAGACGGATCAGTTTTGGACATCTACTCGGAAAACCCAACAGGAACAGACCCCTACAATTACCAACATGGTGTGAAAAAATGTGGGAACTATTCTGTAGAAGGTGATTGTTACAACAGAGAACACTCGATTCCACAAAGTCTTTTCAATGAAGCAAGTCCAATGGTTTCGGACATCCAACATATCCTTCCTACAGATGGGAAAGTAAATGGTATGAGAAGTAACTATCCGTATGGGAAAGTAAATAACCCAACCTGGACTTCTAAAAACGGCTCGAAGGTAGGACCAAATGCTTCTTCCGGTTATTCAGGAACTGTTTTTGAGCCGATCAACGAGTTCAAAGGTGATGTTGCAAGAGTTCTTTTATATTTTGTAACGAGATATCAGACAAGACTTTCTAGCTTTTCAAGTGGAAACATCCTTAACACAAGTAATGTAAATAAAGGGCTTACAGATTGGGAACTCAATCTAATGTTGCAATGGAATCAACAAGACCCGGTTTCAGAAAGAGAAATAGCAAGAAACAACGCTGCCTATACTTACCAAAAAAACAGAAATCCGTTCATCGATCACCCAGAATGGGTAACAGAGATCTGGGGAGCTGCACCATTGGCTGTAGATGATGCTTCTTTTTCCAAAAACCTGAATATTGCGCCAAATCCTGTAAAAGGAAACGTGATCAATGTGACAGGTGATAAGGACCTGAAACAATTCAAAAAAGCATTTATCTACAATATGGTAGGACAAAATGTTCAAACGATCGAAAATCCTTTCCAAAATGGAAATACAATTACGCTGAAGAATTTGCCAAAAGGAATTTATATCCTGAAAACAGGAGAATTAAACACCAAATTCATTGTAGAATAATTAACGATAATCTCATAATTACAAAGACAGAAAATATTTCTGTCTTTTTTATTTTATTATAATTTTATCCTTATCTTTTAAAATAGCGCAATGAAAAACACTGAGTCAATTAAGAATCATAACTATAATGTTAATATTTAAAAACATTGATTTTAATTTAATATATTTGTCGCCCTTAATTTTTTGAAATGAAAAAATCTATTTTTTTATTATGCATTGGTTTTTATGGCATTATGAATGCCCAAATACCTACCGGTTATTATGATGGAACCACCGGTCTTACAGGAGCAGCCCTTAAAACCAAACTAAGTCAGATCGTAACCAGCGGTCATCAGGACAAAGGGTATGGTTGGACTGTATTTGCATCATCCGACAGAGACAAATATTACGAAAATGACAATTCGGTTTTAGATGTCTATTCAGAAAACCCGACAGGACCAGACCCTTATAAATATTCCATTGGAACCAATCAATGTGGAAGTTATAGTGGTGAAGGTTCTTGTTATAATAGAGAGCATTCGATTCCAAAATCCACTTTCGACGACAAAACCCCAATGCACAATGACTATCATCACCTTTTACCTACCGATGGTTATGTAAATGGGAAGAGAAGTAATTATCCATATGGAGAAGTCGGTTCAGCGAGTTGGACCTCCAAAAACGGTTCAAAGCTAGGAACAAGCAAGCTTAATGGATATTCTGGAACAGTGTTTGAACCTATCGATGAGTTTAAAGGAGATATTGCTCGTATTTATTTTTACTTTGCTACAAGATACCAATCACAAATCACAACTTTCTCTTATGATATGTATGACGGATCGACTTTCAAAGTTTTTGCAGAACCTTTCTTAAGTATGTTATTAAAATGGCATCAGCAAGATCCAGTTTCTCAGAAAGAAATAGATAGAAATGCCGCAGTTTATGCTTATCAAGGAAACAGAAACCCTTTTATAGATCATCCAGAATACATTGCTCAAATTTGGGGAACCGTAATGGCTGTGGATGACGCTTCTTTTTCTAAAAATCTTACAATTGCTCCAAACCCAGTGAAAGGAAATACAATCCAGGTAACCGGAGATAAAGATCTGAAACAATTCAAGAAAGCGTTTATCTATAACACGGTTGGCCAAAATGTTCAAACAATAGACAATCCTTTCCAAAATGGAAATACAATAACTCTGAAAAACCTTCCAAAAGGGGTGTACATTTTGAAAACAGGAGAATTGAACACGAAATTTATCGTTGATTAATTTTCTTAAACAAGTATAAAAACAAGAAACAGTTGCCGAAAGCAGCTGTTTTTTTGTACCTTGAAATTCTAAAAAAATTTTAAAAATGAAATATAACAAAAACATTTTCAAAAAGCTTTTTTTCTTGGCATTGATTCTCAACTCTCTCTTATTTTTCGCTCAGGATAAACCTTATTGGAAAGAAATTCAGGAGTTTAAAAGACTCGACCAAACCAAAGGAATCCCGAAGAAACTAATTCTATTTTTAGGAAGTTCCTCATTCACCTATTGGAAAGATGTGAATGACTATTTCCCAAACAAAAACATTGTTAATCGTGCATTCGGAGGGTCAAGATTATTGGATCTCAACAATTATTCTGAGGAACTTCTGGCTCCTTATGATCCTAAACAAATTGTGATCTACTGTGGCGAAAATGACATTGCTACAGATAATCCCACTCCAGCGGAGGTTTTGGAAAGATTCAAAATATTCTTTGGAAAGATTCGTCAAAAATATCCGAAAGTTCCGGTCGCCTATATTTCAATTAAATATTCTCCTAGTCGCGAGCAATTCTGGCCTCAAATGAAAGAACTTAATGAATCTATCGGAGCTTATCTGAAAACTCAAAAAAGAGCAAAATATATTGACATCACCAAAGTAATGAACGATGAAAATGGAAAAGTAAGAACCGATATTTTCAAAGAAGATATGCTACACATGAAACCGGAAGGTTATCGACTTTGGGCGAAAGTAATGGCGCGTTATTTAAAATAAACTTTTTGAAACATGAATTAATTCCTTAGTTGTTAAATAATTAAGGAATTTTTTATTTTTAATTTGTATTTAGTCTAAATTACTTTATATTTGCAGCTATGATCTCAACAGTTATAGCTTTCAAGATTGCGCCTTTAGCTCCAGCTTACAGAAACGATGAAATGATGTATTGCGACAAGAAAAAATGTTGCAAAAAATTCAAGAAAGGGAAACGTTGTAAAAAATGCCCAGGAAGACTGAAAATCAGCTAAACATAAGCCAGATAACCATAGCAGCCAATGCTAAAAATATAAGAACAGAAACCAGTCTTTTAGATTGGCTTTCTTTTTTTTGTGGCTTTTGGAACGTGTCAGAAGGATTATTTAATGACTCTTTTTCTTCAGAATTTAGCTCTGATTCTGCTAATTCTGAGATTGTAATTCCCTGAACAATGGTTTTGTGAAGAACAGTATTCGTAGCGTGAAGTAGAATTTGAAATTTCCCTTGGGAGTCAAACTCTTTAATTCGAATCGTCCTTTCGCCATTCGGTTTTTCTAATCCGAAAGGAATTATTTTCACTAAATCAGCATCGTAAGTATTCCAATAAACAGTGATTTCCTCTCCCACTTTTGCTCGGATTTTACTAGCAGAAAAATTTTTGATTTTCGGTGGAAGGATACTTTTCACATTTCTCTGTTGACTGGAAAGATTCTGGTCGTACAATTTTCTTCTTTCCGCATCCATCAAGGTTTCATAAGCTTCCTTGATTTCCTTGAATCTTTCCGAAAAGAATTCGTCATTCTCATTTTTATCAGGATGGTATTTCAGAGACAATTTCCTGTACGCTTTTTTGATGTCTTCAGAAGAAGCATTTTGAGGAATTCCGAGAAAGTAGTAGTAATCTTTCACAAAGCAAATCTAACAATTTCATTTATCTTTAAAAAACTGAATTTTAATTCTCGAAGATTTTAGCAAATCGAACAGATTTTAATAAAGCCAACTGCAAAATCTGTGTAATTTGCGAGAAACAAAAGCATAAAAAAACGGAAAGCTCTCACTTCCCGTTTTTCTAACAATTTTATTTAATTTTCTAAAAATTATTCTGCAGTTCTTGGTTTGCAGCATCCTCTACCGAATTGCGTTCTCACTTTCT
This sequence comes from Epilithonimonas sp., assembly GCF_032054305.1. Classification (GTDB taxonomy): domain Bacteria; phylum Bacteroidota; class Bacteroidia; order Flavobacteriales; family Weeksellaceae; genus Epilithonimonas. Next base: position 28,094 of record NZ_DAMBSX010000005.1, read on the forward strand.
CTTTCAAAGAGTTGTATTCTTCGTCATTCATCGTTCTGATTCTGTCTGCAAAACCGAACGGTGTTCTTTCTTTCACATCATACTCGTCGAGGATTCCTCTTACGAATGCTTTTCTTTTTTGTGCTTTTTTGGCGATAATTGCGATAGCTGCTAGACCTGCGATTGCTAAAATTCCTTTTTTCATTTTTTTAAAGTTTTACGTTTTACATTTAGGAAGACGCAGTCCTAAATCTTTTACTTTAAATAATTTTGGGACGCCTTTATACGCCTGTAGTTTATCTTGAGCGAGGTCGAAGGGTTCACGCTTTTTTCTGTCATTGCGAACGAAGTGAAGCAATCTGTTGAACTTTTATACAATCGCAATGACAGAAAAAGAGCTCCGTTCAAGCCGGGGCGCGCTTCGCATAATAGAAACATTTGTCTTCAATTAAAAATATTTCATTATTTTAGAATTGTAAAAGACAAATATGTTAGACTTAAATAACCCACGTACAGAAATAATATTTAAAGCTTCTAGTTATACTGATAAACTAAAAAATTATTGTGGAAAATATACTATTGAAAACTTTGAAAATAGAAAAAAAATTTTCTTAGATATGTTGGTTATTTGTGACGAATTTGAAAAATTTTACAATACGAATTATTCTAAAATGCAATGGGGTGTAAAGGTTATACTTGAGACGATTACAATTGAAATTGAAAAATTAAGTACATTAAATAATCCTGTACAAGAAGGAAACTGTAATGTATGTGGCAATAAGTTATTCATTTACAAATCTCAAATCAAAGAGTTTGGAATATTTTATTATTGTCACAATTGTCCAAAAACAATAATTGAAAACATTAATGAACTTGAAACTATTACAGGAGCAATTTTTATATAAAAAAGTAAAATAAAAAAAGCCTTGCAATCGCAAAGCTTCAATTTTAATTAGTCTTCATATAGTCGAAAGCACCTTTCCTCAGATGGATTCCATATTCCAGCCACGCTTTCATACAAGCTAGAAAATTCGCCCAGCCTTCGGTTTGACCGATCGCCCACATTATTCCTTTTTCATCACTGGTGTGCCCTTCTTCCGTAATTTTTATCACTGTGTTATTTTCAGACAGCTGCTGCAACCCAATTGTCACAATAGATTTTGGGTCCCAGACAAAAACAATTTTTTTATTGGGAACTATTTCTTTCGTTGTCAACGGATATGAACCATCAAATTCTGGGAAAGACCAGAATATTTCCTTGTCGGTCTCCATTCTTCCGGAACCTTTGGAAATGAAATAATTTTGCATTATTTCCGGATTGATAATCGCTTCAAAAACTTCTGAAATAGGCTTCTGAACCCCGATAGATGCTTTTGCAGTTACTTTTTCCATAAAGTTATTTATCCTTCGTAACCAGAGTCTTTGCTATAGTTGACCATCCAACAAACACCGTATTTGTCTTTGAAGCTCCCAAAATAGTCGCCCCAAAATTGGTCTTCCATAGGCATTTCTATTTCTCCATCCGCGGAAAGTCCATTGAAAATTCGGTCCGCTTCTTCTCTGCTTTCTGGGAAAATAGAAATATAATTTCCGTTTCCTTGATTGAGCTTATGTCCCATAGACGGGACAATGTCCGAAGCCATCAAAAGGTCTTTTCCAATTGGTAACGCAATGTGCATTACTCGGTTTTTTTCATCTTCGGAAAGGTGTTCTGTTCCGGGAGCATTTCCCATTTTCATTACACCGCCTACGAATTCGCCGCCGAAAACGGATTGATAAAATTTGAAAGCTTCTTCTGCTGTACCATCAAAATTGAGGTATGAATTTAATTTTGGCATTTTTTAATTTTTTTGAAGTTTATTTATTACATTTCATCCATGAGTTTTAATTATTTTCAGAAATATTTTTTATCACTTCCAATCCTTTTTTGAATCCGTTATCAAACATTTCTTTGAATTCGTCATTAGAATCCACTTCAACTTTCAGGATTGTTTTTCCATTATTCTCATCAAGGAAATAAGCTTCCAGGCTTCCGTTCCAGGCCTTTACTTTTTCAGAATCCACATCTTCTACGCCATTATGGAGTTCTCCAAGATGCTTAAAAATCAAATATTTTGGTTCCTCGATACGTTCTATGGTGCTTACCATTCCGTTTTTCTTACTAGAATCTGTAAAATATGTTTTACCACCAACTTGCCAATCGGTTACCATATTGGAGTCTGGGCTGAAATAATATGTCCACTGAGAATAAGTTTTCTCATTCCATAAAATGTCCCAAACTTTTTCTGCTGTTGCATTAATCTCGATTTGATATTTTAATTTTTCCATATCTTTTTGATTTTAATTGTAATAAGCGTCTTCGATATCTTTGATGATGATTTTCTTCATTTTCATCATTGCACCAAAAGCTTTTTGCGCTTTTTCAACTTCGTGCGTGTTAGTCAATTCAATCAATCTATGAGGAACAATCTGCCAACTGAATCCATATTTGTCTTTCAACCAGCCACACATACTTTCCTCACCTTCTTTCGTGAATTCATTCCAATAATAATCGGTTTCGTCTTGGTCTTTGGTCATTATCGTTATAGAAGTTCCTTCAGTAAATTGAGCTTTATGGTCGTGTGAACTGTCCATCGCCATCATCACATAATCATTGATGATAAACTGAGAATGCGCGACATTTCCAACCACATCTCCTTGTCCCTCTTCATATTCCATAATGCCTTCTATTTCAGAATCTGGAAAAATGGTTGTGTAATAATTCAGAGCTTCTTTACATTTTCCAGCATTTTTACCTGTAAACATCATTACTGGAGAAATCTTTTGCTTTGCTTTCTCTGCTGCGAAATATAACTGCCAGGAAATACCATATTGGTCTTCTACCCAAGCATATTTTTCGCTCCAGGGATAAGAATCCAATTCCATCATCACTTTTCCTTTTTCAGCAAGTCTGTGATAATAACTTTCCACTTCTTCAGCAGAATCGCACATTACCATCAAGGATAAAGTAAGGTTAGGTTTGAACATTGGACCGGCATTCAGGAACATTATTTTCTGACTTTCGATTTCTATATTGATGACCATCGGCGTATTGACCGTAATCTGAGAATTTCTGAAAACAGAAGTATAAAATTCTGCGGCTTCTGCTCCGTTTTGGTTGAACCAAAAACAGGGAAATATGTTGTTGTTCATTTTTTAGATGTTAGAAGTTAGAGTTTAGAAATTAGATAAATATTGAAACTTTTTAAGGGTATAAACCACAAAAGTCACGATAGTTTTTCTTTATTTTTAAGACTAAAAAAGCCTTGACGAAAACTTTAAAATTTAAATGCTTTCTGCATATGCTTTAAAATTATCTAAAATAGCCTGCCAGCCATCTTTTTGGAATTCTAGCGGATTTTGATTTTCCGGGTCGAATTTTTCTGTGACTTTTGTTTTATCATCTGATAATTTTTCGAAAATTATTTCAACCTCCCTTCCATCTTCCATATGATATTGAATCAATTGATTTTCTTTAACCTCATCATAAATCCCAACAAAATCGAAACCGAAGCTTCCGTCTTTGGCCTGCATTCTTACTTCCAGTTTACCTCCAACAGTCAAATCATTTTTTGCTGAAGGACATTCCCAACTTTCATGGGCAAAATTCCATTTTACAATATGTTCCGGATTATTGAATATGTTCCAAACCTCATTGATTGGTTTATTGATTTCTGCAGTTACTGTTAATTTACTCATTTGAATTTCTTTTATTTCAAAGTTAATTTTATTTTCAAATGGTTAACTTGCCTTAAGACAATATTTGCTCATTAAACAAAAAAATCACTCATAAAAGAGTGATTTTCAGCAGATTTATTTTTTAAAGTTCAATGGATATTTCACATTGGTGTAACCATCAATACTTGCTTTGAGCGATCCAACCGCAAGTTCCGCTTTTATGAGAACAGGAACCCTATTCTGGTCATTGGAGACCCACATTGTAACACCTTCTTTTTCTTTAAAAACTCTTCCACTAATCACGGAGGGAATAATTTTAAGACAATTGATCTTACCAAATTTGGTCGAGAGATTCTCCGTTCCTACAACTCTTATCTGAAAAGGAAACAACTCGTCATCAATCCAGACACTCATTTTAAGTACACTTCCTACTTTCAAATTTTCAGAAGATTGACTTCTCAAATAATAAAAACAAGACAACATATCCTGAATATCATTCGGAACCTTTATTGTTTTTGCTGGTCTGTCTGTATGTTTTTTATCAACTAAAACCAATGTATTATTCGCAGGGTTGAAAGTACTTTGCAAATGTTGGGTATAACTTCCTTCAGAAACATTTCTTACATAGAAAAGAGGTTCTTTATTCTCATTAATATAACTTTCGTAAACATCTTCTACCTTGAAGAAGGCTTTAGCTGCACCACTTGTTCTCCCGACACCTCTAACATAGAAAGCGGGCTGACCTTTATAGGAAGTCTTCGTAGTTGATAAAGTTGCATTACCAGCCGTAATAAAACCATAGTGGATCCTATAGCTCAAAACCTCGCCAGCATTGACGTTATCAAACTGAGCAGAAGCCGTTGCAAAAAAGAAAATACTGATAACAAAAAGAATATTCTTCATTAATTGTTGTTTATAAATAATCTAAGACAAATTATTTGCCAAATTTAAAAAATAAAACCCTCCGTCTCCGAAGGGCTTGTAAAGTATGTATTGAAATTACATAATATTAGTTCCATCTGGGATGACCGCATTTTTCTTCACCACCACAATTCCGTCTTTGATGGAATGTGTGTCGTAATCGCCGTCCGGATGATGTTTCCCTCCAATGATCCTTACGTTGTTGCCGATATAACAGTTTTTGTCAAGAATTGCTTTATCGATATAACAATACTTTCCTATTCCCATACTTGTTTTTCCTTCCAACTCATTTTGAGCAACTTCCTGAGCAGTTTGATAATAATCGGCTCCCATAACGTATGAATTTACAATGGTTGTTCCTCTGTCCACTCTAGTTCTGTTTCCGATGATGCAATTCTCTATTTTATCTGCCAAAATGATACAACCGTCTCCGAAAATGGTTTTACTGACATAGGAACCATTGACCTTTGAAGGTGGAAGCATTCTCGCTCTCGTGTAAATGGGATTGGAACTAAATAAATTGAACTGAGGCAAATCCTGAGCTAAATCCAAATTAGCTTCATAAAAAGACTCAATTGTTCCGATATCTGTCCAATAACCATCATATTGATAACTTAGAACATTCAAATTTCCGATAGAAGCCGGAATAAAATCTTTACCAAAATCGTCACCTTCGTGTTCTGAAAATAATTTTCTTAATACATTTTTAGTAAAAACATAGATTCCCATTGATGCTAGATACTCTTTGCCTTGAGCTTTACTTTCTTCACTGGTTTCAGATTTCCAATCCGCCAAAACGTCCAAACTTGGTTTCTCTGTAAAAGCTGTGATATTACCTTCTTCATCAGATTTCATAATTCCAAAACCTGTCGCATCTTTCGCATTAACAGGAATAGTAGCGATAGTAATATCTCCGCCTTGTTCTTTATGAAAATTGATCATCTTCTGAAAATCCATCTGATAAAGCTGGTCTCCGGAAAGAATCAGGATGTATTCGTATTCATATTTTTCCAAATGCTTCATCGTTTGGCGAACAGCATCTGCCGTTCCCTGATACCAATTCTCGTTCTCAACATTTTGTTCCGCTGCCAAAATATCCACAAAACCTTTGCTGAAAATATCAAAATGATAAGAATTCTTGATATGCGAATTCAGTGAAGCCGAATTGTACTGAGTCAGAACCAAAATCCTGTTAAGTCCCGAGTTAAGACAATTCGAAATCGGGATATCTACCAAACGGTATTTTCCTGCAATAGGAACTGCTGGTTTGGACCTTGTATAAGTCAATGGAAACAATCTCGTTCCTCTTCCGCCTCCCAAAACTATGGAGATTACGCTTTCTTTCATAAAATGTGCTGGTTATATATTATTTCTGTTATTTATTATAAAGCTAAGAAATCCCGCCAAATATTAAGCCAATGTTAACGAAAATATTTACTTATTTAAAATCTGAATCAATAATTATACATTTCCAAATAGTTCTTAGCCGATTTTTCCCAAGAGAAATCAAATGACATATTACTATAGATCAATCCTTTCATCAAATCTTTCTGACTGTAAATATGCAACGCCCTTTTAATTGCAAACACCGCATCATCTGCTCCAGCATTGGTAAAATTAAGTCCGCTTCCTCCAGTCGAAATATCCTGAACTGTATCTCGCAATCCACCTGTATATCTTACGATTGGAACAGTTCCATATCGCATAGAATACATTTGATTCAGTCCACAAGGTTCCACTCGGCTTGGCATCAACAAGAAATCTGCCGAAGCATAAATCTGATGTGACAAATATTCTTTATAACCCAAATCCAGTGCAAAATTCACATTGAATTTATACTGTAGCTCTTTCAATCTATTTTCGATATTCTGGTTTCCCGAACCTAGGATTACCAAATTCAAAGAACCATTGGTTTCCTGAATACTTTTCTCAACAATGTCCGGTAAAAGATCTGCGCCTTTTTCGCCAGCAAAACGTCCTATGAACCCGAAAAGCGGAAGATTTGGATTAAGTCCATATTCGGCACAAATCACTTTTTTATTTTCCCATTTACCCTCTTCTGCATAATCTTTGTTATAATTGAACTTCAGCATATCGTCGGTCTGAGGGTCCCAAACTTCGGTATCGATTCCATTAATGATTCCGAAAGCTTTTCTTCTTTCCTGATTGATCAATGGCTCAAGGCCCTGAAAACTATAAAATAATTCTTCCAAATAACCGCCAGAAACTGCATTGAAAGCATTAGTACTTTTTATCATCGCTGCCATTGGATTAATTCTTCCGCTCCAATCTAAAAGGCCTGATCTTTGTCCTTCAAAATGTGGCAAAAAACTGGACATTTGCCAATCCATACTTCCCTGATACTCGCCATTATGAATTGTCCCAATCGTTTTGACACCTTTCAGAAAATTAAATTCGTAACAATGCTCAATCATAAAAGGAACCAATCCTGTATGATAATCGTGGCAATGCAAAATATCGGGACGAATCTTCATCGCACTCAGCCAATGTAAAACACCGTGCTGAAAAGCAATAAATTGCTGACTCTCGTCCCAATAACCATACACATTTTCTCTATCCAACAATCCCGGAATCTTGACCAAATAAAGGTCGAATCCCAAAACATTACTTTTTTCCTTGAAAACCTGAACCTGATACATATGGAACGACTGATGTATGAAACCATCAAACACAATCTCAAAATCGTGGTTGTAGAAAAACGGTTTGTTATACCAAGGCATTATCACGCTGGCATCCAGACCCATTTTATTTTGATATTTAGGCAAAGCTCCTACCACATCCGCCAGTCCACCGACTTTTGCGACAGGATAACATTCCATAGAAAGGTGAAATATTTTCATATATTTCTTAGTTTATTTTTTTTGTTTCAAGAAATCTGCAGTCCTGGATTTCTTTATTAATTTACTCTGTTTCAATACTACGCCTGATAACGGTGGTAATTTTATTATTATTGAGTTTTTTCTATTATTCCAACCATCATCTAATCTTTGAGAAATAACAGCTTCTACTCCGCTTCCACTGTATTTTTCTTCATCAGAATTTAAAATGATTTTCCAATCTGTATTTTCATCAACACCAATTCTGTAATCGAAACTGTTGGGTGTCAGATTCAGAATGGTCATCAGAACTTCTTTCTCGTTTTTACTTTTCCTCAGATAAACAAAAATCGAGTTATCTCTGTCGTCGCCATCAACCCATTCGTAACCATAAGGGGAAAACTGCAATTCATATAGAGCAGGATGCGTTTTGTATAAGAAATTTAAATCCCGAACAAATTCCTGAAGATTCTCATGAACAGGATACTGAAGCAAGTGCCAGTCGAGAGAGCTTGTGAAATTCCATTCGTGGGTTTGGGCAAATTCATCACCCATAAAAAGCAATTTCGCTCCCGGATTTGTGAACATATAAACATACATTGCGCGGAGATTAGCAAACTTCTGCCATTCGTCACCAGGCATTTTGTAAATCAGACTGCTTTTTCCGTGCACAACCTCATCGTGAGACAACGGCATCATATAATTTTCATTATACATATAGGTGCTCGTAAACGTGATTTTGTTGTGATGATATTTTCTATTGATCGGGTCTTCCTTGAAATAATCCAATGTATCGTGCATCCAGCCCATCATCCATTTCATTCCAAAACCAATTCCGTCATCATGGACAGGTTTGGTTAATTTTGGAAAATCAGAACTTTCTTCTGCAATGGTCTGAACATCTGGAAATTCTTTATAAACTGCTGTATTGAAATCCTGTAAAAATTGTTTCGCTTCCAAGTTGACGTTGCCACCGTAGATATTAGGTTCCCATTCACCGTCGTTTCTGGAGTAATCTAGGTGAAGCATTGATGTCACTGCATCTACCCGCAATCCATCAGCGTGATAACGATCAAGCCAAAAAATTGCATTTGAAATTAGAAATGATTTAACTTCCGGCCTTCCGTAATTGAAAATATAAGATTTCCAGTCTGGATGGAAACCTTTTCTCGGGTCTTCGTGTTCATACAAAAACGAACCATCAAAACGATGTAATCCATTGGCATCTCCCGGAAAATGAGATGGAACCCAATCTAAGAAAACACCGATATTATTTTTATGAAGTTCAGAAATCAAGTACATCAATTCCTGCGGCCCTCCGAATCTTGAAGTCGCCGCATAAAATCCCGTAATCTGATAACCCCAACTCGGGTCGTAAGGATATTCCATAATGGGCATAAATTCTACGTGCGTAAAATTCATTGCTTTGAGATATGGAACTAATTTATCAGCTATTTCACCATAACTAAGAAAACGTTCAGGATTTCCAGGGTCACGCATCCACGAACCGAGATGAATTTCGTAAACGGAAATCGGAGATTCGAGGCTGTTGTATCGCCAACGCTTTTCCATCCAATCTTTGTCCTGCCACTCGTACCAAGTAGTACAAACTGCAGAACCTGCCTGCAATGCATTTTCAAAACAAAGTCCGTACGGGTCAGCTTTTTCCAACAAAATCCCCTCAGTTGTTCTGATTCCGTATTTGTAAACTTCTCCAAAATCTAAGTCCGGAATAAAGCCTTCCCAAATCCCGGATTGGTCCCAGCGTCCCGCCAGCTTATGCGAAAAAGAGTTCCATTGATTAAAATTTCCCATTACGGAAACTTCCGTTGCCGTAGGTGCCCAAACAGCAAAATAAACACCGAAAACACCATCTACCTCGATTTTGTGCGAGCCGAACTTTTCGTAAAGCCTTGTGTGTTTTCCCGAACGGAAAAGGTAAATATCAAAATCGGAAAATAAAGAATAGGGCTGAACCGACATAGGTTTGAATTATAAATTACAGATGATAAATTATAAATGTTTTAAAAACTTATTTCTTAAATCTTTTCAACCTCATCATAGTTGATTAGTACCTTACCAAGATAACGAAATTAATCGTTACGCAACAAATAACATTTTGTTAATTAGTATTAAAATTCCATACACAAGCAGTCTATGAAATTGAAAAGACATTTTCACTTCATTACATTGAAAATTTCTTTCCTCAAAATATAGAGAATATTGAACTTAACCGTATTCCAATACGTAAATTTGGGAGTACAAAAAGTATTCTTCTAAAATAAACTTAAATCAGATAATTATGATGAATTACAAAGCAGCAAGTTTCATAATAAGTTTTTCCATTTGGTGAATAGCAACAATAGCATTTAGACTTTTTGGACAATATTTCTTTATTACAAAGAATGTTTTTGTTTTAGCAGCATTATACTTGATCTTAATTCCCATTTTAGGGCTTATTAAATACAAATTGAGGAAGCAACCCATTCTACAGTAATTATGGTCTTGCCTGGAATGATTGCAGATACATTCTGTATTCAGTTTTTTCGTTGATGTTCCCCAATCTACCTCCTAATGATGTTATTACATTTAGTTCTTGGTTAATGTGGGCATACTCGATTGTTCTGATTTTGGATCATTAAAAAAGGTAAAAAAGTTTAGTAAATAAATTGAAGATTTACGCTAAAATCTAATTATAGAGAAATCTTGAGATATGTTTTGGAAAGAATTTTGCTCCACATTTCCAAATCATGCTTATGAAAGTTTTGTATTTTTCACTTCTATTTTTAGGATTAACATCTTGTGCTACAAAAAAGTACACGAAAGCCAATCTTCTTCCCGAAGATATAAAATCTGCTACAGAAGAAGTTCATGATACTTCAAAAAATCATAAAAAGCTTCTACATAAAAAGGAAATGACCTTTACTAAGAATGGTCGTATCAAATACTCGAAAACATTCGATTCCAATGGAAATCTTTTGCAGGAAACGGAAAAGAAATTATGGTTTACAGTAGAAAGATATCCCGACAAAGATCCTTATTACTGCAAGACCCGCTGGAAACCTAATCAGCGAGAGCGAATCAGCTGTTACACCAAGAAGCAATATAAACAGAACGAAAGTATCTATCATTATAACAAAAATGGTAGTATCGATAAAATTGTAGATAACTTTGAGAATTTCAACACGAGTCAATTTCATTATTCTAATAACGAGCTTTCCAAGATTGTGATTACTGGAAAAGATCACAAAATCATTGATGAATTATCAATCAATTGTATAGAAAAAGACGAGAAAGGAACTTGTTTAAAAGAGACCAGAGTTTCTAATAAAACTGGTAAAAAGCAAGAGATACTGATTTCTCCGAGATATGATTAATTTCTAGAATTTGAACAAACTCTTTATAAAACCTTTGTTAAGATATTTGTCTAACGGATAAATTTTCAAGAAATAATTCCCAATGAAAAGCAACACCAAAACCACTGCAGGCTTATAGAAAAGATTGAGGATATTCAGTTTGAAATCTGGAAGAAAAATGGCGACGTTGATAGAAATACAACCTAAAATCATTGCATAGATCATCTCGATTCCCAAAGGAAAAACTTTGAATTTAATATAATTGAAAACGATTTTGATAATATTAAATAACGACAGAGAAATCGCATAGGCAATCGCAATTCCTAATATTCCCAAGTCTGTATGTTTCAGGAAAAGCATATTGGTTGTGATGGTCAAAACTGCCAAAATCAGCATCACCACAATATTGAATTTATAATATCTCGACAACGAAATAATATGTCCGTTAAAACCTGTTGCCAAATCGAACAACATCGCAAATCCCAACACCCAAACAATCGGCTCAGAGGAACGCAAATCTTCTCCATTCTTCATAAAATCCGCTAAATAAGGGAATCCAACCACAATGCAACAAAATAGGACCAAGCCGAGAAAAAACAAACTGAGCGAAGTTTTCTTGTGGAATCTGTCCAACTCGTTGTAATCTCCGTTCACCAAAACCTTATTAATAATCGGTGCTGAAAGATTGAACAATCCCATTTGTGGAACGACAATTAGCGAAATAATGGAGTAAATATTATTATAAATCCCGTTTTCCTGAAAACTGATGAATTCGCCAATCATATAACTGTCGATTTTGATTGCAATATAATTTCCGATATTCCCCAAAAATCCGAACAAACTGTACGTTAAAATCTCACGATAAAGATTGTCTTTTTTGAAATAGCCTAAATCAAAATCGAATTTGACCTTTTCCAATCTATTCGTGTAAAGTCCGTAACCAAACAACGAAATGACGAACATCATAAAGAAAAATCCATAAGCAGATTTCTCTGCAAATCCCATAAAAAAGAACAGACAAAATGCGCCAAGATTGGCCAACTTCGGAACAAAATTCTCGAATATATTAGGAACTACTACTCTTTTATAATTGGTCAAAAACTTATTGAAAACAGATGATAAGGCCAAAACCAAAGCCAACGGCAAAATTAAATTTTTCATTTTCCAAACTTCTAATTTTTTGAAATCCGGAAACAAATAAGCGATGAGAAAAAATCCACCTACAACAATTAAAAAATTAATAACAACTGCCAACAAAGACAAGCTCAACATATTGTGATGTTTTCCATCTGCATTCACTTTCGCAAAGAATTTGACGTTGGAAAAACTCAATCCAAAAACAATGATTGGAACTATTATCTCAGCAGTTGGCAAGATGTAGCGGAGTTTTCCGTAAAACTCCATATCGTAAGGAAAAATAAAAATAGCCGAAAAAGTCCCAAGCAAAAAGCCGAGATAGCCAATTATCGAATATTTTACACCTTGTCTTGCTACGACGCTCATAGATTGATTGTTGGTTAATGGTTGTTGGTTAATAGTTTTTAGTTTTCCTTTGTCAGACTAAGGCCCTCGAAGTCTTTTTAGAATTAAATTTCCATAATCTCAGCTTCTCGGCAAAAATATAATATCATTGATATAATCTTTATAATTCTTCACATTATCCGGATTCTGTTGATTCAAGAATTCTTGCGTGAGAATCCTTGGTTGCAAAGTTTTCCTATCCAAATAATTGACGGAATAGCCACAATCTGCAATCTCGGAAATCAAAGTCCAGAGATTCTCTTGATGATGACGCTGTTCTATCTCGACCATTAGAATTGGTTTGAATTTTTCGATTGTTTTTCTTGCACCCCGCAAAATTAGCTCCTACATCCATAAAAACTGAATCTTTGGTCAAAACTTCTTTAATCGAAAGAAACTCGGGTTCTACTTTTCTTTGCAAAATATTTTGAACAGTCAAATCTTTCAGTTTTTTGAAAAATCTGCTTTTGTAATAAGTCGGCGAAATGTACTGGAGATTCTCTGCCAGCTTACTGTAAACACTCATCGATTTTTGCCATAAAGAAAAGAACGGCAAAGAAAAGGCATTTATTTTACAAATCATAAAATTTTGTTAAAATATAATCTTATCGTTGTTGGAAAAATCGATTCTTGTCAATATAATTTTTACTGATTTTAATACTTTCAAAAATATCTTTATCGCTGGAATCTTGTTCTAAGAACCAATATTTCAAACCAGCTTTATCTTTGGCTTCGAAGATTGTTTTAAAGTCAATTGTTCCGTTACCAATCTCAGCAAAATCTTTACTTCCTGCTTTCATATCTTTTACATGCCACAGCGGAAATCTTTTTGGGTATTTTTCGAAATAATCTAAAGGATTGAAACCAGCTTTTGCAATCCAATAAAGGTCGAGTTCCATTTTGACCAAATTAGAATCTGTATTATCTAAAATAAAATCATAAACTGTTTTATCTTCGAATTTCTCAAATTCAAAATCGTGGTTGTGATAAGCAAAATCAATTCCTGCTCTGTTTGTTACTTCGCCAGATTGATTGAGCAATTCCGGAAGTTTTTTATAATGTTCTAAAGTCCTTTCTTCCTCGAAAAGATAAGAGCAAACCATATATTTTGCACCAATAAAATGCAAGTCTTCAACCGATTGCTCCCAATTATTCAAAAGTGTTCCTTTGCTATTATGAACAATTCCGGTTGTGTGATGTGAACTAATAACTTCTAAACCAACATTTTTCAGAATCGATAGGAATTCTGTTCTGGATTTTCCGAAGAATTTCCCGTCATAGCCGTATATTTCCAATTGCATGAAACCTAATTTAGCCAGGATTTCCAAGGATTTTTCCAAATTCTTCGCAATAACATCCCGAATAGTGTAAAGTTGAATGGCCAAAGGTTTTTTATTATTCATAAGATTTGAAGCTCCGCAAGCATATAAACCCAAAAATCCCAAACCGGATAAGCTTATAAAATCTTTTCTATTCATTATTGATTTTCGATGGTTTAAAGGTATCTATATTTTTTTGAATTGCCGTAACGAAAAAACCTGCCGGGAAATGGCAGACTTTGAGAGAAAAATTAGGAATAGTGAGTCTGGTTAAATATTGTGAACACAAAGTGCACAAAGATTTTCATTTTTTAATTTTTTACTATATCGAAAGTATTTTAAAGTATACAAACGTAACTCGCCAATGCTAATATTCATCTTCTACAGCCGTTGTTGCGTTTGAGTTCTTCCGGGGAAAGTTCGCTTTTGTGCTTTGCGCCATATTTTCTTAAAAGTTGATAGTAACCTTTAAGAACTGATTCTGTCGCTGAACCTTTGTTTTTTTCCATTTCATTTTTAATGTAATCTAGTGGAGTCCTGCCGTCTCCTTGGTCAATTCTGTTTAACGGAACTCTCCAATCAATTACTGCTTTCCTTAAAAATGCACCGCAAGAATTATAAACTGCTGCTTTCAGAAAATTTCCTTTAGAAACACTAAAAGAGAGACTGTCGCAATACAATTCATCACCATAACGAACAAAAACATCGTGGATTTTTTTGTTGATTTCCTCTCTTGATTCTTTGGTTGGGTTCGCACAAACGATGGAATCCATATCCCGTTCAAATTTATAATCGTAATCACTGTTTGGGTCTGTATCGTCTCTTCGAGATTGAATGGAATCACACAAAACCGAACGTCTTGATAATTTCGGGCAATCTTCTATAATTGGCAATTCATTATTTTGTATAGAATCTGAAGATATTCTCGCATTTTGTTCGTTTGCGATTACTGAATCTTCTACAATTTTTTCAGAAACAAAAACGTCTTCTTCATTACTCACAAAATAAACGATATTATCTTTTGCAGGAGAAAAGGTCTTTTGGTTTTGTGCGTTCGCAGTTATACAACAAAAGAATATTGTGAAAAGGACAAGAAGTTTTTTCATTTTTATTATGGGATATAATTGTTGCGAATGACCTTCATATTGTCTCTCACTCCTTTTGTAAGATTGAATGTCAAAGATAAAAATCCTCCTGCTCTATATTCTTTTGCTTTAAAATCATCTCCATTATTTTGACTAATCGGATAATTCCCATTTATTTCATAACCTTTTTTCAAAATATCTACTTCTTTCATTACAATTCCTGCTGTAATTACAAATCTTTCATATTTACCAACAATAACACTTGGTCCGACATAAAAACTATTAAGTTGTACCTTATCATCTTTAAGGTCAACTCCCATTCCTACGCTCGCTCCAAATGTTATATAATGTGTGCTTCTATAACTAGCCGTAAACATGCCTATTATAGACGGAGAATAAGTTTGTTTGGATTTTTGATAAATATGAGTTCGTTTTTCTGTTCCAACAACAGCACCTTCTGAATTCTTTATATCAACATCAACCGGCGAGAATTCATAATTTTTCACATTCGGGAACCAAGCTCCGGATAATCCGATTCCTAAATCAAAACGAGTTCCTCCATAAGTAAATTCTCTGTGTTTGAATTTTCGTTCCTGATACAATTCTTCTACGCTGTTGTTGCTTCTTTTTTTTATGTCAATATCAAAAATAACAATATCATTCATTGGCTGTACTGGATTTGAAATCACAGTATAAGTTTCTTCCTTCTCCAACAGCAGAATTACTTGTTTCACATAAGTGATCATTTTATCCAGATTATCCGCTTTGAAATTTTCATTCATCTTATCTGCGAGTGATTTCAAGCCATCAACATAAGCGTACAACTTGGTTTTGCCTCCATCATTGAGAACATCATCCAAACCAGGATTATATTTTGCATAATTATAAAGTTTTTGAAGGTCATTATATTTGCTCTCAAATTCTACAATATCAGATTGTATCAAGTAGATTTCCGAACTTATTCCTTGTAGTTTTTCTTTATACAATGAATTGTACATTTTGGAAGTCAGTCTCGGATTTTGTGAAATGCTTATTGTCTCCTTGTAAGAAGATACAATTTTCAAAGATTTTTTATAAGTACTTTCCACCAATCCGTAAGTATTGATGAATTTTTCGCTATCGGCTGCAAATTTTTTAAGTGATAAATCTTTTATCGTATTAAAAATAGCTAAGCTATCTGTTTTGTTTTTTAATTGACTTTCTAGTTTTTGAATGCCAATACCCGCTATTTTTGCGACAATCGATGTACTGTCTTTCTTTAGTGTTTCATTCTGAGTAATTTTCTCTTGTCTGTCTGTTTTTAGTTTAGTTATTTCTTGGTTAAGTTTGACTTTTTCTTCCTCGGTTGCTATATTAATCTGAGTATTGATTGTTTGAATTTTACCATCAATTTCTTTTATCTCTCCATTAATCTTTATAATATCTATACTATCTTTTTTCTTATTTTCCTTCAATAAAGTCAATTTTTGCGTTCGACCTTTCAAAGAATCTTCTATCACTGTTTTTTGTTTCAATAATACTTCTAATTTTGAAATATTGTTAACCTCATTAATGACTTTTGTTTTTGCTTGATTAACATTTTCTTTTTTTTCTTTGGCCATTACTTCTACCTTATCAGAAACATCTTCACTTGTAATAGTACTATTGCCATTTGCAATTTTTGAAGTTGCCGTATGATTATTTTTCTGCGTATCTGTAGAAATACTTTTAGCCTCAGCAAGCAAGGCCGACAATTCTGTTGTAAAACTTGCGGCCAAAGTAGAATCCTTACATCGTATTTTGGCATCATATGCCAAGTTGTTAATATTGTCTATCTTAAAAACAACAGGATTATCTACTTTCAGTTGGTTATTGTTTTTCTTAAACTCCCCGGTTTGGAAATCATATTCAACTTCATAAGTATTGGTTCTATTAAAATTTACACGTCTATTAACATTAGACTCTACATTTTGTTTAGACTTGCATCCAATCAATACAATAGCCACAATAATGATTAATAATTTTGTTCTCATAGTTTTTATTTTTAGGTTATTGTTATAATCTTAAAATCTCAAACTAAGTTTATTATCAAATAATTTGAATGCCTTTTAAGCACTGATTTTCAACAAATTGATAACAAATCCTGAATTAGAGAAATTTTTCATGGTTATTAGTTTTTAAGCAAATATAAATTTTACATCAGATACAAGTAAATACCTCAAAAAAGGTATTTTAAATAAGAATATTTATTAATTTTATAAAAAACTAATCATATGAATGAAAATTATCAAATCAGCTCCAAGAAAAGACATCCATTATTGAAAGTTTGGAACGCCTATCCTCAATCTTTAAGTAATACCGCTAAAAGTATTTCTTCTCCACCACCAATTGAACAAATTATAGGTGAAATGTTTGCTATGGGAGACTTTTATTATTATGCTATCAATATTCCTGACAGCACCATTATAAGTCCTCATATTAATATGCTTAAAATCCATGGATTAAATAGATTTCCAAAATATCTTAAAGAAATTATTGATTTAATTCATCCCGATGACCTCGATTTTGTGATGGAAGCAGAGAAAATAACAATAGAAAAAATGCAGGAAATCGGCTGGGAACATCAACAGAATTTAAAATGCAGTTATTGTTTTCGTATGAGAACCCACAAAGGAAACTACGAAATGTTTCATCATCAATCTCTACATATAGCCAAAAGCGAAGACGGAAGATTATTGCAGGCCGTTAACATCCATACTAATATTCAGCACATCACTCAAGCCAATTCTTATATTGTTCTCGTTGTAGGAATTGGAAACCGAAGTGATTTTCATCAAATCCACTATAAAAAACAAACTGATAAGCAACTACCCCAAAATGCACTTACAAAAAGAGAAATAGAAATACTGTCATTACTAGCTTTGGGCAACTCTGCCAAGCAAATTTCCAGCATGCTGGACCTTTCTTATCACACAATCACAACACATCGCAGAAATATTTTTCAGAAAACAGATTGTACAAAAATATCAGAATTGATAAAAAAATCTCTGGAGTGGGGACTCATTTGAGATTATCATAATTCATAACTGATAATTAACCATAAATTCCCAAACTTGTTTTAAATTTGAATTTAAATTATCTTTATGAAATATTTACTAGTTATTATGTTATCACTATTCGGATTTTCAAAAAACAAGGCACAGGCAAAATCGATTCATAGTTTCAAAGTGGAAGCTTTGGACGGTTCTACAATTGATTTTTCTAAATTCAAAGGCAAAAAAATATTGGTTGTCAACACCGCTTCCGAATGCGGATTTACGCCTCAATACGCTGATTTGGAAAAACTTTACGAACAGTACAAAAACAAATTGGTTGTTGTAGGTTTTCCAGCCAATAATTTTGGAGGACAGGAACCTGGAGCCAATCACGAAATTGCAACTTTCTGCCAAAGAAATTATGGCGTTCAGTTTCCAATGGCGGCGAAGATTTCTGTAAAAGGAGACGACATCGCGCCGATTTACAAATTTCTGACAGACAAAAAAGAAAATGGTGTAAAAAACACGAAAATTCTTTGGAACTTCACCAAGATTCTTTTGGATGAAAATGGAAAAATCATTGATAGTTTTGTCAGCACAACCAATCCAATGAGCGAAAGTATTACGAAGTATTTGAAATAGATTTACAATTCCAAATAAAAATAAAAGCGTTCAATATTTGAACGCTTTTATTTTATCTATCAGTCTATTAGCTATTAACTGAATTTAAACAAAAGGCAATTTCACTATTTTCGCAGGAATATCTTTATTTCTGATTCTGATAAAGATTTCTGAACCTAATTTGAAGTTTGGTTTATCAACATAAGCTAAACCTAATCCGATCTTTTTCATTGGTGACATTGTTCCGGAAGTAACTTTTCCGATAATATTTCCTTCTGCATCCACCACTTCATAATCGTGTCTTGGAATGGCTTTTTCCTGCATTTCGAAACCGACTAATTTTCTGGAAACACCTTTAGCCTTTTGATTTTCCAGAAATGTTTTGTTCACAAAATCTTTATCGAATTTTGTAATCCAACCCAAACCAGCTTCAAGTGGAGACGTTGTATCATCGATATCATTACCGTAAAGACAAAAACCTTTTTCCAGTCTCAAAGTATCTCTGGAAGCCAATCCGCAAGGAATCATCCCGAATTCTTTTCCGGCTTCTGTCAACGCATCCCAAATCTGTTCTGCGTCTTCATTCTTGAAGTAGATTTCGAATCCACCACTACCTGTATAACCTGTATTCGAAATAATCACATCCGAAAAACCAGCCACAGAGCCTATTGTGAAATGATAATATGGAATAGATGACAAATCTGTCTCAGTCAATTTCTGAAGAATTTCGGTTGCTTTTGGACCTTGAATCGCAATCAATGACATCTCATCGGAAGCATTCGTCATTTTGGCCCCGAATTTCTCATTGTATTTTGCAATGTGATTCCAGTCTTTATCAATATTGGAAGCATTAACGACTACAAAATATTTTTCATCTTCAATTTTATAAACAATCAAATCATCTACAATTCCGCCAGTTTCATTCGGAAGACAAGAATATTGCGCTTTCCCGTTTTCCAAAGCATCAACATTGTTAGACGTCACAAACTGCAACAAGTCTTTTGCAGAAGGACCTTCGATGAAAAACTGTCCCATATGTGAGACATCGAAAATTCCCGCTTTTTCGCGGACAGCAAAATGTTCTTCTGTAACTCCTGAATATTGAACAGGCATTTCGAATCCTGCAAACGGAACGATTTTCGCACCCAAAGAAACGTGTTTATCGTATAAAGCGGTTTTTTTCATCTATAAATTTTATTTTTTTAATGGTTAGATGGAACACCACAGGTGTCTCATTTTTAAAAGGAAGATTTATTTTAGTTGCGCACAAATATAAAGAAGATTTTAGATAATATATATGCTAGATAATAGACTTTAAAATTAACTGATAAATGTTGGTTGAAGTTCATTCGCAATTTGGTTATCTTTGCAGTTCAACTCTACACCTTGAACATTAAACTTTAATCAATTATGAGCGACACAATTCTTTGTCCAAAATGCCAATCCGAGTTCACTTACGAACAAGATAATCTGCAAGTTTGTTCCCAATGTTTCCACGAGTGGGATCCGAAGGAAGTTTCATCTGAAGGAAAAATTTTTGATTCGCTTGGGAAAGAATTACAAAACGGAGACTCTGTAATTGTGATTAAAGATCTACCTGTAAAAGGTGCTCCAAAACCAGTAAAAGCTGGAACTAAGGTTAAAAACATCCGTCTTCGTCCGGATTCTGACCATAATATCGATTGCAAAATTGATGGTTTTGGCTCTATGGCTTTGAAGTCTGAATTTGTGAAAAAGGCTTAAAAATTCTATAAATAAAACACTTCGACTCCGCTCAGTGTGACAATTTTAAATACTAAATGTCAGGCTGAGCGGAGTCGAAACTTTTTAGATATTTAAAAAAGGAAAGATTCGGCAGGGTAATCTTTCAAAGACTTTGATTGCTGAATGCTAATTTCAGTCCTTTGAGGCAGAAAGAGAATTAACCAAAAATTTCCTTACGTTTTCTTATAGCAAAAATAATAAATATTTATTATTCAACAAACTGAAAATGTATAAGTTATCAATATTTTATCAACAAATTTGAAAATATTTGGATTAAAATTCTAAAAAGACAGTTCCTGAAATACAATTTGGAGTATAAATCACAATCGATTTATCATTAATCTTAAGTTTATTTCTGTAATATGAACCAGCAAAAAGACTTTCCAAAACAATCGCTTCTACTCCATTTTCAGAAACTTTTATCTGATGTGGAAAATAATGTGTCTTTGAAAGATTATAATAAGTTTTTTCCTCTCCCGTAAAAATATTGACTTCTCCCAAAAGCTTCGCAACATAATCGTTGTAAGGATTTTCATAAGTTTCTTTCGGCGAATCATTTTGAATCAATCGTCCTTGTTGCAAAACCACAATTTTATCAGCCCAAGGCAAGACTTCTTCCAGATCATGAGTCGAAATAAGAAGGCTCATATTGTTCTGCCTCACATAATTGAACAACTTATCTCGTAATTCAAACTTACGAGAAAAATCGAGATTACTAAAAGGTTCGTCCAACAAAAGCATTTTTGGAAGAATCGCTAAAGCTCTTGCAATTGCGACACGTTGTTGTTGTCCTCCACTAAGGTTCTTTGGGATAACTTTAGAAAACTCTGTCAATCCGACAACATCTAATAATTCATCGACTTTTTCCTTCTTTGATTTGAGATTGATATTAGAAATGAATTTTCCAACATTGTCGTAAACAGTTCCATAAGGCATCAAATCGTAATTCTGAGCCACAAACTTCATTTGTGCTTCTCCGGGAACAAGATTTCCTTTTGGACCGAATAACTTCTGGCCTTCAAAGATAATTTCACCACTTTGCCAATCCATCAAACCATAAATCAAACTTAACAAAGTAGATTTTCCACAGCCACTTTCGCCCGCCAAAGCGATAATTTGACCTTCATCTACATTGAGATTCAAGTTTTGGAATAATGATTTATCGGTCTGATAATTGAAATATAGGTTTTTAACTTCTAAAAGCATTTTGTAAAATTAGTAGTTTGAAGTCGTGATAATTTTATTATTTTAGCAAAAACACAAAATTAGTTATAATTTAAAAGATTTAAAATGAAAAAGACAACTTTAATAGCCTCATTTTTATTGATTTCTGCTTCGGTTTTTATCATTTCTTGCGGAAAAGACAAACCTGTAACCAGCGAAAGCAATGAGGTGTTAACAAAAAATGAAGGTCAAATCTATGTGGTAGATACCCTTAACAGTAAAGCAGAATGGAAAGGTTTTAAAGTTGTAAAATCGGATAATACGAGCCATATCGGAACTCTGAAATTCGAAAGTGGCGAAGTGACAGTGAAAGATAACAAGCTAGAGAGCGGTCAGTTTGTGATTGACATGAACTCTATTGCTAACGAAGATCTGAAGGAAGAAGATGGAAACGGAAAACTAATCGGACACCTGAAAAGTTCTGATTTTTTTGATACAGAAAAATTCCCAACGGCTTCTTTTGAAATTACAAAAATTTCAGAGGCGCCTGCCGGAGGAGATTACAATACAATCCTTGACGGAAATCTGACTTTGAAAGGAATTACAAAACCAGCTACTTTCAGTGCTAATGTAAAATTAAAAGATGGCGAACTGAGCATTGCAACGGAACCCAGAGACATCAATCGAGATGAATTTGGAATCAAATTTCAAATACCTGCCGCTGAAGGTCTGATCAAAAACGAAATCAATGTTCAGATGAAAGTGAAAGCTATCGAAAAGAAATAATAAAGATTCAATAGACAAAACTTGGGACTCAGGATTAAAAATTGAAATCTGCTTTTAGAAATGGCAGATTTTTTTATGGAATTTTTGGTTTAAAAATCGTATTTTTGCAATCTATTTTTTATAAAGAATAATGCTAGAGAAAATTGATGACCTATTGTTAGAAGTACAAAACTTCCAGTCTTCTACAAAGGATGAGATAGAACAGTTCCGCTTAAAATTCAATGGAAAAAAAGGAATCATGAATGATTTCTACGATGCGTTGAAACAAATTCCTAATGAGCAAAAGAAAGATTTTGGACAAAAGATCAACATCTTAAGAAATACCGTGAATGAAAAGCTTGAGGAATTAAAAACATCTTCCGAAAGCAAAATCATCCTTGAAAAAGAAGACCTCACAAGACCTGCTTTTCCTTTGGAATTAGGTTCTCGTCATCCAATCAATTTAGTTAAAAATAAAATCATAGATATCTTCAAATCCATCGGTTTTGCTGTTGCAGACGGACCAGAGATCGAGGATGACTGGCATAACTTCACTGCATTAAACTTACCAGAATACCATCCGGCGAGAGACATGCAGGATACGTTTTTCATCGAACAGAATCCTGATGTTTTGTTGAGAACGCATACATCTTCCGTGCAAATCAGACATATGGAAAACAACGAGCCACCGATGAGGATTTTGTCTCCAGGTAGAGTTTTCCGTAACGAGGCGGTTTCTTCCCGTTCACATTGTATATTCCACCAGATCGAAGGTTTGTATATTGATGAGAATGTGAGTTTTGCTGACCTTAAACAAACAATTCAATTCTTTACGACTGAGCTTTTCGGAAAATCGAAAATCAGGATGAGACCTTCCTACTTCCCTTTCACAGAGCCAAGTGCGGAAGTAGATGTTTATTGGGGATTGAATTCTGAAACCGATTACAGAATTACCAAAGGAACAGGTTGGCTGGAAATTATGGGTTGTGGAATGGTAGATCCTGCAGTTCTCAAAAACGTCAATATCGATTCTGATAAATTCTCCGGGTATGCTTTTGGGATGGGAATCGAGAGAATTGTAATGCTACTTTATCAAATGAGCGACATCAGAATGTTCTTTGAAAATGATATCAGAATGCTTGAGCAATTCAAAACATTATAATAAACTATACGTTGCATAATAAAATCAAGTCCTGTAAATTAATTTGCAGGATTTTTTTAATAAATTTATTCATTAGTCTTAAATATTTTTTAATTCTGATAAAAAATATTTTTATAATGTCATATTTTTATAATATTATTTAAATTTGTACATTATGATTATCATTTATTAAGAAAACGATAGGTCGACAACAAAAACATAAATAACACAAGCATGAAATTGAAGAAGAATTCTCCACGACCTTTGAGCTTCCGACTGAGAAAAATTGTTCATTATTTTCTTATTATTTGTATCCTGTTAATACAGATGATCATAGGTTGTTTTTTCTATAACGAGTTCAAGAATAAAAAAAATCTGAAATTTATAGAAAATCAATTGAATGAAATCCATTCCATAGAGAACCTGACAGATGATTCCAAGAAAGAACTGGTAAATTCTCAGGATTACTTCCAAAAATATCTTATTACCAATGATCGAAAATATTTGGAATATTATTTTCAATCTGTTGATAAACTCACTAAAAACCTGGACAGCATCAACAGCTATAAAAATTCAAGATTAGAAAACGTTGTCCTGCCTCAGAAACAAGATTCCTCGGAATTCAGAAAACTAAAACTATTGGCAGATTCAACCTATCAATTTTCTTTCAGATCGAGTTTTAAAATTCGGGAAAACAATGCTCCAACCCTTAAAAAATTTGACCTCAACAATTATAATTACGAGAAGTTCAATATAGAGACAAAAACTGTTTCTGACAGCGTGAAAAAGAAGGGGTTATTTGGCAGACTTGGTGATGCAATTGCCGGAAAAGTTGACGTACAAAAAGAAAACACCATCATTACAATTAAAAACGGGGGACAGACCACAGGTGAAAAGATAAAGTCAGATATGGACAGCATCATGAGAACGATCAATAACCACTACACCAAAGAGGTCCAAAGGGTACAGGTCAACATTACCAATAATAAAAATCATAATGAAAAATTTTTCAAGACCTTCAACAATCTCCTGATATATAGCAATGACCTGATGAACATCTATGGGATGGCCATCAAGGATTCTAAGTCGGAACTTGAAAAGGAATATGAAAAACAAACTTCCAAAGGCAATCATATCAGAAACTATCTGGTTCTGGGAGCAATGATTCTGATGTTTATTGTCTCGATATTGATCATGTTCCTGACAAGAATTGCTTTCATATATGAAAAAAGGCTGAAAGTTGCTAATGACCAGATCAAAGAAAACCTTAATTTCAAGAACCGGATTCTTGGAATGCTAAGTCATGAACTACGTTCACCATTAAAGATCATTGGACTATTTATCAATAGGATCAACAAGAAAACAAATGATGATAGTATAAAAGAATATCTTAGATCTATAAGCTTCACCAATAATACATTATTGATGCAAGCCAATCAAATCCTTGAATACACAAAGAATCAGCATGTCGAGAATAAATTGATACCAACGGTTTTCAACCTTAAAAATGAAATTAGTTCCATATTAAATTCTATCGAACCTTATATTGAGACCAGAAACAATAAGTTTATCATCAATGAGAGAATAGATTCAAATATTATAGTCTATTCCGATAACACAAAGATCAATCAGATCTTCATGAACATTCTCGGAAATGCGAATAAATTTACCGAAAATGGAAAGATTACCGTTAACATATCGACCAAAACCGTAGATGAAAATACAATTTCATTAAACACAGAGATCATCGATACAGGTGCAGGAATTTCAGAATCCGACCTGAAGAATATATTCGAACCATACTATCAAGGCGTTTTATCAGAAGATGTTGAAAATCTAGGTGCTGGACTCGGGCTTAGCCTGTGTAAAGAAATTGTAGAGCTATATTCCGGAAATATTTCAGTATCAAGCGAATTGGCCAAAGGAACTACAGTAAATTTTTCTATTAATTTAAATATTAATAAATGAATTTAGATAAGAAGACCACCTTTCTACTTGCAGATGACCACAGCCTTATCAGACAAGGCGTCGTATTTGTTTTGGAAGAAATTGGTTTGGATTCTGATATTTTTCATGCATCCAATTTAGCACAAATTTTAAATCAAGTTACAACAAATCCAATAGATATTGCAATAATTGACGCTCATTTTCCCGATGGAAATAGCCTAAGTATTCTGGAGCAGATCAAAACGATCAGACCGGAAATCAAGATCCTTATATTTTCAGGAATTGATGAAAATACCCAATCATTAAAGTATATAAATGCTGGCGCAAATGGTTTCCTCAGCAAGCTGAACGAAGAAGATGAGGTAAGAAACGCCATTCTAAAGATATATCATGAAGGGAAATACATCTCTCCTGTAACACAAGCATTATTGATGAATTCTTTCCGCAATCGCAATCTGATAAATCCTTTGTTCAGTTTAACAGAAAGAGAGTTGCAAATTGCGGAAATGTATGCTGAAGGGTTAGGAAACCTCGAGATAGCCAACAAACTAGACATCAAACAAAATACTGTGAGCACTCTCAAAAAAAGAATATTCGAGAAGCTTGAAATCGACAATATTGTAGAACTTATAGAGTTGATCAAAAATCATTATTAAGCTATAATTTCTATTGATATAAGTATTATATTCTTTAATCCCAAATAATAAAGGTTGATTTTTATAATCAATCTTTTTTGTAGATAAATATCTACAAACTCATCGATATATATCTAAATACTTTATAGCAGCACTATATCCATATGTTGGTAAATTTGTACCAACAAAAAAAGCTATTAATTATAATTGTTAGAAAAAACGAAAATTGGGTTCTAAAAACACAAATGATGAATTACTAATTATCGAAGATTCTAAAAACACAAATGATGAAATTTCAAGTATAATTAAAAAAATTATACTAAAAGCACAAAAACACATTTATAGACACAGATGATGAAAATCAAATATCTTTTTACGGAGCCCACAAAGGCTCTGTAAGAGATATCAAAAAAACACAAATTAGAAGATTCTAAAAACGCAAATGATGAAATCATAAATATATTTTACAAACTTTTTGCAAAATATATTAAAAACGCAAAAACACATTTTATAAACACAATTGATGAAAGCCAAGTGCTTTTTTACAGAGCTGAATAGGCTCTGTAAAAAACGCTTAAAAACATAGTGAACATACATTTTAGAAACACAAAAACAGGTTTCAAAAAATTATAGATTCTTTAAACACAATTATGAAATCTAAGGTATCACACTGCAGAGCTTTTTAGGCTCTGCAAGAGATACTAAAAACAACTTAAGCAATGAAAATAAATAACCGAAAATCAATTGCAATGGTGATGTATGGCTTTCTTTTTATTATCATTTTGGATCTTTTGTTGCTATTGTTTGCGAAAAAAATTTTCGCTATTGGTGACATGACCCTATATAGCGTAGTTGTAGCTGTCCTTATAGCATGTATTTGGAGATTAGTGACACTTAAGAGTTTTTCTGTAGAGGTTTCTGAACAGATCATTTCTGTGAAATATGGGCATCCTCTATCTCAGATTCGTAGACCTGTTTTAGAAGTACCTTTAAATAAAGTAGTCACTATAAAGACAGAAAAGGCAATCCTACATCATATAATGGTGATAGTGATTAACACAAAAAGGGGAATAAGGAGTTTCTACTATAAGATAGGCAATCTTCCTTCTAATGAAGCAGAAAAATTCGAAAAAATAAAAGACCTGATTATAAAACATAAGGTCGAATCCTAAGAAACACCAAAAAACAGATAATTATTTAATTTAACCTTGATTGATCCTGTGAATTAATTTTCACGGGATCTTTCATTTTAAAAAACAGATCAACGAAAATATCCTACATCAATTCCCAGTGATCTTGGTTTGCTTAATTTTGAATCAAATAATTATTAACTTTAAAGAAATAAAATATGTTTTCCCATTCGTCAAAAAAACATCCGGAATGGAAAAATATTGTGGATGAAAAATTTGGAGGTTACTATCAATTTTAATTATTTAAAATCATCAAACTATGAAAATATTTGCATTTGCAGGAAGCAACTCTTCAACTTCCATCAACAAACAACTGGTAAAATTTGTTTTAAAAAGTTTTCCAAAAGAAGATATTAATCTGATTGACCTAAATGATTATCTGATGCCTGTTTTTTCTGTTGATCTGGAAAAAAATGGATTCCCGGAAGAAGCGTACAAATTCTTAAAAAACATTGAAGAGTCTGATGTCATTATCTGTTCTTTGGCAGAAAACAACCGTTCTTACAGCACAGCTTTCAAGAATATTTTTGATTGGGCTTCGAGAATCAATGTGAAAGTTTTTCAAAATAAACCAATGTTCCTGATGACGACTTCTCCAGGCGGTTATGGTGGCGGAAATGTAATGGCTGAAGCTTCAAAATTCTTTCCTGCATTTGGTGCAGATATCAAAGAAACATTTTCTCTCCCAAAGTTTTATGAGAATTTTGATTCAGATAATGGGGTTATAGAGCCTCAACTTCTAAGTGAACTTAATTCTAAAATCGAAAATTTTAAAAATCAAATCTAATGGAAACTCACGAATATAACGCAGGCGAAATTACTATTATTTGGAAACCAAAAGTCTGCATCCACGCTGCTGTTTGCGTAAAAATGTTGCCGAAAGTCTATAACCCGAAAGACAGACCTTGGATAAAACCGGAAAATGCAACAGCCGAAGAATTGAAAAATCAAATCAACAACTGTCCTTCCGGCGCATTGAGCTATAAATTAAATTCTTAAAAAATGGGAGTAACAGTCAGAGCAAGCCTGGGAACAGAAAAATATTACACGGAAGTCATTGCCGGAGAAAACAAAATCATCACAGATGAGCCAATTGACAAAGGTGGCGGAAACAAGGGATTCAATCCATTTGAGATTTTGGCAACTTCGCTCGCAAGTTGCACCGCAGCAACTCTCAGAATGTATATTGACCGAAAAGGCTGGGAAATCCCCATGATCAATGTAGAGGTAGATTTGGAGAACTATCCACAGACGAAAACGGCACAATTTTGTAGGATCATAGATTTTGGAGCAACTGAAGTAAGTGAAGATATCAAAGACAAGCTTTTCAAAATTGCTGATGCCTGTCCAATCCATAAAATATTGACCAACGATATAGACATATTAACCAAACTCAAATAAAATGCTAGAAGTAATACAAAACAACGGAGAGAAACATGGCGAATTCGTCGCACTTTTTGATGGTAAACAGGCAGGACTCATGACATACACCTGGGCTGGAGCAGATAAATTGATCATCGATCATACAGAGGTGGAACCTGCTTATAATGGAAAAGGGGTTGGAAAAGAAATGGTATATCAGGCTGTAGCATTCGCGAGAGAAAATAACATCAAAATCATTCCTCTTTGCCCTTTTGCAAAAGCTACTTTTCAGAAAAATGAGGATATCAGAGATGTTCTTTAATTATAAATGATTAATGATAAATTATCAATGATATAAAAAAACTCCATTTCAACAGTGAAATGGAGTTTTTATCTTGTCTTGATTCTTCTTGATTTAAAACATTAAAACCAATTTTTCATTCGGTTATAATCTAAGAAATAGGTGACCCTAAGTGAAAAATTGTTGACCATTGGAGCATTGAAAAGCTCATCAAAATTATTCTTGAACCGCATTCTGGAAATCTCAAGATAATTACTTGTCGCATTCCTGAAAAGCAAGGTCAACTGGCTTCCCGGTGCAAACCACCAGGAATAACGCAGATCCACGTTCCAGGAATTATAAGTTCCATTGAGATTAGGATTATAGTTTGTATTGGAATCTAAACTTCCATCGTTGTTAAGTGCATAGAACTGTTTGTAAGTTACATCTGAAAAATAGTGTCTGAAAGCCAGTGACAAGGTCATCGTCTCATTAAAGTTATATTTGCCTGTTATCGCATTCTCATAGGTATTTCTCTGTCTTCTTCCCATATAGATATTGCTCGCATCTTTGCCCGAATAACCAATTTCGTTATTACTAAAAACAGGATTGAACTGCCAGATCAAATTAAGTTTATCAGAAGCCCGATAACGCAGATATAATGATGGAACAATATAATTTCTCCCTTTTTGGTCATAGGCATAATAGTCAACCGTGATGTTATATTGAAGTTTTTTCCTGCTGTCACTTTCAAACCAAAGCCAACTGTCAAAATATCCGGGGACATTCAGATATCTTCCAAAAGTTCTTGGTTCATAGATATCTTTCTCTCCATAAGGTGTGAGCTCTACTCCACCTCCGAAGCTTTGGAATTTTTTATTTGTAAATGAATTATTATGGTTAAATACTAATCTCTGGTTAAGGAATGGGTCTAACCTGTGATAATAATTCAGATTGAAATTGAGATACATATTATTCAGTTTTTTGGTTGGCTGGAGAATCCTGTAACCATACCAGACATTATGATTTCCATAATTGGTCTTGGTAGAAAAACCAAGATCATTGATATCCCAATCTTTGTTCACATAATTGGCATTGATTTCAAATCTATGCTTGCCAGAGAATTTTCCAATTCCCGCGGTTCCCCTATTTCCGAATTTTGTATCACCATTCATCACCCAGCTTCCCTTGAGATTTCCATAGTAAGTATAAGTATTGGCTTTGTTACTGATGTTCCATAGCAATCCGGTAGCGTTAGCATCTCGAAAATCTCCCATTCTTGTTGTATTGGTATTGACCAAAGTCACCGATGAATTTCCACCGAATCTCTGGTCAAAAACCAAAACATTATAATTGGTCCAGGGTTCTACGACCTCTTTTCGAGTCGTTCCAGTTTCATTATCTCGAATTGTAGCGTCCATTTTTTCCGTAACACCATTGAAGATCCCGATTCCCAAACCTTTTTTCGTCCTTCCGGAAATTTTGAAAGCATTGAACAATTTCACTTTAGATGGATATTCTGTCACGGTCTCGTTTTCACCGACATTTGGATAGACAGATGGTTCACCTCCCACTCTTCTGGAATAGAACATGTCGCCTTTGCTGAAAAGTTCCGTGCCTTCCATAAAGAATGAACGTTGTTCGGAAAACTGCTGTTCAAATGGTGTCAAATTCAAAATCGAATTATCAAAGTTAGCTTGTCCAAAATCCGGGATCAATGTCATATCGAATGTGAAGGCATCATTGATTCCATACTTCAAGTCCATTCCGCCGTTGACATTCATTTCCGTTTTTCCATCAAAGCTATTGACATAAGTAGAAAAATATGGTGTAAAGGAGAGCCTCGTCGGCGTTTTTACATCAGTAATACCTTTTAAAACACCATCATAAAGAGTATAATTTCCTTTTTGATTATCTACGTGATTCCAATCGTACATCGTATTGGTTCTCTTGATTTTTCGAATCATATTAAGACCAAATTCCTGCAAATCCTTCTTAGGAAAACGCAATTCGAAAAAAGGAATTTTCATCTCTACAGCCCAACCTTTTTCATTGATCTTCACTGCGCTGTACCAAACAGCATTCCAGGACATATCTTCGTTTTCTGTCGTTAATTTTCCGTCAACCTGAACGCCAGCTGCGGTAACGATAAACTCCAAACTCTGCTGATGGTCATTATAACCATTGATGATAATTCCGAAAAAGTCATCATTGGCAATATTATCTCTCTCTGTTAATTCTTTTAAAATTTTTGAAGGTTGTGGGTCATACATTTGTGCAGCGATATATAATCCTGTGTCATCATAAAGAAATTTAACCTCCGTTTTCAAACTGTCTGCTTGCGGTTTTCCGTTATTTGGTTGTCTTTCTACGAAATTGGTCGCAACAGGAACACTTTTCCAAATCTCATCATCTAGAATCCCATCTATTTTTATGTTCTGGTCTTTCTTAATTGCTTGCAGTTTCTTTCTAGAAATGCTATCTGAAACGACAGTTTTCTGTGCAGAAATTTGCCAAAAAAGGATAGTTAATATAAGAATGCAAAATTTAGTTTTCATAGTTTTATTTTACTTGATGATAAGACAATGACTCAATAAATTTCGTTACATCAAAACAAAAAAAATCAGCCAAACAGCTGATTTTCAATTTAATATTTTATCTTAAGTACTTAATTAAGGTTTATAGCCATCCTTAAGTGTAACAGTTCTGTTGAATACCAAAGTCTCATCAGGAGAGTCTCTATCTTTCTTGTAATAACCGATTCTTTGGAACTGGAAATGGTCATCCAAAGTTGCATCTCTCAGGCTCGGTTCTGCGAAACCGTGAGAAATGTTCAATGATTGGGGATTAATGAACTCCATAAAATCTACTTCCTTCACAGCATCCGGCTGTTCTGTTGTGAACAATCTTTCATAAGTTCTGATTTCGATTGGCAAAGCGTGTTTTGCAGAAACCCAATGTAGCGTTCCTTTTACTTTTCTTAGACTTGCCTCAGTTCCGCTTCCAGACTTAGAATCTTCATCATAAGTCGCATAGATTGTAGTAATCTCACCATTTGCATCTTTCTCTACCCTTTCAGCTTTGATGATATAACCTGCTTTCAGGCGAACTTCTCCGCCCAATTTCAAACGGAAGAATTTTTTATCAGCTTCTTCCTTGAAATCCTCTCTTTCGATGTAAATTTCTCTTGAGAACGGAACTTCTCTTGTTCCTGCATTTTCGTCTTCTGGATTGTTCTCCGTTTCCAACCATTCTTCCTTATCCTCAGGATAATTCTCGATGATCAATTTGACCGGGTTTACAACCGCCATTACTCTGGTCGCCACTTTATTAAGATCTTCTCTTACAGAAAATTCAAGCAATTGAATATCAATGAGATTTTCTCTTTTCGCAACCCCAACTCTTTCAATGAAGTTTTTGATAGCTGTTGGTGTATAACCTTTTCTCCTAAGACCAGAAATAGTCGGCATTCTTGGGTCATCCCAACCAGTTGTAACACCTTCCTGAACTAATCTTTGAAGTTTCCTTTTGGAAGTGACCATATAAGAAACGTTCATCCTTGCAAATTCTCTCTGCTTTGGAGCAACACTTTCGTTATCATAAACTTGGTCAAGATACCATTCATACAATGGACGGTGGTTTTCAAATTCCAATGAGCATAATGAATGTGAAATTTGTTCGATATAATCAGACTCTCCATGCGCCCAATCGTACATCGGATAGATCTTCCATTTTTCTCCTGTTCTGTGATGCGGTTTTTTCAAGATTCTGTACATCACTGGATCACGCATATTCATATTAGGAGAAGCCATATCGATTTTCGCACGCAAGCTCATCGTTCCTTCTTCAAATTCACCGTTCTTCATTTTTTCGAAAAGTTCAAGACTCTCTTCAATAGGTCGGTCTCTGAAAGGCGAATTGATTCCTGCTTCAAAAGGGTTTTTTCTCTGTGCTGTGATATCTTCAGAAGATTGCTCATCTACATAAGCTTTACCTTCTTTAATCAACTCGACAGCCCAAACATATAATTGTTCAAAATAATCTGAAGTATATAATTCTTGGTCATATTTGAAACCTAACCAATCGATATCTGCTTTGATAGAATCTACAAACTCCTGCTCTTCTTTTGCTGGATTGGTATCATCAAAACGAAGGTTGACAGGCGCATTATATTTCTGGCCAAGACCAAAGTTGATACAGATAGCCTTTGTATGACCGATATGAAGATAACCATTGGGTTCCGGTGGGAATCTGAAACGCAGCTTGGATGCATCCAAACCGTTTTCCAGATCATCTTCTATGATCTGTTCTATAAAATTGAGTGATTTTTTTTCTTCTTCTTCCATAATCTGAAACGTGAATTGCAAATTTAATCTAATTTCCTCGAAAAATAAAACGATTCTGACCTATAAGAATAGATGAATATTTATGTCAAAAATTCTTGTAAAAGGTTACTTTTTTATTTTGTAAATGTTAAATTTGTGTGAACTTTAAACATTTAGTGATACAGAGTTCAATTTTTTTTAATTTTGGGATAATTAATAAATCGAAATGAATCGTAAAAAAATCCTTTTAATTGATGATGAGCAGGACATCTTGGAAATCATCTCTTATAATTTGGAAAAAGAAGGTTATCAGGTCTTTACCGCCGGAAATGGGAACGAAGGAATAGAAAAAGCAAAAGAAATATTGCCGGATCTCATTCTTCTAGACGTTATGATGCCGGAAAAAGACGGAATAGAAACGTGTCAGGATCTTCGCAAGATCAAAGAATTACAAAGAACCCTGATTGTGTTTTTATCTGCAAGAAGCGAGGAATTCTCACAACTAGCAGGTTACCAAGCTGGTGCTAATGATTATATTGTAAAATTGATCAAACCAAAGGTTTTAGTTTCCAAAGTAGCCGCATTATTACAAATGGGCGCTAATTCTCAGGAAAATTCAAATTATATAGAACTTGGAGATTTGATCATTGATAAAGATAATTTCAAAGTATCAAAAGGTAAAGAAGAGTTTTTGTTACCAAAAAAAGAATTCGATCTGCTTTATCTTTTAGCTTCCAATACGGAGAAGGTTTTCAAGAGGGAAGAGATCCTTGAAAAAGTCTGGGGCAATGATGTTATCGTAGGAGAAAGGACAATCGATGTGCATATCCGGAGGCTAAGGGAAAAACTCGGTATCAATACGATACAAACTCTCAAAGGAATAGGTTATAAATTAGTAGTTTAAGATTTTCTTTTTAGAAAATCTTTTTTTTGAAATGAAATTTAGGAATTCGATAAAAGTCAATTGGTTATCTGTTGCAGCATCCTTTCTATTGGTCGCTGTGGTTGGAGGCGTTGTAATGGTTTTTGAATTCTATTCCAGTGATACTTTCTTCAAGACCAAAGATTTCAATTACTTCTTAATATTTACATTGTGGTTCGTTTTCATTGTCAATTATTTCGTTTTAGAATTTTTATTCAGTTTTTATAGTAAGAATCAGATCAGAAGAATTACGAATATTCTTCCGGAAGATATTATTCATGATTTTGATACGGATATCGGATTTAAGGAACTTGGTGAGAAAGTTCATGAGATGAACCAAAAAAATGCCGAGATCGATATGATGAAGGAAATGGAAGATTATCGAAAGGAATATATTGGAAATGTTTCGCACGAACTGAAAACACCTCTTTTTTCAATCCAAGGTTATATAGAAACTTTGCGAGATGGTGGCGTGGAAGATCTAAACATCCGGGACAAATATCTCCAAAGAATCGATAGTTCTGTTGAAAGGCTTTTGAATATCGTAAAAGACCTGGATATGATCAATCGTTTTGAAGCCGGACAAATTGAGCTCAAATATTCGACATTTGATATCAATTATTTGATCCAGGAAGTTTTTGACCTTCTGGAAATGGAAGCAGAAAGGCAATCTATGACAATGCAGCTTCAGACCACACAATCTCAGCTCTTTGTATTTGCGGATAAACAAAGAATATCTCAGGTTTTGATCAACTTAATATCCAATGCCGTAAAATATGCCAACAGAGAAGAAGCTCAGATCATCGTTTCCACAAGAGAAGGAATGAAAAGCATCCACATCTCTGTGGAAGATAACGGAATGGGAATCAAACCGGAAAACCTGCCAAGAATCTTCGAACGTTTCTATCGTGTAGAATCCAGTAGAAACAGAAAGGAAGGAGGCTCAGGTCTTGGTCTCGCTATTGTGAAACATATCATGGAAGCCCATAAACAGACAATTGCTGTGGAGAGTGTCTATCTCTCTGGTACCAAATTCAAATTCAAACTAGAGAAATCTTCAATCGAAAGAATGAAAAAATTGAAACAGAATTTTATTGACTGATCGTTATATCAGAAAGCTGGAAATTTATAAAAAACTTTTTCAAAAAAAAATTTCCAAGAAACTTTTATGGAATTTCATTTGTTTTATATTTGCAACATCAATCAAGGTAATATAAAGTTTAAAGTAAAGCGAAAATGGTTTATAAGGTAAGAGTAATTCTAGACGCCAAAGAGACAATCTTCCGAGACATAGAGGTCAAAGAAAAGCAAACACTTTGGAATCTGCATCTGGGTATAAAAAGTGCCTTTAATCTACCGGGTGAGGAGTTGTCTTCTTTTTATTTTTCTGATGATGAATGGAATGAAGGAAACGCTGTTCCTCTGGAAGACATGAGTGATGATGGTGATGGAGAAATAATGTCCGACATCTATCTGCCAGAAGGTTTCCCTGCTGTTGGAAGCAAAATGAGATTCCAATATGGATTTATAGAACTTTGGGAATTTTTCTGCGAATTATTGGAAATCGTAGATGAAAAAACGGCTGTCAATTATCCCCTTACAGTTTACAGATTCGGGAATGTACCATTGAAAGCGCCAAGCAAAAATGGAAGTGACAATGGTAGATCTTCTAAAAAATCTGCCATATTTTTGGATGATGATTTTGTAGATTTTGACTCAGAATTCAAAGAAACAAGTTTCGAAGATGAAGATGATGACTACAACGATGATGACGAAGACGAAGGATACAATGACGTTTTCGAAGAAGACGACGAGGATTAAAGGAACATTTATAAAATATTAACAAGCCCGAATTTTTCGGGCTTTTTTATTTTCATTACATTTACAACATAGACTTTAAAATTTAGCAATGAAAAAGCTGATTCTTTTACCGGCAATCGCCGCATTATTATTATCATGTAAAACCCAGAATCATACTATGGAAAACCCACAAGAATGGAAACGTACGACCAATATCTATGAAGTTAATGTAAGACAATATACGCAGGAAGGTACTTTTGCGGCATTTGAAAAAGAGCTTCCGAGACTAAAAAAAATGGGCGTTAAGACATTGTGGTTTATGCCAATTACACCTATCGCCCAACTCAACAAAAAAGGAAGTTTGGGCAGCCAGTATGCTGCTTACGATTATACAAGCATCAATCCTGAATTTGGAACTTTGGAGAATTTCAAACATTTGGTAAATGAAGCTCACAAAATGGGATTCAAAGTGATCATCGACTGGGTTGCCAATCATACCGGCTGGGACCACGTCTGGACAAAATCTCATCCCGATTGGTATCTGAAAGATCCTGACGGAAGTTTCCATAAAGCCAGTGGAATGGACGATATCATAGAACTGGACTATTCTAATAAAGAAATGCGTCTGGCAATGATAGACGCCATGAAATATTGGGTAAGAGAAACTAACATCGATGGATTTCGTTGCGATCTGGCAAGTTGGGTAGAAGTGGATTTTTGGCAACAGGCAAGACCTGAAGTAGAGAAACTGAAACCGCTTTTCTTTTTAGGAGAATTTGATGAGTTGGAAAATCCGGATTATGGAAAAGTTTTCGATGCAAGTTACAGCTGGAAATGGATGCATCTTTCCGAAGATTTTTACAAGAAAAACCTTCCGCTTTCTGACCTCAAAAATCTTTTGGAGCAATACTCAAAAATTGGAGATAACTCAATGAGAGCTTGGTTCACCAGCAATCATGATGAAAATTCCTGGAACGGAACCGAGTATGAAAAATATGGAGATTTCGCACAAGCTTTAGCCGTTTTCTCTGCAACTTGGAATGGTGTTCCTCTACTCTACAATGGTCAGGAATTGCCAATGAAAACCAAACGTCTGGAATTCTTTGAGAAAGACCCTATTCCTTGGAACGGAAAATATGAATTGGAAGATTTTTATAAAACATTATTTGCTTTGAAATCTGAAAATCCCGCCTTAAGAGGTGGTGACCCTGCCGTTACAACTTTTTGGATTAACACAACTTCGAATGATAAAATCTTGGCTTATCTTAGAAAAAATGGAGAACGTGAAGCTTTAGTTTTAATTAATACATCAAAAGATGCTGTTAATTTCAAATTGGAAGATGATAATTCGGTGGGAAGTTATAAGAATGTTTTCACGAATAGTAAAGCAGAATTCATCAAAGGTTCCGATGTTAATTTACCTGCTTACGGATATTTGGTTTATGAGAAGTAGATTCCTAGACATTAGACATCAGACTTCGATTAAAAAAACATAAAAAACCCTTTCATTTATCGAAAGGGTTTACTTTTTATATAAAACTGAATTCTAATAAGCTGCGGTAAAACGTTGTTTCACAAAATTATTTTGTTCCAACTCATCCACCAAAGCAACCGCAACATCTTCCACGGAAAGGATGCTTCTTCCCTCTTCATTGAAAACCGGATTTTCCAAAGCCGTTCTGTAAGTACCTTTTCTAACGCCGGCAGTTCCCTGATGCATTTCAATTGCTGGGGAGAAGAATGTCCAATCTAGAGTTTCATTTTTTTTGATTTCATTTAAATAATCTCTTGCAGCAGTAGCACCCGGTTTTATCTCTGCTGGAAAATCCGGACCGTCTACCAATTGGTTTCCGTCGATGAACAAACTTCCCGCACCACCAACTGTAATAAATCTTTTCACGCCTGATTTTTCAACAGCTTTTTCGATATTTCTAGAACCTTTTAAAAAGTCGTCATAGAGATTCGGGTTTGTCCAACCTGCGTTGAATGTATTGATTACCGCATCGCTTCCTTCAAGTACTTTTGCTAATTCATCTATATCGTTCACATCTGCGCTTGTTGCAATTACGTTATCTTTCGTTTCCACTTTTGAGCTGTCTCTTGCGATGGCAATTACAACATAACCTCTGTTTGATAACTCATTAACAACTTGTTTTCCCACGAATCCTGTTGCTCCGATTACTGCTACTTTACTCATTTTTTTATAATTTAAATTAATTGTAATATATTTTGTTACATTTT
The DNA here is from genome assembly GCF_032054305.1 of Epilithonimonas sp. GTDB lineage: Bacteria > Bacteroidota > Bacteroidia > Flavobacteriales > Weeksellaceae > Epilithonimonas. The sequence continues at coordinate 66,000 of NZ_DAMBSX010000005.1, forward strand.
GTACTAAAAATTTTTAAATGAATTGATTACTAAAGTCCGACAGATTCTTCTGTTTTAAAAACTGAAGAACCAAATCATCCGTGTCATTGAATAAAAGACTCAGATTCTTATTGATATCTTTCCCAATATTACAAAGAGGATTAGGATTTTGATTTTTCTTTCCTAGAACTTCTGTGTTTTTTACAGATTCGTAGATATCAGAAATATTGATTTGTTCAGGATTTTTAGCAATTCTAACACCTCCTACTTTTCCTTGTCTGCTTTCTATTAAGCCGGATTTTTTGAGGTTAATCAATTCTTTACGGACAATCACGGGGTTGACATTCACGCTTCCGGCAATCCAATCAGACGTCAACCATTCCTGCGAATCTTTCGCAAGAAGGGTCAAAATATGTATCGCGGTTGCAAATCTCGTGTTGTTCATAACGGTGCAAAGTTAAAACAATTTTTTAATTGTAACAAAATTAATTACAATTAAAAATTATTAACTGTAATTAATTTATTTTTGATTTTATTTTGTTTCAATATCAATGATTTTTTCGCCCTTATCTCCAAGATATTTTTTGATAAGCTGGCGGTAAATTTTATGACCATCATCCACATTAGTGAAAATGATTAAGCCTTGTTTAGTTTTTGGTAAAATGAAAGCAATTGTATTGACACCTTTATCAGCACCACCGTGTGAAAACGCGAATTCCCCTTCTCCTAAGTCATAAATTTCAAAACCCAGTCCGAAATATTTGTTCTTTTTGGTTTCAACTTGCTTGGTTTTCATCGCTTCAAAGACCGAAGGCGAAAACAACTCATTATTGATAATCGCAACCAAAAATTTCCCATAATCTTCCACAGTCGTTGTCAAATCATCTGCTGCATTGGCGGTTTTATTCCTCACAATATCATAAGATCTTCCGTTAATATCATAACCAATAACAATTCTGTCAGCATCTTTTTTATCATTCCAAATGTAACTAGTGTCATTCATTTCCAAAGGTTGAAAAACAAATTCTTTAGCCAATTCTTCCAGACTTTTATGGAATTTATTTTCGATTGCTTTTCTCAGATATTCAAAACCTTCTCCTGAATATTGATATTTTGTTCCTGGCTCGAATTCGAAATTGAGTTTATTATCTTTACTCATCCAACGCCAGTTGGGAAATCCTGTTTGATGACTTAACACCAATCTTGTTGTCAGCTTTTTATGACGGGAATCTTTCGCAATATCCGGATCAATCCAATATTTGTCCAGCGGTTCATCAAGATTCCATTTCCCAAGACTTACCAAACGTAAAACTGTCATTGCTGTTACCGGTTTCGTTAAAGATGCGACATTGAAAAGACTGTTATAAGCTGCGGAAGTTTTGCCATCTTGAGTTCCGTAAACATTTATTTTTGTCAATTTTCCATCTTCAATCAAACCTAATCCTAAAGTCGGAATGTTGTTATCTTTTAATAGTTGTTCAATGCCATTATCATTTTCGTCTAGTTTGGCATCGCCGTGGTCATAACTCAAAATATCACTCATAATCCAATTTCCATCTTTCTTTGTCCAAACTGTAGTGAATTTTGCCTGACCGCCTAAAGCATCTTGCTTTCCTTTTTCACGAATATAAAACCTGTGTTCTCCAGATTGTATTGCGCCGTACAATTTGCCATTATTGTACAAAGGAAAAACCTCTAAACTGTTTTCAATGACTTTTCGGATTGACTTTTGATTTGGGTTTCCACAGATATTTTGTTTCGTTCTTTCCAAGAATAACTTTTTGTCTTGAAAACCGCCGTTATCGTGGTAGAATTTCAGATTATCATCTACTGATTTCTCAAGATATACGATATCACAATTATTAAATCCACGTTCAAAGAAAATACTATCCTGCTTTTTGAGTTCAAGAAATAAAGGTGAATTTTTGTCGATTTGAGCTTTCAGATTTCCGATAGAAAGGAATAGAAAAAGGAAGATAAATCCGAATTGTTTTTTCATTGTTTTATTTTTGACAAAGGTTCAGATTTAATTGATTTCAAGTCAAAAATTTAGCCCGACAATAACCCGACAATTGGCTGACAGGATTATAAAATACTGAAATTCAGCTTATAATAAAGGCTTTGTTTTTTATCTAATTGATAAGCGTTTCTAAGAATGATGTAAATATCAGCTAAGATTAATACAATAATTGTTACCATTACAGACTCTTTTCCGAGCTTTAAAATAACCACTAGCATAAAAATAATTGGAGCAATAATCGCCAAAATAATCTGAAGCGAAATAATTTGTTTGATGATTGGAGACTTCTGTTTTGAAATCAACATTATCAATAAAGGTGGCAGAAAATTGGCAATCGGAAACCAACATAACGGAAGCGAAGAAAGATTGATGATTTTGATTAAAGTCCAATTTTCAATTGGCTCATTTTCTATTATTAAAATGGATTCTTCAACAATTGGATTTTCTACAGCAGATTCTTCTATCAGAATAATAGGCGTCAACAAATCATTTTCAGAAACATCAAGACTAAAAGCCAGAGTTTTCAAAGTATAACCCTTTGGTTCTGTCCCGGCTTCAATCCGTTGAATTGTTCTAACAGAAAGTCCCGACTTTTCAGCCAATTCTTCCTGAGTTAGATTTTGTTTTTCCCTGATTTTTTTTAATTCCGACATTTAATTATAAATGATATTTGATTTTAAAACAAATTTACAGAATCCGTAGTTTTAATCCTTAATTCAACAAAAAAACCTTCCAAAATTGAAAGGTTTTATATGATTTTTAATATTAATTATTTCATACTCAAAACTTTGTCTACAACGTAAACCGTGTTTCCACGCCAAGGCAAAGTTCCGTGATATTCTTTGTAATGTAAATCGAAATATTTTCCGCTATTCATTTCCAATTGTTTGAAAACCGCTTCATCTTGTATCGAAAACTCAAACTGGTTACTTCCAATCGGCGCTCCGGGTTTTGCTGCTCCAAATCCCTCCTGAATCAGTTTTCCTTCGTAGGTTTTGAACACATTTCCTTTGTTGACCGCATAATTAAGATAACCGGATTTTACACCTTCTCCAAAAACGAAATAATATTTCCACCAAACAAAAACGCCTAAGAATAAAAATATTACGGCTAAAGTCATCCAAAGATATTTCATAATCGATTTATTTTGAGAAATAAAGATATAAAATTATTTTTTCGATATTGCTCTGGAAATCACAATCTTTTGAATCTCCGAAGTTCCCTCGTAAATCTGAGTGATTTTCGCATCACGCATCATTCTTTCAACATGATATTCCTTCACATAACCGTACCCACCGTGGATTTGAACCGCTTCTACCGTCGTATCCATAGCAACCTGAGATGCATACAATTTGGCCATTGCACCACTTTCTGAGATATCTTTACCTTCATCTTTTTCAGCAGCTGCTTTGTAAATCAACATTCTTGCAGCCATAATGTTGGTATGCATATCCGCCAATTTGAAAGCAATTGCCTGATGATTGATAATTTCTGTTCCGAATGATTTCCTTTCTTTCGCATATTTCAAAGACAATTCATAAGCACCGGAAGCAATTCCCAAAGCCTGAGAAGCAATCCCGATTCTACCACCATTCAAAACAGCCATCGCAAAAGCGAAACCGAAACCATCGTCTCCAATTCTATTTTCTTTAGGAACTTTCACATCGGTAAACATCAAAGAATGCGTGTCACTTCCACGGATTCCTAATTTATCTTCTTTCTTTCCAACCTGAAAACCTTCCCAGCCTTTCTCAACAATAAAAGCATTGATTCCTTTATGTTTTTTCTCAGGATGAGTTTGCGCAATGACGATATAATAAGTTGCATTTCCTCCGTTGGTAATCCAGTTTTTGGTTCCGTTCAACAAGTAATAATCACCTTTGTCTTCGGCAGTTGTTGATTGAGAAGTAGCATCAGAACCAGCTTCCGGCTCAGATAGAGCAAAAGCTCCAATTACTTCCCCACTCGCAAGAGGTTTAAGGTATTTCATTTTTTGCTCCTCATTACAGAATTTTTCCAAGCCTGCACAAACCAATGAGTTATTTACCGACATTACAACGGCTGCGGATGCATCAATTTTTGCAATTTCTTCCATCGCTAAAACATAAGAAACACTATCCAGACCAGCACCACCGTATTTTGGGTCAACCATCATTCCCAAAAATCCCATTTCGCCCATCTTTTTAACAGCATCGTAAGGAAATTTCTGTTCATTATCTCTTTCTATAACACCTTCCAAAAGTTCTGCGTTTGCAAAATCTCTTGCGGCCTGTTGAATCATCTGTTGTTCTTCTGTAAGATTGAAATCCATGTGGTTTTTAATTATATTTTTCGTTCGTAAATATAAACTTTTTAACAAAAAATCAAAGCGAAATGCCATATTTTGTTATCTTAGAAAAAAAAATTATATTTACGATAATGTAAACTCAATTTTAATAATTTATTAATAAAGATATTTTATGAACGTTAAAAGAATATTTGATTTTTCTGCTCTGGCAATGGAACAATTTCCGAAAGAAGATTGTCTTGTGACGAAAAAAAATGGAATTTGGAATAAAACATCAACGCTTGAGTTTATCAATCAAGGGAATAAAATCTCGAGAGGACTTTTGAAACTCGGAATCAAACCTGGCGACAAAATCGGTCTTATATCTTCTAACAACAGAACAGAATGGGCTGTAATGGATCTGGGAATTTCGCAGATTGGCGTGGTTACCGTTCCCGTCTATCCTACAATATCTGAGGAAGATTATGTTTATATTTTCAATAATTCCGAAATCAAATATTGTTTTGTGTCCGACGCCGACCTTTACAAAAAACTGACGAACGCAAAACCAAATATCCCTTCTTTGGTAGGAATTTTTACCTTTGATGAGATTGACGGTGCACCCAACTGGAACGAGATTCTTGACCTTGGCGAAAATGATGCGACACAAATTGAAGTAGATGATTTGGCAAGAGCAATCAACCCAGAAGATTTGGCAACAATCATTTACACTTCCGGAACGACAGGAAAACCAAAAGGTGTACAATTGACACACAACAACCTGGTTGCTAATGTCACTGCAAGTACACCGAGAATCCCAAAAGAAAAAGGCCTGGATTACAAAGAAGTCAAAGCTTTGAGCTTTCTTCCGATTTGTCACGTTTTCGAACGAATGATTTTCTATCTCTATCTAAGTAATGGAATTTCCATTTACTTTGCGGAAAGCATTGAGAAAATCGGGGAAAATGTAAAGGAAGTGAAACCTCAATATATGACGGTCGTTCCGAGATTGGTAGAAAAAGTTTACGATTCTATTTATAATAAAGGAACTGCCGCAGGCGGGTTAAAATCGAAAATTTTCCTTTGGTCATTAGGCATCGCAGAAAAATATGAATTAGGACAACCAAAATCTTTTATGCACACGATTGCTGACAAACTGGTTTTCAAAAAATGGAGAGAAGGTCTGGGCGGCAATCTGATTACTTTGGTTTCCGGTTCTGCTGCCTTATCAAAACGATTGAACAATATGTTCCACGCTGCAGGAATTCCGATTTTGGAAGGTTATGGTCTGACGGAAACTTCGCCTGTTATTTCCGTGAATGCATTCGGAAAGGTGAAAGCTGGCTCTGTTGGTATTCCGTTGGAAAACGTCAAAGTTAAAATTGAATCTGACGGAGAAATTGTTGTAAAAGGGCCTTCTGTTTTTGAAGGTTATTACCGTGACGAGGAAAAAACCAAAGAAGCTTTTACCGATGACTGTTATTTCAGGACAGGTGACATTGGGCACTTGGATGAGGATAATTTCCTTTTCATAACGGACAGAAAGAAAGAAATGTTCAAAACTTCCGGCGGTAAATTTGTAGCACCTCAGGTTATCGAAAATCTTGCGAAAGCTTCGAAATTCATTGAACAAATCATGGTTGTTGGCGATGGTGAGAAAATGCCTTGTGCATTGGTTCAACCTGACTTTGCCTTTGCTAAAAATTGGGCAGAATTACATAATGTGAAAATCATTGATTCGCCAAAAGAAATTGCCGCAAATCCTGCTGTTAAATCTAGAATAGAACAGGAAATTGAGAAAATCAATCAACATCTTGGAAAATGGGAACAAATAAAAAAGATTGAATTGACCCCAAAAGTCTGGACAATAGATGATGGACTTCTGACACCAACACTTAAACTGAAAAGGAAGGCTATTAAAGCGGAATTCCAAGATCTATACGACAGAATGTACAAAGAATAACCTGAAGCTATCCAATGGATAGCTTTTTTTCTGAAGGTTTTTCATATTTATTTATATTTGCGTTAAACGATGGTTTAAAAATCGTATCAGAAAAATGGAAGTAAAAAGAATCTTCGATATTCCTTATTATTCGAAAGCTAATTTCGAAAAAGATGATTTTATCTGTGACAAAAGAAACGGAAAATGGGAGAAAATCTCAACGGACGACTATATCAAAATCACAAACCAACTATCTAGAGCTTTACTAAAATATGGACTAAAAAAAGGAGATAAAATTGCTATCACGTCGTCTAACAATAGAGTCGAATGGTGTTTTTTTGACCAAGCTGCTTTGCAAATTGGTATTGTAACCGTTCCGATTTATCCTTCTATTTCGGCTGAAGATTGTGTTTATAACCTGGAAAATTCGGATTCTAAGATCTGTATTGTTTCGGATGCAAAATTATTTGAGAAAATCAATTCGGTTAAAAGTCAATTACCAGATTTACAGGAGATTTTTACATTTGATAAAGTTGATAATGCCAAAAACTGGAAAGAACTTTTTGATTTGGGAAAAGAAAACGATAATCAACAGCAAGTTGATTCTATCAAAGCTTCAATTTCTGAGGATGACCTGGCTTCGATCATTTATACTTCCGGAACGACAGGAAAACCGAAAGGTGTAATGCTGACGCACAAAAACATCGTTTCTGATGTAATTGGTTGCGAAGACAGAATCCCGCACAAAGATTCCAAAAACAAAGCTTTAAGTTTTCTTCCGCTTTGTCACGTTTACGAAAGGATGATTCTATATCTTTTCACAACCAACGGAATTTCTATGTATTTTGCTGAAAGTAATGAGAAACTTAGCGAAAATCTGAAAGAAGTAAAACCGCAATATATGACGGTTGTTCCGAGAATGGTGGAAAAAGTCTATGATGCGATTTATAAAAGAGGGACAGAATCCGGCGGAATAAAAGCTAAAATTTTCCTTTGGTCCTTGAAAGTTGCTGAAAACTATAAATTGGGTAGTTCAAAATCTTTGGCTCATATTATTGCGGATAAAATCGTTTTCAGCAAATGGAGAGAAGGTTTGGGAGGAAATCTCATAACGTTGGTTTCAGGTTCAGCTGCATTATCAAAACGATTGAACACGATGTTTCATGCTGCAGGAATTCCGATTTTGGAAGGTTACGGATTGACCGAAACTTCTCCGGTAATTGCAGTCAACAGTTTTGAATTTACAAAAATCGGTTCTGTTGGAAGACCGATCAAAAATATCGATGTTAAAATCCAGGAAGATGGCGAAATCACAGTAAAAGGTCCGACGGTGACGCAAGGTTATTACAAAGACGAAGAAAAAACAAAAGAAATCTTCACAGAAGATGGTTACTTCAAAACTGGTGACATTGGAATTTTGGATGAAGATAATTTTCTTTCCATTACTGATAGAAAAAAAGAAATGTTCAAAACTTCCGGTGGAAAATATGTTGCACCTCAAGTGATCGAAAATCTGGCAAAAGCATCTCAATTCATCGAGCAGATCATGGTTGTTGGTGATGGGGAGAAAATGCCGACAGCACTCATTCAACCTGATTTTGATTATGCTAAAAATTGGGCTTCAAAAAATAATACCAATGTTGGAACTTCTCTTGAAGACATTGCCCAATCTAAGGAATTGAAATCTGAGATCGAAAAAGAAATTGAGAAAATAAACCAACATCTCGGCAAATGGGAACAAGTCAAAAAAATTGAATTAACTCCGGAAATCTGGACCGAAGATAATGGACTTCTTACTCCTACTCTAAAATTGAAAAGAAAAGCGGTGAAAGAGCATTTTATCACGTTGTATGAGAAGCTTTATGATAGATAATTAATCTTGAATTAATCTGTTTTTATATAACAAAGTCAACTGGCAACTAGAAGACCTAAAAGTCTATCTTTGTAAATATTATCTGAAAACAAAATATGATTATAACACGAGTAGAATTGATAAAGATCTGTGAAAGATTTCTTTCTGATGAAGTAAGCAAAGAAGAATTGATCCATTTTGCAACGACCGTCATGTTTGATGATGAAGATAAGTATGAATGTGAAGATGAACTGGTCGAGGAAATCCTGTCGCAATGGGACAATGTGCAAACCCAGCCCAAAATCAATAAAACAAGTATTCAGTTTTTGAAAAATGCGCTTCAAGATTTGAATTAATAAAAATAAAAACGCTTCAGAAATTCTGAAGCGTTTTTTATTATTTTCTCTCCGCCAACTTACTCCAAGTATGCAGAATATAAACTATGATAATTCCTAAAATTCCCGATGAAATAGAGAATATGAATTTGGTATTTTCATCATCAAAAAATCCCGAACGCCAATCTATTGCATAAACATTGATACCGATAAAAATGATAAAAAGAATTAAGAATACCTTATAAAATGTCTTCATTTTCTAATAATATTAAAAGTGAATGTAATTCTGAAACAGTTGTGCAAAGTTAGCGGTAAATAATTTAATAGAGATAGCCAAAAGGATAATTCCGAAAACTTTTTGCAAAACCTGCAAAGAACCTTCTCCCATTTTTCTCTCTATCCAAGGTGCGATCTTCAAAACCAAGTATACAAACATCGTATTGAGTATAATTCCACAAATGATATTGATATCGTGATATTCTGCCCTTAATGATAAAGTGGTGGTCAAAGTCCCGGCTCCAGCAATCAATGGAAATGCAATCGGGACAATTGAAGCGGCCTGTGGCTGATTGGTTTTATGAATTTCTATTCCAAGAATCATTTCAATCGCAATAATGAAAATAACGAAAGCTCCTGCAATCGCAAAGGAATTGACATCTACCCCAATGAATTTCAAAATTTTATCTCCGATAAAAAGAAATGAGATCATGAGTAATCCGGCTACAATTGCAGCTTTTTCTGATTCGATTTTACCAAATTTCTGACGAAGCGAAACAATAATGGGAACAGAGCCCAAAATATCGATCACGGCAAACAAGACCATAAAAGCAGTCATCGTTTCCTTTATAGAAAACCCTTCAAAAAATTCCATAATTCCATTTTAAAGATTTCGCAAAATTATAAAATATTTTTGACAATTCTTTAAAGCAATTTATAAATCGCCTTTGCATCGTTTAAAATTTCTGTTTGTTTTTCCTTAGAAGAGAAAGGAGAATATTTCTCGATATTGACTTTAGCAATCAATTCATTATATTTTTCATATTGAATCTGACCAACATCTGATTTCAAGTGACTCAAAAAGTCCATTGAGAATTTGTCATTAGAAAAAATATCTGCCTCAGATCTTAATTCTTCAAAAGCGCTAAAAAACCTATCTGTAGAACCTTCATCAATCATTTTTTTCAAATAATTAAAATGAGAATCAGAATCAAAAAAATGGTTTTTATTTCTAATCAAAGCCTCAGTTTCTTCGATCGTTACGATTGGATCAAGAGTTGTATTTTTCTTTTCCAGTTCTTTTTTCTTTTTATCTTTATATTTTTTGTTAAAATAAACGAAGAAAAGTGAGCCGAATCCAATAATCAAAAGGTTTCCGACGATACCAAACCAATTAACTGTTTTGTGTTCTTTTATTTGAAGATTTTTTGTATTGATCACAGGTGAATCCACCTTTTCCAAAACATTATTCGTATATTCATTGACTCTTTGTAAAGTCGTTTTTGCATTAGCAATATCCTGAGCATTAACAGTGTTGAGTGCTAAAAACTTAGCGCCCAACTCCACATACTTCTCTTGTTTTGGATCAAAATAAGAAAAATCTTCTGTTGTGATCTTGATATCGCCTCTTTTCTTAGGGATAATCACATATTGTGCTTCTATTTCACCTTCAATTCCATCACTTGTTGCCTTAGAATTATTAACGATTTTTGGTTCAAAAGCTTCGTAATCCGAAGAAGGCAGGATCCTAGGCAGGATCGATGGTGAAAGATTCCCATTTCCACTAACTTTTACAGCAACATTAAATGCTTTATTGATCTCAAAATTTTCTTTGTTCTTATCAATCAATTCAACTTTGACATCATATTTACCAACCGCTTCCTTGAAACTTTCCGGTGCGCCTTCCGGTAGTTTTTTGACATTAATCTTCACCTTGTTGGAAACAAGACTTCCTTTATGTCCGGCCAGAGGAACTTCAGCTCCAGGGATATCCATTACTCCGGCGACTTTCGGAACAATGACGAACATACCAACAACTTGAGAGGAGTAGTTATTCTCAGAATCCTCTATCGACTCATCAAAATTAGCAATCGACCTGATGACAAAATTTTTGCTGTAGCCAAACTTAGATGTTTCCAAATGGCGAAAACCTGAGATATTCCTGCAAAACGCTTTAAGAACTGCAACAACAGGCTCATCTTTATAAACCTCTTTCTCTTCTACCTGAAGGTTGAGATACATATTTTTAATCGGGTTGATGGAAGCTAAAGGTTTCTTTTCTGCTTCTTTAACCACAATATCGATAGGTTCTGTTTTATACATCTTCCCATTGACTTTTACCAAAGCAGAGCCTATTTTGATATTTCCCGCTTGTTTAGGGTCAAGAGCAAACTGATAAACCATTTGATTGATCCTTATCTTTTTTACGGGATCAATAAACGTATTCTGTTCTGATGCATATTCGTAATTGAATTTTGAGAAATCAGGAAGCTTTACCGGCGTTTCTTGAACAAGGTCTTCACCAAAAATCTCCAACACGACCGTGAAAACAAGAGGAGAATCCACTCTACTTTCCTTTGTACTAATTTCAGAGTAAAGATTGACCTGAGCAAACGAGAAAACCGATGCTAATGTGAATAATATGTATAAATTTTTTCTTATCATTTACCAATCCTTTTCGTTGCTTTGCGGCATCGAATTGGCTCTTTTATTTAAAATTCTTCTTGCAGTCTCTCTTTCGCGGTTTTCTATATCACGCAGGATCATTTTTTCTGCTTCTTCAGGTATTTTATTCTCCTGTTTTTTAGGTTGGTCAGGTTTTCCTTGATCTTCCCCTTTTTTATTGTCTCCTTGTCCGTTCTGTTGATCCTTTTTCTGATTTCCCTTATCGCCTTGATCTTTATTTTTCTGATCCTTTCCGTCTCCTTTGCCTTTGTTAGGGTCCTGTTTCTGCTTTTGTTTATCCTTCTTCTCTTTATCTTTCAACATGGCGATCTCATAATTCTTTCTGATTGCCTCGTTGTAAGGATCCTGCTTCAAAGCCTGTTTATACAGCTCAGCTGCTTTATCAGGATTATTGGATTGCATCTGCACATTTCCTTGGTTGTATATTGCGGCAGCTTTCTCATATTTGCTTTTTGTCAACTTTGCAGCTTTTTCATATTCTGCTGTTGCCTCTTCATACTTTTTACTTTTGAACAAAGCATTTCCAAGATTATAATGGGCTGTATAATTACTATTTTTTTCAGCAATTGCTTCCAGATATTTTCCGGAAGAAGCATTATACTCTTTGGCATCAAATTTTTTGTTTCCTTCATAGACAAGAGCATTGTAGCTTTTTTGCGCAGTCAAAAACTGTGAAGAAAAAACAAGGCTAAATACAACTATGACAAATCTAAAATCCATTGCTACAAAATTATCCGTTTTATTGTTAAAATCAATACATTAAACGTTAAAATTGGGTTAAAAAAAACATCATAAAAAGCCTTATTTTAAGGGATTTTTGTAGATATAAATCTACAAAAAATAAAAAAACCATCAAAAATCAATTCGATGGTTAAAACAGGTTCAATATAAAATTGAAAATAATCTAAAATTAACTTTAAATAAATTAAATAAAATACTATTTTTTAATATTTTACAAAAATTAATTAAAGCAAAATCTACCAATCTTTTTTCTTTAGAACAAAATAACTTCCAATTATGAAAATCAAAGACCAAATAACACACGCTATAACACTATCCCAAGGATACACGAACTTGAATTCAGCACCTAAAAGTTGAGCTAATTTAGTTCTAATTAAAGGTGATGGAATCAATCTGGACATACTTTCCAAAGGTAGATAATCTGTTACAGAAGTATGGCTTAGCATCAGCTTTTCTCTTTCCAATTGATTTTTGACATTACTTATGAAAGTAATTTTTTCTATAAATCTTAGAATTCCCTCTCCTATTGCAATGATAAAAAATCCAAGAAATACAAAAATCGATTTTCTAAATAGGATTGACAAAAACATCAAAAAAGAAAAGAATGTAAATAATTTCAAAAAGTAATTGAAAATAAAATATACTTCTTTGAAAATCAAGTCACCATCTTGGGTTGCAGAATAACTTTTACCCAAAACAAAAGCCATTACAAACACCAAAACCGTAGAAAAAGTAGTGAACACCAAAATTGTCAAAAGCTTGGAAGCAATGAACTCTTCTCTGCTTAATCCATCTATAACATTTTGTTTAAACATTCTGTTACTGAATTCCTGACAAATCGAAAAGACAATAATACAACCCAGAAAAATCTTGAGTAGACCAATAATATACGTTGTGAAATTCCAAACACCCGGAAAATCATACATTCCCTGGTCTTTCAGATTGATTGTCTGACCAAAAAGCTCAAAATCAACCAAGCCAATAAATAGCAAAACCACAAGAATAACAAAGTACAATCCTACAAAAATCTTAAATGGTGTATAATTCAGATTTTTAAGATATTCTAATTTTAAAAGGCGTATCATAAGTTATTTTGTTTTACAAGTTCTAGGAATTGAGTTTCGAGGCTTTCTTTTTTCTTCTGAAGATGAGAAAGAGCAATTCCTTTTTCGAATAATTTTTTATTGAGTTCCGAGGCTGAAATATCCGTTGAGATTTGAGCTATGATAAGATTACCTTGCTCTTTCACAGAAGAGAAAATATCGAAGGATTTCAAAGCAGAAATCAATTCAGAAAAGTTATCCGCCTTCAGTTCAAAGAATCCTTCCGTATTGCTCATGGCATCTACAGAACCAGAATAGATCGCAGTTCCTTGCTTTAGAACGATAACATGAGAACAGATTTTCTCTATCTCATCCAAAAGGTGACTTGCTACAATAATTGTCGTTCCTGATTTTGCAATTTTGTTGATGATCTCACGAATCTGGATAATTCCCTCCGGGTCCAATCCGTTTGTAGGTTCATCCAGAATCAAAACTTCAGGATCCGCCAACAAAGCCGAAGCAATTGCCAAACGTTGTTTCATTCCCAAAGAATAAGTTTTAAATGCATCTTTTTTTCTTTCCAAAAGCCTAACTACTTCCAAAACCTCATCAATTCTTGAGTAAGGGATCTCTTTGATCGTGGCAACGATCTGCAGATTTTTTTCAGCACTCAGGTAAGGATAAAAGTTGGGCTGCTCTATGATCGCACCGATTTTTTTGAGCGTGCTTGTATCCGTCCCTTCTTTTCCAAACCATTTCCAGCTGCCGGAAGTTGGGTTGATCGTAGACAGCAACATTCCAAAAGTGGTAGACTTCCCACTTCCATTCGGGCCTAGAAGACCATAAACATTGCCTTTTTCTACATCGAAGGAAATATTGTTGACCACAATGTGTTTGAATTTTTTGGTCAAATTTTTTACTTCCAAAATTTTTCCCATAGAAATATTTTATATACGAGTCTGATTCTTTACAAGATTGTTACTTTGATTTGTACGGTTTTTGTTTAAATTCATAAAAACATTTTAAAAATGATTCAAAATATCACCGAATTTTCTAAAAAACTGGACGTTTCAGAAGAAAGCATAAAACAGTTCATTCAGGATTTTGATCTTGAGATTTCTGATTGTCTTTCCCCGAATCTCAATATTACTTCAAATTTTGAAAAATTTGCCACAGAAAATAAGGAATTTCTAAAAAAATACGATGAAGACCTGAACATTGAAAAAACAGTGGATGACATCTCAAAAAAAATCCATCAGCCCAAAGAAAAAATCGAGGAAATCATCCTGAATCAATTTCCAAATATCTATGACAACGGCATCTACAAATCGTCAATATCGACATTTAATATAGATAACAAACTTGGTGGAAATTATCAGTTCGTTTATAATTATTTTGGAGATAAAACGGAACTTAAACAAAGAGATTTTATTGGTTATAGAGACTTATTTTTCTATATTTCAGATATGCTGGAGCCTTTTCTTAATCCGAAACAAGCAGAAAACTGGGGAATCCAGAAAGCAGCCGGAATTGTTGTTTATGGACCTCCTGGAAGTGGAAAGATTTTCTGGGCCAAGAAAATTGCAGAAATGATTGGTTTTGATTTTTTTGAGATCCGAAAATCTCAATTGAAATCGATTCTAATGACTGACAAAAGAACAAATTTTGAAGAGTATCTCTCCCAAATGTTCAAAAAAGAGAAAGCTGTATTGTTTCTTGAAAATTTTGATGAAATAATGATGCAAAGACAGGAAAACCAAATCATCAATCATGATTATGAAGATGTCAAAGAAAGCACACTTCACAACATCGAAAAATTCGAAAAAGAAAATATCCTCATGATCGGTTCTGCAAAGGAATTGATTGGAATAGAATCCGAGATCCTTGCGCCGGGAAGGTTTGATGTTTTGATTCCTGTTTTTCCACCCAACAAGCAGGAACGCGCAGAAATGCTTCTTTTTAACATGACAAAAAACCTGAATGAGAATGCAACCTTGTTAAAAATATTAGAGAATAATAAGGCGGATCAAATCCCTTTTTGGAAAGAGACTGCTGAAAAAATGAAAGTTTTCTCTAATACGATGCTGATAGATTTCACCCAAAGTCTAAAGAAAAGAATCAGAAGCCTATATTTGAAAAATAAGACTGAAAATATCCAGATCGGCCAACGAGTTTTGGAAGCTTGCCTAAAGGAATCTGCTTCTAAATTAACCGGAGAATATCTCAATAATGTTCAAGAATTTTTATCCGAAGCAGAAGATAATTCTTATGACCGTTTTGCAGGAAGAATCGAAGATCTAAAGCAAGAACTTGAAGCTTACAAAGCGAAAGAAGAACCTGTCAGAACAATTGGATTTCATACTGACGATGAATAAAAAAGCCTGAATAATTCAGGCTTTCATTTTATAAAAATTTTGGATTTTGGCGGTCAGGTTTTTGAGGATTGTCAACATTATCTATCTGCTTGGAAACTGCCATTGCAGCAACCAGATCATTGAGCATTGAACTTGCAGCGGTTGGCGTGTTAGGCAGCAAAACCAGATTTGAGCGATTGTTTGCTCCAATAGATTGTAATGTATCATAATGCTGAGTTACAACAATAAGGGCGGAAGCTTCGTGTGGTTCTATCTGAACGCTATTCAACATTTTGACTGATTCTTCCAGTCCTTTTGCGATCTCTCGTCTTTGGTCTGCTATACCTTGTCCCTGTAGTTTTTTGGATTCTGCCTCTGCCTTTGCGACTGCCACGATTCTGATTCTTTGAGCTTCAGATTCGTATTCCGCAGCTGTTTTCTCTCTTTCTGCCGCATTGATCCTGTTCATCGCATGTTTCACTTGTTCATCCGGGTCGATATCAGTCACCAAAGCTTTGATAATATCATAACCATAACTGTTCATAGCCTCCTGGAGCTCACCTTTTACCGCTACCGCTATATCATCTTTTCTTACGAAAACATCATCCAGTTTCAGTTTTGGAACCTCTGCTCTCACAACATCGAAAACGAAAGAAGTAATTTGCGACTCAGGATTTTCCAGTCTATAATAAGCATCTCCAACCTGTGTCCTGATAACCTGATACTGGACAGAAACTTTCATTTTAATAAAAACATTGTCCAAAGTTTTGGTATCGATCATCACATCCAGCTGTTGAATTCGAAGATTCATCCTTTTAGAAATCTGATCAATGTAAGGAATTTTGAGATGAAGACCTGCATGTCTTACAGAATGAAATTTCCCCAACCGTTCAACAATTGCAGCTGTTTCCTGTTTTACCGTAAAGAAGGAAGCGAACAATGTGATCAGTCCAAAAAATACTATAAATCCAATGTATATCATAATTTGTTTTTTTTCTAAAGATAATTTTTTTCGAGGATAATCACAAGTTTAAATTAAAAAAGAAAACCAAAAACAGATATTATTAAAATCTTAACATAATCGATAAAAACAAAAATTAAATATAGAAAAACAATATTCAAAAAGTCTTTATTCGTAAAGATTTTCTAAATTTGTTGTAATAATAATCTAATATGAAGAAAAAATTACTATTTGTTGTTGCAGGTCTTGCAATAGCACCATTTTTAAGAGCTCAAAATGTTTCAGTTTTCAATGACGTTCCTTTCTATAGTATGTATCACTATCTTGGAGAGGGGGAAACTATGCCGGCAGAAGCTTATTCTCAAATTCCGGCTGGGGCAATCCGTCTGCATGCTTATGAACAAGATATAATTTCCAGAAAATTAACCGACTCAGAAATTGCATCTATAGGAAGCAGTGTAAAAATGAATATCACTTTAATTGCCGCTTGTGACAACTACGACAGACTTGCAGGTGTTAATCTTGTTCTTGTACCAAAAGGTGCAACGACTTATACTTATAATCAAAGTGATATCAAACGTATCGAAATAGGACGTTTCATTACACCTTTCATGAACAAAAATATTTCTCCGACTCAGGTTCCATACAGCTTTCAGGTAAATAATATTTCGAATATATTGCATGATATTGTTCTATCCGCCACATATGATTTCTGGATCGAGTTCCGAGCAGACGGATATTCTGCCGCGGCCAATACGCAAGTTGCAGGTTGTGCCGACAGAACAGATGTTTTCCGCGGCAATCTGGAATTTGTTACCAGCGGAACTGTAACACCTTCCCAAAACTTTTTCTTACCACTTTCCTATCGTCAAAATCTGAATAATTATAATGCTACGGATGTACCCGGACAAACTACCAGATTGGTCACTTTCACCCTTGATCAGGCGGTTCCAAATGCCATTTTACATTTAAGTACATCTAACCACGGTTCAAACTCCGGAGGTGAAGAATATGTAAAAAGGATACATAATGTCTATCTGGATGACCAACTGGTAAGCCAATATATGCCTGGTGGAAAAAACTGTGAAGATTACAGACAATATAATACCCAAGGAAATGGGATCTATGGAACGACAGCAAAAACTTTAAGAGGCTGGATCTCCTGGAACAACTGGTGTCCGGGTGATGTGATCCCGAATCGTGAAGTAAGCCTTGGCAATTTAGCAGCAGGAACCCACACAATAAAAATTGATGTTCCAACAGCTGTATTTACTGGCCAGCAAGGTTATTTCCCAATTTCTATGTACATCCAGAATCAGAAAAGCGGAGATATCATTTGTGCTGCACCTTATGATCTGAAAATAGCCAATCAGTTAAATACAACTGTTGACCTGGAGTGGAAAGAATCCGGAACGTCCAACCAATGGCAAACACTTTGGGGAAGAAGAAATGTATTCACAACAGCTGGAGCCGAAGTTTACCGTGACATAGAGAACGATCCAAAAGATACAAGAACGGACCTGACCGTTAATTGGATCTATGAAACTTATGTCAAATCAAAATGTACAGATGACAAAAGCAGTGTTTGGTATGGTCCAATCTATTCCACACAGATCAAGCTAGGAACTGATGATATCAACGTACAAAAAACATCCGTTTATCCGAACCCTGTAAAAGATCTTATTAACATCAGCACAACAGCCAAAGTAAGCAAAGTCTCTGTTTATAATGTGGACGGTAAAATATTACTGGAAGATAATTCCACAAAAATCGATCTTTCTAAATTATCATCCGGTGTCTATCTAATGAAAATAGATTTTGCAGATGGCAAATCCCAAACTCAGAAAGTTATAAAACAATAATTTTTGTTTCTAAAATTCCTGCTTAGTTAGCAGGAATTTTTATTTAATTCAAAAAAATATTTAAGTTTGAAAAAACGTTCTTATTTAATGAGATATTTCTTCTTTCTTATTCTATTGTTCATTGTTTCCTGTAAAACCTACCATTCTAATGCAGAGTTTTCAACCTATTCCAACAGAAATCAAATCAAAATAAAAAAGGTTAATAACTTCCGATATTTAGGTGGAATTAAAAATTCAGAAGGAAAGATTCTAAAGGATAGTTTGATTTACAGAAGCGGAAACCTTCATAAACTCAGAAGATCTTCTTTTGGTGAAATTGGGAATATAAAAATCAACAAGATAATTGACCTTAGAACCCAGCAGGAAATAAAAAAGGCACCAGACCGATTACCAAAAAATATAGCTTATCTACATTACCCTGCCTTCGAAGATGAAAACGGAGAGCTGAAGGATGCCAAAAAGCAAGTTCTAAAAGGTCGATTTCATAAAGCGGATGCAAATAAAAGAATGACACAATTCTATAAGGATTATGTTTCTGAAAACCCAGAAGTGATTAAGAAAATAATTACTGAGATTCTGGATTCCGGTCATCCTATTCTTTATCATTGCACTGCTGGAAAAGACAGAACAGGAATGATAACAGCATTAATCTTAAAAATTTTAAGATTTGATAATACTGTAATTTTTGAAGAATATTTACAATCCAACAACTTTCGTGAGAAAATCATTCAAAAAAGATTGGATCTTGCCAATAACTTACACTTTATCTATCCTAAATTAGACATCGGTGTTTTGGAAAAAACGGGTTGGATAGAACGAGACTACCTACAATCCGCTTTTGATGAGATTGATAAAAAATATGGTTCGATGGATAATTACATCCATAAGGTTTTAGGAATTTCTGAAAATCAAAGAGAGATTTACATTCAGAAATTTTTACAATAAAAAAGCAGTCAAAATCGACTGCCTTATTTTTTATCCGTTGACTTGTTTTCCGTTTTATTTTTTTTTCTCCCTGAATTGATTAGACTTTGATTGATAATATACTCTAGTTGTCCATTCACACTTCGGAATTCATCTGCTGCCCATTTCTCCAGTAATTTATACATCTCATCATCCAATCGTAAAACAAAACTCTTCTTCATCAATACTTTTTTTGGATTAATTATAAAGTGTTCCGGCGTTCAGGATTGGTTGCGCCGCTTTTTCACCACATAAAACAACCATAAGATTGCTTACCATTGCAGCTTTTCTTTCGTCATCCAATTCAACAATATTTTCTGCCGATAGTTTTTTCAATGCCATATCCACCATTCCAACAGCACCTTCAACAATTTTTGCTCTAGCAGCTACAATCGCCGTTGCTTGCTGTCTCTGTAACATAGCTCCTGCAATTTCTGATGCATAAGCCAAATGGCTGATTCTCGCTTCCTGAACAACAATTCCTGCAGTTGAAAGTCGGTCTGTCAATTCTTTTTCAAGAATATGATTAACATTGTCACCACCATCACGAAGCGTTATTTCAGCTTTTTCGTCTTCCAGGTTATCATAAGGAAAACTTACCGCCAAATGTCGAACTGCCGCCTCACTTTGGATCCTCACATATTCCATATAACGCTCCACATCAAAAGCTGCTTTGTAAGTATCGCCAACTTTCCAAACAATTACAGCTCCAATTTCTATTGGATTTCCCATTTTGTCATTCACTTTCAAAGTTTGTCCCTGAAGATTTTCTGACCGAAGACTCATTCTTTGTGTTGAGTACAGGGGATTAATGAAAAATAGGCCATTAGCTTTTACAGTTCCAACGTATTTACCAAAAAAACTAAGCACTCTTGAATGATTCGGTTGAATAATCATCAATCCTTTCAGAAAAAAGACAAATGCAACAAAAGAAAGCACTCCAAAAATCACTGAAAGAGGATTATTATTGCTAGCTCCGCTGATAACAAGAAAGATACTTAATCCAAAGAGAACAAGACTGATCACTAATGCCAGAAAGCCTGATAAAGGTTTTACAATTTTTTCCATAGTATTTAATTTGATATTAATTTGATATCATAAATATACTATTTATTTTAATACAAAAAAAATAAAAAACCGAACCTAATTAAAAGTCCGGCTAATTAATTTTATCTGATAAAACTTATGGTTCCACTTGTGTTCTTTTCTCTTGCTTTTCATTCAGTTTTTTATACTTGAACCAAGCAGCTATCGATAACACCAACATATAACCTAAGCTGATATAAACCCAAAGTGGCAAAGGAATGGGATCTCCTTTTGCATATGAGTGCAATCCTGACAAGTAATAATTCACTCCGAAATAGGTCATTACCATAGAACAAAATGCGAACATTGTTACCACGTGGAAAGTATATCTGCCTCTCAATCCCGGAACCAATCTCATATGGATTACGAACGCATAAATTATAATCGAAATGAAAGCCCAGGTTTCTTTCGGGTCCCAGCTCCAGTAGCGTCCCCAAGATTCGTTGGCCCAGATTCCACCCAAGAAGTTTCCGATTGTTAAGGCTAATAATCCGATATTAAGGGACATTTCGCTTACAATGGCTAATTCTTTCAACGTTGTGTCGTTATGTCTTTTGAAAGTCTCTTTGTTGGAAATCACATAGAAAATCAATGAAATCATTGCAATCAACATTGATAAAGAGAAGAATCCGTAGCTGGATGTGATGATGGCCACGTGGACTACCAACCAGTAAGATTTAAGAACCGGAACCAATGGTGTAATCTGCGGGTCAAGCGCTGAACCTCCGTGCGCAAATCCCATCATAATCACCGCCACCAAGAATCCTGCTGCAGGAATCAAGGTATTTGAATTTCTGTACAAAGCAAATCCTGCCGAAATCCCAACCCAAGAGATAAAAATAATCGCTTCGTAACCGTTACTCCAAGGCGCATGACCAGAGATGTACCATCTTCCTACCAAACCTAAGAAATGGAATATATAACCAACTGCTCCGATATAAATTAATGATTTTACAACATTGTGAAGAATCTTGCTCGGTTTAAACAATTCTACAAAACCTAAAATCAATAATAAACTTCCAATAATGGTATAGAAAATCAACAATTTGAAGTTGATATCCAAGGTATTCATCAAAACTTCCAGCTTAACTTTAGTTTCAGAAGGCACTACATTTTTGCCCCATTTTTGTTGGTACTCCTCTACTTTTTTCAGTTCCGCATCTGCTTTTGCCCAGCTTCCGCCTTGTGTTGCCATCAGAACACTTGACAAATAAGGTCCTAAAACTGCCTGTGCATTTTCATCCGGTTCAAAAGTAGGTGTCATTACAGAATTCCAAGTGTGATTTGGGTCATTTTTGACAGGAACTGTGCGGAAGTATTGATATGACATAATTCCGTTCAATACCTGAACTTTGTCATTTAACTTGATAACCGCTTCGTCGTATCTTGTTCTTTCAGAAGCTTTCTTTCTGAAGGCGTCATTATAATCATCTTCCAAAACAAAACGAAGATTTCCATTTTTATCTGCAGGGAATAGTTTAATCAAACTTGTAAAACCTTCATCTGTCGCCTTTGTTTTAGCTCTAAGGTCTTTTCCAACTTTTCCAGCAGTTTCGATTTTGATGATGTTGACTTGTGCCCAGAACATCGGGTCAATTGTCGCCGCCAAAAACCATTGATTAGCATCCAAATCCTGAAACTTGGAACGTGAAGTTAGCTTATGTAAAATATCAAGTGCCTGTGTGTTAGCCGGAACAATACGTCCTTCGTAATTCTGAACCAAAAGATAGGCGAATTTGTCTGCATGTTCTTTACTGATTTCGATATTTTTCACCATCGCATCCGCATCTATGACTGCAGGATTTTTGTTAGGCGATGTTGGCGCAGCAGCTTCAGAATGAGAATGACCTTCGTGACTGCCATCTTTGCCGTGCATATCGATTTCCTGAGCATTAAGTCCGAAACTTAATAAAAGTAAAAGAACAGCAGCTGCCTTTTTTTTGCTGATTGTTTTCAACATTTGGTTTAAGCTCCAGAAACGAGAACCTTTCCAGAACATCGTTACGAACATTCCTAAAAACAAGAATGCATAACCGATATAACTGATCAAAGTTCCCCAGAAATCGTGGTTTACAGACAGAACTGTTCCTTTTCTATCCGGGTCAAAACTTGCCTGGAAAAATCTATAACCTTTGTAATTAAGAACGTGGTTCATATAAATATTGTAAGGTGTTTCTTTTCCTTCGTCAACGATTCTCACGTGAGATTCATAAGCCGATGGTGAAGAACTTCCCGGATAAGTTTCCATTACAAATTTTTCCAGTTTAAGTGCAAAAGGCTGTGTGAAATAAATCTTTGGTCCGAAACCTAGCATTATGTCAAGACCATCAATTTTGATTTGTTTGTAATTATTCGGATTTCCTTTTTCTACAACAAGGTCAACAATCTGTTTTGTTTTCGGTCCGGCAACTTCTACCTTCAGCATATCCGGGACATCTTTATCTTTTTGTTTGTCACCTTCATAAGCTACCAATTTTCCTCGTTTTGTTCCTTCCGGAATTACTAATTTCAATTGGTCAATCGTATAAAGACTTCTCAAAACCAAAGGCTGGAACTCATCTTTTTTAGTTGTTCCGGTTGCTTGCGTTGCCATTGTCATATAAGCTGCATCAGTTGGTGTTTTGATATAAAGCTGTCCGTCTTTTTTCTGGAATTCAACCGCACCTTCGATAGCCGTTCTGTTATAACTCACCAAAGTTCCATTGATATTCTGAACCTCGCCTTCTCCTAAATAAATGTTTTGACGACCACCCATATCGCTGGTAGAAACTAAATGCAAGAATTCCTTCCCGTTTCCAGCAACCAGACTATCTTTCTTTCTTTGAATATAATCCAGAGCTTTTACCACAATCTTTTCTTTTCCCAAGAAATCGTAAGTCGCTTGGAAATCGTGATGAAGCGGCGACATCAAGTACGGAACATCGTGGTAATTCTGTTGGTCACCTTTTTCCTCAATTTTGATCTTGAAGAAATGTTTATCGGTGATGATTTCATTATTGGTTTCGCCTTCACGGATGTGCATAGTTCCCTCGAAACTGATGTAACGTGTGATTGCGCCTCCAATGAAAATCAAAACAAAAGCCAAGTGAAAAACCAAGATCGGCCACTTTTCTTTTTTATAAAGTCTGTATCGCCCAATGTTTCCAATAAAGTTGAGAATCAATATAAACATAACAGCTTCAAACCATTTTGCTTCATATATAAGCGCTTTTGCAGTTGGTGTTCCGTAATCGTTTTCGATAAAGGTTGCAACTGCCATAGAAATAGCGAAAACCAGCAATAGAAAAGCCATCGTTCGCGTAGAAATAAGAATATCTTGTATCTTTTTCATTCTAAAAATTATGATTGACAAAAATAAGGATGATAAAGGACAACAGCATCAAAAAAAACTGTTATTTGTCATTTTGAAAGTCCTAAACGTTATTTTGAAACATTCTTAATAAGGCTTTTCAAACTGATAATTAGAATGCTAAAAACTCATATAATTTTAAGAAAAATTAAAAATAACTCTCAACAATATATATGACTAATAAAAAACATTAAATTTGCATCTATTGACCTTTTTTGAAAATGAACAACAAACAAAATACGACCTCCAACTCAAGCAAGATCATCTCAAAACCAAGGATAATTTCGGGTGTTATGCTCATCATATTATCAATTGTTTTAACACTTTCTTTCGTCTCTTATCTGATGAATTGGAAAGCGGACCAAAGTCAAGCAGGAACTATGGCTGACAAAACAGTACAATCTTCCAATCTTTTCGGAAAAATTGGTGATTGGCTGGGAAATCTTTTCATCTTTGAAAGTATTGGTGTTGCGGCATTTGTAGTAGCATTTTTATGTTTTGTTTTTGGAACTTTGGTTTTCAAGAAGAATTATTTCAAACCTTGGAAAACCATTTCGCACAGTTTATTTTTCATTTGCTGGACTCCGATTTTCTTTGGTGCAGTAACCAATGGCGAAGGTGTTCTTGGCGGTGTTTACGGTTATCAGATCATGGATTATCTGAAATCTTATATCGGCTCTGTGGGACTTTGGATGGTTCTTTTAGTAAGTTTTGCTTTGTATTTTGTTTTGGAATTCAATCTAAAACCAAGTTCTATCAAGAATAAACTGAATGATATTAATGATAATACTTTCGGGAAACTTAAAAGTCTGATGCCGGATTCCGACGATGAATTTGAAGCGGATGAAGAACTGGAAAAAGAAATCGTTCATGAAAATATTTCGGTTAATTCAAATCCTGTAACTGACAATGATTTCAGCAATATCAAAGTTACTCAGGATTTTGAACCAATCAAAACACCAAATCAAACATCTTTCAGAGAAGAGATAAAAGAACCGATTAAAGAATCTGTTCCCGAACCAATCATATTATCTTCTACTCCAACTCAGCCTCAAAAACCATTTGTGGAAACGCCTGTTGCAAAAGTTGAAGATGACATTACTTTCAATGTAGAAATTAAAAAAGACGAAGATTTTGCAGTAAGTCCGGAACAGCAAAAATCTGATGATTTGGTTAGCAAACACGGTTTATATGACCATAAATTGGATCTGGCAAAATTCCAGATGCCTTCAGTTGAGTTATTGAAAGATTATGGAAACGAGGAAATTACTATTAATAAAGACGAACTCGAAGAAAATAAAAACAGAATTGTTGGTTTATTGAAAACCTTCAATGTAGGAATCTCTGAAATCAAAGCGACAATTGGCCCAACGGTTACACTTTACGAAATCGTACCGGAAGCAGGAATCCGAGTTGCAGCAATCAAAAAACTACAGGACGATATTGCGCTGAATCTTTCCGCACTAGGAATCAGAATCATTGCACCTATGCCAGGGAAAGGAACAATCGGAATCGAGGTTCCAAGAAAAAATCCGACTATGGTTTCGATGCGTTCGGTTGTAGCTTCGCCGAAATTCCAGTCCGCAGATATGGATTTGCCAATCGTTTTTGGACGAACAATTTCCAATGAAGTCTTCGTGGCCGATCTTGCAAAAATGCCTCACCTTTTGATGGCTGGAGCAACAGGACAAGGAAAATCTGTTGGAATCAATGCTATTTTAACGTCATTGATCTATAAAAAACATCCAAGCGAACTGAAATTCGTTATGGTTGACCCGAAGAAAGTGGAATTATCACTTTATTCAAAAATCGAAAGACATTATCTGGCGAAACTTCCTGATACAGAAGATGCGATCATCACAGACAATGCGAAAGTAATTAATACGCTGAATTCTCTTTGTATTGAGATGGACGACCGCTACGAATTGCTGAAAAATGCATTCTGTAAAAACATCAAAGAATACAATGCCAAGTTTGCTCAAAGAAAACTGAATCCTGAAAACGGGCACAGATATCTGCCTTATATTGTTCTAGTTGTGGACGAATTTGCAGACCTTATTATGACTGCAGGAAAAGAAGTGGAACATCCGATAGCAAGATTAGCACAGTTAGCGAGAGCGATTGGAATTCACTTAATTGTTGCGACACAAAGACCTTCGGTTAACGTAATCACGGGTATGATCAAAGCGAATTTCCCTGCGAGGGTTGCTTTCCGTGTAATTTCCGGAGTGGATTCTAAAACGATTTTGGATTCTCCCGGTGCGGAGCAATTGGTTGGAAAAGGCGATATGCTTTATTTCAACGGAAATGATTTGACCCGTTTACAATGTGCGTTTGTAGATACGCCGGAAGTTGAGAGAATCGCAGAATTCGTTGGTGAGCAAAAAGGTTATTCTGACGCTTATCTCCTTCCTGAATATTCTGGGGAAGATGCAACTTCAACCGTTGGGGCATTTGATCCAAATGAGAAAGATGCTTTGTTTGAAGAAGGCGCAAGGATTGTGGTTTCCACCCAACAAGGTTCGACATCTATGCTGCAAAGACAATTGAAATTGGGTTATAACAGAGCCGGAAGAATCATGGACCAACTGGAAGCAGCTGGCGTTGTTGGAGGTTTCAATGGTGCGAAAGCAAGAGAGGTTTTGATTTCTGACCTCAACTCTTTGGAGAGATTGCTGGATGAATTAAAAGGAAGATAATTATTAAATAAATTTGATATAAAAAAAGCTCAAAGATTACTTGGAGCTTTTTATTTGTTTTTGACTATTTTTGAATAAGATTTCACTAGGAATTTGAAATAAAATGTCAGAAAATGAAGAATACAGAAATTTCAGAATAGCTGTCCCGACAGACTATGAAGACATTTTCACACATTTTTATTTTGCAGAAAATAAGTCAGGGAAAACCATTACCAGAACATTGCTTCCATCTTTTCAGACAATTCTGATATTTGATTTTGGTGCAAAGTCAATACTCCATTCAAAAAATAATACTAAAATTGAAATTGACAGATGTATTGTTTTGGGACCGATAAAACAATCTTTTGAATATTCATTACCCAAAAATTCAGAAATCTTGGTTGCCAATTTCAAAGACGATGCTTTTTTCCGTTTCTTCGGAAGTACATCTATTGCTGAACATTTCCCTATTAATCCAGATGATCTACTAGAAAAAAATTGCTTTAACCTTTTGTGGACGGAACTCAATAAAATAGAAAGTACAGAAAATCGAATCAATTATCTTCTTGATTTTTGCAAACCTTATTTGAGACAGAGAAATGGCATCGTAGAGAAACTGATAAACTTTACAGATGAAAACTTAAATCCAATCAAATCAATCGCAAGCCAAGAAAATCAAACCGCAAGAAACATACAACTCCATCAAAAAAAGCATCTGGGATATACTTCCAAAGAAATCAATCGCTATTCACGTTTTGTAAAATGCATTAGGCTCATTCAAGACTCAGTTTCGATATCAAAAAAAATTGATTGGTTTGAAATAGTTGATGGATGTGGCTATTATGACCAGAGCCAATTGATTCACGACTTTAAATATTACATCAATCAAAGTCCTAAAAAATACCTCAAATTCCAACGTGATATCTGCAATCCAAAAACAGAATAAGCATTTTTTTTGTTTGCCAAACAAACATAATAACGAGATATTTCGTTTTCTTACAATTTTAGCAAGTTACAGCACTTTACTTTTGTCCTAACAAAATAAAAAAATAGGACAATGAAACATTTAATCATTTATTCTCATCCCAATCCAAACAGCATAAACAGCCAATTCAAACAGATGCTTGTTGAATTTTTATGGGATAACGGACACGAAGTTATTGTCCGCGATTTGAATAAACTTGACTTCAATCCAATCCTTTCGTTGGAGGATATGGAAGGACAGCGGATGGGAAGAGTTGCGGACGATGTAACACAGGAACAGAATTACATTTCGTGGGCAGAGCACATTACATTTATCTACCCAATTTGGTGGACCGGGATGCCTGCTGTTATGAAAGGATTCATAGACCGTGTTTTCAGTTATGGATTTGCATATCGTTATGACCAAGGCGTGCAAAAAGGATTACTTACAGGCAAACATGCAACCATTATCAACACACACGGAAAATCCCGAGCCGAATATGAAAGCATCGGAATGGACAAAGCTCTTTCCTTAACATCCGACAAAGGTGTTTTCACATATTGCGGGTTCGAAATCAATCAGCATTTCTTCTTTGACAAAGCCGACAAAGCCGATCCTGAAATCATCAAAGACTGGAAACAACAAATCATAAAAACATTTAAATCAAATTCAACAACAATTAAAATTTAAAAAATGGAAAAATCAACAAACAAACCTTTCGACAAATCTGTTTATAATCCGATTCTTTTCGGAAGCTACAAAATAGTTAAGAAAATCCTGAAATATGCTTTTTTCATAGCAATTTCATATTATGTTTATGAAGAATTTATGGATTGGGATTAATTTAGAAATGGTGTGAAAAACTGAATTTTTCACACCATCTTTTCATTTTCTTTTCATAATTTCGTTTAAACTTTTATATAATAAATGTCGACGCACGAACTACTCTACAAAGCCATAAAAATCGCTACCAAGGCACACAAAAAACAGACAGACAAATACAATGCACCCTACTTAGGCCACGTCTTCCGGGTGATGAACGCCGGTAAGACCATAGACGAAAAGATCGTTGGTATTCTCCACGATGTTGTGGAAGATAATCCTGATTTCCCAATAGAATATCTGCGTGAAAAAGGCTTCCCGGAACATATTCTTGAAGCCATCGAATGTCTTACAAAAAGAGAAGAAGAACATCTTGATTATGATGCTTTCATTGCAAGAATTGAAAAAAGTCCTTTAGCTATTGCTGTAAAATTGAACGATTTGAGAGATAATATGGACTTAACAAGATGTACAGAATTATTACAGGAAAAAGATTTGAAACGTTTCAATAAATATCTGAAGGCGTACCTTTATCTTTCTGAAAAATATTAAAATCACTCTCGCTGATTTTGCCGATTCAGCAAATTTAAAATCTGCATAATTACCAAAATCAGCGAAAAATTTCTCTAATCTACCATCGGAATCACAATATCCTTCTCGTCATCCGTTGCATCGATGGTGAAGTTGAGCGCAAAATAAAGAAAATGGAAATTATCATTGCCTTTCGCAGCAAATTCCCTCTGAAACATATATCCCGTAGTTGCAGATAAAGTGTGATTGAACTGATAACCAAAACCGGCAAAGGTTCTGTTTCTTTTGAAATTAGGGTCTCTGGAACCAAAGAATAGCTCCTCAAAAGCATTCACGAAGAATGTTTCCTCCTGGACTTTATCTTTATTGATGGGCAAAGTCGCACTCAATCTGTATCGGAAACGGTTTGCCTCCGTATGTTCACCCGTCTGGCTCGCATAGAAAAAACGGTGTTCTGCTCTACCTCTGTGATCCAGCTTCAATCTTCCAAATCTTTGGGTAAAAGTATATTGTAGCCAAAGCCTGAATTCCTCCTGAGAAATCTTCATTTTCTCATAAGTTCCATATCTTCCAAGTCCAACAAATGCCTGATTATTTTTATTAAGATTATAACCGACCCCTCCTTTGGTCTCGTAATAATCGATCACAGTATAATCCCGTCTGGCACGTGTTTGAAGCTCGACATACGCCATCCATTCAGGTGACATTTTATAGGTGAAGGACATCATATTAAAACTGGAAAGATGGTCTTGGCCAAAACCAAAACTCCCCACAAAAACGAATAGTAACAACAGCTTTTTCACGGGACAAATATAATCAAATCCCGAATCGATAAAAATAATTATTTGGGCGTGTCCCTTTGTTTTTGCCCAGAACCTTGGACATCCTAAAGAAATGTTCCAGTTCAGCAAAAAACAAGCGGACCGGGCTGTCCATTACTATCTTTTTGTCTTCAGGAAGTTCCCCGTTCAAATACCATTTCAGCCAAGACAAAAAGGATATCCATTATCATCCCTCACGCAGCACCGTCTATAATTAGACTTTTACCATTAAATACGAGTCTTATTATCTCAAAGTTACCTCTGTTTGAGTTCCGTATGTCAGATTAAACTTAAACAGAAAACTGTGTGAGTTCCCCGATTCAGATTAAAAAAAATAATTTGTAACATTCTTAAACACAAAAAAACCTTCCAACAAGTTGAAAGGTTTGATATTATATTTCGAATATTTTCTATCCCAAAAGTAAGCTCAATGGGCTTTCCAAATAAGTTCTCAAGGTCTGTAAGAACTGAGCGCCTGTTGCACCGTCGATAACTCTGTGGTCACAAGCTAGTGACAATTTCATTGTATTTCCAACAACGATCTGTCCGTTCTTCACGATTGGTTTCTCAATAATCGCTCCTACAGATAAGATTGCAGAATTCGGTTGATTGATGATTGATGTAAACGTCTCGATTCCGAACATCCCAAGATTAGAAACAGAGAAAGTAGAGCCTTCCATTTCATTAGCTTTCAGCGCTTTGGTTTTTGCTCTTCCGGCCATATCTTTTACTGCTGCAGAAATCTCGTTATAGTTCATATAATCTGTATTCTTCAATACAGGAACTACCAATCCGTCCGGAACAGCAACTGCTACACCAACATTGATATTACCGTGGTGAACGATCTTATCGCCAGCCCAAGAAGAATTAACCTGCGGATGTTTTCTCAATGCTACTGCGACAGCTTTGATGATCATATCGTTGAAAGATACTTTTGTATCCGGTAAGCTGTTGATCTCTTTTCTAGCTTCGATGGCTTTGTCCATATTGATTTCCACAGTCAAGTAGTAATGTGGCGCAGTGAATTTGCTTTCTGCCAATCTCTTTGCGATGATGTTTCTCATCTGAGAGTTAGGCGTTTCAGAATCCTGACCTGGTGTGAAGGCTACACTTGGTTGTGCAGGAGCTGCTTTTGGAGCAGATGTCGCAGCTGGTTGTGTAGAAGGCTGATAGTTTTCAACATCTTTCTTCACGATTCTTCCGTTTTCACCAGAACCTTTGATGGTAGAAAAATCTACACCTTTGTCCTGAGCAATTTTCTTAGCCAAAGGAGAGATAGCGACTCTGTCGCCAGTAGAAGAAGCCGCCACTGGTACAGACTCTTGTTTCTCTTCAGTTTTGGTTTCAACTTTAGCTTCAGTTTTAGGAGCAGCAGCTTTTTTGCCACCTCCGGAAACTACGCCAGAAACGTCTGTTCCCGCAGGGCCAATGATTGCTAAGATTTTATCAACTTCAGCGGCATCACCTTCAGCAACACCTTGGTATAATAATGTTCCGTTGAACTCTGATTCGAAATCCTGAACTGCTTTATCTGTTTCGATTTCTGCAAGGATGTCACCTTCTTTCACAGTATCTCCAACGTTCTTTTGCCATTTAGCAACTTTGCCTTCAGTCATCGTATCAGAAAGGCGAGGCATTGTGATCACCTCTACTCCATCAGGAATATCAGCAGAATCTGATTCATCAGCAGTCGGTTCTTCTTTTGTTTCTTCAGCTTTTGGAGCTTCAGACGCAGAGCTAGCAGCACTTCCTCCGCTAATTAAAGATGAGATATCTTCTCCCTCTGCTCCAATAATTGCCAAAACAGAATCTACAGGTGCTTGTCCTCCTTCTTCTACTCCGACATATAATAATGTACCATTCAGTTCCGATTCAAAATCCTGAACGGCTTTATCAGTTTCGATTTCTGCAAGGATATCGCCTTCTTTTACAGCGTCACCCACTTTTTTGTGCCATTTTGAAACTTTACCTTCCGTCATCGTATCCGATAAGCGGGGCATAGTAATTACTTCTGCCATAATTTTTATTGATTTGAGATTCGAGATTCGAGATTCGAGATTTGAGATTCGTAGAATTCAAACTTCAAATTCCAAAGCTTCAAATTAATAATATTTTTAATTTTCTAATTTGTCAATGAAAGGGTAATCCGGTTGAGAATAGATGAAGTCATAAACCTGAGAAACATCCGGGTACGGAGAATTTTCCATAAATTCGATGCACTCTTCTACAAACGCCCTTGATTTTTCGTCAATAGCTTCCAGATCTTGTTCAGTAGCCCAGTTGTTTTCCAAAAGTCTGCTCTTAACAATCTCAATTGGATCTTCTAATTTATATTGTGCTACTTCATCTTTAGTTCTGTAAGGCTCGGCATCTGACATAGAGTGTCCTCTGTAACGGTAAGTTCTAGCCTCGATGAAAGTTGGCCCGTCTCCTCTTCTTGCTCTCTCGATCGCCTCATAAGCAGCTTCTGCTACTTTTTCCGGATCCATTGCATCTACAGGAAGACAAGGCATTTCATATCCTAATCCTAATTTATAAATATCCTCGTGATTGGCAGTTCTCTTAACGGAAGTTCCCATTGCGTATCCGTTGTTCTCACAAACGAAAACTACAGGAAGTTTCCAGTTCATTGCCATGTTGAAAGTCTCATGAAGTGAACCTTGACGAACCGCGCCATCTCCCATAAAACAGATGTTAACCGCTTTTCTGTCAAAATATTTGTCTGCAAAAGCAATCCCGGCACCCAAAGGAATCTGCCCTCCTACAATACCATGTCCACCATAAAAACGGTGCTCTTTGCTGAAAATGTGCATAGAACCGCCCATTCCTTTGGACGTTCCTGTTGCTTTTCCGCAAAGTTCTGCCATGATTCTTTTCGGGTCAACGCCCATTGCCATTGGATGAATATGACATCTGTAAGCAGTGATCATACTATCTTTTGTCAGGTCCATTGCGTGGGTAAAACCTGCGGGAATAGCTTCCTGACCATTATAAAGATGTAAAAAACCTCTGATCTTTTGTTTTAAGTAAAGAGAACGGCATTTGTCTTCAAACCTTCTCCACATCGTCATATCCTCATACCATTTAAGGTAGACTTCTTTAGAAAATTCTTTCATTGTTTTTTCGAAATATGTAGCAAAAATACGAAAAAAAATCTTTCTCTATTGTATGCATATTATCATATTTTTCAATGAATAAATTCATCATAAAAAAACATGTCCAACCAAATGCAATCGATTGCACTAAATAATGAGAAAATAGTGAAAAATGTAACTTTTCCTGATATTTTGTATCTTGAGCCGAAAAATTTTAAATGGAAATCAAAAACCCTTTTATTTTAAATTCATCAAAAGTCATTTCGAATTTCTTTAATCCGCTGGTTTCTCTTGTCATATACTTTTTTTATTATAGTTATAAGAATTATACCTGGGAAGAAGCTTCTAAAAAATTTTTCCCCATCCTACTCCTACTAATTCTCCCAATTGCATTGTGGATCTACAGAAATGTAAAAAAAGGAAATTACACCAATATGGATGTCTCAAATAGAAAACAAAGGCATTCTTTATATATATTCATTATTATCGCCACTATTATTTTCTTAACTGTAGATTATTTCCTTCATAAAGAAATAGATTGGACAATTCTGATGCTTTGTATATTATTAATATTGATGCAGATCAGTAATTTTTACATCAAAAGCTCGATGCACACAAGTCTTAACATCTATGTAGCCGCATTATTCTTCGCAATCAATCCTAAAATAGGGATCTTCTGGTTTTTGCTGGCTGTCTTAATAGGTATTACAAGGGTGATCCTGAAAAGACATTCTGTAAAAGAAGTTCTTTCTGGCGGCGGAATCGCAATTTTTGTATCTTTGATCTATCTGATAATGGTGAAGGCCATTATTTTCTAATTCATTTTTATGATATTACAACCTTTGACTTCTTCGGAAGAAGAGATAATGAAACTCGTTTGGGAAAAAGAAGCTATCTATTTCCGAGAACTGATGGATATTTTTCCAGAACCGAAACCTCATCAAAACACGGTTTCTACATTTTTGAAAATACTGGTAGAAAAAAATTATCTCAAAACCGAAAAACAAGGCAGAATCTATCTTTACAGACCTGCCGTTAAGTTTGTGGAATATCGAAAATTTATATTAAAAAGATTCTTGGACAATTACTTCCACGATTCGGGAAGTGAATTATTAAAAGTCTTAATGGATGAAAACCTTGTTAGATCAAATGACTTCAGTCAGTTTTTAAAAGTGAGAACAACTGCCGACATTTTGCAGAAAAGTTCTGAAAAAGAAAATCTTATCCAGGATTTCATCAAAGAGATCACATCCGTCAAAAAATCGAAAAAGAAAGACAAAGACAAAAAGAAGAAAAAGAAAAAGTCATAAAAAAAGCAACTCAAATCGAGTTGCTTTTAAATTTTATCAGTAAGCTAATTATTACCAACGGTTTCCACCGCCTCTGTTTCCACCACCGTTTCCGTAGTTTCCACCGCCTCTGTTTCCACCGCCGTAACCTCCGCCACGGTTGTTATCGAAAGAACGTCTTGGTTTTTCTTCTTTTGGTCTTGCTTCTGTTACGTTTAGAGCTTTCCCATTGAATTCTTTTTGGTTAAGCGCTTCGATAGCTTGTTGTCCGTCAGCGTCTCCCATTTCTACGAAACCAAATCCCTTTGATCTCCCAGTTTCTCTGTCAGTAATGATCTTAAGAGAAGAAACTTCTCCAAAACCTTCGAATAATTCTTGCAATTGATCTTCTCTAGTTGCGTAATTGATGTTTGAAACAAAAATGTTCATTTTAAAAAAAAATTAAGTTATAAAAATGTTGTTTAAAATTATAGATAAGGAAAAACAACAAAAATGAAGATTATTGATTTCAAATATAATTTGGTGCAAGGTACAATTATTTTTGAATAATCAGCATTTTAATTTTAAAATTATCAAAATATTAATCTACCTCTTTTCCTTTGATTGCTTCTAGGATTTTGAACCAATCTATTATTTCTAAATGAATCAATAATGATTGTTTTAATTTTCTGATAGTTTCTGCTCTGGAAGTTCCAATAACTGGGATAATTTTTGATGGATGCTTTAATATGAACGCCAATAATATCTGATTTTCCTCTGAATTGTATTTTTGGCAAAGATCACCGATTATGGCTTTGATTCTGACATTCTGTTCAGATCGTTCAGAAAAATAATTCCCTAAAACTGACCAAGCTGTCGGTCTTAGATTTTTCTTCATCAATTGATCCAAAGTTCCATTTTCAAAAGCCGAAATTTCGTTCACAGAAGCCTCAATTTGATTGGTAATCAGTGGAAAATATTGATTCATTAACTCAAATTGAAAAACAGAAAAATTACTTACTCCAAAATATTTTACTTTTCCTTGATCCTTCAAATTTTGAAATGTATTAGCAATCTCTTCCGGATTCATCAATGGTGACGGGCGATGCAACAACAGAACATCAAGATAATCGGTTTTAAGGTTTCGCAGACTTTCATCGACACAATTCCGAATGTAATCTGAGTTGTAATTATAATATTTTAAGGAAGATGGTTTCTTTTCAGAATTCATCACGATGCCACATTTGGAAATGAACTGAACTTTTTCTCTGCCAATATTCATTTCTTTCCACGCATTGCCGAAAAGTTCTTCCGTGGTATGCCCGCCATAAATATCGGCATGGTCAAACGTCGTGATATTTTCTTCCAGACAAACTTCTATTAATTCTTGCACTTGTTTTGGAGAATGATTAGCCCCCCAAATTCCCCAACGCATTGTGCCAGCGATGATTTCTGAAAACATACTAAAAAATTTTCACAAATATATTATGTTAAAAATAAAATACATTATATAAATTTGATTCTTAAAAAATTTGAAGTCTTATGAAGAAATTTACATTTTTGTTTATGATGTGTTGTGCTTTTATCAATGCGCAATTCACAAGTCCAAATAATGGAACCAGTTACACATTAACCAGCTTATCTGCTGCTGCACCAACAGTTTTGGTGAAAAATGGTACAGATTACACATTAACGGCCGACCTTACACTTTCCGCAACGGACAAACTTCTTATTGATGAAAACACAACATTGAAAGTTAACTCTGGAGTTGCGATTTTTGTTTATGGAGAGTACAAAACTACA
Organism: Epilithonimonas sp.; assembly: GCF_032054305.1. GTDB lineage: Bacteria > Bacteroidota > Bacteroidia > Flavobacteriales > Weeksellaceae > Epilithonimonas. Next base: position 101,417 of record NZ_DAMBSX010000005.1, read on the forward strand.
GCAACCAATTTCACAATCACTGCAAGCACAATTGGTAGTCCTTACAGAGGTATTCGCTTTGAAGAAGGTTCTGTTGCAGAGATGAAGAATACCAGAATAGAGTATGGTGGTGGTGTTCGTGTATTGACTGCAAATGGATTTTTGATGGATAATTGTATTCTATACAAAAATAACAACTCCGGTTCTACTAATCTTGCGAGTAGTGCAGCTTTAGCTTTATTCCAAGGTAGTGGACATATAGTAAAAAATTCTCAGTTTTTGGAAAATTCCAGAGCCGGCATCAATTCCGGCGCTTCTGGAAGCGTGTCAATCGATATTATTAATAATTATTTCTATGGGAATAATACTGATAATGGCAATTATCCCCAGATCAATATGGGACCTGCCGGCGTAGACTCCACAAGGGTGATTAACAACGAGATTATTGGAAACAGAGCGATTTTAAGAGCTGGCGGAGTTTCTGTTTCCGGTTTATTAGGCGGTACTAATAGATTCCGTATCGAAGGAAATACTATTCGAGACAACCGATATGGGATCACTCATCAGGGTGCAGGAAGTACTGGGATCATTAGAAATAATATTATCGAAAATAATAATACAGAAAATAATCCGAACTTAGGAGGAAGTGGAATTTCTTTGACGGGAACCCAAAACGTGATCGTAAGAAATAACCAAATTCGTGGAAACCTATGGGGAATTACCGTTTTGAGTAATGCTATAATAGACCTTGGAACAGAAGAAGACCACGGAAACAACATTTTCAAAAACAATGGTAATAATGGCACCACAACTGCTTTCTTCAACAACACGTCTAATACCGTAAACGCTATTGGGAACTGCTGGAGAGAAGATGAACTATCCAATGACGCAATGGTACAAGCTGTTATTGGAAGCCTAAATCCAAATACCGTAAACTTTAAACCATATAATTGCGCTGAAACTTTAGCCGTTTCTGATATTTCTAGATCAAAACTAACTATCTATCCAAATCCAAGCAAAAATCATTTCTACCTGGAAACTGAAAATGCTGGAAATATCGTAATTCAGGATATTAGTGGAAAAGTAGTTTTCTCTTCAATTGTCATAAAAGGCAGAAACGAAATTAACACTAATTTACAATCAGGAGTCTATATCATCACGCAACAATCTGAAGGTAAAAAATCAAATACTAAATTGATTATTAAATAATTAATCAAAAATAATTTATGGAAAGCATCACAGATCGTGGTGCTTTTTTTTGATTAAAATTTCCATTAAATTCGTAAGATGAAAATCTCTATCAAAAATATGGTTTGCAACCGCTGCATTGCTGCGGTGGAATCAATATTTGAGGAATTGAAAATTGAAGTCAATCAAATTTCATTAGGCGAAGTTGAAATCAAAAAGGAGATTTCTGACAAAGAACTTCAAGCTTTGAGCGTAAAACTCAAATCAACCGGATTTGAAATTTTGGAAGATTCCTCTAAAAAGCAAATCGAGAAAATCAAAACCTTGATTATTCAGAAAATTACGGAAGAAGATTTGGATGATGATTTTATTTTATCGGAATTTTTGAGTTCCAAATTACACAAAGATTACAGTTCTATTTCCAAGCTTTTTTCTCAGAATGAAAATGTGACATTGGAGCAATATTTCATTCTTCAGAAGATTGAAAAAGTCAAAGAATTACTACTATATAAAGAATTCAATTTGACCGAGATTTCCCAGAAATTGGGCTACAAAAGTGTTCAGCATCTTTCCAATCAGTTCAAGAAAATCACAGGCTTCTCTCCTACTCAGTTTTTGAAGTCTAAGGAGAAGAAAAGGATTGCTTTGGATAAGATTTGATATTAATCAATATGATACTAATGAAAAACTTCCGCTTACTTTTACTTATTATTCCTTTACTATTTTTATGTGGCTGTTCAATAAGAACTGATTTTTACATACAAAATCTCAAAAACGAAAACCAACATATTTTAATCAAGTATAAAATCCCTATTAAAAACTGGTCGGATTTCAGAACGATAAAATTCCAATATGTCAATGAATTAAAAACACCAAAAGAATTTGATAAAATTGAGAATAGAAATATTATTGACGTTAAACAAATTGATGACTACACGATTGAATTCTTTGTTCCAAAGCAAGCAACTGTTAAAATAGAAAGAACAAACAATACAACTTATTATAATTACATAGAATCTTTTCAATTAAATGGAAAAGATATTTTATTTGATGAAATAGTTTCACAGTCCAAAACAAAAGGTCCACATCGTATTTTTCAAATCAATTAATGCCATCCAAAGTCAAACTCCTTCGCGAAGCCAAAAACCTAACTCAAACCGAGCTAGCGGAAAAATCTGGACTTTCGCTAAGAACCATTCAGAGAATTGAATCTGGACAAAGCCTAAAAGGTTTTACTTTGAAAGCTATTGCGCTGACTTTGGAAATCGAACCTGAAAACCTATTCTCAAAGGAAGAAGAAATCATCCAAATCGACAGAGCAAAACTCATCAATCTCTTAGCCTTGGCAGGATTGATTATTCCGTTTGGCGGGATAATTTTTCCGGCGATTCTGACTTATAAAACTGAGGATTCTGTGAATCGGGAATTGGGGAAAAATGTGGTTTGCGTTCAGATTATTTTAGCATTTATTATTTCTGTTTCGTTGATACTAAGTCCGTTTATTCAGCACTAGTTTTCTATTCGGTTTCCGCTATTTTTAGTTCCGTTGATTGCTTTTATTATCATTAAACTTTTTATTGTCATAAAAAATGGAATCAGCCTCAACCAAAACAATCAACTTTATATCAAACTGAAAAACAACTTCTTATAAACCAAGTCATAAAACTGACGTAAAATTGTCACATCATTTTTTATCTAAATTCAGTTCTTAAAACCGAATCTTGCAGAAAAATCTGACAATGGAACTTTTTAAGAAATTAGCTTTAGGTCTTGCAACCGTTTTGGTTTTGATATTGTTTGGCGGTTATATTTATTTCGACCGAAAATTCACGCCCGAAGACAATTATTTAACCGTAAAAAACGAAAGCGGAACTATCCCAATCACTTGGTTGGGAAATGAGAAAAACGTTCTGCTTCTTCCGATTCATTTTTCAGGAAATCCGGAAACTTTCTATTTGCAATTTGACACAGGTTCGCCTTACACGGTATTCTATTCTAATCAAATTAAAAGCATCAAGGAAATCTCAATCGATAACGAACGAGCAAAAACTTCTTTTTCTATTGGCAAAACTGAGATTTCGTCCAACCGATTTAAAATATTTAACAAAGGAAAAGACAAAAAAAAGGATTCCATCAAAATAATCGGAACGATTGGCGCAGATATTTTGGAAGACCGAAAAACGGTGATTGATCTTAAAGACAATCAAGTTGTTTTTAATTTAAGTCAAGTCCCAAATGATTTTAACAAGCAACTTTTCGATTTCAAATTCAAAAAAAGAAGAATCATTATTTCCGGAACTTTGAAAGGCGAAGAACGGAAATTCCTCTACGATTCCGGAACCAGCGCATATGAATTGCTAACCTACAAAGAAGAATGGCAAAATCTGAAATTGCCTAATTCAAAAATCAACATCGAAAAAGAACAATCCTGGAATAATGTCTTGACAACTTATACAACCGATTGTAAGGAAAATATCCAATTCAAAAACCAACAGATTCCCAGTCAAACAAGTCACTTATGTCGAAGGTTTTTCCAATGCTCAGTTTTATATGATGAAGTTTTCAGGAATGACAGGAATGCTCGGAAACAAAATCTTTTTGAACAACCTAATTTTCTTGGATTGTGCTAAAAAGAAAATTGGAATTATAGATTGAGAAAATCAATAGTTTTATAGATAAGTTCAGGTAAAGTATCTATTTTTGCACAGCAATTTTATTGATTCAAAAAGAAACAACGACTTGAACAATCTCAAACATTATCTCGCTGCTATTTTAGCATTTTCACTTTGGGGAACTTTCAGTCTGGTGCTGAAACCGCTGCATTCTTACGCTTCTTTGGACATTCTTTTTTACAGGGTTTTCAGCTGTGCATTGATAATGTCATTGGTTTCCATCCTTTTCAAAAGAGAAAAACTGAAACAGAATCTCAATTATTTCAAATCGATTTCCCAAAAGGAAAAAAGAAAAACGATTATTGTTAATGTCGGAAGCAGCATTTTGTTGACCGCGAATTGGTTTTCTTTTATCTATGTGATGAATCACGTGAGTGTTCGGGCAACATCGGTTGCTTATTTGGTTTGTCCGATCATCACGACGATTTTGGCCTATTTCATCTTGAAAGATAAGTTAAGCAAACTACAGTGGCTGTCAGTTTTTCTAAGTTTCGTTGGGTGTATTTTGCTGTCTTACACCAACATTCTGGATATGTTTTACAGCAGTTTGATCGGGTTCACTTATGCAGCTTATTTGATTTGCCAAAGCCAAAACAAACAGTTCGATAAATTCTTGATCCTGAATTTCCACATCGTGATTTCAGCGTTGATTTTATTGCCGTTTTTCCCGGCATATTCAGGACCAGTTCCAACGGAATTCAAGTTTTATTTCTTTATAGAGATCATTGCAGTTATGTACACTATTGTCCCATTATTACTGAATTTGTTTGCGTTATCAGGTATCGCATCATCCAAAGTTGGAATGATCCTGAACATCAATCCCATTATTGCATTTGTCTTAGCCAGCACAGTTTACGGCGAACCATTGAATATCATCCAAATCTGTGCTTATTCATTGATATTTGTAGCTGTGATTGTTTTTAATGCGAAAGAAATTTTTGGTTTGAAAAAGGCAAAGACTTAAGTTCAGAACACTTTAAATTATTTAGATTCATTAAAAATAAACTTTGTAACACAAGCTTTTTTAACTATTTTTACATCATAATATTTAATTGAAAATGCGAAAAATAATACTCGGAGGGTTAGCGGTCTTTAATGGATTGATTACAGCTAATGCACAGTGTAAAACTGTTTCCACAATAACAGAAAATTTTGATTCATGGAAAGATATAGACAAATGTTGGTCAATCCAAAAAGGAAAAGCAATGTTGTATGCAAGTGAGAAAAAAGTGATTTTCTACTCAATGGCAGACCCAAAGGAAAATATGTATCTCATCACGCCAAAAGTAAAAGCAGGAAATTACACATTAAGTCTTGACATTACAGATAACGGTGGAGAAACTTCACTAGAGATTTTCTCAGTTGGCAAAGCATCTGACCCGAAATCTTTTGTTTCGATTGTTAAACCTCAAGAAATCACAAAAGAGAAAAAAGTCATCAGTATCAGTTTGAAAAAAGACAGTCACGTAGGTTTAAAAGTCTTATTAAATGGTGTTCATCAAGCGGTTTATGTGGATAACCTTTCCTTGAAACCTAGAAAATAAACAGAGATTATTCAATTTAGACCTTATAAAAAAATAAACCTTCAGAAATTTGAAGGTTTTTTCTTTAAAAAGGAAACTTATTTATGTCCAACTCTACTCTATTTTTCCCAAATTTGCCATGAAACTATACAAATAGATTATCATTAATGGAAAAGAAAAATATAGCAATTATTGGATTGGGAGGCGTTGGCGGTTATTTTGGTTTCAAGATTAATCAGTTCAATGAAAAAGAAGATCAATTTGACATTACCTTTGTTGCAAGAAGCCAAACGTACGATATTGTCAAGCAGAATGGCTTGACCCTGCTCTCCCCTGAACATCCGGACAATATTACAACACCTAATCAGATCGTTCAAAATATCTCAGAAATTAAGAATCCTGATCTGGTTTTGATCTGTGTTAAAGAATATGATCTGGAAAACGTTTGCACACAACTTAAGCAGATCATTTCACAAAAAACAATTCTGCTTCCTCTGATGAACGGCGTTGATATCTATGACCGAATCAGAAAGATCATCCCGGAGAATACTATTTTGCCAGCCTGCGTTTATGTCGCTTCTCATATCAAAGAAAAAGGAATCGTAGAACACAAAGGCAAAGCCGGAAAACTGATTTTCGGAAAAGACCAAGCGAATATCTCTGAAGATGTTGATTGGATTGTTCAATTGATGAAAGACAGCAGAATTGATTTTGATTTCAAAGACAATCCCTTTGTAGAGATATGGACTAAGTTCTTTTTTGTGGCCAGTTTCGGATTGGTAACTGCAAAATATAATTCGTCCATCGGAACAGTCTGCGACGATACTATTCAGAAACAGGAAGCGACTCAAATAATGCAGGAAGTAAAAAGGATCACTGATAAAAAACAGATCGCTTTACCTGAAGATATCATCGAAAAGACCTTCGAAAAAGCAGCAACTTTTCCATCGGAAACGCCAACTTCCCTACAACTCGACATCAACATCAAAAAACAAAATAGCGAACTCGAATTATTTGCCGGAGCCATCATCCATTATGGAAAAGAGTTAAATATAGAAACTCCCTTTACTCAGAAAATCTATCTGGAATTGAAAAAGGAAATTCAGGAATTAAGTATTTAATTTTGTTGAATTTATAAATGTCTTTAGAAAAATCTAAAGGCATTATTTTTGAATGTTGGTCAGGTATCTTCATAAAACTTATTCCGAAAAAACTGCACAAATGAAAAAATTGGTTTTTTATTCAATTACTTTATTATCTGCAATAGCTTGTAATTCCAAATCGGAAGAAAAAAGCAATTCTATTTCTGAGCACAAAGAGACAATCTCTGACACAGTCCAGACAAAAGAAGCAGAGCCAATTGCAGAATTCCATGATAACAGTTTAGACTTTATTCCGAAAGGTTATATTATTTATAAAGAGGAAGGAAGAGATGAGATAAAAGGTGATTTGAACAAAGACGGATTAGAAGATTTGGTTCTCATGATCAAAGGAACAGATAAAAGTAAAGTCATCCAACACGAAACCCGTGGCGAGCTAGATAGAAACCGAAGAGGAATTATCGTTTTGTTCAACAAGGGTACGAACTACGAATTAGCTGTCAAAAATAACAGTTGTTTCTCATCAGAAAATGAAGAAGGCGGTGTTTATTACGCTCCCGAGTTAGATGTTTCCATAGAAAAGGGGAATCTTATTGTTCATTATGCGCACGGAAGATATGGCTATTGGAGTTACACTTTCAGGCATCAGGATCAAGATTTTGAATTGATTGGATACGATGCAAGTTACAATCGGGGTCCTGTTACGCAATACGAGACCAGCATCAACTTCTTAACTAAAAAGAAACTGACAAGAGATAATCTCAATAAAGATGATGATGGCGATAATTATGTTGAAAACTTTAAAGATACCTGGGAAAAATTACCTGCAAAGAAACTAATTAAGCTTTCTGAGATCAAAGATTTTGATGAATTGAATTTTTAAACACACTATATAACATCTTTCCATTTATTTATAACTGGATGGCATCTATTTTTCAGAAATTTGTATCCATAATTACAAACTGAGCGAAGCTAAGTAATCTTTGTGATCTTAAAACATTAGAGAAAAACTTTATGCTCTTTGTGTTAAAAATTCAAGAAAAATGGAAAACCACAATCATCATAATCACGACAATCTACATCAAAACCAAAGAATTTCACCAAGTTCAGTCTATTATTGCCCGATGGAATGCGAAGGCGAAAAACTCTATTTCAAACCCGGAAGATGTCCTGTCTGCAATATGTTCCTCGTTCCGATAGAAGAGCGTGACGACCACAGAAACAAGCCACAAACATATTCCAAAACCAATCTGCCAGAAAGTTTCAAAGATAAAATCGGTGATTATTTTTGTCCGATGTTTTGTGAAGGCGATAAAACTTACGAGTCAGATTCAGGTTGCCCGGTCTGTCATATGCATCTGGAGGAGATCACGCAGGAATTGGTTGATAGTTCACAGTTGACAGTTGATAGCCATCAAGGAAATCATAAAACCACCAACCATCAACTATCAACCGACAACCAAGGAAAGTACTACTGCCCAATGTTTTGCGAAGGCGACAAGGTTTACGATTCCAACGTCGGTTGCCCGGTTTGCGGAATGGATTTGGTCAAAATCCCGGAAAGGGAGGCTGTTGAATATACTTGTCCAATGCATCCCGAGATCGTGCAAGACAAACCAGGGAATTGCCCGATATGCGGAATGGACCTCGTCCCAAAACCTTCCAAATATAATGACCACGAGGATGACACTTACAAATTATTAAAGAAAAAATTCTGGACAGCCTTGGGATTTACCATTCCCGTTTTCATTCTGTCAATGGGCGGAATGTTCATCGATTGGCCTTTTTCCCATCAAGTCCAAGGAATTTTGGAATTGATCCTAACCTTACCAGTTCTATTCTATGCCGGTTGGTTCATAATGAAGCGTGGATGGATTTCCTTCAAAACGTGGAACCTCAATATGTTTTCCCTGATTGCTTTAGGCGTTGCTGCAGCGATGGTTTTTAGCTTGATCGCTTTATTCGTTTCCGATATATTACCACACGAATTGGCGCACGGCGGAAATGTCCCACTCTACTTCGAATCCGTTTGCGTGATTCTAACTTTGGTGATAATGGGACAAATGATGGAAGCCAGAGCGCATCAAAAAACAGGAAAAGCCATCGAAGCTTTGATGAATCTTTCGCCCGACACAGCCAATTTGATCATCGATGGCAATGAGACCCAAGTGCCTCTATCCGACATTAAAGTCAACGCTATTTTAAAAGTAAAACCAGGCGAAAAAATCCCGGTTGACGGTAGAATCACGGAAGGAAATTCTAATGTCGACGAATCGATGATCACAGGAGAACCGATTCCTGTACAGAAAAAATCGGGCGACAAAGTTACATCTGGAACTATCAACGGAAATGGAAGTTTCCTGATGATAACAGAAAAAGTAGGCGGTGAAACTTTGCTTTCTCAAATCATCAAAATGGTCAACGAAGCCAGCCGAAGCAAAGCACCAATCCAGAAATTAGCTGACAAAATTGCGAAGATATTTGTTCCGGCAGTTATTGGAATTGCAGTTTTAACATTCATTTTATGGTATATTTTCGGAGGCGAGAACAAATTGATTTATGCTTTTATAAATGCTGTAGCCGTTCTGATTGTTGCCTGTCCTTGCGCACTTGGTTTGGCAACGCCGATGAGTCTGATGGTCGGAATCGGAAAAGGCGCACAGAACGGAATCCTGATCAAGAATGCTGAAGCCTTGGAAGAAATGCACAAAATAAATGTTCTGATAACTGATAAAACCGGAACTTTGACAGAAGGAAAGCTAAGCCTTGACCATATTGAAACAGTAGAGACTATCGACAAAAATGAAATATTAAAACTCGCAGGTTCATTAAACCAAAATTCTGAACATCCTTTGTCGAGTGCAGTTTTAGAGACTCTTCGACAAGCTCAGAGTGACAATTCTAACCTACAATTTGATAAAGTTCAGAACTTTGAAAATATCTCTGGAAAAGGCGTGAAGGGAACTATTAATAATGAAGAAGTTTTACTCGGAAACGAAGCTTTATTAAAACATTTCAACATCGAAATTCCTGAATCATTAAAACAAAAAGTGATACAGAAACAAGATGAAGCTAAAACGATTTCTTATCTAGCAAAAGCTGGAAAAGTTCTTGGATTCCTGAGTTTCTCAGACCAAATCAAAGTAACATCCAAACAAGCCATCGATTATCTCCATTCTCAAAACATCGAAGTGATAATGATGACGGGCGACAACGGACATACCGCAAAAGCCGTTGCAACAGAACTCGGAATCAAAAACTTCAAAGCCAATTGTCTTCCTGAGGACAAAATAAACGAAATCAAAAAACTTCAAAGCGAAGGAAAAATCGTAGCAATGACAGGCGACGGAATCAATGATGCGCCAGCGTTAGCACAAGCCAACATCGGCATCGCAATGGGCACAGGAACTGATGTTGCCATAGAAAGTGCGGAAATCACATTATTAAAAGGCGACATTCTCGGTGTTGCAAAAGCAAAAATATTAAGCGAAAAACTCCTGAAAAACATCAAGGAAAATCTATTCTTCGCTTTTATTTATAACGTTTTAGGTATTCCATTAGCAGCAGGACTGCTCTACCCTTTCTTCGGAATTTTGCTAAGTCCTATGATTGCCGCAGCAGCGATGAGTTTCAGTTCAGTTTCTGTTATTTTGAATTCTTTGAGATTGAATAACGCTAAATTGGATGCATAAATATAGGTCTCGAGAGCCTCAGACTGACAATACTGTACTTAAAATGTTAGTATTAGAAATGTCCTGCGAAGCTATCGAAGCATTCTTACAAAGATTCAAAAAACAAAACGGCATCGGGAAAACTCCCGATGCCATTTCAAAACAAATATAAAAACCTTAAAAAAACGTCTAATTAAAAAGAAACTGTCAGCTTGCTGAACACATATCGTCCGTTTTGTCCGAACTGAGATGTGGAACGAGAATAGATGAACTGGTCATTATTCGTGGAAGCTGTCACGTTCTTGGTTGGATAAATATCAAACAAGTTATTTGTACCGATTGTCAAATTAAAATTCTTGCTGATATCATAACCAATTGATAAATCTGTGACAATTTTATCCGAAATCAATTGATGTTCGTACACATTTCCATTGATACCATCTGCACCGTAAACTTTTCCGTAATAAGTATTTCTCAAATAAAAATTGAAATCATTCCATTTTACGTTATTTGATAAACTTGCTTTCACTTTTGGAACAGAATCTTCCAAATACACTCGTGACCTTTCTCCAAAATACGTGTTTTCCAAACCTGCATTTCTCAATAAATCTGATGCGTGAATATCACCAACTTTTTTAGTTTCGTTAAAGTTGATCGCAAAATCATTATTCAATTTTACAGAGCCTGTTCTATAGTTATGGCTGATAACTACGTCTAGACCTTTAGTCTCAGTATCAATAGAGTTGGCAAAGAACTGAGCTGCATTAACTTTAGCATTATCAAATTCTTCCTGAACAGGTCCCAAATTCGGATTCAAAGCAACCTGAACATTTGTAGGTCTACTGAATTGGTCTGTTAAAACAATTCTGTCATCAATTCTGATAAAGTAAGCATCAGCTGTAATATTCAAATTCAATGAAGGAATTTTGTATGTAAAACCAGTGCTTACAGACTTGGAAGTCTCTTGCTTCAATTTTGGAATTCCAAAACCTTGGGCAATCTGAGAATCATTACTGAAAGTTCCTACTTCTACAAGAGTTGGTTGTGGATTAGGATTTTCAGGAGTTGCCGGCAATGTTGTAAATAACGTGGAAGTTGTATTATAATAGATTTGGTGAATTGATGGTGCGCGGAAACCTGTAGAGCCTGCAAAACGGAAGTTGAGGTCATCTGTCAATGTGATTCTGGAAGCCAATTTATAATTGAAAGTAGAACCAAAATCCGAATAATCCTCATAACGTACAGCCGCATCTACCAAGAACCAATTGGTAAAATTGAATTCAAAATCAGCATATGCCGCATAAGCATTTCTGTTTTTGTTAGTTCTATTAACATCTCTGAAACCTGAAAAAACCTGAGAGCTTCCTGCCAAAGCAGCACCAAAAAAGTCTGTTGGTTTGTCAGAACTCAAAGTTGTTGGAGTCTGTGGATTTCCGTAAATATCATAAGCTGTATAAGACGCTTCTTCTCCCGGCGTAATCTGGAAATTCTCGTGGCGTTGCTCTGCTCCGAAAGCGACATTTAACCCTTCGAAAACATCAAATTGTTTACTAAAATCTAAATTAATAGTATTCTGTAAAAACTGCAATCCTCCCGCTTTAAAAGTACTCGGAGAATTGAATCTCAAACTTGTGTTTCCTGTATTCTCAATCGTATAATCAAAACTGTTTTGTCCGAATGTGTTACTAAAATCTACGTTCCAACCATCCCATTTCCCTTTGACTCCAGCAGACAACGACACATCCTGAATCTTAGTATGAATCTCTGGCAAATATCCATCAATATTTAATCCTGTAAATGTTCTTGCTTGGTTTGGTCTTCTGTAGAAACCGCCCGATGCTCCATCACGGATTGAGTAACCTCCAAACGTATAAACTTTCCAATCATCATTTAATGGAACTTCTATATTCGCAAACAACTGATGGTTATTCAGTTTTGATTGTCCAACTTGTTGATTAAAATCTTTTCTAGTTTGTCCCCTGTAAGCTAATTCTTGGTCTGTATAATTAGCTCCTAATAATCCTTGCAAAGCTGTAATAGAATTAGCATTTTGAATATTATTTTGGAATCCAGAATCAAAATAACCAACGCCTTGAGAATACTGATGAATTAGATTCACAAAATTTTGTTCGCCAGCCGTTCCTTTCAAGTTATTGATGTTATTGAAATAAGATGATAGATTAACACCTGCTTCTGATGCTCTTTTCTCAATAGCATTGTATGCGTTGTAAATATTTCCACTTTCGGTTCCTGCTCTTCTGGTTGGATCACGGAACTGTGATGACCAAGTTATGTTATAGAAACCTCCTCTTTTCCCGATTTTGTTTCCGTAATTCAAATCCACTTGGAATTGCTGTCCGTCATAATTACCAGTATGGTCATTAGCCGCTGGCGTGAGATAGCCTCCATAATTCAGTTGTCCTGTCAGTTTGCCTGTATCCCTTTTTAATTGAAGGTTCATTACTCCGGCAATCGCGTCAGAACCATATTGAGCAGAAGCACCATCTCTTAGAACCTCAATTCTACTTAAAGCAAAAGCTGGGATGGCATTCAAATCTGTTCCAACCGTTCCTCTTCCGGGAGCACCATTAACATTGACCAAAGCCGATGTGTGCCGTCTTTTACCATTGATCAAAACCAATGTCTGGTCTGGTCCTAATCCTCTCAATTGAGCTGGGTCAAGGTGATCGGAACCATCCGCATTGGTCTGAATGGTTGATGTAAAAGATGGCGCAATCGTATTAAGGATCTGATTAATATTAGTTTGTGGCAAAGATTGTTGGATATCTTTCAAATTGAAAACATCCACAGGAACCGGACTATCAGCTTTTGAACGTCCTCCACTCCTGGAACCTACCAAAACAACCTCTTCAATCTGTTTATCAGAAGTAGAATCTTTAACCGGTTTCGTTTCCTGCGCTTGGGTTAAATAAATTCCAGAAAAGAAAACTACGGCTGTCGATATAACAGCTCTTTTGCTGGAATTAAACATAGTTTTTTGAATCATATTTTTAAATTTTACGTTTTATACAAAAAAGAAAACTTCTCCCAGACAAGTCTGAAAGAAGTTATATTGAGACGGCATCACAACCGCAATTAAACATTTTCAACTTATCTTTCCTTTTTTCAAAGGCTGAATGTAACACCTTACCAAATCGGCAGGTTGTTAAGACTTCAACAGGTCAGTTCCCTCGGTCTTTCTTAATAAGTATGACAGCAATTCATTATCACAGTGCAAAATTATGATAAGAATTTTTTCTCAGCAAATTTAATTCATACTAATTTGATATGATAAATATCATATTGATTTTAATTAACTGATTTGATGCCGATTGGCACAAGATTTAATTATAAAATAAAATGAAAAATTCAAAAGAAAAATATTATATCGGTTGTTCAGGATTCTATAATACAGACTGGAAAGGTTCACTATATCCGGAAGATTCTCAGAATAAAGACTTCCTAAAATTATATTCGAAGGTTTATAATACGGTCGAAATCAACAGTACATTTTACAGAAAACCAACAGCAAAAACACTTCTGAAATGGAATGATGAAACGCCTGATGATTTTAAATTCTTTATTAAAATTCCAAAAACAATTTCTCATTTCGGCTACTCTGAAAGTAAAAAAGAAGAGCTTTCTGATTTTTGTAATTATATTAATGAAAACATCGGGAACAAATTAGCCGGATTTTTAATTCAATTTCCGTCATCATTTCATTGTACTGAGAGTAATATCAAATGGTTAACAAAAACTTTATCTGATGATTTTCTGCTTGCAGTTGAGTTCCGACACAATTCTTGGTGGAATAATGAAATCTTCCAGTTATTCAAAAAACACCAATGGATTTTTTGTGGCGTTAGTTTCCCAGGAAAAATCCCGGAAGATGTTATTGTTACGAATTCTAGAGTCGGATATTATCGTCTTCACGGAAAACCAATTCTTTATAAATCGCTTTATTCAGAAGAATTTTTGGATAATCTGGTTAAAGAAATCAAAGCAGCAAATCAAGAGTTTTATATTTATTTTAATAATACTTGGGGAACTTCTGCCATAGAAAATTCGTTATATTTAAAGAAAATTTTAGATTAAAATGAAAAAACTGGTTGTGCTTTCCGGCGCAGGAATTTCGGCAGAAAGTGGGATTAAAACGTTTCGAGATTACAATGGACTTTGGGAAAATCATCGCATTGAAGATGTAGCTTCGCCTGAAGGTTTTGCACGAAGTCCGCAATTGGTTTTGGATTTTTATAATGCCAGAAGGCAGCAATTGAAAGAAGTAAAACCCAATGCGGCTCATAAATTGCTTGCTGAATTGGAGGATTTTTTCGATGTTCATATCATTACACAAAATGTGGATGACCTTCACGAACGGGGCGGTTCAACAAAAATCATTCATCTTCACGGCGAACTGACAAAAGCAAAATCAATCAAAGACGACAGCGAAATCGTTGATTATATTGATGACATTAAGGTTGGAGATTTACACCCAGACGGTTCACAACTACGTCCGCACATTGTTTGGTTTGGAGAAATGGTTCCTGAGATGGATAATGCGATTGAGATTGCTTCTAAGGCAGATCTGTTTCTGGTCATTGGAACATCTATGCAGGTTTATCCGGCTGCGTCGGTTATCCGATATGTTCCTGAACATTGTGAAATTTTCGTCATCGATCCGAATATGGAAAATCCAAATGCTTTCACAAAAAACGAAAATCATTTCAAAACTTCTGCAACAGATGGAATGAAACAACTTATAGAAATTTTAATCAAAAAATATAAATAATGCAGGTAGAAATCAGAAAACTAAACATCGATGATTATGATGAATTGGCAGAAGCAATGCAAAAAGCTTATCCCGATATCGATGATAATGTCTGGAGCAAAAGGAATATCCAAAAGCTGACTTCTATCTTTTCAGAAGGACAAATCTGCATCATCGTTGATGGAAAATTAGCAGCAGCGGCTTTGTCGATTTGTGTTAATTACGAGCTTTACGGCGACCAACATACATACGATGAAATCACAGGAAACGGAACTTTCAATACACACAGTAATATAGGAAACGTACTTTATGGGATTGAAGTCTTTGTGGACCCAGAATTCAGAGCATTGAGGTTAGGGCGAAGATTGTATGACGCAAGAAAAGAACTCTGCGAAATATTGAATTTAAAATCCATCATTGTGGGTGGCAGAATCCCGAATTATCATCTTTACAGCAAAGAATTATCCCCGAGAGAATATATTACTAAAGTTAGAAATAAAGAAATTTATGACCCGGTTTTAAGTTTTCAGATTGGGAATAATTTCTCGCCCGTCAAAATCCTGAAAGGTTATCTGAAAGGCGACTCTGAGTCCGAAGAATATGCAGTTCTGTTGCAATGGAACAATATTTATTACACTGCGAAGAAAAACACAATGCAGGACAGCGTGATTCGACTGGGTTTGGTTCAATGGCAAATGCGACCGTTAAAGGATTTGGAGGACTTTTACAAACAAGTTGAGTTTTTTGTGGATGCTGTGGCAGGATATCAGTCAGATTTTTGTTTGTTTCCGGAATTGTTTAATACGCCTCTACTCGCGCCTTTCAATCATATGAATGAACGGGAATCAATGGAAAAACTATCTGAACTAACCGAAGAAATCAAAGAAAAAATCTCTGAATTTGCTGTCAGTTACAATGTGAATATCATTTCCGGAAGTATGCCGATTTTGGAAGAAGGAAAATTATACAATGTTAGTTATCTGCTTCACAGAGACGGAAAAATTGATGAATACCGAAAAGTCCACATCACACCCAACGAAAAGAAATATTACGGAATGACTGGCGGCAATGAAATAAAAGTCTTCGATACAGATTGCGGAAAAATTGGAGTCATTATCTGTTACGATGTTGAGTTTCCAGAATTACCGAGATTGCTGGCTGACCAAGGAATGAAGATATTATTTGTTCCTTACCTCACAGATACCCAAAATGCTTACACTCGCGTTAGACATTGCGCTGCCGCAAGAGCGATTGAAAATGAATGTTATGTTGCTATTGCTGGTTGTGTTGGGAATCTGCCGGGTGTAAATAATATGGATATTCAGTACGGTCAGGCAACGGTTTTCACACCTTCGGATTTTGCTTTTCCGTCTAATGCAATCAAAGGCGAAGCCACGCCAAATACGGAAATGACGATTATTGTGGATGTTGACCTTAATCTTTTAAAAGAGCTTCATTATAACGGTGCGGTAAAAACAATGACCGACAGAAGACAAGATCTGTATGATGTGATTTTGAGAAATCAGATTTAATTTTTTGAGGTATTTAACTTCAATCAGATTTAATCATCTAATTTTGTAAAAAATATATTTAATGAAAAAGAGCTATTTAATTGCTGCAGGATTACTATTTTCAATTTCTACACAAGCACAGTTCGGTGACCTTTTAAAAGTTGTTAAAGATAAAACAGGTGTTGACCTTTCTCAACCGAAAGTTCAGACTCCAACTACTTCTACTAATACAAGTACAACTACAAATTCCACAACCAATTCCAATGTCAATCTTGGTAGTTTAACCTCTTCTCAAATCTCATCCGGTTTAAAAGAAGCTTTAAATATCGGAGTGAAAGAAGGTGTCCAAAAATTGGGCGTTACAGACGGCTTCTTTAAAAATGAAGCTGTAAAAATCCTAATGCCTGAGAAATTAAGAAAAATCGAAACCACGCTTAGAAGTTTAGGGATGGGAAGCTTGGCAGACCAAGGTGTTAAATTACTAAACAGAGCTGCAGAAGATGCTGTAACAGAAGCCACTCCGATTTTTGCCAACGCCATTACTTCAATGACGATTACCGATGCAAAAAATATATTACTCGGAAGTAACAATGCTGCGACCAATTATCTACAAACCAAAACTCAAACTCAGCTTTTCACAGCTTTTAAACCAAAAGTTCAAGCTTCTTTAGGAAAAGTTGGTGCGGACACGGTTTGGAAAAATATCATTTCAAAATACAATACTTTCACCGGACAAGCTGTTACTACTGATTTAAACGAATATGTAACCACAGAAACCATCAATGGCGTTTTCAAAATGGTGGCGGAAAAAGAAACCGGAATCAGAAATAATTCTGCACTTAGAACGACTTCGCTTTTGGAGAAGGTTTTTGGAGCTGTTAAGAAGTAGATAAGTTAGAGAGTTAGAGAGTTAGAGAGTTAGAGAGTTAGAGAGTTAGAGAGTTAGAGACAAAATTAAAAATTCGCAGAGTTAACACTTTGCGAATTTTTTCATTCTTAATTATTCACTATTAATTAGAATTGCATTTCAGGGATTTCTCCTTCAATAATTAATTCAGCTTCTGTAGCTTTCACAATATCTTCAACAGAAATTCCAGGCGCTCTTTCCAGAAGCTTGAAACCTTTATCTGTTATTTCCATAACCGCTAGTTCAGTGACTACTTTTTTGACACAATTAACACCTGTCAAAGGAAGCGTACATTGTTTCAGAATTTTGGATTCGCCGGCTTTGTTGACGTGCATCATCGCTACAATAATATTTTCTGCAGAAGCGACTAAATCCATTGCACCACCCATTCCTTTTACCATTTTACCCGGGATTTTCCAGTTAGCAATATCGCCGTTCTCAGAAACTTCCATCGCACCAAGAATTGTCAAATCCACTTTCTGGCTTCTAATCATCCCGAAACTAAACGCTGAATCAAAGAAAGAACCTCCCGGAAGAATTGTAATAGTTTGCTTTCCTGCGTTAATCAAGTCTGCATCTTCTTCGCCTTCGAAAGGAAATGGACCCATTCCCAAAACGCCATTTTCACTCTGGAATTCCACAGAAATATCCTCTGGAACATAATTAGCAACCAAAGTCGGAATCCCGATTCCAAGGTTGACATACATCCCGTCTTTCACTTCTCTTGATATGCGTTGTGCGATTTGTTCTTTTGTCAGCATAGTAAAATGTTATACCGCAATATATCATTATTTCACGTGATAGAAAAATGCTTTTTCTTTCACAGTAAATATTAATAAAACAATCAGATTTATATCAGTAAATTTGCGATTCTAAATTATGAAAACATTATTACATTACCTCAAACCACACAAATGGCTGATTATTGTCTCGTTGGTTTTAGCTGCTATAAATCAGGTATTTTCATTATTTGCTCCAGCAATCACAGGAAATATTCTTGACCAATTGGTAACACATCCACACTTTTTCGACAAAGAAAAATCCATTCCCAGAAATCTGAATCAATTCCTCTATGGAACCGACATTTATCACGGTGCATTTTACTTTTTAGCTTTGTTAGTTGCAACTGCAATGGTGAGTAGAATTGCAAAAGCGTTTCAGGATTACGCTGTGAATGTCATTACTCAAAAATTCGGGGCCAATATTTTCACAGATGGATTACAACATTCTATGGCTTTGCCTTATCAGGAATTCGAAGACCAGAGAAGTGGCGAAACGTTGTCGATTTTGACCAAAGTTAGAGAAGATTCGGTGAAGTTTATTACTAATTTTATTAATGTCTTTTTTGGGATTTTAGTAAGTATCATTTTCGTTTCGATTTATGCGATTCGATTGCATTGGTCGATAATGCCGGTTTATATTGTCGGGATTTTCCTGATTGCATTTGTAACGAATCTTTTAAGCAAGAAAATCAAGAATATCCAGAAAACGATTGTTATCGAAACTACAAGTTTGGCTGGAAGTACGACAGAAAGTTTAAGAAACATCGAAATTGTAAAAAGTTTAGGTTTGACGAAGCAGGAAATCAACCGTCTGAATAACAATACTTACAAAATCCTAGGACTGGAACTGAAGAAAGTAAAAAGCATTCGTTCATTGAGTTTCATTCAGGGAACAATGGTTAATTTTCTTCAACAATTGATTACTTTGACGCTTTTATATTTGATTTTCAGAGATGTTGTAACGCCAGGACAATATCTATCATTGATGTTCTACGGATTTTTCATTTTCGGTCCGATGCAGGAAATCGGGAATATCATTATTTCTTACCGAGAAGCCGAAGCATCGTTGCGAAATTTCGATAATCTGATGAAAAAGTCAGTTGAAGAAAAACCACAAACGCCTAAACAAATAGGTTCAATCAATGAGCTGGAATTCAAACACGTTTCTTTCAAGCATCAATCGGCTCAATATAAAGCGTTGAATAACATTTCATTTGATGTAAAAAATGGAGAGACGATTGCATTTGTTGGTCCGAGTGGTTCTGGAAAAAGTACGTTGGTTAAGTTGCTTGTTGGATTGTATCGCGCTCAGGAAGGCAATATTTTTTATAATCACATCAACGGAAAAGAATTTGACTTTGATGAACTGAGAAACCAAATCGGATTTGTAACTCAGGACACACAACTTTTCGCAGGAACTATCAAAGAAAATCTCCTGTTCGTCAATCCAAACGCCAGTGAAGAAGACATCGAATTGGCTTTGAAAAAATCAAGTACTAAAACTTTATTGGAACGTGCTGAAAAAGGAATCGAAACTGTCATTGGCGAAGGCGGATTGAAGTTAAGCGGTGGCGAAAAACAAAGAATTGCAATTGCAAGAGCTTTATTGAGAAAACCAAACCTTTTGATTTTTGATGAAGCGACTTCTGCTTTGGACAGTATTACCGAAGAAGAAATCACTTCAACCATCAAAGAAATTTCTCAGCAAAAAGAGCAAATCACAGTTCTAATTGCCCACAGATTAAGCACAATTATGCACGCAGACCGAATCTATGTTTTAGAACGCGGGCAAGTCATAGAAACCGGATCCCACGAAAACCTGATTGCAGAAAAAGGCTTGTATTATGCAATGTGGAGACAGCAGATTGGGGAGAGGAAGTCTTAAAATTCTTTTTAAAAAATAGAAAGTTTTTTAGACTAAAAAATACTTATAAATTTACAATTCAACAATCTTTAACAATTTGAAATGAAAAAAAAATTATTTTTAATATTTTATTTTTTTTTATTAATTTCTTGTACCGATGACAAATGGATAGTTAACCCTGAAAATAGATTTCTAATAGAAAATAAAATTGATACTATCAGATATAAAACTTATGAACAACTATTAAGAAATGGAGAAATAAAAAAGATATCTACTTCTGACAGCATCGGTGATAATTATGTTCACTTCCGAATTCCATTAGTTTCTGAGGATGGTTTTTTATTTATAGAAAAAAAGCACGATAAGGATAAAAATCAGAATGTTATTATAAAAATCAACAAAAATGGAGTGATTCTAGACTCAATACTAATCAATAAAAATTCAGCAATCATTAATGATTATATTATTGAAAAAAATGTCTATTGCAGTTGGTTTTTAGACAATGATAAGATGTATAAAAATCTTGAAAATATTAATTATTTCTCGAAATCAGATACAACTAAAATAAAAACTCTAATAAATAATCTCGAAGAAAATAACTTTTCTATTTACATAAATTCAGATTATTCTGATGAAAATAAGATTGACACATGCAATTATATTATTTCATTTAAAAACAATAAACTTATTAAATATAATTATTCAAAAAACATCAAACCAGAATATTTTTTGAAAACCAGCAGTGAAAAATCAATACATATTGATACTAAATTAAGAACTATAAACTCAATTAAATCTGAAAATTTATTTACAATTGATAATTTTTATGCAAATTCAATTAATAGATTTATACGTGGAAATAAAATAAAATTTAATCTTTATATTAATGGAGGAGGCTTTCCACCTTGTGAAAAGTATATAGGCACTTATTTCATATCTTTATCAAATCAGTCAAAATTGGGATTGAAATTTAATAATGTATCATTATGTAATAATGATGCTATAAATGATTTTGCAAAAAAACACGAAGTTTATACAGAAGATTTTTTAAACTTCTATCTAATTAATATAAATCAAGTAAATTGGGCAAACCCATTTTTTTTCATAATTAATAAATAACTTAAAAATATTAAAATTATAATATTAATTAATACATCTTTCTCACAGTCCTCTGTTCTATCCTCTTCTCATAATTCTCGCCTTGGAAAATCCTTTGAACCATAATTCCGGGAATATGGATTTCGTTCGGGTCAAGTTGTCCGGGTTCTACCAATTCTTCTACTTCAGCAATCGTAATTTTTCCCGCTCCTGCCATTGGAAAATTAAAATTACGAGCCGAACCCTTGAAAATCAAGTTTCCTGCGTGGTCGCCTTTCCAGGCTTTTACGATTGAGAATTCAGCGTTGTAAGCGTGTTCCAAGATATGAGGTTTTCCGTTGAAATCTTTGACTTCTTTACCTTCCGCAACTTCTGTCCCAAATCCTGCTGGTGTGTAAAATGCAGGAATCCCAGCTTGTGCCGCTCTGCATTTTTCAGCAAGTGTTCCTTGTGGTGTCAATTCTACTTCCAATTCGCCGGACAACATTTGTCTTTCGAATTCGGCGTTTTCTCCAACGTAGGAAGAAATCATTTTCTTGATCTGCTTTTTCTGAAGCAATAATCCCAAACCGAAATCATCAACACCTGCATTGTTTGAAATACAAGTCAAATTGTTTACGTTTTTCTTTACCAATTCTGAAATACAATTCTCAGGAATCCCGCAAAGCCCGAATCCACCAAGCATTATCGTCATTCCGTTTTCTATATCTTTTACCGCTTCCTGAGCGTTTTTCACTCTTTTATCAATCATAAAACTGAGTTTCTTTTTGTTCAATTTGTTGGTTTATAAATATAGAAAAATCCGTCTATTGGACGAAAGAAAATAGAGAAAAGATGAGAGAATGATATTGTTGGAAGTAAAAACCACAAAAGAATTTTGTTACTTAATTGACAAATTTCTTTTATAAAAAGGCTTCGACTCCGCTCAGCCTGACAATCCGTTCAAGCAATGTTTGGTTCGTTAGTATTAGAAATGTCACACTGAGCGGAGTCGAAGTGTTTAAGAATAGAATTGAGAACGTAGAATTGCACGCAGCCCGACTTGAGCGGAAATCCTTTTTTGCTTATACTTAAGTTCTTTTTAATCTGAAATCTTATGCAAAAAAGATTGGGAGCGGAAGGCGGAAATAGCTGCCCAAAATATTAATCACAAAAAAAGCCATACACCAAAAATGTATGACTTTTCCCTAACAATTTTAAACTTTTATCGGTTGTCTATTGTAACGCTCACCGGCATTACATAAGATGTTGCTATCATTTTTTGACTCAATCTGTCCATATCGACTTTGTAAAGCAAATGTGACAAAACGTTTTCGATTTCCTTGCTCACGTTTTTACAGTCGCCTTTGGCGTGCACGTTGGTGATTTTTCCTTCTTCGGAAAGACTAAATCTTACGTCGGAATTCACGATTCCTTCTTTGTAATCCTGATTAGTAAAGTCGAAATTGTCTTTCAACAATTTCCTTAATTCTCCGAAACCGTCTCCTGAACTCAGGATAACTTCTTGTATTTTGTTGTCTGTCGTTTGAGCTTTTACTAAGGTTAGCGTTCCTAAAAATCCAAATAAAAATATTGATAACGCTAGCATTTTCTTGTTCATAATCAATTGATTTTAAGTTATTACTTATTTAATGTTACGACAAAGTTACGTAAATTTATATTTAATTAATATTAAATTAACATTGAGTGATGAAATTTAACATTAAAAAGCAAAAAAGGATTTTGAAATTCAAAATCCTTAATGTATGGTTTATTTATTTTGTCCTGGAGCGAAAGGCTTTGCAGACTTGGTCCCATAGATTTTTTTGGCTTGTCCTGGTGGCATTGGTTTAGTACCGTGTCTTGGATGTTTTGGAGGCTTTGGCGGTCTAGGTGGTGCACCGCAAGCTACAAAACTTAAAGAAAAAATAATTGTTGCCAAATAAAATTTAATTGATTTCATAACTTTTTCTTACAGAATCACAAATCTGATACCAATTACATTTCTTTTTTCAAAAACTTAGCTGTCAAACTTTTTTTAGATTTAATCACTTCTTCCGGTGTTCCTTCTGCAATGATTTGTCCACCATGTTTTCCACCTTCCGGACCGACATCAATGATATGGTCAGCGAGTTTAATTACATCCATATTATGTTCGATGATGATGAATGAATTTCCTAATTCTACCAACTGAGTGATTGCTTCCATCAGAATTTTCACATCTTCAAAATGAAGTCCTGTAGTTGGTTCATCCAGGATATAAAGTGTATTTCCTGTTTGTTTTTTAGAAAGTTCGGTTGCTAATTTCACACGTTGTGCTTCTCCTCCACTCAAAGTTGTAGATTGCTGTCCAATCGTGATATAACCCAAACCAACATCTTTCAGAGTTTTTACTTTGTTAAAGATTTTCGGAATTGGCTGGAAGAATTCAACAGCTTCATTAATTGTCATATCGAGAACATCAGAAATTGATTTTCCTTTGTAACGAACTTCCAAAGTTTCCCGGTTGAAACGTTTTCCGTGGCAGGTTTCGCAATGAACATAAACATCTGGAAGAAAATTCATTTCAATCACTTTCAAACCGCCTCCCTGACAAGTTTCGCATCTTCCGCCTTTGACGTTGAAAGAAAAACGTCCTGCTTTGTAACCACGGATTTTACTTTCCGGCAATTCAGCGAAAAGATTTCTGATATCCGTGAACATTCCCGTGTAAGTCGCAGGATTGGAACGTGGTGTTCTTCCGATCGGACTTTGGTCAACATCTACGATTTTCTCGATATTGTCAATTCCTTCAATACTTTTATATGGCAAAGGTTCTTGGATTGCTCGGTAAAAGTGACGGTTCAGAATCGGGTACAAAGTTCCGTTAATCAAAGATGACTTTCCACTTCCGGAAATCCCTGAAACAACCACTAATTTCCCTAACGGAATCGTCAGATTAACATTTTTAAGGTTATTTCCAGTCGCACCTTTCAGAACAATTGATTTTCCGTTTCCTTTTCTACGTTCAGCCGGAATTTCGATTTTACGTTTTCCCGTGATATAATCGGCTGTAATGGTGTTAGCTTTGGTAATATCTTTCGGATTTCCCTGCCAAAGAATTTCTCCACCGAATTTTCCGGCTTTCGGACCAATATCCAAAACGTGGTCGGCTTCCATAATCATATCTTTGTCGTGTTCTACAACTAAAACCGAGTTTCCAATATCACGTAATTCTTTCAGAGACTTAATCAACCTTTCATTATCACGCTGATGCAAACCGATTGAAGGTTCATCCAAAATATAAAGTACATTTACCAATTGAGAACCTATTTGAGTTGCCAAACGAATCCTTTGAGATTCTCCTCCAGAAAGCGTTCTAGAACTTCTGCTGAGACTCAAATAATCTAATCCAACATCCAAAAGGAATTGTAATCTGGTTTCGATTTCTTTTAGAATTTCGTGAGCAATCAATTTATTTTTATCACTGAATTTATCTTTTACCTCCGCTAACCAATCTTTAAAATCCAATAAAGACAAACCGTTAACTTCTGCAATATTTTTTCCGTCGATTTTGAAACTCAGACTTTCCTGACGAAGACGCGCGCCTTTACAAGTCGGACAAGTTTCTTCTGTTGTGAAATTTCGTTCCACTAAAACCGCATCATAATTTTCTCTTTCCTCAACAATATCTTCAAGAATTTTGACTAAACCTTCGAAGTTGATTTTTATTTTTTTCGAAATTCCGGCGTGTTTCAATTCTTTAGTAACATCACTGCTGTAACCATAATAGATGTATTCCAAAGCTTCTTTCGGAATATCTTTGAACGGCGTTGTCAAACCTAAATCAAAAACTTCAAGAATCGATTTGATTTGAGACAGAATCCATTTGTTGGATTTGATTTGTTCCAAAGGCAACAATGCACCTTGGTTTATGGATAATTTATCGTTTTCTACAAAATAATCTGTATTTACTTTTTTAATCGTTCCAAGACCTTTGCAAGTCTCGCAATGTCCTTTCGGAGAGTTGAAAGAAAAGGTGTTCGGTTCCGGCAAAGCCAAGGAATCTCCCGTAGAATCGTCCATCAAATTCTTACTAAAAAAATGAACTTCATCCTGTCCCATTTCTTGAATCGCGATGATTCCTTCTCCCATTTCCAAAGCTGTTTTCAATGATTTTGACATTCTCGCTTCAGAAGCATTTTCGCCGATAATCCAACGGTCGATTACAACCTCAATATCGTGGGTCTTGTATCGGTCTAATTTCAAATCGTATTCGATGTCTTGCAAAACACCGTCAATCCTGGCTTGTGAATATCCTTTTTTGGAAAGATGAATGAACAATTCGTGGTAATGTCCTTTTCTGGAACGCACAACCGGAGCCAGAAGATAAACTTTTTTCCCTTTGAAGTTATCTTTGATGGTTTCCAGAATTTGTTCCTCAGTATAACTTACCAAACGTTTTCCGGAACTCAATGAATAAGCATCTGAAACTCTTGCAAACAAAAGCCTCAGAAAATCATATAATTCCGTAATTGTTCCAACGGTTGAACGTGGATTCTTGTTCGTGGTCTTTTGTTCGATGGCAATAACTGGCGACAAACCTTCAATTTTATCAACATCCGGACGTTCCAATCCACCTAAAAACTGCCTTGCATAAGCCGAAAACGTTTCGATATAACGGCGTTGGCCTTCGGCGAAAATCGTATCAAAAGCTAAAGAGGATTTTCCGCTTCCGGAAAGTCCTGTGATAACGACCAATTCGTTTCTTGGGATTTTTACAGATATATTCTTGAGATTGTGTTCTCTAGCACCGTAAACTTCGATAAAATCCTGATTATCTTTCATTAGATTATTCTCATTCTGGGAAAACGCAAAAATACGGAAATTAACTCGTTTTTTAATCATCGCAAAGGCGCCAATTTTTGAAAATTAATAATATTTAGAAAGGCACAAAGTTTATCTTGGCGACTCTTAACAATGATAAAAAATAAAATATTTTGCGCCTTTGCGATAAAAATCAAACGTAAGTTTAATAATATTTAACATTGTTTTTTAGGGGATAAAACTTGAGCTAAAACTATCTTTGCAGTCTGAAATAAATTAAAAAATGAATAGTATTTTATCAAGATTCGTGTTCACAGTTTGTATTTTATCATCGCTTTACTCTTTCGCTTGGGGATTGACAGGACACAGGATTGTGGCAGAAATCGCACAACATCACTTGAGTTCCAAAGCTCAAAGAAATATCAAAAAATTGTTTGGAGACCAGAAAATGGCTTATTATGCTAACTGGCCGGATTTCATCAAATCTGATACAACAGGCGTTTGGAAAGAAACTTCCGCTTGGCATTATGTAAACATTAATCCACAAAAGAATTTCCAGCAGTTGAAAGATTCTTTATCTGTTCAGAAAGCACCGAATCTTTATACTCAAATCAGAATTTTATCTGACAAAATCAAGGATAAAAATGTTTCTGAAAAAGATAAAAAAGAGGCTTTGATTTTTTTGATTCATTTGGTTGGAGACCTTCATCAACCTTTGCACGTTGGGAGAGCCGAGGATTTGGGTGGTAATAAAATCAATCTGACTTACTTTGGACAAAACACCAATCTGCATTCACTTTGGGATTCCAAATTGGTTGATGACCAAAAATATACTTACACCGAGTTTGCGAATCTTCTCGACATCAAATCAAAAGATGAAGTGAAACAAATACAAAGCGGAACATTGGAAGAATGGTTGTTTGACAGTCATAAAATTGCGAATTCAATTTACTATCAAACGCCGAAAGATTCTAAGCTAAGTTATGCATACAATTACCGTTTTGAATCTACACTAGAAAGACAGTTGCTTTACGGTGGTTTGAGACTGGCGAAAGTTCTGAATGATATTTTCGGATAGAATTTTAAGTCTAAATATAACATAGAAAGTCCTTTTAAAGTTTAAGCTTTGAAAGGATTTTTAGTTTTGAATTGCACGCAGCCCGACTTGAGCGGAAATCCTTTTTGCTTATACACAAGTTCTATTTAATCTTAAATGGTCTGCAAAAAAGATTGGGAGCCCTTCGACAAGCTCAGGATAAACTGCAGGCGGAAATAGCTGCCCAAATAATTATTAAATCAACCAAGGATATTTGTGGAAAATGCCGTCGAAAAGCATTGCTAAAATTCCGAAGAAAATCCATAATCTAAGGAGATTCAGAGATTTGAATTTGTCATTTTTTTGATTTCGAAACAACATAAAAACGGTTCCAATAATGACAAGTGTTGTTACTAAAAAATACCACGCCATTATATTTTTGAATCCAATTCCGACGCTTAGAATTATAGAAATTGCCAACGCAATTATCAGAAGAATTAAAAGGATTGAGCGTGTATTTTGGAATCCAATTCGGTTAGGAATGGTGTCGTAACCGAACATTTTATCGGCGCTTTTCGTCAGTGTATCTTTCGTAACATCGATTATGAACAACATTAGAAAAAGGAAAATAGCCAGAAACAAAATCTTGAGCGAAAATGTCTGGTAATAAATCAACATTCCGAAGAACGGATAAAGCGTTAACGATACAAAAGTGAAATTGTTAAGAACGATGATTTTGCTGAGTTTATGGCTGTAAAACCACATCAGAAACTGATAAATCAGGAAGAAAACAAAAACCCTGTGCGACACAAAAAATGCCAATCCAAGCGACAAAGCGTTGAGAACAACATAAGCCGTGAGGAAATATTTTTCTTTCAAAAAGTTCTGTAATCTGGAACGGAAAGGCTTTGTTAGTTGGTCTTTTTCTTTATCATAAAACCGATTGATAATTCCGCCAGCCAAGATGCTGAGAACGGAACAAATAATAATCGAGTGAACTTTGTAATCAAAAACGAAATTCCTGAAACTTTCTTCTCTATTGAAGAGGAAAAACGTTGAAACATAAAGCGCAAAAAGGAGCAGAACCGCCACAAAAAAACGAGCGCCCAAAAGAAAACCCATCAACTGAGAAATACGGTAAAGAGCATTTCGTGAAGTCGGTGTTACTTCGTTTGTCATTGTTTCAATTTATTATAAAAAGCCTTTCAAAGTTAGACGATGAAAGGCTTATATTACTTTAAATATTTATTTTAAAATCTGTAAATCACTTCTTTGTGGAATCCTTCCAGCATCTCTTCCGCTTTTGCATAATCTTTTGCAAAACCAAGAATGTAACCTCCACCTCCGCTGCCGCAAAGTTTAAGATAGTAAGCGTTTGAATCCAGACCTTTTTTCCAAACATTGAAAAGATTTTCCGGAATCATCGGGCGGAAATGCTCGTAAGCCCAAACCGATAATTTCTTAAGATTACGGAAAAATGGATTCATATCTTTTTTCAGGAAAGCATCTATACAAGCGTTGTTATAACGGATAAATTCTTCTTTCAGAGTCTTACGGAAACCTTCATTCTTCAATTTTTCAAAGAAAATCTGAATCATTGGTCCAGTCTCGCCAGTTATACCAGAATCGATCAAGAAAATAGCGCCTTTGCCCAATTCTTCTTTCGGGATAGCAACTTTGTCCACACTTTCTTTACTTTCTATCAGAATCGGAAGGTTCATAAAGCAAATCAATGGGTCAATTCCTGAACTTTTTCCGTGGAAATAACTTTCCAATTCTCCAAAAATCACTTTCAGGTCTTTAAGTTCGTCTTTTGAAATCGTTTCAGGATTTCTTTTTATAAGAGAATATTTTTCGAAAATCGCTGCTACCAAAGCGCCAGAACTTCCAACACCATAACCTTGCGGAATATTAGAATCAAAGAATAAACCTTTTTCAATATCATTTTGGAAAGATTTAACATCCAGCTGATAGTCGGAAGGCAATTCTAAATCTGAAAGATATTTGGAATATTTCTCCAAAGATTGGTTTGATTTTTTTTCAAAATCGTTATCCAACTCTGAGAATTTCAATGTTCCTTTATAAAAACTGTAAGGCAAAGTAAGACCTTGAGAATCCTCAATGATGCCGTATTCGCCGAACAAAAGAATTTTTGCGTAAAATAAAGGGTTGGTCATATCGTGTTTTGATATTACAAATTTACAAAATATTTTCTTTCAAAAATTATCAATTTTAATACCGAAAATTTAAATTTATATTAATTATTCAAAATTAATCTTTGGGCGGAAATAATTTCAGAAAACCTTCATAAACACTTTTATGCAAAATGGTCGCGTGATCGTCGTCGGTCATTAATTTATATTCTAATTTTAAATTCTTTTTTCCGGAATTTTTAAGAATCTGATATAATCCGTCCGCTTCTTTTACCATCATCGGATGTTCTTGCTTCCCGACAGAAATATAAACGAATCGCTCGTCATCTTTCTGTTGAGAAATCAGTTCCGCAGCATTGTTGTATAGACTTTCGTCATCCCACCAAAGACTTGGACTAATGATGAAATAGTGCGTGAAAAGCTGTGGTTTATTCAACAAAATTTCTGTGGCAACCAATCCACCTAACGACTGACCAATTACATATTTCGTTTTATCCGTCTTATAATTCTTATCAATGTAAGGCTGTAATTCTTCCTCAACAAACTGAATAAATTTATCCGAATGTCCCGTTGTAGGATAATCTTTCTGCAAATCTTTCAAATCTGTATGAAAGGTGAAATCTCTTTTTCTATCGACATTCTCAATCCCGACAATAATAAAATCAGGCATCTTAAATGACAGATTGAAAAACTGCTGAAGTCCGACCATATGAAGAAAATCCTCGTTCATACTTCCGTCCAGAATATAAATTACAGGATAAGCTTTCGTCTTATCATAATTCTGAGGAAGATAGATATTCAGTATTCTTTTTTCCTTCAGAACCTTAGAATCTAAAGTTACCTTTTGACCGATTTTCAAATCCTCAACAACTGGTTTTTGAGCACTTAAAATCGTAAAAAGAAATAAAAATGTGAAACTTAATATTTTCAAAACAACTGTTATTTTGTATTATTTTTAACTTTAAGAAAACGAATAAATACCAATCCTAAAGCAAAGAAAATACTCATTGATAATGCCGCGAATCGCATATTATTGTAATGTTCAATCAATGTAGCAAAGATGAATGTTCCCAAAATAATTGCCAATTTTTCCAAAACATCATAGAAACTGAAATACGTCGTATTGTCCATAGAATCTGTCGGAAGTAATTTGGAATAAGTCGACCTAGACATTGCCTGCAAACCACCCATTACCAGACCAATAACAGCTGCAACACCGTAGAATTGATACTCTACATTTGGATTTTCTTTGTTAAGATAATAAGCTGCAAGACAAGCGCCGATCCACATTGCAACAGTGATACTAATCACATTTTTGTTCCCGATTTTCTTAGATAACCAGGAAAAGAATAATGCGCCAATAATTGCTTCGATTTGAATTAATAATAAGGTCATTATCAATTTATCCTGAGCCATATTGATTTCACTCTTTCCAAATAATGTTGCCATCAGGAAAATCGTCTGCATCCCAACACTGTAAAAGAAAAAGCTGGTCAGGAAATATTTCAGGTTTCTGTCTCCAAAAAGATGATTTCCAACCTTGAATAGTTCTTTGAAACTTTGTTTTACAATATCAATATAGAAGCTAATATTATCTTTGAAAACCTCAACAAAACCACCTTGTTCAGCGTGACTTTTGAAGATATTTTTATAATTAAGCAACACCAAATCTTTTGGCAATTGCTCCTTAACTTGACCAAATTGAGGTAAATGTTTGAATGTATATTGTGAAAATCCAAACCACCAGGCTCCTGTCAATAAGAAACTAACTCTTGTATAAATCGCTGCCTGTTTTGGTGTTTCTGCACAAACCTGAATCAAAACCAAACAAATCACCACTAAAATCACAGAACCGATATAACCGTAAACATAACCTTTTGCAGATAATGAATCCTGCTTGTCCGGCGATGCAATATCCGGTAAAAAGGAATTATAAAATACCAAACTTCCCCAGAATCCGACACTCGCTGTCACACTAAATAATAGCCCTAGCCAAACGGTTCCCATTCCTGTGAACATCGCTAATCCCATACAGGAAGTTGCTCCCAGATAACAGAAAAACTGAAGGAATGATTTCTTATTCCCAATCGTATCGGCTAAAGACGATAATATCGGCGATAATAAAACCACAATCACGAATGAAAGCGTCAATGAATAACCATAAACCGCATCCGGCTGATATTCTTTCCCGAAGATTTTAATTAAATTTCTTACAGGAACTTTTATCCATTGTCCCGTTTCTTTCACATACTCATCTTTTTCATAAGCAGTTGTAAGAATCGAATAATAAATTGGGAAAATGGTAGATGTAATTACCAGTGAATAAACCGAATTGGCCCAATCATATAATGCCCAAGCGCGCATTATTTTTGGGTTATTTTTGATTGAGTTTTCTGTGGTCGTTGTTTCTATTTCTGACATTGGAAATATATTATTTAGACAAAAATAAAAAAAGGAATCACATTAATGAGTAAAAAGTTGATTCCGATAAGAATTATTTAATACAAAACCCTTTCAAAGTTCAGAACTCTGAAAGGGTTTTCAATATTTATAATCAAGAATTATTGTAAATTCTCAATAACAATCGCTGTTGCGCCACCGCCACCATTACAAATCGCAGCTGCACCGTATTTTCCGTTGTTCTGTTTTAGAACATTAATCAAAGTTACAATGATTCTTGAACCAGAACTCCCAAGTGGATGTCCCAGCGATACTGCGCCACCGTTAACATTCACTTTAGAATCATCTAAACCAAGGATTTTGTTATTTGCCAAACCAACAACAGAAAACGCTTCATTGAACTCGAAGAAATCAATATCATCTTTTGTAAGATTAGCTTTTTTAAGAGCAATTGGTAAAGCTTTAGAAGGTGCCGTTGTAAATTTTTCAGGTTCGTGAGCTGCATCAGCATAAGAAATGATTTTGGCTAACGGTTTCAATCCTAACTCTTCAATTTTTTCTTTTGACATCAGAATCAATGCAGAAGCACCGTCATTCAATGTTGAAGCATTGGCTGCTGTTACTGTTCCATTTTCTTTCTGGAAAACCGTCGGCAAAGTTGGGATTTTATCAAATTTTACTGCTTTATATTCTTCATCTTCTGAGAAAATAACTGGCTCTCCTTTTCTTTGAGGAATAATTACAGGAACAACCTCATCTTTAAATTTTCCAGCTTCCCAAGCTGCCGCAGACCTTTTGTAAGACTGAATTGCAAA
This sequence comes from Epilithonimonas sp., assembly GCF_032054305.1. Lineage (GTDB taxonomy): Bacteria > Bacteroidota > Bacteroidia > Flavobacteriales > Weeksellaceae > Epilithonimonas. The sequence goes on from NZ_DAMBSX010000005.1 coordinate 133,669, forward strand.
AGCGTCCTGCTCTTCTCTTGTAATGTTATATTCAGAAGCACACATTTCCGCACAAACGCCCATATGAACTTTGTTGTAAACATCGGTCAAGCCGTCTCTCAAAAGTCCGTCCTGCATTTTGATGTCACCCAATTTCACACCGTTTCTTCCGTCTAAATAATGAGGAACACTTGACATATTTTCCATTCCGCCTGCTACGATAACATCCACATCGCCAGCTTTAATTGCCTGAGCTGCCATTGTTACGGCTTTCATTCCGGAAGCACATACTTTATTAATGGTTGTAGAAGGTGTGTGATTGGATAAACCTGCACCTAAAGCAACTTGTCTTGCAGGCGCTTGTCCTAAATTCGCCTGCAAAACATTGCCCATATAAATTTCCTGAACCAAACTCGGGTCAAGGTTGATTTTGTCTAAAGCTCCTTTTACCGCAGCAGTTCCCAATTGTGTTGCAGGAACTCCCGACAGGCTTCCCATAAAACTTCCTATTGGCGTTCTGACCGCTGATACGATGAATACTTCTTTCATAATATTTTTAATTTTTTATTGTATTGATATTTTTTCTTGATGCAATTAAAATTAGAGTGACTCCCAAGAATTCGATGAACCAGCCCCACGATAATTTCACGATTCCTGCAAATGTAGATTGCCAAGACTTGAACGGTAAAAAGCTGAAATAATCTAAAGATTTTAGCTTAACAGCAACAATTGTGAAAACAAAAAGCACTATCATTAGAAATGCCATTATTTTCACGAATTTATTTTTGCCAATTAGAATGAAAACCAGCGTCAATAAAGAAAATCCCCAAACCGCCATCGCAAGTGTGTTATCGACTTTCCAATAATTCCAGTTTCCAACGATTGGAATATGAACCAGCGGCAAAAAACTGCCTGCCACAACCAAAAACAAACCGATTAACTGTAAATTTTTCATTCTTAATTCTTGTTCACCAATGTAAATAAAAATTCTTGACTTGCAAAAATGAATTAAGAAGATTTTAAAACATCACTTTGTCATTCCGTAGGAATCTCAGCAGTTTAGATTCCTACGGAATGACAAACATTCTGAATATATTATTCAACAAAAAAAGCATACTTAGTAAAAAGTATGCTTTTAATAAGAAAATAGTGTATAAGAATGTTCTATGAAAATTTAAAAATCAATATTGGCAATTTCGATTCCGATTTGGATTCCGTTTTTGTTTGGTAGATTGGCTTTGTTATTAAAAATTGGGGTAAAATCTTTTTTGATGAATAAGTTAACGCCACCATAGCCCAAACTGAATTTCCCTCCGAATAAGAACGCATTCACACCGTCGTCCAGAGTGTAATCGTACTTTTGGAATTTACTTCCTTCATCATAATACTTCACTTTGACAATACTTCTCGTATTGATCCCCGCATAAGCTCCTACCCCAATTTTCCACATCTTTTTTCTGACATCCAGATATTGTTTACCGTCGTAATCGGTATATTTTGGATTGAGGTAAAGCTGAAATTCTATCGGTAAAGTCAAATAAACATTTCTGAGTTTGGAACGTTTCAATCTGCCTTCTTCAAAATTCTCAAGAAACAACTGCGAATTTTCCTGCACAAAAACCTGCGGACGTTTCGGCATATAGGTGTCGGTTCTGTAGGCTAAACCATATCTTATAAACCAAGGACTTGTAAAAGTTCCCAGCTGACGGTCCGTTCTGAACTGAACTTCAACACTGTGCGAGTTCCCGATTCTCATCTCAGAATCATTCTCAAAAGGGTTGAAACTGCCTTTGTCCTTTGTAAGATTGGCAAATGCATAGCCAACGCTCAGCGTACTGCTTTTCAGATATTGCGCAGGAGATTTTCCGCTTTTTCTGATAGTCAGTCCCGAAGTGCTGAAAACAAAAACGTCTTTTTTTCGTAAAGTATCAAGTTTTGTATTATAAACCGAATTGGCAACTGCTGTTTTTGTAATATCTTCCAATTGCTGACGCTCGTTCTCAATTTTATCATTGATAATAGCCTCGTATTTTTTTGAAACTGTTTCTTTCTGAGCAATTTGCTCCGCTTTAGTTATCTTTCCGGAAAAAAAAGCTTCATCGATTTTATCCGTCTCCGTTTTCATATTAGCTTTCTCTGTTGATACGATTGAATTAACTTTCTCAGTATAAGATTTCATTTGATTATCAAGCGTAGTTTGTGCTGTAGCAAAGCCTGAAAGCATTGCTAAAAGTAGAATTTTGACTTTCATAATAGTTTATTTAGTTGTTATAGAATCTTTTTCGTAGAGTGTAATTCCAAAGAGTTTAATGCGTTTTGGATTAGGGAAATCAGAGTCATTTTTTGATTTTATCGTATTGATTCCCATTGCAGATTTTGGGGTCTCAATTTTGGCTTTGTCGATTTCTACTCCGAAAAGTAAATCCGACGAAGACACGTATTTTACTTTCTCTCTTGGTTTTTGAATATCAGTTTGAGCCAATTGCTCTTCTGGTGTAGGAACAATCTGAGGTTCTTCTTTTTTTATAATTAATTCTTTTTCAGAAATTTGATTTGAAACTGACTTTTCTTTATTAAATGATTGATTGCCTTTTAAGCTTTCAACCACAAACTTTTGATTATCAGAATCCGAAATTGAATTAACTGGATTTGATTTTACAATTTCAACATTTCCTGATTGTTCTGATGGAATTAAAGCTTGATTATCACTATTTTCAGTCTGATTTGCAAATTCCTGATTTTCATTAATATCAGTTTTATGATTAATCATCAGAAAACTTCCACCCAGACCAATCATCAATAAAATAACCGCCACATAACGTAACCAAATTATTTTCGGCTTCTTCTCCTTCGCAGGAACTTGGTCGAGTTTCTCTTCCAATCTGTCCCAAAGACTGTCAGAAATTTTCATTTCCTGTTGTTCGTATTTAGATTTCAGATTCTGCATTTTGTTTGGTGTTTTGTTGTTGATTAAAATAATCTTTCAGCCATTTTTTCGCTTTGCTAAGTTGGCTTTTGCTGGTTCCTTCGGAGATATTCAGGATTTCTGCAATCTCCTGATGCTTCTTTTCCTCAAAAACCGAAAGATTGAAAACCAGTTTGTAACCAATCGGCATTTCTTTGAAAATCATATCCAAATCAATGTCTTTAGCAATTTCGTCTACATCATCAATCTGTTCAGCAATCGAATCTTTAAATTCAGTTTCAGCATACAAAATGTGTTTGGTTTTCCGAATAAAATTAATCGAATCATTCACCACAATTTTCCTCAGCCAAAACGGAAACAATTCATAATTTTTACAATCTTCCAACTTCGTAAATGCCTTGTAGAAAGCATTCATCAAAACCTCTTCCGCATCATCCCTATTGTTAATGTAAGAATTCGCGACCGACAACATTTTTCTAGAAAACATCTCGAACAAACTCTTCTGAGCCAGCCGGTCATTTTTCTTTGCTTTGGAAAAGATATGTTGTAAATCTCGATTCATTTTCTCTTTCTGACTATAAGACGACAAAAATCCGAAATGGTTGCCTCAATTTTCTCAATAATTTAAATTTATTTTCCAACCAACTGATTATCAATAGTATAAAATTCGGTTTAAAATCTAAAGTTTATAACTTATAATTTAAAGTCTTTCTTCGTATTTTTGCAAAAATTAAAACAAACGTGGTAAATACAGACCAAGTAAAAGATATACAATCCAGGATAGAAGACCTTCACAAATTTCTCGGCATCGAGAAAAAGAAAATCGAGATTTCCAACGATGACGAGAAAACTGCTGCACCAGAATTTTGGGAAAAACCAAAAGAAGCCGAAGTGTTCTTGAAACAACTCCGTTCCAAGAAAAAATGGGTGGAAAGTTATGAAGAAATCAATTCTCAGTTTGAAGATTTACAAGTTCTTTTAGAATTCGCAAAAGAAGACCCAGATTCTGAAAAAGAATTAGATGAAACTTTTCCAGAGTTAGTCGAAAAAATCGAAAACCTGGAATTTAAAAATATGCTTTCTAACGAAGGCGATGAATTATCTGCAGTTCTTCAAATCACAGCTGGAGCTGGCGGAACCGAATCTTGCGACTGGGCAAGTATGTTGATGCGTATGTATACAATGTGGGCAGACAAACAAGGCTACAAAATCCGTGAACTGAATTTCCAGGAAGGCGATGTTGCGGGCGTAAAAACTGTAACCTTAGAAATCGAAGGTGAATTTGCCTTCGGTTATCTGAAAGGTGAAAACGGCGTTCATAGATTGGTAAGAATCTCGCCTTTTGACAGTAATGCTAAGCGTCATACGAGTTTCGTTTCCGTTTATGTCTATCCGTTGGTGGATGATACGATTGAAATTAACATCAATCCTGCTGATATTAGTTTCGAAACAATGCGTTCTTCAGGCGCTGGTGGACAAAACGTAAACAAGGTTGAGACAGCGGTTCGTCTTCGTCACGCTCCAACAGGAATTATCATTGAAAACTCAGAATCTCGTTCTCAGCTTCAGAATAAGGAAAAAGCAATGCAACTTTTACGTTCCCGGCTTTATGAAATTGAACTTGAGGAACGAATGAAAGCCAGAAATGAAATCGAAGCCGGAAAAATGAAAATCGAATGGGGTTCTCAAATTCGAAATTATGTGATGCATCCTTATAAATTGGTAAAAGATGTACGTTCAGGATATGAAACCTCTGATGTAGACGGTGTAATGAACGGAAACCTTACGCCTTTCTTAAAAGCTTATCTGATGAATGAAGGGCAAGGTTCTGTAGATGAACTGGATGAATTGTAATAAACATCTGAATTGCAGCAGCCCGACTTGAGCGGAAATCCTTTTTACGTAACGAAGTGAGGTGAAAAGATTGACTCCGTCGAACCACTTCGTTAGGTTTGGGAGCCCTTCGACAAGCTCAGGATAAACTATAGGCAGATCAAGCTGCCCAAATTATATTTAAAAATAAAAAGCCTCAGAAAATTCTGAGGCTTCGATTTTATATTTCTGTATTGAGGTCCCAATTTTCCAGATAGTCGTTGACGTGTTTCAGGAACATTCCGCCTAAACTTCCATCCACTACTCTATGGTCATAAGAGTGTGACATAAACATCTTCTGACGAATGGCAATTACATCTCCAAATTCAGTTTCTATAACTGCAGGTTTTTTCACAATTGCACCAACGGCCAAAATAGCAACCTGAGGTTGAGGAATAATCGGTGTTCCCATCAGGTTTCCGAAAGTTCCAACATTGGAAATCGTATAAGTTGCGCCTTGCGTATCAGCTGGCGTCAGTTTTTTATTTCTTGCTCTATAAGCCAAATCGTTGATTGCTTTTGCTAATCCAGATAAACTTAGTTGGTCTGCATTTTTAATCACAGGAACAATCAGATTTCCATCTGGAAGAGCCGTTGCCATTCCGATATTGATATTCTTTTTCTTGATGATTTTATCGCCATCAACAGATACATTAATCATTGGGAAATCCTGAATTGCCTTCACCACCGCACGAATGAAAATCGGCATAAACGTCAGTTTTTCACCATCCCTTTTCTGGTAAGAATTTTTGTTGGCATTTCTCCACGTCACAACATTCGTCACATCAGTTTCAATGAAAGAAGTCACGTGTGGCGAAGTATGTTTGCTGTTAACCATCGCATCTGCAATGATTTTACGAACTCTATCCATTTGGATGATTTCGTCGCCGTCATTGATTTGGAGAGCTTGAGGGTTTGAGGGCTTTGGATTTGATATTGGAGCAGTTTCTTGTTTGGAAGAACTTTCTAACTCTCTAACACTAAAACTCTCCGACTTAGAACTTCTGTTCTTCACAAATCCAAGAATATCTTCTTTGGTAATTCTACCTTCCAGTCCACTACCTTTTATAGTTTTAAGTTCAGATTCAGAAATTTTCTCTTCCTGAACAATAGATTTAACCAAAGGTGAAAGATATAGATCTGAATTTTGATTACTATTTGAACTAAAGTTATTTGACAATGGTTCTTCAAGAGTATTGATAACTTCCGGCTCAGGCTGAACGATTTGGTCTTTTACGGCTTCGTAAGACTTTGGTTCCGGTGCTTCTGAATCCGAAGAACCGCCTTCTGTTTCCAAAATTGCAATGGCTTCACCTATTTTAGCAACTTCATCTTTATGTTTAAGGATTTTGATAATTTTCCCCGAAACCGGAGTCGGAACATCAGAATCGACTTTATCTGTTGCAATTTCCACCACAGATTCGTCTTCTTTTATAAAATCGCCTTCATTAAAGATCCAGCTGATAATTGTCGCTTCCATAACTCCTTCGCCCATGCTTGGGAGCAATAGTTTATATTCTGCCATTTTACACTTTTTTGAATTTTCCCAAAAGTACATTTTTTTTTATTAATTATATAATTCTATTATTTAAAATTTATACGACTGATTTTTTTATAAATTTGATAATCAAAATTTTTAGAATTATACAATGAATATCTACTTAAGCGCAATTATCCACATCAAAGAAAACTCCATAATGGACGCTATTGAATTATTAAAAAAACTAGTCATCGAAACCCGCAAAGAAAAAGGCTGTATGCAGTATGACCTCTTCGAAGACAATAGAAATAAAGGAGTATTTTTCATTCACGAAAATTGGGAAACCAATGAGGACCTTCACAACCATCAGGTTTCTGAACATATGATGAAATTCCGTGAAAACATTGCCTCATTATTAGAAAATCCAAATATAGTTTATGTTGGAAACAAACTTTTTTAATTTAAAAAATAATCAATATTTAAGTTAAATATTTACCAAAAATTCAAAATATAGAAATTTATTTATATTTATTACATAAAAAAGGTTTTTTTTCAATATTTTTGCTAATCTCAATTTTAAATCTAATTTATAAATTTCAATATGAAAATAAATCAACTCAGTAAATGTGCTGGCTTAGGCGTTTTCTTTTTATTTGCCAATGTAGATGCACAATCTAGTAAACAACTGATAAGTAATTTTATTAAAGAAGATGTTAGTTTTCGTAATGTTGCAACACCAGAGTTCAAAATTCTGAATGAGGACAAGTCTGCCAGTTTAAGTTCCGACATTGTGAATGTTCAGCAATATCATGGGAACACGCCCATTTATAAATCTCTGGCCAAAGCAGTAATAAGAGATAACAAAGTCATTTCTTTCAATAACAATTTTCAAAAAGCGAATCTTACTGTTATTGCAGACAAAATAGATAAATCAGAAGCCCTTTCTACTGCACTTCGGGCGCTAGACATCAAAGAAGGAAATTTTGAACTTTTGGACCAATCCAATGAAATAGTCAACTCTGATGATGATAAAGTAGCTAACATTCGTTTCTTCTTTAGCAAAAATAATAGTTTGATTCCAGCTCAGTTATTCTTTATCAACAGTACAAAAGAGAACAAACACTTTTCTGTTTTGGTAAGCCTGGCAAATGGTGAGATCCTTGAAAAGAACAACATGGTTATCGAGTGTAACTTCGGTGATGCAGATCATTTCAGCCAATCAGAAGATAATTCGTCTCATTTATTGAGTCACCTAAATAGCAATCTTAACTCCAACAAAGCAAACAACCCAAAAGCAGCAACCAATGCCAGCTATAATGTATTTGCATTTCCTGTAGAAGCTCCTACTTTTGGATCAAGATCTATTGTAACAAATCCTTGGGATCCAACTGCCTCACCAGAAGGCTGGCATTCTAATGGAACCTCAAACTTTACCAACACCTATGGCAATAATGTTTTGGCTTATGTTGACAACAGTGGAACTAATACAGCAGGTTTCTCACCTGTGAGTAGCACAACAGGAAGCCTTACTTTCGATTTTCCTTTTGCAGAATCCCCGACATTAAGCCAGTACGAAAACAGAGCCTCGACTGTAACCAATCTTTTCTATGCGAATAACATGGTTCATGATATCATGTATAAATTTGGATTTACGGAAGCTACAAGAAATTTCCAATCTAACAATTTTGGGAAAGGAGGTGCTGGAAACGATGCTGTAAGAGCAGAAGCTCTTGATGGAAGTGGTTACAACAATGCCAATTTCAATTCAGGATATGAGATATTGAACAGTAACGGATCATATACTACACAAGCTCCAAGAATGCAAATGTATTTATGGAATTATTCCGTTCCGTTAAAACAAAGATTATTCTATACAGATCCTGTACTTGCGACCAGACCAGCTGTTAACACAGGCTCCGCCAACTTTGGAAAACAACTGATGGAAACAGGAATCACTGCAGATATCGTAATACCTTCTGTAGCAACAGGCTGCACAGCTCTTACCGCAGGCAGTCTTACTGGTAAAATAGCAATGGTGAACACTACAAGCTGTGCCTATAATGTGAAAGCTAAGACTGTACAAGATGCCGGAGCTATCGGAATGATCGTTCATAGAACAGCTTCTAATACGGTTACAGACATCAGTGTTGCAAACGTCACAAATGTATCTATCCCTTCTATAATGATTCCTAAGGATGAAGGTGACTTTATAACCTCAGAACTTAACGCCGGCAGAACAGTGAATGTTAATCTAAAAGACTTAGCTGTCGGTTACAAAAACTCTAGTTTTGATAACGGAGTAATCATACACGAATATGGACATGGAATCTCCAACAGATTGACAGCGCAAGGATACAGCTGCTTAACAAACTTGGAACAAATGGGAGAAGGATGGTCAGATTTTTTTGCCTTAATGTTGACCAATACACCTAGTTATACTTCTACTACAGGAAGAGGAATTGCTACATATTCTGCCAATAGCGCTCCCACAGCTTTGGGAATCAGAAGTTACCGATATACCACGGATATGAACGCCAATCCATTCACTTATGCCTATACAAACAGTACAGGTGGACAACCACACGCAGTAGGACAGATCTGGGCTACTATACTTTGGGATCTTCATTGGAAAATGGCTGAAAAATACGGATACAATTATGATGTGACAGCTGACCCTAACTCTGGGAGTGCAAAAACATTACAACTTGTAATGGATGGCTTAAAATTACAACCTTGTAATCCCGATTTCGTTTCGGGAAGAAATGCAATTCTTCAAGCTGCAGATTTAGCTGGGGGAGCAGACACTTGTCTTATATGGGAAGTATTTGCAAGAAGAGGTTTAGGCGTTAATGCTTCCGCAGGAACTGCAGCAAGTATTACCGACCAGGTGGAAAACTTTGCTGTTCCTGCCAACTGTATACTTGCAACCGAAGACATTGCAAAAAATAAAGCTTTTGGAATCTATCCTAATCCTGCAAAAGGAGAATTCTTCATCAAAGCAGCACCAACTGTTGGTAACGAAACTATCAAAGTGGAAGTTCTTGATATGAACGGAAAACTGGCAAAATCTCTTGAAAGAAAGAAAAACAGCTCTGATTCTATCTCCACAAAAGGACTTATCAAAGGGACTTATCTTGTAGTAATTACAGAAAACGGAAAATCTAATGCAGAGAAGTTAATCGTAGAATAACTCTCTAATATTCTAATATTACAAAACCTTTTCAGAAAAATACTGAAAAGGTTTTTTTTATGATTTTCCTTAACAAAATTTATCATTTCAAAAGTTTGGTATCAATATTGAAAAAGTAACTTTGTTAAAAATTTAATTATAAAAATAAATGAAGAATTATTTAAAGACATTTTTGACTTTAAGTTTTGTGGGAAATAGTTTTATTGCCTACTCTCAGACCATTGATACTAAATCCAAGACAATTTTAGATGATATAACTAAAAGCTATAAGAGTAAAAAGAATTCTTATTTCAAATTCTCTTACTCTACTGGAAATGGTAAAACAAATCAAAACCAGACCGGGATTTTCTACTCGGACAATACGAGATATAAATTGAAAATAATGGGAACTGAGCAGATATTTGATGGCAACAAGCTTTACAATATCAATGATGATGACAAAGAAATCACCATCTCAAAAGCCAATGATGACCAAGTTCATTTTTCCCCGTTAAGCTATTTGGATTCATATAAAAAAGAATATAATGTGAGCTACTCCGGGAAGAAAACAATTAGTGGAATTCCGGTAGATATAATTAAAATGACCCCAGTAAAGGCTAATGGATTGAAAAGTGTTACCTTATATGTCAATTCTCCTCAGAAAAAACTGATCAAGCTCGAACAACTTTCTACGAATCATGAAATTGCGGTCATAACAATTAGCAATTATAAAGAAAACCAAACATTATCTCCTTCATTATTTAGTTTCGATAAAAATAAATATCAAAATTACCTGATAACTGAATTATAAATAAAAAAATGCATTACGCTCGTAATGCATTTTTATTTTATTTTTTCATTTTATATTCGCTTGCGCCAGGATAAGGTTGCAGGTAACCTAAATTCCAATTGGATTGCAACAAAGATTCTACGAAAAGGTCGTCTCTATATTTATGAGGGTCATAAGGTGTTTTCAAACTTACATCAGCAATATTGCCTTTCACATTCCACCAAAAAGCGCTCCAGCCGCCTCTCAATTCTTTGATGATCTCATAAACAGTTTTTCCAGTTGCACGATTCATTAATTTAGCAAAAACCTGTCCTTCGGAAGTTGTCAATCCTCTCAATTGTTTCTCATAGCTTGCCGCCAATTCGGTTTGCCTTTTTTTAATGTATCTGCTTCTGTCAGAACCTTTCATGTTAGCACTTTCTTTCTGGATATCACGATATTGTTCCAACGCAGCTAAAAACAATGGATAAACGCGATTCAGTTTTTTATTCAGGAAAAAATAAAAATTTCTATCCAATTGATTATTGAAGTGCGGATTAGCCCTTAATGTCAATTCATCCATTACGATTACTTGTTCCCCATTTATCTTATATATCTTAGCCTTTTGAGCCTCGTCATAATAATATTCGTTTCCATATTCATCCTTTTTCAATTTGTTTTTTGGAATATCATCAAAAGATTTTATCTGCAAAGTATCTTGTTGTGAAAAGCAAAATACACCAACAAACAGAAAAAGAATTGGAATCAATTTATTAAAAATCATTACTTTTACTCGCATAAATCATTAACAAAATTTAACATCAAAAACCATTCCTTTTATATATGAAATTCGAAGAGAAATCAATTAAATTTTTAGAAGAATATCTTAACACTGCTTCCCCGACTGGTTATGAACATAATGGACAAAAAATCTGGATGGATTATATCAAGCCTTATGTTGATAAAATTGAAGTCGATAATTATGGAACAGCTTACGGAATAATCAATCCGGAAGCAGATTTCAAAGTTGTTATAGAAGCACATGCTGACGAGATCAGTTGGTATGTCAATTATATTACAGACGATGGATTGATCTACGTTATCAGAAATGGAGGCTCTGACCAAATCATCGCACCATCGAAAGTCGTAAACATCCATGGAGAAAAAGGCATCATTAAAGGTGTTTTCGGCTGGCCTGCAATCCATACAAGGAGTGCCAACCAAAATGAGCCAACGCCAAAAATCGAAAATATCTTCATCGATTGCGGAGCAACTTCCAAAAAAGAAGTAGAAGAATTGGGAATTTTCGTAGGTTGTATGATAACTTACCCAGATGAGTTTTTTGAACTGAATGACAGATATTTTGTTTGCAGAGCTTTGGATAACAGAATTGGTGGATTCATGATTGCCGAAGTTGCAAGACTTTTGAAAGAAAATAAGAAAGAATTACCTTTCGGATTATATGTTACCAACTCTGTTCAGGAAGAAGTTGGACTTTATGGCGCAGATATGATCGCTGACACCATCAAACCAAACATTGCCATTGTGACAGATGTGACCCACGACACAACCACGCCAATGATCGAAAAGAAAAAAGAAGGTGACCAAAAATGTGGTGATGGACCTGTGGTTTTCTTTGCTCCAAGTGTTCATCACACGATTCGTGAGTTGATTATCGATACAGCAAAAGAAAAAGAAATCCCTTTCCAAAGAGCTGCTGCCAGCAGAGCAACAGGAACAGATACAGACGCATTTGCTCATTCCAATGGTGGTGTTCCAAGTGCCTTGATTTCTCTACCTTTGCGATATATGCACACAACAGTGGAAATGGTTTCAAAAGAAGATGTTGCCAACGTTATCAAATTGATCTACGAAAGCCTTCTGAAAATCAAACCAACAATGAAACTGAAATACCATTAAAAAAGAGTCAAGAAACAAGAACCTAGAGTCAAGATTAAATATAATGCACAATTTCGAGAAATTAATTTTTTGGCAAAAATCAATTTCATTAGCAAAACAAATTTACGTACACTGTAAAGACGTTAATTCTGATGAAAAATTTGGATTAATTTCTCAAATCAAAAGATGTGCAGTTTCTATCCCATCAAATATTGCCGAAGGTTCTGGCAGGAACAGCAACAAAGAATTCAATCACTTTTTGGGAATTGCTTTAGGTTCAGCATTTGAATTACAGACACAATTAATATTAGTAAAAGAATTAAATCTCCTTTCAGAAACGATTACCGAACAGCTTCTGAAAGAATTATCTGGAATTCAAAAAATGATATACACTTTTAAAAATAATCTAATAAAGTCTTGAATCCTGATTCTTGACTCTAAAATCTAAATAAAAATGAAAAACAAACTTATAGCACCATCGCTTTTGTCCGCAGACTTTGGAAATCTGCAACGGGATATCGATATGCTAAACAATTCCCAGGCAGATTGGCTTCATGTAGATGTGATGGATGGGCGTTTTGTCCCAAATATCTCTTTCGGGTTTCCAGTGATGAAAACAGTTCAGCAACACGCCAAAAAATTCGTGGATGTTCATTTGATGATTTTGGAGCCGGAAAAGTATGTGGAAGAATTCATAGATCATGGAGCAGACTTGGTTTCCGTGCATATCGAAGCTTGCACGCATCTTCACAGAACCATCCATTTGATTCAGAGCAAAGGTGCAAAAGCAGGCGTGGTTCTCAATCCCGCAACGCCAGTTTTGATGTTAGAAGATATTATTGCAGACGTAGATTTGGTTTTATTGATGAGTGTGAATCCGGGATTCGGCGGTCAAAAATTTATCCCGAATACCTATAAAAAAATCAGCGAAACCAAAGATTTGATTTTGAGCAACAATTCTACCGCATTAATCCAAATTGACGGCGGTGTGAATCTCGACAATGCATCCAAACTTTTCGAAGCTGGCGCAGACGTTTTGGTGGCTGGAAACGCCGTTTTCTCTTCAGAAAATCCTGAGAAGACGATTGAATTATTGAAGATTTAGGAGCTTAATCCCGCTGTCCACTATATCTTTTTTGTCTTAGACATTTTGTCATCGAAAGAAAATTTTCAGCAAAGACAAAAAAGGATGCCGTTCCCATCGGGGCTATTTAGAAATTATCACCAAAAAATAGGCTATCAGTTTTGATAGCCTATTTTATATTTGATTTTTCAGAAGAAATTAGAAAATCTCTCTCCCTGAAAAATGAAATTGAGCCTCGATAAGAGCATTCTCGTCAGAGTCAGAACCGTGAACAGCATTTTCTCCGATGCTTCTTGCGAAAAGTTTTCTGATAGTTCCTTCAGCAGCTTCAGCAGGATTTGTAGCACCAATTGTAGTTCTGAAATCTTCTACCGCATTATCTTTCTCAAGAACCGCAGCTACAATAGGTCCAGAAGACATAAAATCAACTAGTTCTCCATAGAAAGGTCTTTCAGCGTGTACCTCGTAGAATTTTTTTGCATCAGCAACAGTAAGTTGCGTCAATTTTAAAGCTTTGATTTTAAAACCAGCCTCGCTGATCTTTCCAAGAATCGCTCCAATGTGTCCATCCGCTACTGCATCTGGCTTGATCATGGTAAAAGTGATTTTTCCTGACATTTTTTAATTTATTTTTTTAAGAGTTGCAAATTTACAATATTTTTTACTTATTTTTGCAAACGGAAATTCTTTTTCAAAGAGTCGTTTTTTCTGGCACAGTATTTGTTACTTTAATTTCGATTCTCATGTTTAATTTGAGTTTTCATGGTTATTAGTTTTTACCCCAACTTCGGTTGGGGTTTTTTGTTTTTAAAAATTATATGGCGTAAAAAACCGCCAAACAAATAATTTGTTTGGCGGTTTTTATTATAATTGATTTAAATCAATTTGATATTTATCACGCTTTCGATCAGCGAATTGCAGCAGCCCGGCTTGAGCGGAAATCCTTTTTTGCTTCTACTCGATTTCTATTTATCTGAAATCTTCTGCAAAAAAGATTGGGAGCGGAAGACGGAAAAAGCTGCCCAAACCCTAACGAAAGGTTCGACCAAGTCAAATATTAGTCACCTTGATCTACAAATGCCAATTCATCTGGATTTTTCACTGGATATTTTTCTGTAAAACATCCGAAACAATGATTTGGCGAACCTAAAATATTAATCAGATTGTCGACACTTAGAAATTCTAAACTGTCAACATCCAGATATTTTCTCAATTCTTCTTTGTTCATATTGGCAGAAATTAAGTCATCCTTTGTCGGAGTATCAATTCCTAAAAAACAAGGCGCAATGATTGGAGGAGAAACACTTCTAAAGTGGATTTCCTTCACACCTGCATTTTTCAGAATCTTAACCAGACGCTTGGAAGTAGTTCCACGAACGATAGAATCATCGATGATCACCACTCTTTTATCCTTCATCTCAGAAACGATCGGATTGAGTTTCAGATTTACAAAATGTTCTCTCATCTCCTGAGACGGAATAATAAACGAACGCCCAATGTAACGATTCTTGATTAAAACGGGTCTAAAAGGAATACCTGAAGCCTTGGAAAACCCGATCGCAGCGGGAACTCCAGAATCTGGAACTCCAATCACGATGTCTGCATCTACAGGCGCTTGTTCCCAGATTTTCATTCCAGATTTCTCACGAACTTCGTGAACATTGATTCCTTCCAATGTAGAATCTGGTCTTGCAAAATAAATATATTCGAAAGCACAGATCTTGTTGACACAATCATCCTTAACCAAATAAGACTGCAAACCTTCTTCATTATCGCTTGTATAAACAATTTCACCAGGCAAAATATCACGCACATATTGCGCTCCTACTCCATCCAGTGCACAACTTTCCGAAGCTACAACAAAGGTATTTTCATCAATCGCACCTAAAACCAAAGGTCGAATTCCATTGAAATCTCTGAACGCAAAAAATTTGTTTCTTGTAATCCCAACTACAGAATAAGCACCTTCAATTTTTTCCATCGTTGCTTTTATTGCGCCACGAAGTCCAAGGTCAAGATTTTTTTGAATCAATCTTAAAATTACTTCAGTATCAGAAGTGGCACGGAAAACCACACCTTCTTCTTCTAATTCTTTTCGAAGTTGCTTGGCATTGGTCAGATTTCCATTATGAGCGATTGATAATATGATCTGGTCATATTCGTTCTTTGCAAAAAATGGCTGGAAGTTGTATTTCTTTTTATCTCCCGCAGTCGTATATCTGGTGTGACCAATAACTGTACTTCCCATAAACTGCTCCGGCTCTTCTATCGTTTTGAAAACGTCTAAAACCAGACCTTCATCTTTTACAGAAAGTATTTTCCCGTTATTTCCAACGGCAATTCCGCAAGCTTCCTGACCACGATGCTGCAAAGCAAAAAGTCCGAACTGGGAAAGCGAAAATGTATCTTGGGTTTCTATAGAATGTAATCCGAAAACGCCACATTCTTCCTCCATTTTGTCGAAAGGATAATGTTCATCCTTTTCTTCTCTGGAAAGATGTTTGGTGTCTTCGAATTCCTGATAGCGATTTTGAAATGCGTATTTCGGTAACGTGCTATATTTTTGAAATTCTAAATCCATTTTTATTTGATCTCGGATTTTATTTTTCTAAAGCTGTTTGTAATCTATTGTAAATCTCGACATAAGCCTCCGTGATTTCGCCCAAATCTCTTCGGAATCTGTCTTTGTCAAGCTTCTTCATTGTATCCTTGTCCCAAAGTCTGCAAGTGTCGGGAGAAATCTCGTCTGCCAAAACAATTTTGCCGTCGGAAGTTTTCCCCAATTCGATTTTGAAATCGACAAGAATCACATTGGCCTTATCAAATAAAGCAATCAATAATTGATTGATCTTATCTGTTAGGGCATACATCTCATTCAGTTCTTCATAAGTTGCTGCGCCAAGAAAAACAGCGTGATGGTCATTGATCAGTGGATCTCCCAATTCGTCTTTTTTGTAACAAAGGTCAAAGATAGTTACCGGAGATTTTAAACCTTCTTCTACGCCTAATCTCTGAGCCATACTTCCAGCAACGTAATTACGAACGACCATTTCCAACGGAATGATATCCACTTTTTTCACCAACTGCTCTCTGTCATCCAATTTTGAGATGAAGTGCGTTGGAATTCCATTTTCGATAAGATAACCAAATATTAGTGTAGAAATCGCATTGTTCAGTTCGCCCTTTCTATCGAACTGTCCGCGCTTTTGTGCGTTGAAAGCCGTAGCATCATCTTTGTAACGTACAACGACTTCGTCAGGTTTATCGGTAGCGAAAACCTGTTTAGCTTTACCTTCATAAAGCATTTCTTTCTTTTGACTCATAATTACTTTCATTTTTTTAAACGGAATTTGCCACGAAGCAATTTCCATTTAAACTTTTTTACTATTAGATTTATGCACAAATTTACGAATTTTATATTTCTTTTTTATAAAATTATAAATTCAGTAATAATTATTGATTAACACACACTTGTTAGGTATTGATATTGATAAAACCAAAGCATTAAATTTAATTTATGACACAAACTTTTGGCGAAAAAGTGATTGACTTCAATCTTAATTTAAAATATTCCGGCTTGCTTCCAGATGGATTCCGAGTTTTGAATCCTTATTTGGATAATCCCGAAACTTTGGATGTGATGCAACAATTTTATCACAAATATTATAATGATTCGGAAATAAGGAAATTCATCATCGGAATCAATCCAAGCAGACACGGCGCTGGAGTGACTGGAGTTCCTTTTACAGACACGAAACGGCTGAGAGACATCTGCGGAATCGAGATGAAATCAGCCTACACTCACGAGATTTCTTCAGTCTTTATATATGACATGATTGAAGCATTTGGAGGTGCGGAACTTTTTTACCAAAATTTTTATATCAACTCTCCTTTCCCTTTGGCAATCATTAGAAAAACAAAAAAAAACAAATGGATCAATGCGAACTATTATGATGACAAAACTCTCTTCGAAATGGTAAAGGATTTTATGATTGATTCTCTGAAAAAACATATCAGTTTAGGAATCGATACTTCGAAGGTTTTTGTTTTGGGAAAGAAAAATGCAGATTTTATTCAGAAATTGAATCATGAAGCAAAATTGTTTGACGAGTTGAAAATATTGGAACATCCAAGATTTATACAACAATACAAATCGAAAGAGAAGCAACTGTATATTGACAAATATATTCTTACCCTTAACAATTTTGACAAATAAAAAAGCATTTCAGAGTTGAAATGCTTTTATAAATTATTCTCAATGAATTTACTTCTTAATAAACTTGACTGATTTTCCATCGATATTCAGAATATAAGCGTTCGGAAGAAAAGACTGAACATCAATCGATTTTTGATTAACGAAAGGATTATTGATTTCCTTTATAAGTTTACCGGAAAGGTCATAAATCTTCGCCGATTTTGCTTTACTGATTTCTCCATTCACATTAAGCTGGCTGACAACCGGATTTGGATAAATGCTGAAATTTATATTTTTATTTACAATATCACTTACAGCTAAAACGCCTAAACCCTGGCAATAATCTGACGAATAACTTGTCCATTCGTTGATATCAAAAGTAGCTGTTGGATTGGTAATTTCTGACTTTCTGTAAAGCGATTTGTTGGCATTGGAATTATCT
Source organism: Epilithonimonas sp. (assembly GCF_032054305.1). Lineage (GTDB taxonomy): Bacteria > Bacteroidota > Bacteroidia > Flavobacteriales > Weeksellaceae > Epilithonimonas. The sequence continues at coordinate 151,484 of NZ_DAMBSX010000005.1, forward strand.
TGACCTTTGATACCAATCGCATCAATAGTTCCTGACTTATAAGATAGATCCACATAATTACTTCCCGAAAAAGTCAGAGAAGGCGCAGCAGTTACAAATTTAGCACTCGAATTATTGAAACAACTAAAGTTCGCATTTGGATTGATGACAACAAAACTTTGGTTATTTTCTATCTCACCTTCCAATTCAAATGGCTCTCCAAAATAATAAGCCGTTCCTTTATATTGTATATATAATTTGTAACCTTGAAGATTTATCTTGTGACCAGTTCTATTGGCAATTTCAAACGCTTTATTATTACTCGTTCCTTCCAGATATTTTACAATTTGCAAATCTTTCGCAAAAACATCATTTGCCAAAGTTGTAACACTCATTGTATTACTCTGCGAACTTTCCAGATAAGCATTATCATAAGCTTTTACGGTAAAATTATAAGTTGTATCTGGCGTCAAATGGTCGATTGAAACCGTAGTTGCCTTAGATTTAGCGACTAAAACTCCATCTTGATAAATATTATAACCCAAAACATCATTTTCCGGACTTGCTTGCCAGTTTAGGTTGATGAAATAAGCAGAATTTCTTTCCAAAGAAAGTTGAGATGGTGCAGAAGGCGCAACATTATCAGATGTCTGATTCCAAATCAAACCAACCCATTCCGGATGGTCGATGAATGGATTTCTATTTTTTTGAATATTGAAAACCGAGTTATTTCTATCAATTTCTCTCTGAGAAACCGGGTCTAATTGATGCCAATTCAATAACATCGCAACGTACCAATTTTCGTAAGCTTTCTCTTCCGTTCCGTCCAAAGGATTTTGGTCTTTTGTCGGGTCAGCCGCATTCGTAGTGAAATTGAAGCTTCCTAATTTCCCCTCATATCTCACAGCATAATAAAGTAAACTTCTCGCAATATCACCTTTGAACTCGTCAATCGGTTCAAAAACCCTTCCTGTATAAGTTGCATTCGGTGTTCCGTTAGAAGCTTGTTTTGAGCCGTTTGTAAAACTATAATAAACTGTAGAACCAGCTTTTCCATAAGGATAATTACTCCTCAACTGATTGATTCTCGCATCTGTAGGAACTACAAAAAACAAATCAGAATACATTGGGTAAGCACTATTGAAGGAACTTTGCGGCATCATATGCTCACGATTCCAGCCAAGACCTTCCGCATTTGCACTTCCTATAATATTGCTAAGCGTGTAATGATAAGCCGTAGTTCCTGTGGGATTATTGGAATAAATATCTAATAAATAAGTCGAATTACTTGCATCATAGTCATAGTATTTATCGATATCAGTCTGTCCGTAAAGCGTTTTCAAATCATCGTAATGATAATTATAAGTCTTGGTCGAAATGATATCGTGAAGTTTGCTCTTCAAAGCATAACCGGAAAGATTCTCTGTCCCAGAATAATAACCTTCCGGAGCTTGTGCGGATAGAATAGCAGGAAAAGCAATGATTGCGAATATGTATTTTTTCAGCATATCGATATTTTTAAATAGCGGGTCATAAAAATATCATTTTTTCATAATATATGGCCTATTATTTTAAAATTGATTGTTAATAATTATTTACATTGATTGACTCAACAAAAAATCCTCTTCGAAAAGAGGATTTAAATATTTTATATAATTGGAAATTTATTCACCAACAATAATATTATGAAGGGTCACTTTTAAACTTTCTAATTGTTCTTTTTTCGCATCTAATTTATCAAATGTATCTTTTAATAAAGGATTTTCGCGAGTTGGAGAATTGAAGAAAGCCAAATTATTTTCCAATTGTACCACTTCTGATTCCAAATCAGCAATTTGATTTTTTATTTTTCTGGCTTTGTCAGTCAATTGATTTTCAGTAAGATTCTCTTCTTTCAAATCAAACTCATTGATTTTATTGAGTTTCAGTTTCTCTCTCAGTGTTTTGTTGAATTCTGTATTGATAGACAATTTATCTTTAGGAACTTTCCCAATCGCATTCCAAGAGTTCTTAATAGTTTCAATTTTTTCTACAGCTCCTTCTTCATTATTCAAGGCTTTCAACTCTTCAAGAAGCGCTTTTTTGTTCTTATAATTTTCCTTCCAGTTATCGCCTGTAGCGTTATTTTTATCTCTGTAATTTTTGAAAAAGGTGTTGCAAGCATCACGGAAATCATCCCAAACTTTGTTCGCCTGACTTCTAGGAACGTGACCAATTTTCTTCCAGTCTTCCTGAAGTTTTTTGAAAAGCGGAACCACGATGTCCCAATCTTCCGAATTCATATTGTCCTGAGCAGTTTTTATCAAACCTAATTTCTCTTCAAGATTATGAACCTGAGAACCTTTCAAATTCTTATAAAAATCATTTTTAGCGGTGTTGAAATCTCTCAAAACTTGCTTAAAGTCCGTCCAATTTTGATTAGACAACTTTTTAGGAACTGGTCCTAATTTCAAAAATTCTGCACGCAATTCTTCTACTCTTTTTATGGCTTGTTGCCAGAAAGAATGATTAATATTTTGAGGAGCTGAAAGTGTTTTCAATTCTTCAATCACCCTATTTTTCTTATCAAGATTTTCCTGTTGTTCAGATTCCAAAACTGCGATCAATTCAGATTTTCTCTCGTGGATCTTATTGGAGATTTCTTTGAACTCTTCCCAAGTTTTCTCACGGAACTCCTCTGCAACCGGTTCAGCTTCTTCTTTCCAAAGCTTGTGTAGATATTGCAATTCATTCAACGCTTTTTGAACCACTTTTTCGTCCAGCAATTCTTTCGCTCTTGAGATGATATGTTGTCTTTTTTCAAGATTATGAGCAAATTCCTGCTCAAGATATTCCTTATTCAAATCCAACATCTCATTGAACATTTTCAAATGATGGAAATAATTATTATTAAGATTTTTGAATTCAGATTTTGCAACCTGACCGGCATTTCCCCAAGCTTCCTTCACTTCTCTTATCGCTTTGAAAAGATTAGTTCCCGGTTCAGAAGTGGTATAAAGATTTTTCAATCTTTCGATAATTGTCAATCTTTCTTCAAGGTTTTTCTGATGTTCAGCTTCCTGAGATTTATGGAATTTGTCTTGCTTTTCTCTATAAATATTGATCAGCGCAGACAATTTGGAAGATTCTGGATGATGATTGTCAAAATGTTCTTCAGGATTGCCTTGTTCCACAAAATCGTGTTTTTTATCTTCGAGTTCGTCGGCGATCTTGTGATTCGCCTGCTCTCTCAAAGCATTGAATTGTTTAGAGAACCGATGTGCATCATCTTTGTTTACGATAGATTCCATCTCGGCCAAAGTTTCTTTCAAAGATAGATTTGAAAAATTTTCTTCAGTAACTTCGATTTCCTGATGTTCATTGGCTGGAGTTTCTAATTCTGAATTTTGTTCTACCGATTCTTCTTTTACTGATTGATTTTCAGTAGAATTGATTTCAGAATTAAGATTTTCGTTCTCAGGATTTTCGTTTTCAATACTCATAACAAAGCAAATTAATTGACAATAACAACTTTTAAATGCACTAAATTAACTGCTTTTGCAGAAAGCACCAAATATAAATTCCAATTTTCTCAAAAAAACATTAAATATTCACTAACAATTTCATCAAAAATTTAAAAATCAACAATTACTTGACAAAGGCTTTTTGATGTCGTATCTTTGCACCTCGCAAAAAATTAATATCAGGCATTGCCTGTCCTAAAATAAAATCCGTAAATTTTATGAAAACATCTGATTTCAATTTCGATTTGCCAGAAGAACTATTGGCAGAACACCCCACAGAAAACCGTGACGAAGCAAGACTAATGGTTCTTGACAGAAAAACTGAGACTATCGAGCACCGTCTTTTCAAAGATGTCATCGAGTATTTCGACGAGAAAGACCTTTTCATCTTCAATAATACCAAAGTTTTTCCTGCAAGATTATTCGGGAACAAAGAAAAAACCGGAGCTAAAATCGAAGTTTTCTTGTTGAGAGAACTTGATGCTGAAACTCGTGTTTGGGATGTTTTGGTTGACCCAGCCAGAAAAATCAGAATCGGTAACAAATTATTCTTCACAGAAGACGAATCTTTGGTTGCTGAAGTTATTGATAACACGACTTCCAGAGGTAGAACATTGAGATTCTTGTTTGATGGTTCTTACGAAGAATTTCGTGCAAAATTGACAGAACTTGGAGAAACTCCACTTCCGAAATACATCAAAAGAGACGTTGAGCCAGAAGATGCAGAAAGATATCAAACAATCTATGCTAAAGTAGAAGGTGCTGTTGCTGCTCCAACTGCAGGCCTTCACTTCTCAAAACATTTGATGAAAAGATTGGAAATCAAAGGAATCGATTTTGCAGAAATCACACTTCACGTTGGTTTGGGAACTTTTAATCCAATTGAAGTTGAAGATCTGTCTAAGCACAAAATGGAATCTGAAGAAGCAATTATCGATGAGAAAAATGCAGAAATCATCAACAGAGCCGTACAGGAAGGACGCAGAGTTTGCGCCGTTGGAACAACTACGATGAGAGCTTTGGAAACTTCTGTTTCTTCTAACAAAAAGATTTCGGCTTACAGAGGTTGGACTAACAAGTTCATCTACCCGCCTCACGATTTTGGTGTTGCTAATGCAATGATCACCAATTTCCACACGCCTAAATCTACTCTAATTATGATGATTGCAGCTTTTGCTAACAAAGATTTCATAATGAGAGCTTACGAGGAAGCTATCAAAGAAAAATATAAATTCTATTCTTACGGAGACGCAATGTTGATTCTTTAAGATCTGAATTTTTTAAAAAATAGAATGCACAACTTTTACGGTTGTGCATTTTTTTATGTCTTATATTTTATCTAATTTCATCCTATGAAAGCACTTTCTTTTTTAGCATTATTATCCATCACATTTTCCTGTTCACAAACTCAGGAAAATTTTTCCACAATCAGTTCTTTACCGAAAAAAATAAAAGAAGCTTCGGCTTGTGAAATATCGAAAGCTTCGCCGTTGATCTGGACTATTGAGGACAATCATAATCATAATGTTCTTTTTGGGTTTAATGAAAAAGGAGAATTAATCAAGAAAATTACTATTTCTAATGTCGAAAATAACGATTGGGAAGATCTGACTTCGGATGATGACGGCAATATTTATATCGGTGATTTTGGCAATAATGATAATGAACGACAAAACCTGGCCATTTATAAGATCAACGCTTCGGATTTGAATAAAGATGAAGCGAAAGCCGAATCTATTGTCCAGTTTTATTATCCCGAACAAACCGATTTTCCGCCAAAGAAAAAAGACCGCATTTTTGATGTAGAGTCATTTTTTATTCATAACAACAAATTTTATCTTTTCACAAAAAACAGAAGTTCTAAGTTTGATGGGACAACGGTTCTTTATGAAGTTGACAACAATTCAACGCAAAAATTACCTGCTAAAAAAACAGGAAGCTTTGTCACTTGTGAACAATTTAATCATTGCGCAGTTACAAGTGCAGACATCAGCCCGAATAAAGATAAAGTTGCGATTTTAAGTTCCGACAAAGTCTGGATTTTCACCAATTGGAAAGGCAATAATTTCTTCTCCGGAAATGTTGAAAAGATTGAACTGAACCATCATACTCAGAAAGAAGGTCTTTGTTTCAAGGATGAAAACACCATTCTAATGACTGACGAAGGTGACAAAAAAATTACAGGAAATCTTTATCAATTGAAGTTAAAATAATTTAGTTTCATTTGGATAAAATTCTTCTTGTAAACGAATAAAGCAACATATCCGTAAGAACTTCCTACCTTTTTCTGTAGTCATTTTTCAACAAACCTTCAAACTCGAAATTACAGAATTCCGCAACTTTTTTGCTGGCGATATTGTCTGGTGCGATTTTCATAAAGATTCGAACCATATCTTTTTCATTCATACAGAAATAACGAAATGCTTCCAAAGCTTCATAAGAATATTTGTTACCAGAAAAATCATTGAAAATAAAATAGGCCAACTCACCTTTCGGAACCGACCAATCGATTTCTCTGATAGAAAGATGTCCAATCAATTCATCCGATTCTTTGAGAAAAATCCCGAAATAAAAACCTTCATTCTTTTGGCAACTTTCAATCTTCTTTTGGAAATATAATTTTGCTTCTTGCAAAGTTTTGGTGGCACTCAGAGTTTTGGAAAAGTAATCTTCCAAGTAAGTTTTATTGTTTTGAAATTTAGTATAAAATTCTTCTACAAAATCTAATGAATAGGGTTTCAGAATAAGACGTTTGGTTTCTATCATCTTACTATTTTAAAAAGTTCCGCCAATTCCAATCACCAATCTTCCTCCGTCAGAAGAATTGAAATAAGAAGCATTGAGAGAAATTGCATCAACCGCATTCAACCAAAATCCACCACCGTAAGAGTTGTGCCATTTGTTGGAACTTTCGTTCGGATTCCAAACTCTTCCTAAATCAAATCCACCAAAAAATCCATAACTCAAAGGTAAGATCGAGTTCTTGATCTTCCCGATTTCATACTTCAAATCCGTAGTTTGAAATAAAGAATTCTTACCATAAAAACGATTGAACCGGAAACCTCTCAAATCATTATTCCCGCCCAAAGTTGACATCTGATAAAATTCGTAACCGTTTCCTAAAAGCCATTTCGCTTTCACATAAGAGGACCAAACCAATCTCTTATTTGTTGTTAAATAATGTAAAAATCCAAGTCCAGTTTCGAGCGAAGTATAGTTTCTGTCGGTATTTTCAAGATTCATATTGTAAACTGCTCTTACATCGAATTTCATTCCCAGTTTCGGATTGGCTTTGTTGTCATAATTTTCATAATTAAAAGAAACATCCGCTCCACCAAATTGCTTTGAATGGAAAACATCCTCGTTCACTACATTTGGCAAAGAAATATAACGGTCAGCAGTTCTATCGATTTTTAGAACTTCATATTTCAGTTTTGCTGAGAATGTTGACGCATTTTTATTCCAATTAATAGATGGAGAAAACACAAATTCTTTCGCTCTCACATTGGTAAATCGGTTTCCAAACTCTTCATTCAAATTGACTGTTTCGTTCCCTATTCCGTAGAAATTTCTGATGTAATGCGAACTTGTAACTCTCGCATCCAAACCATAAAACCAACCGCCTGTCAGTTGCGGAAAAATCATTTGATAAGAAAATTCATAACCTTTGGTTCCTGTAAAATAATTGGCTTTTAACTGATGTTTTTGAGAAAAAGGATTTTGCACAAAATTGTTCACAATATAAGTTCCGACAACGCCAAAAGAAAGTGCGTCATCCGGGTTGAAACCAAGATTTGGCATTACCAATGTACTGTTATATTTTGGCTTTTTGTAATTATATTGATTAACGTCATAATCGTCGGTTAAGATCACATTAGCGTTTCCTTTATTTTCAAAGTTATTTTTTTTGCTTTTGTAATCGTAGATTCTCAAGTTCTTAGCATTAGAAACGGTATATTTATCTTCATCCAAACCTCCTAATAATCTAACTTTGATGCTCGATTTTGATTTTCCATCCACAATAAATTCATCATCATCAGAAAGCGCATAAATCCAGATCTCTTTGGTTTCTTTTCCAGAATAGATCTTGGAAGATTCCAACTCTTCACCTGATTTTTTCAAACGATAGATTTTGACTTCGGTCTCGTTGTTTGGTAATCTTGTGACAACAATTTTATCCTTTTTATCTGTTCCGGTCAGCATCACTTTTCTTTCCAAAAATTTAAAATATTCTGAAGCATATTTTTTCAAATCGCCTTTACGAACCAACAATTTTTGAATCAGATCTTCTGAAACTTTATCCTGAGTTTCTTTTGGAAGGTTTTCAAATGCTTTTCTGATGTCATTCTCAGTTAAATTGTTTTGAATAAAATCCGCAACTTCCAGCCAATCTTTCTCACTAGAATTTTTTGTAAAAGCCAGATCCAAAGGATAAGGTTCACGATTGAACCACTTCACATCTTTGATTTTTTCATCAAATCCCTGCATATGTCTCAAATCCGGAATCCTCATTAATAAAGACAAAATCAATCCATCATATTTAGAAAATGCCTGGTCTCTGTCTTTCGGAATCGGGCTGTAAATCACGTCTCCGTTTTCCTTTTTCGCTTCAAATTTCCATTGGTCGTGATGTCTGTCCCAATCGCCAATCAGCATATCGAACAAACGTGCTTTAATCCAAGATTTTTCATCTATTTTATACTTTTCGTCCTTGGCAAGATTCAGGATGACCTCGTCTGTTCCGATAACTTTATTTGGGTTTTCATCGGTTTCCATTGGTCGGTCTTCGAGATAATATAACTCGTCGCCAAAAGTCTCATTGAAGTTTTTCAAAGTCTTCTGTTTCGGAATGTAAAAAAGTTCTGGTGTTGTATGACGAATTCCCAATTTATCTGACATTTCACCGATTGCCAAAGGTGTGTAAGGATGAGAAGTTGTATAAAAATCCAGTAGAAATTTATCCGCATAACTCCCGTCAAAATCATCTACAACGTATTGATTTTTAAAAGCAACAGCCTGCAAAAATCTAACACCACTTTTTTTAAGTGCTCTGATGACATATTCATTTCCGGTTTTGGTTTCCAAACGAAGCGATTTGGTTTGATGTCCACCTCCTGCTCTATCGGTTTTCACTCCACCAAAAAGCGTGTCCAAAGCCAGATTTTTCACATTGATCTTTTTAGAATAATAATCTCTGTAATGTTTTCCCCAAAGAAATTCGTAGAGTTTACTTTTCTTCGTCATTGATGAATCATAGATTGAAGCTTTCGTATATTCCGAGAAGTTTTTCGGATAATCTTTGGAAGTTTTTCCCTCTGTCCCAAGAACCGTTTTTCGGAACAACAATTCTGATTTTTGCGGATTAAGATTATAAAAACTCACTTCCGCATTTCCGGATTTTGAAATTTTCAGTTCAGCATAACCATTCTTTCCGAATGAAAAATCATTTTCTTTAACTGCTTTTGCAGATTCGGTTTTAGAACCTGCACCACTGATAATTTGTCTGATGTCACCTTGCTCGATATATTGCAGATTATGGTCGTGGCCGGAAACTACAATTACATTTTTTCGCCCGCCAATCAAAGTTTTGAGTCTATCTGACAAATTTTTATAATTCTGATTGCTGTTATCCTGATGTGTGATTCCGCCGGTAGCTCTTGTCAAATTAATAAGTGAACCTAAAACCGGCAAAGGAACTTTATTTTCTAAAGGGAAAATCTGCTTTTCCCAAGAATAATATCCGCCGTGAGAACCTTGTGTAATCAAAGGATGATGTGTTGCAACGACGATTGTTTTGTTTTGATTTTTATTAAGCTGGTCTTCGAACTCTGTGTAAAAATCTTCTCGGGTTTTGATGTCACATTTTTCATTGATATTCGGATTTTTGTTCCAGTCTGCTAAAACCCATTCTGTATCAATTAAAATCAACGTCAGCTTTTTGTTGATTTTTCTGGTTTCAATTGGACAACCATTTCTTGGAGCAAAAGTATTTTTGTCTCCGAATTTTTCTGTGACATAATCTTCTTCACGCTTCAGACCTTTGATTCCGTTGTTGTACCAATCGTGATTTCCTGGAATAAAAATCGTTTTTCCTTTGAATTGATTGGACAATGAGATTTGATTATCCATTTTTTTCTCAGCCAAACTCCGGTTTTTATCATCTTTTTTCGGCATTCCTGCTGGATAGATATTGTCGCCAAGAAAAATAAGCGTACTATTCTCAGAAGCCTTGGACAGTGAATCTTTCAAAATATTCATATTATGGAAAGCTTCATCTTTGTCAAGATTTCCAGCATCACCAAGCAAATAAAATGTATGAATAATGCTGTCTTTTATGGTTGAATTCTTTTCAAATTTTTTGGCATTATTTCCATAATCAGCTTGTTGAACTGCGCAGGAAATCGTAGTTAATGAAATTAGAAAGAAATAATAGATGTTCTTCATTTTTATATGTCGGCACTTCGCGCCTTTATTAGATTCTTTATGGGTTTTCTACCGATATTTTGGTGCTTCGAACCTCGATTTTTAGGCAAGACAATAAAACTTAAACAAAGTCAGTTTAATGTTTTTAAATAAATATTGATAAAATTACTGAAACTCTAACAATATTTAACAAAATTAAAAATTTAAAAGCCATTATACTTTCTTAAATTTGTTTTAAATTGACTTTATGGATATTTTGAAAATCTCGGAAGATTACGCAAGAAATTTGCTCAAAGATAAATTATCTTCTGTTTATACTTATCATAACCTTGACCATACCATTCAAGTTGTGGATAAAATAAAAATTCTTGCAAAAGAAGAAAACATCGAGCCGGAAGATACAGAAAATCTGATTTTGGCAGGCTGGTTTCACGATTTGGGTTATGTTGACGATGCAGACAATCACGAGGAAGAAAGTCAAAAAATAGCTTCTGATTTTTTAAGACAACATCAGTTTCCCGAAGAAAGAATTGCGAAAATCGGTGAATTGATCTTGGCAACTGACAAATTCTACAAACCAAAAAATCATCTGGAAGAAGTCATAAAAGATGCGGATCTTTATCATTTGGCTTCGGATGATTATTTCAGGATCTGCGAAAATCTGAGACAAGAGATCAAAGAGGTCCATCATCAGAAATTCAGCAAGCAGCAATGGTCTGAGCTTAATATTGTTTTCTTTTCGAAACATCAGTTCTACACCAAATTCGCCAAGGAAAACTGGCAACCGATAAAGGAAAAAAATGTGGATAGAATTCTTTCCAACATTCAAAATCTGAAAGAAGAAAAAAAGAAAAAAGCTTCTGAAGATAATGACAAAGCACTTCTGAACAAGAAAAAACTGGAAAAACTGGAATCGCCGGAGCGTGGTATAGAAACGATGTTCCGTGTGACGCTGAACAACCATACAAAATTGAGTCAAATCGCTGACAGCAAAGCCAATATTTTACTTTCGGTAAATGCGATCATTATTTCGGTAGCGTTATCGACTTTGATCCCAAAACTGGATGCGCCGAGCAATTCGCATTTGATCATCCCCACTTTCATCATGATAATGTCGAGTGTTGCCTGTATTATTCTGGCAATAATGTCGACAAGACCAAAAGTTTCCAGCGGAACGTTTACCAGAAAGGAAATTGAGGAGAAAAAAGTGAATCTTCTCTTCTTCGGCAACTTTTACAAAATGCCTCTGGAAGAATACCTTTGGGCCATGAAGGAAATGATGGCTGACCGACAATATCTCTACGATACCATGATAAAAGACCTCTATTATCTTGGAATTGTTCTGAACAGAAAATATAAATTACTACGATTGACCTACACGGTTTTCACTATTGGGATCATTGCTTCTGTAGTAGCTTTTGTGATTGCTTTCAGAAGTGTGACAATATAAGATCACTCAGAGCCAAAAGACACAAGTCCCTCATTGATAGCATATTTCATAAGTCCTACAATCGATTTTGTCTTGGTTTTGATGAATATATTCCTTCGATGGGCTTCGACAGTTCGTTCGCTAATGAATAGCTTTTCTCCGATCTGCTCATTACTGTATTCCCTTGCAATAAGTTTCAGAACCTCAAGTTCTCTTGCGGAAAGAAGAGGTTTTGTTTCTTCTTTATGATCCATGAACTCATCTGGGCTCATCAGATTGTCCATAATAATATTTTGCGCACTCGGACTGAGATATTTTCCGTCTCTGTAAACGATTTTCAGAGCATCTACAACTTCGTGCATATTTGTTCTTTTCAGAACATAGCCAGATGCGCCGGCTTTTATCATTTTGGAAATAATGGAGATATCATCGTGCATTGTAAGTGCGACCACCTTTATCTTGGGATATAGTTCCTTTACTTTTTTTGTGATTTCTATTCCCGAAGAATCCGGCATATTGACATCCATCAAGATGACATCAATGTTATTAGTTTCCAGGAAAGTCACTGTTTCCTGCATCGAAGTGGCACCCGCTACAAAGGAGATACTTTCCTCATCTTCCAGAAGAGACCTAAGACCTTCTATCATCAGTTGATGGTCATCCACAATTAAAACCCTTATTTTTTCGCTCAACATATTTTTATTCGATTGGGATTAGAATACTTATGATCGTCCCTCTATTCAATTTAGAATCAATATCGATCGTGCCGTTCAGATTTTCTATCCAAGATTTGATATGTGACAATCCAAAGCTGGATTTATCCCTCAACGATTCTGTATCAAAACCCTTTCCATTATCTTCTGCCATCAAAGTGATCTGATGATTGTCCTGCGCTACCTGGATGAAAAGCTCAGAAGCCTCTGCGTGTTTTATTGTATTATTCACGATTTCCTGCAATGTACGGTAAAGTACATTTTCTATCAGGTCATCTAATTTATGATTAAGTCCAAAGGTATCAAAACTCATTTTCAGTTTATTACTTTGATTGACCCTGTCCGAGATGTTTTTCAAAGCACCTTTCAGTCCTTGCTCCGAGAGAAGTGATGGTGCAAGATTGTGGGAAATGTTACGGACTTCATCAAAGGCATCATTAATACTTTCCATCAAGGAATTCAGGAGTTCATTCTTTTTTTCATCGGAAATATCTTTTCGTTTTTGAAGGACGCTTGCATTGAGCCCTGCAAGAGAAAGCAGATAACCCAAGCTATCGTGCAATTCCCGTCCAATCCTTTTTCTTTCCTGGACCTCTGCTTCCAGAGCAGCATTGGATTTTTTCTTCGTCAACTCGATAATTGTTTTCTGGAGTTTGACCTTTTGCTTGTTTTGATGATTTCTGTATAAAAGATATAAACCGCCGAAGATCATTAAGAACATTAGAGACAGAAAAAACAACCAAATATTTTTGTTACTGATTGCCAATTCCTTTTTTTCCAGTTCCAGTTGCTGCATTTTGTTGAGCTGATTGAGATAATCGACCTCTACATCATAGATCTGGTTGACAACCGTATTATTATTAAGCTCTTCTTTGATTTTGACGTGGTTTTGATATTCTTTCAGGCTGGCTTGGAAATCCCCTTTCTTTTCATAGATGCTGGAAAGAAGCTGATGCGCATCGGCCTTCAGTGACTGGCTTTTTTTATCAATGGAAACCCGCATCACATCATTAGCATAGCGTAAAGCCTCTTCTATTCTATTCTGTCCAAGCAAAACTCTGGATATCCCAACTTTTGAAACCGCAAGCAAATTGATCAAATTTGCCTTTTCTGCAATATGAATACTTTTGGAATAGGTTTCATACGCTTTATCCAGATTATTCTCCGTAAGAAACATGTTCCCCATGATCTGGTAAGACACACAAGTGCCGTAGATATTCTTCGTCCTTCCCGAAAGATAAATGGAACGATTCAGATTTTCCAAACCCAGCTTCATTTTCTTTTTGGAAAAATTACAGATGGCGATATTATTAAGAATAGTCGAGGCCAGAATTGTGTCTTTATTGGAATTGCTTGCATTGAGCGCTTTTTGAAAATAGTTCAATGCTTTTTCCTGATTATTCAGATTGAGATAGGTAAGCCCGATATTATTAAGAGTTCCCGTTTTTTTCTGTTGATTACCAGCCAGATCATAGTTCTCCAGGGCTTTTATAAAATAGATATAGGCAGAACGGTAATTTCCAAATTCGTTATAAATAGTTCCCAAGTTGTTGTTCAGATTGGCAATCTCGTAGTAAAAATCAATCTTCTCTGCCAAATCCAGCGATTGTTTATAATACTTTATCGCTTCGGAATAATTGGTCTCAAAAGCATATGAAGAGCCAATGTACTTTAGACAGATAACTTTTGATCTTTCATCTTTGGGAGAAATCGACTGTAAGATCTTGTTGGATTTTTCACGGGCAAGCGATGGATTCTCATAAACCAATTTGTGGATTTCTTCAAATTGTTTTTTGAACGGTTCCGAGAGATTCTGCTCATTCTTTTTATCCGAAGAATGACATGACACCATGAAGACAACCAATAAAAAAGCTATGATTTGAAAGAAAAGAAAATATCTTTTATTCTGCTGTTTTTTATATATTTTGATTCGATTCATTTTATGTCAGTTCCAAAAAAGCCATACAAATATGAGGTTTAATCCTGGAATTAATTCCATTTTCCATCGATTGACACATAAAATAAGTGGCAGTACTTATTTTATTATCAAAAAATTAGCACAAATCCCGAATTGTTTTAGAAAAATTTATGAATTTAATTTGTAAAACATTAATCACATAAAAAATTGTAATTATGAAGAAAATTTTTACTTTATTATCAGCTTCACCATTTTTTTTGTTGTTCTGTGGAAATATCTATGGCCAGCAAACGATCTATTCAGAAAATTTCAGCTATGCGCCGGGTGGTATTCCAGCAGGTTGGGTGATAGATGCCGAACAACCACCGGGATGGTCTATTAATAATTCTCAAATCTCCGGCGGTACAGCCCCCGAACTTTATATGACATATGGTATGCAGGTTGGGCTTAGCCGTTTGATCTCACCTAAAATTGATATTACAGGACATAAGCAGCTTGCTATATCTTATGACCAGTATCTTATCAACTTTGCAGGTGATGCCGGCGAAACTATTGGTATAGATGTCACTTTTGACGGTGGACAGACATGGCAACCGCTTTGGGAAAAGCCCTTAGGCGTACTTAATATTCCACAGGATAGATTTACATATTTTGTAACAGCACCGGAAAATGCTACTCAGATGCAATACGCCTTTCGTTATGATGGCAATAATTTCTTCATCAATGGCTGGGCAGTGGATGATGTAAAAATTGAAGATGTCGCCAACAAGGACCTTCTAGTAACCAATATAACAGGAAATAACGCTATAAATGCAGGCAAACCGGCCATGTTTGTGGCAGAAGTTACAAATGGAGGCAAGGAGGTACAGAGTAATTACACCATTAAACTTAAATCTAATGATGGAACCGAGCTGGCAAGCACATCCGGAGAACCAATTAATTTTGGGGAGAAATCTCATATCATTCTAAATTGGACACCACAAAGCAGCGATATTTCCCAAAAAACAATTTATGCTGTTGTAGAAAGTACAGACGATGTGAATCCAGGTAATAATCAGTCGAGAACTCTATCCGTGAACGTTCTGAAAGATGATATCAAAAATGTTCAGATTGGCAACGGTTCATTTGCTTTGCAACATTCTATTCCCTTCAATTTTTTCACACATTATAGTCTGGGACAGACCATGTACACGTCGCAACAAATAAATAACAGCAATTCAAAAATCACGGGAATCCAATACACCTGCCAATTTGATGAAGATAACAATGATATCCCTATCCAAGTTTATCTTGCAGAAACAGATCAAGAAGACCTTTCTTCTGACTGGCTTGACCCGGCATCATTTACACTTGTTTATAACGGAAAAATGAATTTCAAAAAAGGATTCAACAATCTTTATATCCCGTTGGAGACAGAATTCAATTACACTGGAAAAAATTTGGTGGTCTATACTAATAAGAGTCACCCGCAAATGGTACTTTGGTCAACTTTTATAAGTACATTCTCAGAATCGCCGATCTACTCCAGATACAGCGACAGGGATGATGAACCTTTTGATGCAATGAATCCTCCACAAGGCTATCCTGTACTTTACACACCAAACATAACACTTTTTTATGCTGATGGGACCATGTCCGTAATCGATGACAGTTCAAAATCTGCATCTGTACAAGTCTATCCGAACCCTGTGAAAGACATTTTGAATATTAGAACTGAACAGAATGAAAAAGTTCAGGAAATCCGAATAATAAATGCTGCAGGACAGCTTGTATCCCATAAAATCTTTGGCAACGAAAAACCAGAAGTGAATGTAAAAGAACTTAATGCCGGATTCTATCTGATCCAGATTATTACTTCCAAAGGAATAACTGCTAAAAAGATCTTGGTCGAAAAATAAAAATTGCTTTTTGCTATCATAAAAAAACAGATTGCTCTGACAATCTGTTTTTTTTACATTTATCCTTATATTATCTCAAATACAAAATGGATAATGAAATCCGTTAGATCTCCTCAACAAAATCATAATCCACATCCTTCGTATCATAATTCACCGCAACACGCAAAGCCCGTAAACCATTGATGCCCTGCAGATCTTCAACTTCCAATTCTTCGATTGCTGAAAGTAAATTTTGATTCTGAAGGATTTTTATCAATTTCAGATATTCTTTACGTTCCTTATCCTGAGAATAAATGATGCTGATCTTCCCTGGTTGAGTGATGCGTTCATCAGAATTTTTAATTAAAGATTTATCGATACGTTTTTTAATCATTTCGTAGCGCGCATTGTAGCTTCCATCCACATCAAAACGTTTTTCATCCATTCTGAATCTGATGCTGATTGGCGTGCTGTAAACCAAAATCAAAGACGAGACCTCCAAAGAATAATCAAGCGTATCTTTGTATTTTTTGTACTGTAATTCACTTTCGCAAATCACACGCAATTGCCATAATCTTAGATTTTCAAGGAAAATTGAGTCGTAAGTCAAATCCGGTTCAATAGACGAACCAATGTACATATTATGCTCAACGCCATCCGTTTTGAAACGCTCGTAATAGAAAGGAAATCTGTGCTGTTGTTCTTCCTGACGCTTGTCCAGAATATCCGCTAAAAACTTGTTAATGGAAGACAAGCTATCATCAAATTTCTTTCTGAAGTTATAAACCAATTCGGTTTTAGAATCCAGCTGTTTGTGATAATCGGTTACGATTTGATTGTAATTAACATTTTGAAGTTTAATAGATTCCAACAGCGGATGAACTTCCTGATGAATAAAATTCTGAACCTGACTTTCTGTATCGGCGCGCAGATCTTTGCTCAATTTTTTTTGAAATTGAACTAATTTTTCATTGATCTCAGTCAAATCATTATCAGAGATCAGATTTTTGAAAACATCAGAAATCAGCATCAGATTGATTTCCAGATCTTTTTTGATGGCCAGATTTCTGGAAACCGAAGAATTTCTAATGTCGGTTTGTCCAAAAAGTGGCGTCAGATTCTCGAAAGTGATTTTTCGGTAAGGCAAATCAAATTCCTCTCTGTAAAAACCGATGTGACGTTCCGCTTCTTGTCGGAATTTCCAATAAACACTTGGGTGTATCGATGTGTACTCTCTTTGAATAATTGCTTGGATTCGTGTTTCGATGCCGTCATAAAGTCTGTCCATCGTATCTTCCAGATATGGCATTACGATTTCCATTTTTTGAGCATTGATGCTGTTCAGCATTTTCTTCCTTGAGACTAATTCGATAATCCCGAGAATTTTTTTATCCTTGATAATCGGTGCAAAAATCGCACTTTTGATGCCCGCTTCGTAGAAATGTTTCGCCATCTGGCTATCCGGAAATTCTCTGTAAGTCCTTTCTATATCAGAAATGCTGAAAAATCTCTTGGATTCTACCAGTGTGTTGAAATTTTTCTCACAAAGCAGTTCGTTCTTACAATCCTGCGAGTTTTCCAACAGAATATAGCTTTCAATCACGCTATTGATAGGACTTCGGACAAATTTATTTTCATCGTGATTAATAGATGTAAAGCCAACTTCCAGATCAGAAACCTGAAAAATAGAGCGGAAAACTTTGTTGAGTTCTGGCTTAAGGTTTTTGTCGTCCTCCAGATTTATCAATTTACTTTTAAGGTTGGAAATGGCGATCTCTGTGGTTGCATCAAAGAAATTAACGACAGCAAAACCTTTCAGTTCCCAACTTTCTGGCGGAAATTTTTCTTTCCATAGTTCATAATCTTCAAAATTATCGAGCAATTCTGAAATTTCTTCCGGTGTTAATCTTTTGAAATTCTCCAATGCATTGACGTCCATAAAATCAGCGTTGGTCAGAAATCTATAATGCTTGACCACACCCTCTTCATTTGGAATATCAAATATAAACGGCATCGAAACATTCAGCGGAACATCATAAAAATCATTCAGGATGATGCAACAGCTCATTACATAAAAGCGATGCGGGTCCATATCTTTGATGATCATATCGAAATTGTCACCTGCTTTTTTGATAATCGTTTCAAAACGTTTTGTAGGATTGAAAAAGAAATTATAAAAAGGAAAACTGATGGCTTTGATCTCATTTTCCGTCAACATTGGAGGGAAAAGGTCACGGAGAAGTTCTTTCATCAAGACCTCATTTTCCTCGAAAAAATCAAGATTGCTGATACCATTCAAGAGTTCTGGAAATCCTTTGGTCTTATCCAAGATTCTCTGATGTGAAAGCGCATATTCTGGATTACCGGAAGCTTCTGCTTCCATTTTCTGGATGAGTTTTTCGAAGGAAAAATTCAATATAAATGGGCTGTCGTAAAAGGCTTGGAACTTCATCGGGTAAAAATCAATGCAAATGTAAGAATTAGGAATATATTAATAAAGTCGATTTAAAATTCATAATACTTTAATTCTATTCGATATTAATTACGCTACATTTCGTAACAAATTATCAATGTAAAACTTAGCATTAAAATTATTATTTCAAATTTACAAATTTTAAGATTATTAGATATATCTATCGTTTCATTAGCCGATTTCAAAATTGTTACAATAACCGTATCTTTGCAAAAATTTCCCAAAGACATTGAAAGATATCCGCACCTTTTCCCTCGACCAGTTAAAAGACCATTTCAGTACAATTGGTGAAAAACCTTTTCGTGCAAAACAGGTTTATGATTGGCTTTGGAGCAAAAATCTGCATTCTTTTGATGAGATGACGAACCTTTCCAAAGATTTGAGAGAAAGTCTGATGCGTGATTTTTTCATTAATCCAATCGCCGTTGATCTATTACAAAAATCGACAGATGGAACGATAAAAAACGGCGTGAAATTACACGACGGTTTAATGGTAGAATCGGTTCTGATTCCGACAGAAAGCCGTTCTACAGCTTGCGTTTCCTCACAAGTTGGATGCTCTCTGAATTGCGAATTCTGTGCAACCGCCAAACTAAAAAGAATGCGAAATCTGGAAGTTGCAGAAATCGTGGACCAAGTCGCGTTGATTGACAGACAAAGCAAAGAATATTTTGACAGACCGCTCACAAACATCGTATTTATGGGAATGGGCGAGCCGATGATGAATTACAAAAACGTTGTCGAAGCCATTCATAAAATCACGAAACCGGAAGGTTTGGGAATGTCGCCAAGAAGAATCACGGTTTCCACATCCGGAATTCCGAAAATGATAAAAATGCTGGCCGATGAAAAACTGAAAGTGAAACTGGCACTTTCTCTACATTCAGCCATTGAGCATAAACGCAACGAAATAATGCCTTTTTCTGAAAAATTCCCATTGACCGACATTATGGATTCGCTTCAATATTGGTATCAGAAAACCGGTTCTCCAGTCACTTTTGAATATTGCGTCTGGAAAGGAATCAACGATGGTGACGAGGATATCAAAGCTTTGATCAAATACTGCCGACAAGTTCCGAGCAAAGTAAACCTTATCCAGTATAATCCAATTGGTGAAGGAAAATTTGACCACCGAAGTATTGAAGCCGAACAAAAATATGTTCGTGAACTAGAAAAAGCAGGAATCACGATTGTGGTTAGAAAAAGCCGTGGCGGCGATATCGATGCGGCATGTGGACAATTGGCAAACAAATCAGCCGAATAACGAATTGTTATTTTAACAATTACAAAATATTGAGCATAGAAATAGATTGTATATTTGTTAGACAAAGAAAAATAATTTCCCTTTATCAATAACCTGACAAACTAATAAAATGGAATTCATTTTTGGTGAAAACGCATTGGAAAGTGTTTATGTTTGGGCAATCCCGCTTCACGCCACAGTTATCCTGACAGAGATGATTTACAGCCATGTAATGGAAGCCCAACTGTACAGCAGGAAAGACCTGGCGACCAATATTTATCTTGCGTTGATGAACTTCGGATTAGATCTGCTAATGAAGGTGTTTGCGATGGCCGTGATGTTCTTCTTTTACCGATTCCGTATTTTTGACTTTAATATTTCTACTTGGTATTATTGGGTTTTATGTTTTTTGGCAACGGATCTGGCTTATTATTTCCATCATTTGGCAGACCATCGTTCACGTGTATTTTGGGCAGTTCATATCACGCACCATAACTCAGAATATTTTAATCTGACGACAGGTTTCCGAAGTCCGGTTTTTCAACCGCTTTATCGCTATCTTTTCTTTTCGCCATTGGCCTTTTTAGGGTTTGATCCATGGACAATAATGGTTTGTTATGCCATTGGCCAGGTCTATGGAACCTGGGTCCATACACAAGCCATCAAAAAAATGGGCTTCTTTGAATATATTTTTGTGACGCCTTCGCATCACCGGGTTCATCACGGTTGCAACATCAAATATCTGGACAGAAATATGGGAATGGTTTTTATTTTTTGGGATAAATTGTTCGGAACTTTTGAACCGGAAGACCCGAATGTTCCCGTAAAATTCGGGATATATCCAAAGATGCCGGATGATGGCCCGATGACTACCCTACTCTATGAATGGCGAAAAATCTGGAAAGACCTGAAACAGCCGAACCTGACCATCAGTGACAGATTCAATTATATTTTTAATTCTCCTGGCTGGCGGCACGATGGCACCGGAAAGACTGTAAAACAATATCAAAAAGAATATTTTGCAAAGAAAAAGAAAGCCGAAAATCGGTCTTAATTCTGTAATTATCCAAGCCTTTCAATTTTGAATTTTAATCAAATGAAAAAATTATTTGTCATTCATTTTTTGTTGATCTCACTTTTTGGATTTTCCCAGAAAATTAAAAAACTCGATATCAAAAAATATAAAATTGCTATTTTGAGCGACTCACTGCGAGAATCTTCCGGACTGACAAATATGGATGGAAGATTATTTTCCTTTAACGATAGTGGTAACACCAGCGAAATTTTCGAAATAAAACCAGGCAGCTCGCACATCGAAAAAACTTACAAAACTGGTCTTAAGAACATAGACTGGGAAGCGATGACCAATGATGGAGAAAATTTCTACATAGGAGAATTCGGGAATAATCTGGGAACGAGGAAAGATCTGAAAGTTTACCGGATTGCCTTTAGAAATGATTCTTTGATGCTAGATTCTATTAAGACCATCCCGTTTTTTTATCCTGAGCAAACTGATTTTACTCCGAAAAACATCAATAATAATTTTGATGCGGAAGCAATGATTTTCCTTGATGGCAACATTCATCTTTTCACAAAGGAATGGGTTACGAATACAGTTTCTCATTACGTCATCGATAAAAATCTGACAGAAAATCAGCCGGCGCAAAAACTGGAAAATTATGACACAGGATTTGTTGTGACGGATGCTTCTTTTTTTGATAATAAATTATACGTTGTTGGTTATACCAAAAATGCTTCGGTTTATATGATGATTTTTGAGAAAGATGAGGTAGGAAATCTCTTTTTCAACAAACCTGTAAAAAAGTATTCTTTAGGTAGAGCTTACAATGTCGGACAAATCGAAGGAATTACGGCAACTGAAAAGGGAATTTACATTTCGGGAGAACGATTCAGTATTAAAATTAAAAAAGTGCCTCAAAGTCTTTATTTCATTCCGTTTAAAGGTTTAGAATAATTATATTTGTAGAATAGTAAAATTGGATGTAAGATATCATAATTTGAATATTAAGCATTATCTGATGCTTCGATATTACAGAATTCTTGATATTTTTACAAAGGTTTTTCCGGTGAGACGATAGACCAAACCCCAACATAGCCCCGATTGCAGTGAAAATCCTTTTTGTTTTTCTCCGGATAACAAAAAGATTGTAACGGAAAGCGGGTTAGTAAAGTGAATCAAGTGTCAAATCGTCTTGCTCCAAAAATATAATATCTAAAAGCGAACAGTGGCAAATACAGTAGAACTAATCAAAGCTCCGATTTCTGACGAAATGAAACTTTTTGAACAGAAGTTTTATGAATCGATGAAAAGTAATGTTGCTCTGCTGGATAAGGTTACGCGTTTTATTGTGACGACTAAAGGGAAACAAATGCGTCCTATGTTTGTTTTTCTCTGCGCAAAACTGGTCGGAAATGTGAACGAAAAAACATTCCGTGGCGCAAGTATGATCGAGCTGATCCATACGGCGACTTTGGTTCATGATGATGTTGTGGACGAGAGTTTTAAGCGCAGAAATTTCTTTTCTATCAATGCACTTTGGAAGAATAAAATCGCTGTTTTGGTAGGCGATTATCTGCTTTCTAAATCGGTTTTACTTTCTACGGATAACAAGGATTTTGATTTACTTTCCGTGATTGCAAGGACGATTCGGGAAATGTCGGAAGGCGAATTGTTGCAATTGGAAAAAGCCAGAAAACTTGATATTACCGAAGATGTTTATTACGAGATCATCCGTCAGAAAACAGCAACTTTGATTGCGGCATGTTGTGAAGTTGGCGTTTTATCTAATGGTGTAGATGAAGCGACTGCGAAAAAAATGCAAGAATTCGGGACTTACACGGGAATGGCTTTTCAAATCAAAGATGACCTTTTTGATTATCAGACCAGCAATATCATTGGAAAACCTGTGGGAATCGACATCAAAGAACAGAAGATGACCCTGCCTTTGATTTATACTTTGAAAAACGCAAGTCCTGAAAATTATAAAAAATATTTCGGAACGATAAAGCGTTATAACAACGATTCTAAAAAAGTTCGCGAATTGGTAGAATTCGTAAAGTCTTCCGGAGGAATGGATTATGCTATCCAAACCATGAAAGATTATCAGCAAAAAGCTCTTGATATTTTAGCCGAATTTCCTGACAATGAAGCTAAAGAATCTTTGAAACTGATGCTGGATTATGTTATCAGCAGAAAGCTTTAATTCTTATTTTTCTTCTTCCCGATATTCCAAAATATCCGCAGGCTGACAATCCAAAGCTCTGCAAATCGCTTCCAACGTACTGAAACGAACCGCTTTTGCCTTTCCTGTTTTTAGAATAGAAAGATTGGAAAGGGTTAAATCTACTTTTTCCGACAACTCATTCAATGACATTTTTCGTTTTGCCATCATCACGTCCAGGTTTACGATAATTGGCATAACTTAAACTGTTAAATCGTTTTCTTCCTGCAATTCTACGCCTCTTTTGAAAATCTGAGCAATAATGTAAATAATAGCTCCGGTAAAAATAAAGGCTTCACTATCTACCCAAAACTGGTTTAAGCTATCCGGAACAGAACCGTGGTGATTTAAATTTTTAACAAACTGTCTGGCAATGTAGCTTATAAATCCTATTGAAAGGGTATAATAACTAATTAATGAAATTTGTTTTGCCACAAAAGCACTGAAAGGTTTTGACAAATTCATTTTATGCATTAGCCTAATCACTGTGTAAAAAAGCACAGCTTTTAAAATTGAAATGATTAAAATAAGGCTGTAAACGCTAAAAAAATTGTATCTACTTTCTTTATACATTTGAATTAAATCTAATTTTTGATAAAGATTTTTGATAATCTCAGGATTATAAAGATGGAAAACGAAATTTACTATTAATCCTCCCGCCTCAATAGACAAGCCGACGAATATTATCCAAGCTATGGCATATAAACCCCAAAATATAAATCTGTTTGTTTTTGACATTTTTTAGTTTTAAAGATTATTCAAATGTAATAAATATTTATTGATAAACAATAAATATTTTATCTTTATCAGATAATTTAATTTTTAACAAAGTTAAATTTCAGCAAAGTCTTTTAATTCCGTAATTTTGAAATATGAACAATTCGCCACTTGCCGAAATCCTCCGCCCGAAAACTTTGGACGATGTTTTGGGACAAGAACATCTCACAGGAAAAAATGGGACAATCAAAAGAATGTTGGAAAACGACACTCTCAATTCACTCATTTTCTGGGGACCTCCGGGAACGGGTAAAACGACCCTTGCCGAAATCATTTCTGAGAAATCCGGAAGAAAATTTTATAAACTTTCAGCTGTTTCTTCTGGCGTAAAAGATGTGAGAGATGTGATTGATGAGGCAAAAAAGCAGAATCTTTTCTCTGGAAAAAGTCCGATTCTGTTTATTGATGAGATCCATAGATTCAATAAATCTCAGCAGGACTCTTTGCTTCACGCCGTTGAAAAAGGATGGATTGTTCTGATTGGCGCAACTACAGAAAATCCAAGTTTTGAAGTTGTATCGGCTTTGCTTTCACGTTCGCAGGTTTATATTCTGAAAGCTTTGACTTTTGAAAAGCTGGAAGAATTAGCAGACATCAGTGTTTCAAAATATAACGAGATCAACAATACCAAATTCTTTCTTGATGAAAAAGAAGCTTTTATCCAATATTCCGGAGGTGATGCGAGAAAACTCATCAATTCGATAGAATTGGTTCTGAATCAATTCAGATCGGCTAAGAAAAATAAGATTTCTAATAAAGATGTCTTATCTGTTCTTCAAGAAAACATGGCTTTGTACGACAAAAATGGAGAGCAGCATTACGACATCATTTCAGCTTTCATCAAATCTATGCGTGGTTCCGACCCAAATGGTGCTGTTTATTGGTTGGCGAGAATGTTGGTCGGTGGAGAGGACATTAAATTCATTGCAAGAAGAATGATGATCTTAGCGGCAGAAGATATTGGTCTAGCCAATCCAAATGCGCTTATAATGGCGAATAATTGTTTCCAGGCCATCAATGTCATCGGAAATCCGGAAGCAAGAATCATCCTAAGTGAAACCGCAGTTTATCTTGCCGTGTCTCCAAAAAGCAATTCGACTTATAATGCGATCAATGAAGCAATGGCTTTCGTCAAGAAAACCGGTAATCTACCCGTTCCTCTTCATCTCAGAAATGCACCAACCAAACTGATGAAAGACCTGGATTATGGAAAAGACTATCAATATGCCCATTCCTATGAAGGTAATTTTGTTGATCTAGAATTCCTACCAGAAGAAATCAAAGGAACTGCATTTTATCAACCAGCAAATAACTCTACAGAGAAAAAAATAAAGGAACAGCTCAAAGACAAATGGGGCGACAAGTACGAGTCTTGATAACCAATCGTTAAATATTCCTAAAAAATTCTTTTGTATCGGTGGTTTCGGAATGTTTTAATATATTTGCGACTCACAGATAGATATGGAACATTTTGAAAGTTGGAAAGACTTGCTTAACCCAGAATTTTACATCAAATTAGGTGGATTTTGGCTGATTTTATTCATTATTTTTGCAGAGACAGGATTATTTGTCGGTTTCTTTTTACCAGGCGATAGTTTGCTGTTTATTTCCGGGATCTATGCTGTTAAGATCATAGACACCACTTTTGGTTCTACAGGCTCAGATTTCCTGGACACCACCATTCTTGCTACTGCGGTTTCAATTGCTGCAATCATCGGAAACGAGATTGGCTATTGGTTCGGTTACAAAAGCGGACCATTGTTGTACGAGAGAAAAGACACTTTTCTTTTCAAGAAAAAATACCTCTTCAAAGCACACGATTTCTTCGAAGAACACGGAACTGTAGCAGTGATCTTGGCAAGATTCCTTCCGATTGTAAGGACATTTGCACCAATCGTGGCCGGAATCGTGAAAATGGATAAAAAGAAATTTTTCTTTTATAACATCATAGGAGCCATTTCCTGGTCATTCTCGATGATTTTTGCAGGTCATTATCTGGACAAATTATTTATGGACCAATTCGGGATCGACCTTAAAACGAAACTTGAATTAATTGTTCTTGTGATTGTTTTGGTAACAACACTTCCGATCATCATCAAGTTTTTCTTTACCAAAGACAAAGAAAGACCAACAGAGGAATAATTTTTGATAAAAATATTGAAACAACATATAAAAACCGGAGCTAGTTTCCGGTTTTTGCATTTAAATCCAAATATTAAAATGAAAGTATTTATCAACAAAAGGATTCCACAGATCGGAATCGACTTACTCAAAGACAATAATATCGAAATCATAACCCCACAAACAGTCAATCCGTCTCACGAAGAATGGCTGGAAAACTGCAAAAAAGCAGACATCATCCTGAATGTTGGGAAAAACAAATACGATAAATATTTCTTTGACAATTGTCCCAATATAAAAGCCATTTCATTATTCTCTGTGGGATTCGACCAGGTTGATATTGCCGAAGCTACAAAACGAAAAATACCTGTTGGAAACACACCAGATGTTCTCAGCAGAGCAACATCCGATGTTGCATTTTTATTAATGCAAATGGTTTCCAGAAAAGTCAATTATAACATCGAAAAAATAAAATCAGGAAGTTGGAAAGACTTTGATGCTTTGGAAGAATTGGGGCAAGAATTGTATGGAAAGACTTTGGGAATTTTAGGTTTAGGAAGAATTGGTTTTGAAATGGCTGAAAAATGCAAAGCCGGTTTTGAAATGAATATCATTTATCATAATAGAAGCCACAATGAAACTGCGGAAAAAGAATTGGATGCTAAATATGTTTCTTTTGATGAATTAATTCAAGATTCGGATATCATTAGTATTCATGCTAATTATACGCCAGAGCAAGCAAACCTTTTCAACCAATTGGTTTTTGAGAAAATGAAACCTAATTTGATTTTTATCAATACAGCAAGAGGCGGTTTCCACAATGAAACAGATCTATACGAAGCTTTGAAGTCAGGAAAAATCTGGGGTGTGGGTTTGGACGTTACCAATCCTGAACCTATGAGCAATGAAAATCCTCTACTTCAACTTCCGAATGTCTGTATCTTACCGCATATCGGGTCTGCCACAATAGAAGCCCGAAACGGAATGTCAAAATTGGCTGCAGAAAATGTCATCGCTTTTTCTCAAAATCAGCCAATGCCGAATTGTGTGAATCCTGAAATTTATCAATAGTTAAAATTGGTGCTTGGAATCATATTTGTTTATAAATCATCAACACTAAACAAAATATTATGGCACCAGAAGACAACATCAACGAACAAGACAGAAATCTAGAAGAACTCGACTATCCAAAATCAGAAGATATCTTTATCAGAGAAAAACATATTCCTTTGGATGATGGGAATCCAATCTTTAATACAGAAATAGATGATGACAAACTAGACAAAGGATTAGACATACCAGGAATCGAGGACGATGATGGGATGGAAGAGATTGGGTCAGAAGACGAAGAAAACAACTATTGGAGTACAAGCGACAACGATGACGACCACGAAGAACAAAACGATGATGTTCTTGGATAAAAAACAAAAACCTTACTGAATTCAGTAAGGTTTTTTATTTCTAGTTTTCGAAGATTGTGGATGGTTTTTTATTCTCATCAATAGCGACAAGCGTAAAATCACCTGAAACAGCTTTTTCTCGTGTATCGGCATACATCTCTTCTATGAAGATTTCGATATTAACCTTTACGCTGGTATTTCCTACATATTTAACTCGACCAATGAGCTCCACCAAAGTATCTGCAGGAATTGGTTTCTTGAAATCTATCCTGTCACAGCTTACTGTCACAAAAGATTTTCTGGCAAAACGAGTTGCGGTCATAAAGGCGACCTCATCCATCATTTCCATTACTTTTCCTCCGAACATTGTATTATGATGATTGGTCGTATTGGGAAAAACAACTTTAAAAACCCTTGTTTCGGAGTTTTTAATTTTATCCTCGTAATTCATTTATTTTGAGAGATTAAAAATTAGACATTTGAAATGAATCGAAATTTGGAATAACCTATTCATTTTTTTGTTCTGCAAAGATAATCCTTAATATTGATAATACTTTCCTCGAAATATCCATCCAGCAACAAAAAAACAATTTTCAGATAAACTATTCAAAGTGCTTGTCAAATAGGATTAATAGAATATAAAAAGTTTTTACTTTTAATTTCGAGAATCAAACATTTTTTATAAACGATTTAAAAGACTGATTTTTAAATAAGAAAGAGCAAAATTTATTATTTATAAAAGAATAATAAAAAAAATAATTTACATTTTTATTTCAAGGTATTATTTTTGATTATTCCGTAACAATAACACATTTCGATGAAGATATTTACTAAAATATGTTTATATGAGAAATGTTTTATCAATATTATTCTGGTTATCCAGTATTACAATATTTTCTCAGACATCTTTACAGGTTGTAGTAACTGATACTTCAGGCAATGAGAACTTTCATGTGAGTTGTACTCATGATCTTGATTCCAATGGCTGTTTATTACTCAATGTAAAATATCCTGAAATCAATGCGACAACAGGATATGATGTAACTCAAGAAAACTACACTCTACCTATCCCTATAAATCAAGGAACAGCCCTTAATGCAAATTATGACGATCTTTTTGCGACCAAGTTGGACCTTCCTTTCAAATTTTGCTTTTTTAATCAGTCATTCGAATCTCTTATCGTAGGATCCAACGGTATGGTAACTTTTGACCTTAGTCAACTTGGGAAGATCAACTACCCAAATGTCGATTGGACCAATCCAAATCCAAACCTTCCAAAAAATTCTATATTCGGGGTTTATCATGATATCGTTTTTTCTTCCGGAGATTCGTCTGAGATCTATTATTCGGTCATTGGAACAGCTCCCAACAGAAGATTTGTTATCAGTTTCTACAACGGGCGGGTTACCGGTTGTACAGACAGGTCATCGTCTCAGATCGTCTTGCATGAAACAACTAATATTATTGATGTTTTTGTTGAGAAAAAAGACCTGCCGTGTCCTACAAGAAAATTTGAGAATGCAATGATTGGCGTCATGAATGGTGACGGAACCATCGGGGTTTCCCCCTCAAATAGAAATACAGGTCTTTGGCAAGCTTATCAGGAAGCATGGAGATTTACCCCACAAGGTAATGCAATTGTTCCAGAAGTAACTTGGACGGACTCTTCCGGACAAAATGTAAGTTCCGGAATCCAAGCCACAGTCTGTCCAACACAGAATGAAACCTATACTGCCAATGTAAAATTCAACATTTGTGGAAGTGATTTTATAACCTTGAAGGATGATTTTGTCATCACCTTTGACCCCACATATCCTGTAGCTAAAAATTATACCCAGAACTATTGTGGAACAACTTCCCAAAATATCAATCTTGACGATTTCAAACCTAATATAACATCGCAGAATCCCACCAACTTCACTTTTACCTATCATGAGAGCAGAGCAGATGCTCAAAGTGGGCAAAATGCAATACCTGCAAACTATACACTTACCGCAAACAAGATTTTTTATGTAAGAATTCAGAACCCCAGCATTCCTACTTGTTACAGAATTGCGGTCTTGACATTAAACTTTCTCTCGAAGAATCTGGTAAAGGACACGGTAGAAATTTGCGATACCAACAATGATGGTATAGAAAAAAATTATAATCTCAGTTTGATTAATAAAGAACTATTTCCATCCGGAACAACCAATATTTCTTATTACCTTTCAGAATCAGATGCAGAAAACAATATCAATCCTATAACCAATATCGATATCACAACTTCCACCATCGTCTGGTTGAAGGTCAGCACAACTGGTTGTACATATGTCTTAGGACCATTGAAATTTAAGTTTAAACCTGGGGTCAACTTGAATTCGCCAATCGATTTCTCTTATAGTATGTGCGATATTAATGATGACAATACAGAACCCTTCAGTTTTGATGTGATCATCGGTCCTCTTATTTCCAATGACCTGGGTGTCGTCTTTAAAGCTTACCAGACCTATGCTGCAGCATTTTCCGGAACGGGAACAACCTTAAAAACAATTAAAGAAGGCCAATACAAGGTATACATCCGAGTCGAAATACCAAATGGCTGCTTTGCCATAGCAGAGGTAAATATGGATGTGACCTTCACAAAAGTTGAAGTTAAAAAGAAAGATGTCTATATCTGTTTCAATGGGACAGATGATATCAGCGTAGATCTTTTGACATTGTCTTCAGATATGCTGATATCTCCTTCAAGCGTACCGATCATATCATACCATTCTAACATGCAGGATGCTTCTTCCTCCCTTAATCCTATTCCAACAAATCAAACGATCACGGAGGATGGAAATTTTGTTACAAAAACTTTTTATGTACGATTTGAACAGTCTATTGATTGCTATACGATAAGGCCTATCAATATCCGTCTGGTTCACCCCATCATTTTTAATTCCAACGTAATGGCATGTGATTTTGACAACGACAATACGGAACTTGTACAGCTGGCACAATTTACACCCGCAATTATAGGAACTCAAACTGCCACTACACAATTCTACGATACATTGCAAGATGCACAAAGCGGTTTACGCCGAATCACCAGTACCACAGTTAATGGCACTAAACAGATATTTGTAAAAATCACCTCTTACGGCTGTTCGGAGATCTATCCTCTTAATATAGGTCTAACCTCTACTCCAATAGTTAATTCTGCCGTAAATATCGATATCAATAATATCTGTGACAATAATAACGACGGCACAGAAATATATAACCTGCAACTAGCACAGCCTCAGATTTACTCTGGATCAGACGTTACCTATACTTATTACAGATCTTACAATCCTGTAACCCATGTTTTTTCTGACATTATCAATACCCCCGACCGTTTTCCTGTACCGGGTAACGCTACAGTGTATGCCCGGGTAAAGTATAATAGCAACAACTGTTTTTCTGCTGCGCAGATCAATATCAAGATGTCTTTTTTACCTCCAGTAGTTTTGAACAGTGCGGTTTTGAATAAATGCGACCTTGATTTTAACCTGAATGAAACTTTCCAGCTGAATGATGCTATCCCGCAGTTATTCAACGCTTCAGAAAATGTACAACCTTTGTCTGATATGCAGGTCTCATATTATAGAACAGCTGCACAAGCCAACATCGGCGATCCTGCAAATCAGCTGGGCAATACCTTTACAACCAATATCTCAACCGTAGAGGTATGGGCCAGATTTGAGTCTAAAACATTGGGTTGCTATTCTACGGCTCCCATCAAACTAAACACCTATCTTCCACCTAAGGCCATTAATTCGACCATTAGGGTCTGTGATGAAAATCTGGATGGAAACTACGAAGTCAATTTGATGAATTTCACCAACCAAATGGTCGATATACCCAATGCTATCAACACTTTCACATTCTACCCAACTTTAACCGATGCACAGAGAGAAACAAATGCTATTACTGACCCGCAAAATTATATTTCAGCCCCTTTGCTAAGACCGATTTGGGTGAAAGTACAAAACATACCTGGTTGTAATGATATTGCGAGAATAGATCTGGTACAAGCCAATAAAATCAATATCCAAAATACAGTTCCTTATCAACTGGTGGTCTGTAAGGATGGAGATTCGGGAATTGCTAATCTAAGCCAGTTTGAACGTCAGATATATCCCGGAGCCGGAGCAAGCTTTTTATATTATCCTTCTTTACCTGATCTATATGCCGGAACCAATGCTATCACCAATCCGACGGATTATTCATTCAGTTCAATGACCGGACCCAATATCATTTATGTTAGAGTGGGTACTCCGGGACTTTGTCCTGACAAGGCAGAGATTCATCTGTCGATAAAACCGGCACCAGAGTTCGATATTCCTACACAATATATATGTCCGGGCGATAAGCTGGATTACACCGTATCCGTTCCGGGCTTTACCATCAAAAGCTATGTCTGGACAAATCCCGCAGGTCAGGTCATAGCAAACAATACTCCCAGCATTTCTGATATCGGTGAAATTGGCACATATAAACTTACTGTAACAGCTGACAACGGATGTTCCTACACTGACACTTTTGAACTCACATATTATGACGTCCCAGTCATAGAACGCCTGGAAGCCAATGGTAATACTTACATCATATTCGCATCAGGGTCCAAACCTATCCTATATTCGATGGATGGTGTTACTTGGCAGACTGAGAATATTTTTACCAATCTGCCTGTAGGAATCCAGACTTTTTATGTAAAGTATGAAGGCGAAGATTGTATAGTGAAACAGCAAGGTGTCATTCTCAACATCCCGAACGTCATCACGCCCAACGGCGATGGCTACAATGATCAATGGACCATCAGGAATCTTCATGTCTTCGGTGGCAAACCTACTAATGTCAAAATATATGACCGTTTCCAGGTCTTGGTTTTTGAGCAGAGCAGCAATACCGAGATTATTTGGGACGGCAAGATTCGGGGTCGAGTGATTCCTACGACCTCATATTGGTACATCATCACATTACCTGATGGCCAGCAGTTTACGGGCTGGATTGTTTTGAAGAACCGTTTAAACTAATATTGTGCAGGTTTTTAATGAAAGCTTTTGTTAATGTTTTGCATTTTGAATATCTTTAAAACCACAAAACAAACTTTAAACATTGAACCTTAAACGATAAATTTCAATGACATTCCAAGAACAAATACAACAGGGAATTCCAAACGAATTACCTCAAGCAAAACCATACGACCCAACCATCAATCACGCGCCTAAACGTAAAGAAATCTTAACGGATGAAGAGAAAAAACTTGCTCTGAAAAACGCCTTACGTTATTTTGAACCGAAATTTCACGCAGAATTGTTGCCTGAATTCAAGGAAGAACTGGAAAAATACGGAAGAATTTATATGTACCGATTCCGTCCGGATTATGAAATGAAAGCGAGAGACATTGCAGAATATCCTGGAAAATCGGAGCAGGCAAAAGCGATCATGCTGATGATTCAGAATAATTTAGACTATGCGGTGGCGCAACATCCTCACGAACTGATCACTTACGGTGGAAATGGTGCGGTTTTCTCCAACTGGGCGCAGTATCTTCTGACGATGAAATATCTATCTGAAATGACTGACGAACAAACTTTAACCATGTATTCCGGTCATCCGATGGGGTTGTTTCCTTCGCACAAAGATGCGCCGAGAGTTGTGGTGACGAATGGAATGATGATTCCGAATTATTCTAAACCTGATGATTGGGAGAAATTCAACGCGTTGGGTGTTACTCAATATGGACAAATGACGGCGGGAAGTTATATGTACATCGGTCCGCAGGGAATTGTTCACGGAACTACGATTACGGTTTTAAATGCTTTCAGGAAAATCAATAAAGAACCGAAAGGCGGTTTGTTCGTAACCTCAGGTTTGGGTGGAATGTCGGGAGCTCAGCCGAAAGCAGGAAATATTGCAGGTTGCGTGACCGTGATTGCAGAAGTCAATCCGAAAATCACCAAAATCCGTCACGATCAGAAATGGATCAATGAAATTCACGAAAATCTGGATGAATTAGTGACAAGAGTAAGAAAAGCTCAGAAAAATAATGAAACGGTTTCTATAGCTTACCTTGGAAATATTGTTGAGGTTTGGGAGAAATTTGATGCAGAAAATTTAAGAATCGATATCGGTTCAGACCAGACTTCGCTTCACAATCCCTGGGCGGGCGGTTATTATCCGGTCGGACAAACATTTGAGGAATCAAATACAATGATGGCAGAAAACCCTGAATTATTCAAACAAAAAGTTCAGGAAACCTTGAGAAGACACGCTTCCGCCATCAACAAACACACAGCAAAAGGAACTTATTTCTTTGATTATGGAAATGCTTTTTTACTGGAAGCTTCAAGAGCCGGAGCTGATATAATGTCTGAAAATCCTACGTTGGGAAGAGAGTTTAAATACCCAAGCTATGTTCAGGATATTATGGGACCGATGTGTTTTGATTACGGTTTTGGGCCGTTCCGTTGGGTTTGTACTAGTGGAAAACAGGAAGATCTGCAGAAAACAGATGAGATTGCCTGCAACATTTTAGAGGAAATGATCAAGAGTTCTCCCAAGGAAATTCAACAGCAGATGAAAGACAATATCACGTGGATCAAAGGAGCACAGGAAAACAATCTGGTAGTCGGTTCACAGGCGAGAATTTTATATGCCGATGCGGAAGGGAGAATGAAAATCGCAGAAGCCTTCAACAAAGCCATTGCCAGCGGAAAAATCGGGACGGTTGTTTTGGGCAGGGACCATCACGATGTTTCGGGGACGGATTCGCCGTACAGAGAGACTTCCAATATTTATGACGGCTCGAGATTCACGGCAGATATGGCGATCCATAATGTGATCGGTGACAGTTTCCGTGGGGCGACCTGGGTATCCATTCACAACGGTGGTGGCGTTGGTTGGGGCGAGGTGATCAACGGTGGTTTCGGGATGTTGCTCGATGGAAGCGATGATGCCGACAGAAGATTAAAATCGATGCTGTTCTGGGACGTGAACAACGGAATTTCCCGACGAAGCTGGGCAAGAAATGAAGGTGCTGTTTTCGCCATCAAAAGAGCAATGGAAGCTGAACCGAATTTGAAAGTAACATTACCGAATTTTGTGGATGAGAGTTTGTTTTAAACGTCATTGCGAGGAGGAACAACGAAGCAATCTGTTGAATTGATCATGATAACTCCAATAGATTACTTCGCTTTACTCGCAATGACAGAACATAGAAAAACCTGCCTCACAGCAGGTTTTATCTTTATTATTATATCTTACTATATCTTTGCTCACGGATTACAAATCCACGAAATAGAGTCCAAACCTGAATCTTTCCATATAAATTATGTTTAGAATCCTGCGGAATGACAAACTGTACGGGAATTAATTGATATTTTTGAAATATTGAAAATACCTCTAAACAATCAATTAAACTAATACTACAGAGATGAAAATATTTAAGCTTCCATTTTTAATATTTCCGGTATTAATTTTTGCTCAAAATAGTCTTCCAGATTTATATCTAAAAAATGGAATTGATAAGAATAATGATGTACAAAATTTATTAAAGCTTAAAAAGAACGAAATCTCAGTTTCTTTTTATACGAACGGAGGTCTGATTCCTGAATATCTAATCGACAATTTTATATTTAAGCAGAACAACCGTGTGGTACATCAAAAAGCTAAAATATTTTACAAAAAAGGGGGAAAATATCAGAACAATATTATTAATATTTCCAAAGAAAAAGAAGATGAGCTAAAAAAAATAATCAATTCCGATTTATTCTCAACATTTTCAAAATATTCTCAAGCGGACTTTCAGTATTCGCAAAATAATCATCAGATTTGTGCTAAGGGATATATTGACGATGCACCCGAAAACTTTATAATGATTATACAAAACGGAATGCAAAGCACAATTATGGTTTATTTGCCAAAAAACAACATAAATTGTAGTACTAAAGATTCTCCTTTGATGAAGTTTATAGAACTACATCGATTATTCGGGATTGAGATAGAAAGATAATATAAATCAATATGAAAAAACTAGGGATCATAGGCTGTGGCTGGCTAGGAACACACATTGCAGAGAGGGTATCAGACCAATACGAGATCTTTGCAACTACAACCACGGAATCTAAAATAGAAGATCTACAATCGAAAGGTTTCAACTCTACTCTAGCCAACTTCCCGGACAAATTGGATCCTGAAATGAAAGAATGGGATATGGCGTCACAGCTAGATGCGATCATCATCAGTGTTCCGTTTTCGGGAATCCGAGGGGCACAGATCTCTATGACAGAAAAACGACAGAACCTGTTAAACTTTTTGGGCGATTTTAAAGGTCAATTATTTTTGATGAGCTCAACTGGTGTTTATCCTCAAACTGAGAAAGAATTTACCGAAGATGATCAGCCGGCAAAGGAAGTGGAAAGCGAACAATTTATTTTGGATAAATTTCCTCAAACCAACATTTTAAGATTAGCCGGATTGATGGGTGACCAAAGGCTGTTGAAGAATTATAACATCTCCAATCTCGATCAGTTGGTGAATCATATTCACTATAAAGATATCTGTTCGGTTTTTGAAAAGATGCTTGAGAATAATTCCCAATCCAAAGTTTATAATGTCGTTGCACCCACCCATCCGAATAAAGAAGAAGTGATCAATTCCCAAAAAGG
The DNA here is from genome assembly GCF_032054305.1 of Epilithonimonas sp. Classification (GTDB taxonomy): domain Bacteria; phylum Bacteroidota; class Bacteroidia; order Flavobacteriales; family Weeksellaceae; genus Epilithonimonas. The sequence continues at coordinate 187,260 of NZ_DAMBSX010000005.1, forward strand.
ACTTCCCTACTCCGGTGAACGAACAACGAAAGGCAGAATAATCTCTCCCGACAAATTGATCAAAGAATTGGATTTTGAATTTCAGTATCCAGATCCGCGGTATTTTCATTTATCCTAATGATAGAAAATATAGATTTTTGATTGACAATTATTTCTATCTTAGCATAATGCAACCGATTGCGCAAAATCGCCATTCATGAAATCAATACTTCTATTAATATTAAGTTTAGCAACCGTATCTTGTTCTGCTCAGAAAAAAGATACGTTGGCTGATAAAGTGTTATTGTATCAACTTCCAATCGGTGGTTGGGGAAAACAATTGGGAACAAAAGCTGTAGATTACAGCTTACCTATCGATAAGGATTTATTAATTAAAATAAAAGCTTCGGGAGATGACCACGCCACGATAGATAACAATGCAACCTCAAAAGAAATTACGATTCTTATCAATGCTTATAACGAAACCAAAAATTTGACTTATCTCAAATCGGCTGAAAAAGGAATCGCTTATCTTCTTAACATGCAATACCAAAACGGAGGTTTCCCTCAATATTATCCCAACTCTGCTATCTACCGAAAACAGATCACTTATAATGATAATGCAATGATCAATGCGCTCAGCATTTTATACAATGTTGCAGAAGGCAAAAACGGTTTTGATGTCGCAGACCCAAAATTGAAGGAACAATCCAAAATCGCTGTCACAAAAGGAATAGATTGTATTTTGAAAACCCAATATGTTCAAAACGGAAAATTAACAATCTGGGGAGACCAATACAACGAAGTAACTTTGAAACCGGAAAAAGCCAGAGCTTTTGAACCTGCATCTTTAGCCAGCGCAGAATCGGTAAGTATTGTTAAATTTTTGATGATGCAACCTACTAATCCTGAGATAGAGAAAGCTGTAAATTCCGCAATCCAATGGTTCAAAGCCAATAAAATCGAAGGTTACAGCTATAATGTTGTAAAGAAAGACAACAAAGCCGTGAGAACTTTGCAGGAAGATAAGGATTCTGTGATCTGGGCAAGATTTTATGATCTGGAAACCAACAGACCAATCTTCGGCGACCGGGATGGTAGCATCAAATTAAATTACAATGATGTCTCCGAAGAAAGAAGAAATGGTTACAGCTGGTACGTGGACAGCCCACAAAAACTAATCGACAAAGATTACCCGACTTGGTTAGCAAGGAATCATTTGGCTGAATAATTTTGCAAGAATTTTTATTTGGAATCATTCTTGAACCTTTTCTGTAAAAATCGTTCATTATGGAAGCAAATACAATCAAAACCATCGCAAAATACGGATTAGGTGCCATGTTGATTTCTGCAGGAATCGGACATCTCACCTTCGCCAGAAAAGAATTCCAGGCACAGGTGCCGGAGTGGGTTCCATTGGAAAAAGATGACACCGTGGTCTATTCCGGCATCGTGGAAATCGCAATGGGAACAGCCATCATCGCAGCGCCTAAGAAATACGAATCATTGGTAGGCAAAATAGCAGCAGGATTATTCACGGCCGTTTTCCCTGGAAATTATACCCAGTACAAAGAAAGAAGGGATGCTTTCGGTCTGGATACTGACAACAAAAGATTTGCAAGACTATTCATGCAGCCGTTGTTATTACTTTGGGCTATAAAATCTACTGACAATAAATAAAGCAGGTATAAAAAAAGTCTTCGACTCCGCTCAGACTGACATCTTTAGCAAACGTATTAGAAGTATCATGCTGAGCGGAGTCGAAGCACCTGTAATATATTCAAATCAAAACTCAACTCTATGTTGGGTTTTCTTGATTTTCGCATAGAATAAATCTATGTTAACAAACACCAAGAATCAATCTTTATCTCTAAATTTATACTTCGAAAAAATCGAATTTAATTTCACATTAAATCAAAAACTATGAGTTCAGCACAAACCTATTTCAACAACTTATTCAAATCAGAAAACGAAATCCCAGAAGAATATAAAGTTCCGGTGATCCATCAGAGAGAATACCTTCTTAATGGAGAACTCGTCCAATGGAGCGGTGATGTTACCGAAATTTATTCACCAGTTTGTATCCCAACAGAAAACGGACTGGAAAGAAAACTTTTAGGCAGCATCCCGAATATCGGACCACAGGAAGCACTTGATGTTTTGGATGCCTGCGTAAAAGCCTACGACAACGGACTTGGCGAATGGCCAACAATGTCTGTAGAAGGCAGAATCAAATGTATGCAGAAATTCGTTTATCTGATGATAAAAGAACGTGATCTGGTCATCAAATTATTGATGTGGGAAATTGGGAAAACCTTGCCCGATTCTACGAAAGAATTTGACAGAACTGTAGATTACATCAATCAGACTATTGACGCTTTAAAAGACTTGGACAGAGAATCTTCCCGTTTCCAACAAGCGGAAGGGACGATTGCTCAAATCAGAAGAGCGCCACTTGGTGTTGTTCTAAGTATGGGACCATTCAACTATCCACTGAATGAGATTTTCACAACGTTGATTCCTGCCTTGATCATGGGAAATACGATTTTGTTCAAATTACCAAAATACGGTGTTCTCGCACATTATCCTTTATTGAAAGCTTTCCAGGAAGCCTTTCCAAAAGGAACAGTGAACACACTTTACGGAAAAGGCTCGGAAATCATTACGCCAATTATGGAAAGCGGAAAAGTGAATGTTCTGGCCTTCATCGGTTCCAGCAAAGTGGCGAATGGCTTGAAAAAACTTCATCCAAAGGTGAACAGACTGAGAGCAATTCTTAGCCTTGATGCGAAAAATGCAGCAATCGTTACGAAGAATGCCAATTTAGATGTTGCAGTCAGCGAATGTATTTTGGGTTCATTATCATTCAATGGACAACGTTGTACAGCTCTTAAACTGATATTCGTTCAAAAAGATGTGGCGGAAGAATTCACCCAAAAACTTTCGGCAGCCGTTTCTGCAATGAAAGGCGGATTACCTTGGGAAAAAGAAGTTAAGATCACTCCACTACCAGAAATCAACAAACCTCCTTACCTGAAAGAATGTCTGGACGATGCTTTATCAAAAGGCGCAAAAGTCCTGAATGAAAATGGCGGTCATAATGAAGCATCATTCTTCTTCCCAGCAGTTGTCTATCCTGTAAACAATGATATGAAATTGTATCACGAAGAGCAATTCGGGCCAGTGATTCCTGTTGTTCCATTCGAGAGCATAGATGAGCCTATCGATTATCAGGTGAATGCGGACCACGGCATGCAAGTAAGTATCTTCAGCGAAGATGCTTTGGAAGTTTCTAAATTGATCGATCCGTTTGTAAACTTGGTGAGTCGTGTCAATATCAACTGCCAGGCTCAGAGGGGTCCGGACGTTTTTCCATTCACAGGAAGGAAAGACAGTGCGGAAGGGACGCTTTCTGTTTTTGATGCGCTTCGTTCTTTCTCCATACGTTCACTGGTCGCGGCAAAAGTGACCGATTCCAACAAGGAATTACTGAACACCATCGTGAGAGACCATGATTCCAATTTCCTGAGCACAGATTATATTTTTTAATAGACTCCAAGATGATAGACTAGAAGAAAATAGACTTTTTTATAGCTGATAAAATCCGCAACCACCAATTGCGGATTTTTTCATCCATTTAACACTAAAAAATTGCTAAAATTTTGGAATCGATTTCAGTATTGCTTTTTTTACAGTATTTTTGAAGTCTAAATTTCTGAATTGAAAAAATTAGATAAATATATCATCAAGACCTTCTTCGGTCCTTTCTTTTTTATTTTCAGTGTATTGTTCTTCATTTTCATTGTGAACATTATCTGGACACAAATGTCTCAGCTGACGGGAAAAGGTCTTACGTACTGGGAGATCATAAAACTGCTTTATTATCTTGGGATGAATGTTGTGAGCATGGTACTACCTCTTACAATTTTACTTTCCTCAATTATGACATTCGGGGATTTTGGTGAGCGTTATGAACTTGCTGCTATGAAAGCTGCCGGTATTTCTCTGCTAAGGGTCATGATGCCCTTATTGATCACCGTTTCTTTTCTCGCAGGGATTTTATTTTTCTTTTCCAATAATGTGATTCCTGATTTTCAGCGAAAAGCAAAGAACATGCTCTTCAATATCGTATCTTCCAAACCGGCGATCAATTTTACACCTGGTGTTTTCATCGATCAGATATCCGGATATTCTGTAAAATTTGATAAAATATATGGCGAAAAAGGAGAAAAACTGGAAGGCGTCTTTCTTCATAAAAATGCTAGTATTTATGATGACCAGCGAACCATTATTGCCAAAAGTGGAAAATTTGCTCCAGCTGAAGATAGAAATTATCTGAAACTCCTTCTTTATAACGGATATGTTTTTGAAGACAATATCACCAACAAACCATATGAGGAAAGAAAAAAACAGCCTAATCAGTCAATTAAATTTGATACGCTTGTTTACCATTTTGACATTAGCGAACTGATCAATAATGCTATCGAACAGGAAAAAATCACAGATGACTACCGCTTCCAAACTTATAATGAGGTGAACGAAACTCTTGTGAAAAATAGAAAAGGAAACGTTGCATCTTTGAACTCCATCACTTCTCCTGTTATTTCTCAGACCAATAGTTATGTGGAATATATCGATAAGACCAAGTCCAAGGAAAAAATAAAGGAGCCTTATAAAATTGACACTTTAAAATCAGCAAAAAAACTTGAGGTACTCTATTCTGCCTACAATAAAATAGACGCTTTGAAAAGTAGTATAGAGTCCAATGAGAATGCAATCAATGATACTATAAAACTTCATAATAAGATCGTGATCTATCAGCAAAGAATCGTTTCTTATTCCTTTACATGTATCATTTTCTTTTTGATCGGAGCCAGTCTGGGATCAATAATTAGAAAAGGAGGTATGGGATTACCCGTGATCATCGCTATTGTTATTTTCATCATATTCTATGTTTTGAATTTATCTGTAGAAAATCTCTCATGGAAGGGAACAATGAATCCTTATTTTGCAGCATGGTTACCGAATCTTGTGCTTTTCCCCTTCAGCGTCTGGTTAACCTACAAGGCTCTTACGGATTCTCAGGTGTTTGATGTGGAAAAATACAAAGCTCTTTTCAAACCAATCATTGAGAAGTTCTCAAAACCAAAAGAACATGAGCGATATCAATAACTAAAAAACTAAAGTAAATAAACATCTTATCAAGATTATTTTCCTTATCAAAAGGAACTGATTTTGATAAGATTTTTAGTTCAGTTGAAATTCTAATCTCATTCTAATCTCTCTAATTACATTTTAATTTCTTTCCAAAAGCTTTCTAATTTGGTCATAATAGTTTTGTATCATCAAAAAGTTACAAATCACTAAAATCATAAAGTTATGACCAAGACCATTTTAATAGCAACAGATTTTTCACTGGAATCTTTGGATGTACTTAAAAAAGTTTTAAAAAATAAAACCGATAAGAATGATGAAAACCAATATAACATTCTTTTGGTTTCTGGGTATGATATGGGAGACTCTATCAGAGACCTTTTATTTACAACCAAGAGTTCTGTTTTCAGCAAGATCAGACCACAGGAGTTTTGCGATGCTTACAGCATTATCAATAACAAATATCCGAACCTGATCAACAAGATAACTTGCGACATCTTCACGGGAAATTTCCAAAGAACATTCAACAATTTTATAGAAGCAGCAAATGTAGATGAGGCCTATTATTCAACTTCAACAAGCAAGAATCTAAGCAAAAATCAGTTTGAGATCACTACTTACCTAAAGAAAAACAAACATGTTGAAGCTCAAGAAGTGGTAATTGCAACAACAGAATTCGTTCCGGAAAAAGGAAGATTGGCTGAAGTTTTCTTATAGGAATAATTAAAAAATCTGTATTTAATTAAAAAAACAAATAAAATGTTAAGAAATTATAGTAACAGCAGAACGTTGGGAGACAACATCAGACTGGGGACGCTGACTGCATTCACTGCAGGAACTATAAATATAGCATCTCTATTGATATTTCTCTCATTTACGTCCAATGTGACAGGACATTATGCGATATTCGCAGCAGAAATCAGCCAGGGAAACTGGACCCAGGTTGCAGTAGTGGCTTCATGGATCTTTCTTTTCTTCTTTGGAGGATTTGTGGCCAACTTAAGTGTCATCAACTTCAATAAGAAAAGTAAATATTTCGCCCATGCATTGCCGATTGTTTTGGAAATCCTTTGTCTTTTGGCAGTTGGAATCTACGGACAGTTCTATTACCAAAAAACCTTGGGAGAAACCGAAACCCTGGTAGCATTGATGCTTTTTGCAACAGGTCTACAGAACGGATTGACTGCCAGTATCTCAAACTTTTCGGTAAAAACAACACACCTTACAGGGACGACCACTGATCTGGGAATCTTATTCTCGATGTTTACTCAGAAAAAATTCAGAAAAAATCCTGAACTGATAGCAAGGGCAAAACTATTGATGAGCATTATGCTTGCCTATGTTTTAGGGGCTGTGTTCTCCGGGTTGACCTATTACCAACTTGAATTCCGAGTATTTTATGTGATATCCATCTGTTTGTTGGTCGTCATTGGTTATGATTTTTATAAGATCAACATCAGGCACTTCCGTACAGAATATAGATATTATAAAATTTTTCACAAACCAACCTTTATTGCCTTCTTATATTATAAAATCCATAATAAAGAAGAAGAAAGAACAACTAGTGTTGGTAATAATGCAAGACCACAAACCAAACTTGCCTTTGGAGAAAAGTAGAAAACACAATCAATATATCAATTTTTTGTAATAGTTCTTTATTAAAAAACCGCCAGAGAATTTCTTCGGCGGTTTGTTTTAATTTATATTGGTAATCTTTCAATTATTGTTCAACCCAAGTATGGTTTTCTCCGGCTAACTCGCCAAGATATTTTTCTGCATCCATTGCTGCCATACAACCACTTCCTGCAGCTGTAATTGCTTGTCTGTAATGGTGGTCCTGAACATCACCTGCTGCGAAAACGCCCGGAAGATTGGTTCTTGCAGATTTGCCTTCTGTGATGATATATTCGTTTTCATCTAGGTCGATTTGTCCTTTGAAAATCCCAGTATTTGGTTTATGACCAATCGCAATGAAAATTCCGTGAACATCAATTGTAGAAATTTCGTCTGTTAAATTATTAACAACTTTAGCTCTTTCTACCAAAAAATTTTCACCTTCAATTCCGATTAATTCGTGGTTATATTTCACTTCGATGTTAGAAGTGCCTAGGACTCGGTCAACCATAACTTTTGAAGCACGGAAATGGTCTTTTCTCACCAATAGAGTCACTTTGTTACAAATCTTAGAAAGATAAGTTGCCTCTTCTGCCGCTGTATCTCCTGCTCCAACTACAATTACATCTTTTCCTCTGTAGAAAAATCCGTCGCAAGTTGCACAAGCCGAAACACCGCCACCAGCATATTTTTTCTCATCAGCTAAACCCAAATATTTCGCAGCAGCACCTGTAGAAATAATGACACTTTTCGCCAAAATCTCACGAGAACCTGTGCTCAATTTATGGATTCCACCTCTTTCCTTGGCAAATTCTACTTTGGAAATCATTTCGTAATGAACTTTAGTCTCGAAACGTTCTGCTTGCTTTTGAAGATGAAGCATCATTTCCGGTCCTGTAATTCCATCCGGATAACCTGGGAAATTTTCTACTTCAGTAGTGGTTGTTAATTGTCCTCCAGGTTCCAGCCCTGTAAAAAGTTCAGGTTTAAGACTTGCTCTTGCTGCGTAAATTGCCGCTGTAAAACCAGCTGGTCCAGAACCTACAATGACGCAGTCTAAGATATTATTTTCCATTTTTATGATTAAATTATTTTATTTTTAAGGATATAAATTGATTCAAATTTCTTGTCGAAATTGGAGTTTTCAAATATAATTTCTTTGTTTTAAATCGAGTACAAATTTCGGGAATTAATTATTCAAAACCTATCTAAACTGTCAATGCGATTTATATGGATGATAAATAATTAATCTTTCTAAAAACCACCCCGTCAAAAATTTCTTTGAAATTTTCGCCACCCCTCCACTAAGAGGAATTTTTAAACTGAAACTTTCAGTTCATCGACTTTTATGATTTTATAAACCATTTCTTTATAGATTTCCTCATCTTCCATTTGTCTTACACCAAGACCTTTCGATTTCAAATCCATTTCACGAAGAATGGAAATCACTCTGGTCGCATGCTTCAAAGGATAAAATCTCGCCGCTTCCGAATAATCTTTGATAGCATAGGGATTCACACCCATTGTTGAAGCAATCGTCTGAGGCGATTGTCCTGACAAAGTATGATAAATAATGATATTGGAGAAGAAGTTGTATAGCGCACCAAAAGCCATTTGAATAGGATTCGATTTTTTGTTCTTTCCCATATAATAAGCGATGCTGAAAGCTTTTGCTAGGTCTTTCGTCGCTAATGCTTTCTGAAGTTCAAAGATGTTGAAATCTTTGCTGATTCCGATATGTTCTTCAATGATTTTTCCGTCTAGGATTGCACCGTCTTTCAGAACGATTTTCAGCTTGTTCAATTCATTAGCAATTCTGGAAAGGTCATTTCCAAGATATTCCGCTAAAAGGTGACTGATGTTGGGCGCAGATTTGATTCCCATTACAGACATCTCTCCTTGAATCCACGTTGGAAGCTGATAATCTTTCATCTTCTCACTCGTGAAAAGCATTCCGGATTTGGCCAAAGTTTTTGCTGCTTTTTTTCTAGCGTCTAGCTTTTTGTGTTTATGAGCAAAAACCAAAATGGTAGAAGGAACAGGATTATTTAGATAAGTTTCCAAAGCTTTAGATTCCTCTTCATTCAGTTTCATATCTTGTGCTTCTTTCACAATGATGAGCTGCTTGTCTCCCATCATAGGATATTGTCTTGCCAAAGAGAGGATCTCGAGATAACCTGTATCACGGCCATAAGCAATGGTTTGGTTGAAAGCTTTCTCTTCATCCTCCAAAACATCCTGCTCAAAATGCTTGACAGCCAAATCGATATAAAAAGCCTCGTCGCCCTGAAAAAAATAAACTGGTAATAGTTCTTTATTTTTAATATTTTTGAGGATAATATCTATTTCTTTCATCTTAAAGTATGCAGGTTCCGAAGCTAAATTTTGAAAATGAGTTCGATTTCCAAATCAAACAAGACAAAGATACATTTTTTATCTATGATTTGGTAAGGAAAAGCTGGCTCGTACTCACGCCGGAAGAATGGGTGAGACAGCATTGGCTCCATTATTACAGGTTTGTAAAAAAGAAAAATCTATCGTCATTAATCCTTGAAAAAAAGCTTGAACTGAATGGAACGACAAAGCGAATCGACCTTTTGATCACAGAGAAAGCAAAACCAAAAATATTACTGGAACTCAAAGCTCCGAGTATTGCTTTGAAAGAAATCCACTTTGAGCAAATTGCTCGTTATAATAGCTTAATTGGCGCAGAACAAATCATCATCAGTAATGGATTACATCATATTTTTGCTGAATTGACGGAAAATGGTTACCAGTTTCGGAAAACGATGGAATAATCTTAATAATAATGGTTTATAATTTTGGAATAAGTATTGATTATGACTAATCTGCATATAATACTTAATTCAAAACTGAATGACTGAAAAAACTACTCAACCATCTAAGCTAAAAAAAACATTGATGATTATCGGCGGCATTATTCTTTTGCTGCTGTTGATTTTTCCTTTTGCGCTGGACTTTTACCTGAAAAGAAAATTACCAGATCTCATCAATGACAAAACAGCTTATAACTTGAAGTTAGACGATTTTAATCTGAGTTTATTTTCAGGCGATTTGACTGCTAATAATATTTTCATTAATAATAAAAACGCTAAAGATTCTACAGTTACACAAATCAATGGAACTGTAAAAGAATTAAAAATCAATGATTTCAATATTTGGAAAGCGCTTTTCAAAAAATCTTATCACTTAAAAAATCTGGTTTTATCTGACCCAAATATCACCTTAATTTTTGCTCCAAAAAAGGACAAAAAGAAAACAAACTCTAAAAAAACAGATATTAAGTTAGAGAATATTATCATCAGTAATGGCAATGTGAAAATTCTTAATTCTCACAAAAAATCAATTTTCAATGGACAAAATATGAATATCAAACTCACAGATATTCAGCAAAGTGAAGATGATTCTAAAATCCCGATTGCTTTTAAGGAATTCAAAATCGATGCACAAAATGTAATTATCACTGCTAACGATTTTTATCAAATCAATGCCGAAAAAATCTCAGCAAAAAATAAAACGCTGGAGATTTTGGGATTTCATCTTAATCCGATTCAGGATGCTAAAAATTATAACGCCAAGAATATTTTCGATTTCGCTTCTGAGAAACTTTCTGCTAAGAATTTTATCATCAACCAAGATTCTTTGATTGTTGATGAAATCGATTTTGTGAAACCTGATTTGAAAGTAACTTCGACCGGAAAAAAAACGGTTGAGGAAAAAGCGGACAAAAAAAAAGAAATGAATCTGAAAATCGGTTTGAAGAATATCAATTTCAATCAAGGAAAAATACTGGTTTTACAGTCTGACTTGCAAAAAACGGCTTCTATTGACAACTTCAATTTCAAACTCAGTGATATTGTTTTTGATAAAAAGACGGTGAAGGAAAAAATCCCATTCAGATTCACGAATCATAATATCGAAGCCGAAAATATTTATCTCAAAACAGACCAATTTCAAGCTTTAAAAATCGAAAAAATCAAATCTGAAAATCAAGATATTACGATTGACAAATTTCAGATGCTTCCTATTGGAAAAAGTAGTCACAAGGATATTTTTGACATCAAAACTGATAAAATTTTAATCACAAAAAATCAGTCAAAATATATCGGTCAAAAACTGAATCTCAATTTCGCAGGAATCGATGTTGTGAATCCGAAAATCACAATCTATTCTTCAAAACATAAATCTGACAAGAAAAAGAAAGCAGAAACAACGCCCGATTTTCAAGCTTTAATTGGGAAATTCAATATTATCAATGGTCAATTCAGACAATATTCTGATGGGAAAGAAAAATTATCTGTCGCGAAATTTGATGTGAATTTGAATCAAATAAAATCAGATAAAAACATCCTCAAACAAGATATTCCGTTCGAAATCAAAAGCCGATTGATTACAGCAAAAAACATCAATCTGGATGCAGGAAAACATTATCATTTGAAATTAGCTTCACTTAAAAATTCAGGCAAACAAACCGATTTACAAAATTTTGAATTTCTTCCAAAATATTCCAGAAAAGCCTTCAGCAAAGTGATTGCAAAAGAAGAAGATCTTTACACCATCCGGACAAAACATATTGCGATTACGGACAAAGATTCTAAAATCGGAACAAATACGATTATCAATCTGGACAAAATCATCATCAATAATTTAGACTGTAATATCTACCACGACCTTGCTCCGCCCGATGATAACGCTGTGAGATACTTATTCAGCAAAAAATTGAGAAATATAAAATTTCCGCTTTTTGTCAATCAAATTCAGATTCGGAATTCGGATTTGACTTATGAAGAAGATGCCGAAAATGCGAATAAACCTGGAAAACTGACTTTTGATGACTTCAATGCAACCATCAAAAATGTGAATAATACGAAAATCAAAGGTTTGCCGACTTTAATCACAGTTGATTCTGATTTCAAATTTTATGGAACTGCGCCAACGACTGTGACCTGGAAATTTGATGTGAAAGATTTAGATGATAAGTTCACAATTGTTGGAAACATACAGAAGTTATCGGCTGATAATGTGAATCTTTTTGTGCGACCTTATTTGAATGTGACTTTGGATGGAAAAATCGATTATGTGAAGTTTGATTATTATGGTTCTAACGCAGGAATTGCAGGAAAATTCTATTTTAAATACAAGGATATGTACGTAAATTTCCTCAACAAAAAAAACGGAAAAGAGCGAAAAATCCTTTCGACGGTTGCCAATTGGTTTGTAAGAAACGAATCGACCGGCGAACCGGAACACGTCAATATCGAGAAGAAACGCGAGCCAGAAAGAAGCTTTTTCAATATGCTTTGGCAAGGGATCATGGAAGGCTTGAAGAAGTATGTGATCTAGTTTTTCAACCACAAAGTTGAAAAGGAGTTTCACAAAGTGCACAAAAAATTAAACAAAATTCGTGTTCCTTGTGTTAAAATATTTCCTTAAAGGTTAAAATCCCTCTTCGGATTGAAAAGATAGATCAAAAAGAAAAACAAAACGGAAACCGCCAAAAAGTATTGGTAATAATGAACCGCAGATTGTGAACTTATTGTAGTCGTTGTAGAACTTGAGGATCTGTGAAGTTCACTGATAAGATTATTAATGGCATTATCAAGATCATTTCCGTCGAGATAATTGCCTCCAGTTGAATTAGCGATATTTTTAAGCGCTTTGGTTTGTAACTTTGAAACAACAGTTTCTCCATACATATCAGATTTATAGCCCATCAATTGTCCGAAATAATATTCTGGAATTGGCGCGCCTTCTTCTGTTCCTACACCAATTGTCGTCACTCTTATTCCTTCTTTTTTTGCCAGATTAATTGCTTCGTCCTCGTGACCTTCGTTGTCTTCACCATCACTTATTAATACGATATTCCGGGAACCTTTGGTGATATTTTTGAATTTTTGAGCAGCAATTTGGATTGGTTTCAGAAAATCTGTTCCTTGGTTTTGGATAACGCTGGTTTCGATTCCTGAAAGATAAGTTTCGGCGGCAGAATAATCACTGGACAAAGGCATTACCGAATAAGCATCGCCTGCAAAAACAATGATTCCTACTCTATCATTCGTCATCTTTTGAAGAGAATTGATGATGATATTTTTCGCTTCGTCCAATCGGCTTGGCTGGATATCCTGAGCATTCATTGAGTTAGAAACATCCAAAACGAAAATCGTACTACTCACATTTTGCTGCACACTGATTTCTTCTTTTCCTCCCAAAAGGTCGATAATAGAAAATATCAAAAATAAAAATCCTAATAAATATAAAATCGGAAACAGCTTTGCAAATCCAGAAGTTTTCTCGAACAAGACATTCTGAAATCTATCTTCTGCAAAAACATTTCTTCGTTTGCTTTTCCAACGGATATAATGAATAATGAAGTAACCAATGACAGGCAACAACAGAAGCAACAACAGATACCAGTAATTTCCCAAATACCAATTCATCAGCTTAATTCAAAATTTTAAAAATTACCCATCTCAACAACGCATCCAGCAATAGAATTGCTAAAGCTATCCAAAGAAAAATTCTGAAATATTCTTCATAATTATACAATTTTGAAGTTTTGACATCGGATTTTTCCAATTGATTAATTTCATCATAAACATTCTGAAGACTACTGTTGGAAGTTGCTCGGAAGTATTTCCCTCCAGTCAGTTGTGCGATATCAATCAACGTATTTTCATCAATTTCAGTCTTTTGTTCTGTGAAAACAATGTCTCCAAAAATATTGGTTCCCGTTGGAAACGCAGCAAATCCATTGCTTCCAATTCCAACTGTATAAACTTTGATACTGTTATTTTTTGCTAATTCTGCGGCGATTTGTGGAGGCATTGCATTCAGAACGGTGTTCACGCCATCGGTCATCAAAATGATGATTTTACTTTTGGCTTTGCTTTTTTTCAAATGATTGACAGCAACTGATAAACCCTCACCAATTGCGGTTCCTGGTTGTAATTCGAGAGGATTTAATTGATTTAACTCATCAATAGCAACTTGGTGGTCGGTTGTCAAAGGAACTTTGGTATAAGCTTCTCCCGAATAAGCCACCAAACCAATCCTGTCATTTTCTCTTTTATTAACGAAATCAATCGCGATTTTTTTCAATGCTTCCAATCTGTCCGGGTCAAGGTCTTTCGCCATCATACTCAAGGAAACGTCCACAGAAAGCATAATGTCAATTCCTTTGGACTCATCTCTGTCTTGAGAAATTGTGTAAGTTCTGGGTCTTGCCAAAGCAATAATCAAAGCTGAAAGAATAAGATATTTCGAAATCTTCAGAAAAGTCATCACGAGCGAAATGTTTCCGCTCGGTTGCATATTCTTTACCGAAGGCACAGCAATTCCTCTACTCTTTTTCTTGCCCGAATCCAATATCAATAATGGAATGAACAAAATAAAAAGCAGTAAAAACCACGGACTATAAAACTCGAAATTCACGGATTAATTATAAATGATGATTGATAAATGATTTTATTTAAGTTTTCTAATTTTAGATTTGTCTGCATCCGAGAGTTCTGCAACAGAAACATTCCGAAGATTCTCAGCTTCCACATCTTTCGTAGAACGTTTTACAAAATCTCTGATTTCTGTAAAATCTTTAGCCATTAATTCCTTTGTAGGAATCGTTTTCGCAAATTTTACAAGGTCACCACGCAAGAATATATCTTCCACGATTTTTTCATTCTCCTGAGAAATCGCATTCGTATTTTTCATATAATCTATCAAATCGTCCGTCAGCAAAACATCTGCCGGAATCTGATATTGTTTGGTGATGAAAGTTCTTGTAATATCAATCAATTCGACATAGAAAGCACGGAAATTTTCATTCTCGATATAATTTTTCTTTCTGAGTTTTTCCAAATCTTTCAAAGTCTGATTCGTAGTAACAATCGGGCTCGATTTGCGTTTTCTTCCATATTTTATAATGCCGATAATTAAAACAATAATTGCAATAATCATCAATGCGACAAGAACGTAAAATTTATACAAATCCCAGTAATCCTGGACATTCAGTTCCACTTCTTTGTTCTTCATAATGTCATTGATCTGGTCACCTTTTTTGGCTGTATTAATGACTTCAACTTCGTAAGGAATGGTTTTCAGGATTTTACCTCCGACTTTTACCTGAATTTCCGGTATCGTAAATTTCCCTTCCTGAAAAATCGCAAATTTCACAGAACGCAGATAGATATCTTTTTGTTTGGCAATACTGTCATTGATCATTTCGAAGTGAAAAGGTAACAATTCATTTCTTGGTGAAGCCTGAACATCTTTTCCACCCAAATCCAAAATCTGAATTTTAAAAACCGCAACTTCGCCTAAAGCCAAAGTCGTTTTATCCAGATTAGATGACAAAGTTTGACCAAATCCAAAAGCAGAAATGAAAACAAAAAGCGGAAGAAATAATTTAAACAATTTATAAGGCATCGATGTGCGTGATTCTAAAATTTATTTTCTGAAATATTGATACAAAAATTTACTATAATCGTCAGAAGTATTGATATCTAAAAAATGGGCTGATGAATTTTCGAATTCTTCCTTGATGTGCATCATTTTCCGTTTTTGCTGTTCCGCAAATTCATAACGCCACCTTGCGCTGGAAGTATTCGCCCAGACTTGCTTCCCGGTTTCAGAATCACGAAACAATGTGTAACCAATATCCGGAATCTCCATATCTTTTTCGTCAAAAACCCGAAGTCCCAAAACCTGATGTTTTCTTGCTGTGACATTCAGGATTTTCTGGTCAAATTCGTCCTCGAAATCAGAAAAAACAAAAACCAGAGATTTTCTTTTGAAAACACTCATCATATAATTGAAAGCCGAATTTAAATCTGATTCGGCAGGAACATACTCTGCTGACAAAATATTACTTACAATCGACAAAACGTGTTTTCTACCTTTCTGCGGTGGAACGACTTTCAGAACTTTGTCAGCGTATAAAATCAATCCGACTTTATCGTTATTTCCAGCAGCCGAAAATCCTAAAGACGCACAGATTTCTGCAACATATTCTCTTTTCAGCTGGGTTTTGGTCCCATAATCCATCGATGCGGAAATGTCTACAACCAACATCATTGTTAGTTCACGTTCTTCTTCCATTACTTTCACGAATGGTTCGCGGAAACGCGCTGTTTTGTTCCAGTCAATTCGTCTTGTGTCATCTCCGAACTGGTATTGCCGAACTTCTGAAAATGTCATTCCCTGGCCTTTGAAAGCGCTGTGATATTGTCCCATAAGCGATGCTTCCGTTTTCTTTCGAGTCCGGATTTCTATCTGCTTTACTTTTTTGACGATATCTTTTATCTGCATAAATGGTTGATAGTTGTCGGTTGTCTGTTGATAGTTTTCAGACATCGAAATTTCTCCGACAACTGACAACCATCAACTAACAACCTGTTTAAGGTGCTTGGACCTTACTGAGAATTCTATTTACGATTTCGTCCTGAGTCACTTCTTCCGCTTCTGCTTCGAAGCTCAATCCGATTCTGTGTCTCAACACATCTTTTGCAATTTCTTTCACATCTTCCGGAATCACAAATGCTCTTCCTTTGATGAAAGCATAAGCTCTGGATGCAATTGCTAAGTTGATACTTGCTCTTGGTGATGCTCCGAAACTGATGTAATTTTTAAGTTCAGACAATCCATATTTTTCAGGATAACGTGTTGCGAAAACCATATCCAGAATATATTTCTCGATTTTCTCGTCCAGATAAATCTGATTGATAAGTTTTTTAGCTTCAACAATTTGTTCAAGATTAACGACTTGTCTGATTTGCGGAATATCCTGTGTAGAAATCATTCTCATTACCTTTCTTTCGTCTTCAAACTCAGGGTAATCTATTTTACACTTCAGCATAAAACGGTCGGTTTGTGCTTCCGGTAAAAGATAAGTTCCTTCCTGGTCAATCGGGTTTTGAGTCGCTAATACAAGGAAAGGTTTTGGCAAAGGCATTGTTTCATCGCCAATCGTCACTTGCTTTTCCTGCATTACTTCAAGAAGTGCGGACTGAACTTTTGCCGGCGCACGGTTAATTTCATCAGCCAAAACGAAATTAGCGAAAACAGGACCTTTTTTTATCGAGAAATCGTTGTCTTTGACATTATAGATCATTGTCCCCACAACATCTGCAGGCAACAAATCCGGTGTAAACTGAATCCGTGAAAACTGTCCGTGAACAGCTTCTGCCAAAGTTTTGATTGCTAATGTTTTTGCCAAACCGGGAACACCTTCCAAAAGAACGTGGCCATTTCCCAGAAGTCCTATCAAAAGACGGTCAATCATATATTCCTGACCGATAATAGCACGGTTGATTTCTTGTTTTAGAATATTAAAAAAGTAATTCTGTTCTTTTACTTTTTCTGTAAGCTGTCTGATATCTTCTGCTTGATTCAATTCTGACATAGTTGATCTTAATAATTGGTAAATTTCATATAAAAACCCGCAACAGCAAACACAACAATTGCTAATCTTGCGTTAAATATTTGTTAAAAGCATGGAGGTTGCAGGTTTAAGGATGGAAGTTACTTTGCAACTGCTTTAGTTTTTGCTAATAAATGTGGATAATTTGTCGTTTATTTATAATTAATATAACTTTGAACTAAATAAAGCTTTATTCAAAAATGAATTATCATTTTGCCAATCATAGACAGGTCAGAAAAAACCTGCTGAATATTTTACAAAACACATCCGAAAAGGACCTGCTTACAATTCCCGATGGATTCAATAATAATATCTACTGGAATATCGCCCACTGTATTGCCCAACAACAATTGTTATGCTATTATCTAAGTGGAAACCAATTCAGGATCGATAAATATTGGGTAGAAACTTACAAAAAAGGAACTTTTGCCAATGTGGATGTGAAACCATCTGAAATGGAGGATTTAGCTTATCTACTCATTGAAACGTCAAAGATTCTGATGAAAGATTTTGACAATGACTTCTTCCCAGATTATACGCCATATTCCACAAGTTTCGGAATCGACCTGAAAAATATCCAGGATGCAATCATTTTCAACAACATGCACGAAAGTATCCATTACGGTTATATCCTTGCTCAGAAAAGAGCATTAATTGGAGAAGGATTGAGTTTATAAGTGATGATTTAAAATGATTTCAATGAGTCTGCGATTTATTTTTCCGATTTTAATTTTAACGATTTTATCATTTTCAAAGTCAGAAAATGACAGATTCAAATATTATCAGCCAATCAGTAAAACTCAAGAAATCGAGGTTTTTTATCTCACCTGGTCAGACACCAACTTGCCCAATTTCATAAAAACATCGGATTACAAAAAGTATATTGACAAGACGGAGTTGATCGATCATTGTTTTTATGTCGACTCCAAAGACCCGGAAAAAAGAAAGTTCAAAATTCCTGTGACAACGGATAAACTGATCAAGAAAATTCCGTTGACATTAAAAGGAAGACTCTACAAAACGAAACAGTTTGATGAGACTTTCCCTACTCCATTATTCGAAGATCTGAGAAAAACCGGCGATTTGAAATTTAAAACTGATGAGTTTCTGGTTTTTGTTTTGGATTAAGAATCAAACCCGAAAAATCACAAAATTTATAATAAATATTTGATTTTTTAGGATTTTTCCTCTCAAAACATTTCTTTTTGTTCTTACCAAATTGACATGAAAGTTCCTTTTTGTGACTTTTGTGATTTAAACTTTACAATTTTATTAAGATAAAACTAATCTCAAAAACCTTACTTTTGCAAAACAAATTTTTATAAATGAACGAACAGAAAAAAGATGATTTCATCTTCGGATTAAGGCCTGTGATGGAAGCTCTGGAAGCTGGTAAAACAGTCGACAAGATCTTTATTCAAAATGCTTTACAGGGCGAGATCTACATCGAACTAAAACAACTTCTTGCAAAACATAATCTGCGTCCCAACTATGTTCCCGTAGAAAAACTGAATCGTTTTACTAGGAAAAACCACCAAGGTGTAGTGGCCTTCATTTCTGATGTTCCGTTCTACAAAATTGAAGATGTTTTACCTCAACTTTTCGAGGAAGGGAAAACACCTTTCATCCTGATTCTTGACAGATTGACCGATGTCAGAAATTTCGGTGCGATTTGCAGAACTGCAGAATGTGTGGGAATCGATGCTATTTTGATTCCGGAAAAAGGTGGCGCACCAATTAATTCGGATGCTATCAAAACTTCGGCTGGTGCTATTTATAACATCAAGATCTGTAAAGAAAAGAACTTGGCGCATTCGGTCGATTTCTTACAACAAAGTGGTATCAAAGTTTTCTCGGCGACAGAAAAGGCGCAGAAATTGATATACGATGCAGACTTCACAGAACCGTGCGCAATAGTGATGGGAAATGAGGAAACAGGAATTTCCAAAGAAGTGCTTCATCATTCCGATGAAAAAATAAAACTTCCGATAGAAGGTAAAACCCAGTCTCTGAACGTCTCTGTAGCGTGTGGCGCAATTCTTTATGAAGCCGTGAGACAGAAGATAATCAATAATTAAAAATGAATAATTAATAGATCAATCAATTTAGCTTTATTCATTTATCAAATATCATTTATGAAAAAAATAACAGCGCTTGCGCTAATCGCAATAACATTAACAGCTTGTAAAAAGGAAACCAAAACCGTTACAAGAGTTGACCCAAAAACGGGAAAAACAGAAACCGTAACCATAGAAGTTTCTCCGGAAGAAGCTGCAAAACCAAAAGCTATTGCTGACAGCAGTGGGATTTATAAACAGAAATTCATTCTGGAAAAAGGAATAACTTATCCTTTAGTTTCTTATCAGAGAGAAATTCAGCAGCTAACTTCGCCTGATGGAAAAACAGTTTCTGGAACTAGTGAAACAACAGACGAAATGTCTATAACTGTAAACGATTTCAAAGATAATATCTATGATCTGACATTGAATATGGTTGGAAAAAGAATGTCAACAACAGCTAATGGAAAAACAGTTGCCATCGACACCAAAAAAGAGGCTCCAAAAGAAGAAAATCTAAGAATGGATTATATCGTGAGCAAAGGTTTGGCAGGCAACAAACTGAATGTAAAGATGGACGTTTATGGAAATATCAAATCCATTACAGGTTTTGAAGCTGTTCAAAATAATCTAAGAAAATCAATTGCTGGAACTGTAAAAGATACCAAGCAACAGGATGCTTTTGTAGAAAGCTTTAAAGCTGGTTTCAACGAAGAAATGATGAAGGAACAATTGAGTAAAAACCTTAAATTGATACCTTCAAAAGGTGCAAAAATCGGAGAAAAATGGACCACTTCTGAGGATATCGACCCAAGCGGAAAATTGAAACAGACTTTGACTTTCACTTTGGTAAAGGTTGAGGATGGAAAAGCAGAGATCAGTGTAACTGGTGTAATTCCTACTAAATCTGATAAACAGAGTCAAAACGGAATGACTCACAGTATGACTATGGGCGGTTCTGAAAGCGGAAAGATCATCATTGACGAAAATACAGGTTGGCTTCTGAATCAGAATCTTTCTGTGAAAACCAATCAGAAAGAAACTTTGTCAGACGGAAAACAGACACAAAGTATGACGAAAAACTCTACAACGTCTATCATCATTAATCCTTCTTACAAATAAAATCAGGAAATGAAATACATTTTCGAATTCATATTAGCAACTATTATTATATTCTTTGTTTGGAATATTTTGAAAAGATTGTTTTTCAATGCATTTTATAAGAACTTCCCAACATTGAATCCTAAAAATCAACAGCAAACCAACACTAAAAAAATGCCTAATCAAAAGGTAAAATGGGATGCGGAAACTGTAGATTATGAGGAAATAAAGGAAGAGAAAAAACCTTAGTTTTAATCTTAATTAAAATAAATACAAAACCTTTCAGATTTTTGAGTCTGAAAGGTTTTTTAATATTAAATTTGGAATTCGAAAATTTAAAGCAATCATTGTATGTTCAAAAACAACAAAAATCTAATATTCGTTCTTGCAAGTCTTGTCATTTTCATTTTGCTGGCGGTAGTTTATGCCAATCCTGTCATCTCAGGAAAACGATTGATGCAGCACGACATCGTATTTTACAAAGGTGGCGCAGAAGAATTGTTACAATACCGTGCAAATAATGACAAAGAAACCTATTGGAGCGATGCAATGTTCGGCGGAATGCCGACCTATCAGACGGGAGCACAATTCCGCGGCGATGTCATCAAAAAAATAGATGATCTGTTTTTGTTCCTTCCAAAACCTGCGAATTATTTATTCTTATTATTTGCCGGATTTTTCTTTTTGGGAATGGTCGCCGTTAGAAATTGGAGATATGCTTTATTAGGCGCAACATTCTTCGGATTATCCACTTATTTCTACATTATTATTGCGGCTGGACACAATGGAAAGGTTCATACGATTGCTTATTTCGCACCACTTTTAGCCGGAATCATACTCGTCTATTTTAGGAAAAAATATATTCTTGGCT
Source organism: Epilithonimonas sp. (assembly GCF_032054305.1). Taxonomy (GTDB): domain Bacteria; phylum Bacteroidota; class Bacteroidia; order Flavobacteriales; family Weeksellaceae; genus Epilithonimonas. The sequence continues at coordinate 208,471 of NZ_DAMBSX010000005.1, forward strand.
TCATTGTCACAGCGCTTTTTGCTGGTTTGCAGATTTGCGCCAATCACCCTCAGATGACTTATTATCTATTCCTTGGACTTGGGTTTTTATTCTTGTCCGAATTGATAAGAGCCATCAAAGGAAAAATCGAATGGAAACATTTCCTGATTTCGTCAGGATTGGTCGGAGTGGCAGTGATTATCGGTGTTGGAATGAATTCCCAAAGAATTATGGCGAATGCAGAATATGTGAAAGAAACCGTTCGTGGAAAGCAAATCCTTAACACAAGTTCTCACACTGCCGGAAAATCTGGGATGGACAAAGAAAGCATCACAATGTGGAGCTACGGAAAACTGGAAACCCTTAACTTATTTATTCCTAGATTAATGGGTGGAGGAAGTCAGGAACAAGGTTCGGACAAAATGATGGAAAAAGTACAGGAACTGGCTCAGGAAAACATCAAATCTCAACAGGAATACGATATGATGACGAGAGGTTTTGGAAGCCTGACTTATTGGGGCGACCAACCGAGCACATCCGGACCTGCTTACCAAGGTGCAGTAGTTTGTTTCTTGGCAGTTTTAGGATTTTTCTTTGCCGGAAAAAAGTACAAATATTGGATTTTAAGCGCTTCGATTTTAACCATCTTCTTAGCTTGGGGAAGCAATTTTGCTGTTCTTACAGATTTCTTCATTGATTATGTTCCAATGTATAATAAATTCCGTGCACCATCTTCTATCTTGGTGGTTGTAGAATTTTTGTTTCCATTAATTGCGATTCTTGGATTGTACAAATTCTTTACTGATGAAAATATAACTGAAGAATATAAAAAGAAAATCTTGCTTTACGTTTCGGGAACAGTTCTCGGAATCACATTGATTTTGACTCTTTTCGGAAAAGGAATTTTAGGTTTTTATACGGCTAATGAGAAAACTTATCTTCCGCCATTCTTACTGGATTATTTGGTAGGTGAAAGAGCATCGATGTTTCAAGCCGATGCAATCAAAGCGATTGTTTATGTTTTGATTACAGCAGGCGCATTATTTTTAGGATTAAAGAAAAAACTGAATATCAATATTGTTTTATTAATTATCGGATTCGTGAGTTTGTTTGATCTTTGGACGGTTAACAGACGTTATTTGAATGATGATAATTTCGTCGATAAAACTTTTGCTGATTCTCCTTTCCAGACAGAAAATTCGGAATATCTGATGAGCAAAGCGGGCAACGATTCTTTTATTCAAAGTCTTTTGCAACAGACTGAAGTTAACAAAGCTTTACAAACGATTGCTGAAAAAGATAAAGACCATTACAGGATTTTCAATAACATTCTATCAACTTTCAGCGAGACAAATACGTCTTATTTCAAATCTTCGATTGGTGGTTATCACGCTGTAAAATTGAGAAGATATGATGACCTTATCAACAAATATTTCTCGACAACCGACCAGGTGAAAACGGTTAGAATCCTGAATATGCTGAACACCAAATATTTCCTCGTTGGCGACCAGCAAAAACCAGAAATCACTCCAAATCCTGAGGCCAACGGAAATGCGTGGTTTGTTTCTGACATCAAATTCGTGGACAATCCAAACGAAGAACTGAAAGAAATAGGAAATGTTGACACCAAAAAAGTGGCAGTGATCTCCAAAGATGACAAAGCTTATTTTAATGGAAAAAATCTGGTGAAAGACTCAACGGCGTTTTTGGATTTGAAAACGTATCAACCCAACGAATTATCATTTGAATCATCTTCTAAAACGCCTCAATTAGCAGTATTTTCAGAAGTTTATTATCCATACGGCTGGAATATTTATTTGGATGGAAGCAAGGTAGATTACATCAAAGCGAATTATCTTTTGAGAGCGCTTTATGTTCCTGCAGGAAAACATAAAATCGAAATGAAATTCGAGCCGGCTGTTATAGAAACTGGAAAATTATTTTCTTTAATCAGTTTTGGATTGTTTGTTTTGTTGAGTTTGGTTGGGATTTATTTTTTGGTAAAGGATTCTCGGAAGTCTGAGGTTGCGGAAGCTTAACAGAACTTAAAATTTAATCAGGTGAAAAATGAAAAGTATATTTTCAGAAGATTTGTTGCCGGTTTCATCGACTATTCGATTATTTTTTCTCTAACTTATTATTACATCTATAATTTTGGCAGTTTAAATGATGAAGGAGCATATACGGTAAATGGAATCAAAACCTTACCTATCCTATTTTTTTGGTTTGTATATTTCTGTATTATCGAAACATATTTCAGTTCTACATTAGGAAATTTCATTGTCAGACTAAAGTCTGTTGATTTACAAACTGAAAATAAAATTACTTTGAAACAATCCTTCTTAAGACATATTGTAGATTTTTTAGATATGTTCTTTTTTGGATTGGTAGCAATAATTATAATCAAAAATTCAGACGAAAGTCAACGGTTAGGAGACTTACTTGCAAAAACAAAAGTTGTAAAAGACCAATAAATCATTAATAAATATGATAATTTTAAAATTAAGACAACTTGATTGAGTTGATTAATTTTTTGCCTATAATACCAAATTTTGGTATATTTGAATTATAAATAAAATCATTATGGCAAAAAATACATCCATCTTATTGGGAGATTATTTTGACAGTTTTATTAACCAACAAATAAAAAGTGGAAAATATTCTTCTGTAAGCGAAGTGGTAAGAGCAGCTCTTAGAACTTTTGAACACGAAGAAAATAAAAAAGAACATCTGATTAAAGCTCTTGAAGAAGGCGAAAATTCTGGATTTGTAAAAGATTTTGAACCGGAAAATTTCTTAAAAAGTCTTCACAAAAAATATCTGACTAAATAATGAATTATTCCATTAGTGAAAAAGCTCAAAATGATTTAGAAAATATTTGGTATTATACTTTTTTTGAATGGTCGGAAGAACAGGCCAACAAGTACTATCGTCAAATTATTTCAGAAATAAATAATTTATGCATTAATCCTAAATCTGGTAAAGATTTTAACCACATCAGAAAAGATTATTGGAAAGCAAAAGCGCAATCACATTTTATTTTTTATAAAATCAATGAAGAAAAAAATGAAATCGAAATTATCCGGATTCTTCATCATCAAATGGATATCAATTCGAGATTAAACGATTAAAAACAAAAAAAGCAACCCAAAATTGAGTTGCTTTAATTTTTTGCGTGAGCTTGGAATTATTTTCTGATTCCTAATTCAGCGATAATTGCTCTATATCTGTTGATATCTTTTTTCTTCAAATAATCTAAAAGAGCTTTTCTTTTACCTACTAACTTTACAAGAGATCTTTCTGTGTTGAAATCTTTGTGGTTAGCTTTCAAGTGCTGAGTCAAGTGGTTGATTCTAAAAGTGAATAGAGCAACCTGTCCTTCAGCAGTTCCTGTGTCTTGTGCAGATTTACCGTGCTTTGCGAAAATTTCTGCTTTTTTTTCTGTTGTTAAATACATTCCAATATTGTTTAATGATTATTATGTAATTCGGGTGCAAAGATAGGATTATTTTTCGAATTAGAAACCATAAATCAAAAATTACCGCCTCTCTTTTATCAAATAACTTTTCACCAATTCAAAATCCGCTGGAAATTTCGCAGATTGCTTTTCTTTTCTATTAAATGCTTCCAATTTTTCTGGAATTTTAACTTCCTTTTTCAGAACATCTTCCACAACTTCTACAAACTTCGCAGGATGAGCCGTTTCTAATAAAACTCCAACAAAATCTTCGCCTACTTTGTTATCCTGAATATTTCGACTGTGCTCAATATAAACTTGGTCGAAGGGTTTTCTAAATTTTCCTAATCCCAAATAAGCAACTGCACCGTGCGGGTCAAGCGTATAATCAAATTCGTTTCTAACTTCTCGCATTGCAACTTTTGTTTCTTCATCGGAAAAAGAATATGATTCAATCTCTTTTTTAAATTCTGCAACATCATTATTGAACAAGCTTTTCATCCTTTCAAAATTACTTGGATTTCCTACGTCCATTGCATTACTAATGGTTTGCTTAGAAGGTTTTGCTTCATAATTTCCTGTTTCTAAAAACTTTGGAACTACATCATTTTCATTGGTCGAAGCAATGAATTGATGAACTGGCAATCCCATTTTCTTAGCAAAAAGCCCGGCTGTCAAATTCCCAAAATTCCCGCTCGGAACAGAAAAAACAATTGGTTTTCCTAATTTTTTAAGTTGCGCAAAAGCCCAGAAATAATAAAATGACTGTGGAATCAATCTCGCAATATTAATACTGTTAGCTGATGTCAAAGTGAATTTTTGATTCAGTTCCTCGTCGGACAAAATTTGTTTGGCCAAAGCCTGACAATCGTCAAAAGTGCCATCGATTTCCAACGCTTTGATATTTCCGCCCCAAGTCGTCAGTTGTTTTTCCTGCAACGGACTCACTTTTCCTTTCGGATAAAGAATATAAACTTCGATTCCGGGAACGCCGAAAAACCCCGATGCAACAGCACTTCCCGTGTCGCCGGATGTTGCGGCAATCACTTTCATTGGTTTTCCCTCCGAGAAATAAGACATCATTCTCGCCATAAATCTTGCGCCAACATCTTTGAAGGCCATTGTTGGCCCGTGAAATAATTCCAGAGAGTAAATATTTTCCGATATTTTCACCGCTGGAATTTCAAAATTCAAAACTTCATCGATGATTTGTTTTAAATTTTCGTCCGAAATAGAATCGCCGAGAAATTCCCTTGCTACACGGAAACCGATTTCCTGCAATGTTAGATTTGGCAATTGTTTAAAAAATTCAGAATCTAATTTTGGAATATATTCCGGCATAAAAAGACCTCCGTCATCTGCCAGACCTTTCAGAATAGCAGTTTTTATATTGGTTTCTTGTTGTTGTCTTGTTGATATGTATTTCATTTTTGGTTGGTTGTTGTTGGTTGACAGTTTATGGATTTGCATTTGATTTTTAAAGTTCTTTTGTCATTCCGTAGGAATCTCCGCGGTCTAGATTCCTACGGAATGACAAAATTGTGTTTGAGAAAAAAACTTGTTTTACGTTGAATCTGCAGCCCGACTTGAGTGGAGCTCTTTTTGTTATTGCGATTGTACAAAAGTGCAACACATTGCTTCACTTCGTTCGCAATGACAAAAAAGCGGGAACGGAAGGCGGATTAAGCTGCCCAAATTATTTTAATTAATAACTCTCGCGCCTTCATCATTGATTCTGGTTACAAACGCTTCGCTTTCTATATTTTTCTGATTAAGTAATTCTTTTATTTTCAATGAAATTTCTTCCGCTGTTCCTTTGTTTTCACACAAGGCAAAAACCGAAGGACCGGAACCTGAAATCCCAAAACCAATTGCGCCATTGTCCAAAGCCAGCTGTTTCATCTCATAAAAATACGGAATTAACATTGCGCGAACTGGCTCTATGATGACATCTTCCATACTTCGGCTTACTAAATCCAAATCGTTGGTGCAAAATCCAGCAATCAAACCTGCGACATTTCCCCATTGCTGGACAGCAGATTTCAAACTGATTCTTTCCTTGATGATTTTCCTCGCCTCGCCAGTCGGAACATCCACGTGCGGATGAACAGAAACCACCGACAAATCTTTTGGATAAGACAATTTCAGTGCATCCAACGGTTCGTAACTTCTTACTAAAACCAGACCGCCTAAAAGTGCGGGCGCAACATTATCGGCGTGTGCATTTCCGCAGGCGATTCGTTCGCCCTCCATTGCAAGTGGCAACAATTCTTGTTTTGAATAGGGTTTTCCCATTAATTCATTAATCGCTACCAAAGCTGCAACACTGCTGGCTGCGCTGGAACCCATTCCGCTGTTAAGTGGCATTTTTTTATACAATTCGATATCGATTCCTTGGTTGGAATTTATTTTTTCGAGAAACAATCTGATGACGTGGGAAACCACATTTTTCGCTGGGTCTTTGGGAAGTTTTCCGCCATCGCCTTCGATTGTTGTGATGATGATTTGATTGGAATCGTTCTTTCGCAGGATGATTTCGTCGCCTGGTTCTTCTATTGCAAAACCGAGAATATCGTAGCCACAAACTACGTTTGCGACAGTTGCGGGAGCGAAAACTTTTATAGAATCCATTTTTATAATTGATAAATGATGATTGATAAATGATTTTTATTAAAACGATGAATTGCAATCAACTATCAATTATCGTTTATATTTTATGATTTACTGTGCTGTAACTCTTACCAAATCTGCAAAAACACCGGCAGCCGTCACTTCCGCGCCTGCGCCCGGACCTTTTACAACCAACGGTGTATTTTTATATCTGGAAGTCGTGAATGATATGATATTATCACTTCCCGACAATCCGAAAAACGGATGATTAGCATCTACAATCTGAACCTCGATGTTGATTTTCCCGTCTTCCAAAACACCAATTAATCTCAGTTTTCTGCCCGAATTTTCAGCTTCATTTTTGAATGATGAAAAGTAAGATTCGTGTTTTTCAAGTTCGTCATAGAATGCAGGAATGGAGTCTGCTTTGAGGCAAGCTTCGGGAAGGAAATCTTTGATGCTGACATCTGACATTTCCAATGGCAAGCCAATTTCTCTTCCGAGAATCAGCATTTTTCTGGAGAAATCCATTCCGTTCAGATCGTCTCTCGGGTCTGGTTCTGTATAACCTAATTCCTGGGCAGTTCTTACAACCTCAGCAAAAGTTTTATCGCCAACGTAATTATTAAAAATGTAAGAAATCGTTCCTGACAGGATGGCTTCGATTTTCAGGATTTCGTCACCGGAAATCCAAAGGTCATTCAGCGTTTTGATAATTGGAAGTCCGGCGCCGACATTGGTTTCATATAAGAAATTGACATTATTCTTTTTCGCCAGTCTTTTAAATTTGCTGTACTGCTCGTATGAAGACGAATTTCCTTTTTTGTTGCAGGTAACAACTGAAATATTATTGCTGAATAAATCAGGATAATGTTTCACAATATCTTCGCTGGAAGTATTATCAACGAAAACTAGATTCGGTAAATTTTTATTTGAAATAGAATTTATAAAATCTTTCAAATTTGCTTTTTGAGAATTTTCACTTTTATCTTCTGAATCAAAATTAGATTCGGGATTGTCAAATATCTGCATTTTTCGGCTGTTGGTAATTCCTACAACATTGATTTTGATCTGATGATTTTCAGCTAAATTCTTTTTCTCTCTTTCCAATTGTCGGAACAATTCTTTCCCGATATTTCCTGTTCCTGCGAACATCACATTGAAGGTTTTTACAGGTGAAAGTAAGAGTGAATCGTGGACAACATTAAGAGCTTTTGAAAGTTCATTTCTTTCAATCACGGCAGAAATATTAAGTTCTGATGAGCCTTGTGCAATCGCAATAATATTGATTCCGTTCTTGCCCAAAGCACTGAAAAACTTTCCGCTGATTCCTCTCGTTTTCTTCATATTCTCGCCAACAACAGAAATAATACTTAATTCATTATCGAACTGCGGTTCATCGATTTTGTTGGAATTGATTTCAAATTCAAATTCTTCATAGATTGCTGTTCTTGCTTTTTTCTCGTCATAAAAAGCAATGACAAACGAAATACTGTGCTCCGAACTCGCCTGTGTAATCAGTATAACATTAACTTCATATCTCGCCAAAGCATTAAACAATCTTCCACTGAAACCGCGCATTCCAATCATTCCGTTTCCGGTAATATTGATGAGACAGGTTTTCTCAATCGAGACAATTCCTTTGATAAGACCTTTGGAAACTTCGGATTTCTGGTGAATCAAAGTTCCTTGACTTTCCGGCTTAAAAGTATTTTTAATATAAATCGGAATCTGACTTTCAATCGCCGGAATCATTGTTGGCGGATAAATCACCTTTGCACCGAAATATGACATTTCCATCGCTTCCTGATAACTGAGTTCAGGTTGAGAAAAAGCATTTTTCACCAATCGCGGATCGGCAGTTAGAAAACCATCAACATCTGTCCAAATTTGGATTTCGGAAGCTTTCAAACCTGAGCCTAAAATCGCCGAAGTATAATCAGAACCTCCTCTGCCTAAAGTTGTTGCATCATCATTTTTATCTTTAGCAATAAAACCTGTTACCACATAAATTTGATTTCCAAGCTTCCAATTTTTGAGATTTTCATTTGTTTTTTTTGAATCGACATTGGCATTTCCGAAATGAGAATCAGTTGAAATCAATTCTCTCGAATCTTGGAAAACTGCAGGAAAATTTTCGGATTGTAAGAATACAGAAACAATCTTGCTCGACATCTGTTCCCCATAAGAAAGCAGCCTATCTTTGATTCTATCTGATAATTCGCCCAGATTTTTGACACTGAATAAAATATCCTCAATCTCATTGAAACTTACTTTTACCATCATCAATAATGGATTCTGAGCCGTTCTTGGCAATAATTCCGAAATAATCTGATAATGTTTTTCTTCCGCAGATTTCAGTATTTCAGAAAAATCGTTTTGTTTCAAAGCTTCTTCTGATGCTGATAAAAGCGAATTGGTAATTCCTGACAAAGCAGAACAGACGACAATTAAAGGTTCGTTTTTGTTAAATTCTTTTCCAATGATTGATTTTACATTTCTCAATGCTTCTACACTTCCGACTGAAGTTCCTCCAAATTTTAATATTTTCATTCGTTATATTTTAAAAACAAAAAAGCCTTTCTGAATTCAGAAAGGCTTTTGTTAATTATCTAATTTTCACAATATCACAAACACACCTTTCTGCAGCTACTAATTGTAGTTGTTGTAGAAATCGTTGTTGTGGTTGTAAAATTCATTATCATTATGTAAATCTTTTACGAAAGTATGAAAACATTTCTCATCTGCAAATTTTTATTCAACAATTTTTGATTTTTATTGAATATTTGATATAAGCTTTGTCGGCGCATATCCAAACTGCTTCTTGAACGCAAAAGAAAAATGCGACAAATTTTCAAAGCCAATTTCATAATAGACATCAATAGGTTTCCTGTTTTTTTCGGCAAGTTCATAATGTGCCAATTCCAGACGTTTTTTAGTCAGCCATCTTTGAGGCGTAGAATTAAATGCTTTGTAAAAATCTCTTTTGAAAGTCGTCAAACTTCGACCCGTCAAATATCCGAATTTCTCCAAGGACATATTGAACATAAAGTTCTTCTCCATAAAAGTCATCAGATCAATTTTTCCCGGTTCTTCAAAATTATTAAGAACAGAATCTATGTTTCCATCAATCGTCCTGAGAATATTAATTGCTTCATTGATTTTCAGCAACGCAATATTTTCCGGGAAATTATTTTGCATTTCGAAATACGGAATCAAAGAATTCAAACAGCTTTCCAATAGTGGATGTTTCTCGAAACTGATAATTTTTTCCGTTGTAAACTTTGACTTTGTATGATTATCCTTATAAAATCCCCTAAGCTTTTTAGCTGACAAATGCATTGCAACCGCTTTGTGAGGCAGTCCGTCTTTTGGATAATTGATTATCGTCGCTAGCTGATTTCTTGGAATCAAAAAAGTGCTTCCTGCGCCGAAAATAAAACTTTCGTCCGCCTGAATAATTTTGGTTTCGCCAGAAATCAACCAAACTAGCAAATGGTCTTCAAATGCAGTTTCTGTCTTGAACAACTTGCCTTCGTAACAGGAAAGTTTGATTTCCGGGTTGATATAATTAACTTGATAATCCATAATGCTTCTCACACAAAGTTACAAATATCAATTGATGTCAAATGGAATTCCTGTCATTTCTTCGCTCAATTTCCATAATCTTTTGGCGTTGCTTTCATCCAAAGAATATGTTTTGATTCCACCGATAATTTTCACATCGGAACTCAACTCCGCAACATCAACATTTTCACAATAGACTCCTCCCAAATCATTAAGTGAAGGACTTGTCGCACACCAAACGGTTGTTGCAGCACCTTGGGGAATGGTTTTCAGAGAAGCCTTAACTTCCGGTAAAAGATTACCCTCGGAATCAACATAACCTAACTTTTGAAATAAATCCAAAGGTGCTTCTCTCCCTAATTCCGTTTCGCCGACTGCGCCCGGACACAGAGCATAACTTCTGACATTAAATTCTTTTGCACGATTGTCCAATTCCATTGAGAAAAGATTAACTGCAGTTTTCGATTGTCCATATCCAAGCAATGTTTCATATTCTCTATTGAGGAAATTCGGGTCTTCAAAATTAAAATCAGAGAATTGATGTCCTCCGGAAGAAACATTCACAACTCTTGCTCCTTCTGCTTTTTTTAATGCAGGCCACAATCTTGCCGTTAACTGAAAATGAGCCAGATAATTTACAGCCAATTGAGATTCGAAACCACGATCATCTCTACGAAGCGGAACCCACATGATTCCGGCATTATTAATTAATAAATGAAGCGGTCTTTCTGACTTTAAGAACTTTTTTGCAAACTTATCAATCGAGTCAGGATTTGCTAAATCTAATTCTTCTAATTCTATATTAGCAATTCCAGCCAGATTTCTCTTTGCTTTTTCGATGTCTCTTGCAGGAACAATTATAGTTGCTCCAGCTTTTGATAATATCTTAACTGTTTCTAATCCAATTCCAGTATTTCCTCCTGTTACAATTGCGATTTTTCCTTCGAGATCAATTCCTTTGATTACTTCTTCTGTTGTTGATTTTGCATTAAAGCCAGAATTAATCGGCTTTTGTAATGTGCCTTGATAATTATTCATTATTTAAATATTTATTGAAGCAAAATTAGAACAGAAAATCATCAACAATTTTGTTTAAACGTCTTATTTAGGTTTGTTTAAACGTCCTAAATTAAGATAGTTTTGAAAATAATTAATATTAGTGAAATTCATAAATTAAAATTTTATTACTGATAATCAATATATTAAGTTTTATTTTAGAAAATATTTACTACTTTGTATTGCATAATACCATTCTATTTACATATCTTTGCAATGTAAAGTTAGAGAAGCGGGTTCGAAGTTGACTTAAAACTTAAAGAAAGTAAGAACATTAAACTTTACAATTATTTGAATTTAAACCAAACAATTAATATGAATACCGAGAACACAAAGGCGCAAATGCGTAAAGGAATTCTGGAATTCTGTATTTTGAGTCTGATCCAGCAACGCGAAATGTATGTTTCCGATCTGATAGAATCTCTCAAAAAAGGAAAACTGGATGTAGTGGAAGGAACTCTTTATCCTCTCCTTACAAGATTGAAAAACGGCGAGTTCCTCGCTTACAGATGGGAAGAATCTACAAGCGGACCGCCAAGAAAGTATTATCAGATCACTGAAAAAGGAAGTCTCTTCCTAGCAGAATTACAAACTACCTGGCAGGAACTGACAGACTCTGTGAACCAAATTACAAAAAACTCTCACTCTCAAAACTAATATTATGAACAAGACATTATCTATAGCACTCGCAGGGTTCTCTTTTATGATAGATGAACAGGCTTATATCAAGCTCAGCGATTATCTGAGTGCCTTGAGAAATTCTCTAGACGCAGCAGAAGCAGACGAAGTAATGCACGACATTGAAATCCGAATGGTCGAGATTTTCAAAGAAACACTTTCCAAAAGAGATGTAATCAATGATTCTGATGTTGAAAAAGTAATTGCTCAAATCGGAACACCTGAACAAATTGATGAGCAGGAAGAAGCTTATTTCTCTGAAGGAAAACAAAATAAATCAAAATCTTCTAGCAGTTATTCTTACAGCAGCAATTCTCAAAAACAAATGTTCCGTGACCCGGAAAGACAAAAGATTGCCGGTGTTTGCGCAGGTTTAGCGGCTTACTTTGGAATGGATATCACATGGATGAGATTGATCTGGGTTGGCGCATTTTTGTTCCTTTGGGTAGCTCCAGGCTCATCATTCTTAGTAGTAATTCTGTATTTCATCCTTTGGGCAGTTTTACCAAAAGCAGAATCAGCTTCTGATTTTTTGAAGATGAAAGGAAAACCTTTGAACTTTGACAACTTAAAGGAAGAATCCAGCAAAATAGTGCAGTTTGCCAATGAGACAACGACTAGAGCAGGAGAAATCTATAATGAGAACAAACCAAAAGTTGGTTCTGCAGGCGATTCTCTCTTGAAGGTTCTGAAATATTGTCTTGCTGTTTTGCTTTCACTAATGGCAGCAGGTTGTTTCATCGGTTTGTTTGCAATGATGTTTGCTTATGGTTCAGACAAATTCGGGATGGATAATAATCTTGGATTCTATCTTGAGGAGAACAACCTTGGTTATCTGTTGCTTGCGATTGCAGCTTTACCAACCATTATTTTCGGAGTAGCATTCTTATTATTAGCAATCAAATTATTCTCTCCAAAGACAAAGTTCAATTATGTTGGACCAGTTCTAGGAACATTAGGAATCATCTGGATTATTTTGATCGGAGTTTTGGCTGCGAGTGCATCGAGATTCAACTTCAGATATAGCGGAGATAATCAAGATTATGAAAACGTATCGATATCTGCTCCAAATGACACTATCTATCTTGATAGCAAAAAGGTAAATATCCCTGAGAACTTCAATACTTATTTTAATAATATCTATTCTGATAAGGCGACAATCTACAAAAGAGATTACCCAAGTGTGGAAATCACGAGAAGAGACGATATAAAAACGCCTTACATCATCATCAAAAAAGAAGCAGAAGGTTACAACCAACCTCTTAAGATGAAAGTTCCAGTGGAAATCAGAGGTAACAGAATTCTTCTTCCAAATTATTTTGAGTATCCTTATGAATACAGATTCAGAGATTACAGATTGGATTATGAGTTGGTAGTTCCTTCAAAAATGAAAATCATCAACGAAAAAGAATACGAGATCAACACTCGCGGCGATGATGGAGAAGATGAAGACGACCACGAAAATGACAATTATAATAGTAATGGAATCACAGTCGAGAAAAACAAAATCAACATCAACGGGACGACTATCGAATATAATTCTGATGACAACGACTCTGTAAAAATCAACGGGAAAAATTACTCCAAAGATTCTGCAGATGTGGTTTTAGAAAGAATGAAAATTGACCAGCAGGTGAAAAAAAGCTTCAAAGATATGAACATCAATATCAAAGATGGCAAAAAAGAAATCCATATTAAAACTAACTAAAAATTGAGAGTGGATTAGTTGAAAAGCGGATAAAAAGTTTTCGGACTTCCGCTTTTCTCCTAGTTCTTCTAAATCGCACCAACTCACAAAATATTAATATGAAAATCTATACAATTTTACTTTTGATATTCTTCACCACTTTATCAAAAGCGCAAACGCATCGTTTCATTTACGAGTACAAATTCAAACCAGATTCTTCTGCCACAGATTACAGGAATGTAAATATGGCTCTCGATATCAATCCAAAAGATGTAAAATTCTATCATTATGAGAACATCATCAATGATTCTCTGAACAAAAAAGGAGGAAGAAACTACAATTGGAATGGAACACCAGCTGTAAAGAGAAATAAAAATTCCTATCAGAACACCAATTACGAAATGATGATGGATTACTTCTCTTATACAACCGAAGATAAAATGGATTGGAAACTGGAAAACGAGACCAAAACCTCAGGACAATATACACTTCAAAAAGCCACGACTGATTTCGGGGGAAGACATTGGACAGCTTGGTTCTGCAAAGATGTGAACATCTCAGAAGGCCCATACAAATTCCGAGGATTGCCAGGATTGATTTTCGAACTGAATGACAACAAAGATAATTTTATCTTCAAATTGGTAAAAAGTCAAAAACTGGAAAAAACTTACGATACATCGGATTTCCTTGAAGTTTTCGGAGGTAAGAAACCATTGAACGTAAAAATCGCCGACCTTCACAAAATGATGCTTCAGTTTTACAATGACCCGATGAAAGAACTGAGAGAAAAATTTGATGATGTCCCACCAGGAACTTTCCAGGTTGGAGGAACCAAAATCACAAGCAAAGACCAGTTCAAAGAAATGGCAAAAGTTATGCAGAATCACATTGCAAAAAATTACAATCCTCTGGATTTGACCAATGCAGTGAAATATCCTGTAATGAATTGATAATTTAATAAAACTTTAACGCTTTAATTATTCATGAAGCAAAATTATTATTAAATTTGTTCAAGAAATAAACTTCTAATTACAAAAAACTACAAAAATGATACAATTAGTATTAGAAATCGCAATCAAGATTGTAGATTTCATCAGCAACCTGTTTTGAGACGCAAAGAATACTTAGATATTTCTTAAGAATAAACATATTTTGTAAATTTGTAAAGTATAACCACTAGGTTATACTTTTTTTTATGAAATCGCTCGTCATCAAATAATACGAAACTCAGTTTGATAGATAGCGATTACGTATGGCAAATAAAAACAATGAAAAGCCGCATATGAAAAAAATCTTAGCAAAAATCATTCTTAAAATCATTGGATGGAAAGTTGTCCTTCAAGGCGATGCAGATAATCTTGACAGATGTATTCTCGTAGTTGCCCCTCACACCGATAATAGCGAATATATCCTTGGAAATCTGGCTTATTGGGCATTAGGGAAAAAACTAAAAGTTATTATCAAAGATGCTCATACAAAAGCGTGGTATGGTGGAATTGTGAAAGCAATTGGAGGAATTGGAATAGACCGTTCCCAGAAAAATGATTTGATCAATTTTGTAGCGAATGAATTCAAAAAAGATGATTTCAGTCTGGTAATTACGCCGGAAGGAACAAGAAGTTGGGTTCCGAAATGGAGAAAAGGTTTTTACAATATGGCCTTGGCTGCAAAAGTTCCAATTGTATTAGCTGGTGGAGATTACAAAAGGAAAACGATCAATCTTGGTTACAAGATTCCTTATGAAAAATTGGAGACCCATACTTTTGAGGAAATCATGGAGGAAATCCAAAACTTTTATATCGAATATGATATTACGCCTAAACATCCTGAAAACTGGAATCCGCAGATCTATTAATCTCTGTTAAATGTCTTAGTCTGTTATAGAATCAATATATCAAGCTTTAAATTTAAGTAAATGGACGAATCAAAAAAAATAGAAATATTAGACCAGCTCAACAAAGCGAGTAAAAACACACTGGGGGAAACTCTAGAAATCACTTACACCGATGTTTCTGATGACCACCTTACAGCTACAATGCCTGTAAATTCTCGTGTTCATCAGCCTTACGGAATACTTCATGGTGGTGCAAGTTGTGTTTTAGCAGAAACACTGGGTTCTTGTCTTTCACTTATTAATCTGGACACTTCAAAATTTGTTCCTGTTGGGACGAATATCAATAGCAATCACTTGAGAGCAAAACGGGATGGAGTTGTTACGGGAACTGCAACTTTTATCCGCAAAGGAAATACCATGCATGTTTCTCAAATCGAGATCCGTGATGAGAAAGGTCATCTTATCAATCACACAACCATGACGAATAACATTGTTCCAGTCGGGAAAGTTTAATATTTTTGTTAATGCTCATTTTCAAATTACCCGATAACGACCAATTTTTCTCTGTAGATAATGCTTCAGGCGTCAACGTTTCTTTTGTAAGTTTTGACACTAAGACAATTTTAGATTTCAAAGGAAATATCAAAGCAATATCCAAAGACGACATAGAAAATCTAAATGTTTCTCCAAAAAGTAAAAGTTCTTTTATAGAAATCGCTAAAGAAACACCTGAATCTTATGCCCTGAAAATCTCACAAGCTCAGGATTTTATTGAGAAAAATGAGCTAAAGAAATTGGTTCTTTCAAGAAGAAAACTTTTGATGTATCTTGATATCGATGCTCAGAAAAAGTTATCAATGACAAAGAGTTTTTTGAAATTTTGCAACAGCTATCCTTCAGCATTTTGTTATTTATTTGAAAAAAATGGAGAGATCTGGATGGGCGGTTTTTCAGAAGCATTAGGCAAATTTGACAAAAGAAATAATTCTTTCGAGACGATGAGTGTCGCAGGAACTCTTGCTGTAGAAGAAAACTGGACCGATAAAGAAATCGAGGAACAAAAAGCAGTTACAGAATATATACAATCTATTCTGAAAAAATTCTCATCCGATCTGAAAGTGTCTTCCACAAAAGATATGATTTCTGGAAATATCAAGCATCTCAAAACCGATTTTTCTGCCGAGATAAGTCCGGAAAGTTTGGATAAAATCATATCCGAACTACATCCAACTCCGGCTGTTTGTGGCTTTCCGAAAGAGCTTTGTGCACAGGGAATAAAAAGTATCGAACATTTTAATCGCGAATTTTATGCCGGATACATAAAAGTTGAAACTGAAGATTTTATTTATTATTTCGTAAATCTCCGTTGTGCCAGCTTCTTTAAAAATTATGCTTTTCTCTTTGTCGGCGGCGGAATCACTTTGAAAAGCGACGCTCAAAAAGAGTGGGAAGAAACAGAATTAAAATCTCTCGCTATCCATAATAATCTTGTATTCGAATAAAAAGTCAAAAAAAGCTTTCTTTGAATATTTCTTTTGCTACCTTCAATCAAAATGATTGAAGCTTTTTTTTTAAATCACATAACAATACCACCAATTAACTAAAAACTATTCATTAAAAATGAATTATATATATTAATTTATTATTTTTACAATAAATAAAGAAATATGAATCAGCTTTTGAAATTACTTTTAACAGGAATTTTGATTCTAAGCTTTCTAAGTATGCCATATCTTTTTTACAGATTGGCCGGCTATATGTTGTTCACCGGATTTAGTTGGCTGGCCTACGATTCTTTCAATAGAAGAGATCAAATAGATATCAAGATATTTGTAATATTGGTGATCATTTATAATCCTTTCCTGCCGTTACCTTTTCCTCATATTTTATGGCTGATTATAAATACGATCGTGATCATAGGCATGATCTTGAATATCCTGTTTGCAGAAGAAAATCCTTACGACAATAATTTCACAAAAAAAGATGACCATTAAGTCATCTTTAATTTTTAGTTTTTATTATAAACCGACCTGTATGGTAAAGGAAGAATTGTTCCTTACTTTCATTTGTGTCGCAGCAACCTCGGTTCCCTTTACTTTTAAAAATAAAGTTATATCTGAAGATTTTAAATAATCCATTAATTCTATATCAGCAATAGGAGTGAAATTAAGAGAGGTTTTACTCACATTATTTTCAACAGTTGCAATCTCTTTCTCAGAAAGATTAGGGGTTTTAATAAACAATTTGGCACTTGAAACTTTGTCTAAAAGAATATCCTCATCTGAAGATGAAAGATGGTCTATACTAAAACTTGACAGCTTTGCAGATTTCAAATTATTGATTGATAACGCAGGAAATTTTTCTTTAATTTTTGTTTCGATATCAAGATTCAAAGGCATTTCCGGAAATACTACTTCCTCCGTTGAAACCGCAAATGGAATCTGGGTTTCAGTACTTGTAATAATTGCTATCGGGACATCAATATTTACATCATTTATTACATCTTCTTCTTTACTACAGCTATTGATAGTGATCATAGCTATAGCAATGGAGAATATTACTGTTAAATTTAAGATCGTCTTTTTCATAATTTCTTTTTCACACTTATTATCATCGACACATTATATGCATCGAAATTTAATGATTAATGTTTTTAACATCAGAAGGCGAATGCTCATGTCTGAAAAATATAGCAAACAACACAGCTATCACTAAAGAATATAACGCAAAATATAGCCAAATATGTTGCCAGTCTTTCACAAATACAACATTTGATAGTGTCCCGTCTGCATTGACTACAGAATTGAAAGAATTTTTAAGAATACCCAAGAAAGTAGAATCATTTGGAGAAGTCTCCAAATATGCAGATAGGTCTGATGCCGTTGTAAATTTAAGTGTAAAGAATTTATCGATTGCCCAACCAGCAATATAACTTCCAATCACAGCACCAAAACCGTTGGTCATCATCATAAATAGACCTTGGGCAGAAGAACGGATCTTTTTATCCGTCGTAGTTTCCACGAAAAGAGAACCAGAAATATTGAAAAAATCAAAAGCCATCCCATAAACAATGCAAGAAAGTATGATCATCCAAAGTCCTGTTACCGGATCTCCATAAGCAAAAAGTCCAAATCTAAGAACCCAGGCCAGCATACTGATCAACATTACTTTTTTGATACCAAATTTTCTCAAGAAAAAAGGAATCGCCAAAATAAATAAGGTTTCCGAGATCTGGGAAATAGACATAATGATTGTAGATTTCTCTACAACTATAGAATTGGCATACTTTGGAAAATGAGCAAACTCACTCAAAAAAACATCGCCATAAGCATTAGTTAACTGCAACGCTGCTCCTAATAACATCGAGAATAAAAAAAACAGCGCCATTTTATAATCTCCAAAAAGCTTAAATGCATTTAATCCCAATTGCTCTGAAAGAGGGGCATTTTTATCAATTAATTTTTGAGGAGGACATTTAGGCAAAGTCAAAGCATACAAGCCCAATAAAACCGCAACACCACCAGCAATATAGAATTGCCCTTCCGTAGATTTGTTACCCGTAAGATTCGTGATCCACATCGCAACAATAAACCCAATTGTTCCCCAAACCCTAATTGGTGGAAAATCTTTCACAACATCCAAATGACTGTTTTTCAGAATCGTATAAGAAATAGAATTGGTCAGGGCAATAGTTGGCATATAAAAGCACATTGCGACCAACATTATAGAGAAAAATGAATTAGGCGTTTCAGAATGTGGCAAAATGAAAAGCACTATTCCATATAAAATCTGCAAAACAGAATAGATTCTCTCAGCATTTACCCATCTATCTGCAATAATTCCCGTAATGGTTGGCATAAAGATAGAAGCAATCCCCATTGTTCCGAAAACAGCACCAAACTGCGTTCCATCCCAATGCTTTGTTCCGAACCAGAAGTTCGCCATCGTTATCAGCCAAGCTCCCCAAACAAAGAATTGCAGAAAGCTAAGTATAGTCAGTCGTAATTTTAGACTCATATCTTAAAATTGATATTTAATTTAATTTTATTATTCTATCTTTTTATTTCTTCTTTTGATCTCCTCCTGCAGTCTAAGAGCTGTATCATAATCTTCTTCCCTTACAGCATCAGCCAGCAATTGATCCAACTCTTCCGAGGATATTCCCGATAGATCATTGAAATCTGAAACCTCATCAGAAATCAGATCTTCATCTCCAACTTTTGGCTGTTCATCCAGTTCCAATAAAATCCCCGCCTCATTCAAAACTTCAGAAGTTGTGAAAATAGGTGCATCAAAACGAACAGCCATCGCAACAGCATCAGAAGTTCTTGCATCCAAAATCAGTTCTTCTTCTGTTAACGGATTCTTGAAATTAATATTGGAGAAGAAAACGCCATCTTTAATTTGATAAATGATAACAGACTCTAATTTAAAGCCTGTATTTTTAACGAATTGTGTAAACAGATCGTGCGTCAAAGGACGTGGTGGATTGATGTCCTTTTCTAATCCTAAAGAAATGGATTGTGCTTCAAAATTCCCAATAACAACAGGCAATTTGACCGATGTTTCTTCATGTTCCAACAACAGCGCATAAGCTCCCGATTGGGTTTGGCTGTATGAGATCCCTCTAATGATCAATCTTTTATAATCCATTTAGCAAATATAAAATTTTTTGTTAATTTTCATTTAGGATTTGTCGATTTTTACATTGTTTGCGTTATAAAATCATTAAATAATTCAGTATTTCGGTTTCAGTATCCTTAAAGCGTTGAATTGCAGCAGCCCGACTATCTCAATTGTTTTTATTTTTTTATTTTGAATCGTTGAACCACTTCGGTAGGTTTGAATGGAAATCCTTTTTACGCGACGAAGTGGAGTGAAAAGATTGGTAGCCCTTCGACAAGCTCAGGATAAACTACAGGCAGATTAAACTGCCCCAAACCTAACAAAGAGGTTCGGCGAAGTCAAATAATGATACTTATTAAAGTGAAAAAACCTGAATCAATGACTCAGGTTTATATTTTTATTGAAAACTGAATTAAGCTTTCAAAGCTTTGATTTTCTCTGTTAGTGCAGGAATAATTTGGAAAGCGTCGCCCACTACTCCATAATCTGCAGATTTGAAGAAAGGAGCTTCCGCATCGTTATTGATAACAACAATCGTCTTGGAACTGTTAACTCCCGCCAAATGCTGAATGGCTCCGGAAATACCCACTGCAATATAAAGATTGGGAGAAATAGCTTTTCCTGTCTGCCCAACGTGCTCTGTGTGAGGTCTCCACCCGATATCAGAAACTGGCTTTGAACAAGCTGTAGCCGCTCCAAGAACATTAGCCAGATCTTCAATCATTCCCCAATTTTCCGGACCTTTCAAACCTCTACCAGCAGAAACTACGATTTCCGCTTCTTTAAGGTCTAATTTACCCGAAGATTGTTCGTGATTAATGACTTTAGTATCTTCATTAGCAATGCTCAATTCTTTAACTTCTTCTGAACCTGAAGATACATTTTCTTTAACACCAAAAGCATTTTGAGAAACTGTTACTATAACGCCGATCGCATCAGCTTTTGCATGCATAAAACCTTTTCCAGAGAAAGCTTTTCTCTTAACTTGGAAAGGCGAAGTACTTTCTGGAACATCGATCACATTCGTAATCAATGAATAATTTTTCTGAATTGCCAACATTGGTGCTACAGAAGATGCATCTGTTGTATGAGGGAAAACGATGATATTTCCGTCAGCAATTTGGTTAACTGCTTCCGCATAAGCTTTAGCACTGAAGTTCTTAAGACCTGCATCTTTTATATTAACTACTTTATCTGCTCCATATTTGTAAAGCAGATCCGGGGAATCTGTTGGGTTGATAGAAATTGCAGTTACTGCATCTCCAGTTTTTGCTGCAATAGCTTTTGCATAAGAAACAGCTTCAAATGCTGCTTTTTTGTAAACTCCGTTTATATTTTCTGCGTATACGAATACTGCCATAATTTTAATTTTTAGGTTGTAGGATTAAGGTTTTAGAGGAATTAGACAAAAAGTAATTTATTAATCACCTTTTACCTAAGGCCTAACATCTCTAGATTACTTTCGCTTCTTCGTGAAGTAATCTTACCAACTCATCTAGGTTATCAGCAGAAATTAATTTCACAGCCGCTCTTGGAGCAACACTGTCAAAAGAAACCGCTTCTACTTTCACTTCAGAATTTGAAGGTTCTACAACATTAAGAGGCTTTGTTCTTGCAGACATAATTCCTCTCATATTCGGGATGATCAAGTCTTTTTCGTCTACCAAACCTTTTTGTCCTGCAACAACTGCTGGTAACTTAACAGAAATAGTTTCTTTACCACCTTCGATTTCTCTAACTGCAGTAGCTTCTGAACCATTAACATCTAATCCAACACTTGCATTAACGAAAGCGTAATTCAATAACTGAGCAACCATTCCAGGAACAGCTCCACCATTATAATCGATGGATTCTTTTCCTGTAAGAATCAAATCATAACCACCATCCTGAGCTACTTTTGCAATTTCTTTAGCTACAGAATAGCTGTCTTTAGCTTCCGCATTCACTCTTACAGCATCATTTGCTCCGATTGCCAAAGCTTTTCTGATAACTGCTTCTGTTCCTGAATCACCAACGTTTACAACTGTTACCGTTGCACCTTGAGACTCTTGTAATTTTATAGCTTTTGTTAAAGCAAACTCATCTAAAGGATTAATGACCCATTGGATTCCATTTTTATCAAACGCAGATTTGTCTGCTGTAAAGTTAATTTTACTTGTAGTGTCTGGAACACTACTGATACAAACTAATATTTTCATTTTATTGTGATATATTTTGTTATATGAACTTCGCTAATTTATATAAAAAATACTATGCATGCATAATTTATTATTATTTATTAAATAGCTTTCTGCAACGCCTTACTAATCGGGTATTTAGAAGCTTTACAAATAATTTAGCCCGTAAACACTGGTAATTTTATAGAAATCAGCTTGCCGTTTTTATTAAGTTAATAGAAGAAAATTTAAAAATCAAATTTGAAATTAGCTTATTTTGCTTTTCAAATAGTACAGGTTCCGCCGAAATTTTGAATTGAATCAAGGATGATTTTATTCTAAATCTAATTCAAAATCAACAAGCCTTATCAACAGGGCATTTGCAGAGGTAGTAAAAAAGGTCTTGATGTTTTAATGAAAACAACTTGACCTTTTCACAAAAACATCAAGACCTTTTTATAGAAACAACTTGACCTTTTCTTGTTTAAATTGAGAGTGAAATTTTGATTACTTTTTAACCTGACTTGGTCTTACTTCGATTTTACTTGGCAAAACACGTGGATTCATATTCAACAAATCAAGAATCAAATTCCCTATATCTTCCGGCTGGATTTTCCATTCGTCTTTTTCTGATGGAACATTGCCATTGAAATGCGTGGCCACAGAGCCTGGCATTATGGTTGAAACTTTGATGTTATATTTTCTAAGGTCAATCATTGCCGCTTGTGTAAAACCTACAACACCAAACTTCGAAGCGTTGTAACCTGATCCATTTTCGAAGAAGTTAGTTCCGGCGAGACTTGCAATCGTGATGTAATAACCCTGCGATTTTTTCAGTTCTTCAACCGAAGCTTTCAATGTGTAGAATGCGCCTGTCAAATTGGTTTCCTGCATGGCGTTCCAGTCTTCTATCGTCAATTCGTCAACGGGTTTGAAGACACCTAAACCGGCATTGGCAATTACAACATCCAAACTTCCGAAATTCTGAACAATCTTTTGAACAGCAACTTCTTCATCCTCGTAATTCCTAACATCAGAACTTACTCCGAAAACACTTTCAGAAATCACTTTAAGCTCAGAAACCGCTTTATCAACATCTTCCTGTTTTCTTCCACTGATAGCTACTTTGTGACCGTTTTTCAATAATACTTCTGCAATTCCGAAACCTATTCCTTTGGTTCCACCTGTGATATAAATAACTTTTGACATATGTTTTTTTTGATTTAATATTAATAAAAAAGACAGCCTAAACTGTCTTTACTTTTTTATCCTTTTGCATAAAACTCAAAGAAATAAGGGATGCTTTCGATTCCTTTATAATAGTTATATAATCCGTAATGTTCGTTTGGTGAATGAATCGCATCTGAATCCAGACCAAATCCCATCAAAACAGATTTAGCGCCAAGAACTTTCTCAAACAAAGATGTGATAGGAATACTTCCACCACTTCTGTAAGGTAAGACTTCTTTCCCGAAAGCTTTTTCCATTGCTTTTTTAGCAGCTAAAAATTCTTTGGTGTCACTTTCCAAAACATAAGGCATTCCGCCGTGGTGTGGTGTCACTTTTACTTTCACACTTTTCGGAGCAATCTTTTCGAAGTATTTTGTGAATTTCTCTGTAATTTCTTCCGGTGTTTGATTTGGCACGAGTCTCATTGAGATCTTCGCAAAAGCTTTGGAAGCAATCACCGTTTTCGCTCCTTCGCCAGTGTAACCGCCCCAAATCCCATTCACATCCAAAGTTGGTCTGATAGAAGCTCTTTCCAAAGTCGTGTAACCTTCTTCTCCTTGGATATCATTAAGATTGATAGATTTTTTATAAGCTTCCGGGTCGTCCTTCAGCTTATTCATTTCCTTTCTATCTTCATCGGAAACAATCAGAACATTGTCGTAAAAACCGTCAATTGTGATGTGTCCTTTGTCATCAATCAACTCGCCAATCATTTTTGACAAAACGTTGATTGGATTCGGAACAGCACCTCCATAAAGTCCGGAATGCAGGTCACGATTCGGGCCTTCTACTTCGACCTCAACATAACTCAGACCACGCAAACCTGTGGTAACGGTCGGCTGCTCATTAGAATAAATATGCGTATCAGAAATCAAGATTACATCGCAGCTCAATTTTTCTTTATTATCTTCAAGGAAATCTGCCAAACTTGCAGAACCCACTTCCTCCTCTCCTTCTATCAAAAATTTGACATTACAAGGCAGAGAATCGGTTTTCATCATCGCTTCGAAAGCCTTGACGTGCATGAAGAATTGTCCTTTGTCATCTGCAGAACCTCTTGCGAAAATGGCACCTTCCGGATGAAGTTCCGTCGTTTTCACAACCGGCTCGAATGGGTCACTTGTCCATAATTCTAAAGGATCAGCCGGCTGAACGTCATAATGACCATAAACCAAAACTGTCGGCAAGCTTGCGTCAATAATTTTCTCTCCGAAAACAATCGGATAACCTTCGGTTTCAAGAATCTCTACATTATCTGCTCCAGTAACTTTCAGATGTTTTGCTACTTCATCCGCACATTTTAGAACTTCTGATTTATAAGCTGGATCTGCGCTGATGGAAGCGATTCTAAGGATATCGAATAATTCATCAAGGAAACGCTGTTTGTTCTCTTGGATGTATTGTTGTGTATTACTCATTTTTATTATTAATGATAAATGATTGATAAATGATTTTAAACTTGTCAAAGATGAAAAAGTAAGGTTCGTAAAAATAAAAAATGTCCTGCAAACGCAAGACATCTTTTATTATAATATTTTTATAAAATTCTTATTAATGTTCAGCTTTGTGAGCTTCTTCTGTCGCTGGTTTTGCTTCAGGTGTTGCCACTTTTGCAGAATCTGCTACAACAGCCTGAGAAACAGTTTTCGTAGAATCTGTAGTTGGATGATAGGTTCCGTGAGGTGCATTTGGGTCATCGTATCTTACGACATCTCCTTCTTTTTTCAAACGTCCTTTGTTCCCACCTGCAGGAATGTCACAAGAAATAACTAAAAGAGCAGATGCCAACAATATCACAGATTTTTTCATTCTTATAAATTTAATGGTTCAAAAGTAGTAAAATTGAGATTTTCTGCAAAATTATTTTTTGTAAAATATACATTGAGAAAAGTAATATATAATCAATATAAAGTAATTGATAACTTTTTAACAAAAAAACCTGACTCAAATGAATCAGGTTTGTTACTTTATTTTTTCCTTTCGAGAACTTCGTCCACCATTCCGAATTCTTTGGCTTCGGTAGATGTCATCCAGTAATCTCTGTCAGAGGCTTTTTCTACCCACTCGTAAGTTTGACCAGAATGTTCTGAAATGATGTCATACAATTCTTTTTTCAACTTCAACATCTCTCTCAAATTGATCTCCATATCAGAAGCTACACCTTGTGCGCCGCCTGAAGGTTGGTGAATCATCACTCGAGAATGCTTCAAAGCAGAACGTTTCCCTTTTTCGCCTGCTACCAAAAGAACAGCGCCCATAGAAGCAGCAATTCCGGTACAGATCGTTGCTACATCCGGCTTGATGATCTGCATAGTATCGTAGATCCCTAATCCTGCATAAACGCTTCCTCCTGGAGAATTGATGTAGATCTGAATATCCTTCGCTGAATCTGAACTTTCCAAGAATAATAATTGTGCTGTAATGATGTTCGCAACCTGATCATCGATACCTGTTCCGAGGAAAATGATCCTGTCCATCATCAATCTTGAAAAAACATCCATCTGTGCAACGTTCATTCTTCTTTCCTCCATGATGTAAGGTGTAAGATTGGTCGGGTTGAACATTCCCATATATTGATCGGTTACCAAACCGTTGTTTCCCATATGTTTTACTGAGAAATCTCTGAATTCTTTTTTGATGTCCATATTAAATGTGGTTATTTTTAAATCTGTATTGAGTTTGCAATTTCTATTCCTTTGCTAAAGTAGGACTTTCTGTCACAAAATACGGAATAATTCACTGTCCAATTTATTCTTTAATTGTGTCAGAAGGATTATTTGTTGATAAATACGAGTATTATCTTCCTCATCGCTGAGAGAATTTTTGAAGTCATTGATCAATTTTACAACATATTCTCTTTTGTGCCTTAGAACAATATCCGAAACCAGCTTTGGAAGAACTTCTTCTTCTGAGCTGAAATAGATATTGAACTTGTTCCAGTTGCTCGTATGATAGTTTTCTATGAGTGCATTCGCTAATTTACCTGAAATTTCCTCATCCATCATATTGAAGAAAAAACTACCCGATCTTATTTCGTTTTGAAGAATACCTTCTTTGATCTCGGAAATAATTGTTCTATGAATATCTAATTGAATCTCGCATTCATCTTCTTCTAAATGATTCAGAATCTCCTCTATCACCGTGATCTTATAATCATTGCCTTGGGTATCTTTTCTGTCCAAGACAAAATCGCCGTATTTCAGCATCAAATCAACCAATTTTTCTTCCTGAAGTAAAAGTGGATTGATAGTAAATTCAGTTTGCTGAACGATTTCTAATTTTGGAGTTATTTTTTTTTCCTCGAATTTAGGTTTCGATTCTTGCTGTTGCGTAACAGTGGTCTGAATCTGAAGTTCATTGAACAAACTTTGCTCGCTCAACCCAAATTTATTCGAAACTTCTTTCAGATAAACCTCACGTTTCAAAGCATTCTGAACAAACGCAACCGATTTTACAATATCACGAATGGATTCTGCTTTTCTGATCGGATCATTGCCTGCATCTCTAAGTAAAATTTCAGCTTTGAAATCGATGAAATCTTTCGCTTCTTTATCAATGAAATTCTCAACATATTCCTGCGGATGTTTTCTTGCAAAAGAATCCGGGTCGTCGCCATCCGGGAAAAGAAGAACACGGATATTCATTCCTTCTGCCAATAACATATCAATGCTTCGGAAACTGGCTTTGATACCAGCTTTGTCACCATCAAAAAGAATGGTTACATTTTCCGTCAATCTTTTTATGAGTTTGATCTGTTCCGTTGTCAAAGACGTTCCAGAACTTGCCACAACATTTTCAATTCCACTTTGATGAAGTGAGACCACATCCATATAACCTTCCACCAAAAGGCAGAGATTCTTTCTGGAAATGGATTGCTTGCTCTGATTCAGGCCATAAAGAACATTGGATTTGTGGTAGATCTCAGTTTCCGGAGAGTTGAGATATTTGGCCGTTTTGACATTATTCTTGAGAATCCTCGCGCCAAAACCAAGAACTCGACCAGAAAAACTATGAATCGGGAAAACAACCCTATCACGGAATCTGTCAATTCCCGAAGGTGTATTTTCCGGAAAAATAGATAGCCCTGATTTTTCTAGAATTTCTTTGGAATAGGCTTTCTCCAAAGCAAATTCCGTAAAGGCATTTTTCTTTTCGGGCGAATAACCTAATTGGAATTTCTTAATAATATCATCCCGAAGTTCTCTCTCTTTGAAGTAAGAAAAACCAATCGTTTTGCCTTCCTCAGAATTCCAAAGCTGGTCCTGAAAAAAATCGTTCGCAACTTCGTGGATCTTGTAAAGAACATCACGTTCTGTCTGCGCTTGTTTTTGTTCTTCAGAGTATTCTTTTACATCTTCCTTAATTTCAATTCCGTACTTTTTTGCTGCATGGCGAAGAGCTTCCGGATAGGTGAAATTCTCTATTTCCATCAGGAAGGAAATAGCAGTTCCTCCTTTCCCAGTTGAGAAATCTTTCCAGATCTGCTTACTTGGGGAAACGACAAAACTTGGCGATTTTTCCTCATGAAAAGGACTCAAACCCTTGAAGTTGGATCCAGCTCTTTTCAGTTGAACATATTCACCAATAATTTCCTCTACACGGATGGTAGAAAATATCTTGTCTATGGTCTCTTTAGTAATCACGATGTAAATTTAGAATTTTAAAATCTGTGCACAAAAAAAATCCCTGCTTTGGGATTTTATATTTGAAATTGATCAAAGAAATCAACCATTAGAACTTCTCACACATCATTGTATAAAAATATTGTAATGATGGAGTTGTACGCATTATTCTAGGAAGCAATGTCACCCTGTAAAGATTGTTATCTCCGGGATATGTGATATAAATTTCGTTCAAAGTGTTATAGATCCTTCCGGAATTGTCCAGAGAAACCCAATTGTTGGCCACATCGAATTCTGCAGCGATATTGGTCGTCACAGTATTATCACCATAAAAAGAATTGGCTCCCGAATTTTCTTTATGAATCCTGTTAAAATAAACTATTACGTTAGAAGATGGAGCCGTTGACAATCTAAATTGAGGTTCCGGACCTGTGTTGAATCTTAATTCGAATTTTCCACATTGCATTACTCTATCAGTATCGGGTGCATTAGAAAAAACGACCACTTTTTTATTTTCCAGGAAAACACTTTCGATCTTTTCTTTAACTATTTCTTTCGGGACAATGCCTATTTCACCAGAAGCATTAGCAACCATGATCTGGTTATATTGTGAATCATTACTCTTATCTGTAATAGTTGCCACACGGAGGTTTCCGTTCACATCCAAGGTTTTTTCCGGTGATGCTGTTCCAATACCCACTTGCGAAAATACCAATACGGAACATCCCACAAGAATCACACTGATTATCTTTTTCATATTATAAGTTCTGTATATAGAATTTTTCACAGATTAAACTAAATGTATTGTTTGTCGGAGTATTTACCAGTTTGGACAATGTCAACCTATAAAGATTATTTTGCTTTGGAAGAATAATTGTATAGATCCTGATGGTATTGTTAGAATTGAAATATTCCGGATCCAGCATTTGATATGTGGAATAATTGGAAGTTGTAAAATTCACAGTATCATTAAAATAATTATAATAAGTACTTGTCCATCTTTTTATACCGTAATCCAACTCAAATGCTGTCGTATTAAGAGACATGAAAATATTATCACTATTTAATTTGATCTCTGCAAGATTGGAACTATTGATCCTAAAGGTCATATTACCACAACTGCATTCTCTGTTATCGTCTGCAGCTGCCGCATTGTAGATACTACGCTTAACCTCTACATTGTTTACGTCTGACTGCATGAAGGATTCAGCTGTCACGTCATCTACATTTCCATTATTTCTATCCGCGGATAAGATCATCGGATAATTGGCATTACCAGATACATTTGGAAGTGCGGTCACCCGCACATCTCCATTAACATCCAGTTTACGTGTAGGGTTTTCCGTATTGATGCCAACATTTTGGCTCTGATACATCGCTGATATACTGATAAATAAAAACAGCAACAATATATTTTTTTTCATAGTTTAGAATTTTTCACAAGTTGCTGCAAAATCCCAGCTAAGAACAGTTGGTATACCTACTTTCTGTCTTACTCTGTAAATCGTGAGTCTGTAAAAATTAGGGTCATCGGGATATTGGAAGTGCATAACATTCTGTTCAGAATCCGCAACATTAGCTTCTGCAAACTCTTGCGGAACATTATAATTTTCTGGTGTGAATACGAACGGTGTTGCTGCAGAATCATTAGAAGCGTGGCCTTGAAAAAATTGGAACCCATTACCATCCCAATTCTGCTCCATGCTCATAAAAATATCAACCGAAGAAGCAGGCTCATCTACCAATCTGAATTTAATTCTGGAATCCGAACCCGAGTCAAAAAGAAAATAGAATTTTCCACATTTAAGGATTTTACTTGGATTTCCATTTTCAGTAATTTCATTAAATAACTGACTATAAGCCTCTTTATTAGCTTCATCCGGATCTGAGCCAGTTGGCAAAAGGTTCGATTTTGTTGTATAATCAATATTCCCATCCTGATCTTGTACCAGAATACGGTCATAGTCAGCCTTATCAGATTCGTCGTTCAATTGTCTAATCCTCAAATCGCCTACAACGTGCAAAGTTCTAGTTGGCGTGGACGTATTGATACCCACCTGAGCATTAATAAACAAAGGGAAAAAAACAATCCCAATGCGGAGAATAAATTTTACACCCATACAGTATTACATTAATTACTATAATAACCTATTACTTTTCAATTATATAAATTAATAATAAATTATTAATGCAAAAGTAAAAATATAATTTAAAATAATTATAAATAATTAAAAAAATTAATATCAACTTAATTTGGAGATAATGATAATTAGAAAAGCAGTAAATAATACATAGTTTTGCAAAAAAAGATTATAAATGAAATTCAATATCAATACACTTCCGGAATGGGATAATGTTGTCAATCAAATTATTCCAAACCTCCAACATAACATTCTTCTTCTTAAAGGAAATCTCGGCGCAGGAAAAACGACTTTTTCTCAGTTTTTACTTAAAGAATTGGGAAGCTCAGACGAAATCTCATCTCCAACCTATTCAATTGTGAACGAATATGATACTCCAAAAGGAAAAGTATTTCATTTCGATTTGTACCGATTAAAATCTGTGGAAGAAGCGTACGATTTCGGAATTGAGGAATATCTTGATAACGGATTTTTGTCAATTATAGAATGGCCTGAAATCTATCTGGATGAACTAGAAGGTTACAATTTTCACGAAATGACCATCACCAATACAGAATCCGGCAGAGAAATAGAATTTAATTAACTGTACCGTAAAATTGTTTTATCTTTGTTCTTTATTTTGATTAACGATTCATTTTCATGAGCAGTACATCCACCATATTTACGCCTTTTACAGAGGAAGAACTGATTCCTAAAGAGGAAAAATTAGAAGTTGTAAAAAAACAGGGTAAAACATTCAGCATCGGGATCCCAAAAGAAACTTGCCTGAACGAAAAAAGAACATGTATCATTCCGGATGCGGTTCAGATCTTGGTAAATAATGGACACAAAGTCATCATAGAAAGTGGCGCGGGAGAAGGTTCGCACTTTTCGGATATTTTATATTCCGAAGCTGGAGCTGAAATTACAAACGACCCAAAAGTCGCTTTTTCTCAGGACTTAGTTCTGAAAATAAATCCACCGACCGAAGAGGAAATCGATTATCTGAGACCGATGACTTATCTCATTTCGGCTTTGCAGATCAACCTTCGAGACAAAGATTATTTTTTAAAATTAGCTTGCAAAAAAGTTAATGCGATTGCGTTTGAATTCATATTAGATGAATACAAACAATTGTCTTTGGTAAGATTGATTGGCGAAATCGCTGGAAGTGTTTCCATCCTTTATGCATCAGAACTTTTGGCAATGTCCAACGGCTTGATGCTTGGCGGAATCACTGGTGTCCGTCCTACAGAAGTTGTGATTTTAGGAGCGGGTATTGTGGGCGAATTTGCAACAAAAGCTGCCATTGGATTGGGAGCAAGTGTCAAAGTTTTTGATAATTCATTGTCGAAACTTCGAAGACTTCATACGATGGTCGACAGCCGTGTTCCGACATCTGTCATCGACCCAAAAGAATTGACGAAATCCCTCAGAAGAGCCGACGTTGTCATCGGCGCTTTGCCAAGATTGAACCTTCCACCGATCGTTACTGAAGATATGGTCATGAAAATGAAAAAAGGAAGCGTCATCATTGATATTACAATCGATAATGGAAAAGTGATTGAAACTTCTGAACTTACAACAACTGAAAAACCGTTTATTGTAAAACACGACGTCATCCATTGTGGTTTACCGAATTTGACTTCAAGAATGCCGAGAACGACAACGAAAGCTGTAAGTAATTTCTTTTTGAGCTATCTCCTTGGTTATGATGAAGAAGGCGGTTTCGAGAATATGCTTATTCATAAGAACGAAATCAAACAATCTCTTTACATGTACAAAGGAAGACACACGAAACAGTTGATCTGCAACAAGTTCGACCTTCCTTACCACGATATCAATCTTTTGATTTTCTAAATCTCATTAATGTTAAAAAAATTAAAATTCTACACTATCGGTCTGATTCCAGGATTGTTGATCGTATTTTTCATACTTAATCAAAAAGGTACGAGCTGTTCGTATTTCCCGAATGATAGAGTGATTGCGGAAACTTTGACCAAAGATCTCATCTATTCTCCAACTTTCAAAACGGAAATGGAGCTCAACAAAATCTCAGAACAATTCTTGAAGGACAGCATTATCGCTGGTGGAAAAATCGACTTTGACAGAAGCAAAGCCCAAGAAAAACCTTGCCCAAAATACGTTTTGGTTTATCCAAAAAACAATCCAAGAATCGAGGTTAATTATTCTAAATGCAAGGAAAACGCAGAATTTACAGAATTGAAAAAAATAAAATAGATATTTTGCTAAATCTTGATTTTAATTCTAATTTCTAAAATCTAACTTCTAACATCTATTTTTATGTCTGGCAAAAATCTCCTTCTACCCGATTACCTTTTATTTGGTGGGATTTTCGCCATCTTTTTTTTGCTGGTTTTAAGTTTTTTTCTCTACGGAAAATACAAATCTTCAAAAGCAAAAAACAAGCTTTTAGAAGACAATTACAAAGCAATTGAAAACAAATTGGACGATGTTCGTTTGGAACATATTGAGACCAAACTCAATCCTCATCTTTTCAAAAACATCCTGAATTCGGTTCAGTCACACGCCTATCAGACTTATATTTCGCTGGATAAATTGGCGAGTATTCTGGATTATATTCT
Organism: Epilithonimonas sp.; assembly: GCF_032054305.1. Classification (GTDB taxonomy): domain Bacteria; phylum Bacteroidota; class Bacteroidia; order Flavobacteriales; family Weeksellaceae; genus Epilithonimonas. Next base: position 240,699 of record NZ_DAMBSX010000005.1, read on the forward strand.
TTACGAAAGCAGTAACAAATTCGTCAGCCCAAAAGAGGAATTGAACTTCGCAATGAACCTCATAGAAATCAATAAAATTAAAATCAATCCATTATTCGATTTTAGAATCAAGACAAAAATCAATAAAGAAGATTCAATTTATCTGGAAAAAGTTTTTGCGCCTTTGATTTCTGTTGATTTGATTGAGAACGCCTTTAAACACACTGATTTTCTGGCACAGGATTCTTTCATTTCTGTTAATCTGGTTTTAGATGGCGGAAAATTTGAGATGAAAGTCTCGAATAAAATCTCAGAAAAAACACCTTTACAAAAAGAAAACAGCGGATTCGGAAGCAAATCTTTTGACCAACGATTAAAGCTGATCTACAAGAATCATTACAAGCTGACAAAAAGTATTGTGAATGATAATTTTGTAGCCCATTTAACCATTAATCTTTCAGAATTTTATGATAAAATGCGTTATTCTGGACGATGAATTGTTAGCGATCAGTTATCTCAAACTTCTCTGCGGACAGATCGAAGATATCGAAGTTGTGAAAGCTTTCAACAATCCAAAAATATTCCTGCAAGAAATTGACAACATTGACTGCGACGTCTGCATCCTCGACATCGAAATGCCCGGAATGAATGGACTTCAAGTCGCCGAATTAATCAAAGACAAAAAAATCATTTTCACAACCGCTTACAAAGAATATGCAGCCGAAGCCTTTGATTTGGATGTTGTGGATTACGTGAGGAAACCAATCCAGAAAGAAAGATTGGTTCAGGCTTTTGAAAAGGTCGCAAAACTTCTGAATGAAAAACCTAAAAAACAGTTTTTGGAATGGAACACCAATCTTGGAAGATCTAATATTTCAATCGATAATATTGTGTTTATAAAAACCTCAGAAATCGATAGTCGCGATAAGGAATTGACCTTAAAAAACAATTCAGAATTGATCCTCAAAAATCTAAGCTTCAAACATTTGTCAGAATTATTACCTCAGAAAAATTTTGTTCAGATCAACAAGAAGGAAATGGTAAATATAAAATTCATTAAAGTTTTTTCAACATCAGAATTGATCCTGAATCTTAGCTCACCCGATGGAAATCCTATAAAGCTGAGCGTCAGTGAGGTTTTCAGAAATCAAATTGCTGAGAAACTATCAAAATAGTTTTTCATTACAAAATTCCGCCATTTCATTACATTTCTCTATCCGCCATTGATTTTATATTTAAAAACTTCCCAATTTTGCATCTTAGAAATCTGTAAAATCTAAGTTAATGATTATGGCAAAGTACAGGAATATTATATTTTACATTGCGACCATTTTGTTTTTCTCAGTCCTGATGTACTGGTTTCTCATTGAAGGAAAAACACTTGAGATTGGCGAAAATATCGCTATCCAAAATCCTACGGGAACAATGTGGGATAATTTTGTGGATTCATTCATGACCAATCTTCATCATCCGCTGGCGCTTCTGCTCGCTCAGATCATAACCATTATTTTTGTAGCAAGACTTTTCGGCTGGATTTGTATGAAGATGAAACAGCCTTCCGTCATTGGCGAAATGATTGCCGGTATTGTTCTCGGTCCTTCACTTTTAGGTCTTTATTTCCCCGAATTTTCAGCATTTCTTTTCCCGAAAGAATCGTTAGGAAATCTCCAGTTTCTTAGTCAGATCGGTTTGATTCTGTTCATGTTCATCGTTGGGATGGAACTGGATTTGAGTGTTCTCAGAAAAAAAGCGCACGACGCGGTGGTTATCAGCCACGCCAGCATCATTATTCCTTTTGCATTAGGAATCGGATTATCCTATTTCATTTATAAAGAATTTGCGCCAGACGGCGTTCAGTTCAGCTCGTTTGCCTTGTTCATCGCTATTGCAATGAGTATCACGGCATTTCCGGTTCTCGCCAGAATCGTTCAGGAGCGGAATCTTCACAAAACAAAACTTGGAACCATCGTCATCACTTGCGCCGCGGCCGATGACATCACAGCCTGGTGTATTCTGGCAGCTGTAATTGCCATTGTGAAAGCGGGTTCTTTCGCCAGCTCCATCTACGTGATCTTGATGGCAATTGCTTACGTTTTTCTGATGATAAAGATTGTGAGACCTTTTCTGAAAAGAATTGGCGATTTGCAGGCAGGAAAAGGAATCATCAATAAATCAATTGTTGCGATTTTCTTCCTAACTCTGATCATCTCAGCCTACGCAACCGAAGTTATCGGCATTCACGCCTTGTTCGGTGCTTTTATGGCCGGTGCGATAATGCCGGAAAATGTGAAATTCAGAAACCTTTTTATTGAGAAAGTGGAAGATGTTGCACTGGTACTTTTATTACCATTATTCTTTGTGTTTACGGGGCTCAGAACACAAATCGGATTGTTGAATGATACACATCTTTGGATGACAGCGGGCTTGATCATTGTGGTCGCTGTAACTGGTAAATTCGTAGGAAGCGCTTTGACTGCAAAATTCCTCAGAATCAATTGGAAAGATAGCCTCACCATCGGTGCATTGATGAATACCCGAGGTTTGATGGAACTGATTGTCCTCAACATCGGTTATGATCTAGGCGTTCTAAGTCCTGAGATTTTTGCAATGATGGTGATAATGGCTTTGTTCACAACGTTTATGACCGGACCTTCGTTAGATTTCATCAATTTTATCTTCAAAGGAAAAAGATCAATGACTGATGAAGATACTGGCGAGAACAATGCGAAATACAAAGTTCTTCTCTCTTTTGAAAATCCCGAATCCGGAAGCAAATTGTTGAAACTGGCACATAATCTGACACAAAAAATGAAAGGCAACAAGAGTTTGACCGCGATGAACATATCGCCCGTCAACGAGCTTCACGCCTTTGATGCCGAGAATTATGAAAAAGAATTATTTTCCAACGTCATCAATACTTCCCAGGAACTGAAGCTAGAAATCACAACACTTTTCAAAGCTTCGACGGATATCGAGAATGATCTGGTAAACATCACCAACAGAGGTCATTATGATTTGCTTTTGATAATGCTGGGAAAATCGATCTATGAAGGAACCTTACTCGGAAAACTGCTTGGTTTCACAACTAAAATCATCAATCCGGAAAAATTACTCAATACGGTAAAAGGGAAATCTTCCATTTTCAATACTTCTCCTTTTGATGATTTCACGCTGAGTATTTTGGATAAGACCAATACACCGGTTGGAATTATGGTCGATAAAAACTTTGAAAGCGCAGACAAGATCTTCATTCCAATTTTTGATCTCAGCGATTTTTATTTGGTTGAATATGCCAAGCGATTGATCAATAACAATGATTCCCAGGTCATCATTTTGGATGCCGCAGGACAAATCCGTAAGAATACAGAAATCCGTGAACTGATACGGAATATAGAACATATCGCACCAAATCACATCACACTTTATAACGAGAAAACAATCGAGAAAGAGTTTTTGGAATCTCAGGACCTGATGTTAATCAGCAGCAAAAGCTGGAAAAGCCTGATTGACACAAAAAGTCTTTGGTTATCTGATATTCCATCCACTTTAATTGTTTCGAATCCATAATTTTTTTGAATTTTAAGAAATTAATTTCTATCTTCGTTTTGTGAAAACAACAAACAGAACATATTATTACGCAATTCAAGCCCTGAAATAGGATTAGGATTCGTATGTAGAAATATCAAAACCTCGTCCTGATGACGGGGTTTTTTGTTTAAAAAAACTATTAGAAAAATATTAAGATGAAGATAGGAATTATCGGAACCGGACTGATCGGCGGTTCCATCGCACTGAAGTTAAAAGAGAAAAAATTCACAGAATTTGTTTACGGAATTGACCAAAATGAAGAAAATCTAAACACAGCTCTCGAACTCAACATCATTGATGAAAAAGCGGATTTTGAAGCAGGAATCAAGAATTCAGGATTAATTATCATTGCTATTCCGGTAGATTCGGCCAAGAAAATATTACCTGATGTTTTAGATTTGATCAATGAAAAACAGGTCGTAATGGATGTTGGCTCTACGAAATCTGGAATTGTAGATTCTATCAAAAATCATCCGAATAGAAAACGTTTCGTGGCTTTTCACCCAATGTGGGGAACGGAGAATTCTGGACCAAACGCTGCAACCAAAGACAGTTTTACAGGAAAAGCAGCCGTGATTTGTAACAAAGAAGAATCCGACGAAAATGCTTTAGAAATTGTAGAAAAGGTTATTGAAGCTTTGGAAATGCATCCAATTTATATGAATGCTGATGCACACGATATTCACACGGCTTATATTTCTCACATTTCTCATATTACATCTTACGCATTAGCCAATACTGTTTTGGAAAAAGAACGTGAAGAAGATACAATCTTTCAATTAGCAAGTTCCGGTTTTTCAAGTACAGTTCGTCTAGCAAAATCTCATCCCGAAATGTGGGTTCCTATTTTTCGTCAAAACAAAGAAAACGTTTTGGATGTTTTGAACGAACATATCACACAGCTCAGAAAATTCAAATCGGCGTTGGAGAAAGAGAATTTTGATTATTTGGAGGAATTAATTGTGAATGCTAATAAGATCAGGGGGATTTTGGATAAATAATACTAGAACCCGATTTTTTTCGAAGAAATAGAAAATATATTTTCAAGCTCATTTTTCTTAGCCTGAAAACCATTGTGATCTAAAACTTTCATTTTTCTTAACCAGACTATGTTATTTAATTGATTTTCGTAACTTATATTAGGATTGATAAATCCATAATTATTCATTAAATATTCATCTCTTTTTTCAAAGAGTTTCTGAATGAATATATTAACCTCATCTTTATTAGGACTTTTTTTAATAATTTTGATAGAATTGTTATTTGATAGATTTATTCTCCAATAATTTTCCATTGTAACAATACCTATAACTAAAAAAACAGTCGCAACTAAAGTCCAAAATATTTCAGCATATTCTTCTATGTTATCTCCATTAAACCTTTCATATAACAACCCTAATGAAAGAAGATAAAAAAATCCAGAAATAATAAAAAGAAGTAAGCTATTTTTAAACACACCAAATTTATTTGGAAGTATATTTTCAAATGGAATATCCATTTCGTCTCTATTTCCAAAGGATTTCCAAGCAATATTTAATTTAGAATCATCAAATTCTAAGGTTTGCTTTCTAATAAAACTTCTTTGAGATAGTTTAACACTCATACATCAATTCTATTTATCAAACTGATTGGGATGTAATTTCTTAATCTCATCTACAGTTCCTAGCACTTTATCTTTCAATGAATCTTGATATTTTTGCAATTTATCAGAAACCTCAGAATCAGAAATTCCAATGATTTTTGCAGCAAGAATTCCGGCATTGGCAGCGCCATCAAGAGCAACTGTAGCAACAGGAATCCCGGACGGCATTTGTAAAATCGATAAAACCGAATCCCAACCGTTGATGGAATTGCTGGACAAAATCGGAACGCCAATCACGGGCAAAGTGGTACAACTGGCGACCATTCCCGGAAGATGCGCCGCGCCGCCTGCGCCTGCGATAATGACTTTTAAACTTCTTTCTTTCGCAGTTTTAGCGTAATCAAACATACGTTCCGGCGTTCTGTGTGCAGAAACGACTGTTAGTTCGTAAGGGATTTCAAGTGATTTTAGAAAATCTGCTGCTTGTTGCATAATTGGCAAATCGCTTTGGCTGCCCATTATTATTCCTACCATTTCATTTTTATTAGATGTTCAAAGATAAAGATTTATGTGCAAAACCGAAGTTTTTAGAATACCTTTGTCACTTATATTTTCAGCTTTGAATTCCAAAACCATTATCGCTATTTGCATTGTCGCCATCGTTTGGGGAACCACTTTCCTCGGTATCAAAATAGGTGTAGAAACTGTTCCGCCTTGGTTTGTTGCGGGCTTTCGTCAGTTTTTAGCATCATTGATTTTGTTACCTATTCTGATCTACACCAAAAACCTGAAATGGATTGGCTGGAAAAACTTCAGAATTCAAACCACATTGGCTTCATTGATGTTGATTGGCGCCAATGGTTTGACAACGGTTGCCGAGAAAGAATTGACCAGTAGTTTAACATCATTGATCAGTGCACTTTCTCCGGTTTTTATTTTTATCGGAAGTATGATTATCGGAATGGAAAAATTTACTTTTAGGACTTTGATTGGGCTATTGATGGGATTTTCTGGCATTCTATTTATTTTCTGGGACGGAATCGATGACTTGATAATTCCGGAATACAGAAATGGATTATTAATTCTGATTTTAGCCATATTTTGCTGGGCAAGCGGAACAATTTACACGAAAAAGCTGCACGTTCAAAACAACAATCTTTTCTTGAATCTCTTTTATCAGTTCGCTTGGGCAGGAATTGTTCAGTTGATTTTTGCATTCACGTTTTCTGATACGCTTGATGTTTCAGCTTGGTCTGTAAAAAGTATTTCTGCGATTGTTTATTTGGCAGTTTTTGGTTCTGTTTTGGCTTTTTATGCTTACAATTATTTACTTAAAACATTACTTCCGACGCAGGTTTCCATTCTTTCTTATGTCAATACGATTATCGGTATTTTTCTGAGTTGGCTGATTTTAGGAGAAGTGATTTCTGCGAAATTCATCATTGCAACATTTTTAATTATCAGTGGTGTCTTCATCATCAATTATAAACCAGGAATGCTGAAAGGCAGATTCAAATAGCAAAAAATTAATCATTCGTAAAAAGTGGCAATTAAATTGATAAGTTAAATTTATAAACAACATTTATAAATTTCTTACTATGAAAAAATTAATGATTACAGCTTCCGCTACTATTCTACTGTTCTCAACATCTTGTACAAAACAGGAAAAAACGGTTGTAACAGATAATAACAATGATACAGTCGCTGTCGTAACTTCAGAAACGAGAACACTAACTGAAACCGAAGCGAAAGCAAAAGTAGACAAGGCAAAAGCAGATTTGGACACAGCGATAAAAAAGGGTGACAAACAAGCTGAGACTGCTGCCAGAAAAGCTTTAGAAGATGCTAACACTGCTTGGAATAATGCAAAAATTGCTATTGGAAATGCGGCTCAAGATGTGAAAGAAAGTGTTGACAACGCAGTTGACAAAACAAAAGTGGCAGCGCAAGATGCAAAACAAGATATGAAAGAAGCTGCGAACAATGCCAAAGATGCTACAAAAAAGGCAACCGAAGACGCAAAAGATGCTTACAATAATACTTTGGAAAAAGCAAAAGCGAAATAAATTAAAACATAAAAACGGTCAGAGATTTCTGACCGTTTTTTTTATGCGATGACTTTAACTAAAGATTTTATTTGAATTAATTTCGCCATCAATTCCTCCCTGGAATCTGCCAGAACATTGATATGCCCCATTTTTCGTCCTGGTTTTGTTTCGGTTTTTCCGTAAAGATGGACGTAGGTTTTTGGTAATTTCAATACTTCTTCCAAACCTTGGTATTTCACTTTTCCAGAATAATTTTCTTCACCAACAAGATTCAACATTCCTGAAAATCCGAAAGCCTCCGTATCGGCCAAAGGAGAATTGGTTACGACTCTGTAAAACTGCTCAAACTGTGAATTTGAATTTCCTTCTTGTGACTGATGACCAGAATTATGAAGTCTTGGTGCCGTTTCATTCACCCAAATTTTTCCGTTTTTATCCAGGAACAATTCTATAGCAAAAAGTCCTGCAGAATCTGCACTTTTGATGAATTGGTTGGCAATCACATCAATCTGTTTCTGAGTTTCATTAGAAATATCAGCCGGACAAATATTGAAATCGAGAAGATTCAGCTTTGGGTCGGCAACCATTTCTGTCACGGGAAAAGTTTTGATTTCTCCATTCTCGTTTTTAGCAACAATTACTGACAATTCTTTGTCGATATCAACCAGATTTTCCAAAACAGATTCCTGCGTCCAAAGATTTCTCCAATCATCGTTTGAACGAAGCAATTGAACGCCTTTTCCGTCATAACCTCCTGTATTCAGTTTTTGAACAAATGGAATTTGGATTTTTATTTCATCTTCACTTCCATCCATAATTTCGAATTCTGGGGAAGGAATTCTGTTTTCCTCATAAAATTGTTTCTGAAGGATCTTTTGCTGAATAATTTTGATGATTTTAGAATTCGGAACCACTTTTATGCCTTGATTTTCCAGTTCTTCCAGTGCATCTGCATTCACGTGTTCGATCTCAATCGTCACAACATCTTTGTCTCTTCCAAATTCCAAAACCGTATTATAATCATTGAAATCTCCTCTTGTAAAATGAGAAATATTGGCACAAGAACATTCTGGATTTGGATCTAGCACATAGAATTCGTCATCATATTTTAATGCTTCCTGAATGAACATTCGCCCCAATTGTCCACCTCCTAAAATTCCGATTTTCATTTTTTTTACTTTCTTTTTATTTTTAGACTTACTTTACTTTTTACAATTATCTTTTCTTCTGGTATCGATAATGTATTGGATTTTCCATTCGTTATTCGATTTTACCAATTGAAAGGAATTGACACCACAATGCGAAAACTGACCTTTATAATAAAACTCATAAGACGTCCAAGCCGAAGCCAGATTTCCATCAATCAAGATATTTGAAAATGTGATTCTTTCATCCAGACTTTGCTTTTCAGCATTGGAGATACTTACTGCAAAATCATTAATATTTTCATTTTTGACTTCTCCAGTTTTGGTTATCGTCTGTAAAACAGCATTTTTAGAAAATGATTTTTTAATTAAGACAGAATCAGAAGTTTTCATTCCATTAAATAATTGATTGATTGTCGATTTAATTAATTCTTCTTCAGGTTTTTGAGCTAATAAAAACGAAGAAACAAAAACAAGAATCAGAGAAGTTATTTTCATAATTATTTGATTTTAAGGTAACCGATTTTCATCACATTTTCCTGATTTTCAACACCTGATTTTTCAAGAATAATTGAATATTTTTCTTTGGTTTCTTCTGATAACAAGTCATTGATATTATAAATATCATCAATATCAACACCGTGCTTATCATCGATATGGCTTACAGCATTTACGAAACCCATTGTTCTGTAAAATTCGGTTTGTTTCACCCTTTTAACGACATCGCTGAGAGATTTCCCAATCATTAGGTGCTGCTGGTGAAATTCCTCAAAATATCCTGGTTTATAACCGCCCAGATTGATGAAAAATAATTGATCGACTGACTTTTCAGGAATTTTATCAATGATTTTCACTTCAAAACCATCGGCAAAACGGACTTCCTGATAGCAATCGATATGGATTTTTGTATCTGCCCAAAAACTCTTCATCTCTGGAATAAGGTCCTCAAAATTTTCTGCAATTCCAAAAAAAACGTCGTGCTGTTCAATATTTCTGCCTTTTGGTGTTGCGCCTAAAATAACATAGAATAATTTCATTCTGAGAAAATGTTTCACAAAAATACTTAAAATAATACGTAAATCAAATCTTCAAAATAAGCTCTGTCAAAGAGAGATAAAACGTCAATTCCTACAATGTTAATAGGCTATATATGAATTAATTATTTAAAAAAATGTCACTATTTGCAGGGAAAAATATTTTTCAAAGTTTTATATTTGCCCAATGTCAGAAATCATAATTCTATTTATTGGAGCTATCGCAGCCGGATTGATGGGTTCTCTCACAGGTTTGGGCGGTGGCGTTATCATTATTCCTTTACTGACGTTAGGTTTCGGGGTTCCAATGCATTATGCGATTGGAGCATCTCTCATTTCGGTTATCGGAACATCTTCCGGAGCAGCAGTTGCGTTTGTGAAAGAAGGTTTTACGAATATGCGAATCGGGATGTTCCTGGAAATTGCGACAACCGCTGGAGCAGTTTCCGGTGCTTTGATCTCAGGATTTCTGAACCCGAATACAATCGGGATTATTTTTGCGAGTATTCTAATTCTGACCGTTTTATTAAATCTAAAAGGAAAACCAGACCATCAGGAAGAACTGATCAAAGGAAGTTTGGCCGATAAGCTTAAGCTTTACGGGACTTTTCCAGATAAAGACGGCATCAAACATTATGCTTCAAGAAATACGATCCCAGGATTTTTGATGATGGTTTTTGCAGGCGCAATGTCCGGTCTTTTAGGAATCGGTTCCGGTGCTTTGAAGGTTTTGGCGATGGACAATATGATGAAATTACCTTTCAAAGTTTCTACAACAACCAGTAATTTTATGATTGGTGTAACGGCTGTTGCTGGCGCTTTGATTTATTTTCAAAGAGGGCAGATTATTCCTGTTATTGCTGCGCCGGTTTTGATTGGTGTAGTTGTAGGAAGTTTTATTGGTTCAAAAACTTTGATGATTTCCAAAACGAAGAAGCTGAAAGTATTTTTCGCAATCGTAATCACTATTCTTTCAATTTATATGATGTACAACGGTATCAATAAAAATTTCCATTAATGAGAACAAGACCATTTACAGATGTTGACCTAAACCGTTCTGTTGGAAATCTACTAAGATTGGGGGTGATCCTCTCTGTAGCGACTTCTCTGATTGGTTTTATCAAGCTTTTTTCGGAAGGTTTTGTGATGCCTAAAAAGTACAAAATGCTGGATATGGGAAATTCTTCTGAGAAAGTCTGGGGGAGTTTTTGGGATTCGCTTTGTAAAGGCGAAGGAATGGCAATCATCCAATTGGGAATCTTGCTTTTAATTCTCACGCCATTAGTAAGGATTATTTTTGCATTAATTGGTTATCTGAAAGAGAAGGATTATACTTATGTTATAATATCAATGATTGTTTTAGCGATTATGACCGTGAGTTTTCTGACTGGTTACGCACATTGATTATAAATGATAATTGATAAATGATTTTAAAAGTCTATCATCTATCCGTCTATTATCTCAGAGATCTAATTTTCATAAAACTCCAAAGGCAAATCGTCCGGATCCGAAGTGAAAAAGAATTTCTTATCGGTAAATTCATCGATTCTGATTTCTTCGCAATCCAAACCTTTTTGTATTAATTCATTCCTCTTTTCCCCAACATTCTCAACCGAAAAAGCGAGATGACGAAGTCCACAACTTTCTGGTCTTGAAGGACGTTTTGGCGGATTGGGGAAAGAAAATAATTCAATAACGTAATGGTCTCCGATTGCTAAATCCAGCTTGTAAGACTGTCTTTCCTCACGATAAACTTCACGAATGATATTAAGTCCTAAAACTTCTGTATAGAATTTTTTGGAAATCTCATAATTTGAACAAATAATGGCGATATGGTGGATTTGCATAGTTTAAAATGTACTAAGTACAAAGTATTTTTATTTCGATTCCTCTCTCAATTTTTCCAAGTAATCATTTTCCAATTCTTTCAGATACTTAAAATAATTTTCTTTATCCATAAACACTTTTGGATTATAAGCATCTCCTGATTTACGTTTCTCATGCAAATCGAACTGACTTGCGTGCGAAGCAACCCATAAATCGAAATCTATTTTTTTCATCGCATCCAAAGTATAAGCATAATCTTTTTGCATATCAGGATAAGCGTGAACATCAGAGAATTTGTGGTCGATGATGATGGATGGCATATTCGCAATCAAAACCTTATAAGTTCTGTCTTTATCTTTGGTTTCGAATATAAAACTGCAGGAACCTTTTGTGTGACCGGGGTGATGAAGCAAAGTCAAAGTCGTATTTCCTAATTTGATTTTATCATTATTTTTCAAAAGAAAATCAGGCGTTAATGGTTTGAATGTCACACCATATTTTCCCAATTCGTAGTCAGATTTCCCGCCGGATTTCAGTTCTGCTAATTCAGCTTCGTCAACATAAAGTTTTGCGCCGGTTTCTTTTTTGATATCAGCCATTGCGCCCATATGGTCAAAATGCGCTTGAGTCAAAGCCAGGATTTTGATGTCTTTATATTTGAATCCTAACTTCTCAATATTTGCTTTGATTTGCGGATAAGAATCGGCTAAACCTGTATTAATAAGGATATTCCCTTTGTTCGTAACAATAAGATAAGACGCCAGATCATAAGTCCCGACATAATACAAATTCCCCACAATTCTGAAAGGCTCATAAGGTTGAGACCATTTTTCAGGATTATTTTTTGGTTCTGTAACGGTTTGTGCATTTCCGAAAAAGGAAATGATTAGTAGAAATAGTATTGTGAATTTTTTCATAATTAATAATATTGATTATCCACAATTTTGTCATTCCGGAGGAATCTCAACAGTCTAGATTTTTCCGGGATGACAAACTATATGGTTATTTAAAACTGTTGCTGAAATAAATGATTCAAAAAATCCAAATTAGGATTCTGAATTCTTATTAATTCCAATTTTTTATTTCTAGACAAATCCTTTATTTCCTTTTCACGTTCAATTGCCTGCTGAATCCAGCCAAACTTTTCATAATAAACTAAAAATTCAATATTATATTTCGCTGTAAAACTATTTGGATTTGTCTTAGTTTTATGTTGATGTAATCTTATATGAAGATTATTTGTTACACCTGTATAAAGAACCGTTCTGTTTTTATTGGTCAAAATATAAACGTAAAAAGTATAAACACCTTCCGGAAATTCAATCATTTGTGTTGTGTTTTTATTAAGTTTATCGTTATTCCGTAGGAATCTAAAGCAGGGCTATTCTGTGTCGAGATTCCTCCGGAATGACAAATTTTGTGGTTTTAAAACCTCATCACATCTCTCACTACTCCACCTTTCTGGGTCAATGGAATCAGTTCTGTCTTGATAAAATCTGTGATTCTGTCGTTGTCGATATCATTCGGGAAAAGTAAATGGACATTCGCGCCGGCATCCAGTGTGAAGAATAATGATAAACCGGTAATTCTCCTGAAATCCCAAATTTTATTGATGACCTCCAGAGTTCCTGTTTTCATCAGGATAAAAGCCGGATTGCTCATCATCATCATTGCGTGTAGTGTCAAAGCTTCGTGCTCAACCAATTTGATGAAACCTTCCATATCGCCGGATGAAAGAATCGTTTTCAGTTTGGTAAAATTCTCGTGAGCTTCCTGGAAACGTCTTTCAGCATAAGGATTGGTGTTCATTAAGCCGTGACCAACGGTTGAAGAAACCGATTTCTGACCTTCGTGAATCAATAAAACCCAATCATTGAAGTTTTTGAAAATCGGATGAATCTCATCATTATTATAAGGAACAGCAAACAAATCTGAACTACCTTCCACTTCTTCAGTTTTTCCCCAAACTACCAAACCTTCATAAAGACTTCTGCAAGCGCTTCCGCTTCCTAATCTTGCCAAGAAACTGGCTTTTTTGTTGCTAATTGCTGGTTGTCCTTCGACTCCGCTCAGGATGACATCATTGTCGGTTGTCAGGCTGAGGCTCTCGAAGCCTTCTTTATTTGAAAAAATGCCGTCAAGATTCATCAGACATTTGGCGATCGCTCCGAAACCAGAAGCTGAACTTGCAATTCCAGAACTATGCGGAAATGTATTTTCAGTTTTGATGATGTATTTTCCTTTCAGAATCCAAGGCAGATATTGCTCGATGTTTCTGAAATATTTTTCAATTTTCTCTGCGAATTTTTGTTCTTCATTTCCTGCTAAAAAAGTCTGTACAGAAAATTCTTCTCCAGCAAAAAACTCCATTGTCGTATTGGTTCTGCAATGATTCAGAGTATAGCTGATACTTGGATTGGCAGGAATTTGATTTTCGTATTTTCCCCAATATTTGATGAGTGCAATATTGGAAGGACAGCTTGCGGAAACGTGTTGATTGGATATCTGGAATTGGGAATTTCCCAAAAATTCTTGAGTCATAATGGTTGGCTTTTGGCTTTGGCAAATTTAAAATAAAATAGTTGTTTATGGGAATTTTGAACGCAAAGTCCGCAAAGATTTTTTGAAATTATTGAAAACATTTTTTAAGGTTCACAAAGGCGCTTCGCTTATCAAAGAATTAATATCATATTTTGAATTTCGTATTCTGTAACATTTTTGTCTTTTTTAAACTAATTTTGTGAGGTTTTAAAAATCGGTTGATAAGAAAGACAAAACCTCAACATAGCCCCGATTATAGTGGAAATCCTTTTTGTTTTTCTTCGGAAAACAAAAAGATTGCAGCGGAAAGCGGGTTGAAAAAGTGAACCAAGGGACAAATCTAGTTGCTCCTAAAAATAAAAAATATCTGTATGCTGAGAGCAGAAAATATCAAAAAAACATACAACGCCGGGAAGAAAATTGCGCTTCAGGACTTTTCTATTGAAGTTCCTACCTCGAGTATTTACGGACTTCTTGGACCAAATGGTGCCGGAAAAACGTCGTTTATCCGAATCATTAATCAAATTACTCAAGCTGATGAAGGAGATGTCTGGATAGACGGCGAAAAACTGAATCCGGAACATATCAAAAACATCGGTTATATGCCGGAAGAACGCGGTCTTTACAAGAATATGACGGTGGGTGACCAACTTTTGTATTTTGGAGAGCTTAAAGGAATGTCCCGACAGGAAGCGCTTTCGCAAGCGAAATTCTGGTTCGAACAACTGAATATCGACCAATGGTGGAAGAAAAAACTGAGCGAACTTTCCAAAGGAATGGCACAGAAAATCCAGTTTGTAGTGACGGTTCTGCATCGTCCGAAACTGTTGATCCTGGATGAGCCTTTTTCTGGTTTTGACCCTGTAAATGCAAACCTTATCAAAGACCAAATCATCCGTCTGAAAAATGAGGGAACGACCATTATCCTGTCAACGCACCGAATGGAAAGCGTAGAGGAAATGTGTGATTTTGTTGCGCTGATCAACAATTCTAAGAAAGTTCTGGACGGGAAAGTTTTTGATGTAAGGGAGAAATTTAAACAGAATGTTTTTTCTGTAGTTTTGTCTGATGTGAATTCTGAAAATCTGGAAGAACTGACGCGGAAATACCAAATCGAAACGATAGGAACGGCAAATGGTTTGTTCAATTTTGAGTTGAAAAATACCGAGAATCAAAACATTCTTCTTCAAGACCTTCTGAAAACCGGAACGATACGAACCTTCAACGAGAAAATCCCAAGTATGAACGAGGTTTTCATTAATGCAGTGAAGTCATAATTGGTAATTGATTTTGTTTGAACGCAAAGCTCGCAAAGTTTTTTTGACAACTAAATGGTTTTAAGGTTAGCAAAGGCTCTTCGCTCAGCAAAAGTTCATTTTTTTTAATCTTTAAATTTTATAATGAAAAATATATTCCTCATAACGAAAAGAGAATTTCTGACACAGGTTAAGAAAAAATCTTTTATTATTCTGACACTTCTTGCTCCGCTGATGATTATCGGATTCGGTGCTTTGATTGGTTTTATGTTCAAGGCCAATGAAGCGGAATATAAATTCGAGGTGGTTGACAAAAGCGGAATATTCGCAGGCCAGTTGAAATCTACGAAAGATATTACCTACACTTTTGTTCCTACCAAAACGGAAAATGCCTTGGTTAAAAACCTGAAAGATTTGAAAGGTTCGGACGGAATTCTCATTATTCCAGAACTGAAAGACAAGAATTTTGATGCTTTGGAAAATGGAACAAAATTATTAACTAATAAAAAAATTGGTGTTGACACGAAAGTTGCCATTTCTACCGACCTTAGCAACATTCTGAAAAAGGAAAAAATCAAAATGCTTGGCATCTCGGAAGACAGAATCGTGAATCTTGATAAAAGCTTCAAAATCATCTCTCAAAATGTAACGGAAAGCGACCGACCAGAAAGTGATATGGCTTTCGGAATCAAGACAGCACTGAGTTTCGGATTGATGTATGTCGTTTTTATGTTCATCATTATCTATGGTGTCAGAGTAATGCGAAGCGTTTTGGAAGAGAAAAACAACCGGGTGGTGGAAATCATCATCTCATCTATAAAGCCTTTTGAGCTGATGATGGGAAAAATCTTAGGCGTGACTTTGGTGGCTTTGACTCAGTTTATTATTTGGATTGCGATGTCTGTGACTGCAGCTTTTTTCCTTAATACAGGATTTGCTGCAATGCAGAAAAATATTCCTGCTGAACAAAGTGAAATGATGAAAAATATGGATTTTCAGCAAATTGCTACAGAAGTTTCCCATATTCTTTTGGATATGAATTACGTGGGTATTATCTCGGTTTTTGTATTTTTCTTTTTGTTTGGATACATCTTTTACAGCTCTATGTACGCGGCGATTGGAAGTGCTGTTGATAATGAAACCGAAACGCAGCAATTCACGATGTTTGCGATTGTTCCGCTGATGTTAGGACTTTACGGAAGTTTTACGATTATGAATAATCCGGATGGACCAATGGCGTTTTGGTTGTCCATCATTCCTTTTACTTCGCCGGTTGCGATGATTGCGAGGATTCCGTTTGGTGTGCCGCTTTGGGAGATTTTGTTATCGATTTTTCTATTGATTGCGTCTACTCTACTGATGGTTTATATTGCGGCAAAAATCTATAGAGTCGGGATTTTAATGTATGGGAACAAAGCAACTTTGAAAGAAATTTGGAAGTGGATTAGGAGTTGATTTTCTTCATTAATAAATTTTCATTTTATTTGTGGAAAATTATTATCGTGAAAAAACTTATTTTATTTGTGTTAGCTTCATTAGTAATTATTTCTTGTAGGAAAGATGACGAGGAAAAATCAGAATCAATAATTGTCGGAACTTGGAAAACCATTGATTATAGAACTATCTCAGGAAAAGATGGGTCAATTATTTCTGCCAATACAATTCCTGACACTGATTGCATCAGAAAATCAAATTATAAATATAAGAATAATGGAAAGTTCATTGGAGAGTATTTCCGTGATTCGCAAACTGGGAATGTGGAAACACTAGTTTTTCTGAAGAAATGGATTATAGCTATAATGAACAAGCCAAAACGATAACTTACAAAATAGACGGTTTAACTCAAGAAACTATAAAGGTTCATTCTCTTGACAAAACAGAAATGCAAATTCTTGTCGATGAAAATATGGACCACAATTCTGACGGAATTCCAGATAAAATACTGAGAATATATACTAAATAATAAAACTAAAGACGCCTAAGAAAATTCTGAGGCGTTTTTTCATTTAATTTTCCGTCTTTTATAATTCAAAATCAAGTTTTATTTAATCACAATTTTCTGAGAATGACTTTGTTTTTGATTTTGGATTGTAAGAATATAGTTCCCTTTAGAGAAGCATCGAACGTCAATAGTTGTTTTGTTGATATTATTTACATTTTGAGAATAAACAACTTTCCCTGTCATATCGACAAGAATGACAAAGAACTCTCTGGAAAGTGGGCTACTAAGAGAAATTGTAATTTTATCCGAAGCAGGATTTGGATAGATCCTTATGGAGTTTTTCAGTTCATCTTCCTTGGCATCTAAGGTCAAATCAGCTTGTACATTCTTCCATATCTTTGCTTTTGAATCTTCCATCCCAACCGCGTAACCCACTTTGACATTACTGAAATAGATGGATGAAATATAAGCATTATGATTTTGTTGATACTCTTGGTATCCATTTTCAGGACTGTAGGTCATTCTTACCAGACCTCGCGGGCCACATCCGCACATCGTTTGTTCTTCAAAAATACCCCAAACAGTATTTTCATTGATGGAAAAAATACTTTTTATATTATGTATAGAGCCATAGCCTAATCTTACAAAATTGTTGCCTCCATCTGCTGTTTTGTAAAAACCATTAGTATAATAAAAACCAATATCTTTATTTATAAAATTAAATGGAGAATAATAAGGTTCAATAATTTCCACCCAGTTCTTACCACCATCTTGTGTTTTTAAAATTTTATTTAAGTAAGTATAAGGAGTATAAGAACTTGTCGCATAGCCTATTTCTTCATTAAAGAACTGTATATCATAGAATTTTGCCTGTGCATCATTTCCATTAACCTTTTCCCAGGAATTACCCCCATCATTACTTTTAAGTAAAACAGTTTTAGAGTTGGAATCTATGCAGGATAGGAAAATTAGATTTTCGTTCACACAGGACAGAGAATATATCGAACTAATATTATCTAAAGTAATTGACGACCACGTTTCGCCTCCATCGTTTGTTTTCAGTAATTTTCCACTAGCTTCGATTATGTAGCCAATATTAGATGTAGGAAACTGAATTTTTCCCAAATCTTGCGTTGTACCAGAATTTTTCTGTTGCCAAGTTGTACCACCATCTGTTGTTTTGAGTATAGTTCCGTTATTGCCTACAACAATCACATTATCTGGTGTAATAGCATAAACATCTATGAAATTTGAAGCTGTTATATTACCAACATTTTGTTCAATCCATTGTGCTGAGCAATTAAAATTGAAAAACCAGAATGCAAAAAGTGTTAAAATAGTTTTCATTAGATTTAGTTTTCATAAATATAATGAAAAATACAATTCAAATTGAAAAAATTCTAATTGTATTTATGAAAAATCAAAAAAAGAGAATCATACCGATTCTCTTTCAATTTATTTCTTTCTCTTAGCTTTAGATTTTGCCTTTTGTTGCGCTCTGTTGGCTCCAAATTTCTTAGGCGCTTTTCGCTTGCTAGGACCTCCAAGATTGACTTTCTTGTTCTTGTCTTTTTTCTCGTGGAAAGCCGATTCTCCTTCGTTGAGTTTTGCGGTTGTCAGGAATTTCATTTTAACATCGTCCTGTTCAGAAGCGATTTTCACTTTAGAAATGGTTACTTTTTCTGGGAATTCAGATTTTGAAATTTCTTTATCCATCAATAATTCGATGTCAAGAAGTTGTGCTTCTTCTTTTTTGGTAAAGAAAGTCACAGCAATTCCATCTTTGTCCGCACGTCCGGTTCTACCGATTCTGTGGATGTATTGTTCGGGAACTTCAGGAACTTCGAAGTTGAAAACGTGTGAAATATCCGGAATATCGAGACCTCTCGCCATAATGTCCGTAGTAATTACGCCACGCAATTCTTCATTCGTGAATTCCTGCATTACTCTCAAACGGAAATTCTGAGATTTGTTGGAGTGAATAACACCAAACTCGTCTGGAAACTCAACATTTAGTTTTTCGAAGATTAGATCTGCGTGTTTTTTATTATTCGCAAAAATCAAAATCTTCTCAAGATTATCCTCAGTTTTCAGAAGATGAATTAACAAATTGAGTTTTGTATTGAAATTATCTACTGGAATTGCAGTCTGTGCAATTTTTTCCAAAGGTGTTCCCGACCTTGCCAAAGAAATCTCTACTGGAGACGCAAAATATTCATTCAATATCTCGTCTAGAGCTTCGGTCATCGTTGCAGAAAAAAGGATATTCTGTCTTTTCTCCTTCATCATTTCGAAGATATGCGTCAATTGCGGACGGAAACCGAGATTCAGCATTTCGTCGAATTCGTCGATGATCAGTTTATTAACTTCTCTTAGAGAAATCGCATTATCAATTGACAAATCCATTACTCTTCCCGGAGTCCCCACCAAAATATCGCATCCCTCATTGAACAACAATTTCTGTGTATTGATGTTTTTTCCACCATAAACTCCGATAACTCTTGCAGTGATGTTTTCCGTCAGTTTCTCAAGAACTTCTGTTACCTGAACCACCAATTCTCTTGTAGGGACGAGAACCAAAACCGTTGGATTTCCCGTTTTGTTATACTTCCAAGTTTTGAGAACAGGAAGCAGATAAGCCAAAGTTTTTCCTGTTCCGGTTTGTGCAATTCCCATCACATCACGTCCTGAAAGGATTGGTTTCAAGCTTTTTTCCTGAATTGGGGTCGGTTCAAATAAATCTAAATCGGCCAGAACATCAAGAATTTTTTCCGGTAAATCGAAATCTGCAAAAGTGGTTTTCATCCGGCAAAGATATGGATTTTGAAATCAAGGGAAGATTATGAATTAATAGTTAATCACTTCTGATATTTTTCACCACATAGACACATAGAATAAAATCAAAAAGTTAAAAATAGAAATCTATTTATCCTTAAATCAAAACTCTGTGCCTATGTGGTTATGAATATTAAGATTTCTGCTCTTCCTTCAAAATAATCCTAAAAGTTGTTCCTTTTCCCACTTCTGATTGGGCAATTCTCACATCGCCTTTGTGATATTCTGACACTACTCTTTTCGTCAAAGACAATCCTAATCCCCAACCCCGTTTTTTGGTGGAAAATCCAGGTTTGAAGGCATTTCGGATTTGCTGTTTTGTCATTCCGCAGCCTGTATCGGTCACGTCGATATAGATATTTTTATTTTTTTTATAGAGTGAAAGTTCCAGTTTGCCTTCGCCTTTCATTGCATCAACCGCATTTTTTACAAGATTTTCAATAACCCAGCTCATCAGAATCTGACTGTGTGGAACTAAAACAGGTTCGTAGGTTTTCCTTAAAGTAAATTCAACTTTGGTAGAAATTCTGGATTTCAAATAATCATAATTCTGCTGAACAGTTTCACTGATATCAAAATCATTGAGCGTAGGAATCGAACCAATTTTTGAGAAACGTTCAGAAATAGTCTTCAGTCGGTTGACATCCATTTCCAACTCCCTTACCCCCAAACCATTCTCGTCTTCGAGCTTCATGATCTCGACCCAGCCAATCATGGATGAAAGTGGCGTTCCGATCTGATGTGCTGTTTCTTTTGCTAAACCTGCCCAAACGAAACCTTCGTCAGTTTTCTTTAACAATCGTAAAAACCAAAATGAAAAAACGAGATATAATGAAATAAACAATGCTAATAAAAGAGGATAATATCGCAGATAATTCATCAAATCAGAATTATCATAATATAAATACTGGTTATTGAAATCCGGCAACTGAATCTCGAAAGGCGGATATTTGCTTTCCATCTCAGACATTTTGGTCCGCAGTTTGGTTTTATCGACCAAAATATCTTCGGAAATTCCCCGGCTTTCTAAAACTTCTCTTTTTTTATTGGTTAGAATGATTGGCAAATCCTCGTTCTCACTAATCACATAAAGCGCCAGCTCATTGAATCTTGGATCCACATCGCTATCCTGAAGATAACGCATTGCTGTAGCCAAGGATTTGATCCTCTCGGTTTCTTTACTTCTAAGATGCTGAATGAGGAAATTGGATGAAATAATAATTCCTGCTACGATGGAAGTCAATATAAAATATACGACCCAGCTATTGATACGTTTCAGAAAATTAAGACCTTTCATTATTGCTTATAAAACGGCAATTTAGGAATTTATTGTAAAACTAGATGATAGATAATAGACTTTTAGACGATAGACTACAAAATCAAAGATTAATGTTGATATTTGTATTTGATTAAATTTTAGAAAATGATAACAATTCAGAATAATCAACTAAAAGCAACTTTCAACGAACTCGGAGCAGAATTGACTTCTCTCATCAATCTCGAAACCGGAAAAGAAATAATGTGGAGTGGAAACCCCGATTTTTGGGGCGGACAAAGTCCCGTTCTCTTTCCGACAGTTGGTGCTTTGAAAAATGAACAATATATTTTTGAAGGCAAAACTTACGAATTACCACGCCACGGTTTTGCAAGAAGAAGAACTTTTGATATGAAAAACTCTTCTGAAAACGAAGTTATTTGTGAATTGAAATCTGATGAAGAATCTTTGAAAATCTATCCTTTCGAATTCAGTTTGAAAATCAAATATACTTTGGTTGAAAATAAACTGAATGTTTCTTATCAAGTGAAAAATCTGTCAGAAAAAGAAATGTATTTTTCTTTAGGCGCACATCCGGGATTTGCAATCGACACAGAAAATGGTTTAAAGTACAACGATTACGAAATTGCTTTTTCTGATGATGAAAAACTGGGAATCCATCCTTTAGTTGATAACCTCATCAGCAATGAAAATCAGACAATAGAACTTGACAATAAAACTTTGCCTTTGTCTTACGAACTATTTTCAAAAGACGCTTTGGTAATGACCACAATGAAAAGCCGAGAATTGATTTTGAGAAATAATAAGAATAATCATAAAGTGATTTTTTCATTTTCGAATTTTCCTTATTTCGGGATTTGGGCTGCGAAAAATGCAGATTTTGTTTGTCTGGAACCTTGGCAAGGCATTGCAGATTTGGAAAATCACAATCAGGAATTGACGGAGAAATTTGGAATTTTGAAGCTGGAGAGGAATGAAGAATGGAAAGCCAAGTGGGCGGTTGATATTGAGTAATTAAAATAAAAAAATGTCAGAGATTTTCTGACACTTTTTTAATAAATTTTCTAAAGTGTTTCCTTCAACCAGTCAAAGAATTCTCTTTGCCAAACCAAACCGTTTTGCGGATGCAGCACCCAGTGATTTTCGTTCGGGAAATAAAGAAATTTGGTTTTAAGGCCTTTTAGTTTTGCAGCTTGGAAAGCTTCCTGACCTTGCTCATAAGGAACTCGGAAATCTATTCCACCTTGGATAACCATAATCGGTTTGTTCCATTTGTCTACAAAATTACTCGGATTAAATTCTGAATAAGCTTTCGGAGTTGGTTTCTGCCAATAGTTTCCACCTAAATCCCAGTTAGCAAACCAAAGTTCCTCTGTTGTTCCATACCAAGATTTCATATCAAACAATCCATCATGCGCAATAAAAGTCTTGAATCTATTTTCGTGAACACCAGCCAGCATAAACACAGAATAACCGCCGTAACTCGCTCCGACAGCCGCTACTCTGTTTCCATCTACATAAGGTAACGTTTTTGCAAAATCGGTTGCTGACAAGTAATCTTTAATCGGTTGTCCGCCCCAATCGCCGCTGATTTCTTCATTCCATTTCACCCCCCAGCCAGGCATTCCTCTTCTGTTTGGTGCTACAACAATATAACCATTGGCTGCCATCAAAGCGAAATTCCATCTTGTGGAGAAAAATTGAGTCAATCCAGATTGTGGTCCGCCTTGACAATAAACTAAAGTTGGATATTTTTTATTCGGGTCAAAATTCGGTGGATAATGGAACCAAACGCCCATTTCTTTTCCGTCCGTAGTTTTTACCATTTTCAGTTCAGATTTTCCCTGAACTAATTTTGAGTAATTATCTTTATTAATATCAGTAATTTGTTTCAAAGAACCTTTAGAATCAACCTCAAACAAATCTGCACTATGATTGATATCGGTTTTTGTTACCCAGAGTTTGCCTTTATTTTCCAAAACAATATCATTGATATCAAAATCACCTTTAGTGATTTGTTTTACTGTTTTGTTTTTAACATCAACCGAGAACAATTGTTTAGTTCCTCTGAAAGCCGAAGTGAAATAAATCAATTTGGAATCCGAAGCCCATTTTACATCGCCTGTTACACTTTCGTCCCAAGCTTTGGTCAAATTAGTTTTTGCTTTGGACTTCCAATCCATAATCACAATGTCATTTTTGTCTGCTTCGTAACCATCTCTTTCCATAGAGTTCCAAAGCAGAAATTTCCCATCATTACTGAATTTTGGATTCACATCGTAGCCCATCATTCCTTCCGTCAGATTAGTCGTTTTTCCGGAAGCAAGATTGTAAGCAAAAATATCTGTGTTGGTACTTTGAGCATATTCCGCACCTGATTTTGCCTTCGTCACATAAAGTAATTCCGAAGAATCCGGACTCCAAACAAAGTCTTCTGCGCCGCCAAATGGTTTCTGAGGCGAATCAAAAGCTTTACCTTCCAACAAATCTTTCGCTTTGTCTGCAGATTCAGAAATATTGACCACAAAAACGTGATTGTAAGAACCTTCGTTCCAGGCGTCCCAATGACGGTGGTTAAGGTCTGTGTAGATTTGTGCCGTTGTTTTTGGTAAGTCTTTGTATTTATCTTTTCCTAAAAGGTTTTCAATATGAACAGCTTTACTAAATGCTACTTTTTTTCCATCCGGAGAAATCACAATATTATCAACTTCGCCAACATTATAGAATTCTGACCAAGTTTTACCAGAATCTTTGGACAAGAAAATCTTATTATTTTCAAGAGCATAGATTCCATTATTATCCCATTGAATCAAGCTTTTCTTTCCTATATCAATTTTGGTGGATTTTCCGGAAACATCTAGCGAGAAAGTTTCGGAGTTAGATTTTTCTGTTTTAAGGTCAGTTTTGCTGATTTTATAGATCAGAGAAGAATTATCCGGAGAAACCGACTGAACACCAAGGCGATTAAGTGTCCACATTATTTCCGGGGTCATTACCTGTTGTGCATTCATCATAAAAGGCGCTGCAACTGCTACAGCAAGAATCTTTTTAAGTTTCATTATATAAGTAATTGATTTTGAAAAAACTCGGACGAAGTTATTAAAATATTATGTAAGTTTGAGGATAATCAATTAAAACTAATCCCTATGAAAAAACTTCTACTCTTTTCTTTTCTGATTGTATTTCAATCATTTTTTTGTCAAATAGAGTTTGGACCATATAATTACACAAACTATAGTCCTCAGCCTTATGATGCCACAATCACAGGAAGTGGAACAATTTATTACACAACAGATGGGACAGATCCATCTACCAGTTCTCCATCTGGAATTAATCAAGTAAATGTTCCGATCAACCAGAATATTATCCTAAAAGCGAGATTAGGAAATGGTCAAATATTTTCTAGGAAATACTTTGTAGGAGAAATACCAACAAAGGTAATGTATTTCAAACCACCTGCCAGTTGGAATCGTACTTGTTCATATATGAATTATGTACAACCTGAAACTATGGTAGATTTTTTTGGACCAGGAAATTTAATGACTGCCGTTTGTGAAGGTTGGTACAAATCTGCTTTTGCTTTTTATGAAGCTTATGTTAGCTTTAACAATTGTAATATTGTTTCATCACCAATCTACCAAAGTGTTAATGTATTAACAGAAGACACCATCTTTTATGATTATTCCATAGGTCCAATTTCTAATCCACCAACTTGTCTGTTAGCAGTCACTGACCCTTCAAAAAAATAGCTGTTGTAAAGATCTTTCCAAATCCAGTCCAAGATTTTGTGAATATAGAATCTGATAAGAACTTTATCTCTTACGAAATAATCGATGAGAATGGAAAATCGATTCTTAGTAAGGATTTCAAAGGAAGTAAAATTGATATTAGCAATTTGAAGACGGGTGTTTATTTTATCAAATTAAAATCATTAAGCAACGAAACTAACGTTGTGAAATTTATTAAGAAATAAGTTTTCTGTTATTGATTTAAAATCCATATATTTGCGCTTCAAAATTTATTATTAAGACAATACTATGAGCACAATATTTACGCTGTTTATGATTCTAATTATCATTGCTAGCATTTTATTAGTTATCATCATTATGGCGCAAAATCCAAAAGGAGGTGGTCTTTCCGGAACTTTCGGTGGTGCATCTGCTGCTAATTTCGGGGTTCAAAGAACCAACGACTTTATGGAGAAAGCAACCTGGACCTTGGGAACAACGATCGTTGTTTTGATCTTCCTAAGTATCATTCTTACAGGAAAGCCATCTCAAGTAGCCCCATCAATCCCTACTCCTGTGAAATCTGAAGCGCCTGTTAAAAATGTGCCGGTAAAACAAACGCCAGAGAAATAAATAAAATTTTTATTTTAAAATATCAATAAAGGCTTCCAGATCTTGGAAGCCTTTATTATTTACGAGCTAATATTTTTTAAGAAAATTTGTTCTCATCGAAACATTTTTTCATCAGCAGTCGGAAACATTCTTCCATCTCGTCTGAAGCTCTGCAGATAGCATTTTCCAACATATTCCTGACCTGTTTTTCGGTGACTCCGGCTTCTGTCCAGCTTTTTCCGGAAGTATGAGAATTGAGGATAAATGGCATTATCCTATCAATAGCGCAGGCAAAAATGGCGTCCGGGGTTTTCTCTTCTTCGAACTCTATCCAGAGATCATAGAATTCTGAAGAAAGCGGTTCATCTAAAATGCCGAATATATTTTTCGCGGCCAGTTTTTCTCTTTCGAATTTCCCTTTCATCCCTTCTTCATCAAATAGAAAAGTATCGCCGGCATCGATCTCTACCAGATCATGAATGGACAACATTCTCATCACCCTTAATAAATTGATGTCTGCATTGTTTTTGGCGTAAGGAAAGAGGATCTGAGCCAATATGATGATCTGCCAGCTATGTTCTGCTGTATTTTCTCTTCGGGAATCGTCTGCGTTGTAATTTCTTCTCTGTACATTTTTCAACGCATCGACTGCCAGGATGAAATCTATTTCTTTCTGTATCTTCATTTTTAATCTTTGTAATAATCTTTGATCTTATATTTTTTTGATCTACTTGACCATTTATTATTGATGAGATTTCTTGTAGTAACGGTCACATACTCTCCTCCCATTGCATCTTCTTCAAGCTCATAGACTTTCTGCAATCCTTTCTTGGGAATTACCGCATACTCTGTCGTGATATGCCAGCAACAACGGATTTTGCAAAAGTGATGATACGCTTGCGCTTTTGGTCTGTCTGGAACATCCCGAGATTTTCGTAGGCCAAAGCGGTTAATTCTTCACTGGGAACAAATTGTTTCCTGGTGGAATTGTAAACGTAAATATCATAAGAAGGTCCGCCATAGCCGCTTTGATTTCCGTTTCTTACAGCAATATCTTCTGTGTCATCAAAATTAAAATCGTCAAAGATCAGCGGGCTCTGCTCATTGTACAACTGGATAACATTGACGCTTGGCTTTTGATCTTCGTTCAGATAAAAATAGAGGTCTTCCGATGTTAAGGTCTGGAACACTTTTCTTGTTTTTTTATCTATCAGCTCTATGGAGCCTTCTCCGCTGCAGGTGTCACCCTCACAGGTCTGAACGGTGACCTTTGCATCGAATTGTTTTGAGCCGTTCCTGATCTCGAACTGATGTTGGGCCAAATACAATTGACCGACCATTAAGAATATGAATCCGATATTTTTTTTCATATGTAGATTTTATTATTTCAAAGGCCATATGCAATCGCTGTAATCTTCATTGATGTTTGCGTTTGCAAATCATGGCGATTTCATTGCATAGCTTTTATAATTCTGTTCCCGATACTACTTCGTAAGGTTCTTTTCCTACTTCGAAAATTCTGGTTGTTTCTGTACCCTCAACGGTAATTTTATCATCAATTCTCCTGATCCAGTTTCCTTCCCTTAGCCCGATAACTTTGATATCGTTTTGAGTAAGGAATTCTCTGATTCTGGTTTCTCTGGTTTCTCCGTTATGTTTGATTTCCGGATTGGGATCGAGATAGTGGGGATTGATGTTGAACGGAACGAGCCCCATGCAATCGAAACTTGGCGGATAGACAATCGGCATATCATTGGTGGTTTTAATGTTAATACCGCCAATGTTGCTTCCTGCGCTGCACCCGAGATAAGGTTTTCCTGATTCTATGTTTTGTTTCAGGATGTTCATCAATCCTAATTCGTGGAGTGTTTTAACGAGGAGAAATGTGTTGCCTCCGCCCGTGAAGAATGCTTGGGCAGAATGAATGGCGGCTGCTTTGTCCTGAAAATCGTGAAGACCTCTCACATTGATATTGATCTTTGAGAAAAAGTCTTTGGCTTTGGTGGTATAATCTTCGTGGGAGATGCCACCGGGTCTGGCAAAGGGGATGAAAAGGATCTCATCAATCCCGTTATAAAGCTTTTCCAGTTCGGGTTTGAGATATTCGAGATATTGTCCGCCATAGAGCGTGGATGTGGATGCGAGGATGATGTTCATATCGATAGTTGTCGGTTGTCTGCAAATTTCGGAATTTTTGCAATGGTATTTCTGTTTTCCATTGTAAAAATAATTTCTGCGGATATTATAATTCTTTTTGAGTATATGATATTTCTTTCTGCAGATATTATATTTCTCTCCGCTGATATCATATTTCTTTCTATAGAAGTTATATTTCTCTATGCGGATATTATATTTCTTTTCGCAAGAAGTATGATTCTAATGTTGACTGTCCATATTCTTTTCTCAAAAAAAACCTGCAGAGGACCTGCAGGTTCAAAAAAATTTGATTTGATATGAAGAAAAAAGAAATTTTTTCTGTTTGGGGATTAGTTCCCAGCGTCAGCAGGCGTGAAGCTTGTAAGACCCGTCCAGCCTTTTGCCCAATCTGGCAATGAAGTTCCACTTCCTGCACCTGTAGCCGAAGTATTTGTAGTAAATACTCCTGATAAATCTGGATTAGTAACTGTATCTGAAGTTGAAGTTGACCATTTCCAGTTTGTTCCAATATTTACAAAACTAATATTCGTCATGTAAGAACCTGATTTAAACCAATCGTGTGTTCTCATTGTTTGGAAATCAATCCCTGTAGAAAAATTAGCAAGTACTACGTTATCAAATTTACCGTTTGTTCCAGCTCTCAATTTCAATGCTTGAGATTCTGATCCTTTTGTATTACCAATTAGAGTGAAGTTTTTGATTGTAGGATTAGAAGCACCATTACCAAAAGTTGTATTAGGATCTGTATCTTGTGTATCAGCTTCTATACCTCTATTTCCCGGTTCAGTAGCATTAAGATATTCTTTCTTTCTTGAAGCATAAACATATTCTGCAGTTCCTTGCCATCCTTCTGTCCAGTCAAAACTATCATCTCCAACACCTAAAAGCACCAAGTGATCAGCGTTCACGTTACCTCCAAAGAATTCTACTGCATCATCTGCACCATCAGTCACATATACATAAGATACCTTCGTTCCACTACCTACACCAAATAAAGAAAGTCCGTTGAATTCTTTTTCTGGGTTGTATTTGTAACCACTATGTTTAATTACTACATAAGAGATAGACCCTGAGTTATCCGTTTTATCTGTCCCTCCATAAATTTTATCTCCTAACTCTGAAGTGGATGTTCCAGAAGCACTTCTATTACTTGGCGCTTTTCCTAATACAACAATACCTCCCCAAGATCCTGGGATCGGATTAGCTCCTTCAAAAACAACTGGTGCAGATGCTGTACCGTTGATAAACAATTTTGATCCTCTCTCTGCCATTAGATAATTTGCACCCTCGCTTACAACGATTTTGGTTCCTGCAGGGATTGTAAGTGTAGCACCGTCCAAAACAGAAAGTTTACCTGTTAATTTATAAGTCTTAGAAGCATCCAAAGTTAAATTAACACCAGCTGGTATCTCACCTTTCCAATCATTTGGATTGGCATATGCTTCCGGGTTGGTTACTACAGTTTCATCATCATCACTGCTACAAGACACATATACTGTAGATACTGATGCCATAAGCGTTAAGCAGAAAGCTGCTTTTAAAAAGTTCTTTTTCATAAGTCAATTTTATTAGATTATTTATTATTAAAATTTATAAGATAAGTTGAGACCGATTTGTCTTCCTTTGGTATAGCTCCTGTGTGTAAAACTACCTGCCTCATTTATTTGCTCTACTTTGTTTTCTGAATTGATCAAGTTTCTTGCTGTTACACCGATACCAATTTGTTTTAAATTAAATTTGATTGTTGTATCCAAAAGATGAATCGGGTTTTCATAAAAATTACCTACTTTGTTTGTACCCAGGGCAAATAGACTTTTCCCAACGTAAGAATAAGTAACTACAAAGTCTACAGAATTACTTTTTTCATAACCAAATTTTTGGTTGTAGCCTAAGTTTACATTGGCTAAAAAATCTGCTACACCTTGAACATCGTCTTTCTGTTGACCGCTGAAAGTAATCACCTTTTCTTCATTTTCTTTAGCAAATTCTGCCTCTGATTTTAGCTTCTGCTGAGAGTGCATATAAGTTCCGTTAAGGAATGTGTATAATTTAGAATCACCCCATTGATAAATATCCTTTCTAATTTCCATCTCTGCTCCAAAAACATATCCCCAATTTGCAATATTGAAGTAGGTCATATCACTGGAAGCTGCCGTAGAATAGGTTGTTCTTGCAATTGGATTCTGGATATATTTCCCAAACGCAGTGACTGAGAAAATCTCACCAGCCCTTGGAAACACTTCCCATTTCAAATCAAGATTATAGTTATCTGATGGATATAGATTGGGATTACCATAAACATTGGTTGTTACATCATAATATGCAATCGGAACCAATTCTTTTGGCTGAGGCAATGTATAAGTTTTGGATGCAGATAATCTTAAGTTTTGTCTATCATTAATGCTGTATTTTGCATTAAGAGCTGGTAAAAATTTATTGTATAATTTGTTCTTTTTACCAGCTCTGGAAATGATGTCATTCCACTTGCTCTCGATGTTAACATAATCATATCTTCCACCTAGCTGAACAATAAACTTGTCACTGAATTTATAATCCAAATTCAAATAACCAGACTGAATGTTTTGTGTGAAATTATAAAAGAAAGGAACAAACTTGTTACTTGGATCCTGGAAAGTTCCGTAAGTAAAGTTAGAATCATTCAATGCATTAATGAATGCATCAATATCATTAGGATCTACTTGTGAAGAATAGCCTACTCTATTGATACCAATCGTTGTGTTATTGAATTTTCTTTCTTTATGAATCGCATTATATCCAACATTAACTTTTAGATTATCAAATTGTTTTGAAACATTCAAAAATCCATTAACCGTGTTATCTTTCAAATCATCAAAATAACGATGGTTATTTACGATACTTCCTGTATTAAGTATAAGGTTTTCCGCATCTATTGTACTTTGCAGTCTATCTGGTCTTTTGCTATTAAGAATATTATATCCCAATCCCCAATCGGCAACCCAAGTATCACCTATTTTATGGTTACCGTATAATTGGTTTATCAATGTAGATGTTATCTTATTATCACCTCTATTTATAAAAACATCAAGACCAATCTCTCTCATATAACCTTTGAAGAAACGAGCATCTTGTTCTGATGAATGAATAAAATTAGATGTGAAGCCAATCTTATTTCTAGAATTCAATTTATAAACTAAGTTCAACAAAGCTGTTGTATTCGTATTATAAACATATCTTTCAGAATTCAATTCTTTGATTGCGTCGCCGTTGGAATCAAAAAAACCTTCTTTTCCTTTGCTGTATGTATAGTTATTTTCAAAACCAGCATAAGCAAAGACAGATAGTTTGCCCAATGAGAATCCTGTTTCAAAATCCATATTGGAATTAAAAGGATTATCTGCAGTTTTGAAATTCCATTTCGTATTGAAAGGATATCCTGATTTGTTGAACTTTGATTCTTTATATCCAAAAAATCCAGGATTACCATCTTGTACTCGGAAAGTCTTGTCGAAAGTCTGTAGATTAACAGAACTACCCATTCCTACTTTGAAGTAAGGTTTCCCAGAATGTTCTTTGGAAACAATATTGATATTAGCACCACCGAAGTCTCCAGAAAGTCTTGGATTATAAACCTTATCCAGAGAAACGTACTCTACAATTGAGGTTTTAAAAATTTCGAGATTAATATTTTTAAACTCAGGATTATCGGATGGAATGATTAATCCATTCAATGTCGTAGAGTTATATCTATCTCCTAAACCTCGGATCACTATCTGCCCGCTACCTTCTTGTTTCTGAGTTCCGGTAGCTTTCGTAACAGCAGTTGCCACATCCCCAATACCTTGCTTTTCTAATTGAGCAGCTCCTACTCTTTCTATCACTTCCACAGATTTTCTCTGAGTAGCAATGATGTTGGATTCAGTCCCTTTTTTAGAAGTTCCGATAATCTTCACTTCATCGATTTTCTTTTCACCCTTTACAGTATCTTGGGTAGATTGCGCCAACAAAACTGTGGTTGACATACAAAGAAACAAAGCACTTATGCTTATAGTTTTTGTTTTCATTTTTTTACTTTCCTTTTTCTTCGTTGCCAAAGAAATGATATGGAAAGCAACCAGAATGTATAAGAATTTTTAAATAATCTTTAATTAAGCATTACGAAAAACGTTATTATGTTAAATTAAATTGAACAGGTTAATAGTTTTTAAAAATCCGTTCATTTATTGTTAAATTTGCAATAGATAATTTTAACTGAAAAAATCGCCTAAAACAGTCAAACCTTCTGATATCAATGGTTTACAGTTTTAATTGGCAATTAACATTAGAAAATTCCCAAAATCGACACTCAAAATGGATTTTACACAAGCAATAGAAATTTTACGATCCGGCGGAACCATACTCTATCCTACTGATACCATTTGGGGAATTGGTTGTGATGCGACCAATCCGGAGGCCATCAAAAAGATATTCGACATCAAAAAAAGAGAGCAAAACAAGTCTCTCATTATATTAGTAGAATCCGAAAAGCGATTGCAGGACTTGGTGGATGTTCCTGAAATGGCCTGGCAAATCATTGATTTGAGCGAGAAACCAGTAACCATAGTTTATGAAAACCCAAAGAATCTTCCCAAAGAATTATTATCAGAAGATGGAAGTGTAGGCATCCGAATCGTAAAGAATGATTATTGTAAAAAACTGATCACAAAACTCAACAAACCTTTGGTTTCGACATCAGCTAATCTCAGCGGGCAAAAATCCCCAATGAAATTCAGCGATATCTCAGACGAAATCAAAAAATCGGTTGACTATATAGTAGAAGACAATCAGGACAAAGTTTCGGAATTTTCCGGTTCGTCTGTCATCAAAGTATGGAATAATAACCAGATCAAGATCCTTCGCGAATAACAAACCGGCGGATGACCTTTTGCAAGACCATCCGCCGGAAAAATAAACTATGAAAAAAAACTACTTTTTTGTATTTACCATAATCTCAAAAAGAATACCGCTTGTATTTTCATAGCAAAATGTCTGATTTCTAATTCTCCAAGTAACATAAAAAGACAAAAAGTCCTGATTATCAGAAAATAAGGTAAAATTTAAAAACAATTATCTTTGCCGTTGAATTAGAAAATTTTTTGTTTCGTCAGTTCGAGTAAAAATTAATTGTAATGCTAATGGAGATTAATTTTGTATCGAGAACTAGGTCAAATGACTTCTCGATACGCCCCGATAAATCGGAACTACTCGACGTGACGAATGTACCAATTCATTTGAAATCATAAAATGTTCATAAACCTTAATCAAAATAAGAACCTCAAACTTTTCAAAGTCATTTCTGAAGTTGCCGACAGAAACGGACAATCTATTTATGCAGTTGGCGGATTTGTAAGAGATTTGTTGATGCAAAGAAAAGCACCAACAGACATTGATTTCGTGACTGAATCCAGCGGAATAGAACTCGCAGAAAGTATTGCACAAGAAATTGACCCAAAAACAAAAGTAGCGGTTTTCAAAACCTACGGAACGGCGATGTTTCGTTACAAAGACCTGGAACTTGAATTTGTGGGCGCCAGAAAAGAAAGTTACAGCAAGGATTCCAGAAAACCATCTGTCGAAATCGGAACAATTGAAGATGACCAAAAACGCAGAGATTTTACGATTAATGCGATGGCGATTTCTCTCAACAAAGATAATTTTGGAGAATTGATTGACCCATTTGGCGGAATGCAGGACTTAACAAAAAAAATCCTTAGAACGCCTTTGGAACCGCATCAGACCTATTCCGACGATCCTTTGCGAATGATGAGAGCCATCAGATTCGCAACAACTTTGGATTTCGAAATCGAAGAAAATTCTTTGAAAGCCATCAAAGAAGAAGCTGAAAGAATGAAAATCGTTTCTATGGAACGTATTATGGTTGAATTCAATAAAATAATACTTTCTGAAAAACCATCCAAAGGTTTGAAATTATTGGAAGAAACGGGACTTTTAAATTATATTCTCCCAGAACTTACCGCTCTGAAAGGCATTGAAGATATTGACGGACAAACGCATAAAGATAATTTTTATCATACCTTGGAAGTGGTTGACAATATTTCGCAAAGTACAGATAAGCTTTGGCTGCGTTGGTCAGCGTTGCTTCACGATATTGGAAAAGCACCGACCAAAAAGTTTGTTGAGGGAATTGGCTGGACTTTCCACGGTCACGAATTTCTGGGTTCGAAGATGATAAAACCAATTTTCAAACGTCTGAAACTTCCTCTAGGAGGAGAACAAAAATATGTTGAAAAATTGGTAAGAATGCATGCAAGGCCAATTGCACTAATCACCGACGATGCTTCTGATTCTGCATTGAGACGATTGCTCTTTGATTCTGGGGAAGATATGGAGGACCTTTTCACACTTTGCAAATCGGATATCACTACCAAAAATTATTCTAAGCAAGCCAAATTCAAAAAGAACTTCGAATATGTGGCGAAGAAAATAAAAGAAGTCGAAGAAAAAGATCAAGTGAGGAATTTCCAGCCACCAATTTCAGGCGAAGAAATCATGGGAATGTTCAACCTGAAACCTGGAAGAGAAATCGGAATTCTGAAAGAAAAAGTGAAAGAAGCTATCTTGGAAGGCGAGATCAAAAATGATAAAGCTGAAGCGAGGGATTTTGTTATTAATGAAGCTAAAAACTTAGGTTTAAAGTTAGTTTGATATGAATAAGACAGAATTGATTAAACTAATCAATCAAAGACTCTCCGATAAAATCAACAATTTCGAAAAGCTAATTGCTGAAACCCGAGCTTCTAACAACGATACAAAAAGTTCAATGGGCGATAAGTATGAGACGGGAAGAGAAATGCTACAACAGGAAATCAACAATCTACAGGTTCAATTGAATGAAGTTCTGAAACAGCAGGATTTTTTAAAAACAATTCTCGTAAAATCTTCTTATAAAGCTGAAAAAGGAGCAATTGTAAAAACAGAAAGAGGTTTATTTTTTATCTCTGTTTCTTTAGGCGAAATCACTTTTGAAAATCAAAAAATCATTTGTATTTCTCCTGAATCTCCATTAGCAAAAGCAATGAATGGGAAATTGAAAGATGAAACTTTTTCTTTGAATAATATGAATCAGAGGATTATAGAAATTTTGTAAACCGCCCCTCCAAAAAGAGAGGAATTTACAAACTCTTTCCACCAATATATTCCATCAAAGAATCCTTGTAGTTAGGAGCGATGGCGATTTGTTCTTTTCCTATGACGATGTGATTTCGTTCGATTGCTTCAATTTTATCGAGAGCGATAATGTAAGAACGATGAATCCTCATAAAATTTTCAGAAGGCAATTCTTCTTCCAGCTTTTTCAGACTCATCAAAGTAAGAATCGGTTTTGGATTGTCTTTCAGATAAATTTTCACATAATCCTTCAAACCTTCGATATAAAGGATTTCGGAAAAATTGATTTTAATCTGTTTATATTCTGATTTTACGAAGAAAAATTCTTGCTTTTTTTCGGGTTTTACGATTGAAACAGATTGCCGAGATTCAAAATAATTTCGGGCTTTTGTGGCAGCAATTAGAAATTCATTATAATCGAAAGGTTTCAATAGATAATCCAAAGCATTCACTTTGTA
Organism: Epilithonimonas sp.; assembly: GCF_032054305.1. Lineage (GTDB taxonomy): Bacteria > Bacteroidota > Bacteroidia > Flavobacteriales > Weeksellaceae > Epilithonimonas. Next base: position 275,853 of record NZ_DAMBSX010000005.1, read on the forward strand.
ACCATCAATAGCATATTGGTCAAAAGCGGTCGTGAAAATCATGCGACTATTTTGAGGAAGCAGTTTTGAAAATTCCAGACCTGTCAAATCCGGCATTTGAATATCTAAAAAAAATAAATCAACATCTTTATCTTCTTCCAAAATTTGCATCGCTTCAATTGCACTGTTGCATTTGGCTTTCAGTTCCAGAAAAGGTGTTTTCAGAATATAACTTTCGATTAAGTTCAAAGCCATTGGTTCGTCGTCGGCAATTAGGCAGGTTATTTTTTTCATCTTAATTCGTTTTCAATTTCACTTCTGCAATGTACATTCCTTCGTTCAGGCAAGAATGGAACTCGTGTTTTTCGGGATAAAGCAAGTTAAGTCTTTTTTTCAGATTTTCGATGCCAATTCCAGAACCGCTTTTGTCCGTATCCGTTTTTGGAAAATTCGAATTGGAAGCCGTGAACTGAATTTCATCTTCGATAACTTCCATTTTAAAACTAATATCCGAATGTTGAGTTGCAGAAACTCCGTGTTTAAAAGCATTCTCAACAATCGAAATAAACAACAATGGAGCAACTTCCAAACTCGGAATGTTCGTTGGAAAATTAGTATAAACTTTCGTTTTATCATTGAGTCTCAGCGACATTAAATCGATGTATTTATTCAGAAAATCAATTTCTTCCGAAAGGCTGATTTTATCAACATCTGTTTTATATAAAAGATGTCGCATCAATTTACTCAAACTATGAATGCTTTGTTTCGCTTTTTCAGAATCAAAATCAATCAAGGAATAAATGTTATTTAAAGAATTAAAGAAAAAGTGCGGCTGTAACTGATATTTCAAATGTTTAAGTTCAGACTGCAGTTTGATATTATCCGCTTCGATCTTCATTTCTTCTGCTTTCTGCATTTTTTTACTGGCATTAATAGCAATCGAAAACGCAACAGGAATCAGATAAATCAGGAAATCGAAAAAGTAACGCATTCCGTCTGGTGGACGTTTTCCCAGCATTTTTGGTCGGTCTGGTTCGAGTAATTCGAAAATCTGACCTTTTACAAAAATTAATAAAATCAATAACAAAAAATTGGATGCAAAAAACCACAATTTTTTATCCTCAAAAAGCCATTTGACAATAATAAAATAATTGAGATAAAATATAATCGCAAGGAAAAACAACTGCAACCAAAAGTGCCTGAAAATCGCACTCCAATCCGTCTCCGAACCAATGGTGAACGCCGCAGGAAGGAAGAACAAAACCAGCCAAATCAAAAGATGAAGGCTGATTTCGAGGTTTTTATTTTTTAGGTTTATCATTTTTAAATTAGATTAAAAAATTGCAGGTTAGAATTTTTTTAAATTTGTTAAAAGCTCTCGCAGATTATGCAAATTTCGCAGATTTTCAAATATTGCCATCTGCGAAATCTGTTAAATCAGCGAGAAAATAACTTAAATAAATTCAGACACATCGTTGATTTTTTAAAACTTGAATTTATTCAAACCCTTAAAAATATTGGATTTGTGAAAGTTTTCAAGAAGTGAATTTAAGATTTTTTCCAGCATAATTCTTTTTCATTTTTAAAATTACTAACAACTATCAACCAAAAAACATCAACGATTACTCGTATCTCAAAGCGTCAATCGGGTCACTCTGCGCCGCTTTTCTCGCAGGATACCAACCGAAGAAAACACCTGTAATTGTACAAACTACAAAAGAAATCACAATTGAACTCGCTGTAACACTGACCGGCCAGCCTGCAAATTGTTTGATACAAAATGTAGAAATCAAGCCAATCAAAACACCAAGTACTCCACCTGTAATGGAAATTAAAACTGATTCTATCAAAAACTGCATCAAGATGTCATTTCCTTTCGCTCCAATCGCCATTCTCAGACCGATTTCTTTGGTTCTTTCTTTTACGGAAACGTACATAATATTCATAATTCCGATTCCGCCGACCAATAAGGAAATACTCGCAATCGCAACGAGAAGAATCGTCAACATTTCGCTGGTTGAACTGAACATCGAGATAATCTCCTGCTGAGAAGAGACATTGAAATCGTTGTCTTCATCAGATTTTATCTTGTGCTGATTTTCCATTATGGATTTGATTTCATTCACCGCGTTTTCAGAATCTTCCTCACTTTGAGAAGAAGCCACAATCGACTGAAGGTAAGTCTGCGCCAAAACTCTTTTCTGAACCGCCGTGTAAGGCGCAATAATAATGTCATCTTGGTCTTGCCCGAATGTGTTTTCGCCCTTTTCCTTCAAAACGCCAATCACTTTGAACGGAATATTTTTGAAACGAATCATTTTCCCAATCGGATTTTCATTCGGGAAGAGATTTTCCTGAACGGTTTTCCCGATAACGGCCACTTTTGTATACGATTCAATATCGTCTTCTGTGAACATAGAACCTTCATCTACGCCCCAATCTCGGATTTTCAAATATTCCGGAGAAGCTCCATAAATAGAAGTTGGCCAGTTGTTGGAACCTGCGATACTTTGTCCGCTTCCGTTGACCAATGGTGAAATTTCTTTGATGAGTTTTGCTTGAGATTTCAGAGCGTTGTAATCTACTAAAGTCAAAGTCTGCATCGCGGAAGGGTCGGAACGAACGCCGCCCATCATTCCTGCTCCTGGACGAATTGTGATGAGATTGGCGCCCATACTGGAAATATTCTTTTTGATGCTTTCTTTGGAACCTTCTCCAATTGCCAACATCGCGATCACGGAAGCCACACCAATGATGATTCCGAGCATTGTCAACATTGCTCTGGTTTTGTTGAGGAGAATGGCTTTCCAGGCTATTTTTAATAAATTGTTGAAATTCATTTTCTTGATTTTTGGTTTAATAAAACTTTTTGCAAACCTGACTTCTTCATTATCATTTCATTGTCTGGTTCATTTTTTTCTGCTTCATTGCATCTGCATTTTCGTCTACATTTTTGGTTTGCAAAAAGTTCATAACATTAATTCCTCTTCATTTTTTTAAACTATGATTGAACTATCATTTTAATTTTTAAAACTTTCTGCAAACCTGACTTCTTCATAATCATTTCATTATCTGGTTCATTTTCCGGCTACATTGCTTCCGCATTTTCATCAGCATTGTAGGTTTGCAAAAAGTTTACTTCATTAATCCATCTTCATTGATTTCTAAATATATCTGAACAATTTTATTATTTCGTTGAATCGCTCGCAGCCCGAATTGATGATGTATTTTTTATTCTTTTTTATTGAATCATCGAACCACTGCGTTAGGTTTGAGCTGAGTGGAAGGCGGATTAAGCTGCCCAAACCTAACGCAGTGGTTCGATGAAGTCAAATCATTATTCTGCTTTTGGAAGTTTTAATAATTCTTCTTTGGCAATCAGTCGGTTTTCTACGGCTTTGTCTTCTTTAATTAATCCGTCACGCAAAATCACAGTTCGTTTGCTGAATCTCGCAATGTCGTCTTCGTGCGTTACAAATCCAATCGTGATTCCTTGGTCGTTGAGTTCCTGAAAAAGATTCATCACTTCGTAAGACGTTCTGGTGTCGAGATTTCCGGTCGCCTCGTCTGCCAAAAGAATTATCGGATGATTAACCAAGGCTCTCGCAATAGCAACTCTCTGCTGTTGTCCGCCTGAAAGCTGACTCGGAACGTGTCCCATTCTGCTTTCCAATCCGACTTGTTTCAAGGCTTTCACAGCGCGCTCCCTTCTCTCTTCCGCCGACACTTTGGAATTGTAGAGCAAAGGCAACTCTACGTTTTCCAGTGCGCTGGTTCTAGCCAATAAATTGTATGATTGAAATATGAATCCGATTTTGGTATTCCTGATTTCCGCCAGTTGGTTTTTGTTTAAATCTTTGACCAAAACACCGTCCAGTTCGTAAGTTCCTGAAGTTGGCTGGTCGAGACATCCCAAAACATTGAGGAATGTTGATTTTCCCGAACCGCTGGTTCCCATAATCGTCACAAATTCGCCTTCGTTGATAGTCAAATCGATACCTTTCAAAGCGTGAACGATTTCGTCGCCCATTCTGAATTCGCGTTTCAGGTTTTCTATTTTGATGATGGGTTTCATTTCTTTAGGTTTTTAGATTCAAGAACCAAGATTTTAGACTTTTTAATTTCTCGCTGATTTAACTGATTTTGCAGATTTTAAATAAATTCATTTTGGAAAATCTGCTGAATTTGCTTGATTTGCGAAATATTTAATTAAAACAAATTTTAATTCGGTGGACCTTGGTTTGAACTTGATTTTTTGTTGTTATTGCTTGGTCTTTTCGGCATAAACGGACTGCTTCCGTCGGATTCTGATTTTGCAACCGTTTCTGTTTGTTCTTCCAGTGAGGTTACGATTTGTTCACTTCCAGTTAATCCGCTTTTTACTTGGATGTTAATTCCGTCATTGATTCCGATTGTGATTAATTTCTGGGAAAGACTACCGTCGTTATTTTTAATCCAAATGTATTTTTCTTTGTTTTTTCCGGTTTTGATTTCAGGAATTTTTGCTGTGATTTGGTTTTGTTGATAATATTTCTGCAAAGTTTCTGTATCTGGACTGAAAGCTACTGCTGCAGCCGGAACTGTATCTATATCTTTTAATTCCTGAGTGAAAATCGTGATGGTTGCTGTTAATCCAGGTTTCAATTTTTGTTCGGGATTATCTGCGTCGATGATTACGGTGTAAGTCACAACATTCGATTCTGTAGTTGCCGACAAACGAACCTGACGAACACGACCGCTGAATTCTTCCTGTGGATAAGCATCAACCGTGAAACTTACACGCTGACCAACTTCAACACCGCCTATATCAGCTTCATCTACATCTGCTTCCACCTGCATTTTTGTGATGTCTTTTGCAATTGTAAATAAGGTCGGAGTCGTCATACTTGCTGCTACAGTTTGGCCTTCTTCCACTTCTCGGCTTAGGATAATTCCGTCAATCGGAGCATAAATATTGGCATAACTTAAATTGGTTCTTGCCTGCGCCAAAGCCGTTTTTCTCTGACTTACCGTTTCCTGAGAATTTTTAACCTGATAAGCCGCCTGTTCGTAATCCGCTTTGCTAATCACTCCAGATTTGTACATATTGTTTTGACGGTTGTAATTCTGCTGGTAATAATTCAGTTCGTTGAGCGATGCATTATATTGTGCCAAAGCATTGTTCACAGATTCCTGAAGATTGGTTTTGTCCAATTCTGCCAAAAGCTGTCCCTTTTTCACGGGAGAATTATAGTCTGCATAAATATGATTGATAATCCCCGAAACCTGCGTTCCGACATCAACTTGGTCCACGGGTTCCACCGTTCCGGTCGCGGTAACAGAAGTTGTGACATTTTGTTTGGATAATTTCACAGTTTGAACCGCGATATTCGCTTTTTTCTCTGTCGTAAAATATTTGTATCCGAAGAATACGACAATTGCTGCAACAAGAACAATAATGGAGTTTTTGAAGTATTTTTTATATTTTGAATTCATAGCCTTAATATTTGATTCTGTTACTTTATTAATTGGCTGTCAATGTTTTTCCCTGATAGAAATTCAATAACTGCGTGTATAAAACTGACATATATTTTGATTGCAAATACGTTTGTTCGTTGGTCAGATAAGTGTTTCGGCTCACTGATAATTCTGTTGTGGTCAAACCTCCGAATTCATATTTTTTACTGGCTAAATCATAAGCCAGTTTTGCATTATCTCTCGCTACTTTCGAAGATTTTTGCTGAGCCTGATTCGCGATTGCATTCTGCCAAGCCGTTTCTATCGAAGAATACAAAGTTTTGCTTGCACTGATTTTGTCTAATTTATTTTGTTCGATATCGATTTGAGCTAATTTGACATTCGTATCATTTTGCTTTTTCGAGAAAATCGGAACATTCAACGATAAACCAACGGACTTGTTGAAATTGTTTTTAAACTGATTAAAATAACCATAATCCTGTGTGCTTGTGTAACCTGTGTTCAGTCCTGCGGTGGCGGAAAGTGTTGGTTTGTAGCCTGCTTTAGTGATTTGAAGTGCTTTTGCAAGAATTTCATTCTGAGAATCATAAATTTTCAAATCCGGAAGGTTTTCAATCGCCTGAGCAAAAACTTCTTGCTTATCCGGAATAGATTCCATCAAATCACTCAACGGCACTTTATCAATTTGAAAATCAACGCTTGGGTCAAGTTCCAATAATTGTTTTAATTTTAAAACCTGCTGATTGTAAAGATTTTCGGTATTCACAACCGTGTATTGATTCTGTGCATCCTGAGTTTCAACATCAGCCAAATCCAATTTTGAAATCGCTCCGTTTTTATATTTGGTTTGAGTTAATTTCAATTCCTGAGCTGATGAATTCGCTGTGTATTTTGCACTTTCAATTCCTTCATAATAATATAAAGACTGGAGATAAGCATTCAGAACATTCAAAACGATACTGTTTTCAGCCTGTTTTTGATATAATAAAGACTGGTCGAGAATCATTTTGTTCTGTTCGATTTGAAGATTCAGCTTATTTCCCTGATAAATCGTCATATTTCCACTCAATCCAAAACTATTTGACAAAATATTCTGATTCACAAATGAACTCGTAATCGGGTCGATACTTGAACCGTTCGTCACACCAAGAGAAGCTGAACCATAAATCGTCGGAAGTTTATTATTCTTCTGCTGTTGATAATTCAACGAAGCAGTCGTCTTATCCAAAACCGTTTTCTTTACGGTAATGTTGTTTTTTACAGCGTAATCTAGACAATCCTCAAGCGTCCATACTTTTTGAGCCGGAGCAAGGATTCCGATGAAAAGCGCTATGATGATGTATTTTTGCATTGTTCGTCTGTTTTACGGGAACAAAGTTGTTGTATATAGAAAATAATATCAAATCTATTAGACGAACCAACGGATTTCATAGAAGAAAACCAAGATTCTTCCGACAGCGAATTTCATCATTGATTCTAAAAGAAACATTTATGAAATAATTAACGATTGAGGAGTTTCGCTTGCATCATTTTTGTAGTTTCAGATTTATAATTAATACAATAATTTATTATGAAAATTCTAGACAATAAAGTAGCTTTGGTTATAGCAGGTTCAGGAATTGGACTAGCGATCGCAAAATTATATGCTAAAGAAGGTGCAAAAGTTATCGTTTCCGACATCAATGAAGAACACGGAAAATCTGCAGTTGAAGAAATCAAATCGGAAGGCGGAGAAGCGACTTTTGTAAAAGCAGACACTTCAAACCCTGAACAAGTGGAAGCACTTGTGAATGCCACAGTCGAAACGTACGGAAGATTGGATATTGCCTGCAACAATGCGGGAATCGGCGGCGAACAAAAACTAACAGGAGATTATAGCATCGACAGCTGGAAAAAAGTCCTTGACGTGAATCTTGACGGTGTTTTCTACGGTTGCAAATATGAATTAACCCAAATGGAAAAAAATGGCGGCGGAGTTATTGTTAACATTGCATCAATCCACGGAACAGTTGCAGCTCCACTTTCTTCGGCCTATACGACTTCAAAACACGCAGTCGTTGGTTTAACCAAAAATATTGGAGCAGAATACGGGCAGAAAAATATCCGTTGTAATGCAGTTGGTCCAGCTTACATCGAAACACCACTTTTGGAAAGTGCAAGCGGCGATATGAAAGAAGCTTTAATTTCTAAACATCCAATGGGAAGATTGGGAAGACCGGAAGAAGTTGCGGAATTGGTTTTATTCCTAAGTTCGGATAAATCATCTTTTATGACTGGAGGATATTATTTGGTTGATGGCGGTTATACAGCAGTTTAAGATTAAAATAAATTAAAATATTGAAGCATTCACATTTTTTGTGGATGCTTTTTTTGATAGAAAATCGAAATCGTATTGATATGGATAACTTTAGGTTTGAAATGAAGATTTTAAGATTTGTTTTTTCTAAATTTGAAGCTGATAATTTTTCGCAATGCAAAACTACCTTGATTTACTTCAGCATATTTTAGATAACGGAACCGATAAAACCGACAGAACTGGAACTGGAACACGCAGTGTTTTTGGTTATCAGTTGCGTTATGATCTGTCGAAAGGATTTCCTTTGGTAACAACAAAAAAGGTTCATTTGAAGTCTATTATCTATGAATTGCTTTGGTTCATCAAAGGCGATACGAATATCAAATATTTGACTGATAATGGTGTTTCTATATGGAACGAATGGGCAGATGAAAACGGAGATTTGGGTCCGGTTTACGGTGCACAATGGAGAAGCTGGAGCGGAGCCGACGGAAAAGTCGTTGACCAATTCTCTGAAGTGATTGAGCAAATCAAAAAAAATCCGGATTCCCGCAGATTAATTGTTTCCGCTTGGAACGCTGCGGAAATCCCGAATATGGCTTTGGCACCTTGTCACGCTTTGTTTCAGTTTTATGTAGCTGATGGAAAATTGTCACTTCAGTTGTACCAAAGAAGTGCAGATGTTTTCTTGGGAGTTCCTTTTAACATTGCAAGTTATGCGCTTTTATTGATGATGGTTGCACAGGTTACAGGACTAGAAGTTGGCGATTATGTTCATACTTTTGGTGATGTTCATATTTACAATAATCATTTTGAGCAAGTTCAGAAACAGCTTTCGAGAGAAACAAGACCTTTACCAACAATGAAGCTGAATCCAGAAGTCAAAGATATTTTTGATTTTGATTTTGAAGATTTTACTTTGGAAAATTATGACCCGCATCCGGGAATTAAAGCGCCGGTGGCGATATAAGTCTTTTAAATAAATTGATTAACTTTGATGAAAATCACTTTAAGTATGGAAATTAGAATAAGTTTAGACGAATATGCAGATATTCCTTTCATCAAAAAACTTTTGTCACAGATAAAAGGAGTGAAGAATGTTGAGATTGCTGAAGATGAAATAGCGGATGAAGAATATAGTAATCTTTTAAATAAAGTTTTAGAAAAAAGTATTCAACAAGCTGACAAAGGCGAAATCAGAGAATTAACACCTGAGTTATTGAATGAAATTTTCAAATAATGGAAATCAGATTAACAGAAGTTGCTTTAATTTCTTTACAAGAGATTTATGATTTTTTGAAACTAAAGTGGACACCAAAAGAGGTTCAAATAATGAGAAATGACATTGAAAGATTCATTGAATCATTTGACTTAAATGTTATTAAATATCCTTATTATAAAAATTCACAGATTCAAACTACTCTAATTGGAAAAAAGCAGGTTACAATATTTTTTAGACAAATTAATCCTCAAACAATAGAAGTTCTTTTATTTCATGCCAATAAAAAGAATCCGGAACTTTTAAAAAAAATTTTAGATTTATAAAATCAGATAAGTGAAGTCTAAACCTTCGCTTTTTTTTGTAACAATTCTTTAAAATCAAATACTTATAAAACTTTAAAATAACATCGATTATAAATTCGGAAGAATGAAAAAAATATTCATTGCTGCACTTTTTCTAGGTGCAATTTTTAATTCAAACGTTGCTTTTGCACAGACAGAGACTTCTGGCAGAAACGTTCCTTACAGAGCTACTCATACCAAAACGACAGAACTGAAACATACCAAACTGAAAGTCAGTTTTGATTATCAGAAAGAACAAATGAATGGCGAAGAATGGCTGACTGCAAGTCCGTTTTTCTATGCCACCAACGAATTGGTTCTTGATGCAAAAGGAATGGTGATCCACGAAGTAGCTTTGGATAAAAACGGTTCTAAGTCGCCTCTTAAATTCGATTATAAAAATGATGAGCTGAAAATAACGCTTGATAAAACTTATCAGAAAAACCAGGATTACACTGTTTACATCAAATATACAGCACGTCCAAATGAAGTAAAACAAGAAGGAAGCAAAGCAATCAGCGATGCGAAAGGTCTTTATTTCATCAATGCGCAAGGCAAAGACCCGGACAAACCAACGCAGATCTGGACACAAGGTGAAACAGAATCTTCATCCGCTTGGTTCCCAACAATTGACAAATCCAATCAGAAAACAACTCAGGAGATCTATATGACCGTTCCTGATAAATATGTCACACTTTCCAACGGAATTCTGAAAGATTCTCAAAAAGAATCCGGCAATATGAGAACCGACCATTGGATAATGGATAAGAGACATTCTACTTATCTTTTCTTCATGGGCGTTGGAGAATATGCAGTTGTAAAAGACAAATGGAGAAACATCCCTGTTGATTATTACATCGAGAAAGAATATGAACCTTATGCAAAACAAATCTACGGCAATACGCCAGAGATGATTGAGTTTTTCTCTAAAAGGCTTGGTTATGATTATCCTTGGGCTAAATATGCCCAGATCTCCGGAAGAGATTATGTTTCTGGTGCTATGGAAAACACGACTGCGACGCTTCACGGAAGCGACATTCTTCAAAAGCCTGGACAATTAATCGATGAAAATAAATGGGAAGATACCATCGCTCACGAATTGTTCCACCATTGGTTTGGAGATCTTGTCACGGCTGAAAGCTGGAGTAACTTGACGGTTAACGAATCTTTTGCCAACTACTCCGAATATCTTTGGAATGAATATAAGTACGGAAAAGACCAAGCTGATTATCATCAGATGGAAGATGTGAACCATTACATTCACAATCCTGCAGATTTCAAAAAAGATTTGGTAAGATTTGATTATGCTTCTCGTGAGGATGTTTTTGATCTTGTGACTTATCAAAAAGGTGGCGGCATTCTTCATATGCTGAGAAACTATCTTGGTGATGATGCCTTCTTTGCCGGGATGAATGATTATCTCAAAACTTACGAATATCAAAACGCAGAGGCTCATCAATTAAGATTATCATTCGAAAAAGTGTCTGGGAAAGACCTGAACTGGTTCTTCAACCAATGGTATTTTGGAAGCGGGCATCCAAAATTGAGCTATACCTCAACTTATGAGCCTGTAAAAAAACAAGTTACCGTTGTTATCAATCAGTCTCAGGATCAGCCTTTCGAATTTCCTTTGGCAATTGATGTTTATGACAACGGAAAACCTAGCAGAAAACAAGTTTGGGTAGATGCAAAGGCGAAAAACACTTTCACTTTTGATTCTTCTAAAACACCTGATCTAATCAATATCAATGCAGACGGAATTCTAGTTGCGGATGTTACTGACACCAAAACGCCTGAACAAAGTTTCCTTCAGTTCACAGGATCTAAAGAATACAAGAGCAAATCCATCGCTCTAAGCAATATCAAAGAAGATGCTGGAAAAAACCCTGCAGCTATCAAATTATTTGCAGCAGCTCTAAAAGACCCATTCTTCAGAATCAGAGAAAAAGCTTTGGAACAGATCGATTTAACAATTCCTGAGCAAGCAAAAGCTTTAACTGCAGAGGTTGAAAAACTAGCTTCCAACGACCCGAAAACTTTGGTCCAGGCAGCTGCGATCACAGCTTTGGCAAAAACTAGAAATGCTAAATATAGTTCTATCTATGAAAAAGGACTGAATGCCGTTTCCAATGCCGTAAAAGGTTCTTCGTTAGCAGGGATTGCAGAACTTGATCCATCCAAAGCAGTTACAGCAATCGAAAAGATCGATCTGGATGGCGCATCGGATGACCTGATATCCAAGTTGCTTCCTCTTATCGTATCAAAAAAGATAGAAAAGCAGATGCCTGCAATAGGACAAACAGTTGCCTTCTACCCTTTCATCAAATTCCAGGACCCGGCTCTTGGTAAATCTGCAGAGGAAGGTTACAATTGGATCATGTCGTCTGATAATCTGAAGGCTACTGAGAAAGTAACCAAAGTTCTGGTTCAGGCCAAATCCCAGATGCCGGACAATCCACAGATCAAAATGATGATCAGCCAGATGCTGAAAGACGGGCTGAACAAAAAAATGGAAGTGCTAAAAGCCAATCCAAATAGCCCGACCATACACCAGCAGATCGATGCGATCAACAAATCCATCGAAGCTTTCAAATAATATATATCAGGCGTATGAAACATTACCCCATATAAGGTCGAAGCTCTAAAAGTCATAATATAATACAAACAAAAACCATCTCAAATGAGATGGTTTTTTATTTTGAGTAAAGCCTAAAATCCCACAGACCAAATACAACAAAAAAACACAAATGGCATGAATGATTACTAACCAAAACTGTATGATCTGTGGGAAAATTTAACCAATCTAGGCCTTCTTCTGGAAAGTGGCCAGCTTCAGGGCATCTTTGATCATCTTACCCGGGCGGAAGACCGCTTTCACGCTCTTGATGCTGGCTGCGTTTACATCTTTTTCTTTGTCTGCTCCGGTACTGGAACCACCGGCCTGTAAAGTGAAGTACTCCCCTACATAGACGATCTTGCCATCTGCAACATCTTCTGCGATCTTGGAGAATGTACTTTCTAATACTGCAAGGATATCTGCCTTGGAAACTGTGGACATTGTACCGGCATGTTTTGCAAGGTCGTTGAGGGTGGTCTTGCCATCGCCTACGATATTGGCATAATACTTTGCTGGTGCGTCTAAATCTCTTGGGTTTTTACGTGGGACAACGTTGAATTTAATTGACATCTTTTCGTGTTTTTATTAAAAATTAAAACTTATATAATAGAATAAAAGTATAAAATTTTATCATAACAAAAAGCTAATATTGTTGATTATTTCAATCTGTAGATAAAAATCTACAAATCATTTAAAATCCTCAAGTTGTTTTAACCAAAACCTCTTGACCTTTTTACAAAAACAACTTGACCTTTTTAGTAAAACATCAAGTTGTTTTTAAACACCTCAGCAGATGCCCTGTTTATGAGGGTTGCAGAAAGGTATTTTTTGCGCTAAATTTTTGACTGTTTTTTATCATTATCAATAAAAAATCCCTTAAGCTTAGTGACTTAAGGGATTATGTATCTACAACTCTTCCAAAGGATTCCAGAAGAGTTTCTTGAAATCTTTGACTTTTCCACTTTCCTGAACAACAACATTTTCTTTTTCAAGCCTTTCCCGAAAAGATGGAACAGACAATTTCCCGGAACTGCTTATGACGCGATGAGCGGGAACATCTTTTGGGCAACCTCCCATTGCATTACCAACGTGACGGGAATGATTGGGATACCCCACCGCTTTTGCAATAGCTCCGTAAGTGGACACTCTTCCTTTTGGGATTAGTTTTGTGACTTCGTAAACTTGCTGTTTAAATAGTTCGTTCATTTTATTATTTAAATTAAAAATAATTATCTCGCTGATCGAGCAAATTTAGCTGATTTTAAATTTGCTTAATCTGAAAAATGCGCGAGACTTATGAATTCAATTAAAATTCTAATAGCTTAAGTTTCAATTGTACCCCGAAGTTATCTTTGAAGTTGCTTGTTGCATAATAACCTACTCTATAAAACAATCCCAAATTGAATCTTGAGCTCAGGAAATTATTATACTCGAATCCAACTTCCTGATATAGGTGGTCCAATGGAGAGAAGTTCTCTATCTGGTGGTATTCGGGGTGTTTCATATCACCAATCACCCCTCTGTAAATAAAATCAAAGCTGGAAGTATTCTTCCCAAAACTTTTGAAATACCAAGGAATACGGTGCGAAATATAATAACCTGCAAACTTATCATTGAAATATTTCCCCGCAGTCATTGTAGCAAAACCAAGATAACTGGTCAAAGAGAAATTGGACAGAATCCCCGTGCTGCTATTGCCATCCAGACCGCCCATCTCGAATAGATGCCAGATCGGTGCCTTTCCCAGGTAATAGCCTCCGAAAGCTCTTGTCTGCGTCATTCCCAAAGATGTTCTGAACTGATGTGTGTACAAAACATCAAAACGACTGTAATTGAATTCCCCGCCTAAACTTTTATACCCTTGTTCATAATTGAAGAAAACCTCCGGGAAGTTCTGCTCAAAGGTATATTTACCTGTCGGCGTCATTATGTTCCTATTATTAGGAGAAAACTTGATTGTTGCTAATGAACTGAAGTTCTCGAATTTTCTGGACATTCCCATAAACTCATAAGGATAACCCGATTCCTCGTTTTGCTTTTTGGCAGAGACGTTTAATGTCAACGAATTGCTCAGATCCACTTCATAGCCAAACCTGAATCCGTCAAACTTATAGTATTTATCATTCTGGATAGACATCCCATTATTGTTTATCTGCATCTTGGCATTCCAAAGATTCTGACTGAATCTCCCCGAAGCCATTACATCATTGAAATACTCGAAACGGAAAAAAGAGTTTCTTTCCAAGGTGGTTCTCACATCCACACCTGCTCCATATTTGAAACCCCGGTCTTTGAAACCATAAGCTAAATATACATCTGGAGAAATATATTTATTAAACTTCTCATTCAGTTTGAAGCTTGCACCTGGCCGGAAACCTTCGTATTTGTTATATCTGGTTTGCAATGGACTTATATCAACCATTCCAACAGTAAACTTTGCTCTTAGTAGCGATGTAAGAACTCTGACTTTTCTGTCCAATGTATATTTTTTACCCAAGCTATCTACTTTTACATAAGTCAGTTTTTCCCTTGCCGTTAAACTATCTGTTCTATATTGATTGAGGAGTGAGCCGTCTGCATTCTTCACGCTCATCGTATAACCACTGAACTGTGAAGCCTTGAAGTCGACAGGTGTCTGAAAATCAAAATAATCGGACTTCATATAAGCATAGTTTCCAAATCTTTTGATTTTATCTAACCGTTCTTTCTTTTCTTCGGCAGTTTCATTTTCCTTTTTCTCAACAGTGGCGAATTCGGAGACGCCCATTTTTATTTTAAGATTTTCTGTCTTCAGGAACCATTTGTTATTGATCGGTACCCAGACTGAAGTTATGCTACCATCGGTTTTGACTTTACTATTGCTTTCAATCTTTTTAATGGCATAAGTATCTTTATCGATGTACAGATAACCATTATATTTTCTTCTGTTGACAGGGACTTTATAATCTACCTGACGGAAGCGGATGACGTAATTGTCTCTCCCATCTATTTCAATAGAATCTGTCAGGAAATAACGGTAGAGGCTTCTGTTCTCCGGCAAGATCTCTCTTGGGATCTTATCTCTGTTGGAACGAAGGGCAAGCATTTCGTAAACAGGATTTTTTAAACCGGAGATCCTATTATCCAGTATATTCGTTTTTTCGCCATACTTCTTAGAATATAAAAACTGCATCGCACGTTCCCAAAGAAACAGTTTGCTATCTCTGGCAATTCCCATCATCTGCTCTCCTTCTATAGAGTCCTTGATTTCTTTTTCCTTTTTAGGCAACTTGCGACTCGAAACCCTGGAAAGAGAATCTTGTCTGGCGTTGTAAAAACGCGTGTAATCTTTTATACTGTCCTCGTCCACATCAAAAGACATTTTTTCATAAGATTTATAGGAATAAGAATCTAAAGAATTAGGCGAATTGTTTTTGAAACTTTTGAATACCTTATCAATGATAGCCAAAGCTCTCGGATCACTTTGATTGCTCAGAACCACGCCTTTTATCTCACTGGCTTTGATATTCTCACGATCCAGACCGATTTCCATTACCTTGTCCACCACCACCTCGTCGCCAATATAATTATCAATTTCCACATCTACTTTTGCACATTTGGTTGTAAAAGTCACGATTCCTTTATCATTCGTCTGTCCCAATAATTTATCATTACAATAGACTTTTGCACCTTTGATCGGCTTTTGATTATCAGACCTATAAACCGTGAGCGTACTTTGAGAAAAAAACAGAGATGTATAGAAAAGAAAAATGAATGGAAAGATCTTATTCATAGTTTGGTTTTATTAAGTAGTATGATAGTTTTCTGAAATGTTACTAAATTGTTTTTCCTAAATTTAAAAATAATTTACACAAATTACCTCATATAATATCGAGCCAAAGTTATTTCAGCCAATAAAAAAGCATCTCAATTATAACAGAGATGCTTATATAAATAAATTTGTGATATGATTACTTTAACTCAAAGTAATTTAAGTTTGCATTCCCAGCTTCGAAGTACAATCTTAGTTTGTTTTCTCCGGAATTGAGGCTGATATTATTTACAGAGACTGTCTTCCAAACATTTTTACCTGTAGGTGGTAGCTTTACAGCACCCAGATCTTCGCCATTTTCTGTTTTGATAATTAATTCGGAATCTTTGCCAGAATCATTATTATACCTGAAAGTAGCTGTGTACTTTTTAGCCTGATTGCTTTTGACAGTATATTGTAGCCACTCTCCTTTCTCCGTTTTCCCGACATAGAATCCATTGTTGATCTTATCGTTACAGGCATAGATATCAACACCATCATTTCTCATTTTATTTCCGGAGTTCCATTCTGTGTGATTTCCTGTGCTTACCCAAAGATCTTGAAAATCATTATCGGAATACGCACTTCCAAATCTTCCCAAATCATATTCTGTAGCGAATATTCTTCCCGGCGCAATGTGGTTTTTATAAGGTTTCGTAGCTTCATCTGTTACTTGACGGAACATTGCATCGATGACATCTTTTTTGACTTGGACATTTTCTATTTTGTAATTGTCTGCGATTTTCATCAAGGCTTTTTTAGCGAAATCTTTTGTAGGTTTCTGCCCTCCGTTTTTCCAATAATTAAGAAGTTTTTTATATTCCGGTGTGATCTTCACATTCGTTACACCTGCTATATTGTCAATTTTTTTCATTGGCCAATAAGCATAACCGATGTTATTTTTCAATAATAGCTGATTGAGTTCCGTAAACCATACATTCGAGTTTTCCCCTGTTTCGCCTAACCAAACCGGAACGTTCAGTTTTAGTCTTGTATTTACAATATTCTGGATAGCGTCTTGCGAATTGGTTGTCCAATATTTATGAAAACTCAGAACAATATTATCATCCCAAAGTTTTGGTAAACCGTTGTAATTATTTCCCCAGCCATTACCTTCAAGAATGATAATATGGTTTTTATCTACTTCTCGAATCGCATCAGAAATCTCTTTCTGAAGTTTCCAAAGTGGTGCATTGGACATCTCGTCCGTTCCGTTTTCATTTTTTCCTGTGAAGCCGTAATTAGGTTCATTGATCATATCATAACCTGCGATCCATTCTTTGTCTTTGTAACGTTCAGCCAGTTTTTTCCAAAGCGCAATTGTCTTTTTCTGATTCTCTTCGTTGTCCCAAAGATTAGGTTTTGATTTGTCATTATCGGAAATATTAGCATCGTTTCCTTGTCCGCCAGGCACCGCGTGCAGGTCAAGAATCAAATAGATTTTATTGTCCTCGCACCATTTCAAAAGATTATCCGTCATTTGGAAACCTTCTTCCAGCCAAGTATTTTGACCTTTCACAGGTTCTTTTTCGATTGGCAATGTATAAAGATTGTAATGCATCGGAAGTCTGATGGAGTTGAATCCCCATTTTGCTAAAGAATCGATATCTTTTTTGGTAATTCCATTTTTGAGATAAGCTTTATAGAATTCGTTTTTTCCATCTTCGCCTGCAACTTCTGCAATCTTTTCTTTGATTTGATATTGTGGTCCGGCAAAATCAGCCGTCTTCAGCATATAACCTTCCTGAAGCATCCAACCGCCCAATCCAAGACCTTTCAGATAAACATTCTCTCCTTTTGAATTAACAATTTTTTGTCCTTGAGATTTCAAAAAACCCTGACACGTCCCAAATTGAGACAATAATAAAGCGCAAAATACAGCAGTTTTTATCATAAATTCATTTTTAACTAAGATAATACTATTTTGTTAACGAACAAGAAATTAATTTGAAAGCACTTTTCAAAATAAAAACCCAAACTATTAATCAATAATTCGGAGTAGTATATAAATGCAAATATTTCTGAATTAATTAGAGAATTTCATATTCTGGATTCGAACTGCGTTTAGTATTGCAAGTAACGCCACGCCAACATCTGCAAAAACGGCTTCCCACATATTTGCCAATCCGCCAGCACCAAGAATTAGAACAATTACTTTCACCCCAAAAGCCAAAGCGATATTTTGATAAACAATTTTCTTTGTCGCTTTTCCGATTTTGATGGCGGTTGCAATTTTCGAAGGCTGGTCTGTTTGAATCACAACATCAGCAGTTTCAATCGCTACATCAGAACCTAATCCGCCCATCGCTATTCCAACATCGCTCAAAGCTAAAACCGGCGCATCATTAATTCCGTCTCCAACAAAAGCGACAACTTCTTTTGGATTGTTTTTAAGATTTTCTAATTTCTCGACTTTTCCTTCCGGAAGCAAGCCTCCAAAAGCAGAATCAATTCCTAATTTTTTAGCAATATTTTGAGTAAGAGAATCTTTATCTCCGCTTAACATTACCGTTTTGATGTTATTATTTTTCAATTGATGAATTGCCAATTCCGAATCTTCCTTAACTTGATCAGAGATTGTGATGTAACCTTTATATTCGTTATCAATAGCTAAAACAACCGTTGTTTCTACAATTTCTTCCAAGAATTCCGGATAATTGATGTTAAAGGTTTTCAGCAATTTTGTATTTCCGGCAAGAACTCTTTGCTGGTTGATAAGTGCTTTGATTCCCTTTCCAGAAATCTCTTCTACAGATTCCGGAATCTGACCAGAAGGATGGAACTCTGAAACGGCTTTTGCAATAGGATGTGTTGAGTGGCTCTCGACCGATGATAAAATAGACAGAAAATCTTCTTTCGAAATATTTTCCGGAACGATATCCTGAACTTTGAAAACACCTTTTGTCAACGTTCCCGTTTTGTCCATCACAACAGTTGTCACATTGGCGATAATATCCAGAAAGTTAGATCCTTTGAACAAAATCCCGTTTCGGGAAGCTGCGCCAATTCCACCAAAATATCCCAACGGAATTGAAATAACCAAAGCACAAGGACAAGAAATAACCAAGAAAACCAAACCTCTGTAAAGCCAATCTCTGAAAATATAATTCTCAACAAAAAGATACGGAACAAGCGTTACCAAAAGTGCCAAAAAGAAAACAATTGGCGTATAAATCTTGGCAAATCTTCTGATGAATAATTCGGTTTTGGCTTTTCTGGAACTTGCATCCTGAACCATTTGGAGAATTCTGACAATCGAGCTATTTTCAAATAATTTGGTTGTTTCTATTTCGATGACTTGGTCAAGGTTCAGCATTCCGGCAAGAACTTCATCGGATTTTTGGATAGATGAAGGTTTGCTTTCACCTGTCAATGCTGATGTATTGAGACTAGCTTTTTCAGATAATAAAATCCCATCCAACGGAATCTTATCCCCGACTTTCACTTGAATTTTTTCTCCGATTTTGACCTCATTGGGAGAAATAGTTTTCCAGTTTCCATCTCGGAAAACAGTGGCTTCTTTTGGACGAACATCCAATAGTGATTTGATATTATTTCGAGCTCTGTTTACAGCAGATTCCTGGAACATTTCGCCAATTGTGTAAAACAGCATTACAGCAACACCTTCCGGAAATTCGCCAATAGCAAAAGCGCCGATTGTTGCAATTCCCATCAAAGAAAACTCATTGAAGAAATCTAATTTCTTTGCCAGCTCAAATGCTTCTTTGAAAACCGTGAACGCCACTAATATATAAGACACAAAATACCATCCGAATCTCAGCCACACATTATTGGTAAACCAATCAGCTTTAATCCAGAAATCTAAAATAAGTCCGGAGAAAAATATAACGAGACTGATAATCAATCCTGCTTTTGAACTGCTGTGAGAATGGTCATGGTCGTCGTGATCATGCTGATGAGAATGTTGCTTATGATTGTCTGTCTCGCAACATCCGCTACTACAATTCGCCATAATTTGTAATGTTTCTAAACAAAGTTAAGGGAAATAGTTTGTAATTGATGCTTTATGTAAAAGGATTTAACGCAAATTGCGTAAAGTTTTTTGTTCTTTATTGAAATATTTTTGAGGTTCGCAAAGGCGATTTGCTCAGCTAAGAAATAAAGAGTTGTTTTTTCTCGCAGATTATGCGGATTTTGCAGATTTAATGCACAATATTGTCATTCCGTAGGAATCTAAACTGTCTTTATCAATTTTAGCTGAGATTCCTACGGAATGACAAAGTACACGTTAATTTTATTCTGATGACAAAACGTTAATGTACGGACGAAACCCATAGCCCCGATGGGAACGGCATCCTTTTTTGGCGTTGCGGGGAAATGTTGTAAAGATGGCTTCAGTTCGTTCGCAATGCCGAAAAAGATATAGTGTACAGCGGGATTAAGCTCCAAATAAATTTGATGATGTCTAATCTTACATATAATTAATACCTTTGAAAAAAATTTAAAATGGGTGTAGCGGATTTATTATTGAAAAGAAAAAAAGAACTGGCTGAAAAAAATCTGAGAGATGGTCAGGATTATTTGGTTGAAAACGGAAAAAGAGAAAGCGTAACGACTTTGCCAAGTGGCTTGCAATTCGAAATTCTTGTGGAAACTGAAGGCCCAAAACCAACGGCAAAAAGTACAGTAAAATGCCATTATCACGGAACGACCATTACAAGTAAAGTTTTTGACAGCTCTGTAAAACGTGGAAAACCAGCTTCTTTCCCTCTGAACAGAGTTATCAAAGGTTGGACGGAAGGTTTACAGCTGATGTCTGTAGGGAGTAAATTCAGGTTTACAATTCCACCGCATTTGGCTTATGGACAGCAGGAAGTTAGCAAAGAGATTGGTCCCAACAGTACTTTGGTTTTTGATGTGGAGTTGCTGGAGATTAAATAAGTGAAATTTAATTCTCAGATTGTATTGCAGTTATGAAAATTATTTATATTTTTGCAACCTGTTAATCAACCTCTGACGAAGGACGTGAATGTTGCTTAGCTTGACAAAACAAATTTTTTATTATAAAAAATGGATTTATTAAAGTACGTACAAGATAAGTACATTACGAAAAAAGAATTCCCAGAATTCAAAGCCGGTGACACCATCACTGTGTACACAGAAATTAAAGAAGGTAACAAAACTAGAACTCAGTTCTTCAAAGGTACTGTTATCCAATTGAGAGGAACAGGTCTTACTAAAACATTTACTATCAGAAAAATGAGTGGTGATGTTGGTGTAGAGAGAGTTTTCCCAATCAATATGCCTGCACTTCAAAAAATCGAAGTTAACAGACAAGGTAAAGTTAGAAGAGCTAGAATCTACTATTTCAGAGACCTTAGAGGTAAGAAAGCTAGAATCAAAGATAAAGCTTACGGAGGTAAGAAATAATCTTGAGACTTTCTCAAAAAATATAAAACCAGCAAATGATTTTGCTGGTTTTTTGTTTAAAAAAAATAATCGATTTCAAAATTTGAAAGCGATTTTATTTTAGATAATTCCTAATTCTTTCCCTACTTTTTCAAAAGCTGCAATAGCTTTGTCCAAATGTTCTCTGGTATGAGCTGCAGATAGCTGAACTCTAATTCTCGCTTTACCTTTAGGAACGACAGGATAGAAGAATCCAATTACGTAAATTCCTTCTGCTAAAAGTTTTTCTGCCATTTCCTGTGCTAATTTTGCATCATAAAGCATTACCGGAACAATTGCTGCATCTCCATTTGGAATATCGAAGCCTTTAGCCTTCATTTCTTTTCGGAAATATTCTGCATTTTCCATCACTTTATCTCTTAATGATGTATCAACAGAAATCATATCCAAAACTTTAGAAGCCGCACCAACAATTCCCGGCGCCAATGAATTGGAAAATAAATAAGGACGAGAACGCTGTCTCAACATATCGATGATTTCCTTTTTTCCCGAAGTGAATCCACCCAAAGCACCACCCAAAGCTTTTCCTAAAGTTGAAGTAATGATATCTACTCTTCCAATCACATCATTTGCTTCGTGAGTTCCACGACCTGTTTTCCCAATAAATCCTGTTGCGTGAGAATCATCAACCATTACTAAAGCATCATATTTATCCGCTAAATCACAAACGCCTTTTAAGTCAGCTACAATTCCGTCCATTGAGAAAACACCGTCAGTCACAATGATTTTGAATCTGTGATTTTTCTCGGAAGCCGCAATTAATTGTATTTCCAAATCTTCCATATTATTGTTCTTGTAGCGGTATCTTGCAGATTTACATAATCTCACTCCGTCGATAATAGAAGCGTGATTCAGCTCATCGGAAATGATAGCATCTTCTTCTGAGAATAATGGTTCGAAAACACCTCCATTCGCATCAAAACAAGCGGCATAAAGAATCGTATCTTCCATTCCTAAGAAATTAGAAATCTTAGCTTCCAAATCTTTATGAATATCCTGAGTTCCACAAATGAAACGAACGGATGACATCCCATAACCGTGAGAATCGATTGCATCTTGCGAAGCTTTCATCACTTCCGGATTATTAGATAATCCCAAATAATTGTTCGCACAAAAGTTCAAAAGCTTCTTTCCAGCTACTTCTATCTCCGCACTTTGCTGCGATGTGATGATTCTTTCTTTTTTGAAAAGTCCGTCGTTTTCTATGTTTGTTAATTCGTTTGTGATGTTCTCAAGGAATTTTTGTGATATCATTTTTATTGATTTTCGATTTTAACAAAAATAAAAAAAGCGCTGTAATAAAGCGCTTTTTTGTGATGTTTTTAACGTTTGGAAGAAATTCAAATTTAAACGCAAAGTCCGCAAAGATTTTTTTAAAATATTGAAAACATTTTTAAGGTTCGCAAAGACACTTCGACAAGCTCAGTATAAACTACAAACTCACCAAAGATTTGAATTATTTTAATCTTTAATAATTTTAAGTGATTGATTATTGAATTTCAAAATATAAGTTCCTTTGACCATGGTCGAAATGTTGATTTCGGAATTGGAATCTGTAACACCTTTTTTGATTAATTTCCCATCAACTGAAAATAGTTCGTAATCTGCTGATTTTGCCAAACCAGAAATTTTGATGAAAGATTTTGCAGGATTTGGATAAACACTGATATTTTTTTGATCAATATCATCAACTGCAAGATTGTTATCTTTAATTACTGTAGAACCTCTAGTTATGATCTGATTTTCATAATTGAATGCAACACTTGTTACCGTGAATCCAACATCTTGTGTAAAATATTGATTATTAGAAGTATGATTTAACACAAAATAAGCAGTTTGTCCCCCAGAACCTGAAACTTTGATTGGCAAAGGCATTTCAAAAAAACTCACAGTAGAACTACTTCTTGTCTGCCCAACTCTGAACGTCAATTGCTTGGTATCTGTATTTTGCATCCATCGAATCTGATAAGTTGGATAACCCTCTCCATAGATCCAATTATTAAAAAAATCCGTAAAATCTCTTCCTGTATAAGTGTTCAGAAAATTTTTAAAATCCGGGGTCTTTACATAATTATAGATAAAAGCTGGATTGTTCTGATAGGCTTTTAACATGGCATAAAACTGATCATCACCAAGAATCCATTTAATCATCCTTAATACAAAACCTCCTTTCGAATACGATAATCTCCCATTGAATATCCTGTAAAAATTAAGATCACTGTCCGGAATATAAACACTTCCACCCGGATCGCTGGTAATATAATCTATTTCATTAGCTAAATAGCTTTGAAAAACATTAGGCGTCATCATAAGTTTTTCATAGGTAAGATGTTCACCAAATGTTGCAAAGCCTTCGTTAAGCCAAATATCGTTCCATGCACCACAAGTAAGTTTATCACCAAACCATTGATGTGCTAATTCGTGTGCGATAAGACCTTGTCCAAAATTGATCATCGAGGTCATTGTCTGATGTTCCATTCCTCCACCCCAATTAAACTGCATATGCCCATATTTTTCATTTCTGAAAGGATATGGTCCAAAATTATTTTCGAAATTTTGCATACAGCTTGGTGTCCAGTCCAAACCATATTGACTATTTGCATCCGCTGCAGTTGCAGGATAAAGATAATTTATAAATGGAAAACTACTTTCTGACGTAGTAATTGTAGAATTAACTTTGGTATAATTGGAAATTCCTAAAGCAAAAAGATAAGCTGCAATTGGATAATTGGTTTGCCAATAAGTCAATTTTTTTCCATTTCCCAAAATGGTTTCAGACATCAATTTTCCATTGGAACCAACCGTATATTGTGCTGGCGTGGTAATTTTTATGTCCATTTTTTCTATCTTATCATTCATACTTTGCTTTGTTGGCCACCACTCTCTTGCTCCAAAAGGTTCAGACAGTGTTGCCAAAATTGGGTCACCAGCGGGGGTAAAATCTGCTGAAAAAGAATCAGCGCTTGCATCTGGAATGCCACTATACGTAATTGACAATGAGTCTGTGGTCTGAGCAACTAAAGAAGATGGAAAATTGATTTTGATCTCATCTGTACTCAACTGCTGAAAGCTTAGATTTTGCCCATGGTATTTTACATTGGAAACAGTCAGATTATTAGCAAGGTCAAAATAAATATCAGAAGAATTCGCCAACATCTTGAAATGAGATGTCATAGTTCCCGAAACATATTGTTGTGTCGGATCCAGATCCAACTCCAGCCTTACATATTGCAGATCATAATTCAGAGTATTCGGATTAACATTAACATCCAATGCAGACCTTGATGCGGCTTTCATTTCTGATTCTATCAAACCATTCCTATCAACATTACCAAATTGTCCGAAAACAGTATTAATTGTTAAGAAAACAGCCAATAATTTATAAAAATGTTTCATTTTATTCAAATATTTTAATTCAAAGCTACAAAAAAACTCACAAAAATTATGAGTTTCTTAATTTATAAAAAGATTAGTTATTGTATCAATAAATAGATCTGGTCAACAGATACTTTAATCAATGCTCTCTTCTTGTTTTTAAAGACATGTGGTAGACCTTATCCCGAAGTTTTCGTATTTTTCCGACAGGCTGCAATTCAGCAAGGTGACAATATACATAAGTGCACTTAGTCCACCTTTGGTGAACTGCTTTTAAAAGTGATAACTAAAAAACTGACTATCATCTGTCAATCTAGCAAATATGTCAATGTATAAAAGCTTGATATTCTAATTCAGGCAATTGTGAGATTCTTTCCAAACCCTCCATTAAATCTCGGTTATTGCTACAGAAGCCAAATGGCACCAACTAAGACAATTGGTGCCATTTTTTGCCATCATATTTTAGAATTATCAAATCCTCTGATTCATAAATCTTTCAATGTTTTCATTCTTAAGTTTTGGATTCGCTCCGCTATAGCTCGCTACCAAAGCTCCAACTGCACTCGCAAAATCAAGAGCGGTGTCAGGATTTTTATCGGATAACAATTTAGCAATAAGACTAGCAAGAAATGAATCGCCTGCTCCAACGGTGTCAGCTACTTTTACCGAATAACCGCCGTGTCGATAGATTTCACCTTCCCATAATAGCAATGAGCCATGTTTTCCTAAAGTCACACAGATCGATTTTGTATTGGTTTTTTCTGAAATGAAACGGATATTCTCTTTCAGATTATCAGATTTAAAACCTAATTCTGAAGCTATTTCCAGAATTTCCTCATCATTGAATTTGATGAAATCTGCTTTGTACATCAATTGTTCCAGAAGTTCTGTGTTATAAAAAGGCTTTCTCAGATTCACATCAAAAACTTTAAACATTTCAGGGTTAGAATCCAAAAGACTGAAAAGCGTACTTCTTGAGACATCATTCCTGCAAATCAAACTTCCAAAGAAGAAAACATCTGCATTTTTCACAATATTAGTTAAATCATCATTCAATTCGATAAAGTCCCAGGCTGATGGAAATTTGATTTCGTAGGTTGCCGAACCGCGGTCATTCAATGTCACCTGAACGATTCCCGTTTCGTAATTTGGTGTTGTAACAATTCCGCTTGTATTAATTTGATTTTCTTTGAGGTAATCGCAAATCATTTTTCCGTCTTCATCATTCCCAACGGCACTTATCATAGAAACAGAAAATCCGAATGAAGCTGTTCTCAATGCCAAATTGAGCGGTGCACCACCAATTTTTTTTTCATCACCAAAAACATCGAAGAGCACTTCTCCGTAACATACTGCATTTATTTTTTTGTTAAGGAACATCAATTTAAGGATTTTTGATATTAATATTGCTGAATGAACTGTCTGAACCAAAAATACTCCATTTTTTGTTAACGACATCGTACACCCGGTTGCTGAAGGCGATTTTATCATTCACATAAACCACGCAAACATCATTGCTGATGAAAACCGTCACATTATAATTGGTTCCCGAAATTCCTGATAGCGGATAAGAATCGACATAATCTTCGCTTCCGCCATTCATTACATAGCTTACAATTCGATTGCCAGAAGGTTCAAATGAAATTTTAAAGCCATTTTTCCCTTCATCATCCTGAGCCAGAATCATTCCTGATTTCCCACTCGCAGAAGCATTCAATGTAAAGCTGATTTCATTGGCTTTCTGAAGTTTACCGAATGTCACCCGGGAATTGGCAGACAGATTGAAACTATTCCCGTTCTGAGAAGCATTCCCGGTGATTTTATCCACAGAAAGCGAAGCACTTTGCCCGAAGACAGATGATAGGGCAGAAATAGATTTTACCGCCAAAGTTCCATCCGAATTCTGAACCAGTTTGTGCGTGACAAGATTTCCTGCCCAATCCTTTCCTCCAGTATTACTTTCAGGAACTTTTCTGGCAGTCCAACCCACAATATATCGGTCGGTATTGTCTGAAACAGTTTTTGCGGCATAGAAATAAGAGCCGTCCAGTTTATCGTTTACAGGAGTTGTCCACGGTCCGCTTGGTGAGGAAGCGATTCTGTAATGCATTCCGCTGTTGTTACTCCAGTTTTCTGAGAAGACAAGATACCAGTAATTGCCCATTTTGAAAAAGTCGGGACATTCCAGCATAAGATAATTTTCTGATGAAGTTGTTGTGTAAATCGGGTTTTCCACAGTCCAATTACCACTTGCAGGATTGGTTGTGGTAAATTTCAGCACTACCGCTTTTTTTGCCGAAGTCTGTGCAGAAACTAGCATCCAGTATTTTCCGTCTTCTGCATTGAAAAAAACGTGCGGGTCACGAAATTCATAATCGTAATAACCAGCCGGAGCAGTGATTTTAAAATTCTTTGCTTTCGTCCAGTTTTTCATATCGGTACTTGTTGCCAGAAGTACACTTTCTCTTGGATTGCTCGATAAAAATGAAGCAATAGCATTATGTCCCGTGTAATAGTAGTAATAAGTATTCCCAACTTTTACCAGGCTTCCCGTTCCTACTCCAAAATCCGGTTCAGAAGATGTTCCGTACGGAATCTGTCTTCCCTGATAGGTAAAATCCTTAAAATCAGTCGTCTCGAAGCTGTGAATGTCGTGAAATCCCTCACCTGCAGGCTTGGTTTTGGCATCGTGCAGGAAAAATAAGTGAAATTTTCCGTTCTCATAATAAGGCATCGCATCGCCTACATAACCAGCTGTGTAATAAGGATTATTTTCTCCCATCCATTGGTTAGGCGGTTGCGGAAAGATATTGGTCTGTCTGAAAATCTCATCCTGACTCAATTCCGTAATCGAATCTTGGCTCTGGCAGGAAAAAATCGCCAAACCTAATATTGCCGTTAAATATATTTTTCTGATTGTCATTGGTTCTGAATTAATTGGTTACAAGATAATTGAGACTGTTCTCTGTCAGTTTTTTGATATTATCCAGGAATCCGTTCGGCTGGCTTGGGGTTCCGTTTGATGTTTCGTTGTACCAGTCGTAAGCACCCATTGAGATAGTGATACACTTTTTATTGACAGTTCCTCCAGGAAATTCGGCAACTGCAACACGTCCATCCAACGTGTTGTCCCAAGCTTCACTGGCAAGGTTGTTTCCGCCTGTTTGATTTCTCCATCCGGCGCCGTTCACATAACCGCCCCAATCCGGCAGAAACCACCACGCAGTGTGATTTAGTCTGAATGTTCCTTTCTGAAGAAAATTGGCTTTCCCGGATTCGTAGGTTTGTAATCCGTCGAAAACAGGGTGCGTTTCGTTTCCTTTGAAGGAAATTCCCCAATCGTTATTGGCATCTATAAATCCGTTCGGTGGAAAATCGCCAAAAACGTTATTCGGACCTTTTCCGGAAGGCACAATTCCCAAAGTATCTACATATTGAGCAGCAAATCCAGTTAATAGAATATTTCCGCCAGCATTCAGATAGGTTTTGATTTTGGAAGTTACATTAGCATTCAGCGCATCGCCTGGTAAAGCGGTTGCCGAATCAAAATGCCACCACAATACATCAATTCCGGTTAATTTGGCTGAGCCATTAGAAATATCGTTAATCGAAATATAAACTGCACCAGAATATTTCCCGAAAAGCCAGTCCGAAGCAGCGATTTCATCAGGATTAGTCAATCCCGTTCTTGTTGCTGCTGTTCCTAGAAATGCAACGGTTGGACCTGAAACCGGTGTTATTACTTTTGCCGTATAGATTTCAGTCAGATTCGAATTGGAAACCGTAAACTGAACAGGATTGCTAAAATTAATCGTTGTTCCCGACGCTGGATTGATGCTTACACCGCTTGCCATTTCTATTACAGGTTGCAATGTGGTAAGATCAGTTCCTTCCGGCATTGTGAGCGAGACACTTTTGCTCAAATGATTAATTGTTGCCGATAATCCATTGATTTTAAAACTGATAATCGGAGCCCGAGCCTGAACTGTCACCTGATAATCTTTGTAGATATTTCCATTCTTCACCCGGTATTTTATAGGTTGTGAAAAATTCTGCACCGTTCCCGAAGTCGGAGAAATTACCGAACCTTGTGGAATTTCAATGGTTGGTAATAATGTGGTTACACTCGTTCCATATGGCAGTGTAACTGTAATTTTATCATTCTGATTATCAATTTCTCCTGAAACTCCGTTTACTTTAAAGGAAGATACATTCACGGAAACATCGGTCACCAATCCTTCTTCCATCTCACTTTCGCAAGACAAAACCAATATTGCAGAAATCAGCAACATCAGGGTTATTTGAATTTTATTTAAAATTGTTTTCATATCAATTGAATTTTAATAACCATTATTCTGTTTATAAACACCTTGGCTGAAGTTGATTTGAGCCAAAGGAATCGGGCAATATTCTTCAATGCCGTGGTCGAAGCCCGCCTGGGAATAGTAAGAACGTTTTGTTTTTTCACCGGAATAATAGGTGTTCATCGTGCTTGCCGTAACGCCCCATCTCACAAGGTCGAAGAAACGGCTGCCTTCCATAGCAAATTCCATTCTGCGTTCCCAACGTAAAGCTTTTCTGGCGAAATCCTGATTCCACGTGCAGTTCACGCCCGGCTGATATTGGCTGATAAGATTGTTTGAAGTATAACTTCCGGTCAAAACCGTACTGTTTGCGGCACGCTGTCTCACCTGGTTAATCAATGGTAAAGCGGCATCTTGCTGTCCTAATTCTATCAAAGCTTCGGCTTTCATCAGCAAAACATCAGAATAACGGATGATAATTCTGTTTTTGGAATTGCCATAGAACGGGTCTACATTCACGGTACAGCCACATCCGACAGGTACATTTTCCTTTAATGAAGCGTAATAACCATAAGTTCCCGGACTTCTGTTCCAGCTTTCCTGATAAATTTTGGTTTCCTCATATTTCCACGGCAATCCAGGTAAAGCAACGGTGTGGTATAATCTCGGGTCAACTTTGTAATTATCAAGCTGATTATAATTCAAATCTGTGTCATTATAAGTATCGAACATCGGCAAACCTTGAGGCGTTGTTTTGAAAGCATTTACCAGATTCTGACTTGGCTTATGAAAATCGCAACAACCCAAACCTTGCGGCAATGAGAGAACATCGCCATAATTCAGCCTTCCGAAAAGCGTTCCGTCATTGTCTGAATATTGAATAGAGAAAACCGACTCCGAGCCGTTTTCGTGCGTTCCCGGGAGAAAATTATAACCAAAATCTGATTCCAAAGTATAATTTCCGATGACCTGATTGGCCGCATCAATAGATTTTTGAAGCGTTGTCGGATTGATTTGAGTTACCGTATAATTATCGTCCTGCTCATAAGCCTGATACAATCTCACTTTTGCCAAATATGCGAAGGCCGCACTTTTCTTCGGTCTTCCGACTTCGGATTGTGTTGATGGGAGATTCGCTGCTGCAAATTCAAAATCGGAAGCAATGGCATCCCACAATTGCTGGTCAGTTTTCGCACGGTTGGAAATTTTAGGATAATCGTCAATCGGCGTGTTTTCATCTACATAGGGCACATATTTGAAAAGTTCTTTCAGTAAAAAATAGAAATGACCTCTAACGAATTTCATCTCAGCAATCCGTTTCTGTTTGTTCGGATATTGCGCATCAGAAAGTTGGTTCAAGGCCGCAATCGCTTTGTTGCTTCTTCCGATTCCGACATAATTAAGATACCAGAGACGGTCTAATTCACCAAAATCTGAACGTATGTTATTGGAGATTTCAAAAAAGTGAAATGCCTGAATATCATTGGTTCCGCTTCCGCCTTTGTAGGCATCGTCCGAGCGTACATTTCCATAAGGCCAAAGACTAAAAGGCGTATCATAATGGTCATTTCCCATAGAAGCATAAGCCGCTATGACAAAACCATCCACATTCTGAGGCGTCACCACATCGGCTTCGGAAAGAACTCCTCTTGGTTCATTATCCAAAAAATCGTTGCAGGAAACTGTTCCCAGTAAAAATGCACAGGCTATTATTAGAAGTATATGTTTTTTCATTGTTTTAATATTATTTTTGATTTTTTTGTCTCTCGCTGATTTCGCAAGTCGAGCTGATTTTTTTAATCAGTTTCATATGGATAATCTGCTAGAATTTATTCAAATATTATAGTGATAAATTAACTCCAAAATTGAACGTCAACGGAAGCGGATAACCGAAAGCGGGTGTTTCCGGGTCGATGCCTGTGAAACTTTTGGATTTGATGGTCAGAAGATTCTGTGCACTGATATAAATTCTGAAATTTGTGATTTTATACTGTTCCAATACGTTTTTCGGAATCGTGTAACCTAGTTGTAAAACTCTTAATTTCAGATAACTTCCGTTCTCCACATAATAGGATGAAAATCTTGATTCTGCGTTGCTGTCTACCGTTGTTAATGCCGGAATATCAGAAGCTGAATTCTGTGGCGACCACGCATTGAGCAACCTTGTTCCTTTGTTGGAACCCACATCATCTACGCTCCAAAAATCGGTCTGGTATTTTTTGGAATTGATGACATCCACATCGCTGATGCCTTGCCAGAAGGTTGATAAATCGAAGTTTTTGTAGGAGAAATTAAGATTGATTCCATACATAAATCCCGGATTCGGATTTCCTATCCACGTTCGGTCTTTGTCGTCGATAATTCCATCACCATTCAAATCAGCATAACGGATTCTTCCTAAACCTTTGCCCGGTTGCGTTGCAGAATTATCAACTTCGGACTGTGTTCTGAAAAGTCCATCCGCAACATAACCATACATTGAATTGATTGGTCTTCCGAGGATATTATCTGTTGTACCATTTCCACCATAATTGTTAATAACAGATTGAGGTAATTCGGTAATGGCATTTCTGTTCATTGAGAAATTCCCCGAAATCTCGTAGCCAAATCCACCTGTAGTTTTGTCTTGATAACCCAAAGCGACCTCAATCCCTTTGTTTTCCATAGAAGCACCATTTATCCAGCGGTTTCCGCCTTCGCCAATCACACCGAGATAAGGAGGCAATACAAGAATATCTTTGGTGTCTTTTTTATAAATATCTACACTTCCCGTTAGTTTTTGGCTAAAAAATCCGAAATCCAAACCTAGGTTGGTTTGTGTAGTGGTTTCCCATCTCAAATCGTCATTTTTAGTCTGAGTTGCGATGAAACCCGAAGGCAATAAGCCACTTCCTACTCCCGAAATATCGTAAGCTGTTCCGTAAGAAGTTGCCCAGGTTGGATTTCCGCCTGCATAATTGGCAATGTAAAGCGAATACACCGCCGAGTTGCTGATTTCCTGATTTCCAGTTTGTCCCCAACCTGCTCTCAGTCTTAAATCTGAGAAAAACGGAATCACTTTCTCCGCAAAATCTTCTTTGTTGATTCTCCATCCCGCAGAAAATGCAGGGAATGTTCCGAAACGGTTGTTTTTTCCAAATCTTGATGAGCCGTCATAACGTACCGTGGCAGAAAATAAATATCGATTATCATAATCATAAGAAAGCTTCCCGAAGTAGGACAGCAAGCTGTAATAAGTAGAACTTCCGCCATTAAAGGCATCGCCTGTTCCTGCATCAGGATACATATAATCTGGTGTTTCTATCAGAAATCCTTCTTTTCTGAGCCAGGTATTGTTGTAGATATCTTTGTACATTTCCATTCCGCCCAGCAAATCGAAGTGGTGATTTCCTGCTTTTGCGGAGTATTGCGCCGTGTTGGTCCAAGTCCATTTTTCAGTATCCGACTGGTCGATGTTTACTGCATTGGTTTTGTTCTGAAGATATCCGGAAACATAGCTTCTTTGCAACATTCTTTTATAATAGTTGGAAAAATCGACCCCGAAACTTGATTTCAAAGTCAGGTTTTTCACTGGTTGCAATTCTGCATAAACATTACCAAAAAAACGCTGGTAACGGTAACCGTTGTCTTTGTTGTATTCCAAAAGACGGGCAGGATTCTGACGGTCGTTCATTCCGCCAACCGGACCGCCCCACCCGATTCCGTCCACCGTATGAACAGGAATAATCGGCAAGGCTCTCAAAGCAGGGTCCAAAACGCCCGGGTCCATCAGTTCATTGGTTTTGGTATATGTGAAATTTTCTCCGATTTTCAATTTACCATCGAAAAAATTATAAGACGTATTCACACGGGCAGACAATCTCTTGAAATTGGTCAGCTTCACGATACCATCATTGTCATAATAGCCCATCGAGAAATAATAAGAACCTTTGTCGGAAGAACTCGAAGCCGCAACATCCAAAGAATTGGCAACGCCGATCTGAGAAACCTCATCATACCAATTGGTATTGGCGGATTTGATGGTTTTCGCCGCATCCAAATATTCAGGAACGAAACTGTTGTACAAGGTTGGAACACCATTCTGAATGCCCCAATCAAAGTTATAGCTCAGATTATTTAAATTCGGGTTCAGACCGTCGTTGATATTCGCCTGCCAAAGAACTTGCCCGAACTGTTTTGCATTTAGAACTTCGGTTTTTTTTGCGTATTGCGAAAAGGCGGTGTAATAATTCAAGTCGATTCTTGTTTTGCCTTTTTTTCCTTTTTTCGTAGTAATGATAATCACACCATTCGCCGCCCTTGAACCGTAAATACTTGCCGACGAGGCGTCTTTTAAAACTTGCATCGATTCTATATCTCCGGAATTCAGCTCGTGCATTCCGGCTTTTGTGGGAACGCCGTCTATCACGTAAAGCGGGTCTGTATTGTTCAGAGTTCCAACACCACGGATAAGGACTTTGGTATTCCCACCGGAAGGCGAACCATCCGTGGAGATATTGACACCAGCGACTCTACCTTGTAATGATTTGATGGGATTCGGTTCGCCTTGTTTGTTCAAATCTTTCATCTCAACAATAGAAACAGCACCAGTAATGTCGGCTTTTTTCTGCTTGGTATATCCAGTCACTACAACCTCGTCAATATTCTTTATCTTATCAGCGGCAAGAATAATATTGAGAATAGTTCTCTCATCTACAACTACTTCCTGAGTGGAATAATCAGGATAAGTAAAAACCAGCGTGTTTCCTTTCTGCAAATCATTGATTTGGAATGCGCCGTTGCCGTCAGTAGTTATACTTGCTCCCGTTTCGGAAACTGTAACGGTCACACCGCTCAGAGGTTTTTGATTAGGAGAAAGCACTTTGCCCTTCACAATTTCCTGCGCAAAAATGTAGGAAAACGGAAGAAGACAAAGGGCGATTGCCATTTTATATTTCTTCATATGATATAGTTTTTATTTGATATTAAGCTGATAAGCATTGAAATCTAAAGAACTTCCATTGGTGTCTGTCGATAAAGTCAGTTCGGAGAAATTTTCGTTAGGGAAGAAGATTTCTGTCAGGACTTTTTCGCCGTCGTTGAAGAAGATTTCGATGGAAGTTTTGTCGAGTACCAATTTCAATTTGGCATTCCCATAAATTCCGTTCAAAGGTGCTTTGGTTATTGGTGTTGCGTAGTTTTTCCCGAATTCTGTTTTCCCAGATTTTGAGCGGTCTGTGAACAGTTCTTTCGTTTTGTTATCAATCCCAAAAAGAACTTGCTCTCCTAAAGTATTTTTCAGTGCGAAAGTGTAATTTCCTTCCTTCATCTTTTTAAAATCTAAATCTATCACTGCTCTGCTGAGATTGATTTCAGATTTGGTAATCAATTGATTTTTGGATTGTAAACTTATTTTTTTAGTTATTGGTTTTCCCTGATATTGTTTCAGCTGAGCAACGGGAATATTTTTAAGAATATATCCTTCCTTTGTTTTTCTGAGTGAAACCTCCCTTGCCACGGTCATACTGCTGCGCCAGGCTTCCGTAGGAACTTCCTGCGCATATTCCCAATTGCTCATCCAGCCGATGATGATTCTTTTATCCTGAGGAACATTGTCAAACGAAACACTGGCGTAATTGTCTTTACCCCAATCCAGCCACACGGCTTTTTCTCGCTGAAGCTGCTTGGTGAAAAGGTCATCTATTTTAAATGTTTTGCCATCAAAATCTCCAATAAAATATTGACCTGCAGAACCATTATTAGGACCACCCGGATTGATGTTGACAATCAGAACCCACTTTTCCTCATTTGAACCTTCGACTTTCAATGAGAATAAATCAGGACACTCCCAAACACCGCCGTGACCACCCAACTCTTTCCCGAATTCGGATTGGAAAGTCCAGTCTTTGAGATTTTTTGAGGTATAAAAATGCGCTCTGTCCTGCGCTGCCAAAACCATCACCCATTGTTGTCTTTTGGCATCCCAAAAAACTTTCGGGTCACGGAAATCACGGATTCCAGGATTTTTGAGAACTGGGTTTGAGCTATATTTAGTCCATGTTTTGCTATTGTCGAGAGAATAGGCAATTCCCTGAGATTCTACATCAATTTTTCCGTCTTTTTCACGGTTGGGATTGTGGTAGGTGTAGATTGCAACCACAGGATTATTTTTGGAATCTCCAAAACCGGAAGTGTTGTTTTTGTCCACGACTGCACTTCCTGAAAAGATGTAACCCAAATCATCCGGATAAAGTGCAATCGGCTCTTCTTCCCATTTCACGAAGTCTTTGCTGGTTGCATGTCCCCAATGCATAGGTCCCCATTTGTTGCCATCGGGATAATACTGAAAAAAGAGATTATAAACACCATCTTTATAGTAGAGTCCGTTTGGGTCATTCATCCAGCCTTTTTTTGGCGTGAAGTGAAAATTGGGGCGGTAAAGCTGTTCTTCCGATAATTTTTGTGCATTGAGTCCTGAGTGGTAGGTCGCAGCGATAATTATTGTTGATATTATTTTTTTCATTACGATTATTTTTTTGATTCACGCAGATTTTGCGGATTTGGCAGATTTTAATTTTTTTGGTTGAGTTTGACTTTTTTCGATTTTTTTGAACCTGATCAAGTTTTCATTCAGACATGTAAGGGAGTCAAAATATTATTTTTTATGACAAGTCTTGTTTTATACCGAATCCCGCAGCCCGACCTGAGTGGAGCTCTTTTTCTGGCATTGCGGTGTTGGATACTTCTTTTTGAAAACTAAACTTGCTTCGCAATGCCAGAAAAAAGCGGGAACGGAGGGCGGATAAAGCTGTCCAAATAATTCTCTTTTAAATTATTTCTCGCAGATTTGGCTGATTTTGCAGATCTTTTTATTCTTTCGTTAAGGTTTTGCTCAATTTTTCCAAGGATACGCCTTTGGTTTCTGGCATCATAAAAATGACGAACAGCAACTGGAACACCATTGCAATGGTAAAGGCTAAAAAGACCGTTCCAGCGCCAATTGTAGAGAATAAGGCTGGAATGAGGGACGGAATGACCGCTGCCAAAACCCAGTGTGTGGAGCTTCCGAATGCCTGTCCTGATGCACGGAGATGATTTGGGAAAATCTCGGAAATGAAAACCCAAATCACCGTTCCCTGACCGATAGCGTGCGAAGCGATGAACAGGAATAAAAATATAGGAATTGCCAAACCTGTCCAATTGAAATAGAACGCCATAGATACGAGTCCTAACGAAATAATATACCCGATGGAGCCAATAAACATCAATGTTTTTCTGCCCACTTTGTCGATAAGGTTGACGCCTACCAAGGTAAAAACCATATTCACAATGCCAATCCCGATGCTGCTGAGCAGTGCAGTTTTCTCGCCCAAACCTGCTTCACCAAAAATTCTTGGTGCGTAATATAAGAATGCATTGATTCCCGACATTTGGTTGAAAAATGCAACTAGGAAAGCCAGCATCAATGGGAAACGGTACTTTTTCATAAAGATATTTTCCTTTGGCGCATCGGCGTGGTCGTCTTCCATCTGAGCGATAATGGCTTCGGAATCCTGGTCTGGACTCACGATTTTCATCACTTTTTTGGCTTCTTCTATTCTGCCTTGTGAAACGAGCCATCTCGGACTTTCCGGAATGATGAAAGCGCATAGTGTGTAAATTGTTGCCGGAATGGCCTGCACTCCCAACATCCAACGCCA
The DNA here is from genome assembly GCF_032054305.1 of Epilithonimonas sp. Taxonomy (GTDB): domain Bacteria; phylum Bacteroidota; class Bacteroidia; order Flavobacteriales; family Weeksellaceae; genus Epilithonimonas. The sequence continues at coordinate 312,343 of NZ_DAMBSX010000005.1, forward strand.
ATCGTTATCGCCAATTCCGCTGAGTAGATAATTGGATAAAAAGGCCACTAAAATCCCCAGAACAATATTGAACTGATATAGCGAAACCAATCTGCCACGGTCTTTTGCCGGCGCAATCTCGGAAATGTATGCCGGTGCAGCTATGGTTGAAGCGCCAACGCCCAAACCGCCCATAAATCTGAAAAATGCAAATATATAAGGGTCATTCGATAATGCTGAACCGATAGCCGAAAGTGCATACAAGACGCCAATTGTTAAAAGTGTTTTTTTGCGTCCGAATTTGTTGGTCGGGATTCCGCCGAAAATGGCGCCGATAACGGTTCCCCACAACGCCATTCCCATCACGACCGCTCCGTGGAACGCATCTGAGCTGTGCCAAAGTGTCTGTAGTTTTTTGTCTGCTCCGGAAATCACCACGACATCAAAACCGAAGAGAAATCCTGCCAAAGCAGCGGTAACGGACCACAATACAATTTTATTCATAAATAGAACTTATTAATTTGTTTGTGGCTAATATATCCTGAGATGGTAATGGAAAGGTCTAATTATGTAACAAAATATTTCGTCAAGGTTAATTATTTGTTAACTTAATATAAGTTTTTGATAATCAGAATATTAAAATTAAATCATTTTGTTAAATTATAATAATGCTTCAAAAATGTAACATGAATCTACGGAATTGTTACGTTGTTTTTGGAGATTTTCAGGTGTTTGAACGAATGTTGATGTGGCTGCGTTGACCGGATTTGAAACCTGACAAAATAAAAAAAGCAATAACCTATCTATTGGGTTGTTGCTTTTAACCTAAGTTCGATTAATGTTATTAAATGTAAGAAATTAATTTTGGCTACGCCGACCACTTCGTTGATTTCAACAATAATTAAATATCAATAGGACTCAGGTTACATTTTATTAAATATACATAACATTCCGAACTTCACTCAAAACCATCACTCCTCTCCCACACTCTTCCTAAACACATTGGGCGATACGCCAAACTTGTTTTTAAAAACCGTGGAGAAATAATTCGGGGAAGAGAATCCTGTTTTGTAGGCGATTTCGGAAATGGTGAGTTCGGGATTTTGGAGCATCGATTTGGCCTGCTCCAGACGGATATTGCTGATATAATCGCTTACATTGACATCAAACATTGCTTTAATCTTTCTGTAAAGCTGGATTCGTGAGATATTAAGAAGGTCGGCAAGATTTTCTACGGAAAATTCGGCATTGTCGATATTGGCTTGGATGATTTGATTCAGTCTATTAACAAAAGTCTGTTCAATGCTTCCGAATGATTTACTGTCCACGATTCTGCCGATATTGTTGGTGTAATAATAACGTAGTTTTTCACGGTTGTAAAGTAATGCTCTCAAAGACTGAATGAGAATTGGATAACTAAACGGCTTAGTCAGATAAAGGTCGACACCTGATTTCAGTCCCTGAATATAAGATTCTTTATTGTCCAAAGCTGTGAGCAGAATCACCGGAATATGCGATGTTCTCAAGTCATTTTTCAGGATTTCGCAGATTTCAAAACCATTTTTGCCGGGAAGGTTGACATCGCAAACAATGATATCGGGAATTTCGTTCAATGCTTTGTCAATGGCATCTGTTCCATCAGAAACTGTCACGTCGAACTCAGAATTCAGTTTATTGCTGAGGAAAAAAGATAAATCTGAATTATCTTCAACTAAAAGCAAAGAATAACGCTCAGATTGATTTTCCGTATCGGATGGATAAATCTCACTTTCTGTTTCTGTAAAAACCGAATCTTTTGCCAACGTTTCGGCATCCATCACGCCTGGCTCTTTGACCATTTGGTCTTCGTTAAAATGCTTATTTCCCTTATAGAGACTAATGACAAATTCTGTTCCCTGAAAAGAACTGACCTCAATCTTTCCCAAATGAAGCTCTACAAACTGACGGCTAAGATGTAACCCAATTCCCGAACTGTTTTTGCGGTTGTTGGAGCCTTTGAAATAAGCTTCGAAGACATTTCCGACTTCTTTCTCAGGGATTCCGATGCCGTTATCTTTAAAAGTGATGACTGCCTGATTGCCTTTTTCCAGAATCGTGATTTCAATTTTACCATTATCCGGTGTGAATTTGAAAGCATTTGATAAAAGGTTGAAATACACTTTGTCCATCAGGTTTCTATCAATATAAAGCTCAAGATTTTTGTTGGCAGAATGAATTTCAAATTTTATATTTCGCTTCTTAGCTTCATTTTCAAAATCTCTGAAAATACCATAAGTGAAATCATAAATATTGGTTTTTGAAACCCTTAGATTAAAAGTCTTATTTTCTATTTTCCTGAAATCCAAAAGATTATCTACCAAGCGAAGCAGACGGTTAGAATTTTTATTGATAAGTTCAATTTCATAAGACGGCTTTGTCCCTTTACTTTTAAATGTATCTTTCAGCGATTCCAACGAACTTAAAATAAGTGTTATCGGTGTTTTGAACTCGTGTGACAATCCTGTAAAAAAGTTGACTCTCGCTTCGTTGCTTTGTTTCAGTTCATCGGCAATCATTTCAATCTGATTCCTCTGTATGGTGATTCTTTCATTGGTTAAAGTGAGTTGTTTGTTTTTTATTTTAATGGCGTAAATCAGGTAAATCGCATAAGCAACGAGACAAAACATTAATATCAAAAGAACAACAGACCAGCGAAACAATTCTTTTTGGGAAGAATAGAGTTCGGTTTGTTTTTTTACAGCATTCACCTGATTTTCTATCACACCCTGTTGCTCAATAATTTTGTCAAACTGATTTCGCATAATCTCCGCATTCAACCTATCAATGACGGTTGTGCTTAATTTGATTCGCTTAGGCAAGGTCTGTCCGTTGTAGATTTTGATAGCCGATTCGATTGCCTCTGCTCCACCCGTTGGATAAAGCAAAGTAGCGTTCAGTTTTCCATCTAAAACCATCTGGATTCCGCCATCTTTAGTGTTCAGACCATCAACACCGATGAATTTGATTTGATTTTCTACGCCTCCATTTCTCGCGACCTGCCAAGCTTGGGAAGCCAGTTCATCATTAAACGCAAAAACATACAAGCTTTGATTTCCCAGCGAATCCAGCGTTTTCCTGAAAGCCTCTGTCGGAAGACCTTTGAAGGTTTTTATCAACTCGGTATTGGGATTATTTTTGATAATTTGCTCGAATCCTAAACTTCTTTCAACCGTTGGAGAAGAGTTGTCATCTCCTTTTATTTCGATGACTTTTTTCAGATTTTTAGAGTCAGAAAGAATATATTGCGCTGCTTCTTTTCCAATTTCAATATTATCTGCACCGATGTAAGTGGTATATTTTGAGGAGTTTATTTTCCTATCAACTAAAATCACCGGGATTTTTTTTTCAAATGCTTTCTCTACAACGGGAATCAGTGAATTAGGTTCAATGGGAGAAATAATGATGATATCTACTCTGCTGTCAATCATTTTCTGAATATCCTGAATCTGTTTTTTAACAGAGCCTTCCGCCTTCCTGATGCTCAATTGCACCTCGGAATGCAAAGATGCCTGAATTTCCATTGCGTGGTTCATCGACTGTCGCCAAGGATGATTTCCCAAACCTTGCGAAAATCCGATATCGATTTTGTCTGATTTTTCGGAATCATTTTTACACGCTGAAAGAACCATCAGCATTAAAAATAATGTTGTGGAAATCTTTGAAAAACCAAGAGCGCTGAAAATTTTCTTTGTGGACATATTAACACAATATTAATAAAGATGTTTTACACCCGCAATTTTTGGTGAAGCTAATTTGTCTTTATTGATTGTCAAGACCTTTCAATCGTAAAATATGAATGTTACAATTTTATAAGTACTGTAACATCGGTATAAAATTGTGAAATAATTCAAATCGCATAGTACTCAAAAAACACCGATGGATAAAGCTTTTTGTATTGAATTTCATCTTTCAAAACAAATTCTAATCATTTTGAACAATAAGTGAAATACCCAGCTCTGCTTTGCGGATACATTTGGAACAGAAGAGATGAAAATTCATTTAAAAATCATCTCGAAGAATTATAAACATTCAAGAAAATAATACAAACCTTAACTAAAAAATTATGAGAAAACTTTATCTAAGCCTCTTTGCAGGATTAATGTTTGCAAATGTAAACGCGCAAATGAAAAAAATAGCTTTCATTGGACAAGCCGATATTTATAACAGCAATATCCCGACTGCCAGCGATGGATTAACCTACGACGATGACAGAGCGGCGGCAGTTTGGTTTATGGAAACTTTCGTTCCTGCACATTCTTCCAATATCACGGGAAGTTATTTTTCGTTTCAGGATGTGGCAGAAGGTGCAGACATCAGCGGTTACGACGTGGTCTGGATACAGAGCGATGGCGCAACTTACACAGAAAGATTGAATGAATGGCCAAGAGGAACAACCGAAGGAAATGGCGATAAACATTGCATTTTGAGTGAAGCAGGTTTCCAATGGAATGGGCCATGTGGACAACTGGAAGACGATTTTATGTGGAAAATCAAGCAGTTTTATAAGTCCGGAAAGAAACTTCTATTAGGAAATTTTGCTGGAAAAGGACTTGAAGTTTTTGGGGTTTTCGATGGGCTTAATAATCCTTGGGAATACAGACCGAATCAGTCATTTGGTGACACAACCGCAAATCCGGCAAACTCATCGGGAGCTTGGGGAACCAATTGGAGTGGAAATCAGACTCCAATTCTTCTGACGGGAATCAGCACAAATGCAGTAAGTTGTGCCAATACATCCCAAAGCATCGAATTTTTGGGAGCAGGTACAGAAAAGAAAAACCGGGCCCTGCAATACAACCTGAATTGGGGTAGAATCTATGACGATGCTGGCGGTACAGGCTCAACATTAGAACAAAGAAGACAAATGTTCCAAAATATACTGAACGCAGAAATCCTTTTGGAAAATTGTGATGGAACGGAAATCCAGGCAGCGAGATTCAATCCGAGGAATTCTAGTGACGGGACGATTATCTGGTATGGTTCAGGCGTTTATGACTGGTATGCGCCAAGTGGAAGTAATCAATATGTAAAAAAGCTGACAGAAAATACACTACTCTATCTTGCCGGAGGAGAATCTATGCTTTCATCGACAGATTTGCAGGGAAAACAGAAAATCGGCATATATCCTAATCCTGTATCAGCAATCCTGAATATCCAGGCAGATGAAAATGTGAACAGCGAAATCTACGATATGAATGGAAGAAAGATAATATCTTCCCAATCTAAAACTATCCCAGTTGACAAGCTGATTCCGGGAAATTATACTGTAAAGGTTAAAGCCGTAACATCTCATAAAACCTTTAAGTTAATTAAGAAATAAACAAATAAATAGCTCCACTTTAAGACAAGTAGAGCTATTTTTATCTATCTGAAGATAGTGAAAGCTATTTATTGATAATCAATTTGCTGCTGAAATTAAGACCAATTCCATCACCGCTTATAAGGTAAGTGCCGTTTGACAGACCTGACGTATTTACAGGCTCATTGGCATTTGAATCAATAGTTTGTTCATCTATTTTCTTTCCGGATAAATCAAATATAGAAACTTTGATTTTACCCAATATCTTCACGCCATTCGTTTTTATGAAAACCTCTTTATTTGCAGGGTTCGGATATATTGTAATTTTCTTACTGGTAACTACTTCAGCTGTTCCAAGAGAACATTCCGAAGGAACGGTGAAATCTTCAACCTGATCGGATATAGCATTTGGCAATGTTCCCCTGGTAAGACCAGTTTTGGCATTAAATCCTAAACCTCTTCTTGCAAATGTCTCCCAGATCATACATTTGTTCTCTCCATTGTTTAGATCGGCATCAGCTGCTATAATAGCATCCCTGCCACTTACAAAATTCGGATAGCAACCCTGTATCTTCATTGCTTCCATTACCACTTTGACTACTTTTCCGCTTCCTGAGTCCGGATTATTGGCTATATCATTGGAAAAGCCATATTTTTCTGCGAACTTCCAATGTAGGTCCCACAACATGGTTGCCCAAATAAAACCTACTCCGTGAACATCTACGTAAAGGCTTCCGCCACCAGCATCTAAATATTTGCCATTAGTATCACCATAGGTATAGTCATTGATTGAAAAATCAGGCGAATATTTTGCGGGTCTTATACCTGGTCCATTGGCGTTTTGATTGGCAACGAATGACCCTGTAGACCTTGGCTGGGCTGCCGTTGCATCTGCTTTATTGGTTACCATCAAAGCGAAAAAGTCTGACCAGCCTTCTCCCATCTGTTCGTTGGCGTAGCTTGTGTTAAGGCAGCTGTAGCCATTTCCTGTGCTTCTTGTGGATATTCCGTGGGTGTATTCGTGGGCTATAACGCCATTATCCAAACTACCGTCGATATCGAAAGTGTTATATTTTAAATTGGCATTGACAGTTGTTCCATTTTCAATTTTGGACTTTATCAATTCCCCTTCCTCGTTATCAATCAATATTCCCGGTATAGTTACAGTACCGTCTGTACCGCTCATATTAATAATGGTTTGCGATGGCGTAGGATTATATATGATAACACCTTTTGCACCTTTGTCCTGCGCTTTTTTGAATTTAACATCAAAATTGCAGGCTCCTCTTTGAATGAGCGCTAATTTCCCGGTAAGATCTGTATTGGTCAGATTAGTACAACCATCTGCAGGTGTAGCTATTGCAACATCTGCCGTAAGTGGCGAGTTTGTTGGAAAAGCACCTCCAAAATCAACATTGTAGCCTGCAGCAGGTTTTCTCCCGACCATATCGGTTGGCGCATTATAACTTAACAAATAGCCATAACGCCAGAGATACATCTGCATTCTTGGTGAAAATCCATCCTGAGGTGTAGCGAAATTGGCATTGTTCAACGATGCGCCATCTCTGGCTTCCGACAAGACAGGGTCAAAATCTGTATAAGGCTCACCTTTTCCAAAATTGTTTGACTGAAAGTTACGTCCGGCCTCATCAAATCCATAGCGGTAAAATATGTCGTGCATTTTATTCGTCACATAGAACAAGTTGGTAATAGCTGCATTTGTGTACGTATCCGGTGATTGGCTAAGATCCAGAGGGAAATCAAATAATTTCTGCGAACCTCCATTGGCACTTGCCCCGAAAGCATTGGAGCCGTTCAGGTCGGTATAGGCATAGGCATTATTTCCGCGGGTGATATTGTATGATTCATCACCGTCATTTTGCCAACCCAATGGAGAAGCATCTAAAAACCAAGGATTGACTTCCAAAGTCCGTTGCCCGAAATTGGGTGATTCTACAGGGAATGCATAAACACGATAAGACGCATTGTCTTCAAGAAAACAATAATTATTGGACTTTTCAGAAACTGTTTCATTTCCGGACTTATGCGATACCACATCTAACTGATGTTCAGTAGAATATTTATGATCATGGAATTGACATGATACTGTGAGGTTCGTTTTTTCGATAACTTTTCCTGTGTTGGAATCTACAATAATATCCCAGTAGTTATTGGTTCCCTTCTCGAAAAAGTTGAGGACATAAGACAATTGAAGACCACCTTTCTCCGTAGGAAAATATACTAATTTAGAAGTAACCGTATTATTTTTTCTCCCTTCAAAGGTATAGTCGCTTATATCACCATTCAGTTTTCCAGAAGATAAAACAGAAGAAAAATCTTTTTTAACGTCAAATGACGCTCGTCCCACAGATATATTTTCCGGAACTGACATAAAATTGTCAGAGATATACTTTACCGAATTTTCACGAATCAATACGGACGATATAGCCCCATAGATCGGCACACCACTGTAAGTCTGCTGAATATTGATTATTGTTCCCTCAGAATTTTTTCTTTGAGACGTGTGGATAATGTCAAAGGTTTTTCCAAATGTTGTTTTACCGGCTGCAAGATGTTGTTCAATAATATTCCTGTCATTGCTTTGGGCATTTGCATAGCTGCCGGCCATCAGTGCAATTGCTGCTGCTGTTACTCTAATTGTATTTTGTATATTCAATTTCATTAGATATATGCTTATTTTTTTATGATTTTTTGCGATGATACCACACCCGCAGAATCTGTAACCTTAACGACATAATTACCTATAGGCAGATAACTCATATCGACCATTTTTGTATTCCTGTAACCGGCAACCATTTGCCCAGCTGTATTGAAAATACTGATCTCCTTTGCATTATTTTGCAGATACAGATAATCTGAGGTAGGATTTGGATAAGCGGAAAACTTTACTGTATTACTTATTTCATTAGTAGCTAATATATTACTACAATCCGTAGCATACACTGCGGTAGCATCCTTTTGCCAAAGCTGTTGTGAAGAGCTGTATGTAACATCATCTACCTGTATGCATTTCAGGTTTGGGCTATTTATGGCAAAAAAACCGATAGCATTTGTATTATTACCATTTTTAACATTGATGAATTTCATCTTTTGGTTTTCAACAGCGTTGACGTATATGAGAGCGGTATTTTTACTGGTATCAACCTCTGTTAGCTGCGAATAACTAGCATAAAAGAACTGTAACATATTGTGCGGTGTGAGGTCAATGGTCGTAATTCCTGTACTATCCATAACAAACGACCTTAGGAATTTAAGCTTGCTGATGTCAATAGAAGTTATAGGATTGGACTGTATCATAAAGGTATCCAATAATGTATTATTCGACACATCGAGCTGCTGAATTGCATTAACGCCTAGATGGAGATACGTCAGCCTGGTATTTTTACTGACATCCAGCGAAGTCAGATGATTGGCACCCAGGTTTAACTCTGCAAGCCTTGGATTTTTTGTTACATCGATGCTCGACAAATTGTTGGATGCCATGAAAAGATATGTAAGCATTGGACATTGGGTTACATCTATAGTCTCAATAGTGTTGAACATTAGGCTTGCATACTGCAAGTTCGGATGCTGCCCCAATAGAACCTGAGTCAATGCCACATTGTTTTTAATGTCCATATTTACAAGTTTGTTATTCGTTCTAAGGTCTAGACTTCCAATATTTGATCCTTCAACAAATAATTGTGTCAGTTGTTTATTGTTTGAAAGATTTACATTACTGACAGGTGATTTATTAAATGTGAGTGATGATATATTTTTAAAATACTCTATTCCGGTAACATTGTTGATCTTTTGAGTAATAATTAAACTTCCAGTGTAAGCCTCAGCTTCGCTCACCTGTATCTCACCGTCATTGTTGGCATCTATGCTAGTATAAAGCAGTATATATTCGAGAAAATTTTCATCCGGGAAATTAACGACCTGAGCATTTAATTTCGCCATGCCGCCACTAATCAGGACTAAAAAAATTAATATTGATCTTTTCATTATTTTACAATTATTTTATTTGTATTGACAGTACCATCAATAGTCTTTGTGACAAGAATATAATTACCTTTTGGTACGTTTAGCTTTAATTTACTATTTATGATATTGCCATCTTTCTTTATAAGACTTCCTTTTACATCATACAGATCGTAAGAGCCTTTCTCAAAACCGTTAAAGAATAATTCACCGCTTGCAGGATTGGGATAAATGCCAATTTCTTTCTTGTTGTGATTTTCAACACTAAGTGTAGGCAGTTCTATCTTATAGAGTTCCTGTCCTTGCGCTACTGTAAGTTTGGCCGAAAGGTAAAGTGCGCCGTTATACTCTTCCATTTTACCTAAGACAAAGTTTGTATATCCTGGTTTTAGCTCCAATGTCATTTTGGTTCCGTCCGTCGTACCATCGCTTTCCCATAGTCTGGCTTCTCCTGAACCATCACTTGCCAAAAAATATAGCTTTCCATTCAGCTCTGTTAGATTGACAGGATTCGATGCCGCCGAACCTGGATTAACATCTTTTACCAGTACAGTTCCGTCCTCAGTTCCGTCTGTTACCCACAGCTCATTCCCATTAGTACCATTGTTAGCAGCAAAAAACACTTTGCTCCCAACTTGTCTGAAATTACCTGGAAACGAACTTGATGTACCTGCATTGATATTTTTGACCTGTATTGTTCCGTCGGCCGTTCCGTCGGTCTTCCAAAGTTCAAATCCCGCAGTATTGGAACCCGCTGTAAAAAACAATGTATTATAAGCGCTGCTGTAAAAAAAATTCTGAGGATTTGAGGTGGAGTTCGGATTGATCACCTTTAAAAGTGATACGGTATTTCCGTCATAAGCGTAAATCTGATAATTATTTGTTCCGGATGTTGCAGTAGCACCTGTAATGATTTTTCCATTGACCGCACCCATTTGACCGTTTATCAAAACGGGCGTGTCAATTTCTGTAACTGTACCTTGAGAAAAATAGGATAATTTGTTGTTTTGCCTAAAAAATATTTTCCCTTCTGCCACAAGAAAATTTGAAGCTGTACCCATTCCTGGCGCCACCAATGTAGCACCAGCAGTACTGTCATAAGAGTACAGACCAGTAGTTCCTAATAAAGTCTTAAAGTATAGCTTATTATCATAATTAAGAAGTGAGGTCGGCAATGAGCTTGGTGTTCCCGGATTGAGGTCAACCACAAGATCTGTTCCTCCGGAAGTTCCGTCTGTTGACCAAAGCTCCGTACCATAATTGGGGTTATTGGCATTGAAAAAGAGTTTTCCACCGTACTTTAAAAATTCGGCAGGCGTAGAAGGGTTTGCGCCTGGATTGATATCTTTTAGTAATGTAATGCTCTGTGCACTGACAACATTGCCCAAGAACAACATTAAAATTATTTTCTTCATAATTTCTAATTTTTTAAATTATTGTATAATCACTTTTTCAGAAGTACTTACCTTCTTATCTTCAGATGTGATCTTTAAAATATAAGTTCCCGGTAAAGTCTGCAATGAAATTTTGTTATTGTTAAATACACCATTTTTTATAAGCTTTCCAGATGGCTCATAGAGATTAAAACTTCCAGACTTCAGATTAGCAATGTTTATTTCACCTTTTGAAGGATTAGGATAGATATTAAGCTTTTTGGCAGAAGCAGAAGAAACTGCAAGTGTTTCTGACGCAAGGTTGACCTTGTACAACTCTATACCAACTTGGTCAGTAGAAGTTATCCTTGCTGAAACATATAGATTATCATTATACACAAACATACCGGAGCCTGTTGCTAAAGTTGAGACCATTTTCGTCCCACTTTCAGTTCCATCAGTTTCCCAAATCTGTTTGTCACCTGTTGTACCACTCATAAGAAAATAAAGCTTATTCTTAAAGACAACCATTTTTTCAGGGAAAGAACTTCCTGAACCAGGAGTTAAATCTTTAAGCATTTGAGTGCCTTGTTCGGTGCCATCCGTTACCCAAAGTTCGGTACCTGATGTAGCTCCGTCCGACGCAGAAAAATATACTTTGCCGTTATATTCTACAAAGTTACTAGGACTGGATCCCGCTGTTGCGCTAAAGGTGTTGATATCTTTGACTATTATTGTTCCTTCATTGGTTCCATCCGTCATCCACAACTCTGCTCCGCTCCCACCATTGGCGCTAAAGAAGGTTTTCCCCAGAGATGTGCTGTAGAAAAAGTTATTAGGATATGCTGTAGCGGAAGGATTAATCGTTTTTAAATTACTAAACGACGTCCCGTTAAAATCAAAAAGCTGATACCATGTAGGAGTGGTTGAAGTTTTGGATTGCGCATTTGCAATCAATTTTTCTCCCACGCTTCCAATGACCATCACATTGGTGTCATCATCTGCAACAACTGCCTGAGAAGTTTCATCGAGGTAAAAAAGCCTTTGAGTATTGGGCGTTACAGCACTGTTGGTGGCTTTGAAATAAAGTCTGTTCCCTACTTTTATCAAATTAGCCGCAAATTTTGCTGTTGTAGATACTGTCTTAAGACCATCAACACTGTCATATGAAGCAAGTGCTCCGGAAACATTGCTTCCATTGACAACAAGAGTCGCAGTGAAATAGAGTTTGTTATTAAACGCAAAAAGATTGGTTGGCCCAGATGAAAACGCACCCGGATTGGCATCCACAACCAGTTTTGTTCCGTCACTGGTGCCATCCGATTCCCAAAGTTCAGTCCCAACTGCGGAACCTGTAGGAGTATAAGTTGCACTAAAATAAAGTTTGCCGTCAAGGACTGCAAAATTAGTTGGTACCGAATTGGCTGTACCAGGATTTATATCTTTTACTAATGTAAAAGTAGTCTGTGCTGTTAAAAGTCCCCCTAAAAAAATTGCAAGAAAGTTGATTTTTTTCATATTGATAATTGTTAGTAAACCTGTTGATTCATTTGAAAAGAACCAAGAAAAATTATCTGTAAGACAACGCTTATTGCAGATTAATTATCTTGAAACTTCAGACCTCTAAATTATCATTGTAAAAGCTATTATCATAGGGATAGACTGTCACAATTATCAAATTTGAATAAATATGAAAGTATAAATCTATATGTAAAGTACTGTATTAATTATTGTTACTTTTAAATTTTACGATTTTTTATATAATCCCATCTTTCTTCAATTTATGATGAGAAAAGACAACAACAAATATGAATATTATAAGAAATATTGATAATATACCCAGATTTCGCATCCACATTGAATTACTTTTTTCTGAGAAATTTTTGTCATAAATGTTCTCTAAACGTGAAATTGTTTGATTTTGCGATTGTAAAATTTCTCTGTTATTTTGATTATATTTTTCAAAATAATACAGATAAGATTTGGAGTCATTTCTCCAGTAACTGCTCTGTGCTTTTAATTTATAAAAAAGGCTTGTAAGTTCTGCATCGTAATGATTGAATTCATTAATATTAACGCTCTCCAATATTTTGTAAGCAGCATCATATTCTTTTCTTTTTAGATAGATATCAGCCAAGCCTAAGGACGCATAATATTTATTATATCCGATACCGCGTGTATCACCATTCAGGATTGACCTATAGATACTTTCGGCTTCTTTTGAATTTCCAAGCGCTTCCAGACAAACGGCCTTTTGAATATCTATCAATAACTTGTTCGTTACCACAACCTTTTCGTACGGAAGCTTATTATATACCTCAAGTGCCTTATTAAAATATTTAACCGCAAACTCACAATTAAGTTCATTTTTGAACACAATACCTTTAACATTGTAAACATTGCCTGTGATAAATAGAAGACTCTGTGGCAGATGAACTGTGTTTATCAGGTTCTCCGCATCATCCAGATTCTTTTTAGCATCAGTATTCATATTAAGCTGCTGATACTGATTACCTAGCATAGAAAGAAAACGAATCTGATTGATGGTATCGTTTTTCTCCTTAGATAATCTAATTCCCAGACCGGAATTATTAATGACCTGGCTAATATCTCCCAAAACCATCTGGGCATTAACCAATTTGGATAGAGCCTTGATTTTATCGTTATAATTCCTAGCTTCTGCGAACGCCTTCTCCGATATTTTCGCCGATTTTTCAGGATTACTGAACAGGAGGTCGGTTGCAAGTTTCAACTGTTTATTTTCAGTCGTTTGTGCAAAAGCTGTTAGACATACAAACAAAAACAATATGTTAAGTAACCTTATCATTCGTTCAATTTTTGAAGAAATTCCGTTGGAGAAACATTCATCCTGCTTTTAAAAACCGTGGTAAAAAGACTGTGTGAGGAAAAACCACATTCATCGGCCAGATAACTCACTTTATACTTTCTATATTCCAGATTTTCATTGATTTTATCAACTATATAATCAATTCTGAGATTATTGATATAGGAATTGAAATTCGAGTTTTTGTGCTTGTTGATGATTTCAGAAAGATAGGTCGGATTCGTGTCAAACTGTTGTGCCAGCATCTTCAGAGAAACTTTTTTCTGAATATATTTCTGACTTTTCTCAAACTCTTCCAACTTACTCAAGATCCTCTTCTCAGTCTTATCGGGAATAACAAAACTTTTAGGATCTTCCTCTTCAGTAACAGACACTTCTGCTCTCTTTTTCTTGATTCTATAAAAATAATAGATTGCTATTGCGCAGATTAAAAAAAGAAAAATTACAATACAGATATTTCGAAATAAATCATTCTGTGACTCTAGCTTTTCTTCATTTGCTTTATTGATATGGTTAACAAGCTTCGCTCTTGCCACCGCTCTTTTGGCATTTTGATCTTCTACTATTTTAAAGTAATATCTGTTAATATGGTCTAAATTGGCGAATTCTCCCACACTTGCCGAGGAAATTGCCAGGTTTTTGAAAAAATCCACCTTAAGACCGGCATTGGAAAGGTACACGGCAGAATTCTGATATTTCTTCAAAAGATCGAATGCTGCCCGAGCATTATTTCGTTTCAAATAGATTTTCGCAATATAATTATCCGCCAATATTTTGTAATAAATATCCGAATCCGATTTATTGATTAAAGATAAGGCCGAATCCAAAGCGATTTTCGATTCCTGATTATCTTTTCCCAATATTTCTGCAAGCCAAATATTAGCCTGGATCAAACTTGCATCATTATTTTTTCCTTTGTCGTTTTTAATGACAGATCTTAAAATCGCCAACCGCTCGTCCAATGTAAAAATTTCGAAACTACTATTATCAAGAGCTAGTTCAGCAAAAGCACCGCCTTTCAAGTACTTGGAATCCTTAAGATTTTTTCTTACAACAGCGAGCTCTGTTTTAAGTCCTAAGGTTTGGCAGACCTGTCCATAAAGACATTGATATTGGAAGAATTTTTCTGAATCTTTGTCTACTTCTGCTATATTCTTCAAAGAGAACAGTTCGGTCAGAGCCTCCTCATAATCGCCTTTGAGAAACAGAAATTTTATATTTAGAATTTTGGATTCGTACGGTGATATTTTGGAATAGTATTTCAGTAATTCTTCTACATTACGATTTTCATATTGCATCTTATCAAGAATTTCTTCCCTAAGAATTCCGACATCATTTTTTGTTTGTGAGGTATAAAAGACACAGAAAAAGATACACAGAAATCGCAAAATGCGGCCTGCAGCGAAAAACACTATTACCTTCTTAATTCTGTCCATCATATTGGTCCACAAAAATACGCAATTAATTTATTAAAGTACTTTCTCCTACAAGACAATTAGAAGATGAATATATTGTTTGCTAAGCTTATTAATTTTATGAAGATTCAATAAAAGTTTCATAAGAAAAATAACTTGCCAATTACCGACGTACTATCGTCGTAATAATTAAATTTTTCCAAAAAAGGAAAATGATACATACTGATTTCGCGCCTGCAGATCACTACATTTTATGCTTAGAAAAAGAAAAATTCACCAACTAGGTATAAAAAACAGTAATTGACCTGATAGAAGGTAACCTATTGATAACCGCACAGGATGAATTTCAACGAGTTGAAGACTCGAATATTATATCTTGGTCATTTTTTTAAATTTATGAAAGAAGAAAAGATTCCAGAGAATCATTTCGTAGCCGTAAACTGTGTCTTCAATCGGAATCGTTAAAACTCTGAGGCCTATAAAATCCTTGGGACTGTAGTTAACAATTGGTGAATCAAGCCCGGTTCCTGTGAGAATCCCATTGACGGTTAAAAATCCGGGCATCAGAATAAGATAAATGAATGATGCTTTACCTATCCATTTTACTTTTAAAACAAAATACAGAACTGTTAAAGTGATCGCTGTTGTCAAAAAAGTAACGAACGAATAGATCTTTTCTTTAAAAATTATGGTTAAAATCAGACATGAAATAATTGAAATAATGACAAAAACCTTTTCAATGGAGGGTTTCCAGTCGAGTTTGAAAAAATGATCCAAGCAATAATACGTAAAAACACATGAAAAAGGAATGCATACAAAAAATAGCAGTTCCTCGACCGGAAGTCCGAAAAGTCGTATGCCGATCAGGTACTGATCATTAAACCACCAAACGCCATTGGCCGTAAACCAAATATCCCACGCAATGAAAAAGAGAGCAACAATGATCGATGAAAACGAAAATGCTCTAAAATGTCTGTGAAATTTAATCTTTGGATGAAAAGAAAAAATAAAACAGATGATTATCGTGAAAAAATTAATTGCCAAATACGTGTACTGCCACATCTATGCTTTATTTTTATTGAAATACATTTTGAAATATTTGACAGGAACCCATAGGAATCCAAAACATTCACCATGCTCTTTTCCCGTGTGCTTGTGGTGCTGTTTGTGCCCCCTTCGAATCGCCAGCAAATATGGATTCTTTGTGTCCTTCAATATCTTGAATCGCTGATGAATAAAAATATCATGAACAAAAAAATACGCCATTCCATACAAGGTGATTCCCATGGCGATGTAGAAATAGGCATTGAAACCATTGATCGTTCCATAATACATCAAGGCAATTGTCGGAATGGCAAAAATGGCAAAAAAATAATCGTTTCTCTCCATTTTCCCTACATTGCTGTGGTCGTGATGGTCACGGTGCAATGTCCACAGCAAACCGTGCATAATGTATTTATGTATAAGCCAGGTGATCCCCTCCATTACTAGGAATGTAGCTAAAACAATCAGAAAGTTCATATTACTTTTTATTAAATGTTTCTTCTAAAATTTTAAAACGATAATCGAAGATATTTTTCAATTTATTCTTTACTATTATCTGATGGGCAAATTCGCCCAAAAATCCCAGCGGAAGCTCATACGTCACAGTGTCATTCATCAGAACACCTTTACCATTTGGAATAAATTCATGGAAATGCTTCCAAAGCTTAAATGGCCCTTTCTTCTGAAAATCTGTAAAACTTTGCTGAAAACTAACCTGCGTAATTTCTGTCTGCCAATCCAATTTAATTCCAAAAAGCGGAGATACGTAATAGTTGATCAGCATTCCTTCATAGATCTCGTCATTACCTAATTGAGTCCTTACTACGAAATTCATGTCTTTCGGGGTTATTTCCGATAGATTATTCGCAGAGGAAAAGAATTTCCAGGCTGTTTGTATATCGCAGTTAAGCTGCTGCTGTCTTTGAAGTTGATGTACCATTTTTAAATTCGAATTGTTTAAAGAAAGGACATTTTATACTGAAGATAACTGCTCATCATCAATGAAAATTTCTTTCCGTTTGAGATTCTAACCCTCTGATTGATAATTGCATTGGCTGAAGTTTTTTTGATCTTTTTGAAAAGTGAAATATAATAACGATATGCCAGATAAACTCCAAATCTTGAAGAATTAGGAAGTTTTTTGACCCCTTCCAGAGCTTCTCTAAATTCATCCTGAATTTCCTGCTCTATTTGAGATTTTATAACTTGATCAAAATATGCGATGTCCACATTAGGAAAATAAGTTCGTCCCAGAATCTGGTAATCATCTTTCATGTCACGCAGAAAATTAACTTTTTGAAAGGCAGAGCCCAGTTTCATTGCAGAAGGTTTTAACTTCTCATACATCTCTTTATCGCCATCGACGAAGATATAAAGACACATCAGCCCCACTACTTCAGCGGACCCGAGAATATATTCCTTATAAAGGTCAGAGTCATATTCTACTTTATGCAGGTCCATTTCCATACTGTTAAGGAATTGATAGATCAGTTGCACATCGATATTGTATTTGTGAACAGTCTCTTGAAAGCAGTTAAGAATCGGATTCAAAGAAATCTTCTCTGAAAGCGCCTGATCGGTCTGCTCACGAAATTTCAGTAAAAGTTCCTTTCTGTCAAAATCATGAAAACTGTCCACAATCTCATCTGCCAGACGCACATATCCGTATATCGCATAGATGGGATTTCTGATTTTGGACGATAAAGCCATAATCCCAAGGGAAAAGCTTGTACTGTACTGTCTTGTAGTTTCCCTACTTATCTTATATGAAAGATCGTCAAATAGTATTTTCATAGTTTAAATATTTTATGGCTTCTGTTGCTGCTATTTTCCCTGAGATGATGGAAGGCGGAACTCCAGGGCCAGGAACGGTAAGCTGGCCGGTATAGAAAAGATTTTTCACCTTTTTATTTCTGAGTGAAGGCTTCAAAACGGCAGTTTGGTTCAGCGTATTGGCCAAACCGTAAGCATTTCCCTGATAGGCATTATAATCCTCTTTGAAATCACTGATGCAGTAACTTCTTTTATATTCTATTTTAGACAAGAGGCCTGATGATCCGGTGTGTTTTTCCAGTCTTTCTATCATTTCGAGAAAGTATCTTTCCCGTGTTTCTTCATTATCTTCGATGCCTATTGCGACAGGCATCAGAAGAAATACATTTTCACAATTTTCAGGGGCAACATTTTTATCGGTTTTCGAGGGACAACAAGCATAAAACAATGGTTTTGTGGGCCATTTTTTATCTTCGTAGATTTCCGAGGTGTGAAGTTCCAGATTGTTTTCAAAAAATAAAGTATGATGTTTGAGATCAGGGATTTCTTCTTTAAAACCTAAATAATATATCAGGCATGAAGGAGCAAATGTTTTCTTTTTCCAATAATCTTCGTTATAATTTCTATATTTTTCCTGAATTAATTCTTCTTCGGTATGATGGTAATCTGATGAGGCGATAACGGTATCAAAATCCATTTCCATTCCATTGAAAGAGATCGAACTTGCTTTTCCTTTCTTAATTTTAATTTCATCGATATTAGAATTTAAATGCATTTGGACACCTTGTTCCTTGGCAATTTCAGACATGGCTTCAATGACTTTATAAAAGCCTCCCATCGGATACCAGGTTCCAAGCTTGTAACCTCCATAATTCATTAAGCTATATAAGGCCGGAATATCCTTCGGAGCAGCTCCAAGAAAAATCACTGGAAACTCCATCAGCATGATCAGCTTCGGATCTGAAAAATATTTCCTTACAAAATGATGGAAGTTGGATAGAAGGTCTAATTTCAAAGCACTTTTTGCAATTTTAGGAGAGATAAACTCAAACCAGGAATGGCATGGTTTTGTCACGAAATCCTTCATTCCCACTTCATACTTATATTGGGCATCCCTCATGAAGTCGTCTAGCTTTTTTGATGCACCTTTCTCTGTTTTTTCAAATAGATCTCTCATATCTGAATAAGCTTTAGGAACTGCCATGATTCCGTCTGTAAAAACCATTTCGAACTGTGGATCTAATGAGATCAGTTCATAATAATCAGAAGTTTTTTTCTCAAAGTCCCTGAAAAAATCATCGATTATGTCCGGCATCCAATACCAGCTTGGCCCCATATCAAACACATATCCTTTTTCGGTTGTGAACTGTCTTGCCCTACCGCCAAGACTGCTATTTTTTTCAAAGATATGAACTTCATGACCGCCTTTTGCCGCATAAGCCGCTGCTGATAATCCTGAAAATCCTGAACCTATGACCGCAATTCTTTTTTTCATATTAGTTTTTAAATGAATATTCTTCATAAACAGTCCTTATAAGATCTCGGGGTTGGATATTTCTGGAAAATATAGGATAATGAAAACGGTCGAGCTTATTTAAAATCCTGATAAGTTCCATTTTCTCATGTTGGTTGAGATCTCCGGTAACTATTTGGGTCGCTTTCCGAATCTTTCCCATATGTTCTTCCAGCATAGATAATCCCTTATCGGAAATACTGATCAATCGTTTTCTCTTATCTACATTGGATTCTAATTGTTGAATAAATCCCTTTTTAATCAGTCTGTTAATGATCAACATGCCTACCGGTTTTTCCTGAATATTTTTTTTGATCAAGTCTGTCTTCGACATACCACCAAACGCTTTCAGGTTGATAAGGTAAATAAAGTCTTCTTGCGTTACAAAGTCTGAATCTGAAATAGCTGACCTAGAATAGGTTTTAGCATATTTGCTCAAATGCAGCAACAAAGTGGTGATAGCACTTTCCGGTGTCCTTCCGCTTTCCTTGCCTTCCCAATATGGCTCACTACTTTTATTTTTAATTTTCTTGTCTTCTGTATCACATATCCAGGATTTAAAACCGTTAATATCATTTGGATAAGACATATTCGTATTTTCCTGTGCGAATTGCTCCAACAATTTTATGGAATCCAACGCCATCTCATAATTCATAGTAACAAAATATTAGTTTATTAATATTCTTTATTTTTTTTAAAAAAGTATATTAATAAATCAAATGCATTAATTATGCCAAAAGACTTAGAGCCTATTCATTTCCGGCAACATTAGCGTGGACAGAAATCGTTTTGCTGTCATTTTAAAATAATGAACCGATGCTTTAAATTCTTGCATCATATATTCGGTTTCAGGATTATTCGTCAGTTTAAAATAGAACGATTTATCCTACTTTAATTTTCGGTAAATCTGAAAGACTTAACTCTCTTTACAATCATATTTTAAATAAAAAAGTTGCACTTCATTGTATTTTCGATACAAATGTGCAACCTGATCTAGTAGAAATTATAAAATTCCAATCTGTTTTTGTATTGTTAATCAAAGCAAAAATTCAATATTCATTTAATTTTCATTGTTCCATTTTTGAATCTCTCACTTGCTGTCTGATAATAAGAAATCGTTTCGGAAACCTGTTCATTATTCTTAGATCTCACTTCTGATAAAGATTTATCCGATCCGGAAACAGCAAATTGTTTTATTCTTTTTCTGTCATCAATTTGAGTAAAAACATTACCCTTCAGCATTCCCAAAGTTCTGTAATTACCTATGAAAGCCCGTTCATCGCCGATTTTGGTTTGATTGATGTCTTTTCCATATAAACTTGTATTGTAATTCCAACCTAAATATCCAAATAATGTCGGCATAATATCAATCTGAGAAGTCAGTCTTTCAATTTTCTGAGCTGGGTGGTCCAGATTGTAAATAATTGCCGGAATATGATGTTTTGCGATATTAATTTCCCATTTTCCAGCACTGCTTGCGCAATGGTCCGCAACAATTACAAAGACCGTATTTTTAAACCAAGGTTTTGACTTTGCATCATTGATGAATTTTCCTAAAGCATAGTCCGTATATTTCACGGCACTGTTTCTTTCTCCCTGCGGAAGGTCGATTTTTCCGGCGGGAAAAGTGTATGGTTTATGATTGGAAGTCGTCATTACAAACTGGAAAAACGGTTTGTGTTCAGCCGTGCTTTTATCAGCATATTTTATGGATTGCCGGTACAAATCTTCATCACAAATTCCCCACGCATTTTCAAAACTCACTTCTTTATCTTCTATCTTGAATCTTTGAGTTTTAATATTGTCAGACAAAGGATTTCCCCTGTCTCTATCAACAATGTCGAAACCTTGCCCACCAAAAAAATTATTCATATTATCAAAATATCCATCACCCCCATAAATGAAATAAGGTTTATAGTTTTTGGCTCCCACTATGGTCGAAATCGAAAATAGACCATCATTGTTTGGCCTTCGGACGATACTGTTACCCGGAGTTGGCGGAACTGATAACGTTAATGCTTCCATCCCGCGAACGGTTCTGGTTCCTGTTGCATAAAGATCTGTAAAGAATACACTTTCTTTGGCGAGTTTTTCATAATTAGGGGTCAAATTATCTTTATTTCCAAATGTGCTCAAAAAATCAGCACTGAAGCTCTCTATTGCAATCAGAATAATATTTGGATCCTTTTCCTGACCGCCTTTCGTTACTCTGGAAATATCGTCAGATCTTAAAGACATATAACTTTGATTGTTCTGTATCAAATTGGTTTTTAAAATTTTATAAGCTTTTCTGTCTGATAATTTCGGATAAAAGGTTTCGTAATCCAATTCATTGGACCTGAAGGCTGAAACAAAAGAAAATGCACCATTTTTACCCAACTCATTAATAACAAGATTGTTGCTGAAATCTGCCTGCTTATTTTTCATTACAAGTCCTAAAACAACTGAAATCATGACGAAAGGGATTAGATATTTAAAACGAATTGAAATGGAACTTTTATCTGAAAAAGTGTTTTTGAAAACATTACATTTTTTCAAAATGAAAATCGTACCCACAATCAACCCCACTAAAACAAATGCAACTACCGGTAATGGATAAGATTGATTGATATTTTCTACAACTTCATAAGTGTAGATCAGATAATCAACTGCTATAAAATTGAAGCGAACTCCAAATTCATCCCAGAACGGAATCTCCGCTAACAGACTGAAATAAATAATGATAAGAATCAAAGTCAGATAGAAATAAGTAAATATTTTATCGAATAATGATCCGATCCATCGTTTCGGGAGAAGCAAAAGATAGACGGCATATAAGAGAACAAACATAGAACCTATGGTCAGGTCAAAAATAAATCCTGTAAAAAAAGCCCTTATAAGGTACAATAGATTAGAATCTACATTTTTTATCGTCCAAAATAGAAGAATTATCCTGATCAAAAATGAAAGCAAAAGATATAGACTTAATATACTGAATAGTGTGGAAAAGCGTCCTTTGAAAGGCTTTGCAAGTTGATCGGATATTTTTTTACGATTCATAATTCAAAATATGAACAGCAATTATAGCGTCCGATTTTGAATAAATTTTGAATTCTTAAAATTGAGCTCTATTATTTTGGAAAACATCAATCTTTCAATAAAGATATTCTATTATGGATTTGGAAAATAATCCTGTATTATTTGCAGAGACACTTTACGGTATTAGAAGAATTTTAGACCTTTAGAATTTAAAATTTTAATTCTCTGAAAGACGAATATTCAATGTTTAGAGTTATTAAAATCCTGGCCTAAATAAGTCTAGAAATGCAGGCGCAGAAAGATTCAGAAAATCAACTAGGAAATGAGATAAAATGACCCATCTTAAGCTATTGGTCTTCCTATAAGTAATTGCCCAGACAATACCCATTACAAAAGTTGAGGTGAAGATCTCATAGCCACGGAACAATTCGGAATTGATTCCAAACACAGCATGATTGGCTGAAAATATTAAGCTTGTAAACAAAATCGACAAGACAACATTCCACTTTTTTGTGTGGTCACTTAAAAGTCCTCTCCAATAAAATTCTTCCAGCCACGGGTTAACCAGCGCCAAAATAATCCATGGAATCCAAATGCTCCAATCTGAAAGTAAGTAATTATATTTCAAGAAAATAGGTAGAGGAATCAATCCTATTATTATAGCTACGATATTCCATCCCCAATTTTTATTCGAATACTTTAACCAATTTCTAATAGAATCGTTTTGGCCATACCTTAAAATAAAAAACAAAAATAAAATCCATTCGATCAAAATAAGAGGAATGAATGACCATTTCCCAATCAATTTACCAAAAACAATGGCTGTTATTATATTTACAACAATGATAATAAATGGAGAAATGATTACAATATTTTTAGAATTTGGATTCATGGATTCGTTTTTTTTATAAAATGCTATATAGCAAACAAATATAGAAATACTTCACTATTTTCAAAGTAATTGATATTTGAATAAAACATTAAATTTTTTATACAGATGGTTTTCATAAAGATAGCTAAGAATCAAAAGATTTTTAATTATTTTTGATAACAAGACTACTCCACAATTTCATTAATAAAATGTTATGAAAATTGCCAAATTATCAAAATCGTTTAAACTCATGCGATGGAAGGAAGCTTTAGCAATTATAGTTTTACTGCTGGCCTTTGTTTTTTTCAGAAGCGAAAGACACGAACTTTCATCGATTGGTCCTCAATTAAAAAATTCAAAGATTGAGTGGATTTTCATTGGAGTTCTTCTGGTTTTCATTTATGTTTTTCTCCAGGGTCTGATGTATGTTATGAGTTTCCGAAGTGTTCAACTCAATGTCAGACTTTCAGATTCAATAAGTTTATTCCTGAAACGGAATCTTCTTAGTATTTTTCTTCCCGCAGGTGGCGTGAGTTCTCTGGCCTATCTTCCCCGAAATATCAGGATCAAAGGATATAGATCTTCCAAAATCCATCAAGCAAGCGCCATCTATGGTTTTGTTGGTTTTCTGACGGTGCTTATTGTAGGCGTTCCTTTGATCTTATATGCAGTTTCTGTTAATAAGGCCTTTGACAATAGCTGGTTTGGAATTTTTTCGTTATCCGTTTTATTATTAATATTTTATGGGATTTTTATATCATTCAGAAAAAAGAATTTTCTCTATCGGTTTATTGAAAAAAGATTTCCGAAGATCATTAATTCTCTTGATGAAATATTCAATAACGAAATTGATAAAAAATACTTTTGGTACACCGTTGCAGTATCAGTAATAATTGAGTTTTGCGGCGTTTTTCATTTGCTGATCGCCATGTATGCTTTTGGCGTGGAAGCATCGTTCACTGCAGCTGCTATATCCTATGTTATCTCAATATTACTGATGATTGTCTCACCTTTTTTGAGAGGATTAGGAGCCGTTGAATTTTCACTGACATACATTCTCGCTAAATTTGGATATCATCACACAGAAGCTTTAGGCGTTACATTACTTTACCGTTTTTTTGAATTTTGGCTGCCTTTACTTTTAGGAATTATTGCTTATCTCTGGAGCGGTAGAAAACTATTTGCCAGATTATTACCTGTTATTATGATATTCTTTTTGGGTATCATCAATATTCTTTCTGTTATTACACCAGCATTGGCCAGTCGTTTATCTATCGTGAAAAGTTATCTGTCACAGGATTTCATTCATATATCCAAAATGTTCACGCTTTTGTCGGGGATATTATTGCTAATAACTTCAGCAAACCTATTTAAAGGAAGTAAACGAGCCTGGTACTTTGCTTTATTTCTTACAATCGGTTCGATTATTTTCAATCTCATAAAAGCTTTGGATTATGAAGAAGCTCTTTTTGCGTTGTTCACTTTTGGATTATTGATTTACAGCCGCAAAGAATACACTTTTAAAGTCAATAGAATTTCGTTTCAACGTGGATTCAGTTGGTTTTTAGGAATTTTCGTGAGTATTTTTATTTTCAATTATCTGAGTTTCTACTTTATCGATAAATCTCATTTCGGGATAGATTTCACAAAGAAAGAAGCGCTTTATTACACATTACACACTTTTCTTTTGTTCAAAGATTCCGGATTGATGCCACATACAGGTTTTGCAAGAGATTTCCAGCAATTGAATTATATTTTGGGAATTGTTTCCTGGCTTGTTCTGATTCTTTCATTTTACAGAACAAATAAATTGATAGAACAAAGCGATGTAGAGGATCATAATGCCGCAGAAAATCTCGTTGAAGAATATGGAACATCATCATTGGATTATTTTAAACTGACCTCGGACAAACAATTATTCTTTTCAGAAAACCGTGAAGGATTTTTGGCATACAGAATAGCTAATGGATTTGCAGTGATTCTGGAAAGCCCCGTTTGTGCAGAAAGAGATAAAATCAGTCTGATTGAAGAATTTGAAGATTATTGTAAAAATAATGGACTGAAAACATCTTATTATCGGGTTGGCGAAAGTGACCTTGCTTATTTTACAACTTTCAAGAAAAAACATTTATTCATAGGTCAGGATGCTATCCTTGATACTGAAAAATTCAGTTTGACAGGCAAAGACAAGAAATCTATCCGAAACGGGATCAATACCCTGGAAAAATCAGGATTTGTAACGGAAATAAAGTACGCGCCACAAGATGATGGAATTCTGGATAAAATCGAACAGGTTTCAGATGAATGGTTAAAGGAATTCGATAAAAAAGAAATTGTCTTTGCCGAAGGGATGTTTAAAAGAGAAGTTGTGAAAGAACAGGATCTGATCATCATTTCTGATGAAGAAGGAAACTGCGTCGCTTTTCTCAATATCATCCCGCATTGCGCACCGGACGAATGCAGTTACGATATGATAAGAAAAACAGAAAAAGCGCCTAATGGCAGTATTGATGCTTTAATCGTAAAACTTGTTGAATATGCAAAAGACAAAAAACTACAATTCATCAATATGGGAATGACACCAATGGCAGGATTGGATGAACCTAATAATACTGCAGAAGAGGTATTGAAATTCGCTTACCAAAGAGTTGGAAGTTTCAAACATTATCAAACCCTTAGAAATTTTAAAGAAAAGTATGCTGATATTTGGGAAAACAAATATCTGATCTATAATAATGACTTAGATTTATTACAAATTCCAACAGTATTAAACAAAGTGATCAAACCGTGAAAAAAATAGTAAAACCAACAGCAATCATTCTGAGTTTATTAGTAATAGGATTCACTATCCTCAAACTGACATCTAATAGTGATTTTAAGGTCGCAGAATGGAACTTTCATTCCGACAAACCGATTATTTTCTATATCAGTGGAGACTCCGGATTTAATACTTTTTCAAAAGGCATGGGAGACAATTTGCACGCTTTAGGATATGATGTTTTCGCTCTGGATACAAAATCCTATTTCTGGGAATATAAAAACCCAAAAAAAGCCTCTCACGACATTGAAAATTATATTAAAAAGCAATTGAAAGGTCGAAAAAATCAACAAGTTATCATTGTCGGATTTTCTTTTGGTTCAGAGGTCGCTCCTTTCATTTACAATAGATTTAGTAGCGATTTGAAAAGTAAAGTACAGAAAGTATTTATTATCGGACCTACGACAACCAATAATTTTAGAATTCAATATATCAATGATGATGAAGCAGATTCACAAAACCTTTTGGTAATTCCTGAAATCAATAAAATGGGAAATGTTCCGGTAATGGTGGTTCTGAGTGATGACGAGTTTACAGCTTTTCCCTATAAACAAATTACTCTTGGGACAAATTATCAAATGCAACATATCGCTGGAGACCATCATTACGGAGGAAATACAAAAATGCTGGCTGATTTTATAATTGAAAATATAAGATAAAGATATATCCCTTTTTATGAGGTACAAACAAAAATTCGTTGGTTTTAGAATTTGCTACTAGGTCAAATCTGCTTCAAGCGCTCCTCTTCCAGATCGATCTGGAACAACTGTTGTCGTATGATTTCTTCATTTATTTTCTGATCTTTGTTCAACTCTGTAAGATACTCACGCTGAATCTCCAACATTTCGATAAAAATCGCTTTCGATCTGTCATTCATCCAGCTATCATCCGTAGCTTTTGCACGTTCTTCCCAATGTCTTAAAAAAATTTCCAACCCAACATTATCTTTCAATTCGTTTTCATATTTGGATTTCAGGAATTGATGAATATGCTGCTTCAGTTCTTTTTTAATTTTCTTTTTAGTTAACAGTTCATCCTCTTCAGCAAAAATATTATCAAAAAATTTGGTCCGTTTTATAATATAAGGTAAAGTAAGACCCTGAACCAAAAGCGTAAGCAAAATCACTACAAAGGTGATGAATAGTATCAAATTCCTGTGTGGAAAAGATTCCCCATTACTCAAAGTTACCGGAATTGCCAAAGCCGCCGCCAATGAAACGACACCTCGCATCCCTGTCCAGCCCAACATCAGAGGCATCATCCATCTTCTCGTTCTGGAATCAGCATGAGGTTGTACGCTTGGTCGGAAAATCAAAGTGGCGACCAATGCCGCATAAGAACTTATCATCCTTGCTGCTATAAGAATAGCAGTAACTAAAACACTGTAACTTATAGCTGTTTCCAAGGGAATCCGATCTTCACGAAGTCCATCTATGATCTCTGGAAGCTCCAATCCAATAATAAGAAAAACAACACCATTCAAAATAAATATCAAACTTTCCCAGACACTATATGCGTGAATCCTGCTGGTGCTATTCAAAAACTTCAGCCTTCTTGCTGACATAAATAATCCCCCGCTTACAACCGCCATCACACCAGAACTATGGAATTGTTCTGCAACCCAGTACATCAAATAAGGCTCTATGATCGTAAGCGCAATATCAGACGGTGCGTCTGTGGGAAGAAATTTATGTGCCTGAACAAATGACCATCCCAGGAGCAAACCTATTCCAACACCGCCAATCACCATCCAAAAAAAACTTAATGTCGCATCCTGCCAAATGAACTGGCCTGTCCCCACCGCAACTAAAGCGAAACGAAAAATGATCAATGATGAAGCATCATTCAAAAGACTCTCACCTTCCAAGATCGTGGATAACGACCTTGGTATTTTTACAAATCTTGTGATAGCGCCTGTACTCACAGCATCTGGTGGAGAGACGATCCCTCCCAGCAAAAAGCCTAAAGCAATCGTAAATCCCGGAATAAAATGATTGGCAACCAATGCAACAGATAAAGCCGTAAAAAAGACCACCAGAAATGCAAAACTCCCAATAATCCTCCACCATTTTTTCATTTCTTTAAATGAGATCTTCCAAGCTGCTTCAAAAAGCAAAGGTGGGAGGAAAATAAAAAAGATAAGATCAGGGTCTATTTTAATAACCGGCAATCCAGGAATAAAGCTTATCAGCAATCCTCCAACAACCAATAATACAGGATAGGCTATCTTGAGTTTTGCGGCCCACATATTCAGGAGAACGATTATGGCGACCATCGCCAAAAGAAAAGGTAAAATAGTATGCATTTGATCTTTGTGTCTAATACACAAAAATAACAATTAGAATGACTTATCTAAACCATAATCTTCAAAAGGAAAAAAACCATGATATCCATCATATGAAATTATTGATTCCACAATAATTTAACTTTTTTTATATAATATCAAAAACTTCGACACTGATTTTCATCATCATTTAGCAACCTAACAAATGTCATATCTGTTTTTTCATTAATCTTTGATGCAAAAGCAATATTTATTGATAAAAAAACAATTATTTAAAAGACAAAATCAATAAGTATTATTTAATTTATTTATCGATTCCTTAATCACTAGACAAAATAAGATTTTTGTCATTTCAAAAAAATAGCTTTATTTTTATTATCATCATACCTTTGACCTA
This sequence comes from Epilithonimonas sp., assembly GCF_032054305.1. Classification (GTDB taxonomy): domain Bacteria; phylum Bacteroidota; class Bacteroidia; order Flavobacteriales; family Weeksellaceae; genus Epilithonimonas. The sequence continues at coordinate 340,995 of NZ_DAMBSX010000005.1, forward strand.
TCAAAATTGAATAATATATAATTACAACAATTAAATTTTATTAAAATGAAAACAACGAAAAATCTAATTAAAACTGTTTTAACTTTTGGAGTTTTATTAATGACCCAATTGACAAATGCACAAAAATTATCCATCCAAAGCTCTAATATCAAAATAGACGGCACCTCTACTTTGCACGCTTGGGATATGACCTCTAAGCAATCTGTATTCTCCGGAACAGTTGCAGGAAATGCTATTACAAATGTAAGATTTGTTATGAAAGCCACCTCATTGAAAAGTAATGAATCCGGGTTAGACAAAAACGCCTACAAAGCTTTGAACACAGAAAAATATCCTGACATCGTTTTTACAGCCGCATCTATACCTACAAGTGGAACTGCAACAATAACAGGTAATTTGACCATTACAAATGCTACAAAAGAAGTAAAAATCCCAGTAACAGTAACTAAAAACGGAGACAACTACAATATCAAAGGAACGACTAAGATCAAAATGACAGCCTTTGGCGTAACACCTCCAAAATTGATGATGGGAACCATCAAAACCGGTGATGATCTAACGATTACTATCAATGTTACCGCAACTAATTAATTATTAAACTATTAAATATTCTGTTATCATGAAAAGAAATCTATTAAAAGCCAGCTTCATCGCTGCTTTAGCAATCACAAACCTTGGTTTTGCACAAGAGTACCAATTGGATAACTTTAACCCTAGCGACAAAAGATCTATCAATGCCTTTGAAGCAAGAAAGGATTCTGTAACAACGTTTGATCATCTAAGAGTTAAAATAGGAGGAGCATTTGCACTACAATTTCAAGGACTAAGCCACACGAACACAGCAGCTCCTGTTCTTAATTCAGCTGGCGTCAATGCAAACCAATTGTTTAAAATCAGTAATAATTTCAACCTTCCAACAGCCAACTTAGATGTAGATGTGGCATTATATGACGGTGTTAATTTACACTTACGCACATTCTTGTCTTCCAGACACCACAATGAAACTTATGTAAAAGGAGGATATCTGCAAATTGACAAGTTAGATTTTATTAAGAAAGATTTCCTTAAAGATGTCATGAAGTACGCAACAATCAAAGTTGGACAAGATGAGATGAACTATGGTGATGCCCATTTCAGAAGAACAGATAATGCTTATTCCCTTACCAATCCATTTATTGCAGGAAACCTTCTGATGGACGCTTATGCCACTTTTCCTTTTATGGAAGTATATTACAGAAGGGACGGTTTCATAGGAATGGTTGGAGCTTCTAACGGAAGATTGAACCAAACTGCAACCAGTGGAACAGCACCTTCAGTATATGCGAAACTAGGGTATGACAAACAGATCAATAAGGACCTAAGAGTAAGATTAACCGGATCTGTCTACAATAATGCCAACAGCTCAAGATTGGATTTCTATAATGGGGACAGAGCGGGTTCTAGATATTATTTCGTTCTGGAAAGTGCCTATGCATCTGGTACCAATGGAGCTAATACAGGAGCAGCCACTTTAAACTCAGCCAAAGTAGTACCAGATTTTGTCAATAAAATGACCTCAATTATGATCAACCCATTTCTACGTTATAAAGGATTGGAATTCTTCGGAACTTATGAAATGGCATCCGGTAGAAACCTGACTGAAACAGACAGAAGAACCTATAACCAATATTCAGCAGAATTACTTTACCGTTTTGGAAAAGAAGACAGCTTCTATTTTGGAGGACGTTATAACCAGGCAGATGGTAAACTAATTACAGGAAATGACATCACTGTAAAAAGATACAACATCGGCGGCGGTTGGTTCATGACAAAAAATATTCTTGCGAAAGTTGAATACGTCAACCAAAAATATGACGGATACGCTACAACAAGCATCTATAATGGAGGTGAGTTCAAAGGATATATGATAGAAGCGGCCATAGCTTTCTAATATTCAGTTAACAGGAGCAGAGGAAGCTTACCGGTTTCCTCTGTTTTTAAAAACAAAGATTATGAAACTTTTATATTTGCTTTTCGGTTTTTTCTCACTTTTCACATTTGCCCAAGGAAATTTTGTTCAAATCAATGGCAGCACAAATGTCAACAAGTTTCAATGTACCAACAACAAATTCAAAGCTGATGCAGGAGGTTATACCTTCTCAGAAAAAAACCTTCCAAATATCGTTTTAAAAGTCACAGACTTCGATTGTGGAAACAGAATGATGACCAAAGATTTTCAAAAGATCCTAAATGCGGAAAAATATCCGAACATGACCATCAAGTTTATCAGCTTCACCAAAAACCAAGGAGGCATCAATGCACTGGTAGAAGTAAAAATGATGGATCAAAGCAAAAGATACAATATCGAATTCGATATAGAAAACAATAAGCTGATCGGGAGAAAGAATGTAAAATTCAGTGATTTCAATATCACACCCCCGAAAAGAATGGGCGGAATGATCGTTGTAAAAGACGACCTGGATCTCATCTTCAGCTTAGCAACAAAAATTTAAAAATCAAACCAATAACTTTTTTCATATAATTAGATTTTTCAGTGTCGCAGTGCCAAGGGCTAGAAGTGGTATTGCGAATCGAGGAACTTGCAGACTCAGCTGCAGGTTCCTTTTTTATCTGAGCGTCTTTATCAGTCTGCAGTTTATCCTGAGCCTGACGAAGGAAAGACATATAAAAAATCAATTTCTGAAAGAAATTATCCAACTAAAATTTTCACCTTACAATCAACTTTACAACATCATTTCAAATTCGTAAATTTGCAATGTGAATATCAATCAAGCAGACCTTAACGAATTAGAATTTCCGGAACTTCTTTCGGAAATTGCACCTTTCGCTTACTCGCCGAAAACGGCAGACAAAATAATGGAACTTCATCCGATGGAAATAGACGAAGCAGAAATTTCCTTAAAGAAAACTTCGGAATTCCTGACGAGTTTTGAAAGTTCCAATGCCATTCCGTTTGATGAATACGAAGACATCGAAGAGGAACTGAAACTAATGTTGATCGAGAATTATCGATTAGAAAACAAATCGTTCATCAAAATCAAAACGATTACGGAACAAATCGGGAAATTGCAAAAATTCTTTCCTCAGCTTTCAGAAGCTTTTCCAACACTTTTGGAAGAAGTAAAAGACTTAGAATTTCGAAAAGAAATTATTGATAAGGTTGACAAAGTTTTCAACCGATTCGGAGATGTCAAAAGCGAAGCCTCTGCTGTTCTGAAAACTTTGAGAACAGAAATCCAACACGCCAGAAAAGCCGTTGATGAGAATTTCAATCGTTCTTTAGCTACCTATTCCGAATTTTTAGAAGATATACGAGAAAGCATTATTGATGACCAAAGAGTTTTAGCCGTAAAATCTGGTTTCAAAAAAAGAGTCAATGGTAGAGTTTTAGGAATCTCTAAAACCGGTTCTATTACTTTTATGCAGCCTGAAAGTGTAGTGAAACATTATTTCAAACTGAAGGAAAATCAGGAAGAAGAGAAAAAAGAAATCGATAAAATCCTTAGAAAATTAACGGCAGAACTTTCGGAATTTCAGCCTCAGCTTTCGGATTATCAGACTTATATCTTTGATCTGGACTTAATCCGAGCAAAGGCAAAATTTGCAGAAAAAGTCAACGGAATTTTACCAAAAATCAACAGACATCAAACTCTTCGTTTGAAAGATGCATTCCATCCATTGCTTTGGATTCGAAATAAAAATGAGAATAAGGAAATCTATCCCCAATCGTTAACTTTAACAGAGCACAACCGAATTATTTGTATCTCCGGACCAAACGCCGGTGGAAAATCCATTACGTTAAAAACTGTCGGATTGTTACAATTGATGATTCAGAGTGGGATCTTGGTTCCTGTTCATCCAAAATCCGAGATGTTTTTCTTTGAAAAGATCATGACCGATATTGGAGATAATCAATCCATAGAAAATCATTTGTCAACCTACTCTTCCCGATTGAAAAAGATGTCTGGAATGATCCGTGAAGCAGATAACAAAACCTTGCTTTTGATTGATGAATTCGGAACTGGTTCTGACCCAGAATTAGGCGGTGCCTTAGCGGAAAGTTTCATGGAATATTTCTATGACAAGAAAAGTTTCGGAATCATCACAACGCATTACACGAACATCAAACTGGTTGTAGAAAACCTTCCCGCAGCAACCAATGCAGCAATGCTTTTTGATGAAAGAACACTTGAACCACTTTATAAATTGGAAATCGGACAAGCTGGAAGTTCTTTTACTTTCGAAGTGGCTGAGAAAAATAAGATTCCGAGATTCATCATCAAGAATGCCAGAAAAAAGGTAGAGCACGACATTGTTAATCTTGACAAAACGATCGTGAAACTCCAACAGGAAAAATTCGAGGTTGAAAAACTAAAATCCGATCTCTCGGAAAAACGAGATTCGGTAGAAGATAAACGTGACAATCTTCAAAAACTGAATGAGCAGCTGCAGCAGAAGTTATTCAATTTCCAAAAACTGTATGAAGAAGAACACAGAAAACTGCAATTCGGAAACAAGATCGAAACCTTTATCGACAGTTATGTTAAAGGAAAATCCCGAAAAGATGTGGTGAAAGATTTTGTGAAAATCCTCGAACAGGAAAAATTCCGAAAACTGGGAACCGACAAAGATGAGACAAAACGTCTTCAGGTGGTAAAACGTAAAATCACACAACAACTTAAAAAAGAAGAAGTCATCGAAAAAATTGCGGAAACCAATGAAAAACTAGAAGAAAAACGAAAAGCAGAACGTGCTGTCTGGATGAAAGTCGGTCAACGCGTCCGAATCGCCGGAAGCACAAGCGTTGGCACGATTGAAAAGATTTCGAAAAACAAAGTGATTGTCAATTACGGAACTTTCAAAACTACAATTGACTCCGGAGAATTGGAGAGAATATAAAAAAGCGCAGATCGATCTGCGCTTTCTTTTTAAATTTTTTTGTTTACAAAAAGCTGATATGCCAGATAGATCAATGGCAAGGCCATAACTCCAAGATAAACTGCGTTTTGCATTGCAAATTCGGGATAAATCGCAACCGCATAAACCAATCCAAAGAATGCCCCTCCCAAATGGGCAGCATGTCCAATATTATCGTGAGCTCTTGGATTCAGCATCATATAAACAGAATATCCAAAGTACAAGGCTCCAAATAAGAATCCCGGCATAAACCAAATTTTAATTTCATTAGGAGCCAAGGCAACAGCCGCAAACAGAATCCCTGAAACTCCCCCACTTGCACCAATTGCTGAATAAAATGGGACATTCTTATATACATAAAGACAAAAAAGATTACCTAAAACAATAGATCCCAAATAAATAGCCAGAAATCCACCAACTCCGAATCCTATAAATGCAATTGATGAAAAAACATACAGAGTGTACATATTGAAAAGCAAGTGCATAAAATCTGCATGAAGGAATCCTGCGGACAACAGTCTTATATATTCCTTTTTTCTTTGTATAGCGCCAACTTCAAATTTATATTTCTGAAATAATTCGGGATTTTGAAATCCAATGTAACTTGTGACGCAAGTAATTACGATTATGATCAATAAAACGATGTTCATTCTTTTAAAAATTGATTGTATTTTTTAATTTTCTTCTTCCTCAAAAAGATTTCCGATAGTTCCGCCCTCATCATCCTGATCCGGATCAGGTTTTTCTTCGATTTCCGGTTCCTCTTCGACAACATCCAGTGGCTCAGGAATTGTAATATTGATGGATTTCACTTTATCTTTTGTCAACTGATTACCAATTGCTTTTATCCCTTTCACAGTTATAAATTCGTCCAGCTCAACCGTTTCGGGATCTTTTTGTTTGTCCTTGATTTTAGGGAAAACTATTTCCGCAATAGCTCCAGCTTCTGTTGTCACAAACTCGATGAAAGATTTCGGATTTTCGTTCGCAAAGAATGACTGGACATTTGGAGTGGCTTCTAAAAGAAAACGCTTTACAAAATACTTGTCCTTTTCGCCATCAAAATAGATACAGGTAATAGGTTGCTCGGGCTTCCATTTCTCCAGGATCAAATAATCATCATCAAAACGATTCATCAGATCAAAAGAAATCAACTTGGCTTCTCCCTGAGAGTTGATCGTAAGAATCTTATTATCACCTTTGAAATTCCCTAGTAGAGTTCCTCTTCCATCCGCATTCAAACGTCTTACCGAATCATCAAACCATATTTTTCTCGGAGCCAGAGTGGAAACGCCTTCTTCTTTAAGGTCAACTTTTTTGACCGCATATTTGGTCACAAGGTTTCCTTTCGAATCTCTACCTTTAATTGCCAGTTCTGAAAAATCGATATCGATCTTATTTTTTCTAACCCTTGCATTTGGTTTCAATAAAACAGAAACAACCTCTGCCTCACCATTTGGATTAGCTGAAAAATAAAGCATCTCCGAGTATTTTTTATCCGATGCTAATTTATAATCAGTATTTCTCGTAACGCCAGTCACAGAAAATCTTTTCATGTAGAAAGGACCTTCACGGCCTTCACGATAGATCATGTTATAAACCGTACGCTTATCATTCTTTTTCCAAACGGCAACGTGCTGTATGTTTTTTCCAATAAAAGTTTTTGCTTCCACTTTTACAACCTTCATGGTTCCGTCTTTTTGGAAAGTAATAATATCATCAATATCAGAGCAATCGAAAAGATATTCGTCTTTTTTAAGAGACGTTCCGATAAACCCTTCTTCCCTATTGACATAGAATTTCTCATTGGCGACAGCGACTTTGGAAGCATCAATTGTATCAAAAATTCTAAGCTCGGTTTTACGTTCTTTACCCTTTCCGTATTTTTTTTGGATATTGGTGTAATAATCTATTGCATAAGTAATAAGATTTGCTAAATGATGTTTCACTTGCTCGATCTTACCTTCCAAAGCCAGGATATTCTCTTTAAATTTATCCAGGTCAAAACGAGAAATCCTCTTGATTCTAATCTCAGTTAATTTAACAATATCCTCCTCTGTAACTGCCCTTAACAAATGTTTTGTGTGAGGTTTCAGACCTTCATCAATTGTTGTAATTACATCTTCCCAAGACTTGACTTCTTCGATATCATGATAGATCCTGTTCTCGATAAAAATTCTTTCCAATGAAGAAAAATGCCAACTTTCCTGCAATTCGTGAAGCTCGATTTCAAGTTCTTTTTTAAGTAGAGAAACCGTGTGGTCCGTATTATGTTTCAGAATATCAGAAACCGACAAGAACATCGGTTTGTCTCCAACAATCACGCAGGCATTTGGTGAAATTGGAACTTCACAATCCGTGAATGCATAAAGCGCATCAATGGTTTTATCGGGCGAAACATCCGGATGCAGATGAATATTGATCTCTACATTATCAGATGTGTTGTCCTCTATTTTCTTGATCTTGATCTTTCCTCTTTCGTTAGCCTTTAAAATACTATCGATAAGATCACTCGTATTTTTTGAAAAAGGAAGTTCAGTAATAGTAAGAGTATGCTTGTCTTTCTGTGAGATCCTTGCTCTCGCTCTTATTTTACCGCCTCTTTTCCCATCATTATAATTGGATATATCCAACATTCCTGCTGTAAGAAAATCAGGAAATATTTCAAATCTTTTCCCTTTAAGATAAAGAATAGAAGCATTGATCAGCTCATTGAAGTTATGAGGCATAATTTTGGTGGAAAGCCCGACACCAATCCCCTCAACACCTTGTGCCAAAAGTAATGGAAACTTTACAGGAAGATCGACCGGTTCATTATTTCTGCCATCATAAGATTTTGACCAAACGGTTGTTTTCGGATTGAAGACAATTTCCAAAGCCAGTGGCGTCAACCTGGCTTCGATATATCTTGCAGCAGCAGCAGAATCACCTGTATAGATATTTCCCCAGTTTCCCTGAGTATCGATCAGCAATTCTTTTTGCCCGATCTGAACCATCGCATCTGTAATAGAGGCATCTCCGTGTGGATGATATTTCATCGTATTACCTACGATATTGGCGACTTTGTTGTAACGACCATCTTCCAGCTCGCGCATAGAATGCATAATTCTACGCTGAACAGGCTTGAACCCATCAAAAATAGAAGGAATCGCTCTATCTAAAATTACATAAGATGCATAATCTAAAAACCAATCTTTATACAGACCCGAAACTTTTTTCAGGCTTTCTTCGTGATGTGTACTTTCTTCCATTAATCTTTTACCCTATTATCTTTTTGGCTGGTTTCCTGGTTGGCTTTCACCACTTTGTTCAAAGAAAACTTCAAATCCTTTATTTCTTTTCTACTTAGATAGGAAAGGTCATATTTTAATATGACTACATTACTTTTTTTGCTAGAAATATAAATATATAATTTTCTAAATATCAATAAATTGACAATATTGAACTTCAACAATTTATATTTCGGAAATTCATCTTTTGCGTTTTTTTTAGCTAATATGTATAGAATATGATTGTTTCTAAAATTAAGTGCCTCACCATCACTATCATATTCGAATATGGGCCTTCCCAACATATAAAGGAAAACAAATAACAAAAACGGCATCAACAATAGCACCCAAGCTTTATCCCCAAAAACATCGAACTTATTGATTTCCAAAATATAGGCAATAATTCCTAAAATAAAAATAATGCCGACAACTGAATATATAAAACTGTAGAATGGCGTTCTATTTCTGTTACTTAATCTCATTTGTATTTTTATGTGTTTTTTATTTTTTGTTGGTAAAGCTTTTAAACTTCCAATTCTCTGATTACTTCTTTTTTGTCAATATTCGTATCATCTTCAATTACAAGATTATCTAAAATGAACAATTGTCTGTCCGGTGTATTTTTTCCCATATAGAACTCCAACAACTGGTCAATCGTTTGGTCTTTTCCAACCACAACAGGTTCCAATCTGATATCTTTTCCTATAAAATGTTTGAACTCATCAGGAGAAATTTCACCTAATCCTTTGAATCGCGTGATTTCAGGATTTTTCCCAAGCTCATTCAAGGCCTTCAATCTTTCAGCATCGGAATAGCAATATCTTGTTTCTTTCTTATTTCTTACACGGAAAAGTGGCGTTTGCAAAATATACAAATGTCCATTCTTTATCAGATCAGGAAAAAACTGAAGGAAGAATGTAATCATCAACAACCTGATGTGCATCCCGTCTACATCGGCATCTGTAGCAATAATGACTTGATTATAACGCAGATCTTCAAGGCTTTCTTCGATATTAAGTGCAGCCTGCAAAAGATTGAATTCCTCATTCTCATAAACCACTTTTTTTGTCAATCCATAACAGTTGAGCGGTTTTCCCTTCAATGAAAAAACGGCTTGCGTTTCCACATCTCTGGATTTGGTGATAGAACCGGATGCAGAATCTCCCTCGGTTATGAAGATCATAGTTTCAGATTTTCTTGCCGCTTTTTGGTCATTATAATGATGCCTGCAATCTCTCAGTTTTTTATTATGAAGCGATACTTTTTTCGCTCTTTCTCTTGCTAGTTTTTGGATTCCGGAAAGCTCTTTTCTTTCTCTTTCTGAAATCAAAATCTTTTTCTGAATAGCTTCCGCAATTTCAGGATTTTTGTGGAGAAAATTATCCAGTTTACTTTTTAAGTAATTGATAACAAAAGTCTTGATCGTCTCCAGCTCTTTTCCATCCTTATCTTGCCCCATTGTTGTAGACCCCAACTTGGTCTTGGTCTGGGATTCGAAAACAGGATTACCAACATTGATGTAAACCGCACCAATAATAGCTTTTCTAATATCGGTGGCTTCAAAGTTTTTATTGAAAAATTCTCGGATAGTTTTCACATAAGCTTCTTTGAAAGCGTTAAGATGTGTCCCACCTTGCGAAGTATATTGTCCGTTAACAAAAGAAAAATACGTCTCAGACTGAGATTTGTCGGAATGCGTGATTGCCAATTCCATATCCTCGTCTTTTATATGAATGATCGGATAAACGATTTCGCCATCGATTTCTTCTTCCAGTAAGTCTTTTAAACCATTTTGAGATTCGAAAACTTCTCCGTTAAAATAGATTTTTAAACTTAGATTGAGATAAGTGTAATTACGAAGCATTTTTGCCACATACTCATTTCTGAATTTGAAATTGATAAAAATGCTGTCATCAGGAATAAAAGTAATTTCCGTCCCATTTCTTTCAGAAGTTTCGGTCTCATCGTGCAAAATATCCAATCTTCCCTCACGGAATTCGGCAATTCTCACTCTGCCTTCACGAACAGATTTCACTCTAAAATAAGTCGATAAAAAGTTAACTGCTTTTGTACCAACACCATTTAAACCGATTGATTTTTTGAAAGCGCCATCGTCATATTTCCCACCCGTATTCATTATGGAAACGACGTCCACAATTTTCCCCAAAGGAATTCCTCGACCGTAATCACGAACAGTTACAGTTCCGTCTTTGATTTTCACATCAATTCTTTTCCCGGCTTTCATCCTGAATTCGTCGATGGAATTATCCAGAACTTCCTTCAATAAAATATAGATCCCATCATCCACAGATGAACCGTCTCCCAATTTCCCGATATACATACCGGGCCGTAATCGTACGTGTTCTCTAGGTTCGAGCGTTCGTATGTTATCTTCGGAGTAATTCGGCTGTAAATCTTGTGACATAGTAAAAATCAGTAAACACACAAAAATAGGAAATTGAAGCCACAAATCCGAATTTTTTATTTTAAATATCTAAAGACTATTTTAATTATCATTTAGATTTTCACAAAAGAAAAAGATGACTTAAAAAGCCATCTTTTATTTTAATTTAAAACTTGATTTTAGAAAAACATTCCGCCGGAAACTTCAATCCTTTGTGCTGTAATCCACCTTGCTTCTTCCGTACAAAGGAAAGCCACAACACCTCCAATATCATCCGGCAAACCAGCTCTTCCCAATGCTGTATTTGAGGCAATCAAAGCATTCACATTTTTATCATCTCTAGTTCTTCCGCCACCAAAATCCGTTTCAATAGCACCTGGCGCAACCGCATTCACTTTTATGCCTCTTGCCCCCAATTCTTTTGCCATATATTTGCTCAACTGGTCAATCGCTGCTTTCATAGAACCATAAACCGATGAACCTGGCAACGCAAATCTTGCTAGCCCCGAAGATAAATTTACGATTCCGCCATTGTCATTAATGAAAGGTAAAAACTTCTGTGTCAGGAAAAACACACCTTTGAAGTGAATATCTACCATATCGTCCAATTGCTCTTCAGTAACTTGTGTAATAGGCTGGTATAAAGCTGTTCCGGCATTATTGATTAAGAAGTCAATATTTCTGCTTCCTATATTTTCCTCCAAATGGTCACCAACTGTTTTTACAAAAGCATCAAAACTTTTCACATCTTTTGTATTCAGCTGATAAGCAATTGCTTTTCTTCCCAAAGCCACAATTTCTGCAACAGTTTTATCCGCTTCTTCTTTGTTGGTATTATAAGTGATGATTACATCAAGTCCTTTTTCTGCAATTTTGATAGCTGCATTTTTTCCTAAACCACGGCTTCCGCCGGTTACTAATGCAATTTTCGTTCTTGTACTCATTTTTTTTACTTGTTTTTTGATGGGACAAAGTTCAGACAAATTGGTTCAAATCTTTTTGCTCGAATCAAACTAAAATTTGCAAAATTCAAATCAGGCACGAAATTCCAAAGGAGCCAACGACGTTTTCTTTTTGAAAAAATTAGAAAAATGCGCAATTTCCTCAAATCCTAAAGCATAAGAAATCTCAGAGACATTCCATTGCGTTTGTTTTAATAGAATTTTAGCTTCTTGAATGATTCTGTCCGCAATGATTTCTGTAGTTGTTTTTCCTGTATTTTCCTTAAGTTTTTTATTAAGATAATTAACGTGAATCGCCAATCTGTCTGCAAAATCTTTCGCTGTTTTCAACTGCAGTCTCTGTTCCGAAGTTTCAATCGGAAATTGCCTTTCCAACAACTCAACAAACAAAGAAACAACACGCATTGATGCATCATTGGAAGTGGAAAGTTTAGAAGCTGGTTGTAATTTTTGTCCGTAATGAATCAATTCCAAAACATAATTACGAATCAAATCATATTTGAAAATATAATCCGAATCTATTTCTTTTTTGATTTTTTTATAAAGCTGTTCTATCTCATCAGCCAACTCATCATCAATCTCAAAAATCGGAACATTGCCCGGTTGAAAAATCGGTAAATCTTCTAATATATTATGAGACTTATCTTTAATGAAAAAATCTTCAGTAAAAACACAAAAACTTCCTGCCTGACTTTCATCTTCCGGAATCCAATTGTAAGGAACTTTCGGAGTTGCAAAAAGAAGCGCATTGGTTTTGATCTCAATAGTTTTATCTGCATATTCCGCTCTATTTTTCCCTCTTATCAAGCTTATTTTATAATATTTCCTTCTGTTATAAGGCATTTCAAAACTAAGTCTTAACCTTTGGATTGTTTGAGCAATATCGAACACATTAAAATGTCCGATATCTTTCTGTAAACCTTTTGGCAAGATACTTTCTACATCTTTTCCCATTTTCTGGGCAATCTCCTGATAGAAATCCTCCAAAGAAGCATGAGCTATTTTTTCCATAAGCTTAATTTGTAAAATTCAAATTTAAGAATAAAAAAAGCTTTCAACAATGAAAGCTTTTTTCTTTTTTTGAATTAAAAATTACTGAATTAATATCTTTCCTTTCCAAGATTTACCCTGACTTGTTATTGTATAGAAAAGGATTTTGTTTTTGACCATATTTTTCAGATAAAAACTTTGTTTTCCTTTTGTATTGATTTCTTCTGATAATCGACCTGTAGCCTCGTAAAAGCTCACTTTGTAGTCTTGTGATGGATTTCCTAAAATTTTGAAATCTCGATTTTCTTTAGAATAATATAAGCTTAAGTTTTTCTCCGTAGAATTTTCTGAAGTTCCCAATACGACAAATTGACTGACACAAGATTTTCCCGAAGTATCTTCGAAACAATCGAGCCAAAAAGCACCTAATTCAAATGGTTGCTCCGCAGGTCTGGAAAACAAACCTGACTGCGAACCAATCCCTTCATAAATTTTATAATTAAAGCCTGTAATAAATGTTTTTACATTTTCTTTCCCAAATACAGAACCATATGAAATATTATCAATAGTCAATGGCCAGTTGTTGTATGAACCCAACCTCCAATTATCCTCAATAACATCTCCTATTTGTGCAGAAAAATCATATAACAACTTTTCCGTATTGGTATTAACATCTAAGAAATACACTTTTTTTGCAGCCGTATCTTCTCGCATTAAACATTCTAACACATCGGGATTATTCGTATTAGGAACATCTGTCCCAAAAGGACCATAAGGATTAATATAGTATAGATTAGAATAAATTTTCTTATAAACGACACCATCGATAGTTGTTTCACCATTTATAAAGATATAAGATGCTTTATATTGAGCATTACAAAAATCGCAATATCCCTCACGATAATAAACCCACCATTTATTTCCTTCTTTTAAAAGTGGTGTATAAGATTGCGAAAACACATTAAAGAATGTGAATAATAATAAAATTAATAGATTTTTTTTCATAGTTAATAGTTTTACAGTTATTATTCAGTAAATATAACACCTTTCATTAAAAATAAATATTAAATCAACATAAACTTTTTAACTAATAAAAAAACGCTCTCATTTCTGAAAGCGTTCTTAAAATTTATTTCTTGATTATTTTCTTGGAAATAATTTGCGAATCTGTATGGACATTCAGAATATATTGTCCAACAGGAAGCTTTCTGATATCCGTCTCAGAAGCTTGATTTTCAAGAACCATTTTTCCATTCATATCAAAAATCCTGATTTTTTGGATATTATCAACACCTTTTATTTTTATAAAATCTGATGTTGGATTTGGATAAACCTGAGCATCGATTTTATTAACATCAGAAACCGCTAATCCCGGAGTTTCCACAACCTCAATATCATCAATTGCAATAAAAGCAATATCTGTACAGTTGTAATGTCTAAAAACAACTTTGACATCTTGTCCTCCAAATGAAGTAATATTGATGTTGATATTTTTTGCAGTTTCTGTATATCCAGCATCCAAAGTTTCTTCAAAAACAGGCGTTTCATTACCTGTAAAAGTAGAATTGGCAGGAATTATGTAAACTGCATAATGCTCTTGATACAATTCTTCATCAAATGCGCCAACTTTGAATTTCAACCAAAGTAAATCTTGACTTGGCGGCAAAGTAATCGCTGGACTCGTTAAAGTATTATCAGGAGTGAAAGCTTCAAGAAACCAAGACCAGGAAGTTGCATACCAACCTGTAAAAGCAGGCATCTCATCATCATAAAATTCCCATTTTTGTTCATCACCATCTCTATCAACATTTTCCCAAGAGTTCCTTCCAGATTCTGTTTCAAAATCTTCTTTATAAATAACATGTTGTGAAAATCCCGCAAAACCTACTACTAACAAAGAAACAAAAAGTAATTTTCTAATCATAAATTCTATTTTTAATTCTTGCTAAAGTACAAATAAAAAACTCCCGATAATTCGGGAGTTTATATTTTATAATGATCAAAATCTACTTATACATTGAATCTGAAATGCATCACATCGCCATCCTTCACGATGTATTCTTTTCCTTCCACTCTCATTTTTCCAGCTTCTTTTACTTTGGCCTCTGAACCATAATTTACAAAATCATCGTAACCAATCACTTCCGCACGGATAAATCCTTTCTCAAAATCTGTATGGATCACTCCCGCAGCTTGTGGCGCAGTTGCACCTTGGTCGATTGTCCAAGCTCTAACTTCCTTAACACCAGCAGTGAAATAAGTTTGCAACTTCAACAGATCATAAGCTTTTCTGATCAATCGGTTGACACCCGGCTCTTCCAGACCAAGCTCATCCAGAAACATTTCTCTTTCTTCAAAAGTCTCTAGTTCATTGATATCAGCCTCGATTTGAGCGGCAAGAACAACAATTTCTGCGCCTTCACTTTTTGCCATTTCATCTATTTTAGCAATCCAGTCGTTTCCGTTTTTGATAGAATTTTCATCTACGTTACAAACATACAGAACCGGCTTATTTGTCAACAGTTGAACTTCACCAATAATTGATTTTGTAAAATCATCCGTTGGAAATTTTCTTGCGTTTTTCCCATCTTCAACAAATTTTTGAAGATTCTGTAAAGTTTCGTAGGTCAGAATATCTTCTTTCTTCCCAGATTTGATGAATTTTTTTGCCTTTTCAACAGCTTTTCCAATCGTTTCCAGATCCTTCAGCTGAAGTTCTATATCAATGATTTCTTTATCTCTAAGCGGATCAACAGAACCCTCTACGTGAACAATATTCCCGTTATCGAAACATCTCAAAACATGAATAATTGCTTCACACTCACGGATATTAGCAAGAAACTGATTCCCAAGACCTTCTCCTTTACTTGCTCCTTTAACAAGCCCAGCAATGTCTACGATCTCTACAACAGCAGGAAGAACCCTTTCCGGATTAACAATTTTTTCAAGCTCGAAAAGTCTTTTATCCGGAACAGAAACCGTTCCCAAATTGGGCTCGATCGTACAAAACGGATAGTTTGCAGATTGTGCTTTGGCATTGCTAAGACAATTAAAAAGAGTTGATTTCCCTACATTCGGAAGACCTACGATTCCACATTTCATAACGAAATTTTTATTTTTATTTATTAGTGCTATGTAACCATTCCGGTTTCATAATATAAAGTCAATATTTGAAGTTAATGTTTTGATGTTCACTTTAAACTTTGAACTTTCAGCGTGCAAATATACTATTTTTGAATTTGAATTTTCTACTTTTACAATCTTAATTAAAATGGGAAAATGAGCCGGAAAAAACGCGAATTCCAATCTTCGGAATTACTGAATTCTTTCGCAAGAATCTATGGTTTTGAAGATAAATTGAAAGCTTTCGAAATCAAGGATTTTTTGCAAAATTATCTTTCGGATACGCTTTTTTCTGAAATCGAAACTGTTAATCTAAAAGAAAAAGTTTTGGTTCTGAGAATCAAATCGCCTTTGCTTAAAAACGATTTCCGAATGAGGAAATCATTCTTTCTGAAAAAATTCCAGGAAGTTTTGAAAGACGAATCCCTGATCAATGACCTTCTGATCCTGTAGAAATATCCTGGATCATCTGCTTGCTTCTCTCATCAAGCAAAGACCTTAATGGAAAGAAAAACCTGAATGGATTTCTGATAAAATATCGAAAAATCTCTCCAAAAATTTCTCTTGCTTCACTCAACTCCACTTTTCTGGAACGGAATGCCAGTAACATCGATAATCCGAAACTTACAATAAAGTTAAAGAATCCAATAACAAAAACCGTTACAAACGAAATCCAAAACGTGTAAGATGTCACGACAAAATCTTTACCGTAAAGTCCTAAAGCAAAATTTCCCGCAGCAAACGTAATGTGACGAATATCGAGGTCCAAACCAAGGAAAAGCCCAATCGGAGCGGTTGCACCAAGAAAAACACCGAACCAGAAATTAGAGATAATCCCAGCCCAATTCTTGGAATAATAGACTGATAATCGTTTTGCAATCTTTTGCCCAAAGAAATAATTGATGAAAGGATTTTTAGCAATTCTCTTAGGAATCTGGAAAAAGACGGAATTATTACTGATATTTCCAGAAATCACACCAGAAATAAAGAGGAAAACTCCAGCAATAGAAGCATGCAAAATCGCTTTGGACTGAAATGGGTCTAAGTCATATAGCAATTTCGTCGATTTATCGAAAGCAAAATTCTGTTTGAAAAGTATTTCTAAACCATAAATAATAATCAAAGAAACTGGAAAAGACAACAGAACATTCCCAACAAATGCAATAAATTGCGATCTGAACAATTGGGAAACAACGTGAGCAAATTCCATATAAGTACTCCTGCTACTTCCTTCTGACAGAACTTTTGCCATTGTAGCGGCAGTCATTGCAGGTTGTTTTGTCGCCAAGGTAAAACGCATCAGATAGATCATTACAAATCCCATCGCATAATTCATAGAAAATAAAAATGCATGAGCAAAATCACTTGTATCAATATAGCTGTAAAGCATTTTCAAAACACAAAGCGCTCCAACGATCACACCTCCTCCAGATGCTTTCCAAAACATCTTCATATAAGATTTGACAGTGGAAGTAATGTAGTGCGTTCCCATTTCCGCCGTATGATTGGTAATAAGATGAGACATCAATCTTGTACTGTCAGAAACCAGATCCTGAAGATTGTTCTTATGTGATTTATACTTTAAAATATTAAAGACCAACTGCTTGGAATTGATCAGATAATCTTTTTCTTCATCGATTACGAAGAGCTTAATAATATCAGACATTCTTTGCAATTGCTGCCTGATTTTCAGCAATGATTGATTGGTTTTACTAGAAATCCCGTATTTTGAAGAGTTCTTGAAGGCAATATTCACAAATTCCAAGCATTGGTCGAGATAAACTTTTGTTTGTTTGTAAACCTCATCATTAGATGTAAATTTGAAGTCTGGATTTTCTTTGAAATCAGCATTCAGAATATCAAGTTCGTTTTGCAAAGCCAAAAATGGATTATCAAAATTCCTGTATTCCGGAGCCATTTTTACAACCTCTACATCTAATGCATTTCCAATAACCCGCCACGCCAGGATATTAAGAGAAAAGAGCATTTCATTTTTAACATGTTGGTTATTAATAAATTTATCAATTCTCAACAGCATGAAAAGCTCATCCATTTTATCTTCTGGTGAATTCTGGAAAAACTCAAGGTCTTTTTTAGGTGTCACCAAAACATTATCCACCAAATACCAAATTGTATTTTCGTTTTCAATCGGTGGAAGGATTTTATTAAGTATCCGTTTTTTGAACTCCGGATAAAAAGCATTTTCTGAAAGAATATCTGCTTCGGTAAGTGATAGATTGAATGGCTTTTCTCTGAAGATATTATGAATATAATAAATCAGATTTTCTTTTATCCTCTCATTATCTTTGAGATAAGCTGTAAAAACGCCTAAATCATCTTTCTTCAGGCTTGTAATGATCTCCGACAAGGGCTCCAGGGACAAAGTTTCATTCTGTTCAGAAAAATAGTTTTTCAGAATCGTGCTGAAGTTGTCTTTTTTGGTTAATCTAATCGCCATATCATTACAAAAGTAATCATTTCAGAACAATATTGTTCATCTGTCTTATAATCCAGCTATGCTTTTTTCTTAGATACGGCGTAGGATTTTTAGGATCATATTTTTTAGGATTTGGCAAAACTGCAGCGATCCATGCGGCCTCACTCTTTGTGAGGTCTTTTGCCGGTTTATTGTAATAATATTGAGAAGCTGCCTCTATTCCAAAGACTCCCTGTCCCATTTCTATAGAATTAAGATATCTTTCAAGAATAATATCCTTACCCCAAATTTTCTCTATAATAAATGTATAGATCACCTCCAGCCCTTTTCTGATCCAGCTTCTGCCTTGCCAAAGAAAAATATTTTTAGCAGTCTGCTGAGAGATCGTGCTGCCTCCTCTCACTACTTTACCTTTCTTATCGTTCTTCTTCATCGCCTTTTCGATAGCCTTATAATCAAAGCCATTGTGCGTGAAAAACAATTGGTCTTCTGAGGCGATCACCGCTTTTTTGATATTATTTCCCATGTCATCATAGGAAACATAATCACGTTGTAATTTCCCGTATTTTACCAGACCTCCAATCTGAGTAAACGTAATTGGTGGATTAAAGAATATCCCAAAAATAATGAAAAATATATTCGCCAGGATTACAAACAAAAACAGTTTCTTGATGAACTTCCACATTGTTAAAAGAAATTTTAAGCGAAATTAAAACAATTTTCTTGTCCTGTCAAAATCTACCAATCAACAAATTTTTGAATATTATTAAAAATTAATTAACAAATAATTATTCGAAAACAGGAAATAGAAATTTAGCTTTGTGACATAAAAAAACTCACAACCAAAACTGATCGTGAGCTTTCGTGAGCGCGAAAGGATTCGAACCTTTGACCGTCTGCTTAGAAGGCAGATGCTCTATCCAGCTGAGCTACGCACCCATTTGTAATTTTTAAAGAAATTACTAAAACTTGTCGGGGCGGCAGGATTCGAACCTGCGACCTCCTGGTCCCAAACCAGGCGCGATGACCGGACTACGCTACGCCCCGTAGATTTTTTTTGCGGAGGGTAAGGGATTCGAACCCTTGCGACCCTTTCGGGTCGACAGTTTAGCAAACTGCTCCATTAACCACTCTGGCAACCCTCCTTGCAATATTTTAAAGACCGCTTGTTCCTCAATTGCGAGTGCAAATATAGAACAGTTTTGTATATCTACCAAACTTTTTTTCTGTTTTTTTTTCATATTTTTGAATCATAAATACTTCGTAAAACACTTACAGATGCGTAATACACTATATCTCACAACCTTAGGAATGATAATTATTTCCTGCGGTTCTCAGCAAAAAAATTTAAAAAGTAAAACTCCAACTCTTCCGAATGTTCCAAAACCCTTCATCACAGAAAAAAAACCGGAGATAAAGGAAGATGAAGGAGAATATTATAAAGTCAACATCGCAGACATTACTAAGAATGACAATACTATAAGTTATGGTTCTATTGTAAGTGCCAATCCTGTTGGATATAAAGTCACAAAAAACTATTTCCCGTCTATTGGTCAAAATTTCAGACAGCGGTATTTGATTTTACATTATACGGTTCTGAATGATGAAAAATCCATAAGTACACTCACTCAACAATCTGTTAGCGCCCACTATTTGGTCAGCACGCTTCCTGATAAAGAAATCTATCAGATCGTGGATGAAAATAAAAGAGCCTATCACGCGGGAATCAGTTTTTGGAGAAAAGACCAGCAACTGAATGACACATCCATCGGAATTGAGATCGTCAATCTTGGTTATACGACAGATTCTCTAAATAATCGGGTGTTCTATCCTTATCCGGAAGAACAGTTCAGAAAAGTGGCCGCTTTAGCCAAAGATATTGTGACGAGATATAATATCCCGCCAACTAACATCTTAGCCCACTCTGACATTGCGCCAACAAGAAAACAAGATCCAGGCCCGCTTTTTCCCTGGAAAAGACTTTACGATGAATATCAAATCGGGATGTGGTATGACGAAACGGCGAAACAGACTTTCCTCAATCAAATATTAACAACCAACGATATTGCATTACAATACAATAATCCTGAATTTGTTTCCAAAATCCAACAGCAATTGGTTCAGTTTGGCTATGCTTTAACAGTAAATGGTGTTTGGGATAAACCAACGAAACAAACGATCGAGGCGTTTCAATTTCATTTTCGACCGAATAATTACAGTGGTATTATGGATGCCGAAACCTGGGCGACCTTGCAGGCTTTGGTCCAGAAATATCCGCAGAAGTAATTTTTGAAATATTTATTAATGAAAATTTTCCTTTACATTTCATTAATTACAATTAGTTGTTCAAACACAACTTCTGCTCAAAAGAATAACATCAAATATTTTGAAACAGTTAATTTTAAAAATTTAAAAGAGGAATATATTACTAAAACTGTCACAATTAATAAAGACAAAGTCAATATTGATTTAAATTTTGACAATAAAAACCCGTCAGAAAATGAGTTAAAGACCTTAAACAGTTTTTTTTCCAATTTGGAAAATATCATCCAACAGAACAAAAGTAGAATTGATAATGATTTTAAAAGTTCTGAAGAAAACACTGTTCGAGAATACATTTCTCATCATTTGAGTGAAATTCCTGAAAATGAATTGAATCAATTAATTGATAGGAATGACAAAATTAAAAGTGACGAGCAAAAATTATTTGAAAAAATAAAACTTAAACGAATTGGAATTTATCCCAAAGACAATATAAATTATGGCACTTTCGACTATACAATTGGAGAAACCTACACTCAGTATTTAATTGTAATAAAAATTAATGAAAAAGGAAAAATAATAGACGTTACAATAGAAAGCTGATTACAACAAAAAGCCTCGAAATTTAGTTCTTGAGGCTTTTTTATACTTAACAAAATCCTATTTACTCAACAACAAAGAAACCCATTCTTCTCTCTGTATCTTCTTTTCTAATTTCAAATTTTGCTCGGTGCAAACTTCCAGAATATCGTCCACATCAAAGAAACAAAGTCCGGATAGCAACAATTTTCCACCATCTTCCAAAACGGAAACGTAAGTCGGAATGTCAGAAATCAAAATATTTCGGTTGATGTTGGCTAAGATGATTTCGAATTTTTCTTTGCCGAGATTATCAGCAGTTCCCAGTTCGATGTCCAATTCTACATTGTTACGCTCTGCATTTTCTTTGGAGTTTTCTACAGACCATTCATCAATATCAATAGCAACAGTTCTTCCCGCACCTTTCTGCTTGGCGAAAATCGCTAAAACCGAAGTTCCGCAACCCATATCCAACACTTTTTTGTTCTCCAAATCCATATCCAACATCTGTTGAATCATCAAGTGTGTTGTTGGATGATGACCCGTTCCAAATGACATTTTTGGCTGAATCACAATCTCGTGCATTTGTGGATTTGGTTCGTGGAATTCTGCTCGGATAAGGACTTTATCTTCAACATTGATTGGCGAAAAATTCTTTTCCCACTCCTCGTTCCAGTTAATGTTTGGCATTTCCTCGTAGGTGTAAGAAATCTCCACTTCCTCATTTTGTAGAAGGTAGATATTTTTCAATTCTTCTTCTTTAAAAAGGTCTTTTTGGATATAACCCAAGATACCGTCATATTCTTCTGTGAAGCTGTCAAAACCGATTTCTATCAGTTCTGCCATCAATATTTCGTTCCAAGGTTGTAGAGGTTTTATTTTAAAATTGAATTCTAAGTAAGCTGCCATTGTATAATTTTTCGCAAATTTAATTGATTTAAAATCTATTTAAACTTATTTTGGGGAAATTAACCACATAGACACATAGTTTATCTAAAAATAAACAGACCAAGTAGTTTTTGTTGAAATTTTAATTCATCTTAATCTGATAAGTAAATCCAAGATGAAACCATCTTCCCGGCATTGGAACCAGATTGGTTTCTACATATTTCGCATTCGTCAGATTGTTGATGAGCACATAGAAATTCAAGTCTTTGTATCGGAAATTAAGTTGCTCATCCAAAGTATTATAACTACCGAGATTCACACGTTCCATATATCGGTAAATTAATTGATTGCTGAAAAACTTCAAAAACTTCACATCGATTTGACCCACGAATTGATGTCTCAGATTGGTCAAAGCATATCTGGAAAGCTCCGTATTTTTATATTGATTATCAAGATAAGTATAATTCAATCTGTAATTTAAAAAGTCAAATAATTGATGTTTAAATTCAGTTTCAAAACCTTTCAGATTGATTTTCCCAAAATTCTCTGCCGTCCAGATACTTTCCGGAGTTGGCTTCAGCCAGTCGATACCGTTGTTTGTATTTCGGATAAAACCACTTGCTTTCGCCAATATTTTCTGATTCTGGAAACGATAACCTATTTCCGAAGACACCGCAGATTCCGGAATCAAATTAGGATTTCCCTTTTCAGTCGGACTTACATAATACAAATCCGTAAAAGTCGGGATTCTGAAACCTTTGGAAATGGCTCCGAAAATTTTATGATTTGTATTAAAAATATAACCCACATCCACGCCAGGATAAAAGAAATTATCGCCAGAATAATTCGCCCAACTTGCGCCAGGATTCACTTCCAGTTTTTGATTGAAGAATCTGAATTGATGGTCAAAGAAGACCTGCGTCACATCTCTTTTTCGTTCTCCAAGATTGTTGCTGGACAAAAATTCCCTTCGGAAATCCACCCCAATATTAGTTGTTCCGAGCGATGATTCATAACTCGCATTGACTGTTCCGCCGACGTTATTTCCTATGTGCATATTTCTGTAACCAGCCGGATTTGAGCGTGTAAAAAGATACATATCCTGTCCTCTTCTCCAATAAACACTGGAATTAACCGACAATTGATTGAACTTTTGCTGATACTGCAAACTCACCACCGAAGCCTGAGTTTCTTCATATTGATTAATGGCTGAAGGCGATGCATAGAAACCATTCGCCCCAAATTTCTTCTCAGAAAAACCAGCCTGCAAACTCACACTTCCCTCGTTCAGTTTCAATTTATTCTGATAAAAGAAATTGCGAATATTATAATCGGTGTTGAATCTATAACCGTCCGAAGCACCATTGCTCAGCGTCAAAAGATTGGTAAATTTCTCCGAGCCAAAAGTTGCAGAAGCCGATAAATCATAAGTTTTGAAATCGCCACCTTGCGCTTTGATGGTTACCTTTTCGTCCGCAGAAGATTTGGTAACAATGTTAATGACACCCGAAAAAACATTCTGTCCATAGAGTTTTGCCGATGAACCTTTCATAATCTCAATCCGCTCCACCACTGAAATATCAAACGGAATATTGAACGTGTTATGACCCGTCTGGGAATCATTCATCCTGATGCCATTAATCAAAATCAAAACCTGCTCAAACGAACTTCCCCGAATGGAAATGTCGCTCTGCACCCCATTGGAACCTCGTCTTCTAATGTCCAATCCGGAATGAAACTGCAACAATTCATCGATGCTCGTTGCCGGACTATTCTCAATTTGCTGTTTGGTAATAACCGTCACATTTTCATTCACATCATTATAAGGAATCGATAAAAATCTACCTTGTAAATTGACCTCATCGATTTCATTTTCTTTATTCTGTGCAAAGCCGTTGCTTGACAAAACGACAGCTGACAAAGCCACAATTATTTTCTTCATAGTTTAATTTCCTTTCAGATAATCGGGCGCAAATATAGAGATTCACCTGAGTTAAGTTACTAAATTTATTAAGAAAATCTTAATAGTTTAAATCCAAAAACTTACCTGAAAACGATTAAATTTTGCGTAATTTTGTGGGTCTTATTTTTACTATGGCTACAACAACCGACATCGATATCAAGAAATTTCTTTTCGTTAAAAACGCACACCTTAACAACCTGAAAAACATAGATGTTCTGATTCCAAAGAACAAACTGATTGTTATCACAGGTGTCTCCGGAAGTGGTAAATCGTCTCTCGCTTTTGACACGATTTATGCCGAAGGACAAAGGCGTTATGTAGAAAGTTTGAGTTCCTATGCGCGTCAGTTTTTGGGTAAATTAGAAAAACCGAAAATCGATGATATCAAAGGTTTGGCACCATCGATTGCGATTCAGCAAAAAGTGATTTCGTCCAATCCACGTTCTACGGTCGGAACTTCTACAGAGATTTACGATTATATGAAATTGTTGTTCGCCAGAGTTGGAAGAACTTACTCGCCAGTTTCGGGAGAAGAAGTAAAAAAAGACAGCGTGACGGATGTGATTGATTTCATCAAAGCTTCCAAAAAAGATTCTACATTTTTACTTTTGACGCCTTTGACATTTGAAAAAGAAACATTTGCTGAATTGCTCAAAACCCTTAAAGTTTCAGGATTTACAAGATTGGAAGTGAATGGAAATCTTGCTGGAATCGAGGATTTGGAAAGTTTCGGATTCACGCCGGAAAAGGATATGACGATCAATCTCGTGATTGATAGATTCAGTTATGAGGAAGATGAGAATTTCCTGCAACGTTTGGCAGATTCTATCCAAATGGCTTTCTACGAAGGTCACGGCTACTGCTCGCTTAAAAATACAGACACAGGAAAAATCCGTGAATTTTCTAATAAATTTGAATTAGACGGCATTGTTTTCAACGAACCGAATGTTCATTATTTCAGCTTCAACAATCCTTACGGCGCTTGTCCGACTTGCGAAGGTTATGGAAAAGTGATTGGAATTGATGAAGATTTGGTAATTCCTAACAAAAACCTGTCCCTTCACGAGGATGCAGTTGCTTCCTGGAAAGGCGAAAGTATGAGTGAATGGAAAAAGGATTTTATCAAAAAAGCGAAGGACTTCCCTATTCATAAGCCTTATCATCAATTGACCAAAGAGCAGAAACAATATCTTTGGAAAGGCGATAAAACGAAAACATTCCCAAGCATTGATAATTTCTTCAAAATGCTGGAGGAAAATCTTTATAAAATCCAGTACAGAGTGATGCTTTCTCGTTACCGTGGAAAAACACTTTGCCACGAGTGCGAGGGTCTTAGATTACGAGAAGAAACAAGCTGGGTAAAAATTGACGGGCACAATATCCAATCGTTGATTGAATTGCCTTTAGACGAATTGCTTCCATTGATAAAAAGCTTAAAACTCAACGACCACGACAGAGAAATCGCCAAACGCCTGACTTACGAAATCGAAACAAGACTGGAGTTTTTAACGAAAGTTGGTTTGGGTTATTTGACTTTAAACAGAACCTCGAACACACTTTCCGGAGGAGAAAGTCAGAGAATCAATCTGGCGACAAGTTTAGGAAGTTCTTTGGTTGGTTCTATTTATATTTTGGATGAGCCAAGTATCGGTCTGCATTCCCGAGATACAGAAAATCTGATTGGTGTTTTGAAACAACTTCGTGATTTAGGAAATACAGTAATCGTTGTAGAACACGACGAAGATGTGATGCGAGAAGCCGATTACATCATCGACATTGGTCCGGAAGCTGGATATCTAGGTGGAGATTTGGTTTTCAGTGGTGATTATAAAGAGATGATGAAAGCGGATACTTTGACCGCAAAATA
The DNA here is from genome assembly GCF_032054305.1 of Epilithonimonas sp. Taxonomy (GTDB): domain Bacteria; phylum Bacteroidota; class Bacteroidia; order Flavobacteriales; family Weeksellaceae; genus Epilithonimonas. The sequence continues at coordinate 366,656 of NZ_DAMBSX010000005.1, forward strand.
CCTGAATGGCGAATTGGAAATCGAAGTTCCTGCAAAACGAAGAAAAACAAAAGAATTTATAGCAATAAAAGGCGCTCGTCAAAATAACCTGAAGAATGTAAACGTGAATGTTCCTTTGGAATGCCTTACCGTGATCACAGGTGTTTCCGGAAGTGGAAAATCGACATTGATGAAAGAAGTGATGACGAATGCGATTCAGATTCAGTTGGGAATGGGTGGAAAAAAAGCGGATTATGATTCGGTGGAATTTCCTTCAAGATTGATTCAGAATATCGAATTGATTGACCAAAACCCGATTGGAAAATCGTCCCGTTCAAACCCTGTAACTTACTTGAAAGCTTACGATGATATTCGTGACCTTTTTGCAAAACAAAAATCAGCAAAAGTTCAAGGCTTAAAACCAAAGCATTTTTCTTTCAACGTAGATGGCGGAAGATGTGACGAATGTAAAGGCGACGGTGTCATTACAGTTTCGATGCAGTTTATGGCAGACATCGAGCTGGAGTGCGAACATTGCCACGGAACACGTTTCAAAAAAGAAATCCTTGAAATCAAATACGACGAGAAAAATATTTCCGACATCCTTCATATGACGGTTGACGAAGCTTTGGAATTTTTCAAAGAAAACCACGAAGAAAAAATCGCAACCAAACTGAAACCTTTGCAAGATGTTGGTTTGGGCTATCTTCAGCTTGGTCAGTCCTCTTCTACTCTTTCTGGTGGAGAAGCTCAGAGAGTGAAATTGGCGTCTTTCCTTGTAAAAGGTGTGACGACGGATAAAACGCTATTTGTATTTGATGAACCATCAACTGGTTTGCATTTCCACGATATCAAGAAATTATTGAAATCGCTTCAGGCATTGATAGAATTAGGACATTCGGTGGTTGTGATTGAACATCAGCCTGATATTATCAAATGTGCCGACCATATCATCGACGTTGGTCCAAACGCAGGTAAATACGGTGGAGAGATTGTTTTCACCGGAACACCGGAAGATTTGATTAAAGAGAAAAAGTCTTTTACCGCGAAGTATATTGCGGAGAAATTAAAATAAAAAAGAGAGTCAAATGACTCTCTTTCTTTTATAAGTTATACAAAAACGGGCTTTTCCTAAAATAAGTTTCGTCATCAATCTGTGAAATCAAAAACTCAGACAAATCATTGGCGCTGATCTTTTCACCAATACAATCATACAAATTGGCTTCAGTTTCAAAACTTTCATCAGTCTGAATTATCACAGGTAATCTTACTAAGGTCCAACCCAGATTACTTTCTGTCAGAAGTTCATATTCTTTTTGTTTATCCAAAGTTGTTTCAGGATAATTCTGATACATCCATTCGGTTGCCATTTTCACTTTTTCATTCTTGTTGTCAAACAGCGTATTGACATTAAGACCTGTTATCACAATATATCTTTTGATTCCGTTAGAATTCATGGATTGAATGATATTCTTCGTTGAGTCAGAAAATATCGATTTTTCTCCTTTTGGCTGACCAATTGTACTGATCACAACATCGCAAGTTTTTATTAATTCGTTAATTGAATCATAATCTCTCGCATCGCCTTTTACAATTTCGATTAAAGGATTTTGGTTAGAAAAATTTTCAGGATTTCTTAATAGTAATTGGATTTGAAAACCTTTTTCAAGAAGTTTCTTTACAAGAAAACTACCCGCTTTTCCTGTTCCGCCAATCACGGCAATTTTATGTAGTTTCATTATGTTCTCTTTATATTATTGTTGGAAAATAGAATTTTTAAGAATCAATGAAAATCGATTCTTAATATCTCAAGCCTTCATAGAATCGAGCCTGATAAAACTTAATATTATAAAGAGATTGTAATGAAACAAAGATATCAAATTATTTTATATTCTCACAAAAAAGAGTCTAATCATGAGTTATCCACAAAAAAATGTGGATAAGTATGAAATTTTAACATTAAGTTTACATTTCGTATTGTTTTTCTTTCTAAATTTACAATAGAGATTTAGGAAATGAACACAAAATTTGCTTTTGACCCAATCGGAATTACTCAAATTAAATTTGATATAAAAATTTAAAGGATAGCATTGTCGGCTGTCCTTTTTTGTTGTTGTCTAACTAAAAAAATGAGATGTTTTATCTACTGAACCGGCTTCTAAAGAGTCGGTTCTTTTATTCTTAAAAATAAAAAAGACCACTTCTTTCGAAGCAGTCTTTCTTTTCATTTTCAGATTTTATTATTTAGCAGCATTCACATTGATACCAATTTCAATGTCTTTACTGATCATCCATTCAGCTGGGTCAGTTTCATCAGTCCCGAATTTGATTCCCCAATCTGCTCTGTTCACAGTAAATTTAGCTTCAACACTAGCTTTACCCTCAGCAACAGTTACTTTCGCAGGGAAAGAAACGTTAAGCGTTTTTCCTAATAATGTCAAGTTTCCGCTCACAGTTTTGTTAGCTCCAGCAACGGCATCTTTTGGAAGTTCTCCAGCCAAATCAGCCACAGAAGTAATTTTGAAATCAGAAGTTGGTTGTTTCTCAACATCAAAGAAGTCAGCATTTTTAAGGTGTGCTTCCAAATCAGCTGGTTTTTTATCAGCCTCAGTTACAGACGCAGGGTCAACTTTCAAAGTGGTCATATCAATTACGAAATCTCCAGAAGTTACCGCATCATTTTCAACAGTGATTTCTCCAGATTTCAAGTTAAGAGTTCCCCAACGTGGCGCAAAACCACCTTTGTGGAAGGCTTTCCAATCTACTTTTGATGTTGCCAAATCTACTTTGTACGCTTCACCTGTTTTTGCTGCAACTTCCTGTGCATCTTTTACTGTCTCTTTTTTGTCGTTACAAGCTGTAAACATCAAAGCAGCGCCTGCTAATGCTAATACTGTTAATTTTTTCATAGATAATATTTTAAATAATATTGTTTTTCTTGCAGCAAAAATAAGACCTTAAATCTTGACATCACCTTGATGTACATCAATAAAATCTATAGTTGTAATTATTTGACTTCGTCGAATCTTTAAATTTAGGCAGCTTTATTCGCCTTCCCACTCCCGATATTTTTTGCCAATGCTAAATTCCAGCACAAAAAAATGAGCTCCGTTCAAGTCGGGCTACATAAGATTCTATATTTAAAAAACGCTAAAATTTAACATAATAAATTTCAAAATAACACAACATCAAAATTAAACCATAAACGACTGATTATCAATATTAAAATATTTTATAAAAAATTCAATAATATCAAAATTAGGCATTAAATTTGTTTCTTAATTTTAACATAATTAACATTTTTTAACAATTTAAAAATCTTATTTCCAATGAAAAAAACTTTTGCTGAAAAATCAAATTATTTGGTTTTTCTTGGGACTGCTGCTTTAATCGTTAACGCAGTATTTTTTTTGAATTCCTGTAACAAAAAATCAGAGCAGGTGGTAGATTCAAAAACAAATTCAGAAAAAACCGTTCCCAAACCAGCAAAAGTGATTTCCACAAAACCAGAGATTTCCGACGACCCGAATAAACGTTATATCTATCTAACCTTTGACGATGGTCCAAATAACGGAACCGAAAACCTTCTGAAAATCATCAACAAATATCAGATTCCTGTAACATCTTTTATCGTAGGAAAACACGCTTATGATAGCAAAACGCAAGCAAAAAATCTGAAAGAATTAGAAAATCACGATTTGGTAGAATTAGCCAACCACAGCTATGCTCACGCAGAAAACAAATACTCTGAATTTTATAAAAATCCGGAAAAAGTAGTCCACGATTTTGACCGAGCCAAAGACAGTTTAAAATTCAAGAACAAATACGCCAGAACCCCTGGAAGAAATATCTGGAGAACTTCTGACATCGACAATACCGACATCAAAAGTTCTAAAATTGCAGCAGACGAATTGCAAAGAGCGGGTTATGTTTTGGTTGGCTGGGATTTGGAATGGAAACCTGACAACAAAATGAAACTGAAAGGTTCACATCAACAAATGGCAAAACGTGTGGACAGTATCTTTTTCAACGATTTGGAAAAAACTTCCCGCCATTTGGTTTTTCTGACACACGACCAATATCTTCAGGATGATGATTCGGTTAAGGAATTGGATTTGTTTATTTTCGGCTTGCAGAACAGCAATCGTTTTGAATTCAGAAAAATATCGGATTATCCTAAGATTAATGATATTTTGAAGTAAGAAAATCCTCTTTTTTTCATCTCGCTGATTTAGTCAATTTCGCAGACTCATTATAAAAAAGTCAGCTTAATCTGCCAAATCAGCGAGATTTTAGTTTCATTCAAATTCTTTGGAAACACCTAATCCAAACAAAGCAAAATCGTAAACCGCCGGGTCAACAGCATTATATTTCCTGAGAATGAAGTCCAATTCTTCAACTGCTTTCCAATCGTTTTGTTTTCTGGTAAGAATTCCTAGTTTTCTGGAAATATTTGCAGTATGAACATCCAGCGGAACAGAAAGAAACTTCGGATCAATCTTTTCCCAAATCCCGAAATCAACGCCTTTTTTATCTTTCCGAACCATCCAGCGCAAAAACATTATCAATCGTTTGGAAGCAGAATTTTTGTAAGGTGAACTCACGTGTTTTTGTCCACGATGGATTTCCGAAATAAAATGATTTCTGAAACGCTCGATAGAATGAGAGAAATTGCTTTCATTTTCATTGATTAGAAACACATCTTCCAGACTTTCAAACTGCTTATAAATTCGTCTGAAATTCTTTAGAAAAAAAATAAAATCTTCGTGGTTGAAAGTCCTGTGAATCACTTTTTGAGGAATTCTATCTAAATCAGAATCTGTAAAATTCATTACAAAATCATACGGTGAATTTTCCATCAATTCCATCATCTTATTTGCATCATTGATAATCGATTTTCTATTTCCCCAAGCGATACTTGCAGACAAAAATCCGGCAATTTCGACATCCTGCTTCAAAGAAAAACGATGCGGAATCTGAATCGGGTCATCGGTAATAAAATCCGGAGAATTGTAGAGTTCTGCTTTTTCATTCAGCAAATCGAAGATGTCTTTTTCTTTCAAATTCATTGTTCAAAAATACGAATTGTTTTTATCGCAAATCGAAGATTCGACGAAGTCAAATGCTCGATAGAATTAATTCTGGAAATAAAAAGTCGCAAAGTTCTCATATTGAAAACATTTGCGACTTAATAAATTAATGATTTAAAATCTAATATCCAGACTGTATCTAACTTCTATTTGTTTATCTTCCAATCACTTCTGTAATTGGTTTTCCGATGGCACCGCTTGGAAATTCGATGTGAAGTAATGCTGAGATTGTTGGTGCAATATCCGTCATATTATAATCGCCGTTGCTCTCGCCGTGCTTGATTCCCCAACCCATAAAAATCAATGGAATGTGAGAATCGTAGGAATTCCAGACGCTGTGAGTCGTTCCTTTTTTAGCATAAGTTGGCAACATCCCATCGTGCGAAATGATTTGAATATCACCACTTCTCTGCCAGTTGTAGCCATTGATAGCTCTTGATTTTATCGGCTCCGGAATAGCGGATGAAGCAATCTTTTTCAAATCTACGGCGTACAAAACTCTTGGGTCTTTGTTCAGATTATCGATGATTGTTGTTTTTATGGCTTCCTCATCCAAGTTTTTTTCTTTGATCAAATTTTGATTCAAATAGATCTGATAATTATCTATTCCGAGAATCAGTTTAGAATTAGCATATTTTTGCTCCAATTCTGCACCCAGATTTTTTTCCATTCCTTCATCAAAGAAACCGCCTAAGATCTTGTTGGCTTTTAAAAATCCTTCAGCATTCGCTCCACCGTGGTCAGCAGACAAGAAAACCAAATAATTATTCTTTCCTACTTTCTCATCCAACATTTTGAAAAATGTCGCCAAATCTCTGTCTAATCTGATGTAAGTATCCTCAACCTCGATGGAATTTGGCCCGTAAGAATGTCCAACATAATCCGTCGAAGCCAGGTTGATCGCCAGGAAATCGGTTTCAGTTCCTTTTCCTAAGGCATAATTATCCAAAGCCGCTTCTGCAAATTTCAGAGTCAAAGTATTTCCGAAAGGTGTCGTTCTGATAACGCCTTTTTGCTTTGAATAGTCAGATAATAGATTTTTGTAAGGAAAAACTGGCTCTTTTGCGCTCCCAACAGGCTTTTCCCATTCTACATTATCTGCCGTACTTTCTGTGTAATCTGCAATCGGCAAAGCTGTTTCCCAACCGTTGGCCAAGAGTTTTTCAGGAACTTTCTGGTCGTTGAAATCTTTTACCCATTTCGGCAACTCATTCATATAATAAGAACTTGTGATGAAATTCCCGGCAGAATCATCAAACCAAAAAGCGCCCGTTGGATTGTGACCTGCAGGCAAAATAGAAGCACGGTCTTTCAAAGAAACTCCAACGACCTTCGATATGAAATTACTTGCGATTCTCAATTGGTCCGTAACAGTTGTTGACCAAAGGTTTTTGGGAGAATGGCTCCCGTTCTTTTTGTTATCAGAACCTATAGGGTTCACGTTGTCATCTGTTGTACAATAGACATTTTTTCCGGTTTCTTTATCTGTCCAGTCGTTCCCGGCGATCCCATGAATGGAAGGAACCGAACCTGTGTAAATGGAAGTATGACCAATCGCAGTAACCGTCGGAATATAAGGAATATGAACATTGTTAAGAGAATAACCTTCTCCCAAAAGTCTCTGAAAACCGCCTTTCCCGAATTTTTTCTCAAAACGGTAAAGATAATCCCAACGCATTTGGTCAACCACCAATCCTACAACTAATTTTGGTCTTTCTCCTGAATTTAATTTTGTTTTCTGTGCATTTACATTTCCAAATGTAGCAACTGCTAAAACGAAAATCTGAATTTTCCTGAACATTGATTTACTTTTTATTGAAGCCAAATTTACGGCTTTCAAAAGTTTTAGGATGTGAAATTTCATTAAACTTATTTGAATATTTAACTCAAATAGAAAGGCCTTATTAATTTACCTTGATAAATTAATCAAATTACCTTGATGAATTGATAAAGTTATCTTGATGAATTAATATAATCATCCATGCAGTTGTAAAGTACCATTATAATAAACAAAAAGAACGAGCAATAGCCCGTTCCTTTCAATATAAAATTTAACAATTCTATTTTCCTCCGCCGGAGTTTTTCTCGACATCGGTTTTAGTATTTTCTTTTACTTTCTGGTTTCCGAAACGTTTAACAAAAGTGAGCGAGAATCCGTACCAATCCCATTTGTTATAATTTCGAATCATCCCAGTCGAGCTATAAGTTGTATTGTCTACACTTGGTCTTTTGAAGATGTTCATCAGCTGTAAGCTTGTTTCGATTTGAGAATTTGGAAAAATCTTGGTTACAGAGATGTTATGAAAAAAATTGTATTTATTCGCAACAGAGTTTCCGTAATTCTGATTATCAACACTGAACCAACCACTGATATTGATGTTCTTATTGAATAAATTGGTATAAGAAAGATTGGTAGAACCACCGATATAACTGATATAGTTATTTGCCTGGTCCAGCCCGTTTTTCCTGTTGAAATCACTGTTATCTATATAATACCAACCGACTCCGAAGTTGACATTCAGTTTATTTTTGAATAGATTCTGATTGGTGTTGGCAAAAAGATAAAACTTTTCAACTTTTCCCTTGAAATTATCCGACACAGAAATTGTTTTTCCGTCTTCCTCTACGAACTTGTTCCAGTAATCCTGGTCTGTAAACATATATCTGGCTGATAAAAAATACTTTTTGAATAAACCGAATTTCATTACGATTCTATCACTTGGATTAGGAAGCAAGTCCATATTTCCACGATAGTACATCCCATTATTTCCGGGCAAAACAAACGGATTGAATTCCGAATACCAAGGCCTCCAAAGGCTATGATTGTATGTCAGACTCAAATCATAATCTGGTGAAAAAGCATATTTCAGCAAAAGATTGGGCATAAAAGTTCCGTAAGAATCTTTTCTTTCATTAGCATTTTCCGTGATTTTGTAATCAATATGCTCATATCGCAAACCTACTCTTGTCTCAAGTTTTTCAAAAAATGTTTTGCTGTAAGTGAAATAAAGCGAGTTGATATTGTCTGTATATCGGAAATCACTCGTTGCATTATTAGCATTATTCAGAAAATCAAAATAATTGTTTGGAATAACATTATTATTAAAATCAACTTTGCCACCAACTTCCAGACTTCCTCCATTTTTTCCTAAAGGTGTTGTATAATCAACTTTTACGTAATAATTCCTGGTCTGAGTGTAAGAATCTATCCTATAAAAATTAGGTATCAAAGCTGTTTCATTGAAAATGGTATTTCCATTATCAGAATCATAATTGATTCCTAAGTTGACATCCAGAATTTTATTTTTCTCCTTGTCATAATACTTATAGAAGAGATTGCTACCAAGTGTTTTTGCAACCGAAGACCTTGTCATATCCTGAACAAAAGTATCCTGCAAAACATCATCTACATAGGTCGTACCGCCGGAATTGGAAGTAGAGTTTCTTTTGCCCTGATAATATTCCAGGACAAGCCCTACATTATTTTTATCATTGAGCTCAAATTCCGAAGTTGATGATACCGAAGGATTTTTATTTTTGAATATACTTTCCGCATTGATATTTTTGACTTTTTTATCTTCATATGTGGTAACTATTGAAGAGTTTTTTGTTATGAAAATATTGTCACCATAACTTCCGGCAAACGTCTGCGTGAAGTTCTTTTTATGATAATTCAGATTCAGACTTCCATATTGATTATTCTTCGTATTCTGAGTATTGGTAAGGGAAATACTTCCTTTCAGACCTTCGTCATCTCGTTTTTTCAGAACAATATTAATGACCGCTCCAGTAGCTTCATAACGTGAAGACGGACTTGTAATGACTTCAATCTTCATCAGGTTATCTGCAGGAATCGTCTTGAGATATTCTTTAAGTTCCTTTCCTGTAAAAACCGACTTTCTGTCATTGATATAAACTGTCACAGATTCTCCTTCAGCTCTCACATTATCATTGTTATCGATGCTGACCAAAGGTGTCATTCTAACAATATCCCAAGTCGTATTTCCTGCTAGAATAGAACTGTTTTCCACATTGAAAACTGTTCTGTCGGCTTTACTTTGAACAGTCGGTTTTTTTGCGATAACTGTTACTGCTTCTATTTCTTTGGATTTGAGAGTATCATTGGTTTGTGCGAGAGAAATTGTAATTGATAATAATCCCAGTAAGGATAAAACTTGCTTCATTGTTATAGTTTATTATAATGATAAGACAATACAAACAGGATAAATGTTACATCGAAAATCAATTAAATTTCTATTAATTCGAATTTTAATTAAATTTGAGGAAAACATAATCTTTAAAATGAATTCAAAAGTTGACGAACACATCAATCAGTCCAAACTGTGGAAAGATGAGATGAACGCATTGAGAACCATTATTCTGGATTGTCAATTGGAAGAGGATTTCAACCTTGTTATTCTTTTCAAGGAAAGAATATTGTGATTATCCAAGGTTTTAAAGACTATTTTGCACTTCTTTTTTTCAAAGGTGGAATTATGAAAGACCCTCAACATCTTCTTGTGAAAATGGGCGAAAATACTCAGGCAGGAAGACAGATGAGATTTGAAAACGTTCAGGATATTTTGGATAAAAAGTCAATTATCAAAGATTATATTTTTGAAGCTGTTGAAATCGAAGAACGTGGAGAAAAAATGGAAATCAAAAGAGAAGCCACACCAATTCCTAAAGAATTTCAAACCAAATTAGATGAAAATCCCGAATTAAAATCAGCTTTCGAATCTTTGACTCCGGGAAGACAACGGGCTTATCTCATTCATTTTTCAGCACCAAAACAAGCCAAAATCAGAGAATCCAGAATCGAAAAAGCAATCCAGAATATCCTTGACGGAAAAGGAATAAATGAGTAAATTTAACAATTATGAAAAATAAACCTCAGCTTTCAGCAGAACAACAGGAAGAATTAATCAAAATCTTGAAAACTCGTTTTGAAAAAAATCCAAAACGCCACGAAAATTTCCAATGGGAAGATGTTCAGAAAAAACTGGAATCAAATTCTGAAAAACTTTGGTCAATCAACGAAATGGAAAGAACTGAAGGCGAACCAGATGTTTTGGGTTATGATAATAGAACCAACGAATATATTTTCATTGATTGTTCCGCAGAAAGTCCCAAAGGCAGACGAAGTCTTTGCTACGACCGAGACGCGCTGAATTCCAGAAAAGAACATAAACCTGTCAATAGCGCTTTAGATTTGGCTAATGAAATGGGAATCGAAATTTTGGATGAAGAACAATATCGTGAATTGCAAACGCTTGGTAATTTTGATTTGAAGACATCGAGTTGGATAAAAACGCCAGACAATATCCGAAAACTAGGTGGCGCACTCTTCTGCGACAAACGTTACAATACAGTTTTTCTTTATCATAATGGTGCGGAATCTTACTATGCGGCGAGAGGGTTTCGTGGAATTTTGAAAATTTGATAATAAACTAGAGATGAAAACAAAATTTTTGATTCTTAATTTGATTGTATTAGTCTTAATTATTTTGGCTAATATTTTTCAGTTTTATTTCATCAATTACCCGATGAAATTTAATTTTGAATTTGCGATAGAAGATGCTAGTTGGATAATGTTGTTAATCATGATTTTAATTTTAGCCATTTTTTCGTTGGTTTTAGGATTTTTAAAAGTTAAGCAATTAGATTTTCAACGAATTTTTTTATGTTTCAATGTTTTGCTTTTAATTTTTATAATTTATTATTCCGCAGATGCTTTTATAAAGACAAAAAAAGAAATTTCAAAAAGAGAAAAGGAATATATTTCACAAGCTAAAGAGGACATTAAAAATGATAATGTTACTTTTGAATATTCGGGCGGATTAGAAATGATCTCAGATAATCAAAAAATCATAAACAAAACAGACAGTATCCAAAAAAAGTACGGCATCAATTATAAAAATCTAGGTTGCGTTATTGTTCCTAGTGAGGATGAAGCTCGCCAAAAATATTATGAAACTGTTAAACCATATTTAGAAAAAAGAAATGGGAAAAATTGGGAATCAAAAATGAATGCCGAAATTGAAAAAATGAGAAAAGAAAACATTGATCTTTAACTCAAAGTTTTAAACACAATCTTTAGGAACGAATGTCAAGAACAATTAATGAGTTCAACAGCATCGTCTCAATTATGGATAATGTCCCAATAACAAAAAACCACATCTTGCGATGTGGTTTGATTTTTTTAATCTTAGAAATTAAAACTTAAGATCACCATTCACCTCTCTTACAGCTTTTGCAGCTTCAGCAAATTTTGCTTTTTCTTCGTCAGTCAAAGAAATATCTACAATTTTCTCGACACCATTTTTCCCGATAATTGCAGGAACTCCAAGACAAATATCACTTTCTCCGTATTCTCCGTCTAACATCAAAGAGCAGGGAATCATTTTTTTCTGGTCACAAGCAATCGCCTGAACCATCACAGAAACCGCTGCGCCTGGTGCATACCAAGCAGAAGTTCCTAATAATTTGGTCAATGTTGCCCCGCCAACTTTAGTTTCCTCGATAACATAAGCCTTTTTTTCATCGCTTAAAAATTCTGAAACTGGAACTCCGTTTCTTGTAGCTTTACTGAATAATGGTAGCATTCCTGTGTCAGAGTGCGCAGCGATCACCATTCCGTCAACATCAGAGATTGGAGATTCCAATGCCTCAGCCAATCTGTATTTGAATCTTGCAGAATCCAACGCACCTCCCATTCCAATAATTCTTTCTTTTGGAAGGCCAGAAGTCTTATGAACCAAATAGGCCATTGTATCCATCGGATTAGAAACTACGATGATGATCACATTTGGAGAATTTTTAACAAGATTTGCGGTCACGTCTTTTACTATTCCTGCATTGATACCAATCAGTTCTTCCCTTGTCATCCCAGGCTTTCTAGGGATTCCGGAAGTAATGACCGCAACATGAGAACCTGCTGTTTTACTGTAATCTCCTGTTGTCCCGGTAATCTTTGTATCAAAACCATTAAGAGAAGCTGTCTGCATCAGATCCATTGCCTTACCTTCAGCAAAACCTTCCTTGATGTCCACTAAAACTACTTCAGATGCGAAATTTTTCATCGCAATATATTCAGCACAAGAAGCTCCAACAGCTCCAGCTCCTACCACAGTTACTTTCATAATATATTTATCAGTTAAAATTTATATTGTATTGTTTGTAAATATAATAAATCTTGCAAAATCCGAAAAAAAATTAAATCAAACATTTGTCATATTTGCAAATGACTCTTCTCTATTACCATATGATATAATTTATCCCTTAATCCTAAAACAAGGCCTAAAATGTGGTTGATATTTCGTAAATTTGCTTAGAAAAAAATTAAAAATATGTCAGAAAACAACATTAAATCTATTGCGGTTCTGACTTCCGGAGGCGATGCGCCTGGAATGAACGCCGCACTTAGAGCAGTTGTAAGAACAGCAAATCACTACAATATAGAGTGCTATGGGATCAGAGAAGGATACAATGGGCTTATTGCTGGTGATGTGATAAAAATGGGACCTCGTTCCGTGAAAAATATAATTAATCAAGGCGGAACCATTCTGAAGTCTGCCAGATCCAAAGAATTCATGACTCCGGAAGGGAGAAAAAAAGCTTTCGAGCAATGCCAGAAATTAGGTGTTGATGCTTTGGTGTGTATTGGTGGGGACGGAAGTTTTACCGGTGCAAAAGTCTTCAATGAAGAGTTCGGGATTAAAGTTATTGGTGTTCCGGGAACGATCGACAACGATATCTTCGGGACCGATAAGACCATTGGTTACGATACCGCTCTTAACACAGCAATGGACGCCATCGACAAGATCCGTGATACGGCAACTTCCCACAACCGTGTATTCTTTGTAGAAGTGATGGGAAGAGATGCTGGATTCATAGCCCTCAATAGTGGGATAGCAACGGGCGCTCTTGACATCTTGATCCCGGAAAGAAAAGACAGCCTTGATGATCTTTTCGACACTTTCACTACAGCAGAAAAAGTGGGCAAGTCATCCAGCATTGTTGTAGTGGCCGAAGGCGAAGAGCTGGGAAACATCTATGACCTTGCAAAAGCGACAAAGGAAAAGTTCCCTAATTACGATATCAGAGTAACTATTCTTGGACACATCCAAAGAGGCGGTTCTCCAAGTTGCGCTGACCGCGTTCTGGCAAGCCACTTAGGATATGGGGCTGTTATCGGTCTTATGGAAGGCAAGAACAAAGTGATGGTCGGGATGCAATCTAACAAGATCACTTATACTGCTATCGAAGAGGCTATCAAAAAACATAACGAAATAGACAAAGACCTGCTTCAGATCGCTGAGATCTTGGCAATGTAATTCTTAATAAAATAAATATCAAAACAAAACCTTAATTTTTTTAATATGTCAACAATTAAAGTAGGAATCAACGGATTCGGGAGAATCGGACGTTTAGTGTTCAGAGCAATGACTGAAAGATCAAACATCGAAGTTGTAGGTATCAATGACCTTATCGATGCTGAATACATGGCTTATATGCTAAAATACGACTCAGTTCACGGACCGTTCAAAGGAGAAGTATCAGTACAAGGAAACAACCTTGTTGTAAACGGAAAAACAATCCGTGTAACTGCTGAGAAAGACCCTAACAACCTAAAATGGAATGAAGTTGGTGCAGAATATATCGTAGAATCTACAGGTTTATTCCTTTCAAAAGATTCAGCACAAGCCCACATCAACGCTGGTGCTAAGAAAGTGATCCTTTCTGCGCCTTCAAAAGATGATACGCCAATGTTCGTGATGGGTGTAAACCACAAAGAACTGACTGACGATATCAAGATCTTCTCAAACGCATCTTGTACAACCAACTGTCTTGCGCCATTGGCAAAAGTGATCCACGATAACTTCGGTATCGCAGAAGGTCTTATGACAACTGTGCACGCAACTACTGCGACTCAGAAAACCGTGGACGGACCGTCTGCAAAAGACTGGAGAGGTGGTAGATCGGCTCTTAACAACATCATCCCTTCTTCTACAGGTGCTGCAAAAGCGGTAGGAAAAGTGATTCCTTCTCTTAACGGGAAACTGACCGGTATGTCTTTCAGAGTTCCAACTGCTGACGTTTCTGTAGTAGACTTGACTGTAAAATTAGACAAACCAACTTCTTATGAAGAAATCTGTGCTGCTATCAAAGCGGCATCTGAAGGTGAATTGAAAGGAATTCTTGGTTATACAGAAGATGCTGTAGTTTCTCAGGATTTCGTAAGCGATGCAAGAACTTCTATCTTCGATAAAGAAGCTGGAATTATGCTGAATCCAACTTTCGTTAAATTGGTATCCTGGTACGATAACGAGTGGGGTTATTCTAACAAATTGGCAGATATGCTTGTTCATTCAGCTTCTTTGTAATCTAGAGCTTTTTAATAAAATTAAAACCTTTCAATTTATGTTGAAAGGTTTTTTTTATATTTAAAAATGATAAAACTCACAACCGTTTTATGGAGCAATAGTTGTAACTTTATATGAGATGGAAAAATCAATTTTACATCCTAGATTTAAAGATTCACCTCATTTCAAAAATTTCTGGGAAAGAGGAAATGGAAAACAACTTATAGAGTTTTCCGATGCAAAAGTTAGCTTTAAAGATTTTGATAAATTCTCTCATTTCTTCTATGATGTTGATGAAATTGGAGATGGAGTTGTAAAAGAAGTTTACTTTACACAATCATTTCCCGAAGCTTCAAAACAAATTGAATCATATATCAGAAATGGTATTTCTGAAAACGATAAAATCCCTGAAAGTGTAAAAGTACTTTTCGGACAAACTCAATCAATTCCAGATTGGGTAGATTTTGATTTGATAAAATATGGTGCGGAACTTTGCATGCGTTGCAATGTAGATTCTTTGATTTCCTTAAGAGATTATTGTTTAATTGGCGGTTACGACTATGCTTATCTAAACAAACCATTGATCATAACAGAAGCTCTGAAAAAGGGCGCAGTAAAACGCCTGTCGGAAACACTGGATTTTTGGGTCAATGTTACAAGGGCAGACGCTCTTCAGATTCATAAAAAAGGTTATGAATTTGCTATCAAAACAAGATTGATACACTCCTACGCAAGACTTTCGATAAAGAAACATTACAAAAATTGGGATACAGAAAACTGGGGAGAACCTATCAATTCCTGGGATATTATGGCGACTTACATCGGTTTTAGTTTGGTATTTCTATTCAGTTTACACAAATTAGGTAATACATTTTCGGAGCAAGAGGAAAAAGGACTTTTTCACCTTTGGAAATATGTAGGTTATTTATTAGGAATTCCGGAAGATCTTTTACCTGATGACAAAAAACAAGCGACAGAATATTTCTATCATTGGACTTCTGTGCAACCGCCGTCTGATAAAGATTCTATCTTATTAGCTCATTCTCTATTGAATGAATCATTGGAAAATCCTATCCTCAAGTTTAATTTCCAAAGAAAAAATTTACGCTATCTGCACATCTGCTGTACTTGGTTTCTATTGGATGATGAAGTCTGCGAAAGACTGGAAATCCCAAAAGTAAAATACAAAAATCTATTTCCAAAGTCAAAGCAACTATTTAATAAGATCTATGAAAAAATAATAAGTAGAGACGCACGAATAAAAAAGGGAAATAAAGATCAAATGAAAGTACTGGAGGATTATCTAAACATAACAAAAAATTCAAATTTCTATTAAATCTAATTGGTAAATTAAAAACCTCCAATCAAAATAATATTGGAATTTGATTTTAAAATTCCGTATTTTTGAGAATAATTTTTTTGAAATAATGAGTACGAACGACGATAAGAAAAAAGCACTGCAACTGGTGCTTGAAAAACTAGATAAAACCTACGGAAAGGGAACTGTAATGACCTTAGGAGAGGATTCTGTAGACACTACCATAGAAGTTATCCCTTCCGGATCTTTGGGGATAGACCTTGCTTTGGGTGTTGGTGGATATCCAAGAGGAAGAATCATTGAGATCTATGGCCCTGAATCTTCCGGTAAAACAACACTTACACTCCACGCAATTGCTGAAGCACAAAAAGCAGGCGGTATCGCGGCTTTCATAGATGCTGAGCATGCATTTGACAGAAACTATGCCGCAAAATTAGGAATTGACCTGGAGAACCTGATTATCTCTCAGCCAGACAACGGAGAGCAAGCTTTGGAAATTGCGGACAATCTGATTAGATCAGGAGCTATTGACATTGTAGTAATTGACTCTGTTGCAGCATTGACACCAAAAGCTGAGATTGAAGGAGAAATGGGAGATTCCAAAATGGGACTTCATGCAAGATTGATGTCTCAGGCTTTAAGGAAACTTACAGCAACAATCAACAGAACAAAATGTACAGTGATTTTCATTAATCAGCTTCGTGAAAAGATCGGAGTAATGTTCGGTAATCCTGAAACTACAACTGGTGGAAATGCACTTAAATTCTATGCTTCCGTAAGAATCGACATTAGAAAGGCAAGTGCGCCTATCAAAAATGGCGATGAAGCTGTAGGAAGCCGTGTAAAAGTAAAAATTGTAAAAAACAAAGTTGCACCACCTTTCAAAATGGCAGAATTTGATATTATGTACGGAGAAGGTGTTTCTAAAGTTGGAGAAATCTTGGATACCGCTGTAGATATGGCTGTAGTTAAGAAAAGTGGTTCTTGGTTCAGCTATGAAGACACTAAACTGGGGCAAGGACGTGATGCCGTAAAAGAGGTACTAAGAGATAACCCGGAATTGGCAGAAGAAATCGAAGGCAAGATCAAAGAACTGATCAAACAAAAATAAAACAGTAGAAAAGGCGGTTAACTAACCGCCTTTTTTATTTGAAGAAATATGTTAATCCCAAACTTAATACCTGTTCTGATTTCTTCTTAGCAATACCTGCATAACCAATTTCTGAAGGACTATTCTTAAGATCTGGATATGTATTTGATAATCCTACGTCATATTTCAAAGCTATTTCTAACTGCCTTTTATAACTGTAACCAATACCAGCTCCTATCCCCAAATTAAATGAATTAGCTTTTCCATAGCTATCTTTTTCATATTGTGGTTTATTTGTATTTTTAACCGTCTGATTGATCAAGAAATTAAATCTTGGACCTATTAATCCAAAAAATTCAGATTCAGCCTCAGAAAAATAACCTTTGAAGTTGAGCGGTACACTTAAATAATTATTAGCATAGACCGCATCATAGCCAGGTCTTCCTTTAGCATCTTTGGACTTTCCTGATTCACCTGCTCCAAAATAAAGAGCTTCCGCCTGAATATAGAACTGTTCGTCGATACCAATCGGAACTTGTGCTGTTACACCTCCTAAAACAGAAAATCTAGCTCCTGAAGGATTATGGGCATTTCTTACTCTGGAATAAGTTCCTCCTGCAACAAGACCAAATTCAGTTGATCGAAAGTCTATTTGTGCTTGAGAAAACAATGATATTAATAAGAAAGACCCGAAAAGGATTTTTTTCATACTAGTGTTTTATAAATTTTTATGCTCCAAATTTAAATAAAAAAAATGAGAAGCCCAGATAGAGCTTCTCAAAATATATTTAAGAACGTATTCTTTTGTTTATTATGCTAAAACAGAAGCAACAGTTTTCCCAATCTCAGCAGGAGAATCTACCACGTGGATTCCGTTTTCTCTCATAATCGCCATTTTTGCCTGTGCAGTGTCATCATCTCCACCAACAATTGCTCCAGCGTGCCCCATAGTTCTACCTTTTGGTGCAGTTTGTCCAGCGATGAAACCTACAACTGGTTTTGTAGAACCACTCGCTTTGTACCATCTTGCAGCTTCCGCTTCTAAAGAACCTCCGATTTCTCCAATCATTACAACAGCTTCCGTCTCTGGGTCGTTGATAAACAATTCCAAAGCTTCTTTTGTAGTAGTTCCAATGATTGGATCTCCTCCAATTCCGATAGCTGTAGAAACTCCGAAACCAGCTTTCACTACTTGGTCAGCAGCTTCGTAAGTTAAAGTTCCAGATTTTGAAACGATACCCACTTTTCCTTTTTTGAAAACAAAACCTGGCATGATACCAATCTTAGCTTCGTCAGAAGTGATGATACCCGGACAGTTTGGACCAATCAAACGAACATCTCTATCTTGGATATAATCTTTTACTTTCACCATATCAGCAACAGGAATACCTTCTGTAATACAAACGATCACTTTGATACCAGCTTCAGCAGCTTCCATCACAGCATCTGCAGCAAATGCCGGCGGTACGAAGATAATACTCACATTAGCTCCCGCTTTTTCTACAGCTTCTGAAACTGAATTGAAAACCGGCTTACCAAGATGCTCTGTTCCTCCTTTTCCCGGAGTTACACCTCCAACAACGTTGGTTCCGTAATCGATCATCTGACCTGCGTGGAAAGTACCCTCGTTACCTGTAAATCCTTGTACGATAACTTTAGAATCTTTGTTTACTAATATTGACATTTTTTATTATAATTTATTGATTTTATAAACTTTTGTTATTCGCAAAAATAACGATAATAATTCAAAGATTTCTTGGAATTAGATATTTTTTGAAGTTTTAAAATATGATTTACTTCAGATTTTTGATTCTGACCTCTTTTCTGAGATAATCACGGAACTCTTCCGCAATGGGACCAAAATATGTTCCTTTTTTCAGATCTCTGTTAACACCAACCTTAGCTAGGAGAACTGTTCCTTTTTCAATTCTTATACCAGAAGCCATACCAACTTGTCCCCAAATGGTGACTTCATCTTCGATGATACAGCATCCTGCAATTCCGGTTTGGGAAGCTATCAGACATTTTTTACCAATAACTGTATCGTGACCAATCTGTATCTGATTATCAAGAATGCTTCCTTCACCAATGATTGTGGAAGCTGTCACACCTCTGTCAATCGTACACCCATTTCCAATTTCCACATTGTTTTCTATCACTACATTTCCCACAGAGATCAGCCTGTCGAAATTTCCGTTTAATTTCCTATAATAAAATGCGTCGCCGCCTAAAACTGTATTAGATTGAATAATGACATTATCACCAATGACTGTTCTATCACCAATAACAACATTAGGGAAAATATGGCAATTTTTTCCAATCTTCACATCATTTCCAATAACAGCCGATGGGTGAATAGTAGTTCCGTCTCCTACTTCCAAATCATGAAGTTCTTCTTTAAAATTTGAAATTCTTGTGAAGTGGGTATTGATTTTATTGAAATCCCTAAAAGGATCATCTGAGACTAAAAGGGCTTTCCCTTCCGGACAATCTACTTCTTTATCGATCAAGATGATCGTAGCTGCGGAATTAAGTGCTTTATCGTAATATTTCGGATGATTGACGAAAACGATATCTCCCGGACGCACCATATGAATCTCATTAGTTCCGAAAACCTGGAAATCGTCTGCACCAATATATTTTGCATTGATGATCTCAGCAATGGTTTTTAAATTTTGTGGCTGATTGAATGTCATAGTTATATGTTAAATTTTAGACATTGGATTTTGGGATTGCAACTCATTTATCTTTAAACTACGAATTGCATGCAGCCCGCCCTCCGTTCCCGCTTTTTCTTTTTTGACAAAAAAGAAAAAGCGGGAACGGAGGGCGGAAAAGCTGCCCAAATAAAAAATGGAAGTGTGAAGATCAACTCCAGACTTCCATTTTATATGTTTTGTTTTATTTTACTCTTTCAATATAAGAACCGTCTTCCGTACTGATCTTGATCTTATCGCCCGGCTCAATGAACAAAGGTACCATAACTCTTGCTCCGGTTTCTACGATCGCATTTTTCAAAGCATTGGTTGCCGTATTCCCTTTAACTCCCGGATCTGCTTCCACGACTTCTAAGTAAACCGATTGAGGAAGTTCTGCAGAAAGCGGGGTTTCATCCACTTCTTTCAAAATGATCGTCACTTCTTCACCGGCTTTCATCAGGTTTGAGTTCTCGATCATTTCCTTATTAAGATAAAGTTGGGAGAAATCTTCGTTATTCATGAAATGGAATCCGTTCTCATCATCATAAAGGTATTGGAATTTTCTTGTGATCACCTTCACTTCGTCGATTTTGTGGCCTGCGGAGAAAGTGTTATCGATAACTTTCCCATTGGTCACAGACTTTAATTTCGTTCTTACAAAAGCAGGTCCTTTTCCTGGTTTTACGTGAAGAAATTCAATCACTTTGTAAATGTCATTGCTATACTCTATACAAAGACCTTTTCTTATATCGTTGCTTGTTGCCATTAGTGGTTTATAAACTTTATTTTTATTTTAATTAATTATTCTTTGGAAGAACCATATCCTTTTACAATACCTCTCGGTGAGTTTTGGATAAAAGTGATGATCTCATCTCTCTCTACAGTTGGAAGCATTTCTTTTTCAATAAATTCGATAGCTTGAGTTGTATTCATTTTCATTTGGAAGATAGCTCTGTAAATTTTCTGGATCTCAAAGATCTTATCGTTGCTAAAACCTCTTCTTCTCAGTCCAACAGAATTGATACCTGCGTAGGAAATAGGTTCCCTTGCAACTTTCACATAAGGTGGAATGTCTTTTCTGATCAAAGAACCTCCCGAAACCATCACGTGTTTGCCAATTTTTCCAAATTGCTGAACTGCAGAAAGTCCACCCATTACAACAAAATCTCCAATCTCTACGTGACCTGCAATACCACATCCATTGGCAATGATCACATTATCACCAACAATACAGTCATGCGCAATGTGAGAAGTTGCCATGATCAGGCAATTGTTACCTACCTTTGTATAACCAAGAGCTTTGGTTCCTCGATTGATTGTGACACATTCCCTAAGTGTAGTTCCATCGCCGATAATCACCTGAGTATCTTCTCCATCAAACTTTAGATCCTGAGGAATTGCTCCAATAACTGTTCCTGGGAAAATTTTACAATTCTTACCAATCCTGACATTTTCCATTATAGTAACATTGGGACCAATCCAAGTATCAGCTCCGACGACTACATTTGCTCCAATAGTTGTAAATGGTTCGATGGTCACATTTTTGCCAATCTTGGCACGAGGATCTACTGCTGTAAGCTGGTGAATCATAAATTAAATTTTAGTTTTTGCTACTTGAGCCATCAGCTCTGCTTCCACGACTACACTATCTCCAACATAACCGTAACCTTGCATATGCACAATTCCTCTTCTGATAGGTTCAATCAACTCTATTTTGAAAATAACCTGATCTCCTGGAACTACTTTTTTCTTGAATTTCACATTATCCATCTTCACAAAATAAGTAGAATAATTTTCTGGATCTGGGACATTTGCCAATACCAATATACCACCAACTTGTGCCATTGCTTCAATCTGTAAAACACCAGGCATTACAGGTTCTTTTGGGAAATGCCCTACAAAGAAAGGCTCATTCATAGAAACATTTTTAAGTCCAACAACATGAGTATCGGATAATTCCAAAATCTTGTCTACCAACAAAAACGGAGGTCTGTGTGGCAATAATCTCATGATTCCATTGATATCGAAAACAGGCTCAGCCTTCAAATCAAAATCTGGAACATTTTTTCTTTTTTGCAATTTGTATTGTCTGTTTAGTTTCTTTGCGAATTGAGTATTCACAAAGTGTCCTGGTTTATTGGCAATAACTCTACCTTTGATTCTTACTCCAACTAAAGCCAAATCACCAATTACGTCTAGTAGCTTGTGACGTGCAGCCTCATTTGTATAATTAAGTGTCAGGTTATCAAGGATACCGTTTGGACGGATAGAAACTTCGTCTTTACCAAAAGCAACCTTAAGTTTTTCCAAAGTTTCAGGAGTCAGTTCTTTATCAACATAAACGATAGCATTACTAATGTCTCCGCCTTTGATAAGATTAGCATCCAAAAGTTGCTCTAATTCATGTAAAAAGCTGAAAGTTCTTGCTGAAGCAATTTCGTCTTTAAACTCAGACAAATTTTTCATACTGGCATTCTGAGTACCCAAAACCTTAGTTCCAAAATCTACCATTGTTGTAATCTCATAATCGTCAGCAGGAATCACAGTAAGCTCTGAACCTGTAGAAGGGTCGATGTAATTCATCACTTCTTTGATGACAAGATATTCTCTAGGAAGTTCTTGTTCATGAACACCAACTTTCTCTATCGCTTCTACAAAATATTTGGAAGATCCATCCAAGATTGGCGGTTCTGCACTATTCATTTCTAGAATTGCATTATCAACATCCATCCCAACCAAAGCAGCCAAAAGGTGTTCGCAAGTATGGATTTTAACACCCAATTTTTCAAGGGTAGTTCCTCTCTCCGTGGTGGTTACGTAATTAACATCAGCCTCTACCTGAGGATGACCTTCGAGGTCTGTTCTTACAAATACAAATCCGGTGTTTTCTTTTGCCGGCTTGATTGTCAAATTAACCTCTTTTCCTGTGTGAAGACCTATTCCAGATAACTGGATTTCTTCTTTGATTGTTTTTTGTTTATCGCTCATTGTATTAGTTTTGAGGAGGAAGAATGACTTCTTTGCCTGATACCTTTACTCTGATTTTTTATTTTCTAAATCGTTTATTCTCTTGACTATATCCGTAAAATTACGGAAATGAACATAGTTCCTTCTATAATCACTATAATTGATCGCAGGCGAACCATAAAGCGTTTCACCATCTTTTGCAGAAGAGTTAACCCCACTCTGAGCTTGGATCTTAACCTGATTTCCTATTTTGATATGGCCGACAATTCCTACTTGTCCACCGATCTGATTCCAATCTCCAATAATAGTTGAGCCGGCAATTCCTGCTTGCGAAGCAATCACATTATTCTGACCGATCTTCACATTGTGAGCAATCTGAATCAAATTATCAATCTTAGTTCCTTTACCGATAATCGTAGAGCCAATTGTCGCACGATCGATACTACAGTTGGAACCAATCTCTACATCGTCTTCTATGATAACATTTCCTAACTGAGGAATTTTCTTGAACCCTTCTGCAGTTGGCTGAAAACCAAATCCGTCTCCACCAACAACTGTATTAGAATGGATTACGCAATTATCACCTACAATACAGTGATCATATATCCTTGCGCCACTGTCAATTTTGCAATTTTTCCCGATCTTCACACCTTTTCCGATATAAACATGTGGAAAAATCTGTGTTCCATCTCCTATAGCAGCTTTTTCAGAAACATAAGTGAATGCGCCGATATAAACATCCTTGCCCACTTTTGCAGTCTCGTGGAAAAATGAACCGGCTTCTATTCCGGTTCTTCTGCCTTGCATCTCCTGATAAAGATTCATCAAGACCTGAAAAGACAGATAAGCATCTTCCACAGCAATGATCACAGGTTTATAATTTCTGTCTTCTAAAAGACTTTCAGAAACTATCAAAACTGCACATTCTGTTGTATCGATATGATTGGAAAAACGGCTCTGACCAACGAAAGACAAGTGTCCTTGTTCCCCATTCTCTATCGGTGAGACCCCTGTAATAACAGTCTTTCCGTCTCCGATTATTTTGCCGTTTATTAATTCTGCAATTTGTTCTGCGCTAAATTCCATAGTTTGCAAAGATAAATATTTTATTAATTATCTTTTAATTTTTTATAACGAATCAAGGTTACTTTTACTTTAGTTATATTATTTCCCGAGGAAAATAAATGATATATTTTTTCGTCGCATTCTCCATGCATCCAAATAATATCTGATTTTCAGATTCTTCTAACTTGATTGTCTGCCCTGTCTTATCCATCAAATAAATTGGCTGTTTCTCAGTATCATAAGGCAATAATGAACGCGAGATCTGCCCAACCAATTCTTCTCCATCTTCGATCTTAAAGTATTGGTTGACTTTTTCTACCTTTTGTTTCAAAAAATCTTCGGAAAATGGTTTTGACGAAATAATACTTTTCGGAAACTCTCTGTAAATAACCGTTCTGCAAAGCTTCGACAAGACAAAATCATCATTTTCCGTCCAAACTTTGATAGCCTGGAAAACATCCATATCATCCAGCATTGTGAATCTTCTGATATCTTCTTCCGTGGCTTCGTCAAATTTATTTTTAACTAAGAAATATTTCAAATTAGAAGGCGCTTCCAAATCCACATTTTGAGAAACCAAATATTTGGCTCTATTAAGAATCTGAACCAAAATATGCTCAGCCAAAGCCGCCGTTTTATGATAGTAAACCTGCCAATACATAAACATTCTGGCAGTCAGATAATTTTCTATAGAATAAATTCCTTTTGCGTCAATGACAAGTTTTTCATCACTTACATTCATCATTGAAATAATTCTTTCAACATTGACACTGCCTTCTGAAACGCCCGTGTAAAAACTGTCTCGTTTCAAATAATCCATTCTGTCAACATCCAATTGTGAAGAAATCAATTGATTGAAAAACGGTCTGCGATATTTCCCTTGAAACATTTCGATTGCCAGATTCAATTTCCCTTTGAACTCCTTATTCAATCGGTTCATCAACAAAATCGAAATTTTCTCATGATGCCAATCGTCCATCAGCATATTTTCCAAAGCGTGCGAAAACGGACCGTGACCAATATCGTGAAGCAAAATCGCCAACATTGCTGCCTTTTCTTCTTCTTTTGAAACTTTTACGCCTTTTAGCTTGAGAGTTTCCAAAGCTTTGAACATCAGATTCATTGCTCCAAGAGCATGATGAAATCTCGTATGTTTTGCGCCAGGAAATATGAGTGATAAAAGTCCGGTTTGGGAAATCCTTCTGAGTCTTTGGAAATAAGGATGTTCTATGATATCGAACAAAATCTCGTGAGGAATTTTGATAAAACCGTGAACCGGGTCGTTGATGATTTTCAGTTTGTTCTGCACAATCTATAAATGATGATTGATACAAAAATAGGGAAATTAAAATGGTTTTATGTAATAAATAATACAATGGAAAATAAATATTCATTTGTATATTATCCCAATAACTAAAGCCATAAAAGGAATGAAATCAATTTTTCACTTAACAATAACACTCTTGTTTTTAATAGCTTGTGAAAAAGCTCCAAATCCGTTAAATAATTCTAAAACTGAGGTAAAAGAAAAAACATTTGTTCCGGTTTATGGTCAAAAATATTTTAAATATGACCAAATTGATTTCTATCACATCGATTTTGAAGAAAGTAATATTATAGAATTAGATAAAAATAAAAACAACTCAAAACTTGATAAATTAAAAAACGATATAATCATTGGTAATTTTCCTCAAAACATTAATGAAACCGATTTCTTGAAATCAATGGATAAAATTGGTTATAACAAAAAAGAAATTCCAAAAAGTAAATTCTCTGAAATAGATAAAGTATTTATTGATAAAACTGTCGATGCAAGCTCTACTTGCGTTTGTATTGCTTTTTATAGAGACATTTTAGTATTTAAAAACAAAGGAAAAATAATCGGAATTGCTAAAATTTGTTTCAGCTGTCATCAACATATCATCATTGGAACAAAAATCAATGATGAAAATTTTGGACAAAATGGAGATTACAAAAAACTTGAAATTTTGTTAAATCAATAACTTTTAAACCAAAATCCTCAAACTTTTCGGGAGCACTTTGATTTTGATCGGCGATTTGATTTTCTTGAATTCTCCATCAATGTGCCAGGTTTTTGTATTGACTTTGAACTCGATCTCTGAAACCGGAAGATAGGTTACGTAATCATCGTCTTTCAAACGCTTTGTAAACATCCTGAAAGCAAAAAAAGGCGAATAGGTCAAGGGAAATTTCTTCACCAAAACCAAATCTACCAAACCATCACTTTTACTTGCCATCGGTGCAATATAAGCATTGTTCCCGAATTGGCGCGTGTTGGCGATATTCAGCATCAGATATTTGCCGTTGTATTGTTTGTAATTTTCTTCTAAGAATTTGATTTTAATTGGCTTGTAATTGAAAAAAGTCTTAATAGAAACCTTGATGTAATTTTTGAAACCTCGGCTTGTTTTTTCAAATTCCTTTACTACTTTCCCGTCAAATCCCGTTCCCGAGACATTAATGGAAAAATTATCATTGATCATAAACGTATCAATACTTCGGAATTTCTTCTGTTCTAATTTTTCTAAAAGAACCGAAATATTTTTGTTGAAATTGGTCTCATTAGAAAATCCATTTCCAGAACCTGCAGGAAAAACAGCGAGAATTTTTTGTGTATTAATTAGCTTTTGTGCCACAACAGAAATAGTTCCATCACCGCCAACAGCCACAAAAACATCCACATCATTCCAATGTTTTTCGATGAAATCATCTGTATCTTCCAAAGATTTGGAAACGATATAGAGCGGATTTTCAACTTTCTTAGAAAGTCTTTCCAAAAAAAGCTGATAGTTTTTCTTTGCAGAATAAGGATTGATGATGAAAGCAAACTTCATTTTCCAAAAATAAAAATACTCTGAGGATTTCAGAGTATTTTTTTAATTTATTTGTGAAGCTTCGAGAGCCTCAGCTGACATCGCTCCCATTAGAAATTCGCAAATTAATTGTCATCCTTATGCTCTCGGAGGATTTTAAAATTCTAAATTCTTTTATCATCCGCCTTCCAGTTTTTGATATTCTGTTTGATTTTTGATGATGACCAATCGTTTTGAGCAGTTTGATGCATCAATTCCATTAAATCTTCATCTTCTGCAAACCTCAATGCAAAAATCTGAGCGTCGGAAAATTGATAAGTGGAATTTTCCAATCTATTTCCAGTCAAAGCAAAATATCGGAATTTGAATTCATTAATAATCAACCTATCCTGAAGTCCCAAAGCATAATGTTGACGAAGCATCAATGACAAAACAATCATCAAAACTATAACTGCTGAAATTGCACTCCAAATCATCACAAGAGAACTGTTATGATTGATATTTTTGAAAACTTGAAACAAAGAAACTATCAGCAGAACCAATGAAACAGGATAGAAAATAAAATGATGCAAAGGATAATATTTTCTATGATTTTTCAAGTCTTGTGAACTCATTTTATTTCACATTAAATCGGTTTAAGAATTCTGGTTTCAACTGGTCTTTGATGTCTTTGAAGTTTAAAGTGATATAAACCACACCAGCAGCATAAGCCGTGATCTCATATTGATTGTAAACAAACGTGATCTTATTCTGGTCAAAATAGAAATTGTCATTCAGTTCGATTTTATCTACCAAAAGCATTTCTTTTTGCTCTTGTTCATCGAAATGATTTTTTAGAATCTTATCCCAACTCGCATCTGTTGGATTTTTAAAAATATCAGTTTGAGAAACCACTTTATTATTTTCCAAATCGAAAGTTTTATAATTTTCAAAATAATAACCGTGTGCTCCACCAGAATAACCACTTCCGGAATATTGTAAAGTCAGGACGTCATTCTGATGCGAAATCAATTTCATCCCGGATACTTCATCCCAAGTCTGTTTGAACTCAGGCAGATAATCATTCGAATCATCTATTTTCAAAGATTCTTTTTTCAATTTCTCAAGAACTTCGGTCAAAGATTTTTTAGAATAATCACTTGCGCTTATACCAGCAGGTTTATATATACTATCCAATACCGTTTTGTTGGTGATACTGGGGAATACCAAAGTTTGCTTTTCGAAGGATAAAGTCAAAGTTTTGGCGACCTGTAAGGAATCCTGAACTCTTACAGAATCTATAACGAATTCTTTTTTGGTTTCCGTACTGTCCGATCTCGAGGTTGAAGTTTGCTGAGTTTCCTTCTTATTGCAAGAGAAAAGCAGAATCCCGAAAGATAGAATTGTGATTAGGTTTTTCATAGGTTTATTTTTAAATGGTGATTATAAATACAATTCCTAATTTAACAAAAAACCTTCCAAAAGTTGGAAGGTTTGATTTTATAAAAATATTTTAAGCATCGATTCTTGCGTAAACCGCATTTTTCTCGATAAATTCTCTTCTCGGTGGAACTTCATCGCCCATCAACATAGAGAATGTAGAATCTGCTTCTACTGCGTTGTCAATCGTTACCTGCTTCAAGATTCTGTTTTCAGGATTTAGAGTCGTTTCCCAAAGCTGTTCAGGATTCATCTCTCCAAGACCTTTGTAACGCTGTACCTCTACTCCTTTTCCGTCCGGAGCCATTTCCAATGTAAATTGTTCACGTTCTTTTTCGTTGTAAGCGTAAACTTTTTTATTTCCTTTTTTCAATAAGTATAAAGGCGGTTGAGCGATATAAATATATCCGTTCTCAATCAGTTCTTTCATATATCTGAAGAAGAAAGTCAGAATCAAAGTCGAAATGTGAGAACCATCGATATCCGCATCGGTCATAATTACGATTTTGTGATATCTTAGTTTTGCTAAATTCAAAGCTTTAGAATCTTCTTCTGTTCCTACAGAAACACCAAGTGCCGTGTAGATATTCTTGATTTCCTCGTTGTCATAAACTTTATGAACCATAGATTTTTCCACGTTCAAAATCTTACCTCTCAAAGGCAGAATCGCTTGGAAATGACGGTCACGACCTTGCTTAGCTGTTCCACCTGCAGAATCTCCCTCCACCAAGAACAATTCTGATTCAGCTGGGTCTTTGGAAGAACAGTCGGACAATTTTCCTGGCAATCCGGAACCTCCCATTGGAGATTTTCTCTGAACCATTTCACGTGCTTTTTTAGCTGCCTGTCTAGCTTTCGCTGCCAAAACAACTTTCTGAACGATGATTTTAGCTTCAGCAGGATTTTCTTCCAAGAAATTGGTCAACATTTCTCCAACGATTTTATCCACCGCTCCGGAAACTTCTGAGTTACCCAACTTCGTTTTAGTCTGACCTTCGAACTGAGGTTCCATTACTTTAACTGAAATAACAGCCGTCAAACCTTCACGGAAATCATCTCCTGTAACTTCAACTTTTTCTTTTGCAGGAAGGCCTAACTCATCAGCATATTTCTTCAAAGTTCTTGTTAAAGCTCTTCTGAAACCTGCTAAGTGCGTTCCACCTTCGTGTGTGTTGATATTATTAACATATGAGTGAAGATTCTCGTTGAAAGAAGTGTTGTAACGCATCGCCACCTCAACCGGAATATCATCACGCTCGCCTTCCATAAAAATCACATGCTCCATGATAGACTCGCGGTTTCCATCGATATATTCAACAAACTCTTTCAAACCACCTTCTGAGTGGAAAACTTCTGTCCTAAAAGTTCCATCTTCCAATTTTTCTCTTTCGTCCGTCAACGTAATTGTAATTCCTCTATTAAGGTAAGACAACTCTCTAAGACGGTTCGCCAAAGTATCGTAGTTGTAAACTAATTCTGTAAAAATAGTATCGTCCGGCTGAAAAAACTGCTTGGTTCCTCTGTAATCGCTATTCCCGATTTCCTCAACTTCTGTCTGTGCCTTTCCTCTGGAATAGATTTGCTGATAGATATTCCCGTCTCTGTAAACGGTAGTTATCATTTGGTTTGAAAGCGCATTAACACAAGAAACCCCAACGCCGTGGAGACCTCCTGAAACTTTGTAAGAATCTTTATCGAACTTACCTCCGGCTCCAATTTTGGTCATTACAACCTCCAGCGCAGATTTCTGTTCTTTCTCATGAAAATCGACAGGAATACCACGACCGTTGTCCATAACCTCGACAGCGTTTCCTTCTTTTATCGCGACAGTGATCGTATCACAATATCCAGCCAAAGCCTCATCGATAGAGTTATCTACTACTTCATAAACCAAATGGTGGAGACCTCTGACTCCCACATCACCAATGTACATCGAAGGACGCATACGAACGTGCTCCATTCCTTCCAATGCCTGAATACTACTTGCTGTATATTGTTTTTGACTCATATTGTAAAAGATTCAAGACATAAGACCCAAGATTTCAAATAGTTAGCTTGAGAATTTTTCTTGTTATTTTTCTGTTAATTATTTTGTTAAAGCTTACAAATGTCGTTAAAAAAATCGAGATATGAAAGCCTTAAAATCAGTCAAAAATGATAAGTTTTTAACAGGGATGTTTGAGGATTTTGAATAAAAAAAATCGAACTACAAAAGCTCGATTTCCAAAATTTAATATTAATAAAAGTTTTAACTTTTCAAAAACTCATCCACTTTTTTTGCACAATCTCTTCCTTCTGCAATCGCCCAAACAACTAAGCTTTGACCTTTTCTAGCATCGCCACAAGAGAAATACTTAGTTTGGTTGGTTCGGAATTCTTTATTATTACCAATCAGATTTCCTTTTGGGTCAAGATTGATATCCAAAGCTTCCACCAAACCTTTCTGCTCCACGTGTGTGTAACCCAAAGCAATGAAAGCATAATCACATTCGATAACAAATTCTGAGTTCGGTTTTTCTGTGTAGAGATTCCATTTTCCGTCCGCATCTTTTGTCCATTCTGCTTCCACAAGACGAAGACCTTTAAGATTTCCGTTTTCATCCTTCACAAATTCTTTGGAATTAACAGACCATTTCCTTTCGCAACCTTCCTCGTGAGAAGATGTTATCTGCAAAGTCATTGGCATTGTTGGCCAAGGCATTGTTTCGTCTCGTTTTGTAGGCTGAATTGGTTTATAATAAATTTGATAAACGACTTCTGCACCTTGACGATTGGATGTTCCGATACAATCCGAACCAGTGTCTCCTCCTCCAATTACAACTACCTTTTTCCCTTTAACATTGAGTTCTTCTTCAGAAAAATCAATTCCGCTTACTTTTTTATTATTCTGAACCAGAAAATCCATTGCGTAATGAACGCCTTTTGCATCACGATTCGGGAGCATCAAATCTCGTGGAACCGTACTTCCCAAAGCCAAAACAACCGCATCAAAATTCCGGTTCAATTCCTCGACGGAATAATTAACACCAACATTGACATTGGTTTTAAATTCAATACCTTCTTGTTCCATCCAGTGAACCCGGCGTTCAACAATATTTTTATCTAATTTAAAATCGGGAATTCCAAACCTCAGCAAACCACCAATTTCAGAATCCTTTTCAAAAACCGTCACCTGATGACCAGCCTGATTCAATTGATAAGCCGAAGCCAGACCAGCAGGACCAGAACCAATAACCGCCACTTTTTTATCCGTCCTGAATTGAGGAACTTTTGGTTTTGCAAAACCTTGCTCAAAAGCTATTTCAATAATATTTTTTTCAATTTCCTCAATGGCAACGGGAAGATTATTAATCCCTAAAACGCAGGCTCCTTCGCAAGGCGCTGGGCAAATCCGGCCTGTGAACTCAGGGAAATTATTAGTTGAAGTTAAAATATGATAAGCCTTTTCCCATTGCTTTTTATAAACCGCATCATTGAACTCAGGAATAACATTTCCCAGCGGACAACCACTCTGACAAAACGGAACACCGCAATCCATACATCTTGCAGACTGCTCATTCAGCAACTTTTCAGAAGCTGGCTCATAAAATTCTTTATAATTCTTAAGCCTTTCCGAAACCGGAAATTTCGCAGGCAAATTTCTCTCATATATCAAAAAACCATCTGTCTTTCCCATTATTTCATTGCATTTATTTGATTCTCCATTACTCTTTTATATTCACGAGGATAGACTTTTACAAAGTGTTTCAGATTATTTTCAAAATCACTCAAAAGATATTCTGCCAAATAACTTCCCGTGATTTCAAAATGTTCTTGGATTAAATCCAGAACCAACTTAACATCTTTCTCTGTCAAATGTTCCAAATCTGCCATATCAGGATTGAAATTCTTTTCCAAATCTTTTCCAACATCCCAAACATAAGCGATTCCACCACTCATCCCCGCTCCGAAATTCCGACCAACCTCACCCAGAATCACAACTGTTCCACCTGTCATATATTCGCAACCGTGGTCACCAATTCCTTCCACAACAGCAGTCGCCCCAGAATTACGAACACAGAATCTTTCGCCCGCCATTCCGTTAATAAAAACCTTTCCGGAAGTTGCTCCGTACAAAGCCACATTTCCGATAATGCTATTTTCATTAGCTTTAATCACTGCTTCTTCATCCGGAAAAACAGCGATTTTTGCACCCGACAAACCTTTTCCAAAATAATCATTAGCATCACCTTCCAAAATCATCGTAATTCCTTTATTACAAAAAGCACCAAAACTTTGTCCAGCCGTTCCTTTGAAATTGAATTTCAACGAATCTTCCTGCATTCCATTCGAATGATAGATTTTCGTCAATTCGTGCGAGAGAATCGTTCCAACTGTTCTGTCTGTATTTTTAATCGAGAAAAAAGCTTCTACTTTTCCATTATTTTCTAAAGCCAATTTTGAAGCTTCCAACATTTTCCAAGACAAAGATTCACCCAAACCACTATCTTGTTCTTCCGCTTTTACAATTGGTAAATCAGTGTTCATTTTGTAAAGCAATCCGCTCAAATCAATATTTTGATGTTTCCAGAATTTGATTTCTTTTTTCTTTTCCAGACATTGAGATTGCCCAACCATTTCATCAATCGTTCTAAAACCAAGGCTTGCCATTATCTCACGAACTTCCATCGCTAAAAAGGTAAAATAACTCACCAAATGTTCCGGTTTCCCTGTGAATTTTTTTCGCAACTCTTCATTTTGAGTCGCAATCCCAACAGGGCAAGTATTAAGATGACATTTTCTCATCAGAATACAGCCTTCCACAATCAAGGCAGAAGTTGCAATTCCCCATTCTTCTGCTCCAAGCAAAGTTGCCATTATCAAATCACGTCCGGTCTTCATTTGCCCGTCAACCTGAACCGTCACTCTTTGTCTTAATTTATTTTTGATTAAAGTCTGATGCGTTTCTGCCAATCCCAATTCCCAAGGCAAACCTGTATGACGAACAGAACTCAAAGGCGAAGCGCCTGTTCCACCATCATAACCGGAAATCAAAATATGGTCAGCCTTCGCTTTCGCTACGCCGGAAGCAATTGTTCCAACTCCAGCTTTTGAAACCAGTTTAACCGAAATCCTTGCGTGTCGATTGGCATTTTTCAAGTCAAAAATTAACTGCGCCAAATCTTCTATGGAATAAATATCGTGATGCGGAGGCGGAGAAATCAAACCAACTCCCGGCGTAGAATGTCGGGTTTTTCCAATCCAAGAATCCACTTTTTCGCCAGACAATTGCCCGCCTTCTCCCGGTTTTGCACCTTGCGCCATTTTGATTTGAAGTTCTTCTGCCTCTGCCAAATATCTCGCCGTTACACCGAATCTACCCGAAGCAACCTGCTTGATAGACGAACGCAAGCTGTCGCCGTTTTCATTAATGATATATCTGTTTTCATCTTCACCACCTTCTCCTGTATTACTTTTCGCACCAATTCTATTCATTGCAATCGCTAACGTCGTATGAGCTTCCCAAGAAATTGAACCAAACGACATTGCTCCGGTCGCAAAACGTTTTAGGATATTTTCGATTGGTTCAACCTCTAATAACGGAATCGATTGACGGTCATTTTTGAACTCCAACAAACCTCTTAATAAAGAAGCATTTTCAGTTTGACGATTGACCGCACGGGAATATTTTTTGAACGTTTCGTAATTATCATTCCAAGTTGCCTGTTGCAAAAGATGAATGGATTGAGGATTGAATTGATGATATTCACTATCTTTTCTCCATTGATAAATTCCGCCAGAATCCAGAATTCCAAACGCTGAATCTTTCTCGAAAGCCTTATAATGTTTCGCTAAAGCTTCCTTCGCAATTTCATCAAAACCAATTCCGTTGATTCTGGAAATCGCTCCGGTAAAGCAGGTATTGACCAAAGGTTTATTGAGACCGATGATTTCGAAAATCTGCGCACCGTGATAGGATTGCAAAGTTGAAATTCCCATTTTTGAAAAAATCTTTAACAATCCATCGCCAACTGCTTTTTTATAATTGTATTTAAGCTGTTCTAAATCCGCATCCTGCTTGAATTCGCCATCATAAAACATTTGTCTGATACTCGCCAAAGCCAAATAAGGATTAATTGCAGTCGCTCCAAAACCAAGCAGACTTGCAAAATGATGAACTTCCCAAACATCGCCCGCCTCAACCACCAGACCAACTCTTCTGCGGACACCTTTTCTTATCAAATGATGATGAACAGCCGAGCAAGCCAGCAAAGACGGAATCGATGCGTGTTGAGAATCCAACGAACGGTCAGACAAAATAATCACTTCAAAACCATCTTCGACAGCATCTATCGCATAACGACAAATTCTATCCAAAGCTTTCTTCAAGCTTCCTTCTTTTTCGTCAGCTTTGAAATAAGTATAAATTGTTTTCGATTGGAATTTCCCTGTATCAACACTTCTCAATTTCTCCAATTGTTCGTTGTTGAGAATCGGAGTTTCGAGTTTTATGGAATGTGCGAAGTTTTTATCATCTTCTAAAAGATTTCCATTTCCGCCAATAATTGTAGTCAAGGACATTACCAATTTTTCACGAATCGGGTCGATTGGAGGATTAGTTACCTGCGCAAATAATTGCTTGAAATAAGAACTGAAATGCTGTGGCTTTTCACTTAAAACAGCCAAAGGTGCATCAAATCCCATCGAACCAATTGGCTCTTTGCCGTGAACAGCCATTTCTTTGATAACTTTATCCAAATCTTCTCTGGAATAACCAAACGCTTTCTGATATTTAAAAATATCTTCGAATTGAAGTTTATTAAATCTGATTTTCGGACTTGGCAATTCCTTCAGATTAATATTCATTTTATCCAGCCAATCACGATAAGGTTGTGATGTACAAATCTCTTTTTTCAGTTCATCATCGCTCACGATAACGCCCTTTTTCATATCAACCAAGAACATTTTCCCCGACTGAAGACGACCTCTTTTGATGACATTTTTTGGATTGACAGGTAAAGCTCCCGATTCTGAAGCCATAATCACCAAATCGTCAGAAGTCACACAATATCTCGAAGGTCGAAGTCCATTTCTGTCCAAAGTTGCACCAATCATTTCACCATCCGTAAAAGAAATTGAAGCAGGACCATCCCAAGGCTCCATCATACAAGCGTGGAATTCGTAGAAATCTTTTTTGTAATCTTCCATTTGTTTGTTGCCATCCCAAGCTTCGGGAATCAGCATCATCATTGTATGAGGCAACGAGCGACCTGAATGATAAAGCAACTCCACCATATTATCCAGATAAGAAGAATCGGATTGGTTAGGTTTTGTCAAAGGCAAAATCATATCCATTTCCTGAGGTGTGAAATTCGGATTTGAAAATGTTTTTTCAGAAGATTTCAGCCAATTGAGATTTCCTCCAATTGTATTGATTTCGCCATTATGCGCCAGAAATCGAAATGGTTGCGCTAAACTCCAAGTCGGAGATGTATTTGTCGCAAAACGGGAATGAATCATCCCAAACGCAGAACGTATTTTAGGATTTGTAAGGTCTTTGAAATAATTACGAATCTGAACACTCCTCAATTGTCCTTTGTAAATCAACTTCTTACAAGAAAACGAAGCGACATAAAAACCAATCGGGTCATTGTTCGTCACACTTGTAATCTGATGCGAAATATAATTACGGAAAACAAATAACTTTCGTTCAAAATCTTTATCCGTTTCCACATCAAAAGGACGTTCTACAAAAAGCATTTCCATCACCGGCTCTACACTTTTTGCCAAATCTCCCAAGTCAATATTACTTACAGGAACGGGACGATAACCCAAAATCTTGAGCCCGAGTTTATCCGCAGACTGTTCAATAATCTCTTTACATTCTTCTCGGATGAAATTATTTTGAGGAAAGAACAACATTCCGACTCCATAATAATCTGGTTCAGGTAAATCAAAACCGAAATTGAGCGCTTCATCGTACAACAGCTCGTGCGGAATCTGAATCTGCAAACCTGCGCCGTCGCCAGTATTACTTTCGTAACCAGTTGCGCCACGATGCTCCATATTTTCGAGCATCGTAATGGCATCGCTGACAATTTTGAAACTTTTGATTCCTTTTATATTAGCCACAAAGCCGACTCCACAGGAGTCGAATTCTGTTTCGGGTAAATAAAGTCCTTGATTTTCGGGAATGGATTTTTGGGAAATTTTCCTTGCTCTTTTCATCTACATCAATTTTGGATACTAACAAACTTAATGAAAAAAGAGTCAAAAACGATTTTAAATTACCGAATCAGCAATTATAAAAACCACAAATAAGATTTAAAACAAATAAAACATCTTTTATTTACCGATAATTTACATTAATTTAATATTGAATAATTATTCGTTAAAATTAAATTAATATTAAAAATACTTAAAATATTTATAATCAGATAATTAATTAAAATCAATATTTCACTTAGGTTCAAAAAAGACTGAAGTCAAATCTCATTTTTCTAAAAATCTATAACAAAGACGAAAAATCAATCAATAAAACAAAAACACCCCTAAAAAATTTAGGGGGTGTAATATTTTAAAATATAATTTCAAATTAAAATGACATTATATTTTCACACAATCATCTGTTTAAAACAATTTTTAACTAATTAGAAAATAAAATAGAAAAGCAAAATTTAATTTTAATAATTTAATAACAATAATTAAAATTATTTAAACAATTAATAAACTAAGTTAAATTTAAAATAGTTTTTGACAACAATTTAAAGAAAACCTTAAATCAATTTCATTAATAAAACCTCATCAATTTTCTCAACTTTCACCAAATTATTTTTAGTTAAAGTTTTAGAAGCCTTGTCCCATTTTTTACCTGAAAGCTGAGAACGATTTTTCACTTCATTCAGCTCCAATGCATCTTCTTGAGAATTAAGGATTTCAAGAATCACTTTTTCATCTTCTCCTAATTCAACCGTTGGTGCTTTTTTCTCAGGTCTCATTTGAGGGAAGAAAAGAACTTCCTGGATTGACGGGTTATTAGTTAAGAACATAATTAATCTGTCCATTCCTACCCCTAAGCCAGAAGTTGGAGGCATTCCATATTCTAGCGCTCTAAGGAAATCTTCATCAATAAATTGTCCAGCTTCATCGTCTCCTTTTTCAGATAACAATAATTGATGTTCAAAACGTTGTCTTTGGTCAATTGGGTCATTCAACTCCGAATAAGCATTTGCGATTTCTTTTCCGCAAACCATTAATTCGAAACGTTCTGTCAAACCTTCCTGACTTCTATGTTTTTTGGTCAAAGGCGACATCTCAACAGGATAATCTGTGATGAAAGTCGGCTGAATGAAGTTTCCTTCACACTTTTCCCCGAAAATCTCATCAATCAATTTTCCTTTACCCATCGTTTCATCTACCTCGATTCCGATAGATTTTGCGAAGTCGAATAGCTCCTGCTCAGATTTTCCAGTGATGTCAAAACCTGTATATTTTAAAATCGCTTCTGTCATAGAAACCCTTGGATAAGGTGCTTTCCAGTTGATTGTATGTTCCCCGAAAACAGATTCCGAAGTTCCGTTAACCGAAGTTGCACAGAATTCCAACAATTTCTCCGTGAAATCCATCATCCAATTGTAATCTTTGTAAGCTACATAGATTTCCATTGCCGTGAATTCCGGATTGTGAGTTCTGTCCATTCCTTCATTTCTGAAGTTTTTTGAGAATTCATACACTCCATCAAAACCACCAACAATCAATCTTTTCAGATATAATTCGTTAGCAATTCTAAGATATAAAGGAATATCTAAAGCGTTGTGATGCGTAATAAAAGGCCTCGCTGCCGCTCCACCAGGAATCGATTGCAAGATTGGAGTTTCAACTTCAAAATATCCAGCATCATTAAAGAAAGTCCTCATAGCACTGAACAATTTTGTTCTTTTTACGAAGATTTCTTTCACGTGAGGATTCACAACCAAATCTGCATAACGCTGTCTGTAACGTAATTCCGCATCTGTAAAACCATCAAAAATATTTCCTTCAGCATCTACTTTTGGAAGCGGAAGCGGACGAAGAGATTTTGTCAATAAAGTGAAATTCTTCACCATTACTGTCATCTCTCCAACTTGAGTTTTGAATAATTCACCTTCGATTCCGATGATGTCACCGATATCTAAAAGATGCTTGTAAACCTCGTTGTATAAAGTCTTGTCTTCACCAGTACAAATCTCGTCACGGTTAAAATAAACCTGAATTCTACCTTCGGAATCCTGTAATTCTGCAAAACTTGCCTTCCCCTGAATTCTTCTGGACATCAATCTTCCAGCAATCACCACCTTCTTCCCTTCTTCGAAATCCTGTTTTATAGATTTTGTGGAATCAGTGATTTTGTATTCAGCGGCTGGGAATGCATCGATTCCCAAATCGGTCAATTTCTGTAGTTTTTCGCGACGGATAATTTCCTGTTCTGATAATGACATTTTAATTCAATTTTTTGGAACTGCAAAAATAGTGATTTTTAAATGGTTGTGGAAGTTAAATTTTAATGGGTCTTTTAAACGCAAAGAGCGCAAAGTTTTTTGAAATTATTGAAAATATTTTGAGGTTCGCAAGGCACTTCGACAAGCTCAGTATAAACTTTAAACTCATCAAAGATTTTTTTACTGAATATTGTCATTCCGAAGGAATCTCAGCAGTTTAGATTCCTTCGGAATGACAATATTGGGTTTTTATTCAAACTGATGATTTGTACTGAAAGTCGCAGCCCGACTTGAGCGGAAATCCTTTTTTGCTGGTAATCAATTTCTATTGAATGTGAAATCGTCTTGCAAAAAAGATTGAGAGCGGAAGGCGGAAAAGCTGCCCAAACCTAATAAAGTGGTTCGACGTAGTCAAATAATTATCATCTTAAAACCAATCTTTCCTATCTTCTTTCGGAACAAACGTCCAAGCCAAAATCCTGCTGATTTTCTGACCTTGCGCCATATTAATGATTTTGAATTCGGGTACTTTGAGATTCTTAAGAAGTGTTATCAACTGATGCAAATTGTCTTTTTTGGAAACCAGACTTGTGAACCAGAGAACGTTTGAGGAAAATTCAACACTTTGATGAATCATTTTTTTGATGAATGCCATTTCTCCACCTTCACACCATAATTCGGATGAATTACCACTGAAATTGAGTTTTGGATTTTGAATTTTCTTTTTTCTGAGATTGTTATTTTTTCTTCGATTTCCCAGCATCGCATCTACTTCAGATTCGTGGAAAGGTGGATTGCACATCGAAAATGTGAATTTGTCTTCTTTTGAAATAATATTTTTGAAAATAAATTCTGATTCTGGTTGATGTTTCAAATGAATAACTGAGCACAAATTGGGATTTTGATTCAGAATATTTTGAGCATTTTCCAGAGAATTTGGATTGATATCTGTTCCCAACATTTCCCAGCCATAAGAATGATTAGCTATCAAAGGATAAACGAGATTAGCTCCTACTCCAATATCCAAACCTTTGACCGAAGTTTTGGTTGGAATTTTCCCATTGTCGCCCGCCAACAAGTCAGCTAAATAATGAACGTAATCCGCACGGCCAGGAATCGGTGGACAAAGATTGCCTTCCGGAATATCCCATTCTTTGACATTATAATATTTCAAAAGCAAAGCTTTATTAAGCAACCTAACCGCTTTCGGAATACTAAAATTAATCGTCAAAGTATCGTAATCATTTTTGAAAACATAATGTTTTAACTCTGGAACGACAGAAATTAACTCTTCAAAATCGTAAGAATTACGATGGAGATTTTTTGGATGAAGACTGGATTTTTCAGACATTATTTTTCCTTATTCAATTTTTCGATTCCGGCTTTCACATCAGGATGACTCATAAAAAGATTCCAGATTAAACCAGTTCTGTGATTTTCCATCATTACGGTCATTGGTGCTTGGTTCAGTCCCATAAAAATTGGAGAACACCAGTTATTATTCAAATCAAATGAATCTCGGAAACCATATTCTCCCCAAAGAAAATCGCCGTAATTGAGATAGAAGTTTTTCAAAACCGCCATAGATTCCGTTGGAGTATAAGGAAAAGAAGCAATCGCTCCGGTTGGCGTTAATTTCCCTGTATCTTCTCTTTCTACAGGCTCATCCGGATTGTAACCATTTGGTCCGTCAGAAGCTGTCAATCCCCAACCGTCTTTGCCATAACCTTTTTGTTTTTTCGGATTTTCCACACAATACAGATAATTGATTTTGGCAATATTCTGATTGTTTTTGAAATAGTTGGTATATCTGTCTGTCAATCCGTGAGGGTTGTAACCCATAAAGGAATAATGAGCGAAAAACAATGGTCCTCCTTTGTTGACGCCAACATCCAGTTTGATTCCGTAATAAGTATTTCCGTTGGTGTACATTGCACCTTCGTCAGACTTTCCCCAATCTTTACGATAATCCTGCGCTCGTTTTTCCCGACTCGCCCAACCTGAATAATACATACTCGCAGGAACAGAATGCGTTGGCGAAGCAATCGCCATCAGATAAGTAACCATCGTCTCGTTCCATCCAATCAAATTATGGTTAATCACCCAACCTTGGTCAGGCGACCAATGCCAATAAAGGTATTTACTATCCGGAGTTTGCTTAAACCAATCCCATTCTATTTCTTTCCAGAACTTGTCAATTTTTTGTCTGATATTTTTTTCTTCCGCATTGTCTTTGTTGAAATACTGATGTGCCGCCAACAATCCCTGAACGAAAAACGATGTTTCTACCAAATCCGCACCGTTATCTTTTGTACCGAAAAAAGGTTCGGTTTTTCCTGTTGTTCCATCTATGAAATGGGCAACTGCGCCGTGGTATTTGTCTGCTTTTTCTATGAAATTAACAATCTTGGTAAATCTATCGACCGCTTCTTTCCTTGAGATAAAACCTCTTTCTGTTCCTGCAATAAGAGCCATAATCCCGAAGCCTGAAGCACCTGTGGCAATCATATTCTGTCTTCCGTTGGTATTTTCTTTTGACAAACCACTTTCCGGTTCTGCTCCGTCCCAATAATAGTTGAAAGAAGCTTCCTGAACCATTGTCATCAATTCTTCATCTGACATATTTTTGGTTTCAGCGGAAACGATTTCGGATAATTTTGATTCGTTAAAAATCTTATCCAAGAAACTGATTTTATAGGAATATTTCTTTCCGGTTTCGTTAGTGAAATCTGCAAATCTGTCAATATAAGCATCTTGAATTCCTACAGGTTTGAAGTCTTTTCCGTTTTCGGAACGGTAGATTTTCACATATCTGATATTATTATCTGTGATTAGATTCCATTTCAAATCCACGTGTTTCATATAACCTTTGGCCAATGAAATTTTTGGAATGGATGAAATCGTTTTTTTGTCTTTTGAATCGATAAAAGCAATATCGTCTAACCAAATTTTATTATTTGAATCAGAATTTTCCGGTTGAGAGAAAACAATCGCTTTAACTGATTTTGGATTGTCTTTAACCGAAGCATCCAAACTTGAAATATCAATCAAAATATTTTCCCATTGATTCTTTTTTGCCAACTCAAATGTTATTGGTTTTGAAAAGCTTCCATCTGTTTTCTGAAGTTTTACAGTTGGTAGAATATTAGAATCATTTTTTTCAGATTTAATCCAAAAACTTAAGAAATTAGATTTAGTAAAGAAATCTTTTCCTCTTACATCTTCATATTCTATTGATGCTTCCCATTTTCCGTCTTTTGCATTTTTATAATCCAGCAAAAGAGAATTTCCAGGCGAGTGAAATTCATTTTTATCAACCAATAATTTATTATTCTGATTTTTCACAGAAGCTGAACCTGACGATTTTACATTTCCATAAAAGAAATTATCTTTCATCAAACTGTTCGTGAAAAAAGTATAATCGTATTGATGCTCCTGTGCACCCAACGATGCGGAAAGAAATAAAGCTGAATAGAATATAGACTTCATAGATTTTGTTTTTGAAAAGATAATCATTTTCTCCAAAAGAAGCAGAAACGAAAAAAGACAGTTCAAAACTGCCTTTCATTCATATTTCAAAAATGTTTATTTTATTTTGACGATAAAATATATTGCGCCATAAATTTCGCATTTTTTTTACTGAAGCCGTGCGCCGGCATTGGAACATCGCCCCAAACTCCGGAACTTCCTTTAAGGATTTTCTCTGCCAGCATTTCTACATTTTCCGGTGTATTCCCATATTTTTCTGCAACTTCTTTGTAAGATGGACCAATCATTTTTTCATCCAATTTGTGACAACCTAAACAATCTGAACCTTCAATTAAAGATTTCCCCTCTGCGATTGGGTCAGTTACAACTTTTGGTGCTGGTTCTGATTCGGAAGCAATTACATCTTTATTACCAGAATTTTCATTTTTGGAACAGGAAAATATTACCGCTAATACGGCTGTTAGAAATACTCTTTTCATATCGATTATTATATCACAAATTTATTAAATAAGGAATTAAGACTGATTTTAAATTAGTCCGAACAGGAATCATTATCTTTGCAGAATGGTAAAAATTGGCAACATAGAACTTCCTGACTTTCCGCTTTTGCTGGCACCGATGGAAGATGTAAGTGACCCACCGTTCAGAAAATTATGCAAGATGCACGGCGCAGACCTGATGTATTCGGAGTTTATTTCTTCGGAAGGATTGATTCGTGACGCTATCAAGAGCCGTAAAAAGCTTGATATTTTCGATTATGAAAGACCTGTCGGAATCCAGATTTTTGGTGGTGATGAAGAAGCAATGGCAATGTCAGCCAGAATTGTGGAGACTGTTGAACCAGATTTGGTGGATATTAATTTTGGATGTCCAGTTAAAAAAGTCGTTTGTAAAGGTGCAGGAGCTGGTGTTTTGAAAGATATTGATTTGATGGTCAGATTAACGAAAGCTGTCGTGAGTTCTACACATTTGCCAGTTACTGTAAAAACAAGATTAGGCTGGGACAATGAGTCTATTAATATTGATGAAGTTGCTGAAAGATTACAAGATGTTGGAATCAAAGCCTTAACCATCCACGCCAGAACGCGTGCCCAAATGTATAAAGGCGAAGCGGATTGGGAACATATCTCAAGAATTAAAAATAATCCCAATATCGAAATTCCGATTTTTGGAAACGGTGATGTTGATTCTCCGGAAAAAGCTTTGGAATATAAAAATAAATACAACTGCGACGGAATAATGATTGGTCGTGGTGCGATTGGTTACCCTTGGATTTTCAATGAAATCAAACATTTTTTTGAGACCGGAGAAATTCTTCCCGAACCAACTATTGCACAAAGATTGGAAGCTGTAAAAAATCACGCACTTTGGTCTGTAGAATGGAAAGGCGAACGCCCTGGAATCGTGGAAATGAGGCAGCATTACAGCAATTATTTCCGTGGAATTCCGCATTTTAAAGAGTTTAAGACTAAGTTTCTTCAGGCTTTGACGCTTGAGGAAATTGATGAAATCATCGAAGAGACGAAGCATTTTTATCAGGAAAATGTGATTTAATCAAATATAAAAAAATACACTAACCCTTTCAGAGTTTGAAATTGGCCAAGCCGAATCT
This sequence comes from Epilithonimonas sp., assembly GCF_032054305.1. Classification (GTDB taxonomy): domain Bacteria; phylum Bacteroidota; class Bacteroidia; order Flavobacteriales; family Weeksellaceae; genus Epilithonimonas. The sequence goes on from NZ_DAMBSX010000005.1 coordinate 410,040, forward strand.
TCGATTTCTGAAAGGGTTTTATTTTATAATAAAATCTAAATACTGATGAAAAAAGTTGATTGACTTACAAAACCAATAGCCCCGATAGAAACGGCATCCTTTTTTGTCATTGCGGTGAAAAGTTCTGAAGATTGCTTCACTTCGCTCGCAATGACAAAAAAGATATAGTGGATAGCGGGATTAAGCTCCTAATAATGATTTTGTAAAATACTTTTATTTAATTTTGTAACGTTTTGTTTCCAATATGAAACTAATCCTAAAGAAGAAAATAAAAATGAAAAAAATCTTACTGTTCGCTATATTAATCTCCGGAGTTTCGCAAGCTCAATTTTTCGAGGACGCAAAACCTACAAAAATAGACACGCTGAAAGGTTCTAATACAGAATTCAGAAACTTTTGGGATATCAAGAAATATGATATTGTCCTGGAACCGAACTTCGAAGCTAAAAGTATCAAAGGAAGTAATAAAATCAGTTTGACGATTGAGAAAGATGTTAAAAATCCGACGTTTCAAATCGATTTGCAGAAACCGATGAAAGCAGACAAAATCACGGCAAGTTTTCCTATTACCGATAAAAAAAATGACGGAGACTTTATTTTCCTTACAACGAAAAAGAATTTCAAAAAAGGAGAAAAATATACGATTGATATTGATTATTCCGGAAATCCCACAATTGCAAAACACGCCCCTTGGGACGGCGGCTGGATTTTCACTAAAGATAAAAACGGAAATCCGTGGATGACCGCTGCAGATGAAGGAATTGGCGCGAGCATTTGGCTTCCTGTAAAAGATATTTGGAGTGATGAGCCTGATAACGGCATCACTTTCAAAATCATCACGCCAAAAGATTTGGTTGGTGTAGGCAACGGAAAATTAATCAAAGAAGAAAATCTGGGCGATAAAAAGTCCTGGCTTTGGGAAGTGAAAAATCCGATTAACGATTATTCTATCATTCCGTCCATCGGGAAATATGTGAATTTCAAAGATACTTTTGACGGCGAAAAAGGAAAACTAAACTTGGATTATTGGGTTTTAGATTACAATCTTGATAAAGCTAAAAAACAATTTGAGCAAGTAAAACCAATGATGAAAGCCTTTGAACATTGGTTTGGACCTTATCCTTTTTATGAAGATTCTTACAAATTGGTAGAGTCTCCACATCTTGGAATGGAACATCAAAGCAATGTTGCTTACGGAAACAAATATCAAAATGGTTATCTCGGGAGAGACCTTTCCGGAACAGGAATTGGTCTGAAGTGGGACTACATCATCATCCATGAAACCGGACACGAATGGTTTGCGAACAACATCACGGCAAAAGACCAGGCAGATATGTGGATTCACGAGAGTTTTACAACCTATTCCGAAACTTTATTTGTGGATTATCTTTTTGGGAAAGCTGATGGCAACAAATATTTACAAGGTTTAAGAGGAAATATTCAGAATGACAAACCAATCATCGGAACATACGGCATCAGAAACGAAGGCAGTGGTGATATGTATCCAAAAGGTGCGAATATGATTCACACCATTCGTCAGGTGATTAATAATGATGAGAAATTCCGCCAAATTCTTAGAGGTTTGAATAAGGATTTTTATCATCAAACGGTAACTTCTGCACAAATTCAGAATTACTTTTCTGAAAAATCCGGCATTGATTTAAAATCGATTTTTGACCAGTATCTGACGACAATCAAAATCCCGACTTTGGAATATAAGCAAAATGGAAATCAGTTGACTTACAAATGGACGAATGTTGTTCCGAATTTGAAACTTCCAATCAGATTGGCTGATGGACAGGAATTGAAACCAACGGAACAAAATCAGACCACCACTTTGAAATCTGACAAACCAGTTGAATTTGACAAAAATTATTACATCAATGTGAAGTCTATTAATTAAGATTTCATTACATTTATTTAATCGAAAACCATTTCAAATCTATCTTTGAAATGGTTTTATATTTAACATCAATTATAAACTCAAAAACCTGTTATGAGAAATAAATTCATTCTTTGGGGAATCGTTGTATTAATCGTGACCTGGACCACGGCTTTGCTCATCAAAGCGCATTATTGGATTCCGATTTTCCTGACTTTCCTATATATTTTAGGCATCTACAATACTTATCAAACCAAACACGCGATTCTCAGGAACTTCCCTGTTCTTGGTTATTTCCGTTATATTTTTGAGGAAATTTCGCCGGAGATTCAACAATATTTCATTGAAAGAGAGACGGACGGAAAACCATTCCCGAGACATCAAAGGTCAGCTGTGTACAGAAGGTCAAAAAACCTGAGTGATACAGTACCATTCGGAACACAACTGGAAATCAATCATCACAAATATGAAGGCATTAAACATTCTATCTACGCCAAACATCCAAAAGAAGAACTGCCGAGAGTGACGATTGGAGGCAAAGATTGTAAGCAACCTTATAACGCATCACTTTTTAACATTTCTGCAATGAGTTTTGGTGCATTGAGTGACCGTGCTCAAATGGCTTTGAACCGAGGCGCAAAAAAAGGTAATTTCTATCACAACACAGGCGAAGGTGGCATTTCGCCGCATCATTTGGAAGGCGGCGACCTTTGCTGGCAGATTGGAACGGGTTATTTTGGATGCAGAAACGAAAACGGGAAATTTGACGCAGAATTGTTTACAAAATATTCGAATCTGGATAATGTAAAAATGGTTGAAATCAAATTGTCTCAAGGTGCAAAACCAGGCCACGGCGGCGTTTTACCAGCTGTAAAAAATACGCTGGAGATTGCCAAAATCCGACACGTCCCACCAGGCGTTACAATTCTTTCGCCACCATCGCATAGTGCATTTTCTGATGCGGAAGGCTTGTTGAGATTCGTGCAGCAATTGCGTGAACTTTCAGGCGGAAAACCAACAGGTTTCAAGCTTTGCATCGGTGACACCAAAGAGTTTGAAGACATCTGTGAACAGATGAATATCCTAAACATCTATCCAGATTTCATAACAATAGACGGTGCAGAAGGCGGAACGGGCGCTGCACCACCAGAGTTCTCAGATGGCGTTGGGATGCCACTGGAACCAGCTTTGATTTTCGTCAACAAAACTTTGATTAACTATGAATTGAGAGATAAATTGAGAATCATTGCCAGCGGAAAAGTTTTGACATCCCTGGATATCCTAAGAGCTGTCGCAATGGGTGCTGACCTTTGTAATAATGCCAGAGGTTTTATGTTTTCTCTAGGCTGTATCCAAGCGTTAAGATGCAACACCAATACTTGTCCTACCGGTGTTGCTACACAAGACAAAATGTTAATTAAAGGACTTGACACCAATGATAAAACCGAACGTGTTTACCAGTTCCATAAAAATACCTTGCACACCTGCAATGAGCTGATTGCCGCTGCCGGAAGAGAATCTTACGACCAAGTTGATGCCTCTATGTTTATGCGAGGTGACGAGTTCGAACACCTGTCTGACACTTATTTTCCTGATATTTTGGAGAATGTTAGGAAACGATAATAACAAAAAACGTCTGAGATTTTTCAGACGTTTTTATTTTTAATTTATTCAATTATTCCCACTCGATGGTTGCAGGTGGTTTTGAACTGATGTCATAAGCCACTCTGTTGATGCCGCGAACTTCATTGATGATTCTGCCGGAAACCGTGTCTAAAAACTCGTAAGGCAATCTGCTCCAAGTTGCGGTCATAAAATCAATTGTGTTGGCAGAACGAACTACTGCTGTGTATTCATAGGTTCTTTCGTCTCCCATTACGCCTACAGATTTCACTGGAAGAAGAACAACGAATGCCTGAGACACTTTCTCATATAAATCATTCTTGTATAATTCTTCGATAAAGATATCATCTGCTTCCTGTAAAATTCTCACTTTCTCTGCATCTACTTCGCCCAAAACTCTGATTCCTAAGCCTGGGCCAGGAAACGGATGCCTGTAAACTAACTCGTGCGGAATTCCCAATTCCTCTCCTACTTTTCTAACTTCGTCTTTGAACAATTCTCTCAAAGGCTCCAGTAATTCGAATTCCATTTCTTCAGGAAGCCCTCCAACATTGTGATGAGATTTGATAACTGCTGAAGGTCCTTTAACAGACTGAGATTCGATGACGTCCGGATAAATTGTTCCTTGTGCTAGGAATTTTGCACCTTCGATTTGTTTTGATTCTTCATCAAAAACGTGAACAAACTCGTTACCTATGATTTTACGCTTCTCTTCTGGGTCGCCGATTCCTGCTAATTTGGATAAGAATCTTTCGGAAGCATCGACCATTTTGATGTTCATATGGAAATGTTTGCCGTAATTTTCCATTACTTTTCTGCCTTCGTTTTTTCTCAAAAGTCCGGTATCTACGAAGATACAGTTCAATTGGTCGCCAATAGCTTTATGAATCAAAACTGCCGCAACCGAAGAATCTACCCCGCCGGAAAGCCCAAGAATCACTTTTTGGTCGCCCACTTTTTCTTTGATTTCCGCAACAGTTTTCTCGATATAATTGGTCAGTTTCCAGTTTTTATCGGCTTTACAAATTCCGAAAACGAAGTTCTCAATCATCTTCCCACCTTCCTCGGAATGAGAAACTTCCGGATGAAATTGTACTGCATAAATCTTTTTTTCAGGGTTTGAAATTGAAGCGATAACACCAGATTTTGCATTGAGTTCGAAACCTTCCGGCAATTCTGCAACCTCATCAAAATGGCTCATCCAAACGATGGAGTTTTGATAAACACCTTTCAGCAATTCGTTTTCTTTTACTATTTCCAGATGTGCTTTTCCGTATTCACCTTTTTCGCCTTTGGCAACTTTTCCGCCTAAAAGATGTGCGGTCAATTGCATTCCATAGCAGATTCCTAGAACCGGAATTCCTTGTTCATACAATTCTTTTTCTACAAGGTGCGCGTTTTCCGCGTTCACAGAACTTGGTCCGCCGGAAAGGATGATCCCTTTTGGTTTTTTTTCCAAGATTTCTACTAATGGTGTGTTGAATGGTACTATTTCCGAATAGACTTCAATTTCACGAATTCTTCTTCCAATCAATTGGTTGTACTGTGAACCGAAGTCTAAAATGATAATTCCGTTTTGCATATAATGTTGTAATATTTTTTAAAATTGTGCGTAAATAAAGGTTCTTTTAAATGGATAAAAAACCGGCGAACCTGGGAGTGCTTTCCTCAATTCTTCTTTATAATCTTGTTTGTATTGTTCCTTCAAATCTTCCGGAAGTTTTTCTACAAATGGAATCATCGCTGTTCCTGAAGCCCAATCGAAAACCGCGTCTGCATCTTTCATAATGTGCGGATAGACTTTTTCGAAGACATTGATTTTTTTGCCTTCGGTGTCTGACAAAATCTTGGCGTAATCTTCTATATTAAGAACCGAATATTCTCTTTTCCAACCATTGAAATGTTTCTGATAAACTTCGTGTTCTGCAACGACAGACAATAACTGATGAACTATAAAATTATGATTCGATGGAACCTGAACTGCCAATTGTCCTTCCGGATTTAGTTTTGAAATTAATTTTGGAAACAATTCCTGATGATTATTGCACCATTGCAGAGATGCGTTGGCAACAATCAAATCAAATTTTTCATTTAACTCTACTTGCTCTTCAACGCTTCTTTTAAAGAATTGTAATCTTTTGGTTGCATATTGTTCTGCTTTCTGAAGCATTTCTGCAGAAGAATCGATGCCGATGATTTGGGAATTGGGAATAAAATCCAAAAGTCCCGAAGTCAATTCTCCTGTCCCGCAACCTAAATCGATAACCGACATATTAGATTCAATTTCTACCAATTTTATCAAATCAAAATAAGGCGCTGAACGCTCTTTCTTGAACTGGTCGTATATTTCCGGATTCCAAGGCATCTTGATAGTTATAAGTTATGAGTTATAAGTTGAACACTTCGACAGGCTCAGTGTGACAAATCTAATACTAAACGATTATTTTTTAGCGATGTCAGGCTGAGGCTCTCGAAGCCTTTATATTAATTTAAATTCCTTATTCAATTTCCGAATCGCTAACTAGCCCTGATTGCAACGGCATCCTTTTTTGTTTTTTTGGATTTCTCAATTCATTTGGGATGACAGCTTGTCTAAAAAAACAAAAAAGATATAGTGGAAAGCGGGAAATAGCTTCTAAAAAAAAGAGACATTGGTCGCCCAACATCTCTCGTTATTTTAAAATTTCGCAATATCGTCTCGGAAAAATCCGTAGTCAAAGTCCACAATATTAGCGTCTTCGTAAACTTTCTTGCGAGCTTCCTCGAACGAGTCGCCTAGAGCAACAAGATTCAGAACTCGACCGCCTGTGGAAACCACTCGACCGCCTCTGTAATCTGCTCCGGCGTAAAGCAATGTGCTGTTCTTCACTTTTTCAGCTCCTGTTATTTCGTAGCCTGTCTCATGATTTTGAGGATAACCTCCCGAACAAACCACCAAACAAACTGCTTTTTTGTTTTTGAATCTCAGTTCCAATTCTTTTCCGTGAAGACAGTCCTCTATAACATCCACCAAATTGTTCTCCAACAAAGGCAAAAGAACCTGAGTTTCCGGGTCGCCCAATCTCATATTGTACTCCAACAGATAAGCGCCTTTTTCTGTCACCATTAATCCGAAGAAAATAAATCCTTTGAAACTAAGGCCTTCTGTTTTAAGACCTTGAACTGTTGGATTCATAATATTATTAACGAAATCCTGGAAATGCTCGTCTTTGAATTCCGGACTTGGCGCAGCAGAACCCATTCCGCCAGTATTCAACCCTTTATCTCCGTTTCCTACTTTTTTGTAATCTTTTGCAGGAATGAAAGGGAAAATCTTGTCTCCGTTGGAAACTGCAATGATTGAAGCTTCGAAACCTTGTAAAAACTCTTCTATAATGACCTGAATCCCAGCATCTCCGAAGATTCTTTTAATCATAAAGTCGTGAATCGTTCCTTCTGCTTCTTCCAGATCTTCAGCAATCACAACACCTTTTCCGCCAGCCAAACCGCTAGCTTTGATAACAATAGGGAATTTCTGATTTTGAAGATACTCTTTAGCATCCGCATAAGAATCAAATGTTACAGACTCGGCTGTTTTGATGCCGTAAGTTTTCATAAATTTCTTAGAAAACGCTTTGCTGCCTTCCAAAGAAGCCGCTTTTTTTGTAGGACCAAAAACTTTAAGGTCAACTTTTTTGAACTCATCCACGATTCCTTCTACAAGAGGTGCTTCCGGACCCACAATGGTCAAATCCACTTTGTTCTTGATTGCAAAATCTCTAAGTACGATGATATCTGTCTCGTTTATGTTTTCTCCTAATTTTTCGGTAGTGGCGTTTCCAGGCGCGAAAAACATTTTTGTAATTCTGCTGTCCTCGCTAAGCTTGGTTGCTAGAGCCGAAGCACGACCGCCGTTTCCTACAATAAGTAATCTCATATTATGTTTTCAGTTTAACTTTTTAAAGTGCCAAATTTAAGTTTTTTTGAGGACAAATCTTGTACCGAGTCCGATGTATTTTTCTTAAAAATTTATTAAAAATTAATACTGTGGTAACTGCATAGGAACTTCCATTAATAATATTTCTGAATTTTCTTCCGCTTCCAATACAAAACTTTCTGCATCCCAAATCCCGAAACCGTCTTTGTCATTAAGGATTTGGTCACCAATTTTTGCTTTTCCTTTGATAACAAAAATATAAACTCCGTTTCCTTCTTTTTTGATTTTGTATTCCTTTGAAAAACCTTTATCAAATCTAGCCAAACTGAACCAAGCATCCTGATGAATCCAAACGCCAGCATCATCCTGATTTGGTGAAAGAATCTGCTGAAAATCATTTTTTACTGAGTTTTCTTCGATACTGATTTGGTCGTATCTCGGTGTAACATCAGTTTTGTTTGGAATCACCCAGATTTGTAAGAATTTGACAGGTTGTTCGGTGGCATTTTCCTCGCTGTGCATAATTCCGGTTCCTGCAGACATCACCTGGATATCGCCTTTTTTGATGATTCCGGAATTGCCCATATTGTCGCCATGTCTCAATTCGCCCTCTAATGGAATCGAAATAATTTCCATATCTCGGTGCGGATGTCTTCCGAATCCCATCCCACCTTCTACATAATCGTCGTTCAAGACTCTAAGAACACCGAAATGTGTTTTTTCCGGATTGTGATAATTAGCAAAACTAAAAGAATGATGACTTTTCAACCAACCATGATTGGCATAACCTCTGCTGTCGGATTTGTGATATATTGTTTTCATCTTAAATTGATTTTAATGTTAGGCTTTTTTTCTATCACAAATTTCCAGCTTTCAAAATCGTTATACATTGATGTACGATAAGAACGAAAAACTCTGTAAATGACAGAGTTTATATTTTTTTTGAGTTATTAACGCAAAGGCACAAAGTATTTAATTAGACAGTATTTATTTTAAGGCGCAAAGATTTTAACTTTGTTAAATTTTTTCTTAAACAAGCATGTTCAGAATATCTGGATTATCATTAAGATAAGATTCAAAATAACCGAGGTTTTGCATTCTCTGTTTTAAACCATTGAAATCAGAAATATTGGAAAGCTCAATTCCGACAATTGCCAAAGCTGTTTCTCGTGAGTTTTTCTTGGTATATTCGAAGTGTGTGATGTCATCATTTTCGCCTAAAACGTTGAGAACAAAATCTTTCAAAGAACCGGGACGTTGTGGAAATTTCACCATAAAATAATGCTTCAAACCATTGTAAAGCAAAGCTCTTTCCTTGATTTCCTCCATTCTCGTAATGTCGTTATTACTACCGCTTACAATACAAACTACGTTTTTACCTTTTATCTGATTTCGATATTGTTCCAAAGCCGAAATCGACAAAGCTCCAGCTGGCTCCAAGACAATTGCATCTTTATTATATAACTGAAGAATCGTATCACAAATCTTCCCTTCATCTACAGGAATACAATCTGCAAGCGTATTTCTGCATATCTCAAAAGTCAAATCTCCTACTCTTTTCACAGCTGCACCGTCAACAAAACCGTCAATTTCCAATAATTCTGTATTGAGATTATTATCGATAGAAGTTCTCATAGAAGGCGCACCTTTTGGTTCAACGCCGATTAACTGAGTTTCTTTTGATAACTCTTTAAAAACTGTAGAAATTCCGGAAGCTAAACCGCCACCACCAATCGGAATGAAAACAAAATCAATATTTTCTTTTTGTTGTTCTAATATTTCCAATGCCAAAGTTGCTTGTCCTTCGATAATCTGAACATCATCAAAAGGATGAATAAACGCTGCTCCCGAAGTTTTCGCAAATTCCAAAGCTGCATTTTTTGAAGCATCGAAAGTATCTCCGACTAATTTAATTTCAGCGAAGTTTCCGCCGAACATTTCAACCTGTTCCAGCTTTTGTTTTGGAGTAGTCACGGGCATAAAAATCGTTCCTTTGATTTGGAGTTGTTTACACGATAAAGCCACTCCCTGAGCGTGATTTCCTGCGCTGGCACAGACTATTCCTTGAGAAACTTTGCCTTCGTTAAAAAGAGTTTTGATTTTATTGTAGGCGCCTCTCAATTTGTATGACCTCACTGGTTGCAAATCTTCTCTTTTCAGGAAAATATTCGCTGCAAATTTTTCTGACAAGCGTGCATTATATTGTAAAGGTGTGTAATTCACAACATTTTCTATACTTTTCCGGGCTTCTTTTACCGCTTCCAGGGTTGGAAATGTCAGTGTTTCGTTCATCTTCATTTATATTACAGATTCTTTGATTTGCTTTTAATTATTTAATTTTCTTAATTAAAATAAACTTGTTTATTCTAAGTTTTTGAAACATTAAGAAGTTTAGATTTATCCTTTTATTTTCGAAATTTTGCTTTTAAGAAATTGATAGTTAATTTAAGAATATTAAGTTCTTAATGCCTTAATGTTTTAATAATTCAAATGAACTATTAATTTTCACTTTTCCATTTTCCAGAACGAATTTATGGCTGAGTTTTTTGGGTAATTGAGATTCAAAATGTCCTACGTAAATCAAAGATTGTCCCTGACTTGCCAAATCATCAATTACCTGATTAAAATACTGTGTCTGTTCATTATCCATTCCCTGACAAGGTTCATCCAGAATCAGTAGTTTTGGCTTTTTAATCAGTGTTCTTGCGAGTAAGGCCAAACGTTGTTTCCCAAGCGGTAAAGTATTTAACTTCTTGTTTTTATCATCTTTCAAATCGAAGAAATGCAGCATCTGCTCCAACTGTTTTTGCTGGTCAAAACTCAGTTTCTGAAACAACGACATCGAATCAAAAAAGCCGGAAGCAATAGTTTGTCCTACATTTGCATTCATATCAAAATACCAATGTAACTCGGGTGAAATCATTCCGATTTTTTCTTTGATGTCCCAGATACTTTCGCCGCTTCCCCGCTTTTGCCCGAAAAGATAAATCTCATTGGCATAAGCCTGCGGATGGTCGCCATTCAATAAACTTAATAATGTTGATTTTCCAGAACCATTATGACCTTGTAACAGCCATTGTTCTCCGGAATTGACTTCCCAATCGATATTTTTAAGGACTTGTTTTTTGCCGTAAGAAATATTGATATTTTCTAGCTTGATGAGACTTTCATGTTCGTTTTCCTGATTATTTTGCAAGAAAAAAAGTAGCGATTTTGGAATTCTTTCTTCGCTTTTTGAAAAGTCTTTTGGAGAATTTCTATGAACTAATTTTCCATTTTCTATTTCTACAAAATATTGAACACTTGTTGGATATTCGTCATCATTATTAATTAAAATCAAAGTGACATTTTCTTGAATTAAATCATCAAAAGCTTGATTCAAAAACTGTCTCGATTTGACATCCAAACCTGTGTAAGGTTGGTCGATAATCAGAACCTGTGGTTTTAGCCAAAGTGCTTTCAGTAATTGTAATTTTTTGTGTTCTCCACTCGACAATTCTATTAATTGCTGATTTTTAAAATTTTCAAATCCGAAAGGTTCTAAATAGGATTCTAAAATTTCAAAATCCAGATTTTCTTCTTTCCCGAAATGATTGAGTTCTGCAAAAACAGTTAATGTATCATTTTTAGCCTGTTGATTATAACGTTGCTGATAATAAAAATTGCGGTCGCCTTCCAGATTACTGAACTGAAACCAATTGGAAACGTACAGAACTCTCTTTGGTAACTTTGAGTTTTCATCAAAATTGACCTCAACTTTCCCTCCAAAATTTTTGATTTCTCCGGAAATGATTTTGGCTAAGGTTGTTTTTCCGCTTCCGCTTAATCCGCCGAGCATCCAGCATTCTCCGGAAGATATTTTCCAATCGAAATCTTTCAAGATTGGTTTATTATACTGGAAGTTTAGGTTTGAAATTTGAACGATTGGGGTTGACATTTTTATTTTTTGAATCAATTTTTAAACGCAAAGGACGCAAAGGTTTTTTATAATCTTATTGAAAATATTTTAAAGTTCGCAAAGGCGCTTCGCTCAGCAAAGAATAAACATTCAATTTGTCATTCCGTAGGAATCTCAGCAAAGAATTTAATGTAAATCGTCTAGATCCTTACGGAATGACAAATATGATGCTAATGCTGGATTTTTATTTTTATGACAAACCCCATAGCCCCGATTGCAGCGGCATCCTTTTGTGATGAGGAACGAAGAGCAAAAGATATAGTGGAAAGCGGGATTAGCTCCTAATTTTAAACTGTTTTAATCGATTTCATCGCCGTCATTGCCTGACGCAATTTTCTGCCGACAATTTCTACAGGGTGATTTCTCAAAATATCGTTTACGTGAACCAATTGAGCGTTGTCAACTGAGGCTTTTTTGCCTTCGTTAAAGTCTTTTCCAACCAAATCTGTATCCACCGATTTCATAAAATCTGATAACAAAGGCTTACAAGCCTGGTCAAAAAGATAGCATCCATATTCTGCGGTATCGGAAATCACACGATTCATCTCGAACAGTTTTTTTCTGGCGATAGTGTTGGCAATCAAAGGGGTTTCGTGAAGTGACTCGTAATAAGCAGATTCTGGTTTGATTCCAGCCTCAACCATTGTTTCGAAAGCCAACTCAACGCCCGCTCTGATGAACGCCGACATCAAAAGATAATTGTCAAAATATTCCTGTTCATCGATTTTCACATCGCCTGCAGGTGTTTTTTCGAAAGCGGTTTCTCCTGTTTCTGCTCTCCATTTCAATAAGTTTGAATCGCCATTTGCCCAGTCTTCCATCATTGTTTTGGAAAATTCTCCCGAAATAATATCGTCCTGATGTTTCTGGAAAAGCGGACGCATAATGTCTTTCAGTTCTTCTGACAATTCAAAGGCTTTTAGTTTCGCAGGGTTAGAAAGCCTGTCCAGCATTCCACTCACACCGCCGTGTTTCAAGGCTTCTGTAATTACCTCAACGCCGTATTGAACCAGTTTGGAAGCGTAACCTGCATCAACACCTTTCTCCACCATTTTGTCAAACGAAAGAATAGAACCCGTTTGCAAAAGTCCGCACAAAATGGTTTGCTCACCCATTAAATCTGACTTCACTTCGGCAACGAAAGAGGATTTCAAAACACCGGCTTTGTGACCGCCAGTTCCTACGCAATAAGCTTTTGCTTCTGCCCAACCCTTTCCTTGAGGGTCATTTTCTGGGTGAACAGCAATCAAAGTCGGAACACCAAAACCACGCAGATATTCGGCACGAACTTCGGAGCCAGGACATTTTGGAGCCACCATAATTACGGTCAAATCTTTACGAATCTGCATCCCTTCTTCCACGATATTGAAACCGTGTGAATAGGACAACGTCGCACCTTGTTTCATCAAAGGTTGAACCGCATTAATCACGGAAGTATGTTGTTTGTCCGGAGTCAAATTAATTACCAAATCCGCAGTGGGAATCAGTTCTTCATAAGTGCCGACTTTGAAATTATTTTCGGTTGCGTTTTTCCACGAATCTCTTTTTTGGTCGATTGCTTCCTGACGTAATGCGTAAGACACATCCAGTCCGCTGTCTCTAAGATTCAGACCTTGATTGAGGCCTTGAGCTCCGCAACCAACCACTACGATTTTCTTTCCTTTCAACGCAGAAACGCCATCAGAAAACTCTGAACTGTCCATAAATTCTGCCTGTCCTAACTGATGTAACTGGTCTCTGAGTGATAAGGTATTGAAATAATTTGCCATTATATTATAATTGATAAATGATTATTGATAATTGATTTTATTTTAATTTTGAACACAAAGCGCACGAAGATTTTTAACAATTGAATGTTTTTAAGTTCACAAAGGCGCTTACGCTCAATAAAGTTTGATTGTTTGGTTACATTGTGAAAACGTCGTCTCTTTTGTCAAGATATTCGTTTTCAATAAGCTCAGGTGAAGGTTCTCTTTTTTCGAATTCAAGGACTTTTTCGTGGATTCCTGCGCTGTTTTTGATGATAGCGATTCTTGCGCCTCGGACAAATTCGATAAGTCCGTATTTGTTAAGTTCCTCAGTCAATCGGTCGATTTCTTCACGATGTCCTGCGGTTTCAAAAACAATATAATCTTGACGAATCACAACCGTAGAGGCGCCATACTGACGAAGCAACCGTTCTACATAAACTTTTTCTGTCACAACATTTGCGGGAACTTTATAAAGTGCCTGTTCCTGCCAGACAATCTCATCATCGGTATTGAAATAGGCTTTCAGAACATCAATTTGTTTTTCCAGCTGGCGGCAGAGTTTTCTGACAACTTCTTCGGTTTCATTAATGAGAATTGTGAATCTGTGAATGCCTTCGACCTCGGAAGGAGAAGTATTCAAACTCTCGATATTGATTTTTCTTCGTGAAAAAATCCCTGAAATCCTGCCGATTAATCCAACCGAATTTTCTGTGTATAGTGTGATGGTAAATTCTTGTTTTTCCATTGTTTTGTTTTTCAAAATTCCCGTTATTGGAATGATATTGAACCCTTTGGGTTCGGTGGATGTTAATTTTTTATTCCATAGGTTGCACCTACGGCTATTCATATTAAACCCTTCGGGTTTTGATAGGATTTTCATCCTATCCTTTATTAAGTCGTCCTTTCAGGACTTTGTTGAAAATTTATTTTAAACGAATTTCTGAAACCGAAGTTCCCTGAGCTACCATTGGAAAAACGTTATTTTCTTTTCCTACCATTACTTCCAAAAGATAAGCACCATCGTGATTTAGCATTGTTTTCAAAGCTGTTTTAAGGTCTTTTCTTTCGGAGATTTTTTGTCCGTCGATATAATAACCTTTTGCAACGGCTACGAAATCCGGGCTCGTGATATTTACAAAAGAGTAACGTCTGTCGTGGAACAGCTGTTGCCATTGTCTAACCATTCCAAGAAATTCGTTATTGAGAATCAGAATTTTAACTTTAGCTCCGAACTGCATAATCGTTCCCAATTCCTGCAACGTCATCTGGAATCCGCCATCGCCAATGATTGCAACCACTGTTTTTTCCGGTGCACCATACCAAGCTCCGATTGCAGCCGGCAAACCAAATCCCATTGTACCTAATCCGCCTGATGTTACGCTAGATTTAGAGTTATTGAAATTAGCATATCGACAAGCAACCATTTGATGCTGACCAACATCGGTTGTGATGATTGCATCGCCATTTGTCAGCTCATTAAGAACTTTGATGACTTCACCCATTGTCATTACATCGGTTGTGGGATTCAGTTCATTTTGAATGACCTCTTTGATTTCTTCTTTTTCCAACTCACGGAATTTCCCCAACCATTCTGAATGGTCATTGTCTTTGAGAAGCGTTGTCAACATCGGTAAAGTCTTTTTACAATTTCCCCAAACAGGAACGGTTGTTTTCACATTTTTATCAATTTCGGCCGGGTCTATATCAAGATGAATGATTTTTGCCTGTTTTGCATATTTGTCCAAACGGCCTGTAACCCTGTCATCGAAACGCATTCCTACTGCAATGAGAACATCACATTCGTTGGTCATAACATTTGGTGCATAATTTCCGTGCATACCTAACATTCCAACGTGTAGTTTGTGATTGGTCGGCAATGCGCTCAATCCCATAACCGTCGCAGCTGCGGGAAGATTAATCTTTTCAATAAAAGCTTTGAATTCCTCTTCGGCTTTTCCTAAAATCACACCTTGTCCAAAAAGAACAAATGGCTTTTTTGCCTGATTAATGAGTTCTGCAGCCTTCTCAATATATTCATTTCTGATTTCTGGTTCAGGACGATAACTTCTGATATGATTACACTTTTTATATCCTAAATATTCAAAAAGTTGTAACTGAGCATTTTTGGTAATATCAATCAAAACCGGACCTGGACGACCTGTACTTGCGATATGAAAAGCTTTAGCAATGGCTTCGGGAATTTCTGTTGCATCAGTTACCTGATAATTCCATTTGGTAACCGGCGTTGTAATATTGATAACATCTGTTTCCTGAAAAGCATCTGTCCCTAAAAGCGAAGCAAAAACCTGACCTGTAATGCAGACAATCGGATTGCTGTCTATCATCGCATCTGCCAAACCTGTCACCAAATTGGTTGCACCAGGACCACTAGTTGCAAATACAGCTCCGGTTTTCCCTGAAGTTCTTGCAAATCCCTGCGCAGCGTGAATCGCTCCTTGCTCGTGGCGAACCAAAATGTGTTTCAGTTTTTCGGAATAGTCGTACAACGTATCATAAATCGGCATAATTGCGCCACCAGGATAACCGAAAATCGTGTCGACATTTTCTTGTAACAGAGCTTCTAAAACGGCTTTTGAACCGGAGATTTCTATCGCTTTTGGCTGTTCTAATCCTATGTTTTCTACTTGTGAAATGGTATTATTCATTTTTAATATTTTTCATTTACTCCATAAGTTACACCTACGGTTATTCAAATTGAACCCTTTAGGTTCTTTGTTGGGATTGTATTTTATTTTATTCGTTATCGGTTACAAGTCGGTTACACAACCTTGCGACGCATCTGCTACAGACTTAGCATATTTGTATAACACACCGCTTTTTACTTTATATTCAGGTTGAATGAAACCGGCTTTTCTACTGGCAATTTCTTCGTCTGATAACAGTGCGTTGATGGTATTTTTTTCTGCATCCAATTCAATTACATCGCCATCTTTAATCAAACCAATCAATCCTCCGGAAAAAGCTTCAGGTGTGATATGACCAACTACGAAACCGTGCGTTCCTCCGGAAAATCTTCCGTCTGTAATTAATGCCACATTTTTCCCTAAGCCTGAACCCATCAAAGCAGAAGTGGGTTTCAGCATTTCCGGCATTCCGGGTGCTCCTTTTGGACCTTCGTTTTTGATTACCACGACATTTCCTTCCTGTATTTTTTTATCCTCAATTCCTTTGATGAATTCTTTTTCTCCGTCAAAAACGATTGCTGTTCCTTTGAAATAAGCACCTTCCTTTCCTGTAATCTTCGCAACAGAGCCTTTCTCGGCAAGATTTCCGTACATAATTCTGATGTGTCCGGTTTCTTTGATTGGATTTTTGATATCGTGAATGATATTTTGCTGTCTGTCGATAATAGAAGTCACGTGTTCCAGATTTTCTGCAATGGTTTTTCCTGTCACTGTTAAACAATCTCCGTGAAGCAAGCCTAAATCCAATAAATATTTCATCACAGCCGGAACTCCACCTACTTTGTGAAGATCTTCCATCAGATATTTTCCACTTGGTTTAAGGTCGGCTAAAAATGGTGTTTCATCACTGATTTTTTGGAAATCATCCAAAGTCAAATTGTATCCGATAGATTTTGCAATCGCTATAAAATGGAGAACCGCATTGGTACTTCCACCCAGAATCATAATCAGCCTTAAAGCATTTTCGAAAGCCTTTGGTGTCATTATATCGGATGGTTTGATGTCTTTCTCCAAAAGGATTTTAACGTAATGACCAGCAAACTGACATTCTTCTTTTTTTTCTTTGCTTAATGCCGGATAAGAGGACGAATAAGGCAAACTCATCCCGAGTGCTTCGATTGCGGAAGCCATTGTATTGGCGGTATACATTCCGCCACAGGCTCCTGCACTCGGACAGGAATTTTGAATCACGCCCTGAAAATCTTCTTCAGAAATTTTGCCCGCGATTTTGTTTCCCAACGCTTCAAAAGCTGAAACGATGTTTAAATCTTCACCTTTGTAATGTCCCGGTGCAATACTTCCGCCATAAACCATTATCGAAGGTCTATCTAATCTTGCCATCGCTATCAAGGAACCCGGCATATTTTTGTCGCAACCTGGAACCGTAATTAATCCGTCGTAATATTGCCCTGCACAAACGGCTTCGATAGAATCTGCAATGATGTCACGGCTTACAAGCGAATAACGCATTCCGTCGGTTCCATTGGTCATTCCGTCACTGATTCCTATTGTGTGGAACATTAATCCAACCAGATTTTGTTCTTTAACACCTTTTTTTACAATCTCAGCCAAATCATTTAAGTGCATATTGCAAGTGTTGCCATCATAACCCATACTTGCAATTCCGATCTGTGCTTTGTCGAAATCTTCTTTTTGAAAACCAATCCCGTAAAACATTGCCTGAGTTGCAGGCTGAGTCGGGTCTTTTGTAAGCGTTTTGGAATATTTGTTCAGTTCTACGTTACACATATTGAAAGTCGGATTTTAAATAAGAATAATCTTCTTCTAATACCAAATGACGATAAGCTGTCTGAATTTTTGCTGATAAACTGTCTTCCCAATTCAGTTTGAAAGGAACGTTATCAAGAGAATCCAAGGCTACAATTTCTGCCGCTGTTCCGCAGAAAAATCCTGTATCTGCACCTTTCATCTCTTCTGGTTTGAAGAACTTTTCCTCATAAGGAATTCCTAATTGATTGCAGATTTCAAAAACTGTCGCTCTGGTAATTCCGGGAAGAATACTTCCTTTTGCCGGAGTAAATAACTTTCCATCTTTCTCGAAGAAGATATTGGCACCTGAACTTTCAGCTACATTGCCTTCTGCATCTAGAACCAATGCTTCATCAAAACCTTTATCCTTAGCTTCCTGACAAGCCAAAATGGAGTTTACATAATGACCGCTCACTTTTGCTTCCACTTTGAAAGCTTTGGGGTTTGGACGTTCAAATGACGACGTCATAATTCTCATTTTGTTTGCCATATAACCATTATCCCAATTCCAAACTTCGATCACTAGATAACTTTTTTGTCCTTTTGACAAAGCCATATTCGGCGAACAAATCACTAATGGACGAATGTAAGCATTGCTCAGATTATTCAGTTCCAAAAGTTGGTAGGTTATTTCAACCATTTCTTCGGTAGAATAATCGAAAGGCATCATCATTGTTTCTGCAGATTTACGAAGTCTGTCGTAATGTTCCTCTGCTTTGAAAATTTTGGTTCCATTGGCTGTTTTATAAGATTTAATTCCTTCGAAAACGGCATATCCGTAATG
This sequence comes from Epilithonimonas sp., assembly GCF_032054305.1. GTDB lineage: Bacteria > Bacteroidota > Bacteroidia > Flavobacteriales > Weeksellaceae > Epilithonimonas. Next base: position 428,429 of record NZ_DAMBSX010000005.1, read on the forward strand.
CAACGATTGACCGTACAAGTCGGTCTTGGCTTCTTTTGCTTTCACATATTCCCCATCAAAGAAGAGAACACTGTCGTCATTGTAATACATTTTGTATCGGTTTTTATATTTTATTAAATGTTTTGTTTTAAAATAAAAAACCATTCTCGTGATGAGAATGGTCTGTTATATTTCAATTTCAAAAATTATCACAAGCCATCACTCACCACCGGAATCCGATAATGACAGAAATGACAATAATAATTATTGAGTTATTCATTTTCTTGTTTTGAACGGTACAAATGTATAAACTAATTTCAATAAATATTGATAGTTTCACAAAAAATTCATTTCAATAGTATCAAAAACATACAAAACATTGATTTTTATACGATATTCATCAAAACAGAAAACAGTCATAAGATCTTGATTCTCAATTTATGATAGCTTAGAAAATTACGATGTCTAAAATTTTACTGAGAATATAAGGTTTTGATGCTTAATTTTAATTTTTGACCTAATTCTTTCCAATAAAAACGAAAATCCACCGATTGGCGGATTTAATATTAAATTCTTTTAAATTAAAAATGAACCTGCTGGATTTCTTCTTCGATTTCTTTTGGCGTTTCATCTTCTGATTTAATAAAGACTATAGTAATTATAGCGCCTAAAAGCATACAAATACCACCCACTGTAACGTAGTCTATTGCATAATCTCTAAAAATTTTATTGACAATCGTTCCTCCAAAGAAACCATTAATAATTTGAGGAATTACTATAAAGAAATTGAAAATTCCCATATAAACGCCCATTTTTCTGGAAGGAATCGAATCGATTAACATCGCATAAGGCATTGCTAAAATACTTGCCCAGGCAAACCCTAATCCAACCATCGAAAATTTCAAATAAGAAACATCCTTAATAAAAAACATCGAAATCAATCCTAATCCACCGCAAAAAAGTGCTAATGCGTGAGTCTGTTTTTTTCCTATCTGTTTTGCTATTGGTGTCAGAAGAAAGGCAAATGGAATTGCCCATAAATTATAATATCCAAATAATTCACTTGTTAAATCTGCTGCTTGATTAAATTGTAATGAACTTCCATCTTTAGGGGACAATCCAAAATGATGTGTTGCGATTGCACTTGTTGTAAAAACCCACATTGTGAACAATGCAAACCAAGAAAAGAACTGAACAATTCCCAATCGTTTCATCTGAGCAGGAATATTGCCAAAATCTTTGAAAATATCAGAAAATTTCGATTTTTCTTCCACAAGTTCTTTACCGTCAGTAAATTCTGCAAATTCTTTCGGAGAATATTCCTTAGTTGTGAAAATGGTATAAAGAATAGTTAATAACAAAAATCCAGCGCCAATATAAAATGAATAAATTACATTATCAGCTACATATCCTTCAGGAGCAACATTTGAAATTCCTATTTCGGTAAGCCATTTAGGAAGATTTGAACCAACTACAGCTCCAATTCCAATTAAAATCGTTTGGACGGAAAAACCTAGAGTTCCCTGATGTTTTGGTAACATATCGCCTACCAGAGCACGAAAAGGTTCCATAGCCACATTAATAGATGCATCCATCATTGCTAGGAAAATCACAGCAAGTAATAATACATTTGCAGCCATCATTGATGTAACAGAAGCAGCATTCGGAAGTAAAACCAATCCAATAGCACACAAAACTGCACCAATCAAAAAATAAGGTTTTCTTCTTCCCAACGGACTCCAAGTATTATCTCCCATATGTCCGATAATTGGCTGAACAATTAATCCTGTAACAGGCGCGACTAGCCAAAAAAGGGAAAGATGATGTACATCTGCACCTAAATTTTGTAAAATTCGGCTGGCATTACCATTTTGCAGGCCAAATGCCATTTGGATTCCCAAAAATCCCATACTCATATTGATAATCTGAGCGATGGAAAGATTAGGTTTAATTTTTTTAGTCATTTATTTTTAAGGTATTTATATATTATTTTAATTTCTGAATCAAAACATCTTCGATTGGTGTTTTAATTTTGGTCACTTCATCAACCACTTCATTGGGAACTGTTACCGAAAGAACGTATTGTTTCACTTTCCATTTTCCACTGATTTTTTCCAGAACACCTGAACCTCTGCAGATTTTCATCTGTGTATCCAAAATCTCATCAAACCAAGCATAATTTCCATCTTTGCTGAAATAGATATTTCGTTTTAAGGACTTGAAATTCCACGTTGTTTTCTTATCGAAAAATGGTTTTGCCCAATCTTTGAATTCTTGCTTGTTCCAAACTTCTGTTGCATCTGTCCCGATAAAAGTTGATTCTTCTGCAAAGCAATCAAAATACTTATCAAAATCTGCGTTAGCTGCAAATATGTTGAAATCATCCAATAATTTGTTAATATTCTTTTTCTGAACATTCTCGTAAAAGCCCTTCTTCTGTGCAGAAATAGGAATCGAAAATATCAAAAAAGATAGTATGAAAATGGAAATTATTTTTTTCATTTCAAGTTTATTTTTGAGTTTCTATTATTTTTCTGATTAATACAATCTGACCCAGGTGATAATAGCTATGTTCTATCATTCCGTCAAGATTCCTGATGTACGTTCCATATTTTTCGTCAACAAAATCATTATTGAGTTTTTCTTCCGGCAACATTTCTATCAGTTTTACGAATTCTTCAGAATCTTTCCAGAAATCATCAAGAAAATTCTCCCATTGCTCCTGAGATTTTACGGGTGGAAAATCGAAACTGAATTTATCTTTTATATCCAAATCTCCACCAAGCAATACGTTTTTAATTCCTTTGATATAATAATGAATATGCTGTGCAAGAACAGCAATCGTATTAAGATTCTGAAACTTAGCCGTAGCCAATTTATAATCCAAATTTTCCAGCTGATCTTTGAAATTTGTATTTGCAATCCAAGTTCCATTTAGGATAACTTCCCGAAAACGATTTGCTAATTGCAATTGATTTTTCATAGTCAAAATATCATTAAACGAATGTAAAAATTTGTTCGGAAACTCAATTACATTTTCTTGTTTTGAATTCAATTATTTTAATTCTAAAATTAATGAAGATTTTGCAGGAACAGACAAATTTGTTTTTAAATCAAAATCTTTGTCAGAAATGATGTCTTTTCCTTTTGTAAAATTCTTCAGACCTTCAGAAAAACGCTTCAAATCTAAGTTTTGAGTTTCCTTATTGTTATTGATAACCACCATTACTCTTTTGCTATCCGTATATCTGAAATAAACATAAACGTTGTTGTTCGGGATGTAATGCAAGGTTTTTCCTGTATGAACCGCTTCGTTCGTTTTTCTCCAATTTAGAAGTTTTTTGGTAAAATCAAAATAGTCGTTTTGAGAAGCTGTTCTTCCTGATTTTGTGAATGCATTATTCGCATCGCCAGCCCAGCCTCCAGGGAAATCTTTTCGGATTTCGCCGTCGCCACCGTTGTTTTTGTCGCCAGCCATTCCGATTTCGGAACCGTAATACAATTGTGGAATTCCACGAATGGTCAAAATCAAGCTCATTGCTAATTTGTAATCCTCGACTTTCGGAAAAATTTGATTAAATCTATTCGTGTCGTGATTCTCAGCAAAAACCAACAGATTATTGATATTCGGATAAAGAAAATCATTCGCCAGATTGTCGTAAACTCTCTGCATCCCGGAATCCCAGCCGGAATCCTCACGGAAAACCTGACCCAGAGCATCGTGAAGGGTAAAATCCATCACAGAAGGCAGATAAGAATTATAACCTTCTATCGCAGCGATTTTGGAATCTTTTTGCCAATAAGACATCTGCGCCTGGTCGTGCATCCAGACTTCACCTACAATATTGAATTTTGGATATTCGTCCGTGATTTTTTTGGTCCAATCTGCAATTCCTTTTTTGTCATTGTAAGAATACGTATCGACGCGGAAACCGTCCAGACCGGCATATTCTATCCACCAGATGGCGTTCTGCGCCATATAAGTCACAACCATCGGATTAGATTGATTCATATCCGGCATTGTGGTATCAAACCAACCGTCCATACATGCTGCTTCGTCAACTTTCGCTGCATTGCTATCGAATTGCGTTGTCATCCTGTAATTACTTCTTTGGAAACCATTTTCTTGTCCGTTCCAGTAATGAATCCAATCTTTTGAAGGCAAATCTTTGATAATCCAGCTTTTTGAACCCCAATGATTGGTCACATAATCCATCACGAGTTTCATTTTTCTTTTGTGAAGTTCATCAGCGAGGTTTTTGTAATCTTCATTGGTTCCGTAACGTGGGTCGATTTTGTAATAATCACTTTGCGCATAACCGTGGTAAGAGTAAGACGGTTCATTATCCTCTAACAAAGGTGTATTCCAAAGTGTTGTAACACCTAATTCTTGCAAATAATCCAAATTTTTGACAATTCCCGCAATGTCTCCACCGTGACGTCCACCAGTTTTGCTTCTGTCCGATTTTTCAGCCGTGTCTGGCGTGTTGTCATTTTTCGGATTTCCGTTGGCGAAACGGTCCGGCATTATCAGATACATCACATCAGAAGACGTGTAAGAATCTCTGTTCTCCGAATTTTGTTGTCTTTGCTTGAATTCGTAATCGATGGTTTTAACGGTTTTGTTTCCGTTTTTGAAATTCAGTTTTGCTTTTTGTGGCTGAACGCCGTTTGTGTCGATGGTTACGAAAAGGTAATTTGGATTTTCGACTTTTTTGACTTGTTTGATTTTTATCCCGGTCGAAAATTCCGGTTGAAGATTTTGGATATCTTTTCCGTAAACTAATAGTTGTAGTTCAGGATTTTTCATTCCGCTCCACCAGAATGCCGGTTCCACTTTCTGAACTTGAGAATAGAAAATAGAAGAAAATACGATGGAAGAAATGGTTAATATTTTTTTCATAAGGTTTAATTTTTTAAGGTCTATATTTTAAGAAAGGTCTTTATAAAATTTAAGGATAATGAATTGCATTATCTAATTCTATAGGATTATAATACTTTTTAATTCTTTTTTGCTGTATAAGTGTCACTTCTTTTATATTTTCCGGAGTTACAATAGTACCGTCATCTAAAGCCAGTTTATTTTCAGATGTAACTTCTATTGTTCCATTTTTCGCATAAGCTAAAGGGTCTTGATAGAAATTGAGTTTAAATTTTTTATACTTAGACTCATCTAGAAACAAAGACCTAGGAAATATATTTTTAAAAAAATCTATGGATTTGGTTTCGGAATAATTTTTAGAATTAACCAACTTAAAAGAATAATTATGACGTTCATCCTCTAAAATGACAATAAGTCCAGGCAGTCCGTGAAATTTTTGAGGACCTTCTGAAAAAGGGATTTCTTTTGCAAACCAAGCCGTCCATTTTCTTCCGCCCCAATGACTGACTGCTTTTTGAATTTCCAGATTATCTAATTTCTTTTTCTCATTAGTAAGTGTCCAAATTTGTGCAGGCTCCGAAGTTCTTTTAATTACATCCCAACCGATAAACTCGTAATCTTCGAAAAATTTAGTCCCTTTTTTATGAAGGACAATATTATTCATATTTGGAACCGGAAATCCGCTATTGCTATTGGCTTTCATAATAGAATCTGATTCAAAAAAAGTTCTATCATAAAACAGTGTTTCCTTGGGATTAATATCCAAATGGTAATATTCCTTAGTAATCTCACTCTCTGTAGAATCTTTTTTATAATTCACTTCATAGATGAAACGATGTGTCTGAGAAAATCCTAAAATGAAAATAAAAAAAGTAAGGAGTGTCATTATTTTATTCATATAATCACTTTTAAAATGAATTATTAATTTCAAATATTTGTCAATATCAAACTACCTCAACATCTTCTCTTTAGCAATTTTATTTGCCAACCAACTTACGTAGAATAATTGAAAACTGTGGTAAATCATTACCGGTAACAGAAACAAAACTTTCTGGTCATCCGGAATTCCTAAAACCAATAGGAACAAACTACCATGAACTAAGGATTTCTTTGAACCGCAGAAGGTCGTTGTGATGACATCTTTCGGTTTGAAATTCAGTTTTTCTGCTATGAATTTCAGGATGTAATAGGTTGCAAAAAACAAAAAGACAACACTAAAAGCCAAAGCAATAAACACAAGATCTGGAACTGCCACGAAAATATTATCGATGAAAGCGTGAGAGAAACTTTCGTAAACAATGAGCAAAATAATCAGTCTGTCAAATTCTGAAATAATATTCGCATATTTTGTGACCCATTTTTTGAAGATTGGGTTCAATATTAATCCCAAGATAATTGGCAATAATACTTTGATTAATAATTGCTGAATAATCTCGGATTGATTGTCAGATTCCCCATTAGTTGCGAGGAAGAAACTCATCAAAAGCGGAGTCATTACAATCCCGATAATTCCGGAAATGGATGCGTTGAAAATGGCTGAAGTGACATTTCCTTTGGCTATCGAAACCATTACCACAGATGATGAAACTGTGGAAGGCAAACTCGCTAAAAAGAATACCGAAAGCCAGATATTTTCATAGTGTGTGTCTTTTACAAAAGGATAAAACATCAACGCCAACAAAGGAAAAACAATGAATGTTCCCGACTGAATCAACAAATGCAGTTTCCATTTGGAGACATCTTTCACAACTTCTTTGAGATTGAGCTTCAGTCCATACAACAGAAAAATTCCCGCAATTCCCCAATCTATAAATCCCGACAGATTAAAATAGTGATTGTATGACTCGTGGAAAGGAATGACTTTCGCCAAGATGACCATTCCTATCAATAAGAACAGAAATGTATTTTGTTTGTTGAAAATCTTGGAAATCCAATTCATTCTTTGGAATATTGAGAAATTAAGGAAAACTTTGTCAAAGCCTCAAACTCTGACAAAGTTTTGATTGATGTAGAAACCCATAGCCCCGATTGCAGTGGAAATCCTTTTTTGCGTGGGCTTCGAGAACCTCAGCCTGACAAAACGTGTTGCAAAAAAGATTGACTTCGTCGAACCACTCTGTTAGGTTTGCAACGGAAAGCGGGATTAAGCTCCTGAAAATTTAACCACCCTCTTCCGAACAAGTTCGGAATCCACCCCTTCGAGGAAGGAAAATTTTTATTTTACAGGCTTCACAGAGATTGCGTAACCCCCACTTCTTACTAGATGAACCGGCAATTTTGTTTTGCTGTCAACTGTCTTTTTGTAGATATGGTAACTCTGTGGATTGTTGATGTAATCTGCATCTTTTCCGTCTTCGTAGATTGTCGCTTCGTACTTTCTGCCTTTGTCCAGGAAAGAGAAATCGACTGTGAAATCTCGCGCGTTTTCATCTGTAATTCCACCTACGAACCAATTGTCAGTTCCTTTAGCTTTTCTTGCTGTATGAATGTAATCTCCAGGTTCTGCGGAAAGAATTTTTGTATCATCCCAATCTGCAGCCACATCCTTGATAAACTGGAAAGCGTCCATATGTCTGGCATAATTTTCCGGTAAATCTGCAGCCATCTGAAGCGGCTGATACATCACCACATAAAGTGCCAACTGCTTAGCCAGCGTGGTTTTCACGAAACGCTTATCGCCTGGGAAGTAATAGTCCAATTTGGTTTGGAAAATACCCGGCGTGTAGTCCATTGGTCCACCCATCCATCTTGTAAATGGCAAAATCGTCTGATGGTCAGGATTATTTCCTGCAAATGCTTCGAACTCAGTTCCTCTTGCAGCTTCAGCCGCAATCCAGTTCGGATAGGTTCTGCTTTCTCCACTTGGACGTACAGACTCGTGCGAGTTGACCATAATTTTATGTTCAGCAGCCTTTTCTATGATTCTGTGGTAATGGTTAATGGTCCACTGGCTGTAATGATGCTCACCTCTTGGAATGATGTTTCCAACATATCCGGTCTTCACGGCATCGTAGCCGTAATCATTCATCAGCTTGAATGCCTTGTCCGCCCATCTTTCATAGTTGGCAGCTGAGCCAGAAGTCTCGTGGTGCATAATCAGTTTGATGCCTTTGGAATGGGCATAGTCGTTCAGCATTTTGATGTCAAAATCTGGATAAGGTGTGATGAAATCAAAAACAAATTCCTTGGAATGTCCGAACCAATCTTCCCAACCAACGTTCCAGCCTTCAATCAAGAGCCCCTGGAAACCGTTGGCAGCGGCAAAGTCGATATATTCCTTCACTTTGGTGTTGTTGGCTGCGTGTTTTCCGTTAGGAGTCAGTTTGGAAAAATCCGTTTTCCCAATGTGAACATTGTCCGCAGTAGAATAAGCCCATTGTGATTTTCCGATAATCATTTCCCACCAAACGCCCATATATTTTGTAGGGTGAATCCACGATGTATCTTTGTATTGTGTTGGTTCATTCAGGTTGAACAGCATTTTGGAATCCAAAACTTCTTCTGCTTTCGGAGACACGATAATGGTTCTCCAAGGTGTTGTCTGTGGAGTCTGCATATAGCCTTTTGCACCCTGAGCATCCGGTGTGAGATGCGTCTTGAATTTGAAATTTGTGGCGTCCAATTCCAGATTTGCCGCAGGATAATTGAGAACGGCAGCTTCCGCAATATTAACATAAAGCGGGCTTGCGCCTTCTTTTTTCATCATCAATGGCATCTGAACTCCATTTTTTACGAGATTCTGCGAAGCATTTCCCTCGTAGGAAGTCGGCCATTTTGCCGGAATTTCGGATAACTTTGTCGTTTGAGTAACGTACTCTTCCGTATCATAATCCGCTGCCAGCCACCACGCTTTCATATCTGTAGGTAGGTCAATTTCTGAATCTTCTTCTTTAATGATGAAATAGTTAAGGTTTTTCTGCTGTGGAAATTCGTATCTGAAACCTAATCCATCGTTGAATAACCTGAACTTGATAACAATATTTCTGTCATTTTCTTTTTGATTAAGGGTAACGGCAAGTTCGTTATAATTATTGATGTAATTTTTCTTTTCTCCCAGAACAGGCTGCCAGGTTTCGTTTTTGGAGTCCCTCTTCTCGCCTGTTTTCTCGAATCCGTAATTCAGGTTTCGCCCTTCATTATTTTTATTCTCGATTTCGGAAGCAAACTGAATGTCACCGTCTTTCAATAATCTCAATCCCAATTTGGAATCTTCTACAACTATACCTCCATTATATTTTAAATTATAAAAAGGAACGCCATTTTTTAGCTGGAAATTCATTTCGAATTTTCCGTCCGGCGATTTTAGACTTTGGGCATTGAGCCCTGTAAACATCAATGAGAACAATACTGCTCCAATGCTGATCTTTTTCATTTTCCTAAGGTTTATATATTGGTTACAATATAAAAAAAGTGTTGCGAAACCGCAACACTTTTCTCTATTTTAATAAAATCTATACGGGTTCAATCTTATACTTTCCCGTTTTGATATTAACAGTAATTTTATAGTAAGTATTACCACCTGAAAACTTGATATTGCTGTTATCATCTTTAGGGCCTAAGTAGCCACTGTTACCATCATTATTTTTATTAATGTTACCCCACTCTAAACTACCCCAAGATTTCTGGCCTATAAATTTGAATTCCGAATTATCCGGTAATTGTACATAAGTCTCAAAAACTCCGTTACCCAAAGGTGTAAACTCAGTTGAATTAGCAGGAGTCCAGTCATTAATAGATCCTACAATATAAAGATTTGGAATATCCCAAGAAGTTATATTGGATGGAGTGACTGTAAGAGACTTAACTCCAAAATCAGCATCGATCACAACTTTATAAATGCCGGCAGTTCCTGTAAACTTCATATTTTCATGATCACCAAACTCAACATTGGAAGATACTGTTTTGAAATATCTGTTACCTGCATCAGTTCTTGGGTCATCAATACTATAATTAATTCCAGTCCAACTTTGCTGACCTAAAAATCTAAATTGATCCGGTTGCAGATAAGTATAAACCTCAGAAATATTATCATGTTTGTACAATTTAATTGCATCACCAGGAGTCCAGCCAATTGCACTTGCGCCACCAACCAAGAAGAAGTCTGGATAATCTACTTGATATGGAGTAAGCTTGGCTGTTACTACTGCAGATTTCAGTTCGATTCCAGGTGTAGAGAAATTGGTTTTTGCTGTAATTCTAAAATCTAATTCTGTTTCTACATTCACAGTTGCTCCTGCAGTTAAAGCAGCTGTATTTAAATCTTTATTGCTAATTGCAAAAGATTTTACGCTTGTTACCTCTCCTAAAGTGGAAAAAGTAGTTGCTCCTTTCTTAGCAATTTCTACCGTATAAACCACACTCACATTAGAACCATACGAAGAATAATCATTCCAAGTAATTGTAGTTGCTATTGCAGATTGATTTGCTGAATTAAGTGTAATTGTGCTTCCGTTTGCTGGAGCAGTAATTATTGGCCCATTTGTGGGATAGACTTTAACCGCAAAACTTATTACATTGGAAGCATCGGAACCTTTTACAATTCTTATGTAGACTAATTGAGAGGTATAAGGCGAAAAACCTAATTGTAATAATTTGGTATTTAAAATTCCAATTGTACTCGTAAGGCTATTTTCGGTAGACATTCCCAACTCTGTCTTATCCGTAAAATCTGCTGTTGTAGACAATTCAGCTTTATACTCTCCGCTTCCTATAGACTCCCAAACTAAGGTAAAAGGATTATTTTTCATTGTTTCATACAGTACGTTTTCTGCGCCACCTAAAGAAGTATCATTTAACTTAAAACTAGCCTCTTTAGTTGTCCAATCTACGTCCTCGTGTGTACATCCAGTAAATACAACCGAAATAATCAAGGACATTATAAGTAATTTTAATATATGTTTCATAAAATTTTAATAATTAAAGATTATTTTACAGGTATAATTGAATATGCACCTGTGAAATCATTGAAATAAACACTATAATTCCACTCGTCTGTTATTGGGATATTAGCACCGCCAATAGTTGCCGTACCAAAAAACTCAGTGTCGGATCCCCAACTTACGTCCCAAGCATTGTTTGCTCTAAACTTAATTTCACCTGAAGAGATATTCAGAGTCTTTATCCAAACATGCGGGTCAAAACTAGATTTAGCAAACTGTATATCAGTATTCCAATCATTGCCATTTCCAATTATAGAGACATTATTATATGTCGTTGTTGGATCAGACAACTTTGTTAATGTATATGAAAGTGTTGCTGTATTAATTTCGAGCTTATAATATCCGTCTGCAGCAATAGATATATTACCAGAACCTCCACTAGTGTCTAAATTACCAGAAGCAGAACCTAATCCATATTGCAAATCCCATGAACCTTTTACTTGAATCATCTTAAACCCTCCAGTTTTAAAGAAGCCTGTATAACTATATTTTGTTTTATCACCAGCTGTTTTAAGTAATGGGTATAGATTATCGTTACTCGCAGAATTATCCCATCCCGCCGCAGTTGCATCTCCAATTAAATATAAATCTATATAATCGTATGTCGGACTTGCCTGATATGGCGTGATAGTTAGTTTGGATACATTTGAAGTTTGCAAAAGCAATTTATCCCCAAGATATGATTTTACTCTAAAATACATATTTTGAGCATCATATGGTACTAATCCAATTTTCTTCGCAGATTCATTTAATTCTTTTGCAGTAAATGTTACATATCTTATAGATTGAGCCAAAGATGTAAGCACATAAGGTGTTTCAAATGTTTGTGTTGCACTTATCTCGACATCATATTTTATTTCTGTTGGCGCACTATATCCAGCAGATTCCCAGCTAATAGTTAATGCAGGATTTGTTGGAAAATTAGAATCTAAGACCAGTGTCTGTGTTGATAAATCTGCAACAATTGGTGTAGATACTGCTTCTTCTATTACTTTATCTCCATTATCACAGGATACGAGTCCAAAGGCTAATATACTTGATATAATTATTTTATTGAATATATGTTTTTTCATTTTTGTATAATTTAGTACCCAGGATTTTGTTTTAAATTAGAATTCATAATCACCTGATTATAAGGGATTGGCATTAGGTTAACAGTAGCCGGCAATGAGTTTCCATTAGCCGAACCTTTCCAGTTCCAAGGATATTCACCCCCAGCTAATCTATTGAACCTAATCAAATCTTGTCTTCTATGACCTTCCCAATACAATTCTCTTCCTCTTTCTTCGATAATAAATTTCTCAGTAATATCGGATCCAGAAATATCTGATAGCCCAGCTCTTTTTCTTAAAGGATTAACGTAGGTATTAGCAGCCGTGTTTTTATCGGCAGCGCCATATAATGCACATTCCGCATACATCAAATAAGCATCTGATAATCTAAACATTGGAAAATCAGTATCAACAAAGTTAGACCCACTTCCTCCAGCAATGTAAGACCCATCTTTTCTAATATTTGTAAACTTGGTTACTCTATAACCTTGTCTATCTACAGATAAATCGGAAATAAACTCTATGAGACCATCTCTTTTGTCAAACATTGCTCTTTTATCACTTGTATTAAACAAACCGATAAACTCTCTAGTAGTTTTATTTCCTCCCCATTGTCCAGATGTTCCCAAATAAAATGCTGGTTGCAAATCTATTCCATCTGTTTTACCAATTCCTGCTGCATTAATAACATAGGACATGTTACCATAAGACTGTGCATTATTAGGATCTGAAACTATTGGGAATATAATTTCGGTTGAAGTTTGATTGTCTCCTTTGAAAGTGTCTGCATAATTTGTATCAATTTTATAACCAGCATTAAGAACGTTTTCTTCTAAAGCTTTTTTACAATCAGCATATCTTGTAGTACCTGTATAGACACCAGCATTAAGATATAGCTTGGCTAACAACATTCCAGCAGCAGCTTTATCAGCTCTTCCATAAATACTTTTTGCTGGTCTTAGTTGAGGGATTATATCAATTAATTCACTTTCGATATAATTAAAAACTTCTTGTCTTGTTCTAACCTTTGGAGCTGTTGTTCCTGGCAAATCTGTTTCATCAATAAAAGGAACATTACCGAAATTATCAATTGCATGAAAATAAAGTAGTGCTCTCAAAAATCTAGCTTCTGCTCTAAAATAGTGAACTTCTGCTTTTTGTGTATCATTTAATCCTCTACTATTAATTTTTTCTTCTGTTGATTCTCTAACAAATTCATTTGTTTTAGAAATTGCTGTAAAGATTCTGTAGAAAAAGTTATCTATAACTTTATTAGAAGAATTCAAATTTGTCGCTGATAAATCTATCATACCATCATCACCTTCCCAGCTATTTTTTGCTTCATCCGTTGGCAGTTCTTGAGCACTCCACCACACTCTGAAATAATTTGATGACCCTCCGTCAAAACCATCTAAATCTGAGGAGTCTGTCACTTCACCATTTGGACCGCCTTGTCCAGCAATGCTGAGTTGAGCATATAATTTTGCATTTAGTCCAACATAGGTTACATAAGGGTCATTTGCAAATTGATTTTCAACCGTAACTCTTCCATCTTCAGGAACTTGGTCCAAATCATTGAGACAAGACATAGAGAATAGAGAAAATCCTCCAATAAAAATTATTCTATATATTGATTTTTTCATTTTATTATATTTTTTGATTTAAAAATCTACATTAACACCAAATGTAAATACTCTTGATCTAGGATAAAGATTCCAATCCACACCTAATTTACTTCTATCTGTACCTACTTCCGGATCTAGTCCAGAATACTTAGTAATTGTGAAAACATTTTGAACTGAGCCGTAAAATCTAAATCTAGTTTTAGTGTTTAAAAAATTATCAAATACATAACCTGCTGTTATATTATCCAATTTAACAAAAGATGCATTTTCTAAATACAGATCAGAAATAAATTGAAAACTTCCTGGAGCGTTTACAAATCCTGTATTATTATAATTGGTAACTGTATTATTCACAGCACCAAAACCATCAGAATCAATATACTTTAAAGTGGAATATCTTGCATTAATATTATTGAACGCATAGTTACCCACACTTGCTCTCCAAACTGTTCTAAGGTCAAAATTGCCAACTTGCAAGAAAGTATTCCAACCAAATGTAACATCTGGAATACCAGACTTTCCTGTAAGATATCTATCGTCCGGTGTAATTTTCCCGTCGCCGTTCATATCAACAAAAACACCTTCTAAAGGTCTTCCATTGGTATCATAAGCTTGTTTGTAAAGATAAAATTCAAAAGGCATACGATCAACACTCATTGCTTGTACATTTGGATTTTGCGTCAATCCACTTAAGCCTCCAAAACTTGTCGCATCAATACTTCCATCAACATTAACTTTGGTAGTTTTCATATCTACCCAACCCATATTCATCCCTATATCAAACTTGGTTCTGCTTTTATTAACAATCTTGAAATTAAGATCGAGATCTATCCCTTGACTTTTTATCTCTGCAAAATTCCCATTGATTTTACTATTATAGTTAGCTCCAGCAGGTAGAAATGCATAATATAATAAATCTTGGATATCTTTTCTCCAGTAATCTATAGACCCTGAAATTCTTTTAACAATACCAAAATCTAATCCCATATTATATTGAGCCGTTTTCTCCCATTTCAATTGGCTATTATAAGCATTAGGATTAATTGTACTTACAAAAATCGGGGCTTGATTAATACCATTTGCATATACCACAAAATTAGCCAATGAGCTATTTACAGTATTATAATATGCGAGTGTTGGATACCAGTTATTACCCAAATCTTGGTTTCCAGTAATCCCCCAACCTAAACGTAATTTCATATCACTAAAGAAGTTATTGTCTTTCAGCCAATCTTCCTTTTTCATTTGCCATGCAAAAGCAGCTGATGGAGATGTCGCCCAACGATATTCACTATTATTAAATCTAGAAGAAGCTTCGTGACGAACCGTAAGTGTCAACAAATATTTATCTACAAAAGAGATATTACCTCTACCAAAAAATGAAATCAAAACACCTTTGTCTCTATAATAGCTATAAGAATATTGTGATGGATCATACAGATATTTTGATGAGTCACCTGCATTTCTAAAGCTTTGATAAGAATACCCACCTGTAAAACCTAAATCTGATATAATTCCTGAATTAAAATCACTTTTACTATATTTAAGATATAAATCCAAAGATTGGTTATTTCTAACCTGATTACTAATATCTGCATAAGGAATCTGAGCACCTGTACTGGTATTCATAGCCGTCAAATAAGCTTGGTTATCATTTGTAGTTTCAGATTCAACATATTCTAAACCTAAATTGGCAACCGCACTTAAACCTTTCAGAAAAGGAAATTTATATTCAAATTCTGATGATCCAAGAAATTGTTTTACATCTGCAATATTTCTTTTCCCCTCTAAAGTTGCAACTGGATTCCCCAAACCCACATTTTGAGGTGTACTTACATAAGTATTTCCTCCAACAGGATATTCTTGTAACCATTGGACATAGCCTCCATAATTTTGATAAAGAGGAAGATCAGATGTCACGGGTTTTGTAGGATCCATTGCTATTGCCTGACCTACTGCTCCTGTATCAGCATATCTATATTTTGTTTTTGTACCTTTTGCATTAATAGTGACCAGCAAATTATCATTTAATAATTTAGGTGTTAAATTAATACTTGCATTCATCCTTTCAAAATTGGATGTTTTCAAAATCCCATCATTATTATTATAACCAATGGATAAGCGCATAGGTAATTTACCTTTAAAAGCATTACCTCTTGCGCTAAAGTCTTGCGCAGTTCCCCAAGCTTTTTGATAAATTTCCTTCTGCCAATCTGTATCATAAAGAACTTGATTACCTGAAGCATCTTTTATTCCTAATAAATCATATTTTCCAGGTAATTGATTTTTAACTATATCCGTAAGTTGTGAGGCTGAAAAAACATCATAAGTATTCATTGTTGTATTCAGTTGAACATTTCCAGAATAATTATACTTCCATTTACCTTGGTTACCACTTTTAGTTTTAACGATAATCACACCAGCAGAAGCTCTAACACCATATATAGCAGTGGCGGAAGCATCTTTTAAGACTGAGATAGACTCAATATCATTAGGATTTACCAAATTTAATGGATTGCCAACTCCACCCGTACTTTCTCGGGTAATAGCAACTCCATCAATAACGTAAAGGGGATCAGTATTCCCAGAAATAGAAGAAATACCTCTAATTGTAACGCTTGCACCACCACCAGGAGCTCCATCATTACTAATTGTAACACCAGCAGCTTTTCCTTGCAGTAATTGTTGCGTGCTAACTATAGCCCCTTTATTAAAATCTTTATCAGTAAGCGCAGTTACAGAGCCCGTCAAATCAGACTTCTTCTTTGCACCATAACCAATCAACACAACCTGTTCGATCTCGGTTTCTTTTTTCACCGAATCATTTTGTTGTGCATGTAGCATTGATCCAAGCAATAAAAATGCAGGAGCAATTTTTAATACATTATAGTTTCTCACAAAAAATAAATTTTTAAGGTTTATATTATTTTCTAAATTGTTCAGAATTACTCTTAATCGAGTTTTCTAATTTATAAAAAAAACAATATTCTGTTAAAATATTTTTAAAATCTGTTAATATAGTACAACATTTTAACATAAATTTCTCCCTTAAAAAACATAATAAATTGATTTTCAAATATTTAACCAACAGCTATATTTATTAACAAATAACAGTTTTTACCAATTTTCATTATTCTAAACCTTCTTTTTCTTCTTCTAAATTAACCAATATTAATCCTATATTAATCAAAAATGAAACAATTTGTAATTTTAGAATATTTTAAATCATAGAAAATACCAATAAATTCGTGACTTTAATAAAATTTAAAAAATTAAATTAAAATTATTTTAAAATTAAATTAATAAACCAAAAACAGCAAAATAATAAATCTCAATCAATCACAGAATGAACGAACATAGGATATAGAAAGGTACTAAGTAGACAATTGAAAAAATATACACTTAAAAATAGATTTTAATCTTTCGTGAAATCAAAGTATAAGTTGCAACTCTATATTTATAACTCTTATATTTCAAAATGAAAATCGTATTTTTGCGATTCAAATTTTTATTAAAAAATGTCAAACAGAAAGATGATTACGGCGGCTTTGCCTTACGCAAACGGACCGGTTCATATTGGGCATTTGGCGGGAGTTTACATTCCTGCAGATGTTTATGCTAGATTCCAAAGAAGGTCAGGAAAAGATGTTGCGTTTATCTGCGGAAGCGATGAGCATGGGATTCCTATTACCATAAGAGCTAAAAAAGAAGGCGTTACACCACAGGATATCGTTGACAAATACCACGAAATCATCAAAAAATCGTTCTCAGATCTGGGAATTTCTTTTGATGAGTATTCAAGAACGACCTCGGCGAATCACCGTGAAACAAGTCAGGATTTCTTTAAAGTTCTTTATGAAAAAGGAAAGTTTACGGAAGAAATGTCTGAGCAATATTTTGATGAACAGGCAGGAGAATTCTTAGCTGACAGATACATCGTTGGAACTTGCCCGAATTGCGGCAACGAAAATGCGTACGGAGACCAATGTGAAAGATGTGGTTCTACCCTCTCGCCATCAGAATTGATCAATCCAAAATCAATGTTGAGTGGAAACGTTCCGATTTTAAAAGAAACAAAAAACTGGTATTTACCTTTAAATGAATATGAAGATTTCCTAAACGAATGGATCATCGAAGGTCATAAAGACGACTGGAAACCGAACGTTTACGGACAGGTAAAATCTTGGTTAAACGACGGCTTGAAGCCTCGTGCAATGACCAGAGATTTGAATTGGGGCGTTCCTGTTCCACTTCCGAATGCTGAAGGAAAAGTACTTTACGTTTGGTTTGATGCGCCTATTGGTTATATTTCTTTTACCAAAGAATGGGCTGCAAAAAACGGAAAAGACTGGAAAGATTATTGGCAAAGTGAAGGAAGTGATTTAGTTCATTTCATAGGAAAGGATAATATTGTGTTCCATTGTATTATTTTCCCTGCAATGATGAAAGCTCACGGCGATTTTATTATGCCGAAAAATGTTCCCGCTTTTGAATTTTTGAATCTTGAAAACGATAAAATTTCGACATCAAGAAACTGGGCAGTCTGGGCACACGAATATGTGGAAGACTTCCCGGGACAACAAGATGTTTTGCGTTACGCATTGCTTTCTTCTGCTCCTGAAACAAAGGATAACAACTTTACTTGGAAAGATTTTCAGACAAAAAACAATTCAGAATTAGTTGGGATTTTTGGAAATTTCATCAACAGAGTTGCTGTATTGATTCATAAGTATTATGACGGAGTTGTTCCTCAAGGTGATGTCAACGCTCCTGAATTAGCTGAAATCAATAAATCGGCGAAAGAAATTTCAGGTTTCTTGGAAAACTATGAATTCAGAAATTCTTTAACCGCATTAATGAATTTAGCACGTTTCGGAAATCAATATCTTCAAACGGAAGAACCTTGGAAAACCATCAAGGACAACCCCGAAAAAGCAGCGACTTCCTTATTCGTCGGGGCACAAATTGCCGTGGCTTTGGCACAGTTGTGTGAACCATTTATGCCTTTCAGTTCTGAAAAATTACTGAATATGTTTAATGTTCAAAAATCCGACTGGAATGATGTTGAAACGAAATCAGTTTTAATTGAAACAGGTCATCAAATCAACGAGTCTTCTCTTCTTTTCTCAAAAATCGAAGATGATGTTATCGAAGCTCAAATCCAAAAATTGGAAGACACCAAACAAAACAATAAAAAAACAAATCCTAACGCCAATCCTATGAAAGACCAGATACAATTTGATGATTTTGCTAAGATCGATTTGAGAACTGCAACTATTCTTGAAGCTGAAAAAGTAGAAAAAGCAGACAAACTTCTGAAATTCATTGTCGATACCGGTGTTGATGTTAGAACTGTGGTTTCTGGTGTTGCTGAGAGTTTTTCTCCAGAAGAATTAATTGGAAAGCAAGTGATGATTTTATTGAATCTTGCACCAAGAAAAATCCGTGGAATTGAATCGCAGGGAATGTTTTTGTTAACTACAAAACCAGACGGAAAATTATCTTTTGTAACGCCTGATGAAACTGTGGAAAACGGAATTGAGATTGGATAATATTTAATTTCAAATATACAAATGAGCATTTTCTAGTGCTCATTTTTCTTACACAATGGTTAATAGAAACGTTTTAAAAAAGCTCTCTGACAGTGAGCTTGAAAAATATCTGAAAGAAGACAGCCGCTTTGTTCCCGAAGCTGTTCAAATAGCTTTTGAAATTTTGATAGAAAGAGGCAGAGATTTTTCCGATGAAGAAAAGGAAAACATTCAAAAATTAATTAATAAAAAAGAAAACGAAGAATTAGAACGTTTGCGAGAAGAAAAAGAATTAAAAAAAGACCACATCACAGAAGATGCGAATGCAATTCGTCTTTATTCTAGAGGAATAATTTTATTTTTTGGAGTCTTCTTTGGGTTTGTTTCTGGCGCAATTTTGTTAGGACTAAATTTTTTCAAACTAAAAAAATACAAAGAAGGCATCTTGGTTATCTTATTGGGATTTATTTATTCGATAATTCAATATTTCGGAGTTTCTTTAATGTATAAAATGAAAAGTGCACACGAAATGACCAGCTACAGAAAAAGCCCTGAATTACTTTTCATAATTTTCGGAGTTCTAGTTTTATATTTCATTTGGATAGAGGTTATTAAAAAATTACCCTATCGTTCAGAATCTCTATTAATTCCCATTTTGTTGGGATTACTAATGTCATTTTTAATTTACACCAACTTTAACAATTGGTTTTCTTCCTACTTTTTAATCAATCTCGCCAGATAAGAATCTTCATCCTGCAAAACTTTCTCAATTTTAAAACCATTATGTTCTGCAGCATTTTTAAAAGTATTGAAATCGAGATATAACCATTTTATCGGTTCTTCCGACTCGTCTTTGTAATGAACAATGTAATCTAATTCCCCATAATATCCATCGGCAGGAATGTAATAACCGCCATCTTCATCCTCATCAAACATATACAGAATATCGGTACTATCAATCAGAATCTGACCTTTTGGATTGAGTAATGAATTAAGTTTTTGAAGATAAATATCAATGACATTCAGACTTTGGAAAATGCCGGTTCCATTCATCAGTAAAAGAATCGTATCGAAAGTTTCGTCTGAAAAATGAAGCATATTTTCTGCGACCGCATTCTTCACACCTCTCAGTTTACAAACCTCGATCGATTTTGGAGAAATATCCAATGCTGTAACTTCAAGACCTCTATCATTCTGAAGATAAATTGAATGTGAACCAGCTCCTGATCCAATATCCAAAACTTTTCCGTTGGCCAATTTCAAAGCTTTTTGTTCGATTTTGTTCATCTCGTCAAAATCTCGAAAGAGATAATCTACAGGAAGTTCATCCAGTTCAGAAATCGAAGTTTCGGTTTGCAGATCTTTTGGATCATCATTATGATAAAAATCCCAGATAGCACGTCCCATTAAGTCTTTCATAGCGGTAATTGTGGATGCAAAGATAAAATTTTTGAGACAATACTTTTTTACAAAAGAGATTCTACATTAGCAACATACTTGCTTTAAATCAAACAATCCTCTGGAAGTCACAAACAACTTTGTTTCAAACAAACGGAGGACAACGACAATTACATAAAAGATCGTTTCTGATCAAATACGTTTAATTTTGATTTAAATATTACGGTCATTCGTTTTTTCTATTTACTCACGGTTCAGATTTTGCTAATAATGCCTAAATTGTATCTCCAATTTGAAAATCAATCTATGACAGATAAAAATAAAAACTTCCAGACGGGATTCACGTTCAGCAAGCATATTCCGGAAGAGGTTTCGCATTTTGACAGGGTATTTGGCATTTTCAAAGACTTGCTTATCCACACTTCCGGAGATCTGGACGAGGCTTTTGAATGGCTGGACATGTTGGATAAAGAATACGACATCTTCAATGAAGAATATGGTCTGGACGACTTCATCGAAGACCTTAAAAAACGAGGTTACATCAAGGAAGAGATCAAACCGGAAGATGGTAATTCAGGAACCGGTGAAGGCAAAAATATCCTGACAGCAAAACTGGAAGCAGCTTTACGAGATTACGCCCTCGACCAGATTTTTGGAAAGTTGAGAAAAAGTGGTGTTGGGAATCACAGAACTAACAAAAGCGGAGTCGGTGACGAGAAAGATGGCGAAAGCCGAAGTTTCCAATTTGGCGATGACCTTGCAACGGTCAATCTAACGGAAAGTATCAAGAATGCACAAATCAACAATGGCATTTCAGATTTAAGATTAACGGAAAACGACCTCATCGTAGAAGAAACCAAACACAAAGCGCAGATGAGCACGGTTTTGATGATCGACATCAGCCACTCGATGATTTTATATGGTGAAGACCGGATCACGCCAGCCAAAAAAGTAGCGATGGCTTTGGTAGAACTCATCAAAAGAAAATATCCAAAAGATTCCATTGACATTATTGTTTTCGGGAATGATGCGTGGCCAATCCAAATTAAAGATTTGCCTTATTTGCAGGTCGGACCGTATCATACCAATACTGTTGCAGGACTGGAATTAGCGATGGATATCCTCCGAAGAAAAAGAAATACAAACAAACAAATCTTTATGATTACCGACGGGAAACCAAGCTGTCTGAAGCTTCCAACCGGCGAATACTATATGAACAGCGTCGGTCTTGATGAAAAAATAGTCTCCGAATGTCTCAACAGAGCAGCACAAGCGAGAAAACTGAAAATCCCAATCACCACTTTTATGATTGCGCAAGACCCGTATTTGAGACAATTTGTGAAAGCCTTCACGGCTCAGAATAAAGGCAAAGCTTTCCTAACCGGACTTTCAGGGTTGGGACAAATGATATTTGAAGATTACGAAAAAAATAGAATTAAAAGGATTTAACAAAAATCAAAATATTTTCTCGCTGATTTTACAAATTGTACAGATTTATTCAAGCTAAATAATTTGCCTAATTAGCTAAATCCGCGAGAGTTAAAAACATTATTAATTAGTTAAAAAATGAAGAACGATACGACATTCAAAGAATTAAAACAATCAGACTATAGCCATAAAACTGTTAATCAGGAAATTCAATCTAACCTGATTGCAAAAATCAAAGCTAAAGAACCAGTTTTTGAAGGACTTTGGGGTTACGAAGACACCGTGATCCCGCAATTGAAAAAAGCAATTTTGGCTGGACATCACATCAATCTTTTAGGATTACGCGGACAGGCAAAAACCAGAATTGCCAGAAGTATGGTCAATCTCTTGGACGAATATATGCCGATAGTGAAAGGTTCGGAAATCAATGATAGTCCGTTTCAGCCGATATCAAAATTCGCAAGAGATTTGATTACTGAGTTAGGAGATGAAACACCAATTTCTTGGGTTCATCGTTCAGAAAGATTCTTTGAAAAATTGGCAACACCAGATGTGAATGTTGCAGATCTGATCGGAGATATTGATCCTATCAAAGCAGCAACTTTGAAATTGCCTTATTCCGACGAACGTGTTTTACATTACGGAATGATTCCAAGAGCGAACCGTTCAATTTTTGTTCTGAATGAATTGCCTGATTTACAGGCTAGAATTCAGGTTTCTTTGTTTAATATTTTGCAGGAAGGCGATGTTCAAATTCGTGGCTTTCAGTTGAGAATGCCTTTGGATATTCAATTTGTGTTTACAGCGAATCCGGAAGATTATACCAACAGAGGAAGTATTGTAACGCCGTTGAAAGACAGAATCGGTTCTCAGATTTTTACACATTACCCGAAAACTGTGGCGTTGGCGAGACAAATCACCGAACAGGAAGCTTTGATTTCTGACGATGACAAAGCCAAAATCCAGGTACCTGATCTGGCCAGAAATCTTTTGGAAGAAGTCGCATTTGCTGCCAGAGAAAGTGAATATGTTGATTCGAAAAGCGGTGTGAGTGCGAGGTTAACCATCAGCGCGATGGAAAACCTGATTGCTGCCGCAAAATTGAGATTATTAGAATCTAATTCCGATAAAACACAAGTTCGTCTGTTGGATTTTATGTCAATTATTCCATCCATTACAGGTAAGATAGAATTGGTTTATGAAGGCGAACAGGAAGGTGCTGATTACGTTGCAAAAATCCTGATTGATGACGCGATCATGGTGCAGTTTGAAAGTCTTTTCCCGAGAATTTCCAAATTGGAAAAAGAAGGCTTGAAAACACCTTACACCGACATCATCCAATGGTTCAACAATAATCATCTTGAACTGAACTACGCTGATTCTGACGAGGAATTTTACAAGAAATTGAATATCATAAAACCTTTGACAACTTTGATTGAGGAAAACGTTCCCGAATTAGATGACAACGATAAAAACTTCTGCAAAGAGTTAGTTCTTTGGGCCTTGACAATCAGCAAAAAACTAGATAAGTCGGAGAATGCTTCTGCTTTCAGTTTTGAATCTACTGGAATTGGTCAGTTTTTTAGAAGTTAAGTTTTACGATAAATTTCAAAATAAAAAAACCTCAGAGAATTTTCTCTGAGGTTTTTATTTATAGCCCCGATAGCAGCGGCATCCTTTTTTGAGCGAGGCGGCAAAGCGTAGCGGAGCCGACCGAGCGGTAAAAAGATATAGCGGATAGCGGGATTAGGCTCCTAAAAATATTTAAAACTGTCCGCCGCCAAGTGCTCTGTAAAATTCGGTAACCGCTTGAAGTTGTTGAAGTTTATCATTTACTCCGGCTAATTTTGCTGCTAACAATGATTGTTCAGAAGTCAAAACATTCACATAGTTGGTGTTGGAAGAGTAGGTCAATAATTCTTTGTTGAACTCAACTGCTTTTTCCAAAGATTGGATTTGAAGCTGTCTTGTGGTCTCCTTTTCTTTTGCTTTCTGATATGATAACAATGAGTTAGAAACTTCAGAACCTGCTGTCAATAAAGTTTTTTCGAACGTATAATAAGCTTGCATCTTTCTGGCTTCCATTATTCTAACCTGTGCTTTTCTGTTGCCCATTTGGAAAATATTTTGCGTCACCGTTCCTCCAAGCGTATAGAATAGAGAATTGGTAAAGAAGCTTTCTAAAGTTCTGGATGATAAGCCCAAAGTTCCCGTTATGCTAATCGTTGGGTAAACCTGTGCCATTGCCATATTTTTGTTCTCGAAAGCCTGACGGAAAGTCAATTCGGCCGACTGAACATCAGGACGGTTTTTTAGTAATGAAGCTGGAACGCCAGTTTTTAAATCCGTATAAATGACTTGAGAATCGATAGAATTTCTATCAATAGGTTGAGGGTTATCGTTCATCAAAATATTTAATGAATTCTCAGTTTGCTGGATTTGCAGCTCCAGATCCGGAACCGATAATTGAGCAGAATAAAGATTGGCTTTGCTTTGTTCCACATCAGCACCTGTAAGATAAGCGGCTTCCATCAAAGCTTCCACAGTTTCCACATCCTTTTGCCTAAGCTCGATGGTCTGTTTTGTGATCTCAAGTTGCTTATCCAGAGAAATCAATTGATAATAAAGATTTGCAGCCTGCGCAACCAGCTGTGTCTGAACAGCACGTTTTGCCGCATCAGTTTGAAGAAATCCTGCATAAGCTGAGTTTTTAAGCGCTTTGATTCTTCCCCAGACATCAATTTCCCAACCAGTCGAGATTCCTAATCTGTACACCAGCAAATCGGGCATCACAAAATTCCCACCTTGCGCCGCCGCACTATTTTTGGTTTCAGTAACAGATGCAACACCGTCCAGACTTGGAAGGTTCTGCAATTTGGATTGTTTGAAAACAGCACTAGCTTCCTGGATTCTCGCTACCGCTACTTTCAAATCCAGATTATTCTGAATGGTTTTATTGATGATATTCTGAAGCTTGGCATCTGTGAAAATTTGATTCCATGCAACGTTGGCTATAGAAGTACTGTCGTTATTGGTTTTCTGGCGAAAAAGATTATCCTGCCTGCCCTGTTCTATCTGTGGATTCTGATAGGTGTCGGTTACTTTACAAGAGTAAAAGAAACCAGCGATACCAGCCAATAGAACTAAATTTATGATTTTAATTTTCATCTTTAACTTTAATTTAGGTTATTCGCTAAGTTCTCCTTCATATTTGTCTGATACTTTTTTGCTGCTCACTTTTTCCTGTAGGAACATAAATACAGCGAACAGAATCGGGATAAAAAAGACTCCGAAAACAGTCCCGAACAGCATCCCGCCAATCGCTCCAATTCCAATGGATTGATTACCTACAGCTCCGGCTCCGGTTGAAATTGCCAACGGAATCAATCCGAAAATGAACGCAAATGACGTCATCAAAATCGGACGAATCCTCTGCTTCGCACCACTAATTGCTGCGTGGCCAATGGTGTAACCTTTCTTTCTGGCATCGAGAGCAAATTCTACAATCAGAATCGCATTTTTCGCCAGAAGACCAATTAACATAATCAAAGAAATCTGTGTGTAGATATTGTTGGAACCTCCAATCCACGCGCTGAACATCATCGCACCCGCCAAACCGACCGGAAGTGATAACATTACGGCAAATGGCAGCAAATAACTCTCATATTGTGCAGCCAAAAGAAAATAAACGAATACACAACAAAGCGCAAATATAAGTGCTGTCTGACTTCCCGCACTAACCTCTTCTCTCGTCAATCCCGAATATTCAAAACCATAACCTTGTGGAAGCGTTTGAGATGCAACTTCCTGCACTGCATTCAAAGCATCACCAGATGAGAATCCAGGATTAGGCGTTCCGTTGATAGAAATCGCTGTAAATAGGTTGAAACGTCCGATTGCCTGAGGTCCATAAACACGCTTAGCGGTGATGAACCTGCTCAGCGGCGCCATTTCTCCATTAGCATTTCTTACCTGAATCATATTAAAACTTTCCACACTCTCCCTAGCTTCATAAGGCGCCTGGTAAATCACACGGTATTGTTTTCCAAATAAGTTGATATTGGACGAATAAACGCCACCATAATAGCCCTGCATCGTATTCAGAATATCGGACACCGAGAAACCGGCAGCTTTTGCAGCAGGAATATCAATGTCAATCATATATTGAGGATAATTCGGGTTGAAAGAAGTGAATGTTTTCTGAATCTCCGGACGCTGGTTCATCTTGTCGATAAAATCCGTCGTCACTTTGTTGAGGTCTGCCACACTTCCACCTTTCTGGTCCTGAATCTGCAATTCAAAACCAGCCGCGTTACCAAAACCTTGCAAAGTCGGTCTTCCGAAAAAGGTCATTTTAGCATCTTTGATTCCGGCTGTTTCTTTATACATCTTCGCCACAAAGGACTGCAAATCTTCACCTTTCTTGGTCCTGTCTTTCCAATCCTTCAGCTTAACAATAAGCATCCCGTTATTAGAACCGTTTCCACTAATCATTCCCCTTCCGGAAACTTTGAAAACGTGGAGCACTTCAGGCTGTTTCTCAACAATTTTTTCAACTTTTGCTAGAACTTCCTTGGTTCTGTTCTCGTTAGAACCAATCGGAAGCGAAATATCCATAAAGATTCCTCCCATATCTTCACTTGGGACGAAAGATTTTGGCGTCGTATTCATCAGCCAGACAAATAATCCTGTAAAGGCTACCAACCCTGCAAAAGCCAGCCATTTCTTTCGTAATAAAAATAAGACACCTCTTGAATATCGTTTTACAAAAGCATCAAAAATAATATTGAAATTGGTGAAAAATCTTTGTATAAAATTCTTTTGTTTTTCTTCGTGAGAATGAGGCTTGAGGAAAATCGCACACAATGCAGGACTCAATGTCAATGCATTGACAGCGGACAGTACAATCGAGATTGCCAATGTCAATCCAAATTGTTTATAGAAAACACCGGCAGAACCGGTAATGAAACTCACCGGAATAAAAACCGCTGCCATTACCAAAGTGATACTGATAATCGCCCCGCTGATTTCATCCATTGCATTGACAGATGCCCGAAGCGGCGATTTCTCGCCTTGTTCCAACTTACTGTGGACGGCTTCCACCACCACAATCGCATCATCCACTACAATTCCTACCGCCAGAATCAATGCAAAAAGCGTCAGTAGATTAATCGTAAATCCGAATATGCTCAGAAAGAAAAACGTACCGACAATCGCTACCGGAACCGAAATTGCCGGAATCAAAGTCGAACGCCAATCCTGTAAGAACAAAAATACAACAATAAATACGAGGATAAAAGCTTCAAATAAAGTATGAATTACCTTTTCGATAGATGCGTCCAAAAAGTCATTGGCGTTGACCAACGCTACATATTTTACACCTTTTGGAAATGATTCCTGTGCCTTATCCAAAACAGCAATCGACTGGTTGATTACATCCTGGGCATTGGAACCCGCAGTCTGCGCAACAGCCATACCAATAGCAGGATGTCCGTCTGTGACACTACTTCCAGTATAATCCTGCGCACCAAGCTCGACCTTTGCGACATCTTTCAGTCTTAGAATCTGACCATTTTCCGTAGCCTTGATGACAATATTATCAAATTCAGGAATCTCAGTTAATCTTCCTTTATATTTCAATGTATAACGGAACGCCTGATTACTTTCGTCACCTAAACTTCCCGGCGCTGCCTCGATATTTTGTTCCGCTAAAACGGCTCTGATATCAGAAGGAACCAGACCGTAAGAAGCCATTTTGTTCGGGTCCAGCCAGATTCTCATCGAGTAATCTTTGGTACCGAAAACCATTACATCTCCAACGCCTGTTACTCTTTTAATCTGAGGAATGATATTGATATTCGCATAGTTTTGCAGGAATGTCATATCAAATTCCGGATTCTCACTATAAAGCGAGAAAATCAAAACATTGGAACTTTGTCTTTTGGTGGTTGTAACCCCGGCTTGTGTAACTTCAGCAGGTAATAATGGTGTTGCTCTGGAAACTCTGTTTTGGACATTGACCGCAGCAATATCCGGGTTAACGCCCTGTTTGAAATAAACCGTTACCGAGCCCGAACCGTCGTTGGTTGCAGTAGATGTCATATATGTCATCCCCTCTACCCCGTTAATCTGCTCTTCCAGCGGAACAATAACGCTTTTGAGAATCACATCAGCGTTGGCTCCCTGGTAACTTGCGCTCACCACTACCGTAGGCGGCGCAATATCCGGATATTGTGAAATCGGTAATGTCACGATTCCCAATACACCGAGAATCACGATGATAATGGAAATAACCGTGGATAATACCGGTCGTTCTATAAATTTTTTAAACATAACTTTTTCAGACTAAAGAAAAGAGAAAAAGGTAAAAGACTTTCTGTTCTCACTTCTTGACATTAATATAATGATTGGGAAATTATTTTTTGTTGATGACGTTTTGCAACGTTGTTTCTTTCGGAACAACTTCAGCATCGTCTTTCAAGAGCCCTACGCCTTCTACCACCACTTTGTCACCTTGTTTAAGACCAGAGGTCACTGCATAAGTCAATCCTTCCGGAAGCTCTTCAACTTTGATTTCCGTAGCTTTCACTTTGTTATTATTTCCAATAATGTAAGTGAAAACCTTGCCTTGCAATTCATAGGTTGCAGATTGTGGAATCACGATGACATTTTCCAAATTGTTAGGCAGCTGGACAGTTGCACTGTATCCACTTCTTAAAATACCTTTCGGATTGGCAAAGGTTGCTCTCATCGAAAACGACCCGGTATTAGGGTCTACCAAACCACTGATAGATTCTATTTTTCCTTTTTCTTCATACTTACTGCCGTCTGATAAAATCAAATCAACCAAAGGCGAATTATTTATTTTTTCCTGAATTGTTGCGCCTGTTGCGTGCTTGAAAAATTCCAATTGCTGCTTTTCATTAATTGAAAAATAAGCAAATATTTTTGAAATATTAGAAACTGTTGTCAATGGTTGTGCAGTAGCGCTGCTGATATAACTGCCAGCTTTGAAGGGAAGCGTCCCAATGACACCACTTACAGGGCTGAATAATTTGGTATACCCTTGATTAACTTGTGCATTGGTCAATTGTGCCTGAGTCTCGGCCAAAGCCGCTTTTGCAGATTTAAGTGCCAATTCGGCCGCCTGAAGTTCGTAAGCAGAAATAATTTTTTTGTCAACCAAAGGTTTGGTTTTAGTGACCTGCATCTGAGCCGTTGCCACTTGCGCCCTGGCACTATTCACAGTCGCTTGCGCAGCTAAAACGGATTGCTCGTATTGAGGATTTCTTATAAGGAACAAAAGCTGTCCTTTACTTACCTGACTACCTTCATCTATGTAAATTTTTTCTACGAAGCCGTCAATCTTCGGTCGAATCTCAACATTTTGTATGCCCTCTAATCTTGCAGGATATTGAGTAAGATTTTCAGCAGGACCACTTTTCGCAACGATATATTGATATGGCTGAGGTGGCAGTTCTTTTTTGTCATCTTTGTTTTCTGTTTTGGAACAAGAAGCCAATAGACCTAAAACAACAAAAAAGCTAAGAGTGATATTCCTCATAAATACTATTTTTTAGATATGTTTTTCAAACAAACGTTCAAATTTATTGATTATCTACAAATTAGACGTTATGTAAATAATAATAAAATCTATCAAAGATAATTAACAAAAACTATTATTATTGAAAACCAAAGAATTAAAAAATAATTTTAAAGAATATTTAACACAATTTTATCAAACAAATGTTTGAAACAATTATAAAAGACTAATGTTTTCTTACAACAGGAAGAATCTCATTTTTATTAAGACCAAATCTTTTGATATCACCCTCGGAGAATTTTTGAGAGTAAAAATTGATATCAGCTTCAAAACCGACACTTTTCAAGCGGTCAAAATAATCCATTCCGTACCAGCGAACGTGGTCGTATTGTCCAAAATGTTTCTGACGTTCTTTCGGGTCTGTGATTGAGAAATCTTCGTAAGTTTTTTCGAGAGAATTTTTCATTGGAACCTGCAGAATTCCCCAACCTCCCGATTCCATCACACGATAAAGCTCGGCCATTGCTTTTATGTCATCCACGATATGTTCCAGAACGTGGTTGCAGATGATGACATCAAAACTGTTGTCCTCGAAAGGTAAATCCAGGATATCCGCTTTCACATCCACAATTGGTGAAAACAAATCGGCAGAAGTGTAATCCAGATTCTTCATCTTTTTGAATTTTCTTAGAAACTCCTGCTCTGGCGCAATATGAAGAACTTTTAATTGGTCTGTAAAAAAATTGGTCTCATTCTGAAGATAAAGCCACATTTGACGGTGTCTTTCCAAAGATAAAGTTCCGGGCGACAAAGCATTTGCGCGCTGTTTTCCGTAGCCATAGGGCAGAAATTTGCGATAAGATTTCCCGTCAATTGGGTCAGTGAAATTATTTCCTTTGAAAAACAGAACAATCAACGGACGCAAAAAAATACTTAGGTTGATAAGCATCGGCCTTGGAATCGCGTTCAGCAGAAATTTGGCAATTTTTTTCAAAATCGGAAATTGGATATAACTTTATTAAAACTCAACCTGGAAAGCTTTTTCCTCATCAGATTTAATACCAAGAGCTTCGTAAATGTAGTCGTAAGTTGAAAGTAAAACTGGTTTTCCATTGTAAACACAAACATCGTGTTCAAAATGCGCAGAAGGTTGATTGTCCAAAGTCGTCACAGTCCAGCCATCATTGTGGAATTTCACTTTTTCTGTGCCAAGATTAATCATTGGTTCGATTGCAAGGCAAATTCCGTCTTTTAGGACTTTTCCGCTTCCAGGTTTTCCATAATTCGGAACTTGTGGATCTTCATGCATTTTTCTACCAACACCGTGCCCAACCAATTCGCGGACAACACCATAACCTTCTTTTTCACAATGTTTTTGAATTGCGTGGGAAATATCGCCAACACGCTTTCCTCTTACACATTGCTCGATGCCTTTGTACAAAGATTCTTTGGTCACTCTCAATAGCTTTTTGACCTCATCGGAAACTTCTCCAACTTCAAAAGTGTAAGCGTGGTCACCAACAAATCCATTCCAGAACACGCCGCAATCTACCGAAAGAATTGTTCCTTCTTCAATTGGTGTTGCATTTGGAATTCCGTGAACGACTTGCTCATTTGGAGAAATACAAAGTGATGCTGGAAATCCGCCATAACCCAGAAATGCGGGTTCAGCCCCGTGATCTTTGATAAAATCGTACGCCAATTTATCAAGATGAAGCGTCGTAACGCCCGGCTTGATTTCTTTCGCCAACATTCCTAAAGTCTGGGATACCAATCTTGCACTTTGCTTCATCAGACGAAGCTCCTCTATATTTTTGAGTTGAATCATTTATAATTGTATTGATGTATGATGTAAAATGTACAATGTATTCATTGTGACACTTTGTACTTTTTACATTTTACTTTTTTTAAAAAAAACTTACCAAAAAAGCCCTTTTTTCTTTTCTTTTTTCATTTTGGAGTAAGCGTGAACTTCGCCACCTGCCACTTGAAACTCGATTTTTTCGTTGATGATTTGATAAATCTCTCCCCAGCCTGGGAATCCGCCAAGATTTCTATCATCAATGAAAAGGTCGGCATCCAATTTTCTTGACTGAGTTTCTGAATCGAAAACTTCACCTTCAAAACTGGAGTTGACCGCATAAAATTCTAATCCGTTTTTTCTGCAGAATTCCACTGCGTCTTCCAGAGATTTCCCGTGACGATAAGTCCAAAGAATCAATCTGTAGCCTTCTCCCTGTAATTTTTTTAAAGTATCAAAAGCAAAAACCTTTGCCTTTCCTATTCCCGGATAAGCATCATCTACGATGGTCCCGTCAAAATCGATAGCTAATTTTTTATTACTTTTTATCATCTGGTTTTGATTGAGTTTATCAAAAATATGTGCAAATATACGAAATATTAGAATCAGAAAATACCTATCATACTATCTCTTTTTACTTCAATATTTATTGGCATCTTTTGCAAATTATTTTTTGATATCATGTAATTTTGAAAGATTACATGATTATCATATTTGCATCAACAAAAAATCCTATTCATCAGATTATTAATCATTTGAATAGGATTTAATTAAACTTAAAAAATGATGATATCTCTACTTTTTAATAACTTTAATTGTTTGCGTTTGCCCGTTTTTCAAAGTAATTTTTCCGATATAGATCCCTGTATTCAAATCGGAAACATCCGCTTTATTGTTTTTGAACTCAACATCCTTTACTAATTGTCCTGCAACATTAAAAATTGAAATTCTGCTAACTTCATTTTCAGAAACAATAGTCAACTCATCTTTTACAGGATTTGGATAAAATCTGAAATTATTTTTATTAAAATCACTTACAGCCAAAGAAGATTTTGAGAATCCTATTGCATCAAAAACGAAATTATATCCTTCATTAGATTCCCAAGTTTCTCCATCATCGTAAGAAGTATAAGAATCACTCCCAATTCCTGAATGAGAAGTTGCTTCCCAACGAAGATAATCTGTGAACAAAACAGGAGTTGCTCTTACTTCAATAAAATATTTGCCTGAAGATAATTCAACCGCCTGAGGTAATTCAAAATCCAGATCCACAGCAACTACATCCAAAGGATAACCTGGAACCGGCCAATAACCAAAATAATTTTCTGTTTTTGGACCAATATTTTCGAAAGAATAAAGAACCTCTCCAGGCGCATCATCAACAGAAGCTCTGATATTGATGGTCGCATTCTTGATATTTCCCAATTGCAGTGTTGAGATTTTAAAATTTGTAAGCGTAAACTTGGTATTATCCGGAACAATGATATCATCTGCTAAAGACCTTCCCGGCATACTGCCGCCTGTCTCATGATTGTTTCCAGCATTCCCTTGGCTTGATGGTGTTCCGTAGTCAGGTTGAGTTTCTCCAGTTGCTGAACAAATGCCCGAAACTTGGAAAACATGGTCATAATAAGCGAAACCGCCAAACCAATCTTCGGAATCAAATTTTGAAAAATCGAATCTTCCCAATTTGGTTGTTTCTTGCTTATTGATTTCCCAGCTTGCAGGTGTGGAATCACCAGGTTTTCCTTGTACAGAGAGATAATATTTACCTTTGGGCAAATCAAAAGTGGTTGGCAAATCGACATTGATCTCGTAAGCTGAATTATCTTCAAAAGTATATTTGAATGTCTGGGAAGTCGGAACTATATTTTCAAAGGATCTAATCAGACCTCCAGGTTTTCCCGCATTATCAGCGTAGAAATAAATATTAACATAACTAAGGTCTGCGGTTCCTTTCAGCACATTGAATTTCACATTGTTCACTGTCAGCATCTTTCCGAATTCAATATCAAAATCGGATGCTGATGTGTATTCAAAATTTCCGCCTGTCGAGATATTTTCGCCATTGGCAATCCCGTCTGATGCAACACCATAATTGCAGTTTTGAGAAAAAGACATCACTCCGGACATCATCATCAAAAAAATCAAATTTTTCTTCATAAAAAAACATATTATAATTATGGGAGGCTAAACTATGTTACATTATCCGCAAATCCAACTATAACACTTTCGAAATCCTTGATTTTGAAACAAAAAACAACAATTCAAAACACTGAATATCAATATTTTGAATTTTAAAATTCAGCTATTATGACGATTAGTTTTTAGAAGCCTCGCGAATGAAAACAGAAGGCGAAATCCCGGTAATATTTCGAAAAACGGTTGCAAAAGAACTGTGCGAAGTGAAACCAGATTCCTCTGCCAAGTAACTGATTTTATAATTCTGATATTCTTTATGATTATAAATTTTCTGGCAGATGTAAGCAATTCTCAACTCATTGATATAAGTATTAAAATTCTTGCCTTTGTATTTATTAATAACCTCAGAAAGGTAACTTGTATTGGTTTTGAGTTGAAGAGCAAGACTAGCAATCGTCAACTTAGGATTGGTAAATTTCTCAGATTCTTCAAATTTTTGAAGTTTATCCAGCAAATCTTTTTCGACAGAATTAGGAATCTGAACAGATGAATCTTTTTGAACTTCTACCGGAGATTCTAATTTATTTTCAGTTGAAATGATTTTATCAGACTCCATTTTATGAATGATATTTTCAAAAACCTTTCTTTCTTTTTTTCTTCGGTAAAGCAAAAAGATAATTGCAAAAGCTAATATTAAAACAAAAACTGTCGCAATAATCACAATATTTTTCTTGGAACTATCGGCATCAGAAATCGCATCTTTATAATCTTTCTGTTCTGCATTGATAGCCGACGAAATAGCTTTCATCTCACTTTCTCTGATGCTTCTGTTGAGTTTTATGAATTCTTCATTGTAAAGAGAATATTGAGATTGGTCATTCAGAGCTTTAAAATCTTGTGAAAGATTGTAATAAACATCGGAAAGCAGACGCGTATCCAAATCATTTTTATGCTTGAGAACAATCTTCAAAGTATCAATTGCTCTTTGATATTCTTTTCTGCCAGCATAAACCTGAGACAATGCATTGTAAATAAAATAATTAATCTCATTGTTATAATTGTTCTTAATCGCAAGAGCTTTGTTCAGATAGATTTCTGCAGAATCATTTTTGAGATAGTAGTAAGAATTCCCGATATTATAAAGCGAACGTCTGTGATGATAAATTGCTTGCTCATCAGGCTTTTTGACTAACTCAATTTCCTTCAGTGATTTTTTATAATATTCGCTGGCTTTTTGATAATTCTCTTCATCAAAATCGATGTTTCCGATTTCCAGATATGACAAGGTTTTCAATAGTTTTTTCTTGTCGCCTTCCGGTAATTTGTTGATTTGTTTTATGGCATTATCAAGATAGAATTTCGCTTTATCATTCAGGTTTAATTGTATATATTGATGAGCAATTGAACCATTCATTCTTGCAATCAACGCATAATCATCGGTTTTTTCTGCATATTCTTTGGCTTTGAAAAGTAATTCCGTGGATTCTTTAAGATCATTATTTTTGAAATAGGTAACCGCCAAAGTGGCCAGTTCTTCACTTTTCTTTTTATTAAAACCATTATCATTGGACAAAATATTCTGCCCAAAAACAAGATTAACAATCAAAAAGCAACAGAAAAAAAATCTGCGAAACATATCCATTTATGAATTAACGAAACTAATTTACACCAAATATTAAAAAAGTCGGTAAAAAACCGACTTTCCTATTTTATTTATCTTGAGTTTTTAGTTCGCCAGAATATTCCCAGTCATTTCTTCAGGAATATCTACGCCCATCACTTTCAAAATCGTTGGCGCCACATCGCCTAATTTTCCTGGCGTCAAATTCCAAGTGTGGTCTTTGTCCATCACAATGAACGGAACCAAATTCGTAGAGTGTTGCGTGTTTGGAGAACCATCTGGATTAATCATCACATCAGAGTTTCCGTGGTCTGCTAAGATGAAAACTGCATAACCATGCTCATAAGCCGTTTCCGCAACTTTCTGAATACAAGAATCTACAACTTCTGCCGCTTTTACCGCTGCTGAGAAAACCCCTGTGTGACCCACCATATCAGTATTCGCAAAGTTAAGAACCACAAAATCTGCAGATTCTTTTTGCAACTCAGGAACGATTGCGTTTGTGATATCGTAAGCTGACATTTCCGGTTTCAAATCGTAAGTTGCAACATCCTTCGGACTTGGACAAAGCAAACGTCTTTCTTGAACAAATTCCGCTTCCCTTCCGCCAGAGAAAAAGAAAGTCACGTGTGGATATTTTTCTGTTTCAGCAATTCTGATTTGAGATTTGCCTGCTGCTTCCAGAACTTCGCCCATTGTTTTTTCAAGAACATTTTCATCAAAAACAACTTTTACATTCTGGAATGTTTTATCATAATTTGTCAAAGTCACATAGTACAAATCCAGCTTTTTCATTCCATATTCTGGGAAATCCTGCTGAGAAAGCACTTCTGTGATTTCTCGACCTCTGTCTGTACGGAAATTGAAAGAAATCACTACATCGTGGTCTTCAATCTTCGCAATCGGAAAATGATTCTGAACCGCAACAATTGGCTGGATAAATTCATCCGTAACATCTGCATTATAAGAATCCTGAATCGACTGAACAAAATCCTTGGTTTCTTTTCCAACACCATTTACCATCACATCATAAGCTAATTTCACACGCTCCCAACGCTTGTCTCTATCCATCGCATAATAACGTCCGATGACAGAAGCTAGTTTTCCCGTTGTAGCATTCATATGCGCCAAGAGTTCTTCTACGAAACCTTTTCCGGATTTAGGGTCACAATCTCTACCATCTGTGAAACCGTGAACGAAGACATTATCCTTGAATCCAAATTCGTGCGCCGCAGTCAATAAACCTTTCAAGTGATTGATATGAGAATGCACACCACCGTTGGAAACCAATCCAATGAAATGCACTTTTTTGTTATTCGCTTTGGCGTATTCGAAAGCAGCTTGGATGACAGGTTCTTTTCCAAGACTCCCTGTTTCCACAGCCATATTCAGTTTTACAAGATTCTGATAAACCACTCTACCAGCACCAAGGTTCATATGTCCTACTTCAGAATTTCCCATTTGTCCAGCCGGCAGACCAACTGCCAAACCACTCGCTTCCAAAGTCGTGTTCGGAAAGTTTTTAAGCGCTGAATCTATAAAAGGAGTTTTTGCCTGAGCCAGAGCGGAAACGCTGTCGTTAAGACCTATTCCCCAGCCATCTAATATTGCAAGAATTGCTTTCTTTGACATTTTTAATTTTGTTTTGTTATTACAAATTTACGAAATGAAAATGCGTTAAGATAATTTATAAAGATATTTTTTGCAGATTGATAAATATGATTAACTTTAAGACCCTTTTTTAAAAAATCAAAATGGACTTAAGAGACCAACTGAAAAACCTTTTCCCTGAACACGAAGAACAGGATTTCCAAATGCCTGATGAAGCCAAAGAAAACTTCAAACAGAAAGAACCTTTGTTGTGCAAATTCGAGAAGAAAGGCAGAAACGGGAAACCTGTAACCATTATCGAAGGCTGGGAAGGCGATGACGAGGGTTTGAAAGAGATTTCGAAGAAAATCAAAACAACACTCGGAATCGGTGGCTCTGAAAAAGATGGAACTATTATCATCCAAGGCGATAACCGAGACAAAATAATGAACATCCTGAAAGGCCTTGGTTACAAAACCAAACGTGTAGGAGGATAAAAAAAACATTATGAATTATAGATTATAAATTTTAAATGATAAATGTTTGCTCCTAATCAAACACTCGAAAATTTGCAATCTTTAATTTAAAATCTAAAATTTAAAATTATAATATAAATAATATGATCAACAAACTAGCAGCTTCTGAATTGGTTCTAAATGACGACGGAAGTGTTTACCACCTAAACCTTCTTCCGGAAGACCTTGCAGACAAAGTACTTCTTGTAGGCGACCCAGACAGAGTTCCGAAAGTTTCAAAATTCTTCGATACTATCGAAATTAAAAAGAACAAAAGAGAATTCTATACGCATACAGGAACTTTACGTGGCGAGAGAATCACGGTAATGTCAACAGGAATCGGGACAGAGAACATCGATATCGTGATGAACGAATTGGATGCTTTGGTAAACATCGATTTGAAAGCTAAAGAATTCAAAAAGGAACATAAGTCGTTGGAACTTTTCCGTATGGGAACTTGCGGAAGTGTGAATCCTGATATCGAAGTGAATAATATGCTGGTAACGCAAAATGTTGTTGGTCTGGACGGATTGATGCATTTCTATCAGGATTATCAATTCGAGAATGAATTCAGTAAGAATTTCTTGGAAAAATTCCCTTACGAAAGAATCAAGCCAATGTTGTATTTCTCAGATTGGGCAGAAGATATCGCTGATTATTATGCTGATGCAAAATATAGAGGAAACACTGCGACTTTTCCAGGCTTTTATGCGCCACAAGGTCGTCAGTTGAGATTGAAAGCTTTGGATGACCAGTTCCTTGAAACCTTGAATGACCTTGGTGTTTCCAACTTCGAAATGGAAACTTCGGCCATATACGGTTTATCCAAATTATTAGGACACAAAGCAATCACCGTAAATTGTGTTATCGCTAACAGAAGACGTGGCGAATTTGCAAGCGACCATCACGCATCAGAAAAAATGATGATTGAGTGGGTTCTTGATAGGATTATTAAGTAGAAGTTAGAGTTTAGAACTTAGATATTAGAAAAGCAACATTCATTTCTGAATGTTGCTTTTCATTTTTATTTAGTTTCTCACAAAACAACTTTCGATATGGTCATCTACAATTCCTGTTGCCTGCAGATGAGAATAAACAACAGTTGAACCCAGAAATTTGAATCCTCTTTTCTTCAAATCTTTACTGATTGCATCAGATAGTTCTGTCGTAGCTGGTGCTTCTGTATGAACTTTCCAAGTATTCACAATTCGGTTTCCGCCTGTGAATGTTGAGATGTAATCGTAAAAGCTTCCAAATTCTTTCTGCAATTCCATAAATTTTTGAGCATTGGAAATCGAGGCATTAACTTTTAGTCGATTTCGGACAATTCCAGTGTCTTGCATTAATTCTTCAATCTTATCTTCGTTATATTCTGCAATCTTTTTATAATCGAAATTATCAAATGCTTTTCTGAAAGTTTCTCTTTTCCTTAAAATTGTAATCCAACTCAATCCGGCTTGGAAACTTTCGAGAATCAAAAACTCAAACATCGTAGCATCATCAGTTATCAATCTTCCCCATTCTTCGTCGTGGTATTTCTGATACAGCTCATCGGTTCCGCACCACGCACATCTAATTTTCTCCATTGTTTTTAATTTTGATGTCAATTTAGGAAACATTATAAATTCAAAACAAAACATTAACGTTCATTAAGATTTAACGGCATCGTAATTGAATAATTGGTTAGCATCAAATCAAATTTTTCAATATTAATCACTAAAACAAAATATTATGAGTACGCACGAAAATTACAATGATGCAGAAAGAGCTGTCAACAACACTGAAAATTCATTAGAAAATGCAGCTGACAGAGCTAAAAACAAAGTGAATGAATATGCAGACAGAGCTCGCAACTATATTGATGAACAAAAAAGAAAAAATGAAGAACCAACGAGAGAAGGCTTCTTCGAAAATCTAAAATCAAGCGCTGCAGAAGCTTGGGAAGACACCAAAGATTTTGCAGACAAAGCTTGGGAAACAACAAAAGACACAGCTTCTGACGCTTGGGAAAAGACCAAAGACGCCGCTGAGGATGTAAAAGCAGAAGTACGTAAAGCAACGAATTAGTTTTTAAGTTAGTAATAGTTTTTCACGAAAAGGAGAAGACAATAATTTTGTCTTCTCCTTTTTAATTATATTTGCAAAATTATTATCAATGGAGATGAAGAACTTACTATTTTCGATTTTATTTTTAGGATTTTTTGCAAATTCGCAAACATTCAATCAAGATTATGCAAATGTTGCCAATCTTGTTTCCCAGTCCAATATTAATACATATTTACAGGAATTCGAAGGTTTAGGTGTGAAAACCACAGGTTCTACAGCCAACAACAATGCATACAATTGGCTGAAAAACAAGTACCTTTCTTTCGGATATTCGGAATCTCAAATTACGAAAGATGATTTTATATATAGTGGAAAAACAACTTCCAACTTAATTGTCACAAAAACGGGAACTAAATACCCCAATACTTTTGTCATCATTTGCGGACATTATGATACGATTACCGGAACTGGGACCAATGACAACGGAAGCGGCGTTTCAGTAATTCTTGAAGTAGCACGACTTCTAAAAAATGTTTCTACAGAATATTCCATCAAGTTCATTAATTTTTCAGGCGAGGAGCAAGGTCTTCTTGGTTCCGCACATTACGTTTCCAATGTTGTGAATGCAACCAGCCCGAAAATGAGCATCCGTTTGGTTCTTAACATCGATGAGGTTGGTGGTGTAAAAGGAAAAACCAATGACACAATCACTTGCGAAAGAGATGAGTCCAATAGTCCAAGTTCCAACAACTCCGCATCGAATACTTTCACACAACAATTGATGAACTGTGTAACTTTATATTCGACTTTGAAAACCAATCTCAGCTACGCCTATTCGTCCGATTATATGCCGTTTCAAGCAAATGGAGAAATCATCACAGGACTTTTTGAATATAACGAAACGCAATATGCGCATACTGTAAATGACACTTATGCTAATCTTGACCCAGTTTACATTTACAATATCGCGAAGGCTACAACTGGAGCAGTTCAGCATTTTGCAATTGCAGGTCAAATGTTGAGCGTGGATTCAGCAAAAGAATTGGAGACAAGTTTCACACTTTATCCAAATCCTGCCAAAGATTATCTTGAATTAGGATTTCCGAACAGCAAGAATCAACATTTCAGTTTTACCATTACATCACTTGATGGCAAAACGCTTAGCAAAATAGAAAACCAAACCAGGATTGATATTTCCAAACTTCCGAAAGGGGTTTATTTAGGAACTTTCAATATCGGAGAACAGCAGATTACAAAAAAAATAATTGTAGAATAATATAATTATTAATAAAAAAATTTAGGACAATCCCCTTCCCTAACTTTCCCAAAGCTCGGGTCGCGCTATCCGCTATTATCTTTTCTTATCCAAGCTAATCCCAAGCTTTAGAAAAGGATAACCGCTACTATCGCTATTGCAGAGAGGTTTTGTTCTAAATAACAAGATTCTTGTTTTTTAGAACATTTCTACATTACAGTTTTCGAAATAAACAACCATAATAATTTCACTTTGCGAAATTTAAAATTTGTATCTTTGCCACTATGCAAAAAATCTTAATAGTAGAAGACGAAAAAGCAATCTCCGGCGTTCTACACAGTATTTTATCAGACGAACTACCAGAATACCAATTCGAAATCGCAGAAGACGGTTTCGAAGGTTTCAAATACATAGAGAAAGAAGACTTTGCTCTAGTGATTTCTGATATCAAAATGCCAAAAATCTCCGGAACCGAACTTCTTAAACAAAGCCTTCAGTTGAAACCCGAAACCACATTTGTGATGATTTCCGGTCACGCAGATATTGATACTGCTGTCAGCTGCCTGAAAGAAGGTGCCTACGATTTCATCTCCAAACCTATTGATATCAACAGATTGATTACGAGTGTAAAAAATGCACTTGACAAAGGTAATCTGCAGAAAGACAACTCAAATCTTAAGCAGGAAAATTCTCAGCTTAAGAAAAAAGTGAACAAAAAATACCAGATGATTGGCGAATCTTCTGCTCTGAAAAAGATTCAGGAAATCATTGATAAAGTAGCGCTTTCTGATGCAAGAGTTTTAATTACAGGCCCGAACGGAGCTGGTAAAGAATTGGTGGCACACGCTATCCATTCACAAAGCGAGCGCTCCAGAGGACCAATGGTTGAAGTGAACTGCGCAGCGATTCCATCGGAATTGATTGAAAGTGAACTATTTGGTCACGTGAAAGGTTCTTTTACTGGCGCCATCAAAGATAAATCCGGAAAATTTGAACAAGCCAATGGCGGAACTATTTTCTTGGATGAGATTGGAGATATGAGTCTGGTTGCTCAGGCAAAAGTGTTGAGGGCTTTGCAGGAAAGTAAAGTTTCCCCTGTTGGAAGTGACAAAGAAATCAAAGTGGATGTACGTGTCATTGCAGCGACGAACAAAAATTTAACTAACGAAATTGCACAAGGAAAATTTAGGGAAGATTTGTATCACAGGCTTTCTGTTATAGAAATCAATGTTCCATCTTTGAACGACAGGAAAGAAGATATTCCTTTGTTGGTAGAATATTTCACGCAACTGATTGCGAACGAAAATGGCACTTCGCCGAAGAAATTTGATGATAAATCTATCAAAGCTTTGCAGCAATTTGACTGGACTGGAAATATCAGAGAACTTAGAAACGTTGTGGAAAGGTTAATTATCTTAGGTGCAGACCCTGTGACTGCTGATGACGTGGCGAGTTTTGTAAAGAAATGAGATTAAATAAATAAAAATATTTGACCGTCTCGTTCTTTTCAACGAGGCGGTTTTTTTTGAATAAAAATGAAAAGCTTGCAATTATGACTTTTCTTTTAATAAAATTATATGAAATAAAATGAACTTTTTAAACAAACAATATACACAGGAGGGACTGAAACTGGCACTTCCTGTAATGCTGACACAAGTGGGACAAGTTTCTGTAAACCTGTTCGATAACATTATTGTCGGTAAACTTTTGGGCGCTCAGGCTTTAGCTTCTGTGTCTTTGGGAAATGCATTATTTTTTTCAATTTTCGTATTAGCATTAGGATTTTCTTTTGCAATTCCGCCTTTGGTTTCGGAAGCTAACTCTCAAAATAAACACGATGTGATTAATTCGGTTTTCAGACACGGATTTGTGATTAATTTAGGAATTGGAACGTTGTTGATGATTATTTTGTTGTTGGCTCTTCCATTGATTTATCATATGGACCAGCCAAAAGAAATTATCCCAAACACGATAAGTTTCTTGAGTATAATGGCATTCACGATGATTCCGTTTATGATGTTCCAGACTTTGAGAGAAGTTTCGGAAGGTCTGTCATTTACAATTGGCGTTACCAAAGCTACTATCATTGCAAACGTCATTAACATCGTTTTGAATTA
The DNA here is from genome assembly GCF_032054305.1 of Epilithonimonas sp. Lineage (GTDB taxonomy): Bacteria > Bacteroidota > Bacteroidia > Flavobacteriales > Weeksellaceae > Epilithonimonas. Next base: position 470,893 of record NZ_DAMBSX010000005.1, read on the forward strand.
CGTCTTTATCAAAGGACTTTTCGGATTACCGGCAATGGGCGTTCAGGGTTCTGCTTTAGCAACTTTGATTGCCAGAATTTTTATGGTCGTGTTCCTGTATTTTGTCTTGGTAAAAGAGCAAAAAACAAGACGTTACATCAAAGAATTTTCCTTGAAAATCAGTCTTTTCACAAAGGAGATGTTCAACAAAATGTTCAAGCTTGGTTTACCAACTGCTTTACAAATGTTTTTTGAAGTAACTGCTTTTGCAGCTGCTGCTTTTATTTGTGGAATGATAAGTTCTACCGATATTGCTTCGCATCAGATTGCTTTGTCTATGGCTTCATTTACATTCAATCTTTGTATTGGATTCAGTGTGGCTTCTACGGTAATGATTGGAAATAAAATGGGTATGAAAGATTTTGCTGGATTGAGAAAAATCGGGATTAACAATTTCAAATTAACCTTGATTTATATGGGATTTTGTGGGTTGATGTTCATTCTTTTCAGAAATGTCTTGCCTCACTTTTTCACAAAAGAAAGCGATGTTTTGGTAATCAACTTAGCTTCTAAACTGATGATTATTGCAGCTCTTTTTCAATTATCAGACGGAATCCAAGTTACAGCTTTAGGTTGTCTGAGAGGAATCCAAGATGTGAAAATCCCGAGTGTAATTACATTTTTAGCTTATTGGGTTTTTACGATTCCAGTTGGGTATTTTCTTTGTGTGACTTTGAAAATGGGCGCTTTCGGGATGTGGATTGCGTTGGGAATTGGATTGACAATCTCTGCAATTCTTTTGGTAATAAGGTTTTTGAGATTGAGTAAGAGGAAAGCTTTGGCTAATAGTGAAGAATTAGTAATTAATTAAAATCACTTTAAAAGTATGTTTGTCATTCCGTAGGAATCTAGATTGATGAGATTCCTACGGAATGACAAAATAATGTTTTATCACGCTGTAAATCGCAGCCCGACTTGAGCGGAAATCCTTTTTACGCAACGCAGTGGAGTGAAAAGATTGGGAGCGGAAGGCGGATTAAGCTGCCCAAACAATTAACATTATTATAATTTGTGACTTTGCGTGAAAAACCTATTTTAAATTTTTAAATTTGCAACACAAAATTTCGAAATGAATATTAAACAAAATATACAGTCAAAATTAACCGAAATCATCGCTAAACTCTACGGAATAGATGGCGTAACGCTGGAAGTCCAGAAAAATAAAACCGAGTTTGAGGGAGATTTCACAATCGTCATTTTTCCTTTGGTGAAACAGGCGAAAAAAAGCCCGGATGTTATCGGAAACGAATTGGGCGAAGAAGTGAAAAATCAAATCGATTTTGTTGAAAACCTCAATGTGGTAAAAGGTTTTCTTAACCTTAAAATCAAAGACCAATTGTTTGCTGAACAATTATCTGAAATCAGCAATGACTTTGAAAATGTAACGCCGAAAAATCAAACGGTAATGGTGGAATATTCTTCGCCAAACACCAACAAACCACTCCATTTGGGACACATCAGAAATAATCTTCTCGGTTTTTCTGTTGCCGAAATTTTGAAAGCAGACGGTTACAACGTTATCAAATCTCAAATCATCAATGACCGTGGAATCCACATCTGCAAATCTATGTTGGCCTGGGATAAATTTGGGAACGGAGAAACCCCTGAATCTACAGGTTTGAAAGGCGATAAATTGGTCGGAAATTATTATGTAGAATTCGATAAACTATATAAATCCGAAATCAAAGCAATGGTTGCTGACGGAATCGATGAAGAAACGGCGAAAAAGCAAGCACCATCTATCATCGAAGCTCAGGAAATGCTTTTGAAATGGGAACAAAACGACCCGGAAGTTCGCAAACTTTGGGAAATAATGAACGAATGGGTTTATTCAGGATTTAACCAAACTTATTCGAGATTAGGCGTTGATTTTGACCAAGTTCAGTATGAGAGTAATACGTATATTCTTGGGAAAGATTTAATTCAAAAAGGTTTGGAAGACGGGATTCTTTACAAAAAAGATGACGGTTCTGTTTGGTGTGACCTGACGGACGAAGGTCTTGACCAAAAACTGTTGCTGCGTTCTGACGGAACTTCGGTTTATATGACTCAGGATTTGGGAACTGCCGTGGAACGTTTCAAGAAGAATGACCTTCAAAAACTGATTTATACAGTTGGAAATGAACAGGATTATCACTTCCAAGTTTTATTTAAAATCCTGAAAAAACTGGGTTACGAATGGGCTGACCAGCTTTATCATTTGTCTTATGGAATGGTAGAATTGCCGGAAGGAAAAATGAAATCCCGTGAAGGAACCGTAGTTGACGCTGATGATTTGGTTCAGGAAATGTATCAAACAGCAAAGGAAAAATCTCAGGAATTAGGCAAGTTGGAAACGCTTTCTGACGAAGACAAAGAGAAATCTTACGAAACAGTTGGATTAGGTGCTTTGAAATATTTCATTTTGAAAGTTGACCCGAAGAAAAAAATGCTTTTCAATCCTGCAGAAAGTATTGATTTTAATGGAAATACAGGACCTTTTATTCAATATACTTATGCGAGAATTCAGTCGCTCTTGGCTAAGGCTGATTATTCTGCAAAAGAAGATTTGGGGACTTATCTTCCAAATGAAAGTGAGAAAGATTTGATTATGCTTTTATCTGAATCCAAAGATGTTGTAAGCAAAGCTGCCGAATCTCTAAGTCCGGCTCTGGTTGCGAATTATGTTTATGAATTGGTAAAAACTTACAACTCGTTTTACCAAAATAATCCAATCCTGAATCAGGATGATGAGAATGCAAAACAGTTCCGTCTTCAGTTGTCTGAATTGGCTGGAAAAACGATTAAGAAATCATTATCGATGTTAGGAATTAATGTTGTGAATAGAATGTAAGAATTAGCTTTCAAATAAGATTAAAACTCTGCTTCTGGCAGAGTTTTTTTGTTTTATGTGATTCGCTAGAACTTTGAATTAAAAACAAACAAAAAACGCCCTGAAAATTCAGAGCGCTTAAAGCTAAACTTTGTAGTCAATAAAGAACAATTTTCGAAACATCTATTTGAGGACTTATAACTATTATCAAGCCTTTAATGAACTTGCAACTATTTTTGAGACAAAATTTATATACTCTTTATGCTACATTTTT
>NZ_DAMBSX010000006.1:0-430226 GCF_032054305.1 Epilithonimonas sp.
TCAAAATAGAACTCAGAAAACCTATATTCCAGATCGGAAAAGCACTGGAAAATTATCTCGAGAGGAACAATAGAACAACTCAAATTAAAATATTCTATGATGACCTTTTGAGGTTCGCCGGTTATACTTCTCTCTTCGATAAAGATGGAAAGGATACTTATTGGTTGGATGTCTTTTATCCTGAGTTTGAGTATTTGGAGATTGAGGCAAGCCTTAATAAGATCTATACACTTCTACACTCTGATGGAGATGAGGAAACCCTGCCTTTCTTAAAAGTTGATTCTATCCATTTTTGTACGTTTGGAAACTCTAAACCTTTTAGAATTAGAGTAAGAAATATCCTTAATGATAATTATACCAACTTTTATATAAAGAAAGCTGATGCTTCCAGAATTTATGGATTGGAATTCGAAGATATATTCTCACCAAACAGAATCAATTTTCTTGTTTATAAAGATACTTTGATTGAAGAACATATACTTGGGATACCAGGAGATGTCTTTATTGAAAATTATTTGCAGGATTGTTCGGAACTTGAAAAAGCTCAAATAGCGAAGGAGTTTGTAAAATTCAATGAAAGATGTATGATTGGTTTATTGGGAGATATGCGTTCATACAATTATGTGGTAATTCCTATTCACGATTTTGATCAAGTCGTTTATAGAATTAGAGCAATCGATTTTGATCAGCAAAGTTATGAAGGTCAACTTAAGATTTATATTCCTCAATATTTTAAAGAAAATGTTAAGATGGTTGAACTCGTTAATGAAAAATTCAAACCTAATTCAATAGAACAATACAGAAAGGAAGTAAGGTCTGCAATCGCCAAAAGAGTTCTGACAAGTAATCAGAGATATAAGGATTTGGTAGAAATTATGAAGACGGATAATATTTCTACTCCTGAGAAAATAGAAGAACTAAGTACTTCTCTTCAAAAGCTAACCTATAACTCTCAGTTTAAGAAATGTAAAACTATGGGTGAAATATTGGAAACAGGAATTAATTTTATCATTAGGAATTACCAACATTCCCAGATCAAAAAATAGAGAAGCGCTATAAGCCGGATTCTGTTGAAGCTTGTTATTTATCTGCGATTGACATTACTGAAAATCTTTAGCTGCTTACCCCTCATCAACGAACGAGCCGCCCTTGACTGATGATATACTTAGCATTGCACCGTATAGAGTTTACCTGGTTTCACTACAGCCGAACTGTACTTGCTTTCTGTTGCACTTGTCCTATTTTCACAAATGACGGATGTTATCCGCTATACTGCCCTAAGGTGTCCGGACTTTCCTACCCAAAAATGAATTCGGATCAACAAGCCACGCTTCTCAGTTGGCAAAAATACTTAATTATAACTTAATTCTTTATCATTTTCTGAGATAAAATAAGCTGTCCATCTTTATAAGCATTAATGATATAACTCTGAGAATTGAGTCTGGAAATATCTACCTTATCTTTTTGATTGGGCTCGATATTTTGTTTTTTGACTAATTTTCCGGAAGCATCAAAAATTTCAACCTTGATTTTTTCATTGAAGATTGATTTACTTTCTAAGATGAAATAATCTTTTGCTGGATTTGGATAAAGTACAAAATCGAATTCATTTGATTTGATGTCTGAAACTCCAAGTTGTGTTTTGTTGATTGTCCAGCTGATCGTAGAAAGATGAATCGTACTGTGATTATTGGTCCTTACCATTGTCGTATTATCATAAACACTGAAAAGAACCGTATTACTTCCAATATTCAATTGACTTGGTAGAATTGTAATATTACTGACATCATTCTGAACAATCGTTCCATTGACTTTCCATTCGGATTTTAAAGTGTTAGGAATTGGTAAAATTAAGTTTACAGATAAATCAACATTTGAATTGGTACTAATTGTAGCAGTATTTATTGGAGTAAAACTGTCAATAGGATTTTTAACAGTATGAATTTTTTCAACCAAAGTTTCTTTGCATACATTACAAAATTGCTTGTTTAGATATCGCATTTCGCAATTCTGGTGCGGACGATACCAAGCCGTATTTTCAGTAAATTGATAAATTCCGACATTTCCAGAATTCAACCAATTTTTCCAACGAACCGTTGTTGGGTCGGAAGTTTTAGTTTTATTTGGAGATTCTCCGGAGCCTGAAAACCAATATTCGTCAGCTAGCTTCCCAAATGAATGTCCTAACTCGTGATAAGCCACATCAGGAGCTTGTTCATTTCTGGAAAGAAAAGCGTAAGTTCCACCACAACCGCCATATTCTGTATCATTTCCTAAAATTAAGGCCATATCAAATTCGGGAATGTTCGCCGCTAAAGTTTGTGTTACTTTAGTCGTGTTTCCATAGATGCAGCGATGCGTTCCGGAAGTATCATAAGACGTATTGAAATAATTCGTAGGATTTGAAACAGGAATCATGGGTTCTGTAACGTCGGTAGCAGTTGCCGGATGTTTTACACCACTCTGAAGAGAAATCACTTTAAGTGCATAAACATTGAAATAATTTTTATAATTAGAATAAGGCTGCTTATTTAACAGATAATCCGAAACAAAGGTGGCATCTTCCATAAAAGCAGATTGCTCACTCGCTGTATAACCATCTCCTAGAATGACCAGATTGATTCTCTTATCCTTCGGACCGTTTTCTACCAAAGGAACTAAGTCAAAGAGTTGAGCCTTGGAAAAACCTGAAATTAATATTAATAAAACGCAAAAATATTTCATAACTGTTATAATTTTAATTTGAAAACGAGTTTAGAAGTGTTACTCTCTACTTTATGGATTTCTATCTCTTCAACATTTCCATTATCATTATATCTGTAGAAAAATTCGGCTTTGTCTAGTTTCCCAATCTGTTTCTCCATCGAGTCTTTGGCATAAGATTCAAAAACAGGTGACAATGGATTATCAATGATTGATGTTTTGTAGATTTTATTATTCTTATCCATCAAAACAATTTTATAATTACTATTGGTAATATCTTTTGCCGTTCCAAATTCTTCATTCTTAAAGAATCCTTCCGACACTTTTTTGTCCATTAATTTCACAATTTCTTTCCCGTCGGACGCTCTTTCAACTTCAAAAAAAAGATAAACCATTTTGGGTTTTGTTTCAATAATATTATTTTGATTCCTGATTCCGGCTTGATTTGGCAGTTGATTTGTACAGCCGACAACAGAAATCAATAAACAACAAAGAAATGTTTTGATAATTTTATTAATAATCATAAGTCAAATATAACCAATAAAATATAAAGAAATTAACATTTGCTTAACAAAATAATTAAATCTTACAAGATACCTTGCTGAGCGAATAATTTCTTATCTTCGTCCTTGGAATGGAGAATAAACAGAAAGAGTTTTCTAAATTAATAAAGGATAACCAAGGACTTATTATTAAGGTCTCACGCCTTTATACCCATTCTTTGGAAGATCAGGAAGACCTTTTTCAGGAAATCGTGTTACAACTATGGAAATCTTACGACTCATTCCAAGGTAACTCCAAGATTTCCACTTGGATGTACAGAGTAGCACTTAATACCGCAATTACATTATTCAGGAAAAAAACAAGGCAACCCCAGACAGACGAATTACAGGATTTTCATAGCAAGAATTTTTTGGAAGATTCCGATGAAAAACAACAGCAGATCTCCTTGTTGTATAAGGTTATCAAAATGTTGCCTGATGTAGAAAGAGCAATTGTAATGATGTATCTGGATGATGAACCTTACAAAGAGATTGCGGACACATTAGGGATTACAGAAGTTAATGCCCGTGTGAAAATGAATAGATTAAAGAAAACATTAAAAGAATTAATGATAAAGCATGCCTAACTCAGAAGACTTTGATATAGATTCGTTGAAAAAAACGTGGCAGGACCAGACGATTTCTGATGGATATGATCAGAATGAAATTGAAGTGATGCTGAACAGAAAATCCAGAAACTATGTGAAATATATACTTTGGATCAGCGTTGCCGAATTTGTTATTTTCGGCCTTATCAATTTTATTGCGCTTTTTTCAGCAGATTTCCATACCGATTTTACGAATATTCTCAACAGACTTCAGATCAAAAATCAATCTCAGGTTGAGTTTTCTTTAGATAGGATCTATAATTGGATGAAGATCATGAGTCTCGTGATCACAGGTGTTTTTGTCATTATTTTTTACAGAAATTATAAAAAAATCACAATTGAGTCCAATCTCAAAAAATTTATCATTCATATTTTGGATTTCAAAAAAGCAGTTAATTTATTCATTTTCAGTAATATCATTTTATTGCTTTTGTTCATTGGAAGTTTCACAAGCTTTATCATTTTTACGATTAGACAACAAAATATCAAGATAGATAATCCGACGTTTTGGGGGCTGATAACTGGTGTTATATTTAGTCTTTTGATTTGTATCATTATCATTCTGCTTTATTACAGACTTGCTTACGGCATTATTTTGAAAAGACTCTCCAAGAATTTGAAACAACTGGAGAAGATAGATTCGGAAAAAGAAATTTGATCGATTTTATTTGAATCGAGATAAGTCTGGCTGCGAGAGACTAGTATTTTTATTTTGGATTAAAGTTCTATTGCCATATTATGACTTTGCCACATTTTTCCCTATCTTTGCATCCACTTAAAAAAGTTCTTTGAAATGCTGGGAAGACGACAAATTCGCGAAAAAATTGTAGAATCTCTATATTCTTATTATCAAAACCCCATCAAGTTTGATGTTCTCGAGAAGAATATGTTCTCAGAAATCAACAAAATCTATAATCTTTACATCTACGAGCTCAACTTTCTTGTTGGCCTTAAACGTTTGGCGGAAGATCAGATAGAAATCGGGAAAAACAAATTCCTTAAAACTCAGGAAGATATAGATCCAAACCAAAAATTCATCAGAAACCAGATCCTGCTTCAGTTAGAGGATAACGAAGAGAGAAGAAGTTTCTCAGAAAAACACAAAGATTTGATCTGGGATCCAAATGATGAGCTGTTGGTGAAGACTTTTCAAAGAATTAAAGCAGGAAAGCGTTATCAGGATTATATGGAAGATAGCGAAATCTCTTTCGAAGATGATCAAAAATTCATTGGGAAATTATTCCTGAGATACATTGCAGAAAATACAGATCTGCACGAGAGATTTGAGGAAAAAGAAATGTCTTGGGCAGATGATTTTCACATCGCCAATTCCATGATTCAGAAAACCATAGGTTTTATGAAGGAGTCAGAAGCTTCCCATACTTTAATCAAAATGTTGAAAGATGACGAAGATGAAGATTTTGCAAGAAAACTATTGAGAAGGTCGCTTAACAATTGGGAAGAGACCGAAAAGAAACTAGAAGCCAAGTTATTGAACTGGGATCTGGAAAGGATTTCTCTTATCGATAGAATTATTCTTGTTGCAGCAATTACAGAATTAGACAGTTTCCCATTGACAGCATCCAGAATCATCATTAATGAATATATTGATGTTTCCAAAGTTTACGGAACAGAAAAATCTAATGTTTTTATTAATGGGATTTTGGACAAGTATACAAAAGATATTAATAGAGTATAACCAAATATATATAATTATATTATTATGAAATCAATCAAAATATTAGCGCTGGCTGCTCTTTGCACTCTTGCTTTTTCTTGTAACAAAAAAGAAGAAAACAAACTAGACCATATCCCAGGAGTAGATTCTGCAAGTACAGTTGTAGAGGCAATGTCCCAGGAATCTGTTAATCCAGACGATGCAGCTTTGGTAAAAGAAGCGCAAAGCAAACCTTTGACAACTGTTGCATTCAGCGAAACTGATCACAACTTTGGCGATATCAAAAAAGGCGAAAAAGTAGAGCACATCTACGAAGTCACCAACACAGGAACTAATCCATTGATTATTTCTAATGTGAAGCCAGGTTGCGGATGCACAGTTCCAGATTATACAAAAGAACCAATTCTGCCAGGAAAAAAAGGCAAGATCACGTTGCATTTTGACTCTACAAACTTTGATGGATCAGTTAACAAAGTTGCAGATGTATTTGTAAATGTGGAAAAGGCTCCAGTTCGTTTAACATTCTCAGCTAATATATTACCATAATTATGCTTACAATATTTTTACAAGCGGCTCCAACTCAGTCTATGACGCCGACTCTTTTAATGATTGGATTGATGTTCGTCGGATTTTATTTTCTGATGATCCGTCCGCAAATGAAAAAACAAAAGCAGGAAAAAACTTTCCAAGAAGCGTTGAAACCGGGCGCAAAAGTGGTTACAACATCTGGTATGCACGGAACTATATTTTCTATCAATGAGGATGGTGTAGTTTTGGAAACGCTTAGTGGAAAACTAAAATTCGAAAAAGCTGCTATCTCAAGAGATTTCACAATCGCGAGATTCCCAGAAACTTTTGGATTAGAGAAGAAGAAATAATTTGAAATTATTCTTAAATTAAAAAAGACCTGAATCAATAATTCAGGTCTTTTTTTATCATTGCAAAATGAAATGTCATTCTGAGCGGAGTCGAAGAATCTCAATCACTTTGTCACATTATCAATAAACTCCAAAACCGAATCCTTGCTCCAATCCATCGAGCTGTCTTCTTTTTTCAGGATTCTGCCATCTTTTCCAATCAGATAAGTTGTAGGAAAAGCAACAGGCAAAACTTTCGGGTCTAATGGACTTTCAGCGATGTAAACAGGGGCTGTATAATTATTTTCTTTCAAGAATTTTTTTACATCTTCCTCTTGGTCCTGCATTGCAATCAACGCAAACTCCAATTTATCTTTTTTCAATTGATAAAGCTTTTCAATCGTTGGCCATTCCGTTCTGCAAGGCGGACACCATGTTCCCCAAAAATTAAGGAACAGAACTTTTCCACGAAGGTTTTTCAGATTGGTGCTGCTTGTATTGATTCCTTTCAGATCAATGTCCAAAACATCTTCAGGAAGCATCGTTTCATTATTGATTTTCGCTACTGTTGGACTCATCGCAATCTGTTCTGATACAAAATCACGAAGCGGTTTTATCAATACAAAAGCCGACAAAACAACAACTAAAACAATGTAAATCAGGTTTTTTTTTAGAAAATTCATTAGACTTAAATTTAAAGTAATTCCAAAAGTTCCTCTATCGTATCGAAGCCTCTGTTTTTTGCATAATAGGTCTGCAATTCCACGTAGAATTGGTCTTTGGTGAATTCTTCCGGATTGGCTTTGTACTTTTCCAAAAGTTCAGTTCCGTGCTTTGGTCTCGGTCCCCAATGGGCGATTTCATTAAAATCTTCATCTAGAAAAATAACAATTGGAATAGATTTTCCACCGTTTACCAAATAATTATCAATCAAACTCGGTTCTTGGTCACGGTATGTAATTCTAATTTCGAACTGTTCAAAAAACTTCACAACAACCGGAATTACCTGACTGGCATCACCGCACCAAGATTCAGAAATAATCAATATTTTCCCATTGAATTTCTTCTTAGCCAAAGTTTCAACCTGTTCAGAATTCGGAAGATATTTCTCCGTCATTCTGTTCATTCTTTGGATTCCTAATCGATAATATTCAGCGTAATCTGCTTCTTGTGTATCTTTCGGATTTCCTAATCTTTCTCCAGCATCACGAAGGTATTCTGTGTAAGAAACAGCGTTGTCCCAATATTGTTTGATGTCCATTATATTTTTCTGGTTTTATTAATTAAATACATATCTGCCAAAACAAAAGCAGCCAAACTTTCTACGATTGGTACAGCTCTTGGAACTACACACGGGTCGTGTCTTCCTTTTCCTTCAACAGTTATAGATTCACCATCTTTATTGATACTTTCTTGAGGACGAAGAATTGTCGCCACAGGTTTGAAAGCTGCTCGGAAATAGATATCCATTCCGTTGGAGATTCCACCTTGTATTCCGCCGGAAAGATTAGATTGTGTTGTTCCATCTGGGTTGAAAAGGTCGTTGTGTTCCTTTCCTGTCATTTTTGCACCACAGAAACCACTTCCATATTCAAAACCTTTGCAGGCATTGATATTCAGCATTGCCTTTCCAAGTTCTGCGTGTAATTTATTGAAAATTGGTTCGCCTAATCCTGTTGGAACATTCTTAATCACACAAGTCACCGTTCCGCCAATTGTATTGCCTTCTTTTTTGATTTCCTTGATTCTTTCTATCATTTTATCGGCAGTTTCCTCATCTGGGCAACGAACGATATTGCTTTCGGTTTTAGAAAAATCCAAAGCCTGATAAGGTTTCTCACAGAAGATTTCTCCAACCGAAGAAACATACGCATTGATTTCAATCTCGGGAAGAAGTTGTTTAGCTAAAGCACCTGCAACAACCCAATTCAGCGTTTCGCGGGCAGACGATTTTCCGCCGCCGCGATAATCTCGGATTCCATATTTTTGGTCGTAAGTATAATCGGCGTGACTTGGACGATAGGCTTGAGCGATATGGTCGTAATCTTTAGAACGTTGGTTTTCATTTTCAACAATGAATCCAATTGGCGTTCCAGTCGTTTTTCCATCAAAAATTCCTGACAAAAATCGAACTTTATCGCCTTCTTTTCTTTGTGTAACAATAGCAGATTGTCCTGGTTTTCTACGGTCAAGTTCTTGTTGAACTTTCTCAATATCGATTTCAAGACCAGCGGGAAAATTAGTAATAATTCCGCCATAAGCTTCTCCGTGACTTTCGCCAAAGGAAGAAAGCGTCAAAAAGTTTCCTAAAACATTAAACATATTACAAAATTAAGGATTTTAAAGTGTTCTATTCTATATTTTTGTAAAATGAATTCTAGTAAAACTGTTCTGATTCTCGGTGCTAATTCGGATGTTGCAAAACAAGCCATCAAAATTTACATTGATAAAGGCTATTCTGTGATTGCGGCTTCCAGAAATCTAAAGTCTCTGGAAAAATTTGCTGATGAAAATCATCTGGATAATTCTAAAATAGAGACTAAATATTTCGATGCCACAGATTTTTCTTCGCATCAGAATTTCTATGATGAATTATCTGTAAAACCAAATATCATTGTTTATGCAGCAGGATTTTTAGTGGAAAATCAAGAAGCCTTAAAGAATTTTAATGGAACTTTCGAAATGATGAAAACGAATTACATCGGTGCAGTTTCCATTCTGAATATTATTGCAACGGATAAATCGAACAAAAATCTGGAAAGGATTATTGGTTTATCATCGTTGTCGGCTGTTCGCGGTCGTAAAAGCAATTTTGTTTATGGAAGTACAAAATCCGCTTTCACACAGTATTTGGCTGGATTAAGACAGGAATTAAGCTCAAGGAAAATTATTGTAAATGTTTTAGTTATCGGTTACATCAATACTAAAATCAATGCTGGATTGGAACTTAATAAAAATCTGATAATGGAACCAGATTATGTTGCGAACTTTATTGTAAATGCGGGTAATTCTTTCACAATTGTTCCAAACTGGAAATGGAAAATTATCTATTGGATTTTAAAATTGTCTCCGGAATTTTTAGTGGCAAAGTTGCCTTAATACTAAAATTTTAATTCATATTATTTTGGTATGAATTAAAATTATTTTATAGATTTGTTCCTTTAAAATCGTTTTTAATGGAACTGAAATCATTAGATAAAGTCAAAAATATTACTTCAGACCAATTCGTTTCTCAATATATGAAACCGAATATCCCTGTAATCATCGAAGATTTTGTTGATTCTCAGAGTGCTGCATTTCAAAAATGGAATTATGATTATTTCAAGGAAATTGCCGGAGAAAAAGAAGTGGATGTTTATGGCGGGGAAATCCATTCTCTCAATAGAGCAGCGAGCAAACCGATTGCAAAAATGACTTTCGCGGAATATCTCGACCTCATTACCAACAAAGCAACAGAATATCGATTGTTTCTTTTTAATCTGCTGACCATAAAGCCGGAACTCAAAAAAGATATTCAATACAAAGATATTACAAATGGGAAAGTTTTGCATTGGTTACCATTTATGTTTTTCGGAGGCGAAGGTTCTAATACCCGAAATCACGTTGATATTGATATGTCACATGTTTTTCTGACACAATATCAAGGAATTAAAAGAGTCTGGTTGTTTCCGCTCAACCAATCTGATTTGCTTTACAAATTACCTTACAATTTTCACAGTATTACCAATCTTAAAACTTCAACTCAGGAAGAATTTCCAGGATTGAAATATCTTAAAGGCTATGAAGCGGTTCTAAAACCGGGACAAACACTTTATATGCCTTCTGGCTGGTGGCATTTTATCCAATATGAAACGGAAGGATATTCTATTTCGGTAAGAGCATTGCCATCAAAATTGATAGAAAGGTGGCGAGGATTCAGAAATTTGGTATTTACGAGACATTTCGATAACCTGATGAGAAAACTATTCAAGGAAAAATGGTTCGATTATAAAGTTTCTGTTGCGAAGAAAAGAGCTCAAAAAGCAATTGATAAAATCGAAGGAAAACATATTCTGGATGATATTCCTGATATTCCTATTCATTTTTGAATTACAGAAATTTTTAATTAAAAATTCTAAATTAAGAGGTTATTCTTTGATTGTGTTACGATGCTTATTTATAAAATATGCCACAATAATATTGGGAATCCAGCATAACCAAGCGACTATGAGATATGCTAATTCTGGAGATTTTAATAATCCATTTAATAATGGAATCCAAAGCCTGAGAGTGACAGCCGCAAAAGTACACGCATAACTGTAGGTCATAAAGTTTTGATGCTTTTTGATATTGCCGTTTTTTATACTTGTTAATGCAATAATAGTTGTGATAAGCCACAGAATGCCTAAACAAATAAATCCGAATGCAGATATAAATCCACCATTTGCAAAAAATCCAATATATATAGCTGTAAGAGAGCTGATAATTACTGAAAGGATATAAAGCTTGCCTATTTTTCTATGTAGTATAGAACTTTTTTTTCGTAATTTTTCTACAAATTGAATCCATCCTATAATAAGAGAAAGTCCTCCAAAACTAATATGACAAATAAATGAAATTTTCCATATTAAATTGTTTGTTACTTCTGGAATTTTACTGCTGAGAAAAGTATATTTTTCTTCTACAAAGAGATAAATTGAAGGGAATAATAATCCTGTGAACAAGGCCAAAACAACGATAATAATAAATAATAACTTCTTTAACATAAAAAATATTGGGATTAATCAATTGTTACAAATCCCGACAAATATGAGAAGTTTGAGAAGTGGAACTGTTCCAAAATGTAAGTTGAAACCAATTTTACTCATACATCATGGAGAATCTAAAGTGATTTAAGAGGCTAATTATTTCAAATCCAGATTTTGTTCTTTTAAAAATTCTCTTGGAGACTTATTTTCGTATTTCTTAAAATTTCTGTTGAATGAAGTTTTAGAATTAAAACCACTTTCAAATGCTAGAGAAAGAATCGTGAATTTTTCATTTTCAGGTAAAACTGCTAATCTTTTAAATTCCTTGATTCTATAAGTATTAACATAATCGTAGAAGTTTTTATTTTCTACTGTGTTGATGATTTGTGAAAGCAAATTGGGGTGAACTTCTAAAAGACTTGAAACCAGATTCAGGTTTAGTTCAGGGTCGGTAAAGAGCTTTTCAGATTCCATCTTGTGGACTAATTTTTTGTAGATCAGTTGGGTGTTTTCATCACTCAAAGAAGAATTTTGATATTTTACAGGAACTTCTTTATTCTCTGGTTGGATTTTTTCTAAAACATTATTTTCTAATTCTGAAATATCTAATATTCCAGCTTTGTTGATTCCAAAATATGCAGCTATAAGAACAAAAACGGCAACCGAAGCAAAAATTAAAATATCATTTTTTGTCACAACACAAATCCAGATTATTAAAATTCCTATGATGAGATAATATGCCCAACTCAAATTAATTTTTTCAATATTAGAATATTGGTTAGATATTTTATTTTTATATTTTTTGAGTGAAGTGAAGCTTAAACTAATGTAAATAATGCCTGAAATAATCATCAAAATATTAAGTGCTTTCCTTAACTCCAAATAACTTTTTTCGTTTTGGTAAATTTTGATTTTCTCTTCGGAAGGTAAGATGAAAAAATCATACAAAATACAGTAGATGATAACTACTGTCAAAAAATGAAGAAACCAATATTTATCAAGTTTTTGCCGAGTAAGACTTTCTATATAAAGATATAATATAGGACCATGAATAAAAGGGAATGCTTTTTCTATTCCTAAAAAGTCTGGAAAAAATAGATACTCTCCTGAAAAAATATATACAAACAAAGTAAGGTGTAGTCCAATTATAAAGAACCATATGGAAAGTATATAATCTGAAATGTTTTTTCTTTTCTTTCCTATAATTAGAAAAGATGAAAAAAAAGCGATGAAAATTCCTGCAAAATAAAATATCATCAGATTAATAAAAGAGTATGAAAAATACTTGGCTCAAAAAAAGCGAGAATTATTTCTCGCTTCTAATTTATGATTTTAAATCCAATTTCAATTCCAATTCCGTAAGCTGTTCCTGATGAATCGGTGCTGGCGCATCAATCATCACATCGCGACCGGAATTATTTTTCGGAAATGCGATATAATCTCTGATTACTTCGTTACCGTCCAAAATTGCTACCAAACGGTCAAATCCAAAAGCTAAACCTCCGTGAGGTGGCGCACCATATTTGAAAGCATTCATCAAGAATCCAAATTGAGCTTCAGCTTCTTCTTTTGAAAAACCAAGCAAATCAAACATTCTGGACTGTAAATCTTTATCAAAAATTCTGATAGAACCTCCACCAATTTCGTTTCCGTTAAGAACTAAATCATAAGCGTTGGCTCTGGCTTTTCCAGGGTCTGTTTCCAATAAACTAAAGTCTTCGGTTTTCGGAGAAGTGAATGGATGGTGCATCGCGTGGTATCTGCCACTTTCTTCATCAAATTCCAATAACGGGAAATCTACAACCCAAAGTGGAGCAAATTCATTTCCTTTTCTTAAACCAAGACGATTTCCTAATTCCATTCTCAAAGCCGAAAGCTGTGTTCTTACTTTATCAGCATTTCCGCTCATTAAGAACATCAAATCTCCTGCTCTTGCTCCGAATTTCTCAGCGATTTTCTTCAAATCTTCTTCAGAATAGAATTTGTTAACTGATGAAGTCACAATGCCATCATTCTGGAATTTGATCCAAACCATTCCTGTTGCGCCGATTTGAGGACGTTTTACCCAATCAATCAATTCATCGATTTGCTTTCTGGTGTAATCCGCGATTCCTTCAACATTGATCCCCACAACCAATTCCGACTCATCGAATATTTTGAAGTCTTTTCCTTTAACTAATTCATTCAGTTCCACGAACCCCATTCCGAAACGGATGTCAGGTTTGTCGTTGCCATATTTCTGCATTGCATCGGCAAATGTCATTCTTGGGAAATCTCCAAATTCTTTTCCGGTAATATCTTTCAACAAAGTTTTGGTCATTCCCTCGAAAACATTCATAATGTCTTCTTGCTCTACAAATGCCATTTCGCAATCGATTTGTGTAAATTCAGGTTGTCTGTCGGCACGCAAATCTTCGTCACGGAAACATTTCACGATTTGGAAATATCTGTCCATTCCGCCAACCATCAACAATTGCTTGAAAGTCTGTGGTGACTGTGGCAAAGCATAAAACTGTCCCGGATTCATTCTGCTTGGAACTACGAAATCTCTTGCGCCTTCCGGAGTAGATTTAATCAAAACAGGCGTTTCTACCTCAATGAAACCTGAATCTGAAAGATAGTTTCTGACTTTCTGCGCCATTTTGTGACGGAAAATCAGTTTGTCTTTTACTGGATTTCTTCTGATATCCAGATATCTGTATTTCATTCTCAATTCTTCGCCACCGTCGGTTTCATCTTCGATAGTGAAAGGTGGCAACTGAGACTCATTTAGAATATTTAATTTTTCAACTAAAATTTCGATGTCACCGGTTGGGATTTTTGGGTTTTTGGAAGCACGTTCTATAACGGTTCCTTCTACCCGGATCACAAATTCGCGACCTAATTTCTTAGCCGATTCCAATAATTCTTTTGAACTTCTTTCTTCGTCCAAAACCAATTGAGTAATTCCGTAACGGTCTCGCAAATCGACCCAAATCATAAAACCTTTGTCACGGATGGTTTGCACCCAGCCGGAAAGTGTTACTTTTTCATTCAGATTTGCCAGCGTCAATTCGCCGTTTGTGTGTGTACGGAACATAAAATTTAGTTTAAAGTTTAGAGGCTCAAGGTTTAAGGTTCGACGTGTCAACTTTGAATTGTGAACTTTGTACCTTGAATTTTCGAGTGCAAAGATAAGGTTTTGTGATAAATAATTTTGATTGATGTTGAAAGGTTTTTTGATATCAAAAATTGAATCTTGGCGCAGCGCGTAAGGGATAGTAGTGGATATCCTTTTTCTGTTCTCTGAACAGGAAAAGATAGGAACGGATAGCCCGACCCGAGAAGTTGCTGAGCATTGGAGAGGGATACGCCCGAAGTATTGGATAATTAAAAATTAATTCATAAATTCGTAATAATCAAATACTTAATTATTATGGGAAAAGGTGACCAAAAATCCACCAAAGGAAAAAGAGTACGCGGAAGCTATGGCAAAACGAGACCCAGAAAATCTTCTCAACCAACGGCTGTAACAGAAAAACCGACCAAAGTAAAAGCTGAGCCAAAGCCGAAAACAGCGAAACCAAAAGCTGAAAAAGCCGAGGAAACCGAAGAAAAACCAAAAGCAAAACGAACAAAAAAAGCCGAAGAATAATCTTCGGCTTTCATATTTTTAATAAGGAATTTATTTTCCAAAAATGCTTCCCAACAATCCACCAAGTCCGCCTTGTTGAGATTGTTGCTGATTTCCACCTCCAAGAACGTTTCCTAAAATATCTCCTAAACCTCCGCCAGAAGATTGAGTTGCTCCTCCAAGAACACTTCCAAGAATGTTACTCAATGGGTCGTTGGAAGCCTGAGCCTGCTGAGAAGAATTTCCAAGAATTCCACCTAATAAATCTCCTAATCCACCGCCTGAAGTTACATTGCTCGCTTGCTTCTGCTGACCGATATAGCCCATGATAACTGGTGCCAGAGTCGCCAGGATAGGACCAATCTTGTCCATAGAAATCCCAGTATTCTGAGATAATTGATTTTCTACGTTAGCTTTTTCTCCTCCAAAAATATGACTCAAAATAGAATCTCCCTCTTTTTCTCTGTCAAGAGCTTGTGAAGGATTGTTCAGGATACTTCCGTCGTGGTCTCTGTCTAGAGCTGCGTTTAGTTTGTCTGCTTCATCGGCATTTTCTGATTTCTTTTTCAGATAGCTGATGACCAAAGGCGCTGCTACGACAAGAAGTGCAATGATTTGATTTTTGCTGATCCCGAATTTGTTTTCAGCTTGTTCAGCGACTTGGTTTCCAGCGCTGCCGGTAATAAGGTCTAATAGACTCATAATTTATGTTTTTAATTTGTAAACCAAAGATAAAAACATTTGGCAATTTCTGCAGAAAAAATTTTAATTTTTAAAAATAGGAACATTGCTGCAAGCTTCTCCAAACATCAGAGACTTTACAAGAGGTTTCAGTTGTTCCACCAATTCAACATAAGCATTGTTCGGAATAAACTCGTCACTACAGCCTTTTACAAGAACACGCTTATCTTTCAACTCAGAAAAATCGTAAGTTTGAATGGCATTATGCATCAACAGAACTTCCAAATCCTCACGGTTGCCAAAAACAATTTTCTTCGCAGCATCCGTAATTTTTGAAGTGATCAGAAAGTAAGCCCACAAAGGGATAATCACATCCTCTGAGCAAAAAATATACACATAAGCATCTCTGTAAACTTCCTCATCAATGTTTTTGATTTTTTCACGGAAGTCTTTTTCCTTCAGGATCATACCTTCCCAAAGAAAATCTTTGATGTCGATTCCCAAGCGTTTCCCTTTCGGAACCAGATCGGAAATATCAAAATTCACCAATCCGCTTCCCGCCACTTTATTTACGATTTCTTCCATTTTGTAATTTAAATAATTTTTTTGGAGCTTAATCCCGCTATCCGCTATATCTTATTCTTTTTTTGCCAAAAAAGAATAAGGATGCCACTACTATCGGGGCTATGGAATTTGTCTGTAAGCACAAATTTTCCCAGAGTTAGAACTTTCCCAATCCTAATCGCTCAAAAAGCTTTAATTTTGTTCAAAGTTAATTATTTTGAACGGAAAACTTCTTTAGATTTATCTATCGAAAAGACTTTCAAAATCTAAAAACCCAGAAACCTTGAAATATTATATAATAGCAGGCGAAGCATCCGGCGATCTGCACGCTTCCAACTTGATGAAAGCCATCAAACAAAAAGACCAAAACGCAGATTTTCGTTTTTGGGGTGGCGACCTGATGCAGAAACAAGGTGGGACTTTGGTAAAACATTACCGTGATCTTGCTTTTATGGGCTTTCTGGAAGTGGTTCAGAATCTGAAAACCATTCTTAATAATATCAAATTCTGTAAAAAGGACATCCTGGAAGATAGGCCGGATGTTTTGATCCTGGTAGATTATCCGGGATTCAATTTGAGGATTGCAAAGTTTGCAAAAGAATTGGGAATTAAGGTTGTTTATTATATTTCGCCTCAGCTTTGGGCCTGGAAAGAAGGTCGTGTAGAAACAATCAAAAAATATGTCGATGAGATGCTGGTGATTCTTCCTTTTGAAAAGGATTTTTACAAAAAGCATCAGGTTGAAGCGCATTTTGTCGGGCATCCATTATTAGATGCGATTGAAGGTTTGCCATCGATTGATATTCAGGAATTCAAGAAGGAGAATCATCTTAACGATAAAGAAATCATTGCACTTCTGCCAGGTTCCAGAAAACAGGAAGTTTCCAAAATGCTGGAAATAATGTTATCTGTGAGAAATGATTTTCCGGATTATCAGTTTGTGATTGCCGGCGCACCAAGTCTTGATAAAGATTTTTATGAGCAATTTGTGGATGATGATGTTCATTTTGTTTCCAACAGAACTTACGATTTACTAAGATGTTCCAAAGCGGCTTTGGTCACTTCAGGAACTGCGACTCTGGAAACTGCTTTGCTAAATATCCCTGAAGTAGTCTGTTACAAAGGAAGCCGAATCTCTTACGAAATCGGAAAGCGATTGATCAAGAATATCAAATATATTTCTCTGGTTAATTTGATTATGGATAAAGAAGTTGTGACGGAACTTATCCAAAATGATCTGACTACTAAAAATCTCGTTGAAGAGCTTAATAAAATCCTCAATACTAATAAAAGAGACGAAATTCTGAATGATTACGGTATTTTGAGAACAAAATTAGGTGGAACCGGAGCCAGTCAAAATGCGGCTGAAATTATAGTAAATAAATAAAAATGAAGATTTTAAAATCATTATTATTCTGTCTTTTATTTCCAATAATTGTATTTTTAATAACATATGTTCCAGCTTTGGTAATTGGGAAGAAGGAATTCTCTAACGCAAGACTTATTATAGAAACCGTTTTACCAATCATATTGATCATAGGATTTTGCAACTCCATAATACTCTACATTGCCGATAACTTCAAAATAGTAAGATACAAGAGATTGGTAAGTTTTTCACCGATATTATTCTTAATACTTCTTATTCTAATTTTGAATTTGAATTCAGATTCTGTTTTGATTGCTTTGCCAATCTTAATAACAAATCTTATTTGGAATCTTACAATTAAAACAAATTATATGATTGAAGTACAATCTCAATTAAATAAGATAGAATCATTCCTACCGAAAATCCATGTGACCAATGAAAAAGTTTCCAAAGCGTCGGTTGGCTGGCATTTGGAACATTCTTTATTAATTCTGAATGGAAGTCTGAAAGGTCTCACAATGACCAATCCGGACAATTACAATCCGAAATCCAGCATTAAGAAATTTGTGTTTCTCAATTTTGGATTGATTCCGAGAGGGAAAATTAAATCTCCAAAGCAATTCATTCCATTAGAAACTCCAACCAAGGAAAGTGTCGAAAAGTTTTTGAATCTGGCAAAAGAGAGATTGGAAGCTGTGAAAAACCTCTCTGCAAAATCCTATATTACTCATCCTTTTCTCGGCGACCTCGATAAAAAAGCAACGCTCATATTTTTACGTCTTCATACCAATCATCATTTGAAGATTGTTGATGATATTTTGAAACATTAATTCTCGCAGATTTTGCTGATTAAGCAGATTTTTATACTGAATTTGTATATTTAATAAAAATTATTATTAATTTAGAGAATCAAATAAACACAAATGAATGACCGAAAACGAAATTTCTTACAAAGTAAGAAAAGCCATTTTTAATGTATATAATGGTTTAGGACCCGGATTATTAGAATCTGTTTACCATAAAATTTTAATTTATGAACTAGAAGACTTAGGATTGGATGTTAAGTCTGAAGTTTCTATGCCAATAATTTACAATCAAGTAACTTTTGATTGTGAATTTAGAATTGATATTTTGGTTGAAAATAAAGTGATTGTTGAAATCAAATCTGTTAAGGAATTAGAGAATGTTCACTTCAAGCAATTATCAACCTATCTCAAATTATCAGATAAGAGATTGGGCATCTTGGTAAATTTTAATTCGGATAATATTATAGACTCTATAAAAAGAATTGCAAATAAAATTGAGAATTAAAAATGAAAATATCTGCTTAATCAGCAAAATCTGCGAGACAAAATAATAAAAAACACAAATGAACTTCAATGAAAAAACAGCCATTATTGATATTGCTGCTATGCTTTATTATTGGAATTCTGTTCCAGGACCACCTGATTATGAGTCAGGTGCTCGTTTTTTCGCTTCTAATAATCTTGGCGGCTTCTCTTTTTTCAATAGCAATCAGGAAACGATTTTTTCAACAGATTAAATATTACTGTCTAGGATTTTTCTTTTTCTCAATCGGCATTTTTGTCCATTTTCAGAATTCTCAAAAACCTGGTTTACCAATTCTCAGAAACAAAGAAACCATTGTTTTTCAGCTTGACAAGAAACTCAATTCCAATGAGAAGAATAGAAAATATTATGTTGAGATTCTTGACGTTTCGGATTTAAAACAAAAAGAGAGTTTCCCTTTCAAAACAGTTATCAGTATTCCAAAAGATGTTGAAGCGTTAGATTTTGAACATTATTATAAAGCTGAAGTTTACATCCATCAGCCGGAAGAAGTCAGGAACGATTTTCAGTTCGATTATAAAAAATATCTGGCAAGACAAGAAGTTTATTTTCAAGCCTATCTTCCAAATGATATTCTGAAAACCGAAAAACAATCCGTTTCTTTTGAAGATAAAATCAAGCAGAAACGTTTGGATATTCTGAATCAAATCAATCATTCGTCTTTATCTCCAAAGATTCAGGAGTTCCTGAAAGGTATTATTCTGGCGGACAGAACCGAGATGGATTCTGAAACGGTCAAAGATTTTAATCAAACCGGATTGGTTCATCTTCTGGCGATTTCCGGTTCGCATATGGCGATTATTTTCTGGATAACATTGTTGATTTTGAATAAAATTGTTACTGTGAAGTTTCGAAAAGTTTCCATTGTTCTGAGTATTCTTCTGATTTGGACATTCGCCATTTTCATCGATTATGGAAGCTCTGTGATGCGAAGCTGTCTGATGATTACGTGTTATTATGTGATGGTTTTGCTGCAGAGAAAATCGGACTTGCTACATTCTTTAGCGTTATCGGCTTTTAGTCTTTTGATTTTCGATTCAAATCAGCTGTTTGATGTTGGCTTTCAGTTGAGTTACGTTGCAGTTTTGGGAATATGGTGGCTGACGAATCCAATCAAGAATCTATTCGGAAAACCAAGATCAAAATCGGAAAAGTTCTTTTACGGAATCTCCGCAATGACTTTTGCAGCGCAGATCGCGACTTTGCCTTTGGCGATATATTATTTTCATCAGTTCTCTTTTATTTCAGTCCTAGCTAATCTTTTTATTATTCCGTTGTCAGAATTGATAATTGTTTCTTCTTTGTTGATTGTGATTTTGATTGCTCTTGGATTCAATAATATTCCGTTTATCTATAAAGGTTTTGATGTTTTTGTTGAATGTGTTTTAAAATTGATTCATTGGTTTTCCAGCTTCGAATCGTTGATGACGAGAAATATTTCGCTTAATATTTGGGAATTGATCATTCTACTCTTAACAGTTTACTTTTTAAAATACTTAATCCAAGACTTTTTAAATCCGAAGAATCTGTTGAGGTTCGGATTTTGTCTATTGCTATTTTTCGCAGTAAGAATTTCATTCAGTATTTTTAATTATAACAAAGAAGAAATGCTTGTTCACAGCTATTACAAAGAGAAAATCGTGAGCGTCAAAGATAAAGACCAGGTTACATTTTGGATGAAATCAAATAAAAATGAAGACAAGATTCGGGGCTTCGTTATTAATCCCTATTTGACTTCAAGACGAATCAAGGGATTTAAAATCAATTATATTCCTTCAGATTCGGAAGCTTTTGTTTATCAGGGAAAACAATATAAGCTAGAATAATTAAATTTATTTAAAAAGCGTCCGTGTATCTTTTTTTGAAAAGTACGGACGTTTTAAGTAACCGACGTACGTTTTTGACGACCTTTGCAAACGCTCTGTTCATCGGGTTTTCAAAAGGCCAATTTTTCACATTTATCCTTATCAAAAAAGGTCAAGCTGTTTGGTTAAAAACATCAAGACCTTTTTATCAAAACATCAAGTTGTTTTAATGAAAACATCAAGACCTTTTTGACTGCCCCTGCAAACCCTCTGTTCATGGGACTTGCAGAAGGTCGTTTTTCTGACCTTAAGAATATAAAAAAGCCTCAAAAATCTGAGGCTTTTTTATTACGGATAGATGTGAAAAATCTATTTCACAATGACTCTTTTCACAAAGCCTTCCGAAGTTTTTACCAGGTAAACCCCTGTGGAAAGTCCGGATGTATCGATGGTCAAAGCATTGTTTTCTTTAGACAGCATTTTGCCGGACATATCATACAGCTCGTAACCCTGAGCTCTGTTAAAATACAGGATGTTTCCTTTGTTCACAGGATTCGGGAAGATGTTGAAGGTTGCTTTTTCGTTTTTCACATCACCCGTTGCCAGCTCCGGAGAAAGCGCTACTTCGTACATTGATAGTGTCCCGCTGATTTCATTGGCGATTACCACGTATCCTTTCCCGGTTGTCGTGTTTTGAGGAGCAATGTAGGTAATGCCTTCCGGGCCGTTGTCTCCACCATACGCAGATGTCATTCTGGAGTGTTTGTAATCGGTAAACGTCACGTTGTTCGGGTCGGTTACGTTATAAACCATTACACCGCCTGTTCTTTCCAATGTGATAAACGCGAAAGTCTGTCCGCCAATCGTTCCAAGTGCCACGCCTTCCGGCTCAGGACCTTTTGCACGGCTTCTCGCTTTGGCGCCATTTGCTTCGTTGTCTGCATTGAAGATCAAAGGGTGATTGGCTGCGATATATCTTTCGAACTGATCGCCACTATCATAGACGATTTGTTTTGTATCCGCATTGAAAATAGAGAAAGACCTTGCTCCCAAAGCATTGATTTCCTCAAAATTCGGATTGGAATTGGTGTTTCCGTTCACATTCGTCACCCGGAATCTTCCCAGGTTGTGGGATGCTTTCAGGATAGGAGCGTTCGGGAAGTTATTTGGATTCAGAACATAACCATTGGCTCCAACTGTAGTTCTCTCGCTGAAGCCGCCTAAATCTTTTTCGTCGCCTTCGTTGGCTGTCACAAGATAGTTGGTGTTTCCTATTTTGAAAGATGCCATTGCATCCGGATTATAATAAGCTTTTACAGGCCAGTTTGCAATCAGGATTTCGCCATTGTTATCAGAAGCATCGAAGCCATTTCCGGGAAGGCTCATGTCTTTTTTGCCCAATCCCCAAAGGTTTCCTAAACTGTTGGTCGTAAGGTCAACCTCAATGATACCGTTGTTTTCCTGGCAAGACACCCAGGCTTTCTGACTGTCTGAACTTATGGCGATATATTCCGGCTCCAGATCCTGAGCTAATGTGCTCGTTGACTTTACCTTTCTTCCGCCTGACGCTATGAATGCCGCTTCCTGAGTGTTGTAGCCTGCAAAAGAAAGTGTGGTTACATTAGCCTGTGAAATATTGGCAACGCCTGATGAAATATCAATAATACTGATAGAACCTTCCGGGTCAACCGTGTAAGCATCATTTGGTTCGCCCTCGTTGGCGGTCATTACCTTTTTGCCATCCGGTGTGAAAGTTACCATATCCGGTAAAACACCAACCGTTAATTGTTTCTGGAAATTTCCATTAGTGTCAAAGAAAACTACGGAACCATTGCTTTGAGCGTCCGTTCCATTAGGAGATGCTACGGCCAGAATCCCGTTTTTCACAGCGATACTGGTGATTCCCCCGTATGGTTTCATATCAACAGTTTTGATGACCGTTGGTGTCGTCGGATTGGAGAAATCGATGATGTCGAAAACATCCGTCAAAGAGCTGATGGTGAATAATCTCTGCGTTGCCGGGTCGTGAACAACAATCTCTGTAGAGCTGTTGCCGTTACTGGAAGGGTCAAAACTTCCGATGTAATTTAAAGTGATTTGGTTTGATGGCGCTGGTGCTGGTTTATCATTATCAATAATATAAACGGTAGAAGAAGCGTCTCCTGAAATCGTAGCGCCAACAGGGTTTTCAAGACTTAGAACAAAATATTCTGCCTGTTGTTCTTGTGTAGCATCATCAATGATCGGAATATTAACGGTATAGGTAGAAGTTCCGGGAACTATATTAATAGTTTCAGAAGTAAATGTATAATCATTGCTGTCTGCGGTCCCGAAAGTTGGTTTCGCAACCAAGTTGACAGTTGCGTTGGAAGGATTGTTTACATTGATTTTGAATACCAAAGTTCCTGCATTTTCATCAACTTTAATTAAAGTTTTGTCTAATGAAATGCTTGTTCCCGCCGTTGTGAACGTACTCGGAGTTGAAGCTGTTACAGCATTGTCGCTTTCATCTTCAACCACATTTGGTTTCAATGCCAAATAATAAGTTTGATTAGGATTTAAAGCTGCAGTTGGGATAACTGTGATTTGATTATCTGCAAATGTCGTTGTGAATGGAACATTATTTCCGGAGACATTATTTAACTTCAATTCAACAAGGTTCTGAGCATTGGCAGAAGTAATCGGTGAGTTATCAATCAGTCTCACATTCTCATTGAATTTGATTGTCGGATTAACGGTTGTAGAAGCGTTATTCACATTATTTGCCGGCGAATAAGTTACGGTAGGCGCAGTTGTATCAGTTCCACCGATGTTATTTCCATCCACTGTGAAATTGTCAAATCGGTTATTTCCTACGGCACCGCCGGCGCCTTGAGTAAACTGAACTTTAAGTTTGAAATTAGGATTGTTGGCAATGCCTGCAACACCTGAAAAATCAAAAGTGATCAACTCCGGATTGGCATCCTTTGAAACAACAGTTTGATATTCAAGAAAATTAGTTCCATCCAAAGAGTAGGTCCATACTTGGTTTCCTGCACCAGATCCAGACCTTCTCGTTGAGAACTTTACAACCACATTATTATAACCGGTTGTCGGGATATTGAATTGGATGTTTCCATTGATAGGATAATTGTATCTCAGATGTGTTCCGGAAGCATCTCCGTTTCTGGCATTCAGGTTATCCGCATTGAAGTTTTGGCCAGTTCCTCCTGCAAAATCTACAAAAGTATCCGTACTTCCTGTGCCTGTTGAAGTAGCGTTTATGGAACCATTTACTAGAGTGGAGGTCGGCGTGGTAATGGCTGCAACATTCGCATTGTTGTTGAAGTTCCAGTAATGGATTAATGTTTGTGCCTGGGTTGAGCCATAAAACATAGCAGCAATCGGCAAAAGACCTTTGAAAAGGTAATTGTTTTTCATTTTTACTTTTATTTAGATTTGAGCAAAAATGCTTATAATTATCGGTCGATATTTTAATTAAATCTTAAAAAATATTTAAGAATTTTTAATTAATGTTGGGTTAATCTGCGAAATGTTTAACGCATAAAAATGCCGGGAACATTATCAAAATATTTCCGGCATCTGTTATATTAATTTTATCTTTTTATTAATTATAAGGTCGCTACAATCTTGCTTCTGACCTGTGGGGCTACTTTTTCCCCGAATAATTGGATAGAATTCATCATCACGTCGTGCGCCGGGTCCCCAACATCCATATGTCCGATGAATCTTGTGAGGCCAAACAACTCTTTCATCTCGTTGATTTTATCAGAAACCTCGTTGGCATTTCCGATGAACAAAGCACCATCTTTGCTTCTTCCGCCTTCATATTGTTCCTTGGTGTAAGGTGCCCAGCCTCGGGTTCTGCCAATTCTGTCCATCTGGGACTTGTAGTTGAAAAAGTATTGGTCAATATCTTTTTTGTCATCGCTCACAAAGGTGTGCGAGTGGATGGCGATCTGCATTTTGCTTTCGTCGTGTCCGGCTCTCAGGTATTCCTGTTTATAAAACTCGATGAGGTTTTTGAACTGTCTCGGCATTCCGCCGATGATGGCAACAATTAAAGGTAATCCTAACTTCGCTGCTCTCAAGACAGATTCAGGAGTTCCGCCCACGGCAATCCAAATCGGTAGCACACCATTGTTGAAGGCTCTTGGATAAACCGTTTGATTTTCCATTGGTCTTCTTAAGATTCCGCTCCAGCTGACGTTTTCTTCATTGTTGATCTTCAATAATAAATCCAGCTTCTCTTCAAACAACTGATTGTAATCTGACAGATCGTAACCATACAAAGGAAATGATTCGATGAAGCTCCCTCTTCCTACGAAAATCTCTGCACGACCTTTTGATATCAAATCAATCATCGAGAAATCCTCATAAACTTTTACAGGTTCTGATGAGCTTAGAACTGTTACGCCACTCGCTAATTTGATGTTATTCGTGATGCTTGCAGCGGCTGCCAGAAGAATCTCGGGAGAAGAAACTGCGTAATCTGCGCGGTGATGCTCGCCCATCGCAAAAACATCCAGACCAACCTGGTCCATCAGTTTTACCTGTTCAAGGATCTCGTTAAGTTTTACGCTTGCATCTCTATATTTTCCGGTTTTTGTGTCAAGAGCAACATCTCCGAACATCCCAATTCCTAATTCCATAATAGTCTCATTTTTTTATATCACAAAAATAAAACTTAGAGATTTGTCAGACATTGATTCATGTTAAGAACGCATACTTTCCAAATATCCTAATCCTTTAGTTTTAAAAATTGCTTTTCAAAAAGATGATAGGACAAGAAAGATAGTACTACTGTGGTTATTAATGATATAATTGTTATAATGAACCAATTCCATCCCAATTGGGAACCAATTTTGCTAAATAAATTTATACAGATCGTATGGATCAGGTACAACCCATAAGTGTATTTCCCAAGCCATGCAAAAATACTTTTGTCAGAAATCTTGAAAACATTCTTTCCCCCTAAAGTAGATAAGATCAGTAAAGAAAAAAGTGATGCAAATAATAACGAGCTATATTTCTCATCCTGAAGAATACCTGAGTTGGATAAAAAAACAATTGTAGCTAATACTATCAATGCAAAAAGGTATTTGTAGGTAGAAGCTATTTTTTCTGTTCGTTGAAGAATGTCTTTCCTGAATATAAAAATATATGCTGGGATAGCCCCGAAAGCGAAGTAATCTATGTTGGTAAGGATGTCACCAGTAGGAATGTTATAGATTTTATAAATTATTTTGGAAAGAAAAGTAATTATTATACAAATGATGATCAGCTTAGGGACATTTTTTAATGAGATGAAATAAAAGACCAGTCCCCAAATGATATAGAAGTGCTCTTCTATGCATAATGACCACATGACCCTTAGAGGTGATACATTTGGGAAATCATGCTTATACATCATAACATAATTTTCTAGAAATGTAAGTGTGAAAAACCAGTTTGGCTGATAACCTTCATTAGAATAAGGGAGTTTTAATATATTCAGAATAAATGGAGTGCAGAAGGCAAACAGAACCATTGCATAATATAATGGCCAAATCCTTAGAATTCTTCTTTTAAAAAAACTCTTTAATGGAATCCTGTTTTGGTTATTTATCTTTTCTAAAAGTAAAATATAGGTGATCAAAAAACCGCTCAGGACGAAGAAAAAAGAAACACCAATCCCTCCTGCGTTAGAAAAATAATGTAAAAAATTATCTTTAGGAATTGGACTATGATGCAGGAAGACTAGCAAAAAAGAGATAAATCTTAAAGAATCGAAAGTGTGGAAATGCACTCTGCTTACTTTTAAGGAACTCATTTGTTTTTCTTCTGAGAGAGGTTAGAGTAGATGCTCTTCACAAGTCCGTCGGCAACAGAGATTTTCGGGACATAGATTTGTTTGATGTCTGCCCACGACATCACATTGTTGAAGATTTGTAAAGCCGGAACCAAAACGTCGGCGCGATCTTCGCGGATCTGGTAAAGTTGCATTCTCTCTTCTACGGAAAGGGTTTGCATCTCTTTCAAATATTTTTTGATGACAGACACGGGCATTGGTCTGCCGTCTTTGGTTTTGCTGAGAGAGAAGATTTTATTGATGTTTCCTCCTGAACCAATCGCAACGACTGGTTTTTTACTCTTGATTTTGTCTTTGATCTCATCCTTCATTTCTTCCCAAATATTCGGAGTTACCAAACCGTTGAGCAATCTGATTGTTCCAATATTAAAGGAATGCTCGTACTTCATTTTATCATTTTCGTAGAAAGTAAGCTCCGTAGAACCACCTCCGACATCTACATAGAGATAAGCAAAATTTTTATCAAGACCTTCGGCAACGTGATTTTCGTAAATCAATGTTGCTTCTTCATCTCCGGTGATGATTTCTATATTAATGTCAGCTTCCTTTTTTACAATCTCAATAATCTCTTGTCCGTTTTTCGCATCACGCATTGCACTTGTAGCACATGCGCGGTAATGCTCAACTTTGTACATCGTCATCAGTTGGCTGAAGATTTTCATCGTATTGATGACCATTTGTTTCCTTTCAGTACCGATCTCGCCATTGCTAAAAACATCAAAACCCAGCCTGAGAGGAATCCTCAGAAGATTCAGCTTTGTGAATTCTGTTTTTCCTCGGGTTTCCTTGACTTCATTAATTAGTAATCTTGCGGCGTTACTGCCTATGTCTATAGCGGCAATTATCATTTTTCTTGAGACGAATTAAAGGATAAAATTAGTAAATTATTAATATTTCTGATTTTTGAGATAATTGTAGGTTTCTATCTGTGATCTGTTTTTATTTTTCTTGTCAGATTCTACATATTCGTTTCTCATGTTTTTATCCAGAATTCTGGCTTTTACATTGTCTTGAAGCTGGATCTCTAAAAGTTCTTTCAATTCTTTTTTCAGGTTTTTCTGCAAAATTGGTGTTGCTGCCTCTATACGATAGTCGAGGTTTCTCGTCATCCAGTCGGCAGAAGAGATGTACATGTTTTCTGCTCCTTTATTATAGAAATACATTACTCTGGCATGTTCCAGATATTCGTCAACGATACTTATAGCGTGGATTTTTTTCTTGAAACTTTTTTGGTTCACAGCGCAATAGATTCCTCTTACAATCATTTTGGTGTCAACGCCGGCATTGGCTGCTTCGTAAAGTTTTAGAATTAATGTCTTATCACTTAAGGAATTGACCTTGATTATCATTTCAGCTTTTCTTCCGGCTTTGGCTTCTTCGATTTCTTTGTCGATATGAGCAATGATCCTTTCTCTCATAAACTGAGGACAAACCATCAAACTTTTACAGGTTTTCAGAACTGCTGTCGGATCAACTTTTGGTTTATTAAGAACATTGAATACTTTATTAATGTCTGCCATTATTGCCCTGTTGGATGTCATTAATAAATGGTCTCCGTAGATTTTGGCAGTTTTCTCATTGAAGTTTCCAGTACTCACAAAACCATACTGGATCGTTCTATTGTTGACTCTTTTCTTGATGACACACAATTTGGCGTGCACTTTTTTATTAGGAATACCAAGGAGGACTTTTACACCTTCCAATTCCAATCTGTCTTTCCATCCAAGGTTATTTTCTTCATCAAATCTCGCTCGCAGTTCCAACATTACCGTTACTTCTTTTCCATTTCGAACAGCATTGATCAAAGTGTTCACGATTTTAGAACTTGAAGCCAATCTATAGGCTGTGATTTGGATTGATTTCACATCTGGGTCCATTGCAGATTCTCTCAGCAGGTCAATAACAGAATCGTAAGAATGGTAAGGAAAAGTCAGTAAAACATCTTTTTTGATAATGACATCCGTGACTCTCTGTTTATTAGCAAATTCCGGGTGGATGAAGGATGTTCTTTCAACAGTTTTTTGATAAGCTTTGAAAACATCAGGAAAATCCATAAAATGTCTGAAGTTATGGATCTTCTGCCCCGGAATAATACTGTCTTTTTTGGTAAGATTCAGTTTTTTAATAAGAAATTCCAGCAGAGCTTTATCCATCTCTTTATCGAAGACAAAACGTGTTGGTTTTCCTTTTCGGCGACTTTTGACTCCTTTTTCAATTTTGTCGGCTAAGGTTGTTTTGATATCATTGTCAAGGTCAAACTCGGCATCTTTTGTCACTTTAAAACAATGCGCAGTAAAATCATCATAACCAAAATAAGAGAAAATATGCGGAAGATTATAAATGATGACATCTTCCAAAAGCATCACATCCTTTTGTTCTTTATCTTCCGTTGGTAGCAAAACAAATCTTCCGTTTGCAGTCACCGGAACTTCTATAAAAGCATATTGACTTTCATACTGCCATTCTTTTCTTCGCATTGCGATACCGATGAAAAGACTTTTTTCCCGAACATAAGGAAGCGGTTTATTATCGTGAAGTAAGATTGGAATCACGTTGGATTCTACTTCTTCATCAAAATATTTGACAACGAATTCTTTTTGTTCTTCAGTAAGATGTTTATGGTCTTTGATGAAAACCTTTTCCTTCGCCATTTCGCGTTGGACATCTTTCCATGTTTTGTCAAAATCCTCCTGTTGGTTGATAACAAGCTTGTTTATTTTTTGTAAAATTTTGGAAGGCGCATCATAAAAAGACTCTGCCAAAACTTTTTGTTTGAAGTCCATTGCACGTTTTAATCCTGCAACTCTTACTCGGAAAAATTCGTCAAGATTATTAGAGAAAATTCCAAGAAATCTGATTCTGAGATGTATAGGAACGCTTTTGTCCATTGCTTCCTGCAAAACTCTGGCGTTGAAGCCCAACCAAGTGACGTCGCGCGGATTAAATTCTTGTGCCATTATAGGGTTTTTGATGATCTCAAAATTAGTAAAATCCATTGTATTAATTTGGGTTTGTAAACTACAATGTTTTTGTTCCAAGCTATGTTTCTAGAATGTCAATTAAATTTCAAATAGAATGGGAACACCTATAAAATCTATGTTTTTTAAAATTAATTAAAAAATCAATAAAAATCTATTGTTGTTTTGAAAAAATTAATACATTTGCTTCCCTTTTATTGAAAATTTAAAAATATGAAGAAAATTCTATTAACATTAGTAAGTGTTTTTTGCCTGAATGCTTATGGACAAAGAACTTGTGGGACAAGTAAGAAGATGGCCGAGTTTTTTGCTGCTAATCCAGAAGCAGCTGCGAACAGAGCTGCTTTAAAAGATTTTTTAGTAAATAATAAATCTCAAGTCAACAAAAAAGCTGGCGTTGTTACAATCCCGGTTGTTGTGCACGTGTTATATTCAAATGCTACAATGAATATTTCTGATGCTCAGATTGCTTCTCAGTTAACAGTGCTGAATAATGATTATCGTAAACTGAACTCTGATTTTAGTACAATTGTTCCTGCTGGTTTCCAAGGCGTAGCTGCTGATATGGAATTGGCATTCTGTATGGCAACCAAAAAACCTGACGGTTCCACAACTACAGGAATAGAAAGAAAATCTGTTGCTTCAGGATTTAATTTCGATGACAATTATTATAAAACATCTGGGTTGGTTGCTTGGGATCCGACAAAATATCTTAACATTTGGGTTGGAAATATGTCAGAAGATTATTTGGGTTGGGCATATTTACCAGATTCTGCTGGTGCAGCTTATGATGGTCTTGCGATTGGGTACAAACAATTCGGGACGACAGGAACTGCAGCTTATCCGTATAACTTAGGAAGAACCGCAACTCACGAGATTGGACATTATTTTGGATTGGAGCATCCTTGGGGTTCGGTTGAAGATTATGGAGATTCTCCTGTTAAAAGTAATTGTGGTAAAACTGGTTGGGATGATTTCTGTGCGGATACGCCAGCGACTTAATATCCTCACTTTACTAAACCAACGAATGTAAATATTTATACTTGTGTTTCTACAACACTTGGCGCAATGTATATGAATTATATGGATTATGTTTATGACAGACAAATGGCAATGTTCTCTAATGACCAGAAAACAATCGCTCAGAATACAATGGTTGGTCCAAGAGCAAGCTTGCTAAATTCTAATGCTTGTTCTCTTTTAGCTGTTGATGACGTAGAAAAATCTAATTCAATTAGTCTTTTCCCGAATCCTGCTGTTAATTATATTTCAATTGCTTCGCCTTTGGTAAAAATCAATGAAGTAGAGATTTTCGGAAATGATGGAAGATTAGTGAAAAGAGCTAACATCAAAAATGAAACAGATAAAATTGATGTAAAAAGTCTTCCTATTGGAACTTATTATGTAAGAACATATGATAATGGTAACTTCGTCAAGTCAATGAAGTTTATCAAACACTAAACTAACTAAAAATTTGACTTTAATGAAACTCTGCTTTACAGCGGAGTTTTTTTTTGTTAATGACAATTTGTCACTTTTTATGTCGTGGTACAAATATTGAGAATTGCAGATTGTAATCATTAATAATAACAAAAAATAACATATAAAAATGAGTAAAATAATTGGAATTGACTTAGGTACGACCAACTCTTGCGTTGCAGTAATGGAAGGTAAAGATGCTGTAGTTATCCCTAATGCAGAAGGTAAAAGAACAACACCTTCTATCGTAGCGTTTACAGAAGATGGGGAGAGAAAAGTAGGTGACCCTGCAAAAAGACAAGCTGTAACCAATCCAAAGAAAACGGTCTATTCAATCAAAAGATTTATAGGAACTCACTTCAAGGAAGATGCTCAAGAGATTTCAAGAGTACCTTACGAAGTAGTTGCCGGACCAAACGATACTGTAAAAGTAAAAATCGACGACAGAGAATATACACCACAAGAGATTTCTGCAATGACGCTTCAGAAAATGAAGAAAACTGCCGAAGATTATCTTGGACAAGAAGTTACAAGAGCGGTAATTACTGTTCCAGCTTACTTCAATGATGCTCAAAGACAAGCTACTAAAGAAGCTGGGGAAATTGCAGGTCTTAAAGTAGAAAGAATCATCAATGAGCCTACAGCAGCAGCTTTAGCTTATGGAATGGACAAAGCTCACAAAGACCAGAAAATTGCGGTTTACGATTTAGGAGGTGGTACTTTCGATATTTCAATCCTTGATTTAGGAGACGGCGTTTTCGAAGTATTGTCTACAAACGGTGATACGCACTTAGGAGGTGATGATTTTGATGATGTGATCATCAACTGGATGGCTGATGAATTCAAAGCTGAAGAAGGCGTTGACTTGAAATCTGATGCAATCGCATTACAAAGATTGAAAGAAGCAGCTGAAAAAGCAAAAATAGAGTTGTCTTCTTCTCCTCAAACTGAAATCAACCTTCCTTATATCACAGCTACGGCTTCGGGTCCTAAGCACTTGGTTAAGACTTTGACTAAAGCTAAATTCGAACAATTATCTGCAGATCTGGTAAGACGTTCTATGGAGCCGGTTGCCAAAGCATTGAAAGATGCAGGTCTGTCAACTTCAGATATCGACGAAGTGATCTTGGTAGGTGGTTCTACAAGAATCCCGATCATCCAGGAAGAAGTTGAAAAATTCTTCGGTAAAAAACCTTCAAAAGGTGTAAACCCAGATGAGGTTGTTGCTATCGGAGCGGCTATCCAGGGTGGAGTTTTGACAGGGGACGTTACAGACGTACTTTTGTTAGACGTTACACCGCTTTCTTTAGGAATCGAAACTATGGGTTCTGTTTTCACTAAATTAATCGATGCGAATACAACTATCCCAACCAAGAAATCTGAAGTTTTCTCTACAGCGTCTGACAATCAGCCTGCAGTAAGCATCAGAGTGGGACAAGGTGAGAGACCAATGTTCAATGATAATAAAGAGATCGGTAGATTTGATCTGACAGATATTCCACCAGCACAGAGAGGCGTTCCTCAGATCGAAGTAACTTTCGATATCGATGCAAACGGAATCTTAAGCGTTTCTGCAAAAGATAAAGGAACTGGTAAAGAACAATCTATCAAAATCCAGGCATCTTCTGGTCTTTCTGACGAAGAAATCGAAAGAATGAAGAGAGAAGCTCAGGAGAACTCTGCAGCTGATGCTAAGAAAAAAGAAGAAGTTGAGATCTTCAACAAGGCGGACGGATTGATCTTCCAAACTGAAAAGCAATTGAAAGAATTCGGTGATAAATTGTCTGCTGACAAAAAAGCAGCAATCGAAACTGCTCACGCAGAATTGAAAACCGCTTTCGAAGCTAAAAACGGAGATGATGTGAAAGCTAAAACCGAAGCTCTAGACGCAGCTTGGATGGCAGCTTCAGAGGAAATGTATGCACAAGGTCAACAAGCTCAAGATGCAGGCGCTCAACAAGGTCAGGCAAACGGAGCAGAAGATGTTCAGGATGCAGACTTCGAAGAAGTTAAGTAGTTATTGATTAATATTAATTAACAAAATATAGAAAATCCCCACAGGCGTATGTTTGTGGGGATTTTTGTTTTTTCAAAGATTTTTGATTTTGTGCTTTTTTAAGTGTTTTTTATTACACATTTGTACCATATTTGTACCGGCACTTAAGCAGAGAAGATGTGGCACTTAAGATTTTTTTTCTTACCTTTAGTTTTTCTATATGTATGATTAAAAGGATTAAAAGAGAATGTCTGCATTGTTCGCAGGAATTTATACCTAAGACAGTAACTTCATTTTATTGTCGTGAGCAGTGTATAAAAAATGCTTACCAGAAAAGAAAGCGTCAAGAAAAATTAGAATTAAAAAGACAAGAACTGATTGATCAGATTCCTTTAGATAAAATTCTCTTGACAGTCCCTGAAGCTGTTTTACTCTTTGACATTGCAAAAAGAACACTTTATAGACTTATCAAACAAAATGTAATACCTTCTATTAATGAAGGAACTCGTTTAATAAAAGTAAATCGTGAAGTTTTGCAAGAAATGTTTCCTCCGGCATCTAAAGAAAAGATTGAAAAGAAAAATTCTAATCCTAACTTGTATGATCTTTCTGAAGAGAATTGCTATACTATTGGTGAGATTTCCAAAAAATTTCAGTTACACGATACGAGTGTATACAAGCATATCAGAAAGTACTCAATTCCCACCCGTCAAATTGGTAATTATGTTTATGCTCCAAAAAGCGAGATTGACAAATTATATAATGGTACTATAGATTAAGCTTATGAAACAACTTTCAAAAACTCAAGTTACAGTTAGATTGCGTAAAGCTGAGGATAGAAATGAATGGTATGTCTATTTGGAGAGTTATCCTGTATTTATTGCTGGAAAAAATAAACCGCAACGTTCTAGGGAGTATCTCAATAGAATTGTTTATACGGTTGAATGGGATAAAAAAAGAACAAGCAGAACTAACCTAAAGGACGGGACAAAAGCCTTTAAACCAAAGCGTGATGATAATGGAATTATAGTTTGTAAGAGTGAGCGTGACAGGGAGACAATGTTATATGCTGATGGAATTCGTAAACTACGCCAAAAAGAATATGATAATGTCGACTTGTATAGTGATAGCGATGCTATTAAGGCCGAATTGCAAGAAAAACAAAAAGAAAAATTTATAGATTACTGTAATAGGTTGCTAAAGAAAAGACACGGCTCAAATAATAGTTCTGATTCAATTAGAACTAACTGGAGGTGTTTAATTGAATTTATTATAGAGTTTTCCGGAGATGATTTAAGATTTTCAAAAATTGATTTGAGTTTTGCTGATGATTTTAAGCTTTATCTTTTATCGGCGCCCTATCGCGGAAAAAAGAAAGGAATTCTTTCAAATAATAGTGCTGCAACGTACTTTTCTATTTTTAAGGCAATAGTTTCCCAAGCTTTTATTGATGGTTATTTTATAATTGACTTATCAGCAAAGATTAAAGGTATTGGAGAGCAAGAATCTTTCCGTGAACATCTCTCTTTGGAGGAACTTAATCTTTTAGTAAATACTCCTTGTGAAAATGATGAATTGAAAAGAGCATCTTTATTTTCTGCACTGACAGGGTTAAGACATTGTGATATTAAAAGGCTTAAGTGGAAAGAAATTGATGTTCAGTCAAATAGAATCAAAATTCAATTTAGACAAAAGAAAACAAAAGGAGTCGAGTATACACCGATTTCTGAACAAGCAATTCATTTATGCGGAACTCCGAGACTTCCCGAACAGCTAGTATTTGAAAATTTACAAGATAGCTCTTGGATTTCGAGACCTCTCGAAAAATGGGTCAAATCAGCTGGAATAACAAAGCATATAACTTTTCATTGCTTCAGACATACTTTTGCAACATTGCAGCTTTCTTTAGGAACAGACATTTATACAGTTAGTAAAATGCTTGGACACAGTAAAGTTACAACAACTCAAGTTTATGCTAAAGTAGTTGATGAACTGAAAAATAGAGCAGCTGGAGCTATTAAGCTGGATGAAAATATTTTAGAAGAAAACCAAGAAATTATACAAGCAAACTAATAAATATGAAAGTCAAAAATTTTGAATTAATATGTATGTATTTACCCATTATAGTGGTATGTATCCTTTTAGGAACTCAAGTCAGAACATATTTTATCGATAAAGGGTCCGATGAATTTACGGCAAATATCTTTTTTATAGTCGTGATTTTCGTAGGTGTTGTTATTTATTCAGGTCTAACATTGTTTTTGCATACTATCTATGAAATTATAAGCAGAATTATTACTAAAAGAAAAAATCTAGTTTTGGTTAATGAATTCTTTTCTGGACCTGTTACTATTGCTGATATTAAAGAAGATTTAAAATTTAAAGAAGTTGTAAAGTTCGATAATAAGCTTGAGATTGCATTAAGATATACAAAGGAGCAATTTGCGCTATACACATCTGTTAATGATTTAGAAAACCTATGCAGCTACATTACAAAGTATGCTAAGAAAGAAAAAATAGAAAATTTTAGCCCTGTAAGGGTTCACAAATTATCTAATATGGATTTGTATCATTTTGGCTGGAACATTTGGAAGCACTTTGATAGGCGAAATCAATATGAAGTAGCATTGTTTTTAAAAGAAGTTTTTCAACATTCACTAAAAGATGTTGAAACGGACTCAATTAAAAGTCATTTAAAAGATGATGATGAAAAAGGTATCATTAAAATAAAAAGAGATTTAAAATTTTAGTATAATAAATATCTTAACTCCTTGCATAGTCGTAGCGATTATTGAGCATTTACTAATATTTCTGAAGCTATCCATTTACGAACTTAAATGTCGGGAATATTTCAAAAAATTATAATACATTATTAATAGTTAAATTTTTTTAGAAGAAATTTTATCATAAATAGATTTTACATAAAATGAAGAATGTAGAGAATATTCCTTTTTTACTGCAACAAATTGAAGGTAAATTAAATTCGCTATCTATAGAACAGGATAAATTAGATAATCCTCTTTTTGATATAGAAGTGACCAAAAACGAAATCTTACGGATCGAAAGTGAAATTGACCCGATAAAGAAAGAACTTATATCTTATACTGATATTCAGAGGCAGAAAGAATTAATGAGGATTCGTCTAACAGAGTATATGGATGTACTCGGCAAAAATCACGATCTCCCTTTTTCAAAAAGTCAGGGGCGTATTGGAGAATTAAATTTTTATCTAAAGCCCCTTGTTGATATCAGAAGTATTTTGAACAACGATTTGACAACTGGTATCAGCGTTAATTTAGCCCTGACAAAAGATCCATCTGATGCAGTCTTTGATGCAGAATCATTTAGAGAAACTCTTTTTCAGCAAAGACATAGTATTATCCAAGCAAACAATATCTTTCAACTCTTTGAAGTGTGCAGAAATTTCCTTGAAAAGATAAAGATAAATTATAAGTAATTTTTTTATTGGATAATGTCTTCATTGTAATGGATTCGCCACTTCGGATTGTACTGAGGTGAAGTTAACTGATAGTCTAAGTAAAAATCATAATCACTATTCATTGCCAGAAATTTACTGTAAAACTCTTCTTTATAACCTGCATTATCCAAGTAGAATCCAATAGCTTGGTGATAAGGATATACAAATGATAATTTTTTATAATGATGATGTAATTTATCTGC
Organism: Epilithonimonas sp.; assembly: GCF_032054305.1. Taxonomy (GTDB): domain Bacteria; phylum Bacteroidota; class Bacteroidia; order Flavobacteriales; family Weeksellaceae; genus Epilithonimonas. Next base: position 36,480 of record NZ_DAMBSX010000006.1, read on the forward strand.
GTCAATTAATTGCTTTACCATAGCAAATGCATTAAGGATATTTTTTGTTCCACCGGAATATAGTGGTCTTACAGTACAGTCTATAAGTGTCTTTTCAAGATTTGAAACTTTTACTCCATTAATGAAGGTTTCCATTGTAGTACTGCTTTGATTTTTAAGAAAGTAAAATGTTTTGTCTCTGAATTGCTTTATATTTTTTGTGACTCTCTGAGGTTTACTAAAAGCTAAATCTATATTTCCTTGAGTTAAGGTGTTTTTAGGACTGGAAATGCTATCGATCTCTTCTGATAAATAGATGGCGTTGTTTTCAATAGTACTTATTTGATGCATTATTAGTGCTGAATGGTGGCTAAAGTGTGTATATTTGTTATACGCATAAACCAAGTCAACAACTTCAGGATTGGAGTCATTGAAAATATATAAATCTTGTTCTAAGGTGTAATGTTTTTGAAGTATGTATTCGCTAATTTCTTTACTTAATTTTTTGAATTTGCGAAAACTCGAAATTTCCTGTACCAAATAATCAAATTCCTTTTTATTTAAAGCCTTTCTGTGAGGACTACCAGCAATATAAGCATCAACAATCTTTTCAAAATTCATTAGTACGTAGTATTATTTACTTATGTATACATAAGAAATAATACAAAGTTAGTCTTTTTTATTTGAAAAGTCAAATGGAGGAGATTTTTATTTAAAATGTCCGTTATTTCATACAAAATGTGTAATTTTGTATGAAATAACGGACATTATGAAAAAGAAACAAATAATTTTACCCAAGTATTTGGCTCTGCTGGAACAAATGGGAGAGAATATTAAACTTGCTCGAAAAAGAAGAAAATTAACTACAGAGCAGGTTTCAGAGAGAGCCGGAATTGTACGTTCAACACTACATCTTATTGAAAAAGGTGATCCAAGTGTGGCAATGGGATCATATTTTAATGTTTTGAGAGTATTGGGTCTTAGCGATGATATTTTAAAGCTTGGATCTGATGATGAATTTGGAAGAAAATTGCAAGATTTAGAATTACTGAAATAATATAATTAAATGAAATCTACTAAAGTTGACATATTTGTATATGCAGATTGGATTGACCTTCAAGGTCCTCATTTAATGGGGATTTTGTCAGCTCATCAGGGTAAAGGAAAAAAGTCCTTTAGTTTTGAATATGATAAAGAGTGGATTAAAAGTGCGGGTCAAAATTTAATAGATCCTGATCTTCAGTTGTTTGGAGGTCCACAATATCCAACCAATAAAGAAAATTTTGGTGTTTTTATGGATAGTATGCCTGATACTTGGGGAAGAACACTAATGAAAAGAAAATCTATTCAGGTAGCCAAAGAAACTGGAGAGAAAGAAAAGAAACTTTATGATCTGGATTATTTATTAGGAGTGTATGACCAAACAAGGATGGGTGCTCTGCGATTTAAGACTTCAATAGATGGAAATTTTTTAGATGATGATGAGAATAACCCTACACCACCCTGGTCATCATTAAGAGAGTTGGAGGCAGCCGTGAAAAGTTTTGAAAATGAAGATGAGCCTAAAATGAAAAGGTTATTAGCACTGCTTGTAGTTCCAGGATCTTCATTAGGGGGTGCAAGACCGAAAGCTAATGTTATGGATCAGGAAAAAAATTTATGGATTGCTAAATTTCCTTCAAAAAATGATACAATTGATAAGGCAGCGTGGGAATATCTGGCATACCGATTAGCTACTGATGCCGGAATTAATATGTCAGAAACAAAGATTCAAAAATTAAGTAACAGCTATCATACATTTTTCACCAAAAGATTTGATAGAACAAACTCCGGAAGAATTCATTTTTCGTCAGCTATGACTATGACAGGAAACAATGAAGAAAAATTAAGAGATTCAACTGCAAGTTACCTTGATATCGTTGATTTTATTACGAACTACGGTATTGATGTTAACAATAATTTGAAGGAATTATGGAGAAGAATCGTGTTTAGTATTTGTATATCAAACACAGATGATCACCTTAGAAATCACGGATTTATTTTAACCCCAAAAGGATGGATACTTTCACCAGCCTATGACATTAATCCGTCTGTGGATAAAGAAGGACTTGCTCTAAATATTGATACAGATAATAATGCTTTGGATCTTGAACTTGCTAAGGAAGTGGGCGCTCAATTTAGACTGAACGAAAATGAAATGGATGAAATCATTGAAAAAGTCATTTCGGTTGTAAGAGGATGGGAAAGTATTGCTAGCGAGATTGGAATACCCAGATCTGAACAAGAGCGTATGAGATCTGCATTTTTACCATTTGAAAATTAATCTTTTAAAATAATCTTAGTAAATAAATTTTAATTGATTAATACGTTTAGAATGAGCTATAAAAATTAAGTTTCAACAGTAGGTAAAAACTTATTGCTTAATATCGATTACAAAAACACAGTGTTTTAAGTGTTTTCGTCGTGTTTTTCAAACACAGCGAAAACACTTTTTTCATTTGCACCATAATAATTAAAATCAAGTATTATGGATTTGCAAAATATTTCATTTGAAAATTTACCACAAGCAGTCGCCTTCTTAATTCGTGAACTTGCTGAGATAAAGCATCTGGTATCAAAAGAAGATGTTGTTATACCTCTCAAAAAAATTCCAATCGGAATAGATGAAGTAGCATCCTTAATCGGTAAAGCGAAACCAACCATTTACACTCTTGTTAGAGAAAGAAAAATCCCATGCTACAAAAACGGTAAGAAACTATATTTTTTTGAAGAAGAAATACTGAACTGGATTTCTAAAGGCAAGAAAAAGACCTTGCAGGAAATTACCGAGGAATGTGAAGCGGATTTTAAGAAAAATCGCAGAAGACAACATAACTAATAAAAATGCGATCGATGTCTAACGAAATTAATAAACTAAAGCAAAAGCTTATTTGGCAAATGACCGGGGAGGAATTAGTAAGTTTATTTAAATATGAAAATATTTATATAACAAATCGTACAAAGAGATCCTTGCAGCAAAATAAAATAATTGATGAAAAGTATGTGTATGGTCTTAAAGGTATAGCCAAGTTATTTAATTGCAGTATTTCATCTGCTATGAGATTAAAAAAGAGCGGTAAAATTAAAGATGCGATCACTCAGGAGGGGCGAAAAATTGTCCTGGACGTTGAGAGAGCTTTAGTTCTAATTAACAATGAATATGAACTAATAAACTGCAATAAAGAAAAAGATGATGTCGTTACAAGATAGCAGTCAGAAAATCATTCGCAAGGAATTTAAAAATGAAAGAATTCCTGAGAGTATAAGAATAGGCAACCATTTTGTTGATGATTTTATCTTTGATGAAAATAGTCAAGCCGCCAACATTCCCATCAATGCGCTAAGGGTTATATTTAATATAATCTCTATTATAAGTAATGAACAATTCAGACCTGAAGATCGTCCGAAGCAACTCTCTTTGTTCGATGATGATTTTGAGACTGAAAATAATACTTTCGCCCTGCTTAAAATTAAGAATAGCAAAATTTCTCCCAGTGGCTCAACAAAGCAGGTAATTAATGCCTATGAGTTTTTAGCAAAATTTAAGATGGGATGGTATAAGTCCCAGAATAGAAAAGGTAAGGAAATCAAAACTTTTGCAGGACTTATATCAACACCAACCTACGATGAAAGAGGCTACACATCTTTTCTTATCAGCAGTTATTGGCTGAAGAAATTAATTGTAATACCGGAATATAATTATATGCTTTATCAGTTGGTGTATAATATTAAAAATAATAAACATATCATATTTGCAATTTGGCTGGCTAAACTTCCATCAACTGGCACTGTATTGAAACTGTCAACATTTAATTCGAAGTTTGACTTAAATTATCGAACAGCAAATGATTTTTGTTTTAAATTTTTAAAACAGGTTAAGGGCAGTCTCGATAAATACAGTACAGTGTCATTTAATTTCAAATGCAAAGGAGAAAACATTGCAATTCATCCATATTCCACTGAAAAAATTCAGGAAGCAGATTTGAATATAGATAGCGAACACTTGTTCATCACCTATCGAATTAATTATTTTAAAAAAAGGTACAGATTGCAGGAGCAGGAAATGCTGCAGTTCGCATATCATTATCGAAATATATTACAGACAAGAGAGCTGATAGAGAAATCTTACAATTACTTTATCAAAAAAAATAGAAAATTAAAACTACGATCCTCTGATTTTAGTGGTAAGGTATTTTTATAGGAGATACAACAACTTATGATAGAACTTTACCGGGACACAAGAATGGGAAAATTTCTTCCGGATGGATATCCCGTCATTTTTTAATTAATCTAATATTTTATTTACAATGAATTGTGAGCAAATAAAACAAAACGTCAGTATCAGGACGGTTATGGAATCCTATGGTCTATTCCCTGTAAAAGAAAACAAAAGAACAGCATTTTATTTTGCATTAGATAGACAAGAGAAAACAGCCAGCCTGTCTGTAGATTTCATTAAGAATACAGCTTTTGATTTTGGAACAGGTAAAATATATGATGTTATATCAATAGTTCAAGCTATTAATAAATGTAATGTTTCAACAGCGCTTGAATATTTAAATAAGCTTGATTTTTCGCCTACAATAGATAATGTGGTTGAAACAAATGATGGCTTTACTTATAATGTTTTAAAAACAATCGATGTCGAGCATCCTGCGTTGCTAGAGTATCTTAAGTCAAGGGGAGTTTTGAATTGTAAAAGTCTTATCAAAGAGATCCATTACAAAATAGAAGATAAATATTATTTTGCGATTGCTTTTTTTAATAATTCAGGAGGTATTGAAGTCCGTAATAAATATTCTAAAATCTGCCTCGGACCAAAAGATGTGACGTTAATAAAGAAGGGAAATCAGCAAAATAATGAAATTGTTGTATTTGAGGGCTTTTTTGATTATTTGTCATATAAAACGATAGAAGATGATAAATTTTCTTCAGATGCAGATTATTTAGTCTTTAATTCAACATCGATGCTCTTAGCGGGAGATAAAATACTAAAGAAATACAAAAAAATATCTCTATTTCTTGATAATGATAAAACGGGAAAAACTGTCGTAGAGCAGATCCGCAACAGCTATAAAAATGTTGAAGATTTTTCCTGGATGTACCAACATTATAAAGATTTGAATCAGTGGCTGATAAGGTGATGATGTTTTCAGTAAAGACAAAACCGCTACTTAATAGTAGCGGTTTCATTTTGAAATTAATCTTATTGAGTAACCCATCCTGGCACTCCGTTCACACTTTTTAATATAAAGGTTCCATTTGATGGGGGAATAGGAATTACTTCAGTTGCAAAACCAAAGCTGCCATCCGCTTTGGCTACAACTTTTTTGGTGTAAGCTGGATCTCCGTCTGCATCGGGCATTTGTGAAGGTGTAACACTCAGTTTTCCATTGATATTGAGCCATCTTTCAGAAAAATCTCCAGAGATTAGCGCAAACTTATAGTCTGTATAATTGTTTGTAATGCTATCCCAAAAATTTGTTGAACTGGTGGTTACTGGTGTTGAATGAATTGCCAGCTTATTACTAATACTTCTATTTCCAGATGCGGGGCTTCCTGCACCGACACCAATAAAAACATTATTAGATCCAGTTCTATTGCCTGTACCCGACAGATATCCTATAGAAATATTATCATTGCCTGATGTGATATATGACATTGCTCCTGCACCGATTCCAATATTCCTGTTTCCGGAAATTGTTCCATTAATAATACCATTTAGTGCTGATACCCCCGCTCCATAATTTAGTTTTCCAGTAATTTCTCCTTGAGACATTGCATAGGCACTGGCCGAATTCCCTTTTCCGGAAGTTATGTTTGAGTCCGTTGCAAAAATTGAGTTGTATTCACCGGCGATAGTGCTTCTAGATTTACCGATGATATAATTTTCTTTTTGATCAAAATCAAGCTTCAGATTATTTTTTACAATAAGTTCCAGCGTGGAAGTATTACCTGTTTGAGAGACAACTTCCAATGGATCACTTTGAAGTAATGGAACCCATTTTTGACCGTCGAAATAATATAGACCTGACTTTTCAAGATGAACAGATTGCCCTGATAAATTGGTGGCAGGTGATAGAACGAAAACTATTGCTCCCTTCTGTGCTGTAGTGTAAGTTTTTGTTGCCAATTGATCTCCACTAATTCTTGGTAGAATGATCCCATCGAAATGATTGGCATCATCTGGTTTGCCTACTACTTCTAAGGTAGCTTTAGGCGTTTGAGTATTGATACCGACTTGTGAGAAAAAGTTGGCACTTATCAATAAAAAAAATAGTTTTAGAAAGTTGTTTTTCATTTTGTTATTTGATTATAGTTCACTATGTTTTTAGAATCTACTTTTGTGGTATAGCTATTTGGAGTGAGGTTTGATCCAATTTGAGTAGCCTTGCACTTCACCAGTGGCGTTTGAGTTTATCATATTTAAGTTTCCTGCAATAATATATATGGTATTATTTTGAAGCAGTACCGGAATTACATAAGTTGAATTTTCATTTTGCATAAAAACTATATCTTTAGGAAAGTATCCGATTTCGTTGCATATTCCCGAAATATCAAATAAAACATCATCTAAAACATTAGGTGCATCAGATGCTCTGCTAATTTCAAATTTTATATTCACTATCCCTTCTAATTTCCTTAAAGTTACCGAGCCTTTAAAGCCTCCATATTTTTTTGTTCCTATCGAATAATGTTTTGAGGATGTTAAGTAAACATTTTTGTCAGACGAAAGATTAAGAGGCTCAGACCACTTTGATGATTCTGTCAGAACATCATCATTGCTGTTATCAAATGACAGAATAATTCTATATTCTATTGGTTCCTTTTGATTGGATATAGATTTCCACGAATATCCGCTAAAGTAATATAGCCCTGGCTCTGTAATATCAGCTACCTGACCTGATAAGTTTGATGGTGCAGTGGTGACAAATATAACAGCACCTTTCTTTGAATAATTGTATGTTTTTTTCTGCAACTGATCTCCCGTAATGCGTGGGGGGAGAATTCCATCATAATGATTGATGTCTTCTGCTTTTCCTACAACTTCAAAAGTAGTCTCAGGAGATGAGGTGTTGATTCCTACCTGAGAAAACAGAAATGAATTAACACAGAAACAAAGCAGCATAAAAAAGTTGTTTTTCATCAGTAATTCTTTTGTTAAATTATTTTACAAAATTCATATTTAACCGTATTACTGCTATTAAACTAATTGTTATAAATGGCGGAGTGAACTTTTATGATTGTAAAAAGTCATAATTGAATATTCAAAAGTTTTATTCAAGGCGATCTATGATTAAGAATTGAACATATGTGACCATTGAGTTTATTTTGTCGCCTATGACTATGTCATTTAAAAGTATAATCGGTTTAAGCAAATTCTTCAATTCGGAAAGGCGCTCATTTTATTTCGGAAAAGCACTCTGGATATTTCGGAAAAGCGCTCCTAAACCCAACTAGTCGGACGAAAATTATCTCTTTTATACTATTAGATTCGGAAACGAACTCTTTACATTGTCGAAATTTTGATAATTGTGGATAAATACTGAATGTTGGATTGAAAAATTCGGAAACGCACTCATTCGTATTTTGATTGATGTTCGGAAAAGCACTGATCTCTTTTTCGGAAAAGCGATCATCTATCTTTCGGAAACACACTCATTCTTAAAATCCTCTCAAACAGCTGCTGCAGGATAATAGTGGAGTACAGTAAAAGTATTTCTAAAAATATATAAAAGTTCTTTTTTCTCTAAAAGGAATTTAAGCTTTTGCTTTTAAAGAAAAAATATAATCTTTTAGTACAAAAATTATGTCTTTACATCTTTACAAATAAACCGATTGTAAACAATATGTATTGCAATTAGTTTGATATTATTCACCAGTGTAAATTGATAAGTTGATTTAATAACTGTGTTTTTGTTTTTACAATTGCAAATGTAGAAAAGAGGCTTTCTCACAAAAAAATCTTTTTGGGTATCTAAAAAATTTTCTACACCAGTTCCGATAATTTGTCAGAAACTCCTAAATCCTTCGGACAAAAATATTTCAAGCCCTGAAAATAAATATAATTAGTGACTCTTTTTCCTTGGGTTTTATGCGCCTGCTCTTTTTCTATGGTCATAAGCAAAGAAAAACCGGAACCTCAGTTATACAAATCAATTCAACTTATGCTCTTTGACATCTTCGGAAATATCAAAAAAATATATAAATAATCATTTCCAATTAGGAAAAACAATAGAGAAAACCGAGTGTCCTCGATACCAAATCAATTCACTCAAGAAATTTTTAGAAAACGAAAATAATTTTAAACAATTTAAATTCAATTATTATGAACATCGTAGGCAGAATTACAAAGAATGCGGAAGTTAACGCATTAGCAAATGACAGACAAGTTGTTAATTTTTCAGTAGCTATAAATGATAGCTTTAAAAATAAACAAGGAGATAGAGTAGAACAGACCACATTTTATAACTGTTCATACTGGATTAGTTCTAATGTAGCTAAAATTCTTACCAAAGGTACTTTGGTAGAGCTGACAGGAAAACCAAGTGCAAGTGCTTGGATAGGAAAAGATGGAGAGATTCGTTCGGGTCTAAATTTTCTCACATCATTTATTAAAGTTCACGGAGGAGGAGGTAAGGCGGATGTTAATACTAATTCAACCATCGAAGCCAAACCACAAACAGCAAGTGCTTTAGTCGGAGATAAGGATGATGATTTACCATTTTAATTTAAAATTTAAACAATGAAAATATCAAAAATTCCTACAGATTATCTTTTTATCAAATCCATCGATTCAAATGAATTTAGTGATTTTGCAATCATTCATACTACTGAACAATGGAGAGAATTATGTACTGAAAGATTGGACTCTGTAAAACCTTTTGAAAATGATACTTTTTTCAAATGGCTTAATTATAAAGATGAAGCAGTTGATTTTTTTAGGTTTACGGATGAAAGCTTCTCTGAAATTAAAGATTGGTTTCAAAACAATGATATGTTTTTCGTGGAAACTAATGAAGAAGAAATCAGTCAATTGAAACCATTGGATTTTGTATTAAACTGTTATCAGATGCAGGTTTTTACTGATGGTACTGCCATTTATAATGCTTTTGAAAAGCATTTGGGTACTGAATATTGGACTCTCCAATTTTCTCTGAACGAATTAACACAGACAACTTAATTGAAAGCTATGCAGACCAATTTTTTTAGACAACTCGCCAAACTTAATTTAAAAGGTGACTTGCAGTTGATACTTCGACCAACAGAAGAAAATGGCTTTGTTCTATCCATATTGCTCAATAATGAGCAGTGTGGAGACGAAGCAAGAAAATTGATTCCACCTGTTAATTTAAAGGGAACAGCAGAAGAGCTTGATAACGGATTCTTTGAAACGGTAGGCACACCATTACAGACTGCTTCGGGTTTAATGGTAAATATGGAAAGCTTTATGAAACAGATGGAAGAAGCCAAGAAGAAATCTGCAATGGAAAAGGAGAAAAGTGATAAGGAGAAAAAAGAAAAGGAAACAAAGGATAAAAAATTTACTGAATCCTTACAAAAGGCAGTGCAATTTGAAAAGGAGGGCAAATATAAAGATGCGTGGTCTGCTCTACCTAAAATTTCAGATTATCCCGATAAGGCAGATAACATCAGGAAAAAGCAGGAACAATATGAAGTCCATCTTGCTCCAAGTCTTTTTTCCGAGCCACAAGAACCACAAGAAATTTCCAACATTTAAATATAGATTATGTTACTCGCAACACAATTAGAACGGGTTTTCATTCTGAAAGATAATGGACAGGATATTCGCCTGACAGACCCCGAACCAAAATGGAGTGTAGAAGCAGTGATGAATTTTTATGCTAATAATTATCCAATTCTTACCACTGCAAAGGTTTCCGCTCCTCTGATTAAAGATGACACTATTCAATATCAATTTGAAAGTGTAATGGGAACTAAAGGATAACAGTTTATGAATTAAATCAAAATTAAGATGAATGCAACAAAATATTATAAAAGGAAAAATAGTAATTCCGGAAGAAAAAAAACAAAAACAGGTTCATCAGCAGGTAGGCGATTTTATGAAATGGATGAAGCAGGAAAAAGACAGTTCGGAAGTACAGAAAGACCAGAGAAAGTCTGTCCCATTGGCACAAATACCAATGGTTTTCTGAAAACGGCTTTTCTGCCAAAGCTTAAAGAATGTAGCACAACATCAAATTTGTCAAAATCAAAAACAATAAAATTGGAGAGGGATTTTTATAAATCCCTTTCCCAAATGTCAGAGCATTATAATCTTTCTCAATCTGATCATAAAGATTTTGAATTTCCATATAACATCTCACTATCTCTGAATCATTGCCGAAAGCAAATGAAAACGAGTATCAAAAATTGGCAGGATATTAAATTGGAGCACAAAGGTAACTGCCTATATTTTGTGAGCGAAGAAAGAATCAGTACAGGAATGACTCTTTACTATATTCCTGTCGTTCCTCTTCATAATATGCTTCATCATAAGAAATACAGAAAAACAGCTCAAATGCTACTTTCTGTATGCACTTATCTGTATCGGATTATTGATATTCCTTATTACAGACAGGAAGCTTCATACTTATTTTGGTTATATGAAATGCTAAGCGACTGGATTGACCAAGATGAAGAATTGGATGAAAATTGTGAATATAAAAAGCAATTACAACAGGCTGAATTAATTGGTGATATTATGGAGCAGAAGATTGCATCTATCAATAATTTGTCATTTTTTCAACAGCGTGTAACTTCATTTAAAGCAAAAGATAGTTTTGATGTTGAATGTTTGAATCTTGCTAATAAAGCTTTCTCCTTATACAGCAAATTTCCCGAAGAACGCATCTATAGAAACATACATTTTAATAATAATAAGGACTTCTCTAATGATGATGAATTCGATTACGATGAAAATGATGAAGCCGTTATTTCAATGGATAAATACATTTCATTTTTTGCTGATGATAGAGGATGGGCATATCAAAGTATTATCGATAGTGTAAATAATGAATTCAATGAATATGCTGAAATTCAAGAACCTATTGTTTTCAAAGTTTTTGATGGGAAAGAAGTTTCAGATAACAGTCTGGATTTTGAAAGTGAAGTTTTTGAAATTCTTAATCAGCTTGCAGGAATACTTGGCGACTTTTCAAGTCTATAAATCTTAACTCGAATTAGTTATGAAACGAAAAAATAATAATATTGAAGCAAAAGATGTAACAGAAGATTTTGAAAATCTTTATCATCCAAAATCAGCATTAGTTTTCTACGAAAGTGATGATAAGCTTTCTGATATGTACGTTGAATATTTTGATATGGATGAAGATGGCAGTCCCATTAATGCACATCCACTTACAACCAACGAAGCTAAATATTTAGCAAAAAGACTTAAAATTCAAAATTGCAGAGAAAAAGAATTTCTTAAACCACAGGGAATTATTTCTTCTAATATTTTACTCATCGACAATTCAGAAAATGCAAAAGTGATTTGGTACACAGAATTTTCAGAACGAGAATTATATTTTTCTAAGGATTTGGAAATACCAAATGGTACAGCGAAAGTACCATCCTTAATTTGGTGTGCTGATAAACTGCATTTGAAGATATTTGCTGTTGATTACAATCAGCGACCAACAGAAGAGACTTCGCTATATCACGCACCATTTTTTAACATCTATGATAACGGGAGTGTTTGTATGGGGAACGTTGATACTAAAATTAAAAAGTCAGCTTCCTTGGAAGAATTTACGGCTACTTGGGAGCATTTTTTTTTCAATTCCTATTTCAGTCACTTAATGTACAATCATAATCCTATAAAGGGAAATTGTGTCTCGCTTTGGAAAGACCTTGTTCAGAACAGAAAGGATTTTCCAAATGATGTGCTTATAAAATCTAATCTTAAATTAAAAAACCTACTGTAATGAATATTCAAAATAATTCAATTGTAAATAATAAGCCAAGAGTTCATTTTACCTATAGTAATTTTATTCAGCCGACAAACCCAATATCTATAAATCTGATAGGGGCAGGAGGAACGGGTTCGCAGATGCTTACTGCTTTGGGCAGAATAAATTATGCGCTTAACGAAATGGATCATCCCGGACTTTCTGTAATGTTATGGGATGATGATAGGGTAGAAGAAGCAAATCTCGGCAGACAGCTTTTTGCTGAAAGCGAACTTGGACTTAATAAAGCGACAGCATTAATCAACAGGACAAACCGATTTTTCGGAACGGCTTGGAAAGCGGAGACTAGAAAATTTCAAAGAGACGCTTCGGACAGGATTACGAGTAATATGACCGCCAATATTTTTATTTCCTGTGTCGATAATGTGAAAACAAGATTTGAAATCGCTGAGGTTTTAAAAACTTTGGATGATACTTATATACATCGTAATACAGCAAAATATTGGATGGATTTTGGAAACAGTAAATGTACAGGACAGGTATTACTCTCGACAATCGGAGATATTAGACAGCCTGATTCTCAAAAATATGAAACGGTTTCCAATCTTGCTTTTATAACCGATGAATACGGTGATTTATTGAGACAGTCAGAAACAGTAGATGATACTCCAAGTTGCAGTTTGGCAGAAGCACTTGAGAAACAGGATTTATTTATTAATTCTTCTTTAGCCCAATTAGGAGGCTCACTCCTCTGGAATTTATTTCGAAATGGGATGACCGAAAACAGGGGATTTTTTCTGAATCTTCAAAATTTTAACTCACAGCCTATAAAAGTTGCCTGATGGAAATCGGGTGGCAAAAATGCAATTTCTCCTATGGTCGAAAACGCATTTTTGCCTATATGGAGCAACCACATTTTAAAATATACCTATCTAATTCCATTCCTAATATTTTAAAAAAAGGTTGCGGACTTTTTAAATTTTATCATATGATTGTAAAATTAATTTATTTTTAACTCATTGTAATATAGTTTGTTATTATCTTTATGGTAATTAACCTTGAAAACAATAATGCAATGAGAACACGTGCTAAAGAGAACGGACTTGAAGTGACCTGCGTTGCAGGAACTTCAGCAGTGATACTTTCGATTGATATGCCCCAACAACAAACTGAGGGACTACTGGGATTTTCTATCGAAAGAGAAGATTTGATAGAAAATGAAAAGTACTTTTTAAAAGGATTTAAATATTTTGAAGAAACTGTTGGGAGCGCAGTAAAAAATGAATTATTCAGCAGCTTTGAGCATCCTATCCAATCATTTATGTGGGAGGATTTTACTGTAAAATCAACCTACGATTATATCTACAATATAATTCCTGTATATGGAAAGCCTAAATTTTTAGAGCATAGACCTGGCTGTAAAATCAAGGTTAATATTCCCGACGAAAGTACTTCAAAACACTCAGTGTATTTTAACCGTGGGGTAGCGGGGAGCCTAGCATATGCTAGAGAGTTTGGGAATATCAGACCTTGGTCAGAGGGAGTATCTGAAGAGAATTCTTTGAGAGCATTAAAGTGGCTTGGTAAGGGCTTGGATGATGCTTTGTTGAACTTTATCAAAAAAGCTGAAGATGAAACATATAGTATTAGAGCTGCTTTTTACGAGTTTGAATATTTGCCCATTTTAGAAGCATTGAAAGATGCATATGAAGATAGAAGCGTTGATGTTAAGATAATTTATGATTCCAGAGGAGAGGAGAAAGCAAATAATCTTGCCATAAATGAAGCAGGCATTCCAAGACAAATTTTAATTCCAAGAAAAGAAGAAGCAAATAAAAGCTATATTGCTCATAATAAATTTATGATACTGCTGAAAGATGGTAAACCTATTGAGATATTATCGGGGTCTACCAATATAACAGCAAAAGGAATTTTTGGTCAATGTAACGCTGCTCACATTATCAGAGATGAAGAGGTCGCTCAAAAATTTCATCAATATTGGGAATATTTAGCACAAGATCCAATTAACGAAGTGTTAGGTAAGCAAACTTTGGAAATTCAAGAAGATATATTGTATGATAATCTTAACAAGGGTATAACCGTATTTTTCAGTCCCCGCGAACAAAAAACTATTCTTAAAACGTATGCTGAATATATGGATAATTCAAAAAGTCTTATTTGTGGAATGTTTCCATTTTCTTTTAGTAAGCATATGAAAGAAATAATAACTAAAGATACAGAAAATCTCAAATACATCATCTTAGATAATAATAGATCTATACATACTACATTAGTTTCAAACGATTATGATAATGTAATAATTTATGGAACTTATTTAAAAGATGGTCTATATGATTGGCTCGCAGAAAAACATTCAGGTTTACTATTGAATGCAAAGCCAAGTGGAGTAGGGACAAATTTCATTCATAATAAAATTATACTTATTGATCCTCTAGGTGAAGATCCTATTGTCATTTCCGGTTCTGCAAATTATAGTGATAATTCAATTTTGAATAATGATGAGAATACTTTGGTAATTAGAGGTGATAAGGATTTAAGTGATCTTTATTTTACTGAATTTGTAAGAATTTTTAATCATTATTATGCGCGATCTAAAGCTTTAGAAATGTCGGGAAAAGTTTCAGGGAACGATAATCCATTGCATTTGAAGACGGACTACCTTGCTTGGGTAAAATCATTCTACAATAAAAATGCATTAAAATATAAGAGAAAAAAAATGTTTGTAGATTTAATCTGTTCCTGATTTACTAGCTGCAGGGACTTTTTAATTACATAGCGATGTTACCAAATACTTATGACAAACAAGGCTTTACAAAAATTAATAGATGATTTAAATAATAAAGGTAAGAGAACAAAAAGTGTTATTTATCTTAGACCTTTAAGCCCGAATGTAGATTTCGCTAAGGTCTGGATAAATAAACCGAAAATAACTGATAATATTACATCTTCAGACGGATTCAAAAAATTTTACTTCATTAAAAATGAAACTAAAACTTATGTAGCTGTAGTCTTGGATATGTATAGTGATTTACATTGGTATGTTGTACCAGAACATAGAAAAAATGGACATTTGACCAACTCAATGAAGGATGTAGTTTTGTTTCACTTATTTATTAATAGAGATGAGCAAACAATTACTATCACAGAAAATCAAATTGGAAAATCTTTTGCTGATGCGTCGAAAAAAGTGGCACTCGAACTAGGATTTATTCAAACTGATGATAATGAATATGTGCTTGCAGGTGATGACTACGTATGTTCTGAGTCAAATTTTGTTTTGAACTCTAAAATGTCCGAAGATAGAATGGTTGAATTAAGGAACGAAATTAATTACTTAGGTCGATCACTTTGGAAAATTCAAACTGAAATTGAAATGAATCTTGGACTAAGTGATTACTGCGAAGAGCTTAAACAGACGGTTGACACATTAAGAAGTAATTCTTTGAAATTTGAATTCTTATGGAGAAACAATAACAAATAATAACTTAAACTACTGATTTTTTTAAAAAAGTAGTTTAAGATATTATTTAATTCAAGGCATCAAGATTTCCGATATATCTACTTATGATTTTTAGGTCATCATTTTCTTCAGTGTTCAAATCAGTCTTTTTAATCAATGAAATTATTTTGGAATAAAAACTATTATTAAATCCGTCAAGTGCTTTCTGATATTCGATATCAGTGTATGATATTTTGAAATCGTCAAATGAAAATGTAAAACCGATATTTGAATCAAATAACATATCTATCAGAATTTCCTCAGATAATAAAACTGACGGTTTGTCTTTTGGTACAATCTCCTTTAGTTTGAAAGTCGTTTCATATTTTTTGAATTCTTCCGATCTAATTGTTTTCTTTGAAACTTTACCTTTTTCAGAAACACGTTTATGAGCAATTGTAGTAACAAGCTCACCTATATCCTCTTGTGACAATGTTTTTGTAGTAAGTAATTCCTTTTTTTGCTTGTTAACAATTTTTGGAATATACTTTTTTGAAAATGAATCTGTGTCATAAACTCCAATGCTGTAACCGGAATTATTTGATTTGATTTTGGCTAATGGCCTGAATATTTCATTTATTTCCTCCTCTGAAAATTCTTCTTTGATTTCGGTAATTTCTTGTTCACCAAGAGGATTAATGAAAATTTCATTATGGAAATTTTTAACAATATTTGATTTTAAATTAACAATTTCCTTTTCTTCGTCATTTCTTTTCATCCAATCATTAGCAATTGAAAATCGAAAACTTCCATAACTTGAGTTTGTGATGACCGGATTAATAATTCTATCAATTTCTTTTTGAAGTTCACTTATACTGTCATCTCTAAATTTGACCAAACGCCTAACTTTAGTAAGTGCATATGCCTTTAATGATTTCAAATAATTATCTGTAAAGTCTTTAATCATTTCTAAAGTAACAGAATGACCAAATTCAAGCTTGGTAGGCTCAATAGTATAATGTGTGCTATTTTGTCTAAGAATACTTAAATAGGTATATTCTTTTGTCTGCCCAAAAGGATTAATATTTTTTAAAGAAACTAAAATCTCTAAGGCGTCATACAATTGTTCCTTAACCTCTTCATCTTTACTGTTAGTTAACCCAAAAAAAATAAACTTTTGTGCCTCCTCTATCTGTCCAGCTTTTAAATTTAAAAACGCAGCACTTCTTACCAGTATACTCCTTGTGGGTTCAAGGTCTGGTTTGTCGAAATAGAAATCTGCAACCTCACTTTCTAATTTAGCTGCCGTTTTGTATAGTTCTAATGAAGCATCAAAGTCACCTTCATCTAAAGCCTGCTTAGCCTTAAATGAGTAATCCATAGCTTCTCTATGTTGTAACTTTGGTTTCATTTATGAATTTCTTTTATGGTTGTAGGTTTGGCAAAAAGTGTGACAACGACAGATGATGATTGGTCTCTTTTTGAACCTCTATTAATTTGCTCGTGTTTCTTTTTTATGCGATTTATTAAGGTATTTGATTTGTTTTCCTCCAAAATACCGGATATTTCTACATAATGATATTCTTCGTCAAGAAAATTCAAATCATCATCATCAGGTTCAGTTTTAGAAAATCTATAGTCAACGCCATCGCCAATTTCAGTTTGTTCTACATATTTGTAATCCATTATTACTGACATTACAAACCAAGCCAATGCAACACCACCGTGATTAGCAATATCTTTATCCTCCTTCATTGTTACTTTTGAAAAATTGGAATCCCAAGTAACAATGTTTTTGCTGGATTTTCCGTCAATGGTAAATTCAAATTCAGCCTTAGAGTCTTTATGATAGCGATCAAGTCCAACAGCAGCCCAATAATTGTGAACTTTTATATGCTCTTTTGGTGGGCCTTGTAGCTTATCTAAAGTAAGATCAAGATGAAGTTCTGTCATTAAGTTATTAAAGTTATTGTTTTCACCAAATATACAAATTAATCGTTTTAGTTGTCAATTGTCATTCTAAACTACTTTTAATCTTGATTTTGTTATCAAAAAAATATAGAGTTGTTGCAACTAAGAGTTATTACATTTCCATACCTAAATCGAGTACTTCGTCAAGAATTTTCATTGTTTTAAAGGCATTTTCCCAACCTCCACAGCATTCAGGGCTTAATGCAATTGTAATGACATCTATCTTATCCATATTTTCAACTAATACATTCCCGACTTTTCTGATCAATTCATCAGAATAAATCTGATAATAGCCTTTACTGTTAGAATAAAAGAAATCTATATCCAAATTTACTATACCGCCATTTTTGGAATCTTTCAGCCAATGATGTAAGCTGTTAAGAAAGTCTTCTATCTTATACTCCCAATCTATAAATTCATTTTCCGGATATGGCTCTTTGGTTATAAAATGTGTAGTTCCAAAGAAATTCGGATATACTTCATTTAGATTTAATATATAATTATCCCAGCGGAACAACGGAGCTTTTATATTGAGTTCCTCCGGATGATTTTCATTAAGTTCAACATATTCTTCAAATGTAATTTTTTCAAGATCAACATTATCATTTAATAAATCTTCCTTGATAGATGGAATAGGGTATAATAGGTCATTATGTCTGTCAATATGATAGAAGTCGTATGATTTAGTGATATCTGTTTCCTGTAACCAGCACCACGCTGCACATAGATGATTATCCATCACATAAACCTTTCCTTTTTTGTATAAAAAATTGGCTGTTGTACTTCCTGAATCCAATAATTGCTGAGGTTTTTCTTTTATCCACATATGCTACCAAATATAGTAAATATCCAGCTGTTGTTGTATAGATAATAGTTCTCTTAAACCTGCTATAATCTAAATGTTCCGTGTTTTCGGTTTGCAAAACTATAAATACAGTTTCTGTACAAAAAAATCTTTTTGGGTTTCTAAATAAAATGCTGCGCCATTTTTTTCAGATACTCCTAAATCCGAAGGACAAAAATATTTCATAGCCTCCATTACATACTTCATTGCGGTTTTGTATTGAATCTGAATTTCTTTCGTCAGAAGCAATGAAAAACAGGGAGAAAGTAGATTATAAAACAATGCTGTTAAAATATCAACTGCTCTCAACAATTTAAATATTAACCCAAAAAATTGGCAATTATGAAAAATCCCAAAATCTCAGCTAATGATTTTTACAATCAGTTTACAGGAACTGAGCAGTACTATTCCTACATCTTTGGAATATTATTGACTGACGGAGTCAAAAATGTGGCATATGAAGAAGAGTGCTACTGGTTTCTGGACTGTATAGCATCTTATCAGACTTCTCAAAAATTTCAAAGTGAAGATTTTCAAGTATGGACGATTAAAAGAATCAAGGATGAGCAGTTTAGTCTTTCTGCATCTGACGGAAATGAAAATCAGTTAATGTCAGCCATTATTCCATTCTCTGACTTCTTTTTTGAAGAATTTACCATCTGGAAAGAGGGTAATGTACTATTACTTCCAAGCGAACACTAAATAATATGAAAACCTCACGATGTATAGGTAATCGTTTTATCAAATTCCAAACTTAAGAATACTTATAAATTTTATGGGAACTTATTCAATTATATATTTAAAAGAAGCTCAATTAGCTGAGGAAGTAAATAACTTTCTGAAAGAAAACTTTGATTTGAACTATGAAAATTTCAATGGCGTTGACTATGGTGTTTTCTTTACACAGGCAATGTTCAATGAAGAACTTAGATTTTTAAATGAAGATGAAGAAGGTAAAAAGATACTAGCCCATTATGACCGACCGCTTACTACAGAAACTTACTATTCTCTCTTATTTGGAATAGGCAACTGCTTTGGAGATATTGGAACTGCCTGTATAAAAGTCTCAAGTGTAATTGAATCAGATTTCAAGTTTATCAGAGCACTTCAGAAGTTCAAAAAGACACCTGAATTTATCAAATATGTCGATTTGAAAAAATCACAGCATCTTCAAAGATTATTATCAATAAGGATTGAATAATTTTAATTGTTTTCTAATCCTTTATATTCTGACTTTCTCGGTTTTCTTATGCGAAATTAGAAATCCATCCTCCAATCAAAAAATCTTTTTGGGTCTCTATAATTACAGCATAGCTATAATTTCAGACACTCCTGAATTCTTCGAACAAAAAGATTTCAAAGCCTTCATTACATTCTTTCATTCCGGTTTTATTGAATGACAGATTTCTTTTGGAATGCACATAAAACAATAGAAAAGTCAGAATATTAAATAAAGTATTATGAAAACATTCACAAAAAAAAGTAATTCAAAAGATTCTTCACAAGAAAAAAATGAAGATAGATTCATTTTAAAAATACTCGAAAACCTTGATAAAGTTAATCCGCAGGACTGGGAACATTATGCTGATGTGCAATTTCAAATGCCGAAAAATCTTTTTACAAAAAAGCAATATCAAGGCTTTAACACAGTAGCTCTTTATATTGATGCTTTAATCAATAATTTCCAAACCGCCGATTATGCGACATTCAACTCTATTTCGAAAGCCGGTGGCAGACTAAAAAAAGGAGCAAAAGGTACAATCATTGAATTTTTTAGCTTCATCTACAAACATAGAGAGACGGGTAAAATCTATAGCAGAGAACAAGTATTAGAAATGTCGGTGAATGAAAGAGAAAATATTAATAAGATCAGCTGTTTAAAGAATTATACCGTTTTTAATGCTGAACTGATTGAGAATATAGCCGATCTAAATATTGATACTGTCATTGAAGAGGAAAATCTAGTACTGGATTTTCAGGAACAATGTAATAGTGAAGAATTTATCAATTCAATTATTACTAACGGTAATCTAACAGTTAGGCAAACTCTTTCTAGTACAGCTTATTATACGCCTTTAACAGATATAATTTCAATTCCAGAAAAGAAATATTTTATATCTGAAGATAAATATTATTCTACATTATTTCACGAGATCATTCACTGGACTGGTCACGAAAGCAGATTAAAAAGAGAATTAAAAGGTCATTCAGATTTAACAAGTTACTCTTTTGAAGAACTTATTGCAGAAATGGGTAGTATGCTAATCTGCCTCCAATTTGGAATTACTAAGGAGTTTATCAATTCCGTAAGATATCTTAAAAGCTGGTCTGTCAAAAATACATCTAAGCGTGAGGAAAATATCAAGAAAGCATTTGCATCATCTAAAAAAGCAAAGAAATTTCTTGAACAACTTTGATAAAATAATAAGGCTGCCATAGGGCAGCCTTTTCTATTATCGTCAAGAATTATTATTAAATATTTTCCTAAAGAATCTTTTTAAAGGATTCTTCAAGACATTCCAGCCAACGACGATAATAACTAAAGTTAGAGATATTTTTCTTGCATTATTATTGTCAGTGGTATTACCTATAAACGCAAACAGAAATATGTAAAACGCTATTGCTCCGTACACCACAAATTTTATTATTCTTTTCATTATTAATTCTGATTAATAAGAATATGTAAATATAAAAATATTTTTGAAATAATAGGTAAAATATTTTAAATTGGTTTAATAGGTAAAAAATAGTATATTTGTTTAATTCTGATAACAATGAAATGGAAGAGAGTACAAATCACAATTTATTTACGGACATTGCAAGAAGGAATTTTCTAATAAAACAGTTCTTTAAAGCAAATGATGTTACCATTGATTTACTGGGAGATATCAATAATCCCTTAATGGTAACTGAAAACAATATTGTTTTAAGCTGCTATGTCAGTAATTTTAATCTTATTTTTAAAGATGATTCTTTTGAAGGAAATGAATCATTTACCATTAAACTTAAAAATGACCCGGCTATTTTGAAAGATAAATTAGCGGACTGGATTAATTATGCTTCTCACAGGAAAATATATATTTTTACCTCTGACGAAGGATTGTATTATTCCAAGTTTATAAGAATTTATAATGGAAAATTACCCCTTTTCAGCCCTTCAAAAGAGTTGGCATATTATGTTTTCCAACGACAGAAAGCTGTTGAAATGGTTCAGAAACTTAAAAAAGACAAAATAAAATTGTCTATTGTGCTTTAAATAATTTGTAAAGCCGTAAAAATATGATTTATATTTTTCGGTTTTAGTTTTACATTTGTAATAATTTGTTGTCGTTGAATCGGCAAGTTGGCTAATAAATAAGCATTCTATGTGCGCAAAAAAAGCAACCAAAAACTTATTGGTAAAAACCGATAAGTCTTTAGTGGACAATTTTAAGATTTGCAGTTTTACTTATTACAAGGATAACGACCTGTTATCCCTATTTTCCTATAGACATTATTTATGTGTCACATTACTGAATGTTCAAAAGAGTTTTCAGCAAAAATATCATAAGGTTACCGCTCCTAATGAGCAGTATCTTGTTTTTTATAAAAAGAGAGGAACTAAGATTGAAAATACAAAAGAAGAAAGAATATTGGAAAGTATCAATTTTCTACTTCCACTAAAATATTCTGATCTTTATTATGAATTGATGCACACTTATTACATCAATGAAAAATCTGATTCTTCAAGCTATTCTATTTCCGCTTTTTTTGAATTTCTTGTTTCTTTTGTCAGCAAAACTCCTTTGGAATTTTTTTCTGTTGAATTATAACATTCTATATTTCTACATCAATTTAAATATATAATTGTATAAATACGGTAGTATGTATTTATTGAATTGTTGAATTATATGTTTATATAATTCAATAATACTGTCAATATATATTTATATAATTGTTCAATTGTAGGTTTACACATTATTGCAAATGTTGATTTCAACTTTTAAAAAATGGCTTTTGAAGATGATATTGTAAAAATAATTTGTTTTTTTTGTGGTGCAAGATGTCCTTTTGGACGTCCATTTATATAAAATGAGCCTACAAAAGAGTATCTTGCCTTTTTTCAAAAGGATTATTACTAACTCGGAACTCGTTGAAATTTTAACTTAAAATACTCAATTAATCATATTTTAAATGCTCATTCAGAATGATCTCAATCATTTTCAAATTTAAAGTATATTAGATATAAAATAGTAATTACTTAAAATGGTGAATATTTACATAAAAGAACCTTGGGCGATAGATGCAAAAAAAGCATTGAATTTTTTTGTGTCGAGAATGGGAGATGAAAGATGGTTGAAAAGACGAGACAAAGTTGTATCATATTTTCGTGAGGTTGAAGCTATTCAGTATGGATTTAAAAAAGCGGAAAGTAAAGATGGCAAACTCGTCATGCCAATTGCTTTTTATGATGACTGGATTGCATGGTATATGTATCTGGTAGAAAGTATCTTTGAAAGACCTTTATCTGGTGACGCTCTACAATCCGCTCGTATATTTCCGTTTTTTTCGATGATAGGGAAGAATCTTTCAACACTTCTTGAGATTGATGGGATAGAGAAAAAGATTGAGGAATTATTGAACGAAAAAAAGAATCACCCTGATACCATTTTTTTTGAACTGGCAGTTGCAAATTTATATTGTAAAAATGGATGGAAAGTATCCTTTATACCTGAAAGCACTTATTATAAATCTCCGGACTTGCAGATTAGAAAAGATGGACAACAATATTGGGTTGAATGTAAAAGAATGCAGAAAGTTCCGGATTATTCTGAAAGCGAAAGGTCAGAATGGCAAAACAGATCTTTACGATTGACTGCCATTTTGCAAGAATATAAATTGTCGTATTCCATTGATATTATTTTTAAGGTTCCAGTTTCAGAGACAGGCGAAAATATTTTAGTTGATTGTTTTAATGAATATCTTAAAATTCATAGTGGAGATAAAAGAGCACAAATTCAAACTTCTGAAATTGAAATTTCATTTAGACCGTTGAACTTGGCTTCTATAAATAGAGAATTAAAAGAAAGAGATATTAGAAACAATTCACCGGAATTAATTGAGGTTTGCATTGGAAAATATGAAAGTGGGGGTAATTATGTGACCGTATTTAACCACGATGAACTATATAAATTGGGTAAGGATAAAAATTTTGATATTCTAAATCTTTACATTGACAAAGTAGGAAGTATAAGTATTCTTAAATGGACAAGTGTCTCCGAACATTCTATAAATATGAAAGCAAAGGACGTAAAACGACTTCTTGTAAAAGCAGTAGATCAAATACCACTTGATGGTCCAGGAATTATTCATATCGGCTATGAAAATTTGGACGGACCATATGTAGAAAGAAAAAGATTTTTGAAGTCGGAGGAAATAATACAGGGATTTGATTATAAAGAAAAAGATATCCGAGCGATACATTGTAATAGTATTCAGCTGCTTGCTTCCAGTAATAATTTTGATTGGGCTGAAACTACCTGTTTTTATAAACAAAGCCATTATCCTGTTCTAAAAAATGATTTGCTTTTGGCTGATTCAGTAAGTGGCTTTAATAGACCTCACTGGGAAGATGATATAGAAAATTTAGAAGGTAATCAATATAATTAGTGAGCTTTTAAATATTTAGTGGGAGCTTCCATTGATAATTAGAATTGATTGGATAGAGCCATTGTATTGTCCTGAGACAAAGTATCATCTGATATTTTATACCTTTGCCGCGATTCTCAAGTTTAATTTGAGTTTTCATGGTTATTAGTTTTTATCCCCATCTTCTTGGGGATTTTTTTGTTTAAAACTTTTTCTTTGTATTGTCGAAGCAATATTTATCACTAAATTATTTGATTTTTTAAATATTTAATAACGTAATTTATAGTCATGATCAAAAAAAAGAGATCGAAATTGATGCTCAAAACCTATTTTACTTAACTTCACTAAAAGTTCTAAATAACAAACATTATTTTGTTCTTGAGTACAGCGAAAAAAGAAAATTTATTGTCTTCTACGCTAAGACAAACAAATCAAAAGTTACTCTTAAGCTTTCTCCTCCAGTCAAGTATAATAATTGCATTATTTTGACGGGGAAATTTTTTTCAAAACAGCGATACACTGTTTTTGATATTTTTATTTTGGATAAAAATGTGTTTTTATTTATAGAAGAGCAATTAATTGAAATTAAAGATTCAGATCAAGTGTTGATTAAACTTTCAAAAAAACGTACTTCAATCAAATAAAAAATCCCAAGCCAATTTGGCTTGGGATTTTTTATTTGGAATCAATATTTGTTTGATGATTATATTCAAAAATATCCGCAGCTTCTTTATCCCATCGTTTCCTAGGCAGCAATACGATTGTTGTGAATAAATCTCTTTTTTTATCATAGCTGTCAATTCTTTCAAGCCGTCCTCCATAGTCCTTGTCAGCAAGCGGATTAAGAGAATAGGGTAGAATAGTATCGGTTTTATTTAGATAGAAAATACTGTAGGTCTCTCTACTTATAATTTGGAATCTTTTAAAGTGTTTTTTTCCATAAAGTACAGTGTCATTTAGATTTTTCCGTTGCTGATAGTTGGATATAGGTAAGTCAATCCACATTGCTCCGTACCTTTTATTTTTGACATTTCTACCATTTTCAAATTTTTGATCTTTAAAAATCAAAGATTTTGACTGTAAAGTATTTCCAATGCTGAAATATAATGAATCACGGATATAATATACACTGTCAATTATTTCTGGAATTTGAATATTGGGGACTAATTCTATTAAGTCCTTATCCTGGTAGTTCATTTTGGACAAAATGATCTGTTGGTGCTCTTCAAGACCTTTTGAAGCACTGTAATAAATATTCGTGACTATATCAATTCCACCTCTTTTACTTTGAATTTTTTTTCCCTTATTACAAGAAACTAGAAATAAACAAAAGAATAATAAAGCAAAAACTCTCATAGATATTAAATTTTTCGGGAATGGCTCTGCTGATTCTTTACCTCATTAGTTTCCGAATTATCCTTTTGAAAGGCCTGCTCATTAGAGTTGAATCTTTTCATCTTATTATCATACAGATTCAGCATCTTGTATTGGGGGTTGAGAATTGCTTTTCCTTCGACTATATTATTTTTCAGATCTGAAAATTTTACCGAAACAATATTGCCTTTTTCAAGTGATTTGGTGGTAATTTCTCTGTGCTTATCGTTATCAAAATGAAGTTTTGCTTTATCAATGATCTTTTTAATGTCAATTCCGTAGTTTTTATTAAAAACCTGAAGCTTGAAATTTCCTTTTTCATTCTTTTCTTCATTCAATTGTAGCTTTACAAAAGCATCCTCTTTTGCATCCAAATGTTTATTATAAATCTCCGTTTTAACAGATCTGCCTTCTAAAAGATTGATCGCTTCTTTAGCCGTAAAGTTTCCATTAGCGGAAAATGTATGGTTTAAGTTGACATCCTTCTCATTGTTCTTAAGATTTGCAAGGAAAGAGTTTAAGTAGAAGTTTTCATTTTTTTCAGATTTTTGAAATTTCAGCTCAAAATTGATTTCATTGTTTTTGAAAGATGCTTTATCTGAAGAAATATTGATGATAAATTCTTTTTTATCTGAAGCTAAATTATCAGCCAGTTCCGTATGAACTTTTTGTTCTTCGCCAAAACCTAAATACTTGATCTGATCTTTTAAATCTTGTAGATTTCTATTTTCTTCAGGATGCCCGTTTTTTAGCCTGTTAACTTTATTGTATTCTGTTTCCAGGTTTTGAAGAATTTCTGGCTTCTCGGTTTGTTCTTTGGTGAGCACTAATGAAGTACCGTTCAAATTAACGCGTAGTGTCTCATTTGGATTTAATTTCTGCCCCGCTTTTTGCAGCATATTAACCAAATTATTAGGAGTGGACATTTTTTCAAAAAACGGTTTCTCTTGATTGGGCAGTTCGATTTTTACTTCTAAATCGGCTTTTTTGGATTGAAATACATTATTTTCCATGTTGTTAATATTATGATTGTTATGTAATTTGTTATCTAAATCATTTATTTGCTTGGATCGAAAATTTAGCAATCCCGAGAGTAGCTGCAGTCTTTCGCTGTCATTTTTTATAATTATTTTGAAGTCTGCTCCTGAGGAATTAAAAGGTGAAATAGTTAGATCAATTCCGGAAAACATTTTTCTCTTGTTTTGAAGATTTTCTATAAGAGAGTTATAGCTGTCAATTTCACTTGAGATTGAACCACGGAGCCCTTCTTTTAACCAAATACTGTTGTTTGTATTTCTAAAGTATTCAGATATAATCTCAACTTCTGATTTTAATGCGTCATCGCTTTTCATTATTGCTATATATTTGGATGTGAGGTTACCAATAGAGATTTCTATCACTCATTAAATGTGATAGATCATAATTGCGAATTTTAAAGATCTTATCATTTATACCTAACAGAAACAAAATTTTACTTTTCGTCTGCTGTTCTGTATCAAGTATAATCTGAATTGATTTATACTTTATCTTTAGATAATTTTGACCTTTTAGCTGAATGGTTTCAGAGACAACTCCTTTATCTAAAAGTTCAAGATAGAGTACAGTTAATTCAAAATTTCGCAGTGAATGAAATAAATGAATCTTTGGTACGACAAGATTTTTCTGAATGTATCGTCTAAATAAAAAGGATTTTATTTCTTTTTTATTTTTTGACGCGGTAATGATAATTAGCGAATTCCTTAGATAATCACAATGTTTATTTTGTAAAAAAAGCATTGCTTCCAAAATGTATCTGAAACAGTATATATTATGGATGATCAAATCACCAAAATGATTTATAATCTGGTAAAAAGACTTTGTCTCTAGTGATGAGCCATCTCTGTAAATAATAGTCCAGCTATTCTTTCTGAATCCTAAAAAGTAGAGATTTCCATTTTCACTGATTTTTCCCTGAAATATCTTTAGCGTTTCTAAGCTTAGGAGCATGATAATTATCATTATTACCGTCCTCTGGAATGAGATGTTGACCTTGATGCTTCTTCTGCATCTCGTTTCTCTTCCTCTTTCTTTTGATTAGCATCTTGATACATATCTGGATCGTTAACCTGAAGATTAATATTGCTCTTTTCTTTTTCCTTATTAGTATTTTCATTTAAAGAGGATTGAGAAGCAGAGATTTCTTTGCTGACAATATTAAGGTCAGTTATGATATTTTTATTATCAGGATATTGCTCTGATTTCGATTTCAGGTGTGCTTTTAGTTTTTGAAGCTCGACCTGATATCTTATACTTTCTTTTTGTAGTTGATTTTCTTCCTGCATTCTAGCAAGCTTCTGAATGCCTTTTATGATCAAGAAACTAAGACCGCCATCCGTCGCAAGGGATAGTATCAGGAGTGATTTTGAACTTGCGCTCAATTTAGCCTCATTTTTTGATGCCGGACTTATCTGTATGGTGGTTTCATCATCTAACTTAAGCTCTTTACCTTTTCGTAATTGCTGAAGCTGTTTTTCTGAGATATTGTGACCGTTAACATTTTTGAGCTCGTATTTTGTTGTATCCACATCTTTTATCGTATTGTCTTTTTTATCCAATTCAAAAATCCTGGACTGGAACTGCTTATTTTTTTCTTTGAACGGGTTTATTATAAAAACATTATCAAATTTTGCGAGTTCCTTTTCATCAGCATCATCTATTTTAAGAACCGTTTTTTCAACACCGGTCTGAATAATCTGAATTTTATCTCCAACTTTAAAATCTTTAAGACTATCTTCAAGCTTGTTTCCGAAAAAGATTGTTTTTCCCCTTTCGTTTTCTATTTCAACAAATGTGGTCATTTCGTTTTCCGGGTTCTTATTAAAGTACCCTGTTCCAATATGAGTGATGTTTCCATAGTCAGCCATCACTTTGTAAAGATTTCTATTGCTTGAAGAAATTTCAAAAAGTTCGGCAGTTGAAAGGTCTTTGTGATTGACTATATCTTTATTATAAACATTGACATCAAGCTTATCGTCATTTATTTTAAAAGTGAGCCTGTTTTTATCATTTTCGGCAATGAGAATTCCTCCTTTAAGAAAATCATCAATTTCTTTTTTTGAGAGTTTCTCGGAAAAATGATCCTGCTGATTCATGATTCCGAACTTTCTAAGTTCATCTGTAAGTAAGGTGCTAGTATTTTCCATAATTGTAATCTGAAATTGCGTTGTTTGTTTTTATTAAGTCATTTAAGAAATGAACCGGATCTATATATTTTCCTCTTTCTTTCACTGAAAAATGCAGATGCGGTGCAGTGCTTTTCCCGCTATTACCACTTATAGCGATAATATCACCGGCATAGACGAAGTCGCCCAATGAAAAAAAAGTTTTTTGCAGATGCAGATATATGGTCTCAAAATCGCCGTGCTGTACTTTGATGTAATTTCCTGCACCATTACTGTAACCTGTATCACTAATGATTCCATCCAATACTGCAAATACATAATCGCTGTTAGCCCGCAGGTCAACACCGGCATGAAATTTTTCAATTTTATCGATGGGATGAAAGCGATGCCCGAAATTCGAGGTGATCTTCATTTTTTCTAAAGGCATATAAATAATCTGTAGTTCTTCAGTTGGGTATTTTTCGTATTCTAATAATGAAAGTTTTTTATTTCTGTATTTTTTTTCGGATGGATGATTCTCTGACAATGAATCGTCTTCCGACGTCGCTTGAATATCATCATCTTTTTTAATTGAATTGGCTTGTGGAGTAGTTGTTTGCTCAGTTTCATTTGCTGCATTATTCAATGAATCTTTACTCTTCTCAAAATATTTTTTATTCAACTTCCCTGCAATATGGTAAGACAAAAAGCTGGTGGTGAATTGATTTTGTAAAGAGGAGTTCAATCGAATAGTATTGAGTTTTCCTTTATAGGAAGCCGTATTAAATTGAGGTAGGAAATTTGAAAAAATTAACAAATGCATCAGTATTACTGTTTTTTTCATTTTTTTTAAATTTTATGTTGTTAGAGTTACGGATTGAAGTCCTTAATGATCAACTCTACTTCTCTGTTGATTCGTAGAAAGTTCGACATCAGGATTTTCTCTTTATCATTTTTTCCTGACTTGTCTTTAAAGTTATAATACACGGGCATTTCAATATAGTTAGCTTCCTCATCCTCGATACTTTTCATATCAAGATTGATTCTGCCGTGTATGGCCGAAGTTTTATATTCTTCAGTTTGATTATTTTCATCACCTGCGATAATACCCACCATTTCTCCCGTTTTTAATCCTGCTATTTTACCGGCAGGAATGAGGTTATCCATCTTTTCCTGAATTGAAATGGTCGTTTGATTATTATTGATTGACATAGACTGGCTTTTTTGTTTTACTTTGCCAAATACTTTTTCAAGCCAATCCAGTGTACTTTTATCTCGAGCACTGCCACTGAGAATATTTCCGATGATTGCTGTAATCGTGTCTGCAACTTCTTTTTTATAAAATTGGCGGAACTGGGGAATTTCCTGCAGTCCAAGGAGTACAGCTACTTTATTGCTTCTTGCAGTAGCAATTAAATTATCTATCTTATGTATATAAATAGTCGGCAGCTCGTCGGCAATAATTCCGCTTGGTAAATTGCCTTTGGAATTAATCTGTTTTAATAGTCTATTTAATATGGTAGAATATAATGCAGAATTAATATCCTGTGTATTGGGATCAGACGCTAAGACAATGATTGTAGGGTTTTTTCTGTCAGAAATTTTAAGTTTGACATCATCACCTGAAAATACCCAGAAACTTTCCTTCGTTGCCAATCTGGATAGAAATATCTTAAGTGTTCCGATCTGTCCTTCCAGCTGGTCGAAAGCCCTGTTATCAAAAGCCGATTTAAAAGTTGATAATAGAGAATGCAGCTCTATATTGGTGAAAAGAGTATTGAAAATTTCCTCGTAACCACGGTTCATAAATGAAAGCAGATGCGGTAAGGTCGAAAATCTGCCCTCTTCATATTTTGCAAGAAAAGCGATGCATGATGCTAGAAAATTGATGGCTGACTGGGTGAAAAACTGATCACTTCCACCTCCTGACCCACCACCTTTTTGAAGTGAAGACACCATTGCTTCCGCCATTTCCTGAGCTTCTGCTAATGTAGCGAGATATTCTTTTCTTAAAGGATTGACTCTTTTTGATCTTTCAACTTCATTAAGATTAATTACCGCAAACTCGTGCTTATAGCTCTCGTCATGTTGCCTTTTCAATTGATAATGATAGTACGCTATCTTTCCCAAATCTGGAAATTTATAATCATAAATACAGAGACAAAATCCTTTGCCAATCAATTGCCTGATCGCCGGATTAATAATTCCAAAAGATTTACCACTACCGGGCGTTCCTATTACAAGTGTACCTCTGAATGGATTGATATTAATCCATCCGTGATTCATCCGTTTGTTATAATAAAATAAGTAAGGGATGTTGATTGAAAAGTCATTCGTAATTAATTCCTTGTTTTGATCGAATGATTCTTCTTCAATGTTCCAGCGGTCTTTACCAAGCTTGATTTTCATAATCTTGCTGATGTTGTCAGCACCTAAAAGGGTTATTAAAACACCTACGAATGAAAGTAATGCGTAAACAGCCTGATAGATATTAAAATAGGGAGTAAACTGCGGGATGTCTTTTCTAAATGTATCATCTATAAATGCCAATGAACCAAACATCATCAGTAATCCAACGACTATTGGTAAAAGGATTGATTTTGTAATATTAATATCTTGATTTTTTTTTGGCTTTGTACCAATTGCAATTAGTATGATTAACAGAAGTTCAGCAAGTTTGGCATGGTACGGAGGAAATAGAAATGGCATTTTCGCAAATGATTTCAATAGCTTTGGAAGTATCGGAATCTGAGTACCTCCAAAAAAGATAATGCTGCATTCAATCAAAACCAGCATATAGACTGCTTTCTGAAAGAATCCGTAGATTTTTTGTTGTTCTTTACTTTCCTGCATTGTTTCTCAAATTGAATTATATAAAAAGCAGACAGCCAGGAGTTCCCAGCTGTCTGCTATACTTTAGATGTAAATGAATATTAAAAAGTGTCAGCCTGTAAAATATCTGAGTATTTAATCTCCAGATTAATTGTTCTGCCGCTGATTTGATTTTCGATCAGCCTGATGTTTAGAACCTTGTTATTCGGATAAGTGAATTTCTTAAAAACGAAAATATTTCTGTAAGACTTTTTAAATGTCTTTAAGTCATACAGACGGAATACAGGCTCTATCTCAATAGACTGAACATTCGTGGCTTTGTAAACCTTTTTATCATCGATAGAAAACTTAAGTTTGTCAATATCATAGATGAGATTTGTATTGTTTTTAAAACTAATATCTAGAAATACATAATCACCAAAAGCGTATACATTATTAAGCTGCGATTCGATTCCCAAATCTCTGTTTCTACGTATTTTATTTGCTTCTTTTTTTCTGATAATCTCCACCGAATATTTTCTGAGTTCGGCACTGGACATCTGGTAATCCGGATATTCAAGAGCCTGCATGTCTTCAGGTAAAATTTCAATGTTGGTCATTATAGTCGCACTGCTGTCAACTTTATAGATCAGCTTGTACTGAGCCATAAAGGATTGTCCGACAATGGTAACAATTCCTAATTCCTGATTATCATAATAATAAATCGGAGTTTCCTCTTTTATTCTAATACTGTCGGTAGCGGAATGGCTTTCCTCTTCAAACTGTTGTATTTTAATTCTTACAACATTTTCTGTAGGAAGATCGCCTATAAGGTGTTTCGTACTTAAATCAACAAACTGAATAGGCTGGGGGCTCCTGAAATGAAGATTGACATTACCTGTAATATAGATTTCGGGAAGATTATTTTTATATACTCTCGATAGTACTGTATTCTGAGCGGATGTCTCCGTAGAAACAAGCATCAGCATAAGGATAATAATGAAATTTTTCATAGATTATGGATTGGTGTTTTTCTTATAAATGTTCTTTTTCTTTTTTTCAAGTTCTTTGTTGTCAATGAGGTAAACGAAAGAATTGTATTTAATTTTTGCCTTGTTTTTCCGTATTACGTCCGATATTGTTTTTGAGGTGGATTGATATACTGAGCTAAGCGTCGTGGTAAAAAAATCAGCGCTACCACTGGAAAGATTTTGACCTTGCACAATGTTTTCTCCCATAGATCTTGTCATTTCACGGAATGCCGAACTTGGGACATACAATCCTTCCATGCCATCAACATCATAGATATTGAGACTGATAGGAAGAATCTCGTTCTGATGCATTACCGATACGATGTTAAGGTTCACCCTTTGCAGTGAAAATCCACTGATCAATGCGTAAAGGGGAGTACCTTTCGATATTTTTGCATTTCCGACGTATACATCTTCGAGTAGGCGAATCCTTATTCTGCTTCCTGCAAAGCCCTTAATGTTTTCGTCGATCACAGCTTTGATAAAGTTATTTTCACGTTGTCTGAAGATCGAATTGAATTCTGTGCTTTTCGAGGCTTTTGTTACATCCAATGTAGAATTGAGAAAAAAATCCATCTCTTTCTCATTTTTCTTCATTTTCTCAATGGCTTTGGCTTGATTTTTAAGTTCAGGGTTGTTTGCTTTTTCGATACTATCCATTAACATCATCTGCTCTCTCATCAAGGTCATCTGATCCTTTTTCCAGTCGGAATTTTCAGCACTCCGAGTATCAGCTTTTCCTGAATTGTTTACCCCGTTATTGTCACCATTGAGCATTTTTAACATTTTCATACTTCTGTCGTACTGATCATCCTCACGTTCTTTCGACTGTTTAGCATCCATCGCGTTATAGTAGGACTGTCGATTGGCCTGTCGGGAAAGATTATTCAGACGTTCTTTTTCTCTGACATAATTCATACTGTCAATATGCCTTTTCTGTCGCTCTGAAAGATCATCATCAAATTTTTCAAGACTTTCATGCTCATCACCGAAACCGTCAATCATGGTTCTTCCATCGGTTCTTTTATCAAAGAAATCAGCATAAGCGTCGGCCTTTCCTTTAATTTCAGAGCGTTCTCCAACTTTTCCGAAATCGGTGGAAATGTCTTTACTCTCAGCCAGTTTATTTTTGTCTTTTCCTGAGTTTTCCGTGAATTGAACATAAAAATACCCTATCATTAAAACGAATGGCAGGGCGATGAGGGGAAGAACATATTTAGGTTGTTTTAAATTGAGTTTTTTCATCTTGAATTATTTATATTGTATTTATCGAGGAGATATTTAATTCTCGAACTATCGGAAGAACTCAATATCTTTTTTTTCCGATAGTAATCAAGTTCTTTCAGCGCTTCTCTTATACCCAGAATTTTTTCTGTCTCTGTAAACGGCGAGTTGAATGAGGTAGCAGCATCCTTTAGGACATTTTGCTTTTTCATCGTTTCGTATTCAGGAATGGAAACTTTTTGTATGTAAATCAAGCTTCCAATTGAGAATAGGGTGGACAAAAAAATCAATCCAAACATGAGATAAAATGTTCTCTTCGGCTGACGTTCTGCAAATTGTTCCACACTTTTCCATATGGTTGATGGATTTTTACTGATGATTTTATTTTGCTGTTCCATTATCTAAATTTTTCTTTTACGGAAATGTCCGAGTTATCTAATGTTTTCCATTTTTCGATCAGAACACCATGAGGATTATTGGGAGATCGGGGAAGATCTTGCAAAAAACCTTCAGTGATCAATTTTCTGACGATAAGCTGCGTCTTTCGGTTAATGGTCTGTTTGCCATAGTAAATAAATTTTAAGTTCTGCTCATCGAGTTTAATGCTGTCTGCTTTTATAGTCATCACACTATTGGAAGAAATGATCTGGTTGTAAAATCCCTTTTCCTTCAGATTCATATACTCCTTCATACCACTGTCATCGATCAGATACAATGCTTTTCGTGTCTGAGATTTTATATAATCGTCATCTGCTGAAAGTGTGAAAAATAAAGAATGAAACATATCGACTTGAGCTTTATATTCAACAGGTCTGTTTAGGAGCAAATCGGTCTGCTTGACTAAAACAGGAACCCCGTTATCTAAAATATAGATGGATTTTCTTGCATCTTTTATCTGTTTATATGAGAAAACAAATCCTGCAATAACGACGATGACTGATAAAATTATGCAGCCAATGGAAGTTACTTTATTGATCTTGATTTTTTTTTCAATGTTTTTTACAACTGCCATAATTATCCTTTTAATAATGAAACTCCTTTAGTGGCTATTGCCATTCCTGCTTTTTTCATCTTACTCATGGCTCCTGTATTACCACCGCCCGACGGAATGATATAATTGGCCAGGGTAGGAACACATAATATTCCTACGGCTGTAATTAAAAAACAGACGATGACCAATCCAAATGACATGATCCCACTGCTAGAATAGGTAAGCAGCAAATCCATGTTCTTTATACTGCCGTCTGTATTGATAATCTGATCATATCTCTCAATTTCTGCCTCAAAGGCAAATAGCTGAAGGAGGGTTCCGATTTTTAAAATAATAAATGCCACAAATCCGTAAAGATTGACATTGATGAATCTGGAAACCCATTGAGAAAGAAAACTTGAAAACGCAGGAAAAACTGATAACCCAACCGGTATAGGACCGATAATAATTAAGATGGTCGAAAATATCAGCTGGATAAAAAATATCCCATAGACACATATTCGAAGTATCCATAACCCAATCAATTCCAGCGCGCTCGATATGGCTAATTGTAAACCAACCTGTAATCTGAGATAAAGTTCATAGACAGGACTCATAAGACTTGTTAATCCATCTCCAACCATATCCAGTCCTTCTTCTATTAAAGATTGGTCTCCGGCTTCCTGTTGTTGGATTTCAGCTTGTGCTTTAGCTTGCTCTTCAACAATTCTGTCTACAACCTGCTGCTGTTTTTTAAAACGTACCCATCTTAAAGAATTCAATTCCTGCTGACTCTCAACAAAGCTGCTCTCTGAGACGTCCTGAAGCTTGATTAGAGGAGTACGGAGAATACCGACAAATGATACCCAATTCACAATAACCAGTCCAATGGCGAAGGGTTTTAGCATCGGTACTATTTCCCATTCACGATCTCCGCCTATCATCTGCCATCCTATATTCCCCAGATAGAGTAGTGCGCCTAAACCCGCTACAGCCTGTCCAAATAATATAAATTGTCCATATTCTGCGGTCATAAAGCTGTCGTAAAGCGGTAGGAACTTTTCAGTAAACCAGCCTTCCAATACGCCCTCACCCTGCAGAAAATCCATTGCTTTCTGGTAATATTCATCACTGTGTGTATCCTGTGAGAATGCAAAGCACGGAATGAATAAAAGCATTATTTTCATAATGCTTTTTAAAATCTTTTTTCGTTTCATAATTTTTTTAACTATAAATGCCCCGTCATTACATCCATGAATATCTCTGCATCTCTCCGTTCTTTTGTAATCTTTCCGGGATTTTTTGTTTTGTAACTTTCAAGTTTAACTTCGGCTCTAAACCTGTTCTCTCCCTGCTGGTTTAAGTACGCTAGGTATTTTTTCATTTTTCGCCATTCGATAAGGCAGTCATGGTAGGCAAGAATCCTTTTGCCTCTCGGCATATCTGCACTTTTAGCAAATTTGTATTTGTCCTGAATGACGTTGATCTTTCGCCTGCATTCTCCGATGATGCCGTAATTATTGAATCGTTCCCAGGCTTTCGAAGAAGTAAATCCCCACTGAGATAATGCCGAAGATCCGGTGTCAAAATTATCCAGACTGTTCAGTACATCTTTATAATAAAGCAGATAAAGAGGATCAGCCCCTGAGGTCGCACTGGAATAATGATAGAATTCTTTCAGGTTTTCTTCATATGTTGTCTTTGCTTCTTCCTGAATATCGCTTGTTTTGTCCTGCTGTACCAAGGTTGTTGCATATCTTTGGTTTTGCAATCCCGCCAGTCCTAAAGGTCTGATGTCATTTCCGCCTTTGTAATCACGGTTTCGACTTGGAGCCAGCCAGCCCCATACCATGGCATAGGCATAATTAGTCTGTATGCCCAAAAAGTATTTTGGTTCAGGCTGCCAGTCTCCCCATTGATAAAAGACCTGCCTTTTCTCCTGACCTACAATGTGTTTGTCCTTAACTCTTTTTATGGTCTGTCCCTTTACGAAAGATAAAAGGGGAAGAAATGATAGTATTAATAGTATGTTTTTCATAGATTATAATTTTACCAACCGTTTAAATTCTGGTTATAATTATTAATAATATTTTGGATTAAACCTTTGTCCCGTATATACCAGCTGTTGAAAACACCAATATGACGGAAGTATGGTTTTTTTTCAGCATTCCTCAGGTAATTGATAATGTGAACTGTCCAGCCATTCATAATTTTTATCTCATGCTGTATTTTTGAAAGAATTTTCTGCCGATCGTAGCTGTCCATAAGAAAATCATTTTCTTCATTGAGAACCGATTCGCTTATATTTTCATATGAGTTCATCGCATGCAGATAAAGCTTAGAATAATAATTCATAATCAATACGGCATACTGAGGTTTTTGAGCTGAAAGCTCCAGCATTTTCTCCATGTTTCCAATAAGTTTGGTAAAATCATAGTATATGGCTTCAAGCTGTTTTCCCTGCTTCAGTGCTGAATTGACATTACGAAGCTGATTATATATGTGATTTTTTATGACCACAACCTGCACAGCCTTTTCCTTGATATCATCGTAAGCTTTTCTTTGTTTCTCGTAAGAATTTTGGTAAAGCTTTTCAGAAGCTACTCTTGCAGCCTGGTTGGCCGTTACCTGAGCCTGCAGTTCTAAATTATAATAGAGCTGATAATAGGTTTGTGACTTTGCATTATTCAGTAAAAGCAGAAAAAATACAATTAGAAATGTTTTCATTTTAATAAAGATTTGCATTGTTAATGATATCCTGAATGATTTTCTTGTCCCTGTTCACCCAATTTTGAAGCAGGTTATTACGCAGTTTTATTTTTCTCTTGACATTGATGATTTTCTGAAGGGTAGAGTAGGACTGCTGCCGAAGAGTCTTGATTTCACTTTGAGCAAAATCCAGAAGAATTTTACGTTCGGCCTTTTCCATTTCGTTTATCGTCCCATACGATAAAACTATACCTGCCATCAGCCTGATATACAACTGCAGACTATTTATAAACTCATACTGACCATTGAGTGCGACAGGAATCCAGATTGGGGCATCAGATAATTCAGTATAAATTTTCGACTGTATCTCATAAATCTTATCAATTTCTCTGACGATGTTCACCGATGTCGGAATAGCCTGAACTGCAAACGAAAGGTTGTTAAGCCTTCCACGAATTTTTTCAGTCACATCCCTGTATTTGCTCCATTGTTCCTTATTGGCTGATTCCAGACTTAAATTGGTCAGCTGCTTATTTCTCATTTCTTTCTGCTTCTCATTTTCATCCATTGTTTTTTGAATTTCAGAGTTAATAAGGTAGTAGCAGATATAATTCCCTCCAGTAAGCTGACCTTTAAGTATATTTGAAAAAATCAGAATCAGGAAACAGACTTTAGTTTTTGATAAAGTTTTCATAGTCCCAATGTTCCTGCGTTGTTCAATATTTGCTGAAAAATATGCCTGTCAGTATTGACATACGTCTGAAATGGATTGATAGATTTCCAGAATCCTTTTCTTTTGGCTCTCCTTATCGTCATCTTTACGTTGATCAAATAGACATTCAGCAGACGGGTGTTATTTTCAATATTGTACAGAAGCCTTTTCCGATCTCCTGAAGTTGCAAGATTCAGCTCACCACTTGTCAGCAGATCAGCAACATCAGTATAAATGTCGGTCGCTTTGTTAGTTACCAGCTGTATTGATTTTGTCGCAAATATGCTGTACTCCGGTGCATCCTGCACTTCGTTATATATCCCATCAACATTCGTGATTATTTTGCTAAGGTTGTTGTAAATATTCTGAACTTGAATGCCGTTTTTCAAAGTACCATTTACCTCTTTTAATCCTTTGTACAATTTATTCTGCAGATCGTTGGCCAGAACCATCTGAGTTGAGACAACCGCCTGCGCCTGCTGCAGTTTATTCATCTCGTCGACTGTTTTCTCCTGCTCGCTTTTAATTTGATTGGCATATAAAATCATAGCAGGAGCTGTCAGTACATCTATATAGGGAGTTTGTGTTTTATAAAAACTCATGATAAAGACCATGAGTATGATGCTATATTTTTTCATAAGTCTGATTTTTGCTTTTAATAAATTCCTTTAGCGTTATATCTTGATCTATAAGTAGCCGTTTGATACTTTTGAAGAAATCTTTACTAGGGTTTTGCTTTTTGAATGAATGATAGTATTCGATTAACCCGTTGTCAATAGGTTTTTGGTAAATATTTACCAATGATACCAAGTTTGGTAGACCGTCTTTCAGATGATCAATATCTAGAACAAACTGCTCCAATGCATCCTGATAGTTTCGATATTCATTAACATAGTATTCGAGTGCAGATTTTTCAGGTTTTTCAGTAGTATAAGTCAAATATTGCTGTAGTGAAACTTCATTACCATATACTTCACCTTTGCTGCCCCGTTTAAGATAAAATTCTTTGAACCGGCTTCTACCGCTTTTATTATTTAGATTATTAATGGTGAAAATCTTACTCTGCTCAACCTCATTAAGTGAGAGCAATTTTGCAATCTTATCAAAATTATCGATGAATTTTGTCTGATCGAGAAGTATGAAGGTATCCGAATTATTAATAATACTGTCTTTTACGACAGCATTCCCGATAATATCATCCAGCTCCTGTGTAACAACAACGGCTTCACCCCAGAATTTTCTGACTGTTTTATACAGGTATAAAATATAACTTCCCATTAGTTTACTCGCAATTGCCTTCCAGGCTTCTTCAATAATGAGTGCTTTTCGCCTATCTTTTCTCAGACGCATTTTCTGGATAAACGTATCCATAATAATGAGGGTTACAATAGGAAACAGCTTAGGATTATCTTTAACATTATCAATCTCAAAGACGATAAAGGGCTCATAAAATAATGAGTTGTCTGCATCTTCATTTAAAGTCGTTCCATACCTACCTCCTTTGTAAAAATCAGCCAATACATAAAGGAATGTTCTCAGGTTGAATTCAGCTTCAGAAATTTTGAACTTTTTATTGGAAAGATAAATAGGAAGAAATTTTTCAGAATACTCATAAAAAGTGTTGAAAGAAAGTTCTTCCACGTCTAGCATTTCTTCAAGCTCTACCAGTTTTTTGATGAGTGATTTTCTGAAGGCATTTTCCCACTCCGCACTGTTGATTTTGGGTCTTTCAATTATTTTAGTATTTGAAAGGATCAGTTGGCTTTCATCGTAAGTCTTTCTTTTTTCGGTATTGACCAATGTTTCGTAAGCCTCGTGTATTTTGTCGAATATGGAATCATCAAAATCAGCTTTATCAAGATTTTTATCAGGATGATACTGTACCGCCAATTTTCGAAACGCCTTTTTAATGTCCGAGCTTTCAGCATCCATTGGTATTCCTAAAATTTGATAGTAATTTTCATTTTCACTGTATTGGCTCTCAAATTCATTATAAAGATCATCTTCGTAGATGTTGTATTTACTTAGGTATAGAATCAGCTCACGCGAGGTCTTTTGCTGATACCAATTGGTACCACCTTTGAAAAACTGATGGTAATACGCTAAGAGCAGATTATCAATAATGGATTTTTGTGTGGTGGTCATCGATGAATCTGCACCCTGCCATATCAGAAAAATAAGATTTCCTAGAAACTCAATTTTCTCAATATTAAATTCCGATTGGCTGACTACAAAGGGGTTCATTGTGATTGGCTTCTCTTCGGTGTACTGAATATACTTCCCATTCTTATATTTTGCCGTCCCGCTGTAACTGTCTCCGGTGTCCACAATTACAACATCATAATTGTAGGCTAAATATTGTTCAATGATATTATTCATCAAAAAAGATTTTCCGCTTCCTGACGGTCCAAGAACAAATTTGTTTCGATTATTGATTCTGCCGATCTGCATTGGCAGATCAGCGGTGTCGACCTTTAACGGAACTCCCTGTCTGTCCGTAAATCTCAGGTAAAAACTGGATGGTTCATCTACGGGGTAGCTCTCTTTAAAAAAAAAAGCACAGCGAGGCTTCACTCGTTGTGGTAAACAAATCGTATTCTTTTAGTTCATTGGCATTCCCCGGTAGTGATGCTCGAAACAACTCCAATTGATTGAAAGAATTTTTACTGGAAATTACTCCTTTTTGAAAGAGCTGGTTCTCAATCATCGACTGGATTTTTTCCAAATCCTCAATAGTTGGGCAGCTGGTGACAAGACTGTAATGTGCGTCAACAATAAGCTGACCGTCCTTAGCAATATTATCCAGCAAAATACCTATTTCTTCGGCGCAGATCCTATTCAAAGGTTCATTCTGAAATCCTTCGTGACGATTTTTTTTATTGGCTAAAAATTTAACTCTTTCCGTCTGATCAGGAATGACAATAATTTGGTTGTAAATAATGGTATTGTACAGTTCCAGGTCATTAATAAAAGAAAAATTGTCAACTGCGGTATCTTTGATAGCTCCGTTTCCACCCAACGTTGTGTAAGGGTAAATTTCATTGGGCAGTTCAATATTTTCAACATCTACTAAAGAAATGGTCTTCACATAGGAATTACCAATCTGGAGATTACTGTCAAGTGACCTTATATTGTCAAAAGCTTTTGTTGATCTGCCAAAGTTCATGGAAAGAATAGAGGAGATGTAATACTCAAAATTCTTTTCAAAGAAAAAATGGGGCTCAAAATCATTTTCCTTCAGAAGCATAAAGATTTTTTCTGCTTTGTCTCGCAATTCCTTATACTTTTTATCTGAATATTTGTACTGGTTTTTCTTTTTGCTTTGATCGATCCTGTGGGTAAATACCAGAATGCTATCGATTGTTTTGTAAATTCTTCCCGCAAAATGTTCTGAATATTTTTGCTGTAAATATTCTTCATGTGCTTCCGCCTGGTAGATCTTTTTATCGAAAATGTCCAGCTTCTGAACGATATATCCTTCTCCAATAATACTGATAATATTAAGTAGTATTGAATGATACTTCAGATACAAGGCACGGTCTGCCGAATACTGTGTGACAATATTTTTAATTTGGATGGCAATGATCGGGTTTCCAAATTCACCGATAAGAACATCATAATTAACATTAAATTCTGAACCGTAGTCGTAGCCAATAAATGGCAGACTAAAGCTTTTCTTTTTCATTGTGTGTATTTCCTAACGTTTGTACTTCTGCTTCAGTTTTATTTTTACAGGAATCATAAAAATCTCATTTTTGTTAAGCGTTTTGTTAAAAAGACCTTTGGTTTTCTGTAATCTGAAGACATTCCAAATCAATCCTGCACCAATACCTAAAGCAAGAACTATCCCTATAAAGAATCCTATAACTTTGCTTAGAATGATGCCTAAAACCATTGTGCCGGCAAATGAACCACCGGCATAATAGATATACTTTCCTTTCAGACCTTTAAACACAAGGGGCTTCTTTAGCCCCTTGTATAGAAAGAAACTCTTTTCTTCCATTTCTTATATTCCAAAAAATGCCTGAATTACTGTGGGAACGAGAAGCAGGAAGATACAGGCACCTCCCCAGCCAATCAGTTCTTTATTGACGTCTTGGTCACCATTGTTCCATTTGTTGTAAATTCGGACACCTCCGACAATGCCTACGATCGCACCTATCATTTGAACTAAGTTTGAGACTGGCTCAACGTACTCTTCGATATCCGATGTTGCCGAAGATATAGCTCCGGCGCCTCCTGTCTGAGCAAAAAGTAAATTTGTGCATAATACCAAGATTGCGGAGAACAGCGCTTTTTTAATTTTATGGTGTTTATTAATGCTTGTAATATTATTTTTCATTTGATTTTTAAAATTTTAATTGAACAATAATTGAATTGTTTCATTTGAAACCGTCTGGTAAAAAAAGATTCCAAAGCTCCATAAAGTGCTTTGGAATCGAAACAGATACGGCGTTTTCCGT
The DNA here is from genome assembly GCF_032054305.1 of Epilithonimonas sp. Taxonomy (GTDB): domain Bacteria; phylum Bacteroidota; class Bacteroidia; order Flavobacteriales; family Weeksellaceae; genus Epilithonimonas. Next base: position 78,771 of record NZ_DAMBSX010000006.1, read on the forward strand.
ATCATTGACTGAATGTAATTAAAAAACTAAACTTGATTTGTAAAAACTCTGACCGCTTTCAGAGCCGACAACGATATGTCTTGATGCTTTTTCAAAGAAATTTCGAAACATCTCATCCGAAATAACTGACGGAATTATTTCCTTCTGATGAGGTATTGCCTCCGAATTTTTGCTTCCGATCACTGAACTTAAATTTGAAAGAAATGATTGACGCACTTCTTTTTCATCTTTGCCCTGTTGATTGTCGCCATAGAAGTTTTCAATTTCCCGCTCTTCCTCAAAACGTCGATGGTTAAAAGGTTCGCCGTTTTCTTCGGAGGATAATTCTGTCTCTTCATAATCATAGGAACTTGGTAAGTTTAAATTCTCTACGTCATCTTCATAAATATTTATTATTTCTCCTGGAGTTTCTTCAATAAAGTTCTCAAGGCTGATCAATTCGCCATCATTTTCATTTCTATTTACGATCTGTTTTTTTATAAATAAGTCATAAACTGCAATGCCGGTATAATATAGAATGTATAGTAAACCAGTAATCATTAGGACTTTTCCCATAAATTTTCACTTTTTTAAAATGTTTAAGAAATTTTCATAATCGTCAGATTTTAGAGCGAGATGCACCGCAAAACTTACAAATTCGCTTACAGATATCCCGTCAGCACGAAGGCCCACCAACTTTCTGTAATGATGATCCTGTATCCTTATCATTCTGCTGGTTTTGTCATTACTCTTGTAAGAGTCAACAAATTCATTAATTATGCATAAGGTTTTATCATCAAGTTCGGTTAGATTGGTTGGTTTTTTCTTTGTCCGAGTGTTTTTTGCTGCATCTGCTGTTTTGTGTTTAATGCCCTTTTTCGATAAGACTGCCTCGTCACTCAGAATATTGAGATTCTTTGCTAATTCCTCTTTATCTTCATCGGTCGTATAGCGGTCTAAAATTCCCATAGATGATAAATTAATTCATCGAATGTTTCTTTGACAGCTAACTTTTGTTCATATGTCAGTCCTTTTGTGTTGATGCTAAGCATACATTTTCTGGTTAGAACTGATCCGCCAATTACTTTCCCTATCGTATTGAATTCAGCATCCATTACAGGTTTCAATTCGTAGCTGTCGTCTTTGCGCATATTATTTCTGATGAAATATATTTTTGCCTTGACTTTGATAAGCTTAAGAAGATTGAGAAACAGTACTGTAGACATCATTGTAACACTGGAGTATCCATAAGGAATTATTATGGCATCACTGTATTGTAATACCTGCGTGTAATTATTCTGAATATTTCCGGCGGTATCAAAAAGAATAACCTCCTGACTTTCCTTTAACTGCATTAAAACTTTTTCATTCTGCGTGAGATGAATATTTTCTTCCGAAATTTTCTCTACTTCATAAAGATAATCTGCTTTTAATTCTTTGTCTTCTGACCATTGCCTGTAAAATGAACGCTGAAAATCAAAGTCGATGACATTTACCTTTTTATCGGTAAACATAGAAAGATAGTTGGCAAATGCAATGGCTAAAGTGGTCTTGCCAACTCCGCCCTTCTGATTTGCAAACGTAATAATCATCTCTTTTTTTTCTTTTTTCTTCTTCTATTTTCTAGTTCTTCGCTTGATGGCGGAGAAGCTGCTGAAATATCAAATAGGGAAGTGCGTTTTAACATTTCTTCTAAACTTGATGCTTCTGCAGCTTGCACGCCATTGACAATAGACTGGTGTCCTGGATTTTGAGGATTTAGTAATTGAGATAAATAAAGGTTGTAATAGTAATCTCCGACCAATTCTTTTACGGTAAAGACAACATTGTCAATCTTATTAATGACGAATGCCTCATTTGAGAAACTGACGATCTTTATTTTATCCTGCGAATTATTACTTACTTTCCTTAAGTTTAGGATGTGATCTATTGTTGAATTTCGTGTGTCTTTCCAGATATTATAATTTGTCTTTTTCGATTGTTTCAAAAAAAGCATATAATCCTGGATTTCGCATTTGTACTCTTGTTCCAAATGCTTTTTAAAAACGTTCTTCGTTTCGATTGTCAAATTTGAATTGGCCAGAATGTCAAAGATCTTTTTGTCTAATACTTGGGAGCTGATAATGAATAGGTCACTCATTTTCATTATATCACTGCCTTTGTAAATCGTATTGGTTTTGTGGTCGATGATGGAATAGCCGAAAGGCTGTTTATCATCTTTGAATGAAAGAACAACATCAATCCCAAATTTTTTCTTCAGATGGTATTGAAGCTCTGATTGGTAGGAGGCATGGTTTTTATCCGATACTCTGAAAACCGAGTTGGAAAATACCTCTTTGTATTTTTTGAATAGAGCAAATATCTGTTTTTTTCTTTTCTCGTCAAAACTTTTTTTTGAAAAATTTAAATCATTGACATTTAAAACTTTGATAAAAGCGCCGTTTTTTGTAATATTTAACTTATCATTTTTTTCATAATAGCCGTATCCATTAAGTTCCAGCAGTGTCTTAAACTGATGTAACGTACTATAATTATAATCAATCAATTTTTCTAAATTTTGATGTACGTCAGTACCGTACAACTCTTTAATTGTTTCCTGTAAAGCAGTTTGACTTTTATATTTTTCGAAATCTCTCTCAATACGCTTTGAGCTGTCTTTATTAACCCTTGTACTTACAATATGAATGTGGTTGTTGGCAGTATCATTATGAAAAACAACAATGTACGGTTGTTCACCATAGCCCATTTTATCCATGAATTTATCTGCTGTAAGCGCCAATTGTTCCTTAGAATATTCGCGTCCTTTTGCGGATATTGTAGCGTGAAACTGCGGATTTTTTATTCTTGAATTATTTTTGGAAACTGCTTTCAGATAGTTTTTTATGTCTGGAGCTCCCGAAGAGTGATTAAGATGAGCCGGGAAATTTTTAATTGATAAAAGTTCTCCCTTTCCTTTTTCAATTTTCTTGTCATTATAAATCACACCATTGAACTCACTGGATGATTTGTTTAATATTTTAACAATCATTTTGCAAGTTCAATATAGATTTTTTTGATTATTCTGTTTTGCTCAATTTTCAGACTGTTGAGAATTTCAAGCTTTGAATTATAATCAGATAAAAGGGTAGTGGGTAAGTGCTTGTTGGTGTTGATATGTTTTGCAATCTGATTGATATTATTCTCAATTTTAGAGAATAAATTAACCTGATTTTCGATGAAATTCATGATTTCTTTCCTGTCATTATCAAGTAGCTTTCCTTCGACGCCGCTAATGATATAATCGGAAAGATGAAGGTTGTATTTATTACAGTGATTCAGCCATTTTTCTTTTACTTCGTCATGTAGCCTTAAAGTAATTCGTGCAGTCTTTGATCTGCCTGAGGTTTTTAAATCTTTCATTTGGCAATTTTTTAAAATAGTTAAGGCAATCCTAATTAGGATTCGCACATTTCAATTTGCAAACGAGAAGATTCTTCTCCTGATTAGATCATCAAAATTATGTAAAATTCACTTGAAAATTATAGATTAGTATTTTCGATTTCTATTTACCGTTATTATTTTTTTGCTCTTCTTTCTTTTTTTTGATAAAATCTGTTGGACGCATCCCATTAATTTCATAAAAAAGATCTGAAAAATTCTGACGGGATGCTATACCGCATTTTTCAGCTAATGCTTCAATTGTGTATTTCAAGTAATTTTTATCAGTATTCATTAGATTGGTAATGTAATCAATTCTAAGATTGTTTAGGTAATTTTTAAAATTAACGCCTTTTGATTCGTTGATAAAAGTTGATAAATATGTTGTATTAGTATTGAATTGAGCCGCCAACTGATTTAATGTTAATCCTATTTGAGTATATTCTTGTCTATCCTCAAATGATTTTATTTTTAATAGTAAATCTTGGTAAATCTCCTTACTAATTATCGATGTCTTCTCATCCTCGTAAATGGTATCGGGACTATGTTGATGTAGCATTTTTTCAAGCTGACGATTGTCAAGCTTTATCTGCAGTATCCTGTAATTCAGCATGATCTTCTTATTCTTCCTATATTTAAAAATGTATAGTGTGATAAAAAGCAGCGAAAGACATATAAAAAATATTACCATTAAGGAAGTGAGAAGATTTCTCTTCTCTAAAGCTTCTTTGTTATCTAACAATCGCTTCGTGTCGTATTCTTTGTGAATTCTTGAGGTCAAATAGTAAAACTCTTTTCCTAATAAGCTGTCAACTGATAAGAGCTGTTTAGTGTAGTACAGCTCTTTCTTTGTGTTGTTCAGGTTATTAAAATGGTTTATTAAAATTTCGTAGCTATCACGTGTCTCCGGTAAAACAAAATTTTTATGAACGAAAATTGAATCTACCATCTCAAAATAATGGAGTGCTTTTTCCTTATCAGAATGATAGTAGCTCTTTCCTAAGTAAGAGTAAATTAATGATGCAGTCGCAAAATCATCTACCTTCAATATTTTTGGTAAAGATTTATTTAAGATATCGATTGCATGCTTATAATTTTGACGGTTATATGCTGAAATGCCTTTGCACTTTAAAAAATAACTCTTTTCCAAAGAAAATTCATCAATCCCCTCAATTTCTTTTAGCCCAACATTTATTAAACTATCAGCAGCAGCAAAATTTTTTAGATTTCTCTGACAGATTATTAACTGGTGAAGAGAGTTAAAATATCCCCTTTTATTATTGAAAACTTCATTTGGATGAAGTTGTTTAACTGATTCATTATTAAAAAATTTAATGCATTCTTCGAAATTTTCTTTAGATTCTGAATAATAGCCTAGGTAGCTTTTGACGACTCCCATATGATAGACGACCTTATATTTCAAATACTCGTCTTTAGTATTTTTTAAATAGTTATAAGCTTTTAAATATTCATCTAAAGCCGGATCAAATTTTTTATAGTTAAAGTAATAGATAATCCCTTTTCCCAAATAAGCTAAACCTATCAAATCTTTATCTCGTGATTTTAAAGCGGCATAGATCATACTATCGGAATATACTAATTTTTGCTTTTCATTTTTAGTAAAGAAAACGGCATCCCGATATCCTTGGGTTAAATGTTCAAAATCATTTTCATTTTTCGATTTTTGAATATAAGTCTTTACATAAGGAATTGCTCTTTTATCATTTTTAGGAAGATTCTCATAATTTTTTCGGATAATCTCATATTCGCTCATCTTCTGCGCATTTAACAGCAGAAAAAAGGGGAATAATATCAAAATGAATGAAAATCCTTTAAGCATGGTTAGTAGGCTTCAATTAAGAACCGCCAAATTTATGTAAAATCTCCATAAAACAGGGCTTTTCCCAATATTCTATTAAGATATTTAATTATTATTAAAAACAATTGATAATGAAGCGGTTTCATTGTTTTTTGTTGTCGTGCTTTATAAAACACGACGTCGTGCTTTGTAAAGCACACCCACATATGCTTGTTTGGACGGTCTTTTCGACAATACCTTTGACTCCAAGAATTCTGAGAAAAACCGGCCGGGATAATCCTTAATAAATTTTACTATTATGAAAAAAGTTATCCCATTTTTAATTCTTATTGTGGGTTTATGTGCGCAAAGTTGCAGACAAGTTGATGAGCAAGTAGATAATGATTTTGCACTATCTAGAGTTGCAAAGGAAAGTAATAAAACATCTGATTCAACTAGAATGAAAATTGAATTAGAAAAAGATCCCCCTGTAAAGGATGGTCAAGATTGGAAACACTAAATGAAATGATATAAAGATTCCCTATACCTCAAAAATATAATATCCAGCCAACGACGTTAGATCGGGTATAGGGAAATCTTTCAAAAATTGACGAAGAAGATAATAATGAAAGGGCAGATTTTGATTTTAAAGTTTTTTAATAAATTTTTTAGCCATGAAAAAATCAGTCTTCCTTCAAGTGCCGCTAATAACGGCCTGTTTTTTTATTCTTTTATTCTGCTACGCTAGCGCAAGCAAAATAATGGATTTTGGAAATTTCCAGGTTCAGATCGCACAATCACCACTTTTAAGTGCTTATGCTGGATTTATTTCTTATGCAACAATAATTGTTGAGCTTCTTATTGTAGTTACTCTTATAGTTCCCAAATTTCGATTAATTGGGCTTTATAGCTCTATGGGAATTATGATAGCCTTTACAATCTATATTTATCTTATCCTAAATTTTAGCGACTTTGTTCCCTGTTCTTGCGGCGGGATACTTGAGAAAATGGATTGGACAGAACATCTATTATTTAATCTTGGATGTATTTTACTTTCTTTTATTTCCGTAATTCTAGTTGAGGTTATTAATAGACAAAAATTCATCATCTATTTTGTGAAAATTTTTGTAGTCTTTGTCGCGAGTACTTCTCTTGTTGTTTATCTATTTTATTCTTCAGAATACATTATAAAAAAAGAGAATAATTTTGTTAGAAGATTTCTAATACATCCAGTACTAGAAGATAAATCAATAGATTTAAAGCTGGATTCATACTATATTGCAGGCTCAGATAGTAAAAAAATATATCTTGGAAATATAACAGCTCCATTATTATTTTCTGAAATTAATTATGATTTATCAAATTTAAGCCAACAAAGGATAGAGCTGGATGAGAAAGACTATTCCTTTAAAAATCTATGGCTTCAGACCTTTAAAAACGATTATTTTCTTTACGATGGAAGTGTCCCAATAATTTACAGAGGTAAAATTGGTGACCAATATGCAGAAACAATAAGTTATCAGAACGCATACTTTACTCAATTATCCGTTTTAGATTCGGCTAGATTTGCACTAAGAACGCAGAGTAAAAGTACACAGCAATACACTTTGGGTAGCCTTGATTTAAATCGAAATCCAAAAGTTGTATTGAATCCAGATATTCTTCAAAAACAAATTGACGGAGTATTTGACAGTGACGGAAAATTGTTGCTCAACCAAAATTTTAAAAATCTTATATACATATATAATTACAGAAATGAATATATGATCATGGATGAGGATCTTGAATTGAAATCTCGCTTAAAAACAATTGACACCATAAGCCGAGCTAGATTTAATGTGGTTAAAATTCCAGACGGTCGACATAAAATGAATGTTCCAAGTTTAAAAAACAATCAAAATCCTACAACTAATCAAAACCTCCTTTTTGTGGAATCAAAGCTTATTGGCAAGTATGAGTCTAAGAAAGCATGGAAGAAAAATTCAATCATTGATATCTACAGGATTGACCGACAGGAATATGTAGGAAGCTTTTATATTCCTAAAAAGGATGATAAAGCGCTAACACAGATGTATGCAACCGACATGTATCTTTTTGTTTTAATTGACAAAGAATTGAAAAGATACAAGTTTACTAGACTGATTCTTAATTTATATGAAAAGGGGAATGCCGAAAACCTAAAATAGAGTAGGCAATAATTCAAATTTCTTTAATATGAAAAAATTAATGATTCCTGTAGTCACAGTATTACTTGGCACAGGCGCAGCATTTGCAACTAGTGCTGCAAAAAGCAATTCAGCAAAAGCAATTGTTGACGCTTACAGAATTGATGCCGTTACTGGCGAATGTCTAAACGCACAACAACAGTGTAACACAGTGGGCACAGCCCCATGTGTTTGGTCGGGCGACAGCAGTTCGTCTTTGCACGAGAAAATTTCGGACAACCCGACAATTTGCGGAGAGGAACTTTTCAGACTGCAGTAAAAAAGGGATGCTATAAAGCATCCTTTTTCATTTGTTTGTTAATCCAATCTATGTTTGTTTTATCTTTTAAAAAATAATCCCACCATTCTAATGTTCGATAATAAAGATCTTTTCTATCCTCTGAATTAAAACTTGGATTATGCCCCTGATTTGGATAAAACAGAGCTATAACATGTTTATTATTCCTTTTTAACCCAATATAAAATTCCATGACCTGATCCCATTTTATGTTTTCGTCTTTTTTACCAGCCCATAAAAGAATGGGCGCATTCACTTTCTCAACATTATAAATGGGGTTGTTGTCAAAGTACAATTTTTTGTTTTCACTGAAAGGAAATTTCAATTCATATTGTCCATTTTCATATTGCCAGTAAAATGGGCTGTGGAAATTATAATTGTAAGAAAAATAGGAACGTACAATATCACTATTACCAGCACCAGATAAATACGCTGCAAAACGGTTTGAATGTGTAGCAATAAAGTTTGTCTCATATCCCCCATGGGAATGCCCTGTTAATCCGATTTTCGACTGATCAATATACGGTCTGTTCTGAATTGTATCCAATGCTTTATTGACGCAGTCTAATGCTGAAAGACCTGTTCCTTTTGGACCAAATACAATATCGGGTAAATAAACGAAATAGCCTTGGTCAAGTAAAGTTCTCAAATCAAAAGAAGCAGGATTATTATAGCCTATAATATCATATTGATTTGCCGAATCATTCTGAATTTGATAAATTCTTACAATCATAGGATATTTTTTTTTAGGCTCAAAGTTAGTTGGGTAATATAAAATACCCTTCAACTTCTGATAATCCGAATTAATATAATTTATTATTTCAATTTTAAGATTCTTTACTGCAGCATCTCGATTTTCATTGGTTAAAAGAATTATTGGTTCTTTTTTATGATCATCAACGTAATATAAAGACATCGGTTTGTTGTAATTTTCTAATGTATAAGCAAAAAAATTTGCGTTTCTGTTGTAGTAGAAATCTCTAATATAATTTTCTGAGGATTTTATTATTGATTTTAAATCTTTATTTACAATGGTATAATATGACGTTTTGTTTTCTTCGTCATCTCTGACTTTTATTAAAACTGAATTATCATTCTTTAGGTACGATCTGTAAATCTTGAAATAGCTCCCAATTAATGGTAGACTCTCTTTATTCAAAATTTTAACTTTTTTACTTAGATTTTCGCTAATTTTGATCAGTCTATCCTTCTGAATATTATAAACGAAAATACCTTTTTGAGAATCAAAGTAAATTAATGACGCGTCTTTACTAAAAACAGGATTTTGCAGACTGTGATCTTGAATATATCCTTTTTTCATCGTAGAAAGATTACATAACACCCATTTATCCTGCAAGTCTCTGTAAATACTAAATTCTCCATCTTTGGATAGAGTGAAATATGCACTTTTTACAATATCAAAGGGTTTGGCTGTATTATTCTGAGTATCTAAAATCTGTAAATCAATATTTTGATTATCTACTGTATAATTTTGAAGTTTTCCTCTTTTAAAAGCGAAAAGATATTTATCACTGCCAGATAAAAAAATCTTTTTCGAATCTTTATTATCAATTGCGCTTACATGATTATTGTTTGTAATTATCCAATATTTGTCAATTGGATCAAAACCAGTGTCATGCTTGCTTAAATCACCATCATTTCCATACCATATTTCGACATTTTTGTTTTTTGGTATCTTCGTTTGGCCATTTACAAAATACTTTCCTTCTTCATTCATTTCACTAACTACAATGTAATCTCCAGTATCTATATCTTGTAAAATTGGTTTTGAGATATTGCCAGATTTGATATCTAATAAAACTAAACTTTCCGTTTTATCAGTACTGTTTTGTTCAATTATATAAAGTGTTTTCTTTGAATCACTTATTTCAATTCTCTTGATAAGCACAGGGCTCTCGTAGATCTTTTTTTTATTTTGGGAAGAAGTGTCGTAGATTTCGTATTTATTTTCACCCTTTCTTACGACAAAAATTTTACTTACATTATCTTTCGTAATATTGACTACACTATCTATTTCGTAGTATGATGCCCCTTTGTTATTATAGACAGACAATTTATCGGCAGTGTTTAGTAATGCAAAAGTTCCTGTGTCTGAAGACGCAAAAACTCTTTTAATATTGTCAAAAACCTTCTGTCTTCTATCATTCAGACTAACTAAGACAGCTTTATCTTTTGCCAATGCTACCACAGCTTCTTCTTGTAAAAAAATTGGAATATCTAAGGTTTTCGTTAACAGATGAGGTTTTTGAATTTTATTCTTTGTTGAAAAAATTTCAATAGTATCTTTGTTAATATCATAATGTTTTCCTGCTATAACCCAGTTTCCCTTTGGAGACATCGCAAGAATTTTTATTCGATATTGCTGAGCCATTTTTTTTTCTAATGTGCCTCTCAACGTTTGACCTTGACAAAAAGAAATCCCTACAAGTAACAGTAAAATTATTATATTTTTAAATGATCTCATTAGTAACCTGGATTTTGGGGATTTAAATTTGAATTTAGTTCAAGATCTTTTTGAGGAATTGGCCACAGTTGATGATTAGTCTGCCAATTAGGTTTTGAGGAAATAAGAGAATTTAAATTGTTATTCCTTTTGAGATCAAAGAAACGATGCCCCATCTCTGTAAAGAATTCTCTACGGTTCTCACTTGCGATTTCAGTAATTAAATCAGACTGTGAAATGCCTGAAGTTACCGCCGAAAGTCCAGCACGTTGTCTTGTAGCATTTAAATATAGCAGTGCTTCATTGAGTTTGTTTTGTTTTGCCAAGCTTTCGGATAATAGTAGGTAAACTTCTTCAAGCCTGAAAACAATGGAGTACTCTGTGGTATTATTTGAGCGATTTTTATATTTATCGGCTCTATACCAAGTGTTTGCGCCCACAGTAATTACTGCCATCCAGTTCGATTTTCTGAAATCCGATGATGCAAAGGAGGACATAAGAGATGTCGATAGTGCGTAGCTCGAAGGTGCTGCACCTGTGAAATAATATAAACTTGCCTCTTTTGTTGCATCTCCTGAATTTTTAGGTTTTAATTGCCACAAAATATGTTTTCCTGACTTTTGAAAGACTTTAGCAATGTCAGTTTCGAAAGTATAAAGAGAACTTTGAGCTATTGATTTTAATTTAGCTTCCGCATCGGCTGGTCTCTGCTCTGCAAAATATACCTTTGCCATCATCAGTTCTGCAACTTTACGATTGACAAAAATTCTTTCGGAGTTACTGTATTCGTCTGCTAATAATATATAACATTCGTTCAAATCGTTTTCAAGTCGAACAAGAACATCATCAGAACTCAATTTTGATGAGGTGTTGTTAGCAGTGTAATCAGTTGTAGTTAAATAAGGAATATCTCCATATATTTGCTGTAAATAGAAATATAAAATACAGCGTATCAGTAATGCTTCACCTTTCATTCTTCTTTTGTCTGTGTTTGAAATTCCTGATGATTTTTCAAGACCTTCTAAGATAGAATTGGAGAAATAGATTTGTTGATATGTATTTGACCACAGTGAATAAACTGCAGCATTGCTGGAAATGAGTTGATTTTGTGAAATTTCATAGATTCCATTTGTTGCGGTAGTTGCATAACAAGTGAGATCATCTGTATAATTGCTCAAAAATAATCCCATCTTATCACCTGCCAGTAGAGAATTATCTCGTAAACTCGAATATAATGCCGATAATGCGGAATTTGCTGTTTGAGTGTCCTGAAAAACATTGTTTTTATCAATTTGATTTTCCGGTACATCAACTTCCAGCATCTCTTCACAAGAAATCAGATTGAGTAGTAATAGTGAGAATAATAATATAGTAATGTTTGTAATTGTTTTCATTTCAAATTTTTTAAAGATTGAACTGTAACCCAAAAGAGTATGTTTTCAGAGGTGGCAGATAGCCCAGTGCTAAAAACTCAGGATCAACACCAAAATATTTGGTTACCGTGAGAAGATTTTGTCCTTGAATGTATATTTTGACATTTCTGAAGACGCTGTTTTTTAATGGAATCTGATATCCCAATTGTACATTTTTTAATCTGATAAATGATGCGTCCGACACTGATGCTGTACTGTTTTGAAAAAATGTGTGAAGCGTGTTTACTCCGGAAGTATATGGCATATATGTACCAGTAGGGTTGTCCGTTGACCAGACATCTAAAACTTCGACTGGCTGATTATTCATACTGCCAGGAACAGTTATAATACTGTTGTAATTTCTGTTTTTTTGCTTAACGAACTGAAACAAAAATGAAACGTCCCAATTTTTATATCTGAAACTGTTCGACCACCCACCGAAGAACTTTACACTTATGTCCTGAGCAACTTTGTTATCTTCAGGTGAAGATATCTTTCCATCTCCATTGAAATCAGTAAAACTGTATTTTCCTGTTTTAGGATCGATACCTTCAAGTTGATACAATTTGATAATTGAAGTAGATTGCCCAATGATAAATTGATTGGCATACGTTGAACCTTCCAGTCCCGGAAATGAAACTAATTTGTTTGTTGGAAAACTAATGTTGAAATTAGTATCCCATTTAAGAGACCCTGTTTTTAGTGGCTGAGCTGCCAACTCAAATTCCCATCCTTTGTTTTCGACCGTAGCATCAAGATTTGCCAATACACTTGTAAAGCCAGTGATTGAAGGCAGCTGGTAGCCCACCAATTGATTTGAAGAAAGATTTCTATACCAAGCTGTCGTAATATTAATATGGTCTTTGAAGAGCCCAAGTTCTAAAGCAACTTCTAGCTTTTTAGTTTTTTCCCAACTATAGTTACCATTATAGAGTCTTGACGGAATCAATCCTGTAACTGAATTATAGATATATGATGATGAGACAGTATAAGTATCTAAATATTGATAGTCTCCAATGTTGTCACTACCTGCAGTACCATAACTTCCGCGAAGCTTTCCAAAACTTAACCATTCTAGATTTTCGGCAAATTTTTCTTTTTTAAATAACCAAGCTCCTCCAACTGCTGCAAAATTGGCAAACTTTTTATTTGGACCAAAGCGACTGCTTCCATCACGTCTGCCAGTCAGATTAATTATATATTTATTTAAATATTGATAATTAAGCCTCCCAAAAAATGCGGCGTATCTGTATTCATTTGTGATTTGGTCTGAAACTGTTTTTGTTCTTGCAGCACCGATATTTGTTATAAAAGCATTACTTTCAAAGCCTACACCTACAATTGACCCTTGTTCGTTTGTCTCTCTTTGAAATGTTCCTCCCGCCAAAGCATCGATTTTATGATGTTCAGATTGGTAATTCCAGTTAATTTGTGGTTCAATGATGAAAGAAAATCTGTCCTGATTATTCTTAGATGCTGTCGAAGTTGCGCTTGACTGACCCGCAGCATAAGCCGGATTATAAATTGTATTGGGCTGTAACGAAAGTTCTTCAAATGTCTGGTAGTTAAATCCACCATTAAGCTTTAGCAATAAGTTTTTATAAACCTCATACTGTGTTGTAATACTATTAAGAAATTGCTTGTTTTCATTTGTATAGGTGCTATTGTAGGCTGCCACAGGATTGGCAAATGTATTATTCTGCCAGTTTAATCCACCTTCAGAATTGTAAAGCTCAGGTGCATTTGGAACTAAATTGTACGCCTGCCTCGTAATATCTGTTCTAATGACATTGTTTTTCTGAATTGAAAAACTATTGGCAATATTCATCTGAAATTTATTGTCTGCAGATCGATGCGAGATATGGCTGGAAATGTTTTTGCTTTTGTATTTAAAGTCTTCCCCAAAAACAGTGGTCTGCTCATTATTTGAAAGGCTCAATAAAAAATTGGTTGTTTCTCCACCGCCATTTAATGATAATTGTGTGTTTGACAAAGCTGCTGTGTTCCCAACTAATTTATCCGGCCAGTTTGTATATCTATCTTGATTCCAAGTTCCATTGATATCATAAGCCGTTGCAGGATAAGTACTGATTCCATCATTTTCAAATGCTTTTTTTCTCATAGATAAATATTCTGATGTATTAATCAAATTGAGATTAGAAATCACTGTACTTAATCCATAGGATGTATTAAAATTTAAATTCAGTCGTTTTGACTTTCCTCTTTTAGTAGTTACCAAAACAACACCATTAGCACCACGGGAGCCATATATTGCTGTTGCATCAGCATCTTTTAAAATTTCAATTTTTTCAATGTCGTTTGGATTGATGCTGTTGAGAGGATTAAGACTTCTTCCGGGTAGAATAACAGTCGAATAGAGTGATGTCATTTCTCCACCCATCGGAACACCATCGATCACATAAAGTGGCTGATTTCCATCAATTGTGCTGTTGTCCTTGTTTCTTAAACTGTTTCTACCTCTTATTTGAATATCATAACCACCTCCGGGAACTCCTGAATTTTGAGTGATAGTAACACCCGCAAGTCGTCCCTGAACACTAGATAGAACATTAGTCACAGGCTGATTTTCTATATCCTTCGCTGAAACTTTTGCAATACTACCGGTACTTTCTTTCTCTTTTACTTTATAATATCCGGCATTGACAACAACTTCTTCAATGCCCTGTACTTTCTGATCTAATGAAAGATTAATAACAGCTTTACCATTTACGGTAATTCTTTTTTCTGCATACTCAGGATGTCGGAAAATTATGATGGGATTTTCACCGTTTATTTGTAAGATGTAAAATCCTTTCGAATTGGTCTGTGTAACTTGATCACTGCCTTCCTGAGATACATTGACTCCAGAAAGTGGTGTCTGATTCTCGCCGACAGTAACTGTTCCGGTCACTGTCTTGGTTTGTGCTTTTGCATTACTGCATAATGCAGTTAACAAAAAGACAATACCAATGCTTCCTATTTTAGAATAGGATTTTTTCATAGTTTTGTATGGGTTTTTTGATTAAACTCCTTGATAAACCTAGCTCTTTCCTGAAGTCTGCAAACTGAATAGGGAAGGGCTTTCTTATTTATAAGGATTATTTTTTATTTCATTTTTTAGTTATTATTACTTCTGGATTCAGGTATTTGAAAACAAAACTTTCTTAGTGCCTTTTGGATAGGGGATAGTCGTTAGTTAACCGCAAGGCACCTAAAAGCCATTTAATATGAATGAAATTGTGTCCCGAGAAAGCTTTAAAAGCCGCAATGAGTTGTACACCTCATTGTATCATATAATCTGATACTATTTTTGGAAGGTGCTTAGAAGTAGAAAAGCGAACAGCATTGGAAAAAGACGGCGTGGAACTCTACATTATCCAATTCGGGGTACTGGTATACCTTGTATACAGATAAGAGAGCCCACGCCTAGGTCGTGAGCTTCCTGCTTATCGTCTCGTATACTAAAATTACCAGTTTTCGAATTGAGATTCTAAGCAATAGCTTCTATTATTCTTTGAAGTATCGCAAAATTACATATTCTGTAACTTATTTTACAAATATAGTAATTTTATTTATTGTATGGTAATATATTACCACGAATTTTCAAATCAAAAATCCAAAATTGCCCATAAATACATTATTTATGGATAGCAAAGAAGTCTTAAGATTATTTATGCTTGAGTTTTCAGAAAATTTGAAAAAGATTCGAGCTACAAAATATAACTCAATGGATGAGGTTGCGCAGAATTCAAATTTCGATTCAAGCAATTACAATAAATTTGAAAATGGAAAGGGCAATCCAACTATAGAAACGATGTTGAAAATGTCATCAGCTTTTGGTATTACCCCAAAAGAACTTTTTGACTTTGATTTCGATATTAATAAATATAAGATTGACGAATAAAAAAATCCTAACTAATTTGTTAGGATTTCTTTTACTTATTAATTTCCTGATAATACCGATCAGAGCATTGATCAAGAACTTCTTCTGTTTCTTTTAATTCTTTTTTAGTTGAGTAAACCCAGACTGAAAGTCCAACTATTACCAATGTTGCTACAATACTGTAGATTTTTATTGCTTTCATATTTATGCTTTTTGTAAATATATGAAATTTATCGCATCGGAGGAGGTGGTAATGACTTGCTTGGAAGATAATTATCAATTTGGTTCTGTGTAATGATTTCTTTTTCTACTTTTTTGAAATCTATAGGAGATGCTTCAGTTCTTTGAGATTCGTCCTGCAAATAAATTTTGTCTTCCAGCGAATCTATTACCTTCTTAAAATCAGAATCCATAAAAGGTAAAATAAAACATATTTTGTCTTCCTTTCCATTTACCTTAAAACTTAAGTAATTTCTACTGCCTGCATAACCTTGATTTGCATCCAGCGCTTTTTTTATTACATATTTATCCAAATTTTTATCTGATAAGCTATTGATTTCATCAAGTTCACTCTGGCTTAATTTATATTGATAATATACTTTATCTCTTTCTCTATCAAGATAAACATTTAGAACTCCATCTTTGTCCAAAGTGGTATAAGCACTAATGGACAGTTCGTTGTTTGATTTTATATCATAGCTTACGAGCTTAAAATCAGTAACCTTTTTTTGACAGCTAACAAATATAATTTGTATTAGTAGCAAGAAAAGAAGTTTTGTTTTCATAGTTATTTTATTGTTGATGATTGAAATTAATTAAAAGTTATAAGATTATACATCCAACAAACTTTCATCATACCAAATATCCTCGTAGCCGTTACTATCTATTAAAAAACGATTACCAGCCGGAAGCCCGAGATATTGAATTATAAAAGAAGCATCTTCCAACAAATGATAGGCGTGAGAAGGCTGAAAAAAATCATCTGCATAAGAAAACTCACCTGACCAAATATACCAACCAGTTAAACCTTTTGTTCGGGGATGTCTAAGTCCATTTATTTGAATGTTGGGATTAAAATTTCGACCCAATGCAATTACGGTATTTAACTCTACTACATCAGAAATTTGAGAATTCTTTTCACAAATTTTCAATTGGTCTTGTAAATAATCTTGAGTATCCATTCTTTTTGAGATTCTATAATTATTTTATATAAATGTTAGATTTCCTTTTTTCCACTCGTCTAAAGTAATTTCAGCTGTTGAACCAATTATTCCCGATTGCTTTATTATTTCTTTTAAAACTTTGACCGCTTTCTTTTCATCAAGATGTAAGATATAACAGGCAGACCATAATCGCGGACCTTTATGCTGATGGTTTAAAAACTGAAATAAACTTTCTATTGAATTTTGGTTTTTAAGAAATGAAGCTGCATTCATTACCTTCTCGTAATTTTTATTTCCTACTTTAAAATTACCATTTTCTGTAGATTCTACTTGAATAATTGAAGCCTCCTCAAACATTTTTAATGCAGTTTCAATGTCTACTATTTTCTTCATAATCTCATAATAATAGTTCTAATTTTCCTTCTTTCCACAAATGAAGAGTCGCAGAGGCTGTCATTTTTACTTTCGAATTTGTAGATAATTTTTTTAGGATGTTCTCAGCTATATCAGGTTTTGATTTTAAAGTAAAAATGGCCGCCCACAATTTTACATATTCGTCAGGATTATCCAACATTTCACTAAAAAGCTCTTCTTCACGTTGCTCCTTTGCATGGTTATAAAGGTTATGTAATTCTTTGTGAAGTTTATTTGCTTTTTTATAATCTCCGTTTACATAAAGTACTCCGTGTTGAACTGAATGTTGTAAAAATTTCTCTTCTATTTCTGTTCTGCTTATTTCCAATCTTTTAGTCAAAAATATTATAAGACATTTTCAATAATGTCATTGGGATTAATACTCGATATTTTCTTCGATAATTTTAACCGACTTTCCTTCGAGATAATACTTATAAACTAATTCAAACCAATCCTTACCATTTGATGTATTGTAAATAATAATAACATCGCCGATTTCTTTAATTTTAGCATCTACGCAAACTGCTCCAAACTCAGTGTTACCCTCATTAAAATCTTCTATAATAGTACTAATTAAAAAATTTTTCATTTGATCCGATGTAAGGTTTTCGTCATATGCGCCAAGATCAATCCATTCATTATTTTTAAATATTAAACCAAATGGAGCAAACTCTTTAAATTCATTTAAAAATGCTTGAGCAGTTTTGACAACTTGTTTTATGCCTGTAATATATTTGTCTTCCATAATATTTTAATTAAATACAACCTGGTATTCCTGCACAAGGATCTTTTTTTACTGGGACAGGTTTAATTTTTGGAGCTGGGTTGTTATTTACTCTAATGTTATCTGTTTTTGCAGGAGCTGGTCCTGTTAGGTTATAAGGTTGAATTTCAATCCCTGAATCTTTTAAAGGATTTGATAAATTTGCATCCTTGTTTATCCTCAAAATTAGCCTTTTTCCATCAACTAAATTGTCCTGAAATCTTAATTGTCTTGTAAGAGATTGATTTTTTACATTTTTTATTTCCACAGGATTTCCTTCTTTGGTGAATCCATCAGGTCTCGTTCCTCCTGTTTTACCTGTTTTCGAATCTGTTGCTTCAAAATTTTTAGTATTCTTTGTAACATTTTGTCCTTCTTCATTCATTCTGTTTATTTGCTCTGGTTCCATCTGCCTACCTCTGTTAAAATGTTCCTGAGATTTTGTAGTTGCTTCACTAGTTTTTGTCATTGTTTCAACAACAGGATTAGGCCTCACATTTGAGCCACCTTCAAAGATTGGCATAAATCTCACTAATCCACTTATACCAAAAAGACAACATTGTTCTGATTCTTCAACTGCATCTTCGGTAGACCTTCCATCCGGATCAATAAATCGCAATGGATTGTTCATTGCGTAGTTATATGGTGACCAACGTCTGTATTCTTCGCTTAGTGGATCAGGAGAAAACCAGCGACCTGCAGTATCAAGATATGGTTGTGAGTCAGCATTTTCTATGTTGATATCTAATAATTCAACAATTTCATTGGTTCTTGCATTGTAACGGACTGATCCAATGCTTACAATACTGTCTAAGTCGTGAGCTTCTAAATATTTACCTTTGCTTAATGTAGCAATTTTAGGATAGAAGCCATATTTCTTAAAAGGATTTCCTGCTTCAATGTTTTGTCTTCTCCGCTCTGCTTCGGCTGGTGTTAAAGTATCCCTCGTTTTTAGAACTTCGTCCATATAAGGACGCAATCTTTCTTCTTTGGTAAGTTTTACGGGATTTACGTAAATCTTTTCAGGATTGTTTGAAACATTCTTTTCTACTTGAGCATTGAGAAAAACTGCGATTATCAAAAAGAATACATAAAATAGTTTTTTCATTTTCGTGGTTATTTGAAGTTGTTTTTTAATTTTTTATTTTCATATTTATTTCTTTCTGTTTTCAGAGATACAAGCCAATCCAAATACATTCCTTCAGGCATTTGTCTGTAACCAAGCTTGTAAAGCGTACTGTATTCCTGAACCATCAGATCATATATTTCTTTTGCTTTCGGATTTTCTAAAGCCAGTTTGATATTATTTGAAGACCCACTCTTTAGATCTTGTCTATCCATTAATTTTTGAAATCTGGCTTTATACGTTTCAGCTTTTAGAATGCGTGCTTTTGCGAAATTTGGATAAACTTCGAGAGCTTTATTGAGGACTTTTAGGAGAAATTCGCCATCGTTGGAAGGAAAGCTTCTGTTGTAAGCTTGTGCTAGATCAAATAGGCATAATGCTAAACTTTCTTTGTTATCCAAAGCTTTCATAAACATACCGTTTCTGATGGCGTCCAGATGGATATATCCAGATGCCATTAACCAACCATCTTCAGGGAAAATTCCACTCGTCAATTCGGTATTAAACCATCCTAAAGACTTTACATTATGCTTGATGTAGACGTGATTAGGGGCTAAAGCCAGATTGGCATCAACTCCCAATTCTTCAGCAAGGATTTTGTACAAATAGGGCATCGAGTTGCAATTTCCTTTTTTTGTTGCAAGTAATTTGGAAACAAAGAGATTGGGTAAATCATCGTGACCAAAGACGTCGGTAAAATCGTAAGAGAAAGGTTTGTATTGAATGGTAGAGTCTTTCACAATCACTGGTATCGGTTGGCAGATGATCGAGTAAAGAGCCGCATATTTGCTGACTTTATCTTTATCATTTCCCTGATAGGTCAGTTCTCTGCTTTTAACTATTTGCTCTGCAAATGATTTCAGGAATTTGAGTTCATTATTAATCGCTATCGTGTCAATCTTTCCCTGGTAATAAGACTGCTCAACACTTAAGACAGCTTTCTTAAAACTATACTTTTCCTTGCCACTTAGCATATTGTCAATGTGTGCATAGGCCTCCTCGTAAAATTGATTACGCTGAGCTTTGACAGTAATAACCATTGAGACTATTACAAGCAAAGCAAATTGCATTGATTTTCTAAAATATTGATTTTTCATCTTGATGTTTTTATGTTAGAAGAGGTTTAGGTTTATTTTTTTCCTCCTCTCTTTTTTTCTCTTTTGCTTTTCTACGCTCTTCCTCCAATTTCTTTTGTTCTTCTTCCTTCTTTTTTCTCTGTTTTTCTAAATTGGTAAGACGAATTTTCTCGGCAAGCTCTTCGCTCCTTTGTTTGTTGGCTTCACGGTTCATATTGCTCAACCATTCTGAATAAGCTCCATCTGGCATAAATTTGAATCCGAGCTGGTCGATATTGTTGAACTGCATCTTTGTTTCTTTTAAAAGTTCCAGACCTTTCGGGAAATATTTTATATTTTCAAGTTCTGCAGGATTTTCTACATTTTGAATTCCTAATTCTGCTGCTACATATTCAAATCGCGCCTGCTGATACATTGATTTAAGTAAATTAGCATACATATTATTGGGATAAAGTTCAAGAGATTTATCCAATGCTTTTCCGACAAATTCATCCATTCCGTACTTATGAATATAGCCATTGGCTAAGTCTGCATATAACAATGACATAAGCTGTTTTTTACTTAAACTATTCATATAGACATCATTCAGTAAGGCTTCGGAGCCAATGTAACCGGATTCTAAAATCATAGCATTTGTACTAAGGATTCCATTAGTCAATTCTATATTCTGCCATTGATTATCATCGTCTTTGAAACGGATATACGTATGATTGGGAGCCATAGCCAATGAAGCATCTGCCCCGATTGATTCTGCTACCATCAAATAAAGTAGAGGCATTGAGTGACATTGTCCTTTTCCTGTTTTTAGTAATTTGGAAACAAACATTTTGTTCCATTCTTTCTTTCCCATAAAATCATCAAAATCATATTTGTAATTCTTTGAGAAATGCTTAAACAAAGCAATGTTTTTCAGAGTATTATCGACTGGGGTCACCTTTCCGGATTTCATTTTTTGCAAAACCTGAGAAGCTATTTTTGAAATGTTGGCTTTGAAATTAGAATAGTGTAGCTTCCTTTCAGAATAAGCATTTTCAACAATGAAATTCGCTTCAGCTAATGAATAATTGCTTTGATCTAAATTATTAAGTTGAGACAAGGCATCATAATAGAAGTTAGTTCCTGAATTAGCTGATAGTGATGGCAGATTATAACCGGAAATTTCTAGATTATTTACTTTTTGTTCAAACTGTTTTTGCTCTTTCTCTCGATTTTCTTTCTCTACGATTTTAAAATCGTTTTGCTGCATTTCCCAGTTTCTTCTTTCAATTTCTGACTTTCTTGAAGAATTATTAACTGAGGGAATGGATACCGTATTTTTTGACGTAGAATTGTTTCTGAAAGATATTTCAGAATAATTTTGAATTGGGGAAGTCGATGCACTTGGTCCTGTCGGCAGATTTGGAATCTGAGCGGATAATCCTGTACTAAAATACAGCAGTATAATAGAAATTGTACTGTTTCGCATAATTTGTGTTTTGTTTTTTTATTGCAATATTACTGGATGTCATTTTAAATTGATACCGTAGTATTACGGTGATTCCGTCCAATATTACTTCAGGGATTTTCATTATATTTTTAGTTTTTGGTTGTAGTTTTTGGGCATAAAAAAAGAGCGTGAATTAACTGACACTCTAAACTCAGGATACTGGTATAATCCCTCTAAGAAATGCAGCAAAACACGCCCCAGAAGGGCGAATCTTGCAGTTACATTTTCTTAGAATTCTTATAGTACCAGTATTTGAGTTTAGAAAATAACTGCTTAACGCAATGTTTTTATATGTATTTAAGATTTATTTATTCTTATACTTTTTTTATTTTTTGTTTACCACAAATATATTAAGAATACTTCATGGAGCAAAGTCTTAAGTGGATCAAAAAAATCCGAAGGACTGACAATTACATTAATACTATCTGGTTAGTGGTACAACAACTGTTTCTTCCTGAGTTGATATTGAATATCCAAATATTTTATTTTCTTTTTCATCTTTTATAAAATAGTAATTAGAAGTCTTATAAAGATAGAACCTTGTACTACTTTCCTCCGTAAGAATTGGTTGCTCCGAGTGTTGCTTTAAGTATATTGTAAATTTTGGTTTTTCTTTTAATATATACTTTGCTTCCTGTGCAGCGGTTGCGTACATATAGATAAATGCGAATGCTAAATGCATCCAAAATCCAAGATTTCGACTTTCAAAAAAGTAAACATAGCTGGAAATAGTGATAATTGTTATAAAAACAATATTTACTGGCGTAGCAAATTTGTACATATTGATTAGTACACCGAAACCACAAATTAATAATACGATAATTACAATTAATGTAATTATTGATAAACCTTTGCTTCTTGACTTTAAGTCAGTCAGCAACAAACAGACGATTCCTGGTGAGAATAACACTCCAATTAAAATCATTAACATTAGGTTTTCATATAGTACAGCAATTGCGTCCGACAGATTGAAATATCGATAGTAGCTAATTCCTAATAAATCAAAATAATGCCACAAATAAAATAATCCAAGTGCAGGCAATATAGCTGTTAATTCGGCAATTTTCACAAACGGCTTATCCTCTACTGGAATGTATTTTTTATTCAACTTATGATTAATAATTCTTAATTTTCGGATTAATCTTTGTCTGTTCATGTTTATTTCGTTTTAAAATTGTTTTGTATTTGTAATTTATTAGTTTAAAAGTAGAAATATTTTAATTTTAATAACATTAAGTTAGTTCGTAATTTGGATATGAAAATTTCTCTATTTTGAGAACTTATATTTGTATATTTACCTCATAACCAAAAAACTAATAAAACATGAAAACAATTATTCTGGGATTGTTTATGCTTTTCAGCATGATCACTTTTTTACATTCACAAACTAGCAGCTACAGACTCAAATTTCGTTATCACATTTCTAAAGAAAAATTGAAAGATTTAAATGATCAAGGGTATGTGATTACTGACGGTACTACGACTAATTACAGTTTTTGTCCTGCCTTAAATAAATCTTTTAAATGTTTAGTAACCAATAAGGATGGAGAATTATTTATTGACCCTTGGCAAATAGAGCATGATAAAGGAGGCTCTGATGCTAAAGGCGCAGTAGATCCCTGTTACGGTCAGGAAAGAATTATTAATGCAGCTACTCCTAATAAACTTAAACTTGTGAAATTGAGTAGAGATAAAGTGGGCGATCCTACAAGAAGCATTACTCTGCATTACCAGACCGTTATTGTCGGAATTAACGCTATAGGTGTAAAAGTTAGACCTTCAGTTGTCGACTATAATAATAATCAGTACTCTGCTAATGTCGTAACTGGGAATATTAATTTGGGTTTTTCTGTTGGATATTCATGGGGTTGGACAACTTTTTCACACAGGTCAAGTACCAGCTGGTCGGTAACTCCCGGAGCTTCATTCGGATTCTCATCAGCAAGCTTGGGAAAAGAACCGCTGAAGAAAAAAGTTGTTACTACTTATAATCCAAGTAATCTTGTTCTTTCTCCTTCAGCAGGTTTAACGATTGCAAGAAATGATATAGGAATTATTTTTAGTTATGGATATGATTTTATGACAGGAAGTAATGCAGATGCTTGGGCATATCAAGGAAAAAGATTCTTTGGATTAGGTATTGCAGCTGGACTAAAATTGTAAAAAAATTCTTTAATACTGTAACAAATCTATAACTAAACCTTAAAGATTATCAACCTAGATAATAATAAAATAAAAATATAAATCTTACAGAAGATCAACTGGAAACAGTTGCAAAAATTGTTAACCAAGAAATTAAAGATTACGCGGGGGTCTTGCATGAAGTCATTTGCGGAAAAGATCTGGATGATACTCGATTTAATGAGCTGAAAAAGCTTGTCTACACGGATGTAAATGTTTGGAGAAACAACTAAAAACAATTTTTTATATTAGTTTAATGAAAAATATTTTTACAAAAGATGAGCTGAATAGCTTTATGCAGTATTTCCAAATTATGATTCGTGATCTAGTTATCTGCACTTCAAATATTGACGAGATTATTGAGCAAAATAATGAAAGCAGAGAAAAAATTGCTCCTTTTAGTTATTTTTTAGGGCATTATGTAGCACTAGCTTATTCCTTTGCAACACTAACATTGTCTAAACTGTTTGTTCAGGATGAAAAACGCAGCCTGAAAAAATTGATGAATAAGTTAGAAAACAGCGATTTTGACGAAGAACTCAAAGAGATGCTGACTAAAAATCGTAAGCTTTCTGAAAATGGTAGTGAAGGTGAATATGACTATCTGTTTAAACATAAAGCAGATATTAAAAATGCTATTGCTATTTCCAGAGAAGAGATTAATCAGGCGGAGTTTTTGGTTGAGAAAATTAAAGCAAGACGAGACTCTTATTATGCTCACTTCGATCCTGATAAACTTGGTGAGATAGAAGTTGAAAGCCTCGCTGAAATAAAGCAACTTTCTGATATTGCGGAGGGAATCTATAACCGCTTTAATTCTGGATTTAATAATTCCACTTTTATGTTTACAAACCTTTGGAATATGAAAGATTTATTTGCCATAATTAATGACCATCATGACGAACAGGTTAAAAAAAGAAATGACTTAGATAAAGAATAACCAAATTATTGTAAAAACTAAAAACTAAAAACTAATTACTATGAGTGATATTTTATATTACCCTTATATCAATGTACCGGATAATGACTGGACTATAAGAACTCTTCTTTATTACAAGGATATTGCTGCGATTGTACCTCAGGAATATCTTTGGCAACCAGAACGGAATTATGACCCGTTTATGATGGAGCTTGTTAGAATGTCTCTGATAGTTCCTATAAATCCTATTGAGATATTTGATGAACCTTGGGAAGTAACAAAACCTTTCGTTACCGAGATTGAGAAGAATAAAAATTCACTTGAAAAAGCACAAAATCGATTCTATAATAGTCAAAGGAATTTAGTGCATTCTCAGAAGTTTTCTTCTGCCAGAATACACGCTGATAAGTTTGATGATAATGTCTTCTATAGTCTTGAAAATTTAGGGCTTGCCAGTAGAGCAGAGGGAAATTGGTATGCAGTGGAAACAAAAACGGCAGATCAATTAATGAAGTTCGTAGCTACCATAATTGGAGCTAAGACGAACAGAATTCCTATGACTGATAATTTAAGGTCAAGGTTTTACAGTATTAAAAATCTAAAAAACCAAAAAAAAAGGCAGACGATTTTAGAAAGTTTGATCCCATTTCCACAAAATATAAAGTTAGATAAAATGTTGCGCTTCAAGGAGAAGCATGGTGATCTGTTAGATGCTTTTACAAGCAGAGTTGAATTACTTGTGCTTGATCCCACAGTAATAGAGGGGACAGATTTATTTAACGAAAAGATCAGAGAATTGGTGATTAGAAAAGGTGAGCTAACCGCAAAAATGGGAGAGAGTCAAATAGGAAATATTATTTTCGGATCAGTATGTGGGATTATTGGTGCCACGCAAGGAATTGTAGCCACCGGAGATTTAAAATCTATGCTTTGGGGATTACCAGGATTTGCAAATGCTGTATATTCCGCGATGAAAATTGAAAAAACGGAAAATGTCTTTGACCAATCAGGAATGAAATATCTTGCTTTAGTAGACAAAAAACTCAGATAACTTTCGTATTTGAAGTAAAGCGGATTGAAATAAATAAAATATAAAAATTAAAAAACTATCTATGGAATTTGACGAAAAGATTGAACTAGTATCGAAATTACTAAATTTTGCATCTTCTAATAATAATCACGGTGATCTGGAAGATGTTAGAAACATAACAATGGATGCTATTGCATCAAGCATTCAAAATTACCTGATTGCTCTTAAATTATCGACACACTTAAGTGATATTAAATATCTTCAAGAAAATATTTGGGAAGGATTTGTAGAAAATGATCTGGTTGATCTAGATCATAATTTTAATGGATTCATTAAAGATGCCTTTTATAATGCTCTGTTTATTTCCATTGAAACCAACTTTAGAGCTATAGCAAAGCACTTTGAGGCAAGGGCTAATACAATTAATAAAACTTCTATAAAGGAGACTTTTGAAAAGTTATTAAGTATGATTTCCTTTTTTGCAGGTATTACAGCTTATGAAAGAGATGTGATTATCTATTTTTTCTATTTGCGAAATACAATGCACAATTTTGGAATTCACACTAAGCCGAATCATAGTTTAGAAATTGAAGATAACACTTCCGTAATAAATAAGTCAAAAGTTAAATTAGAATTGATTCAAAACCAACCTAATAATATTACTGGTAAAGAACAACTTCTTCTAATTGAGCAGGTAATTAAAGTTATAATAAGATTCAATTCTCTAATTCCGACCGCTGAAAGAGTAAAACATCCATTGGCTGATTTTGATTATAATGGATAGCTCCTAAAATAATTTCTTATTTTAACTTTTTTTAACATTTGGCACGTATTTCGATTACATGATCATGTCAAAACTAGCCCAACATCGACGTTAAAAGTAGTAGGCACTAAAACAAATTAAAATAATGAGTAATTCAAACAAAAACTGGCCAAGTAAAACAGGAAATCCTTCTGGAGGAAATAGGGGAAACAATCCTGCTAAAACTTCAAGTGGAGGAAGTAGTAAGCCTTCTACACCTAAAAAATAACTCTGTTTAAAACATTCTAAAGTCTGAATATCTATTCAGGCTTTTTTTGTAAATTTATAAAAAACTAATAATTTACGTTATGCAACATTCCATTATTGAATTCTTGAGAAGAAATAATTTAAAAATTGATCAGGATTTCAATTGTTTTTGCTCAGTTATCAAGAAACATGATTCTATAAAGCAAGTAGAGAAAAGCCCATTCAGAATCATTTTCCAAGAAAAGTCAGTCGTTCTTTTAAGGATTAATGCTCCAAAGCCAAAAGAATATCGTTTTGGGTACGAACATATTATAGATCATTCTTTGCATGGTAATAAACTTAGACTCTCAGTAAAAGATTGGTTCTACGATAATATGTACTTTGAATTTGACTTTCTATTTATTTTTAATAAATATATTCTTGATCCCTTTAGTGTAAAAAAAGCTGATTTTGAAACTGTTGTTGGTAAAGAATTATATGTAGTTTATTCAACTTCTTGGTATGACGATAAGAAAGAAATGGAAGGTGTTTTAACAAGAGTTGGTGATTTGAGAATATATATTGATGATATTAATAATCAAAAACAAGAAATTGAAATCTTTGATCTTGCATATTTCTTTGCGAGACTTTAGCAAACTAAGTCATTCACTCTAAATCTAAGAGTCACTTTCCCAGTGATTCTAAAAGTTATTTTCTTAAAATCCAAAACTAATTGCCACTTCATGAGAGAAGAATTTAATGAATTAAATGTACCGGATGGTCATTACCTTAAAATTGCAAAAAATTCCGGAAATATTTATTTTGATGAATTTATTGAATCTGTTTCAAAAATTAAACAGTTTATATCCAATAGAGATTTCAAGGATCTCTGGGGAAATAAGTTACAGCTAAAAAAAGCAAAATTTGACGAAAAAGCTTATATTCAAAGTGCCTGTGAGCTGGCAGTTGCAAATTATTTTTGTGAGAAAAATGGTTTCAGGGTCGAAGCTAAAGTAAACCCTAAAAATCAAAAAGATGTAGACGTTAAATTTCAGTCTAACAATTTCACATACAATATTGAAGTAAAATGTGCGGCTTTTACTAATAGAGAGAAGGTACAAAATACAGAATCTTTCAAATATCAAACTTATGGTCGACTTGACAATAGGCTAGACATAATGTCAATACTTTCCAATGCGATAGATGAAGGTTTAATAAAGCAAGGTAAATCTCTGAAAGAACATTCTGAGTTAAAAAGTATGGATAATAATCTTAAAGATTTTCTGATTAACGCGCACGAAAAATTTAATGATTTATCAAAAGAAAATGAGATCAATATTTTATTAATATGCTGTGGTGATAGAGAGGATATGCAGAGCTGGGTAGGTTATCTTAACGGCCCCGAAGGTCTGTTTACTAATGGTTCTTTTTGCGACCCTGCTGATTACAATAATGTAGACTTAGTGATTTTAACTAACTTATATTACAAGCACAAAGATTTCTATAATAAAAATATTGAGAATTCCTGGAACTTGAATGAAACCTTAAATCTAAGTATTATAAATCCTTACTGTAGATTACGTAAACCAAAAGGGATTGAAAATTTTGATAGTGAAATGATTAATTATAATTCAGAGATTAATCAATTTAAAGTGCCTGGACTAGCACCAGAAGTCCTGAAGGATGCCAGAAAAGTTGTGCATTTTGTAATCGACTATCTCGAAATACAAGAAGGCAAATATTTGTTTGATAAAAAGAGTAGTAATTGATATTCTCTTTGTTATCTCGACCTTTATAAGTGATCAACATAAAGTTCTTAAAGCTAAAAACATTAAAATTAAAAAATAAATTATGTCATTTTTTCCTCCGCTTTCAATTGCAGATGCAATCGATAAAATAGATTACAATCAATATTTACTTCCTGCAATTCAACGAGATTTTGTTTGGTCATCTGGAAAAATAGAGATGTTATTTGACTCACTTATGCAACAATATCCAATTGGTTCAATGTTGCTTTGGAGAGTTGAAGGTAATAACACACAAAACCAACGATTTTATGGGATCTTAAAAAAATATAGAGAAAGATTCCTCAATAGATCAGAAGAAGTTGATACAAAAAAACTTCCTAGCTTCGAAGTCGTTTTAGACGGGCAGCAGCGCCTTACTGCACTTTATCTGGGGTTGAAAGGTTCTTATGCTTATCACGAATATAATCTGGCTTGGAAAGATAATGAACACTCTATTCCTACAAGATATCTTTATTTAAATCTTAAATATAAAAAGGATTCTAGCAAGGACTTAAACGATAGTGACGATGATAGAAAATATGAATTCTTGTTTTTAAAACCTTCAGAAGCAAAAAATGAAGATGGAAATAAATGGTTCAAAGTCGGAGATATTTTGGGTATTCGCGGAATGGCACAGCTGAATTCTTATTGTAAGAAACACGAAATAGAAGATCAGGATGCTCAGGAGATATTGAGTCGGCTTCACGATATTGTTCATCTTGAGAAACTTATTCACTACTATCTTGAAAAAGGTTCTGATTTTACCAGAGCATTAGATATTTTTATACGAATAAATTCAGGCGGTATTAACTTAAGTTATTCGGATTTAGTAATGTCAACAACTATTTCAGGTTGGATGATTCTAGATGCCCGCAAAGAAATTAATGGATTAGTTGATGAAATTGTAAAGGAATACGGCTTTGCCGTAAACAAAGATTTGATTTTGCGTACCTATCTGATTTTGTACAACGATGATATTAAATTTAGAGTAACCAATTTCAGTATTAAGAATGCTAAAGATTTTGAAAGTAAATGGGAAAATATTAGGAAAGCAATTAAAGAAGTCTTTCAACTTATTGTAGACTTTGGATATGCTCCAAAAACACTGACATCATTAAATGCTGTTCTTCCGATTATATATTATTTATACAAAACTGATAAAGTAAAAGATTTTCATAAGAAAGTTGCATATAAAGATGATAGAGCAATTATTAAAAAATGGCTTCATGTTGTTTTGCTACATCAAATATTTGGCGGGCAAGCTGAAGGTGTATTAAAAGCTATCAGAGATACTTTGAAAAAAGAAATTGCTAAGTCTCCGGCAGTTTTCCCTGCTGCCGCTATTGCAAAGAGGCTTTCTAAAACCAATAAAAGTATAAACGTCGATAAAGAGTTTGTAGAAAATCTTTTATATACTCAGAAAGAAAATAGATACGCTTTTCCCATACTCGCATTACTTTATCCTAACTTAAAATATAAGGATGGAGATTTTAATCTTGATCATTGTCATCCGATATCAAATTTCAATGAAAAAAAGCTAAAATTAAATAATATCCAATTGACTGATTCTAATAGAGAATACTTTACAGATCCGGAGTATTTTAATTCCATTATTAATCTCCAAATGTTAGATGGTAATGAAAACAAGTCAAAAGGTGCAAAGCAACTTGCAGATTGGGTTTCTACAAATAAAATTAATAAGAAAAAGTACTATTTTCCCAATGATTTAAATTTTTCATCATTTGATAAATTTGCAAAACAGCGTCAAGTTATTTTGACAGTAAAACTAATGGAGGAACTTAAATTCTAATTTTTTTTGTTTAGTTAACAGTTTGATAATCTTATTTTTTAATAAAATGTACACTATGATATTAGAGATTAATGAATCCAGAAAGTTTATTTTTATAAGTACTAAAAATAATGTGACTTATCAATTTACTTCTAGATGTACTTATATGTTTAATGAGACATATAACGGTTTTACTTATGTATTTGAAGTGTATGAAGAGTCAAAGGAAAGTGATGATTCTTTTAGTCTCATTTTATTAGAGATGGAAAATGAAACTGATTTAAAAGTAGTTGACTTATATCCTGACAGTAGTAAGTACTATTTGGGGAAAGGAATTTCGATCAGCCTTCTTCTAAAGTGTAGAGAAATTTTTGGAAAGAGGATAATTTCCAGTAGTAATTTGAAAAAATCTGATAATTATTGTGAGTGGAATACGCCAGAAGCAATTGATAAAGTTTGGAATCCTTTGGTAAAATCAGGGAAGGCTATATATGATCAAGATGAAGACCTATATGTTGTAATTTGATGTGAAATACGATGGATGAATTAAACAGTCTTGATTGGAAGATTTATGAATCTCTGACAAAATATATTTATGATACTTTAAAAAAAGAATATCATATTCCAGTGGAGGGTTATGGGCAGAATTGTAAAATAAAAGGTAATTCAGGGGTTATGCATCAAATTGATGTGCTGACCGCTGAGTTTGATGGTTGCCAAACTTACAAAACGGCTATCGAATGTAAATACTGGAAAAAAAAAGTAACTAAAGATACAGTTATGAAGCTTCTTTCTATCATCAATGATACCGATATACAAAGAGGAATTATTGTGTCAAGGAATGGATTTACTCGGGATGCACAAATGTTTGCAGAACATCATAATATAAAGATAGTGCAGCTGAGAGAATCTGAAAATAATGATAATGAACAGAAGGAAGTTGAATTTGGAATTTTAGATTTATTTTTCAAGATCAATGTGAGCAGACCAGAGGTCACAAGAATAGTTGTTAAAACAAATGACGATAATGAAATTATACTTCCTGAAACACAGCAATATTTGGTTTATATTGAAAATAAAGATGGCACAAAAATAAGATTGTATGATTCTGTAATGGTTTTTAAAAAAAATCTACACACTCAAAAACCTTTTGAAATGGTTTTGAAATCTTACGATTTTACAGATCATAGACTGTTTTTTAATGGAAATTATCAAAAGATAAAAAGCATTACCTACACAGGTTTACTAACTATTATTAATAAGGACCATCAAAAAACATTTTCTCTAGTGGATAAAGTATGGATGATTATGAACCAAATCTTTGAACAAAAGACATTTCTTATAACCCAGCTTGGTATTGTTGTGAATAAAGAAGATTTGTCATAAATACTATTTATGTTCTTAGTAATACGGTTTCCCGTAATGTCAATTTAGTTTTCAAATCTATCTTTGACAAAATTAAAAAATGAAAGCTATTTACAGTTTATTACTTTTAGTATTAATATTATCGTGTTCTAACCCAGTCCAGCGAAATACAATAAAATTTTCAAAGCTGGAGTATGGAGAAAAATGGCCATTTTCAGTTGATGAAGTTGAAGTTTATTGTTCTGGATATAAAGAAATTTACTGCAAGGCCAGCAATGGAAAGACATATGCTTTAAATGGAACTGCTAAAGGTGTTTCACATAATAATGCTGCTATCAGTAAAGTTGATGAAATATGGTTGGATGATCCCAAATGGGCTGGATTAAAAATTTCATACGGAGATTTTATCACTAAAGGTCTGGAACTTTGTGAAAATAAATAACAAGAATACTAAAGAATCAGTTTATCTTTTTTCTTGGTAATCCAATTTCATGTTCCTGTGGATAGGGATTTCGGTGAGTCATACTAACGTCTTCCCGTAGACTTCTTTCCATTTCTTTAGATTTTTCATCATCCATCGAATATCGCGGATCGGCAATCAAAGGCATTTTTGCCATTTTAGTAATGGTAATAGTAGGAAAATGATAATCTACTTCAACAGTTCCTAATAAAAGGTAGACTCCTCCTTCCTTAAAGGGAAATTGTTTTAAACTGTCGGGAAAATGTGCCGTGTCAAAATACTCACCTTCAGCATCGATCCATGTTCCGAAATACATATCGTCTTTCTTTCCAGGATGATTTCTCATCTTGATAGGAACGTGTTTCCTGGAAATTAAATATGCCAGCATTTTAACCTGTTTTTTATGATACTTCAAGAGATCTTTAACCAAAACGTGACCTCTGTATTTAGTCTTGAGTAAATCAAAGATCGAATAGGAAACTGGAAATCCTAAAATTTCAATTTCATCAAAAGCGTCTTCAAAAGGGTTTCTATCTATTGTCGGTAGCTTATAATCTTTTTGAGGTTCCTCAAATAATGATATGATCTTGCTTTTATATTGATTCTTTGAAAGTAGGAATCTTGCTTCAATTAAAAGTTCGTGTTTCTGCTTTCCGGTAAATCTGAAAGCCCCGACAAAAATTAATATCTGTAAAGTTTCAATACCAATGTTGACTCTTTTTATAAAATCTTCTAATGATCCGTAATCGCCGTTTTCTTTCCTTTCTTCCGGGATATTTACTTTGATAGAAGCTTCAAGTTTTTCAATATGCATTAGACCTAAGTACACATCTGTTCCATATAATGTTGTATGAAATTCGCTTAGGTTAATGCAGGGGTTATGAATTTTAGCACCTGACATCTTCGCCTCGTGTACATAAACTTCTGTTCGGTAAAAACCACCGCCATTATTAATAGCAGATACCATAAATTCGATAGGGTAATAGGCTTTCAGAAACAGACTCTGATAGCTCTCCACGGCATAAGAAGCAGAGTGTGCTTTACAAAAGGAGTAGCCGGCAAAAGATTCAATCTGTCGATATACTTCCTGAGAAAGCTGCTCAGGATGTCCTTTCCTTTTGCAGGATTCAAAGAAATCATCTTTTAATTTTTGTAAAGCTGAAAGTGATCGTCCTTTACCACTCATAGCTCTTCGAAGAACATCTCCATTAGCTGCAGAAACTCCACCAAAGTGCATCGCAATTTTAATGACATCTTCTTGATAAACCATAATGCCATAGGTTTCGCCTAATTCTTTTTCAAATACATCGTGGAAGTATTCAAATTGACCGGGATGATTGTGTCGGAAAATGTACTCCCGCATCATTCCACTCTGTGCAACTCCTGGACGAATAATTGATGATGCAGCAACCAATACTTTGTAATTATCACATTTTAATCTTCTCAAAAGTCCACGCATAGCTGGAGATTCAATGTAGAAACAACCAATGGTCTTTCCAATGCTCAAAAATTCATTGCACTTGACTTCATCCTTAGAGATTCTGGTATCTTCAATATCTACATTGATTCCCTTTTTTTCTTTAATTAGATTAACGGTATCTTTAATCGTTCCCAATCCTCTTTGTGAAAGAATGTCAAACTTTTCCAGACCAATATCCTCAGCTGTATGCATATCAAACTGAACAATTGGAAATTCTTTTGGAGGAAATTCTAAAACTGAATAATTTGTAATAGGTTCTTCGGAAATAAGAATCCCACAAGAATGCATACTTCTTTGATTGGGAAATCCAACTAACAACTGTTCATACTTATAAATCTCTTGAACAATTGAATTTTGATCGTGTAGTTCTCTCGGTTTTTTTGAAAGCTGATCTAGTTCATCTTTCGGCAGTCCAAAGACTTTTCCCAGTTCTCTGAATCTCGATTTTCTCTTGAACTCCACATTAGTTCCACAAAAAGCAACGTGATTTTTTCCATATTTATCAAAAATGTATTCCAAAATAGTGTCACGATTCTTCCAACTCCAATCGATGTCGAAGTCGGGAGGACTTTTACGGTTTAAGTTTAGAAAACGCTCAAAGTACAAATCTAGCTCTAGAGGACATATGTCGGAAATGCCTAAACAATAAGCTATAATACTGTTAGCGCCACTTCCTCTTCCGACGTGCATAAAACCCATACGCTTACTGTATTGAATAATATCCCAAGTAATCAAGAAGTAGCCGCAAAAATTAAGTTGATGAATAACTGTTAATTCTTTTTCAGCTCTCTCAATAGCCTGTCTGTTATTATCAGGATATCTATGAGATAAACCTTCATAAGCAAGCTGGGATAACAATTTAAAGTCATTTTCCTTGCTGTCAGTATAATATTTTTTATTCTTCGGGGTTTTAAATTCAAAATCAAAACTGCATTGACTGACGATAAATTTCGTGTTTTCAACGATTTCTGGGTAATGCTTAAACTGATCGAGAAGAGTTTTCTTACTCATAAACA
Organism: Epilithonimonas sp.; assembly: GCF_032054305.1. Classification (GTDB taxonomy): domain Bacteria; phylum Bacteroidota; class Bacteroidia; order Flavobacteriales; family Weeksellaceae; genus Epilithonimonas. The sequence goes on from NZ_DAMBSX010000006.1 coordinate 113,269, forward strand.
ACTCATCTTTTCTACAATAATCTTTTTCAGCCAGTTTTGTAAAAAGAATATTACCATCTATGGCTCGTAATATTTTATGAAGTTCGTATTCGTCATCAGTCTTAAACGTTACCGGATGAAGGATAACCATTTTATGAGTGAGGGATTTGAATTCAGAATTGATTAAAAGGTTTAACTCATCTTGTCTGATTCCGATAAACTCGTGTTCCAATAATATATCAGGTTTATTTTGTAAAGTATAAATCACAAAGCAGTTTTCTAATTGAGGATTAGATTTTGGAATTTCAATATTTTCACAATTATAATCGGTCAAAAGCCTGTTGACTTCAGCTATTCCTTTCGGGTTCTTCGCTAAGCATATATAATACTGCTCATTTTCAACTCTGACATCAACGCCTACAATAGGTTTAATGCCTTTATCTTCACACAGTTTATAAAACTGATAGATTCCCGTTACGGTATTGATATCAGTTAGCGCAAGAACTTTCAGCTTATAATCCATAGCCAGATCAACTAATTCTTCAACAGAAATAGTCCCATAACGAAGGCTATGATAGGTATGACAATTGAGGAACATAATTTTATTTATTGAGTCAAAAAACCGGAAGCCCTTCCAAGGCTTTTAGCACCAAAACGGTCTTTCATTTTATCCATGGTCTGATATAATGAGATCAGCTCTTCGGTATCTTCAAAAAGATTCATCTGATGGCTTCCGTGAACCAGTCCTGTAAACTTGACACCTACAAGACGAATTCTCATTCTTCGGGTATAAACTTTCTTGAAGAGTTCCAGAATATATTTCAGCAATGTGTGGTCTGCTGAGGTATAAGCCACCTTACATTGTTTAGTCTCTGTATCAAAGTTGGCATATCTTATTCTTACTGATACCGTTGAGGTCAGCCATTTTTCCTGTCTTAACTGGTAGCATAACTGTTCAACCATTCCGGAAAGAATACTTCTGATATTCGGAATATCGATGGTGTCTTCGGAAAAAGTTGTTTCAGTTGATATGGATTTACGCTCTGAATATTGAATCACAGGATTTAAATCAATGCCATTGGCTTTTTTCCATAACTCAGTTCCATTTTTTCCAATTAATTCCTGAAGCACATCCACTGGCATTTTAGCAAGTGTTTCAATCTTTCTTACACCTAATCTTGAAAGGAGTTCAAAGGTCACATCACCAACCATAGGAATCTTTCTGACGGATAAAGGATTTAAAAAAGGCTGTATTGCGAGCGGTTTTAATTCTAATTTACCGGCTGGCTTTGCTTCACCTGTTCCAATCTTTGAAACTGTTTTATTGGTAGACAATGCAAAACTAATAGGTAGACCTGTATTTTTCTTTACCGCTTCCGCAATTTCGGTTGTCCATTGATAGCAGCCGAAGAACTTATCCATGCCCGACAGATCAAGATAGAACTCGTCTACACTTGCTTTTTCCATAACAGGAACTTTTTCCTGAATGATTTCAGTCACCAAATGTGACATTTTGGAATAATACTCCATATCACCTTTGATAACCTGCGCTTCGGGACATAAGCGTAAAGCCATTCGCAAAGGCATCGCAGAACGAACCCCAAATTTCCTGGCTTCATAGGAACAAGATGCTACTACACCACGATCTCCGCCACCTATGATCACGGGCTGATTCTCCAATACAGAGTCTCTCAGCCGTTCACAGGAAACAAAGAATGTATCCAGATCCATATGTGCAATCGCTCGTTCCATTTGACAAAATTATCACGATTTGTAGCAAAAAATTGTATATTTGTTGCTATAATTTATAGCAATGTCAATTTTATCAGAAAACATGCGGTATTTAAGAGGTAAGCTCAATCTGTCTCAACAAAAGGTTGCCGATGATCTTTTAATTACCCGAGGCCGATATAGTAAGTATGAAGATGATGCCGCAGCGCCACCCCTTGATATTTTAGTGAAAATTTCAAGATATTATAATATCAGCATCGATTTACTTTTGACCATCAACGTCAGCAAATATTCGATTGATGAGATTATGGAGCTCCCTGACAATAGGATTGTTCTGCCTATCAGGGTTGATCAGGATGGAAACGATCAGATTGAGATTATTCCACAAAAAGCCTCTATGGGTTATCTGAACGGTTATGGAGATCCGGAATACATAGAAAGTTTGGAAACGATATCCTTACCTTTTTTAAAAGGTGGGAAGTTTAGAGCGTTTCCAGCGGACGGAGATTCTATGCCGCCTTATAAGAACGGAACTTATATTGTTGGAAAATATGTAGAAAATCTTTCTGATCTGAAAACGGACCGGACTTATATTTTCATCACCACTAATGATGGAATCAGTTACAAAAGATTCCAGTTTCATGAAGCAGACAGTATATGGGTAAAAGCTGACAATCAATTTTATGAGCCATATAAAATTCCATTATCTGAAATTAAAGAGATCTGGGAATTTGCCTGTAGTATCAATACGATAGAATATGGAGCTGATGAATTTGCAGAACGTAATATTCAAAACTTTATGACAGAGATCAAGACCGATATCAAACAGATTAAAGAAAAAATAGGAGATAAGAATTGAATTCATTTGAATAAAGCTCAAAAATAAGTTTCCTAACATTACTTCATAAAAAAAAATCTCCTAAGGGAAGCAAAAACACAAATGATGAAAAAAATCCCGTATAAACGGGCCAGATCAAATATAAATATTTTAATAGAAAATTGCAATGAGTCAGCTGAGTTTATTTGATACGGAAGAGTTTTATAAATTTCCAAAAGACCTTTTGGAATACAAGGAACATTTCCTGAGCAGCAAAGAAGCCGATGAATTGAAAGATATACTGCTGAAAACGACACCTTGGGAACAGCGAACTCAGAAGATGTATGATAAAACAGTTGTAACACCCCGCCTTACTGCTTGGTATGGAGGAAATGATAGCTCTTACGATTCAGACGGAAATGTTTCAGGAACTAATCCTTGGACTCCCGAGCTTTATACTTTAAAAGAAAGGATAGAAAAAGAATTTGGGTATCAGTTCAATGGTGTTTTATTAAACCTGTATCGTGATAATAATGATTCCGTGGCATGGCACAGAGATAAAGAAAGCCGCTATGGAAAACGACCTGTGATTGCATCAATCAGTTTAGGTCAAACCAGAAACTTTGATTTCAGAAAAAAAGACCATCATCAGAGCAAATACAGTTTGCCATTGCCTCACGGTTCGTTACTCATTATGAAAGGGGATTTACAGGAAAACTGGGAACATCGAATTGCTAAATCAACAGTAAAAATGAAAGAAAGGATTAATTTGACCTTTCGTTTAATTATTTAAATAAACTCTTACTTATCCAATTAACTTTTCCTATTTTAGAAAAAATAAGAAAGTATTAATAACCATTATTTTATGACTCAAAAAACACATCGGATTAGTTTTCATTTTTTCGATATCGGCGGCGGTGATGCTATTTTTATCAGATTTTTAGGAACAGATTCCCAATGGCATAATATACTTATTGATGGAGGATATGGTAAAGAGTACAAAAATTCTTTTGCCCCATTAATAAAAGAAATTTTGTCTTCTGGCGAACAAATTGAAAATTGGATTATCAGCCATATAGATCGCGACCATATCGGTGCCGTAAAAGGTTTTGTCGTGGACAAAAAAATTGAAAATAAACAAGACGCTGTAAAGAATTTTTTATTTAATCATTCTCCTGAGATGATAAAGGAATCTAATGGGAAAATCTCAGTCGGTGACGGGATTTTACTTAGGGATTTTTTAACTGCAAATAATCTTCTTACCACAGTGCCAATAAATACTGAAACATTACCAATTGAATGTTTTGGTTTTAAAATGACCATTCTTTCACCTACACCTGAAAAGGAAGCTGCTGCAACAGAATTGTGGAAAGAAGAAGAAAGTAATGGTAAAATTGGTAGAAAAGAAAATCAATCCGACCATAAAAAAATAATTGAAGAACTTACAGGGAATGAATTTAAACCGGATACAGATCCTGTTAATGGAAGCTCTATTGCTGTTCTTGCCGAGTTTGATAAGGTAAAAGTACTCTTATTAGCCGACAGTCATCCCTCTGATATAATTGACAGTTTAGATGCATTGGGGTATAATAAAGATCGGCCACTGCCCGTGAAGTTTATGCAATTATCACATCATGGCAGTAAAGCCAATACCTGCCCTAAATTGCTGGAAATAGTTCAGACCAATTGTTATGTGATAACTGGAAACGGTATCCATAACAGACATCCGGATAAAGAGACTATAGTTAGAATCATTACGAACGAGAGAAGAAATTCTGAAATTATCAAAATTCATTTTGCTTGTGATACTCAAGAATTGAGAAATATCTTTGAGGTCGATGACGACGCTTTTGAAAGATATACATTTGAATGTGATTATTCACAAATAGGACCTGACAGCTTAGAACTTTCGTACCTGCCCTTAACTCATAAAATATGAATGAAAATATACCACAGCTTTCTACAATCAAAATCAGATGTAACCACGAAATTGCTACAGCAGTAATTTTCTACCCGAGTCCTGATGTTGATGACGTGTATGTCTTGACTGCAAAACATTGTTTAGAAGGTAAAAAGTTCGATAAAGAATATGTAAATACGGATATTAAACTTGAAGAGATTTTTAATCAGGAAACATCAGAATTTCATTCATACAATTTGACCGAAACAGATATTGTTATTGTGTCAGATGATGATGAGGATATGGCATTGTTGATTCTTTCTAAAAAGAATATTCTTCCACTTACAGGTAAACAATTTTTTTGTCAGGTAATTGATACTGATGAAATGGTGGAAGATTATCAAATTAGAGGGTATGCTAATTTTAATGATCAAGAGGCAGATCGATCTTTTCCTATGAAATTTATCGAAGATATCAAGAGCAATCGATATAAATTTACACTAAAGTCTGAAAATTCTCTCGATACATATTATCAACAGGCCTTGGAAAATGTTGAAGGATTGTCTGGAAGTGGCGCTTATTCTATCTTGTATGGAAAAACTTATTTTACAGGTATTATTCATACATACGAGGACGGTGGATTTTTTTTGGCGACCAAAGTTTTAGCATACAATAAGCTGATTCCATATCCTAAGTTCAGTCTGATCAATTCTATCAAACCGGAGACAGATAAAGATGTTCTCTTAAGTTATGAAGAAATGGAAAAAAATGAACAAACCACTAATTCTAGAACTAGAGAAAAAATCGGAGATTTTAATGTTCCTCGTGATAATATAGACCTCCTGCAATTGCTTAAAGAAAAGAATCTTGTAGTGGTTCATGGAAACCCGGGAGTTGGAAAATCGGCTTTGACAAAATCAGCTGTAAGTGATTTGAAAATGTCTGGAGATCGTAGTGTTTTAACTTTTACCGCTGAAAACCTGTATTGTGAAACAATTAGTGAAGCTTTGATAAAAGCCGGATGTAAAGTTAGTATCGAACAAATATTGGCAAGTCCTTTATCAAATAAGTATTTTTTAATTTGGATAGAAAGCTTTGAAAAACTAATAGAGTCAGGTAGCTCGGGAGCATTTAATGAACTACTTCAGATACTGGAAAAAAATAAAAATATAACTATAGTTTTAACAATAAGAGACTACTTATTACAGAAGTTTAAAATCGATTACTATTATGAGCTGCCAGAAAATATTGCTTATTTTCAAGTAGGTGAATTTAATGATGCTGAGGTTGAATTAATCGTTGAAAAAATTCCTGACTTACTGCCATTGATGGAAAATTCTAAGATTAAGCATCTTTTGAGAACTCCTTATTATCTTGATAAAGCTGTACGAATTATACCAGAACTATTAAGTGAGGAACACTTGGACGAGTTACAATTTAAAAGGTTAATGTGGAAATATATTGTTGAAGACAATCAATCACGACGAGGAACTGTTTTCTATGAGATTTGTCTTAAAAGATCTAGAGAAATGTCTCTTTTTACAACATATGAGAGCGATAACAGTGTGACTGCTGATCTTGTTAAAGATAATATTCTACAGTTGGATGATATGTCCGATACCAGTGCTTACAGTCCTTCTCACGACATATTGGAAGATTGGGCATTGATCAGATTTATAAGAAATCAAAAATCGGAGATTGCAAACTCAAAAGATTTTTTACTTTCGATAGAAAATACTCCCGCCATGAGAAGGGCATTCAGATTATGGATGGAAGAGTTTTATGAATATGAACCGGAAGCTTCCGTATATTTTATGCACGAGCTCTTAAGTGATGATACTTTGTCCCCTTCATGGAAAGATGAGCTACTGATTGTTTCACTTAGATCAAATCATTCCAAAGTACTACTGGATAGTTTAAAAGTACAGCTTCTTGAAGATGAAGCGAAATTGTTGGATCGCATAATCTATTTACTACAAACGAGTTGTAAAAAAATAGATCCTCAAAAAAGAAATTTTAATGATCTTCTGCCTATTGGCTCCGGATGGGATTATATAATTGATTTTATCAAAGCTAATATTAATGAAATTAAGCTGCAAAATTTTGAATTAAAACATTTGACTCTTATTGAATCATGGTCAAAACAGCTCCCTGAATTTAACCAAGGCATACTTCCATCTGGTGCAAAAAGCGCTGCTTTTCTGTTGGAAGATTTTATTTTTAGGTTGCAGGGTCGTTCAATTCAGAGGAGATTAGGCAGGAGATCTTCTGAATATTTAAAAAAATATATTAAAATTCTTTTTAAATTGACGGCAGCCGATCAGGAACTTATTGCTTCGATTATTCAAGCTTGCTTGATTCCTGAAACAGGTAATGAAAGATGGACTGATCCTGCTTTTCTACGAGAAATAAGAGCTTATATTACCGGAGGTGTTATTTCAGATCAAATTTGTCGCTTTTTCCCTGAAGAAGTTATTCAAATGGCTACTGAAGACTGGGCTCAAAAGGAAGAGAAATATGCACCGGGGAGTATTAATAGTATGCTTATTCGAGAGCCTAAAGTAAATGATTTTGGTTTAAATAAAGATTTAGAATATGATTATGGATTACCATCAGGTTATCAGACTTTTTTTTATTGGATGTTTTTGTATCACGGTGAAAAAGCTCTTGATTTCCTTATTCCATTTTTAAATGATGCTTTTGAAAAAAATTATGAAATTCTTCTGTCTTTAAAAAAGAGAGGGGTGGAAAGGATTGAGGTTGTTTTTGAAGATGGATCGTGTGGTGTATACTATGGGAATCCTGAGTACTGGTCTATGTACCGAGGATTTTCAATTTATGATAAGGTCTTAATATCAGTGCTGATGGCTTTGGAAAAGACTTTGTTAGAAATTGGGGATAAAAAAGATTTTTCAACAGCACGCATATTTTTAGACAGGTTGATAAGAGAGTCTAACAATATTGCCATTTTAGGAGTGGTCTGCAGCATTTTACAAGCATTTCCTAATTTAGTTGATGAAACTTCTGTCTCCTTATTAGGTGTCCCACTGTTTTTTAAGTGGGATTCTACAAGGTCTACTTCGGATATGATGAGAAGCAATGTCTATAATGACGAAGAATTCGAAAGAAAAGAACGAATTGCCGCAAATCAAAGAATTCATCGCAATAAGTATTATGTAGGTTTAGTTGGATTTGTGGCTGACTATATGTTTTATCAACGAGAGTATAATGAACTTTTATTCAAACAGGTCGACAGAATGTGGGAGAATGTCAAGGAAGATGATTGGCTTTTTAAAAAGTTTTTGTTTGATATGGATGCTAGAAAGTATGAATTTAAACATTTTAATCAAAAGGGATATGAAAATTATGTTCAGGTAGTTCCCGGATATGATGATACAATTAGAAATGTTGTAGAAAGTGGGAATGATTATACAGTTCCGACAGCTAATACGACTTGGGCAAGAAAAGTTTTCGAATACGAAGAAGTTGATGATCATAACTATGAAACTTGGAAAATAGGATATGAATTTATTTTGCAACTAGATGGTAGACGAGAAATTATGGTTTCTCCAGGTACTATGGCGTCTATTGCTCTTCGTGACTTTTCAAATCAACTTCAACCTGATGAAATTGCATGGTGTTGTGAAACTATTATCAATTTAGAAGCAAAAAAATTAGCGAAAACAGATCCATACGCTATTAATTTTGATTTATTGGATAATATACCTTCTCTTAAAGGATTATGCTATATTTTTAAAGTTGATATTGAGCAAGATTTAAAATTGAAGGTTAAAGAATTAATTTTCCGTTTACTTTTAAAGGGTCTTGACGCTAGGGAACGAATCGCTTTGCAGCACGCTATTTTACAGGAATTAGTATTATTTGAACCTGATTTTGTTTTAAACTGTTGGTATGGATTAGCAGAAGCCATCGTAATTCTAAAGGCACAAAATAAAGAAAGCGAGAGAAAGCGAATGTTATATCATCAAGGGAAATTAAGTGCTCGTGATTTTAATAAGTCGGAAGAAGACAATTGGTCGGAAGTACTAATTAATTCTGTTATCAAAGGAAGTATAAACATACCTGATGAAATTATCGTTTCATTAGACTTACATACTCAGTGGTACTTGGATGACATGCTTCGTATCATCCCATGGAATACGGCTCTTCCTGCTCACCACAAATTTATTCAGGATGTTCTGACACTACACACTGTTTTTTTAAATGATCCCAAATCAAGCATGCTGGATTTTTATGAAAGTAGACATGCATTTACTTTTTATTATCCACGATATCTGCTGAATCAGCCTACAGAATTATCATTACCTCTCTTAAAAAAAATACTTGATTCAAGTATAGAAACACCTGAAAAAAGTATCCCTGATGATTATTTAAAATTTATATATAAGTTAGTTGAAGAGTTTATTAGAGCAGCGATAGGTAGAATTCAACTCGAAAATTTCTGGATATTTTGGGAATTTTTGAAAGATTGGATGATCAATAACAGCAATGCGAGATTTCTACCAATTTTTCTTTTTGACATTGACTGGGTGGAGAGCTCTGAAAAATGGTCAGTATTGGATGGTAAAAGCTTATATTTCAAAGATTTTATAATTACTTTAGGATTTAACAGAATTAATTCATCGATAAAATTTTTAAGTGGCATTGCATTTTATAATTTTATGCCTAACTCAATATCATGGATTGTTCCCATGCTCCAAAGCCAAAATGCTGAACTGGTCGAGAACGATATTTTAGAAAAATTCGTTGAAAAAGCTTTTTATAAATATGGTGGTAAAATAAAAAGAGATAAAAATACTTTAGCTGACTTTCTATTTATTTTAGATTTTCTAGTCAAAAGAAGTTCTCCTAAAGCCTATATGTTACGAGAAGAATTACTTCAATTTAAATAATTAACATTTTGTCGTGAGATATTTTTGGGAAATATATTAATAAAATTGGAAAATAAATGAATACAGAAGATTTTATAAGATTGATTGAGGGTCAAACGGAAAGCCCTTCACTAGATTTTAAAGCAAACAGTCCTTGGGATTATAAGAAGCTAACAAAAGATATCTTGGCAATGTCAAATCTACCAGATGGAGGTCACATTGTAATTGGAATTGAGGAAAAGGATAATGAATTTATTAATGTAGGAGTTGACCAGAAAAATATTATCACTTACAAATATGATGAAATGCGAGATCAGGTTTCAAAATATGCAGAACCAATGGTAGATTTCAATGTCTATTTTCCGGAAGATAGAAACGAATTAAAATATGTGGTAATCAAGATCTTCTCTTTCAAAGAAATTCCAACTCTTTGTAAAAAAACTCTGGACGGAGAAATGAGAGCAAGTACTTTGTATTATAGAAATACAAATAAGAGACCTGAAAGCGCAGCCATATCAAATGTCAGCGATTTGCGAGATCTCATTGAGTTGGCAGCCGTTAGATTAATGCAACGCAGAAAAAGTTTTGGCTATACCATTCCCAATATTGACGCAGAAATATTTGACGCAGAAATAAAAGCTTTTCAGCAGACATCATCATATGAATTAATAAAATCGAAAGGCAATTGCGAAGTTTATATAACTCCTCTTCAAAAAGGTAATTTACATAGTCTTAAAAGATGTCTTGAAGTTGTCGAAAAAGCACAGGTAAAGGCGTCATGGTCATTGCCATTTATACCAAGAACGTTACACGAGGGTAGTTTAGTTACTGCTGAAAATTCTTACGAGGCTTTTTCCGATTTAGGAGCTCGAAAAGAACTGTGGAGAATGTATTTGTCAGAGAGTTTTTGCATGATTAACAGCTTTGTAGAAGACTGGCTAGAAGGTGATCATTTGAGAGGGGCTTGGGCATCAAAATTTCCTTCTGGTCAATACTTGTTTTATTATACAAGTATTATACATTATCTTACTCAACTATATGTTTTTATTGAACACTTAACAATAGAAGGATTATATAAAGAAGGTTTGAGTATTTCTATTATATTTAATGAGTTAAAAGATAGAAGATTACATTTGGACAGCGAGAATCACATGCCGCTTATGAAGATAAGAACGACAAAAACAGATAAAATCACTATTAATGAGGAATATTCACGATTAGAAATTCTGGAGGGAGGTATAAATATTTCAAGTTCTATAATTTTAAAAGTTTTAGATTACTTTAGTTTTTACCCTTCAAAAGAGTCAGTTTTACAGATTCAGAAACAGTTCTTAGAAAAAGGTTACTAAAGAAAATTACGTAAATTCAGTTCAATTTTAGAACCTATTTTAAGATGATTTTTTGAATATTTAATATGTACATCTATATTAAAGAAGTATTATAATTTGGAAAGACCAATATTGATATAAGAATTTAATATATTATTCATCTAAAAATCAAGTGTAAATTAATATATAATTTTGTTTTGAAAAAAATGAAAATTAGTTTACTGAAAAATTGAGTTAAAATTAAATTATGGTGGCAATATTATTTAAATGTACATATCTAATTTTATCTAAAAGCATCAGTTTTTTTCTATAATTATAAATGACTTAGATGTATTGTAGGTATTTTATTTTTTTGATTCGGCATAATCAAATGTATAATTTCCTTAAAATTTTAGGATAAAATATTTTTTTGGTAATTATATTTTATACATTTGCATTATGAAATTTGTAAGACTACTTTTCATCATCTATTTTGTGGCGTTATCCATAATGCCATGTCTAGATAGTGCAAATGCTCAGTCTTTTAAGCAAGATTTCAATTATTCTTTAAGTTCAAAGACACAAGAAGATTCACATTCGAAGGCAGATTCTTGTTCTCCATTTTGTTCTTGCAACTGTTGCAGAACCACGGTGGCATCTTATAAAATCGAACCAATTCTAGTTTTTTCAAGAATCGCTACTGCGTTTTTTTCTAAGAAAATCCATTTTCAGAAAAACGACTTCGCTTATTTGGTGTACGACCAAATCTGGCAACCGCCTAAAATATAATTTTTATTGATATGATGGAAGGATTCCCTTTCATCTAAATTGTCTTGGAAACTTTGCAATATCATTGCACTGTAATCCTATTCATCTTTGCATCATCTTTTAAATTCAGTTTTATACTGATTTTAACTTTGGGCAATCCAATAAAAATTAAATTCAATGTTAGATAAAATCATAAGATTTAGTATCAAGAACAAGATTGTCATTGGTATCATGACCTTGTTATTGATTATTTGGGGAGTTTGGAGCGCAACCAAACTGCCAATTGATGCTACACCGGATATTACCAATAATCAGGTGCAGATCATCACAGTATGTCCCACACTTGCTGGACAGGAAGTAGAACAACTTGTTACCTTCCCAATTGAACAAAGTATCGCAAATGTACCAGATATTGAGGAAACTAGGAGTATTTCTAGATTCGGTCTATCAGTGATTACAGTTGTTTTTAAAGAAGAGGTAGATATTTATTTTGCTCGCCAACTGGTTACTGAAAAATTAAAACAAGCAGAAGAAGAAATTCCCCAAGGTGTTGGAACTCCTGAACTTGCCCCTGTTAGTACTGGACTTGGAGAAGTTTATCAATATATCCTGCATCCCAAAAAAGGCAGTGAGAAAAAGTATGATGCTAAAGAACTGCGAACAATGCAGGACTGGATTGTGCGAAGACAGCTTAATGGAACACCTGGAGTTGCAGAGATCAACAGTTTTGGCGGTCAGTTAAAACAATACGAGGTCGCTGTAAATCCAGACAGATTAAGAGCGATGGGCGTAAGTATATCTGATATTTTTACCGCTCTCGAAAAAAATAATCAGAATACAGGAGGTGCTTATATTGATAAAAAGCCAAATGCATATTTTATCCGTGGAATCGGTTTGGTAACATCTTTAGAAGACGCAGGGAACATTGTAGTTAAAAATAATACGGGCAGTGTTCCAATCTTCATAAAAGATGTTGCTGAAGTGCGTCTGGGAAGTGCTGTGAGATATGGTGCAATGACTTTTAATGGTCAGGTCGATGCTGTGGGAGGTGTTGTTATGATGCTAAAGGGAGCCAACAGTAATGAAGTGGTGAACAGAATTAAAGAAAAGATACCAGTTATACAAAAATCTCTTCCTGCAGACGTTGTAATTGAACCTTATTTAGATAGAACCGACCTGGTTGGAAGAGCAATCGACACAGTAGAAAAAAACCTAATTGAAGGTGCACTCATTGTCATCTTCGTACTTGTTATCTTCTTGGGTAATTTAAGAGCAGGTTTAATTGTAGCATCAGCTATTCCATTATCATTACTGTTTGCATTAGGAATGATGAATGTGTTTGGTGTGAGTGCTAACCTGATGAGTTTAGGAGCGATTGATTTCGGGCTTATTGTTGATGGGGCAGTTATTATTGTGGAAGCTACCTTACATCATTTAGGCTTGAATAAATCAAAAAAAATGCTTACCCAAGCAGAAATGGATGAAGAAGTTTTTCTTTCTGCATCCAAAATCAGAAGTAGTGCAGCATTTGGAGAAATCATTATTCTAATTGTATACATTCCGATTTTAACATTGGTGGGAGTAGAAGGTAAAATGTTTACGCCTATGGCTAAAACTGTGGGATTTGCTATTTTGGGCGCTCTGATTTTATCATTGACTTATATTCCGATGATGAGTGCTTTATTCTTATCAAAAAAGATGAGCCACAAAGAAAATTTCTCTGATAAAATGATGAACAGAATTCAGAAAGTTTATCAGCCTTTATTGGAAAAAGCATTAAAAATAAAATATTGGCTGGTTGGAGGAACCGTAGCTCTCTTTGCTGTAGCAATATTTGTTTTTGGGAGAATGGGTGGTGAATTTATACCTCAGTTGCAGGAAGGCGATTTTGCATTCCACTGTATCCTTCCACAAGGAAGTTCCTTAAATCAAAGTATTGAAACTTCAATGCAGGCTTCAAGAATTATAAAACAGTTTGATGAGGTAAAAATGGTTGTTGGTAAAACTGGCGCTGCTGAAGTACCTACCGACCCAATGCCACCGGAAGCTACTGATATGATGGTTATCTTGAAACCTCAGAAAGAATGGAAAACAAAGAAAACGTATGACGAACTCGCTGATGAAATCTCAGAGAAATTAGAAGTGATTCCTGGAGTTTTCTTTGAAAAGAACCAACCTATCCAAATGCGTTTCAATGAGTTAATGACAGGTATTAGACAAGATGTTGCAGTTAAAATTTTTGGTGAAAACTTAGATTCTCTGGCAATTTATGCTGATAAGACTGCTAAGGTAATACAGTCTGTTAAAGGTTCTACATCTCCCCAAATTGAGCGTGTAAGCGGACTCCCTCAGATTAACGTAGAGTATGACAGAACCAGAATGGCCAATTACGGATTAAACATTGAAGACGTTAATAATGCAGTAAGTACAGCTTTTGCAGGTAAATCAGCAGGTCAGGTTTTTGAAAATGAAAGGAGGTTCGATCTGGTTGTAAGATTAGACAGTTTACACAGAACAAATATTGACGATGTTAGTAATCTAATGATTTCTACTGCCTCTGGAACGCAAATTCCACTCGCCCAGGTTGCTAATATTAGTTACAAATTAGGGCCTGCCCAAATCAGCCGCGAAGCGGGAAAAAGAAGGATTGTAATAGGTTTCAATGTGAAAGACCGTGATGTTGAAAGTGTAGTTAAGGACATACAATCAAAGCTCGATAAAGAAGTAAAACTTCCTGCAGGATATTATTTTACCTATGGAGGTCAATTTGAGAATCTTCAGGCAGCAAGTAAGAGATTAATGATTGCAGTTCCAGTATCGCTATTCTTAATCTTTATGCTGCTTTATTTTACATTTAATTCATTTAAGCAAGCCACTTTAATTTTTACGGCTATTCCTATGAGTGCGATTGGTGGTGTATTCGCATTATTATTGAGAGATATGCCATTCAGTATCAGTGCCGGAATTGGCTTTATTGCTTTATTTGGTGTTGCCGTTTTGAATGGAATTGTATTGATTGGAACATTTAATCAATTGGAAAAGGAAGGCGAGACCAATATTCTGAAAAGAGTAATGGAAGGTACAAAAACAAGATTAAGACCTGTTTTAATGACTGCAACAGTAGCTTCATTAGGATTTTTACCGATGGCTATTTCTACAGGTGCAGGAGCTGAAGTGCAAAAACCTTTGGCGACAGTTGTTATCGGAGGTTTGGTTACGGCGACTTTCTTAACATTATTTGTCTTACCAATGTTGTATATTATTTTTAATACCAAGATTAATTTAAAAAAGATCAATAACAAATCGGTAACCGCCATTGTGGTTTTAGGATTTTTATTTTTAGGACAGACTTTTAGTGCACAACAGGGAAGAACCATAACAGTCGAAGAAGCTACACGTACTGCTATTGAGAATAATCAATCAATCCGATCGAGAGATCTGGATATTAAAGCTACACAGGCATTGATTCCAACGTCCAAAGAGCTCCCGAAAATGAATGTGGATGCTCAATTGGGGCAGTATAACTCTAAGAAATTTGACCAATCATTTTCGATCTCCCAAACGATTCCATTTCCAACTTTGTTCAAAGCAAGAAAAGAGTTGATTGCGGAACAGATTAAAGGAAAGCAAATCAACAGGGAAGTTTCTATGAATGAATTAGCGAAACAGGTTCGAACGTATTATTATCAAATTGAGTATTTACAATTTAATAAATCCAAGCTTAGCAATCTGGATAGTTTATACAATGACTTTATCAGAGTTGCAACGGTTAGGTTTAAAGCCGGAGATATTAAAAAAATTGAAATCAATACAGCTGAAACACAGAGAGGGGAAATCAACTTATTGCTTAAACAGAATGAGGTTTATCTTACCAATGCCTATAAAAATTTAAAAACATTGCTAAATATTGAAGAGGATATTTCAGTTCCATTTGATCAGAACTATCATCCGCTACAAGCACAATATGTTTTAGACAGCAGTGCCATTGCACAGCATCCTACCGTAAAAGCTTTTTATCAGGAAATGCAGATTGCGGAAAAAAATAAGAAAGTTGAAAAATCTTTGGGACTTCCTGACTTTACCATCGGATATACTAATCAGTCATTGATAGGATTTCAAACCATCAACGGGATGGATCAGTATTTCAATGGAGGAAACAGGTTTCATTCGGCAACAATTGGTGTTTCTATTCCTTTGACATTTGGAGCTACGAAAGCAAGAATCCAGTCTTATGAATATCAGAGACAAATGGCAGAATCAAATGCAAAATTCCAGCAAAAGCAGCTTGAAGCGCAATTGCAAAATGCATTTAATCAATATCAGCAAAATGTTAATCAGTATGACTACTACGTTAATCAAGCGATTCCAAATGCTGAGAAAATTGCCAAAGCAGGACAATTAGGTTATAAAACAGGAGAAATTTCTTATGTAGAATATCTTTTTGCACTGCAGACTTCCACCAATATTCAGCTTAAATACCTGGAATCTATTCAACAGGTCAACGAATCTGTAGTTATCATTAATTCAATCATCAATAAATAGACAAATGAAAATCAAATATAGCATTGTATCTCTAGCCTTAATTTCTATTCTAGCGGTCAGCTGTGGAAAAAAAGATGCTCCGGCAGAAGGAGAAGAGAAACCAAAAACAGAACAGGCAGAAGAAAGTCACGAAGAAGCTCCGCAAACTATTGCGGAACTGACTGAAGAACAGATGAAATCTGTAGGAATCAGTCTTGGAACTTTAGAAATGAAAGATTTAGCCTCAACTATTAAGGCAAATGGTGTTCTTCGTGTACCCAATAACAGAAAGGCAACGGTCACTTCACTGTATGGAGGTGTCATTAAGACATTAACCGTTCAGATAGGAGATTATGTAAGACAGGGACAGGTTATTGCTACAATCAGTAACCCTGAATACATTCAGTTACAGGAACAATATCTGACTATTAACAGCAGAATAACTTATGCAGAGCAGGAATTCAGAAGGCAAAAGGAGCTTTTTGACAATGATGCCGGAGCAAAAAAGAATCTGCAAAGTTCTGATGCGGAGCTAAAAAGTTTAAGAACCCAGAGATCATCGTTACAAAGACAATTACAGCTAATGGGAATCAGTCCTGGGAAAGTAAGCAATGGAAACCTAAGATCAGGCTTGGTCATTACATCGCCAATCAGCGGAACAGTTAGTACGATTAATGCACAGATAGGAAGTTATGTTGATGTATCGTCACCGGTTTTGGAGATCATCGATAACAGCTCAATTCATTTGGATTTACAAGTCTTTGAAAGAGATCTTCCCAAAATGAAAGTTGGTCAGATTGTGCAGTTTAAGCTCACCAACAATCCGGAAGAAACCTTTAATGCAAAAGTGTACAGCATCGGATCATCTTTTGAAAATGAAAGTAAAACGATTTCAGTTCATGCAATGGTTACCGGGAACAAAGCTGGCTTGATTGACGGAATGAATATTACAGGAAATGTAAGCCTTGGAAATTCACAAACTCCCGCCGTTCCAAATGAAGCTATTGTAGAAGCCGATGGTAAATTCTATGTATTTGTACAAACTTCTAAAAAAGTGGAAGAGCACGCTGAAGAAAAAGGAGATGACGATCATGGTCACGGGCATGATGAAGGAGAGGCGGAACACGGTCACAAAAATGAAACCGAAGCAGGAAACCATGCAAAGGAGCAGGCTAAGAAAATGAATTTTGAAAAAATTGAAGTGGTAAAAGGGACTTCAGATATGGGTTACACAGCGATTACGCCTGTGAGTGCAATTGCACCTGATGCAAAAATTGTGGTAAAAGGCGCATTCTTCGTGAATGCTAAGCTTTCTAATGCAGGAGACCACGGACATTAATTAATCAATAATCAAGTGAAATCCTATCTTGATTTCACTTGATTTTAAAAATATTAGTTATGCCTTTAAAACAAGAATTAGAAACCCAGGGAAATTGGCTGTTCAGATACAGAAGTTTTTTGCCGATTATCGTTCTGGCGCTTGGCTTAGGAGTTTTTATCCAAAATGTTTTGCTGAAAAACGATAATGATTGTTCACTTTTCTTTGAGATGCTTTGTTTAGCTGTAAGCATTTTAGGTTTGATTATAAGAGTGTATACTGTTGGTTTTACTCCGCATAATACTTCAGGAAGAAATACAAAAGCAGGGCAGGTTGCAGATGAATTAAACACTACAGGTATTTACAGTACAACCAGAAATCCATTGTACTTAGGTAATTTTTTTATGTGGCTTGGGCTTGCGATGTTTACTGAAAATCTGTGGTTTGTAATTTCATTTGTGTTTTTTTATTGGGTCTATTATGAAAGGATTGTTTTTGCTGAAGAGCAATTTTTAGAAAGAAAATTTGGAGAGCAATATACTAAGTGGGCTGATAAAGTACCGGTTTTTATACCGAATTTATACCTTTTCAGAAATACTCATCTTAGCTTCAGTTTAAAAAAAGTTCTATTAAAAGAAAAAAACGGACTTTTTGCCATGTTTCTGATTTTTACTGTTTTTGAAATTACCGGAGAAATTATCCTAAGACATACGCATTATAATATGATTTTTATTGTAGGCTGTATTCTTACTATGATTCTATACATTATTTTAAAAGTAATAAAAAAACGTAAAACAATGTTGCAAAATAAATTTAGTCAATAATTAAAAAATCCTCAATTATGCTTTTAAACAAAAGAATTTCGGTTTGGTATTTTGTTAAACAGATTAAATTTCAGATCGTTTTGATTGTCAGCTTTGCTTTTCTAATAGGCTTTTTAGACGACATTGATTTTTTGAAAAAAATTACCATACCATTGAGTATTCCTGCACTTTTAGGAACTGCTGTCTCTTTACTTTTAGCATTCAGGACTGCACAATCTTATGAAAGATGGTGGGAAGCAAGAACCGTTTGGGGCGCTATTGTGAATGATTCAAGATCATTTATGAGATTAATAAAACAATTTTTCCCTAACTCAGAAAACGATACATCTGAGTTTGCAGAACGACATATCATCTGGCTGAATGCTTTAGGAGAAAGTTTAAGAAAAGTACCTTTTTCAATAAGAGTAAGAGAATACTTAGAATCGCAAAACATCAATGCTTTAAATATTCCCAATGCCCTTTTAGATAAACATTCTGATCACCTTAGGAAATTGGCAGAACAGGAGAATTTATCTGAATACAAATTGGTACAGATGAACGATATGGTCATCAGGTTTTGTGACAGTATGGGAAAATGTGAGCGTTTAAAAAATACTGTTTTCCCTCGTGCCTACAGCATTTTGCTGCATACATTGATTTACGTTTTTGCATTTCTTCTGCCATTTGGACTGGAAGACTCACAACTTGGTGTTGAGATTGCCACGACAATTATTGTACCTGTGATTTTTATAGCTATTGAGAAAACAGCAATCATAATGCAGGACCCCTTTGAAAATACACCGGTAGATACTCCAATGACATCATTAGCAAAAACAATTGAAATCAATCTTTTGCAAATGATCGGAGAGAAGAATGTACCAGTTAAAGAAGTGAGTACAAGCTATTATGAAATGTAGGCTTAATCTAATACAAATCTTAGTGTTATGAACGATCAGAATAAAAATATTTCGGCTTCTGCAAAACATAAAAGAAATCTTTTAATTGTCTTATGTTTAAGTGGCACTTATATGATTGCCGAAGTTATTGGCGGTTTAGCTACTAAAAGTCTTGCGCTACTTGCCGATGCAGCTCATATGCTTACTGATGTGGTCGGATTATTCCTTGCTTTTATAGCAATCAAAATTGGTGAAAGAAAAGCCGATGCACAGAAAACATTCGGCTATTACCGAACAGAAATTCTGGCGGCAGTAATCAATGCGGTAGTTCTGTTGGGAATTTCTGTATATGTATTGTTTGAAGCATGGCAAAGGTTCAAAAATCCCCCTGAAGTACAGAGCACAGCTATGATGATCGTTGCCGGAATAGGCTTGCTGGTGAATATTATCGGAATCATGATTATTAGAAAAGATTCAGGTGAAAGCCTAAATATGAAGGGTGCCTACTTTGAGGTTCTTTCTGACGCGCTTACCTCAGTAGGAGTAATGATTGCCGGAGTTATTATGTTGACGACAGGATGGTATTATGCTGATCCCCTTATTTCCGCTGTGATAGGGTTATTAATATTTCCGAGAACCTGGAAGCTCTTGAAAGAAGCTGTGAATGTTTTATTAGAAGGAACTCCAAAAGATGTCAATATAGAAGAGCTTAGAAATTCTTTGGAATCTGTAAAAGGAGTTATTAAACTTCATGATCTCCACGTTTGGTCATTGACTTCCGGCGTTAATGCGATGAGTTCCCACGTAGTAGCCGACCATCAGGAAGATCTCAATAAACTTTTGAAAAATTTGTCAGATAAAGCCACCTCTGAATTTAAAATTAGCCATACTACATTCCAAATTGAAACTGAAGGGCACCAAGAGGGGGAGGTTCATCTATAATAGCAGTTGTGCCATCTTGCATTAATAGATGAAATAAGTAAATGGGAAAATTTCTAAAACATCAAATAGACTATGAATTATAAAAATCTGGGTCTATTCAAGATGAATTACATACTTACGTATTTTTTTACGCAATTAATCATTTCAAATATTTAGATATATGAAATTAAAACAAAACTATTGGGGCAATTACACATTACTGGTTTATTCTTTTTTATTTTATCTGGTATCGTCTTTACTTCTCCGATTTGGATTTTTAGCAGTCAGTTTTCAAAAGGCTGATTTATCTCTGTTACCTATAATGAAAATTTTTCTTCTGGGATTTTTGTTTGACTTTGGAGTTGGATTATTCTTTCTGCTACCATACAGTTTTTATCTATTGATTTTTCCTCAGAAATACATAAGGTCTTTATTCAATAAAATTATTACCTACAGCACTTTTATTATTTTTCTTCTTATACATTTATTTTCATTTTTTGCCGAGGTTACATTTTGGCAGGAGTTTGAGAGCCGATTTAATTTTATTGCTGTAGATTATTTGGTATATACTTACGAAGTTATTAATAACATAAATGAGTCTTACCCTTTACCCGTTTTGATATCATCGATACTTCTGCTTATGACCTTAATATTTATTTTGTTTTACAAAAGCAAAATATTCTTTTTTTCATTTAACGGACAACATAAATTTTCGGTTAGACTAATTGTTTTTTTAGGATTTTTCTGCCTTACCATAATATACTCTTTGTTTATCAGTAATAGTTTAGCAGATAAAAGTGTCAATCGTTATCAAAATGAAATTTCTAAGGCAGGAATTTATTCGTTTTTCTCCGCCTATAAAAACAATGAAATCAATTACGATCATTTTTACAAACTAATTGATAACGAAAGCGCTTTTAAAATAGTTAGAACTGATTTGAACGATAATCAAAGATTTTTCTCAAATAACCTTTCTATAGAACGAAAAATATCCAGCAAACAAAATCTTATAAAGCCAAATGTTATAATGATAACAATGGAAAGTTTCAGCGCGGACTTTATGGGTACTTTCGGGAATAAACAAGGGCTTACTCCAAATTTAGATTCTTTAGCCGGCGGTGGCATTTTATTCTCACAAATGTATGCTACAGGAACCAGAACAGTGCGTGGAATGGAGGCTTTGTCGTTAGCTGTCCCACCAACGCCAGGCAACAGTATTGTCAGAAGAGAAGATAATGATCATCTTACAACTATAGGCTCAATTTTTAGTGCACAAGGTTACGATAACACATTTATTTATGGAGGAGATGGATATTTTGATAATATGAATAAATATTTTGGAAATAACGGATATGATATTATAGATAAGAAGAGAAATCCTTTGGCAAAAGAAAACTATCAGGCATTGAGGACGCCGATCAACCAGAAAGAAATTACGTTTGAAAATGCATGGGGGATTTGTGACGAAGATTTATACAATCAAGTGATTAAACAGGCAGACCAGAAATATAAACAAGGAAAATCTTTTTATGATTTTGTGATGACCACTTCCAATCACCGTCCGTTTACATATCCTGATGGCAAAATTGATATACCATCCGGTTCGGGTAGGGAAGGTGCAATAAAATATACAGATTATGCTATCGGACAATTCTTTAAAAAAGCTAGAAGTAAGCCGTGGTTTAAAAATACAGTATTTGTGATTGTAGCTGATCACTGCGCAAGTAGCGCAGGTAAAAATGAAATTGATATTTCCAAATATCATATCCCAGCAATGATTATAAATCTTCCGAACCAAAACTCTTTAAAAATTGAAAAAATGTGTTCACAAATTGATCTTTATCCAACTTTATTTGATTTAATGGGATGGAACTACAGAAGTAACCTTTATGGTAAGAATGTTTTGAGCGACAATTATATTCCTAGAATTTTTGTAAGTACCTATCAAAAGTTGGGATATATGGAAAACGATAAACTTGTGATATTGAGCCCTCAGCAGAAAGTGGAAGCTTATTTATATAATAAAACGCAAAATCAACAGATACCAAA
The DNA here is from genome assembly GCF_032054305.1 of Epilithonimonas sp. Classification (GTDB taxonomy): domain Bacteria; phylum Bacteroidota; class Bacteroidia; order Flavobacteriales; family Weeksellaceae; genus Epilithonimonas. The sequence goes on from NZ_DAMBSX010000006.1 coordinate 135,171, forward strand.
GATTTTTTCTGATCAGTATATTAACAAGGCTGTCGCAAATTATCAAACTGCATATTATCTCTATAAAAATCAAGGTTTGAAACAAAAATAATCAAGTAATGTTAGATACAACATGGATATAAAATTTGAACTTATTCTTTCAGGCAAATTGCTGCTATCTATATTATTCGGCAGCATTATAGGTTATGAAAGAGAAGCAGCTCATAAAGATGCCGGTATACGAACGTTTGCTATTCTTTGCTTGGCATCTTGTCTTTTTGTTGCGGTTGCCTCTCATCTTACAGATGATAAATCAGCGATAGCCAGAATGCTTGCAGCAATTCCGGCAGGACTTGGATTTATAAGTGCTGGATTAGCATTAAAAGATAAATCAAGCAATATGCAGGGATTAACAACATCTACAGCACTATGGGCAGCGTCAGCTATTGGAGCGGCTCTTGCCTTAAATATGTTTTTATTGTCATTTTTAGCAACTGTTCTCACCCTTTTTGTATTAAGCCTGAATAAATTCAAATGGTATAAAAACTGGATTGCAAAGAAGGAGCAAAGTAAAAATTTAAAATAAAAAATTAAAAATCACTTAAAATATACTTCTATGAAACATCAACACACTTACGATGAGCAAGGTAACCAGCTTTGCTGTACGCCTCAGGAAGGCAAGATTTATAAGGATGCAGGAGCCAAAAAACTCATTGTTGAGGATAATGGCTGTTGTTCAACAAATGTAAAGAAAGAAGTACAGCATCATTCCGATGACGATGGACATAACCACGATCATGACAATAGTGATAAGAGTACTTTTCAGATGTTCCTTCCCGCAATAGTTTCATTGTTATTGCTTCTGTTGGGAATTGCGTTAGATAATTATTTTAAACCAGACTGGTTTAAAGATTGGATTCGTATTGTTTGGTATGCAGCAGCTTATGCCCCTGTCGGGCTTCCTGTTTTAAAAGAAGCTTTTGAAAGCATTAAGGATGGTGATGTTTTCTCTGAATTCTTTTTGATGAGTATCGCAACTATAGGAGCTTTTATAATTGGTGAATATCCTGAAGGTGTAGCTGTTATGTTATTTTATGCTGTAGGGGAAGTTTTTCAAACACTAGCAGTAACAAGAGCAAAAAGTAATATTAAAGCTCTTCTTGATCAAAGACCGGATGAGGTGACAATTATTGAAAATAACGAAACAAAAACTATTAAAGCTTCCAATGCAGAGATAGGGCAAACCATACAGTTAAAACCTGGAGAAAAACTTGCTTTGGATGGAGAGCTTATTTCAGATTCAGCATCTTTTAATACGGCAGCACTAACCGGCGAAAGTAAACCTGATACAAAAAATAAAGGAGAGACTGTTCTTGCAGGGATGATTAATATGAATAGTGTTGCTTTGGTAAAAATCAATACAGCTTATGAGGACAGTAAACTCAGTAAGATTTTAGAATTGGTTCAAAATGCGACTGCGCAGAAGGCACCTACGGAGCTGTTTATAAGAAGATTTGCAAGAGTTTATACTCCGATTGTTGTTGTGTTAGCAGTACTGATATGTCTTATTCCATATTTTTTTGTCGATAATTATATTTTTAGAGATTGGTTATACAGAGCTTTGATCTTTCTGGTAATTTCTTGTCCTTGTGCTTTAGTCATTTCAATTCCTTTAGGGTATTTTGGAGGTATTGGTGCAGCAAGTCGAAACGGAATTTTATTTAAAGGCAGTAATTTTCTAGATAAGATTGCCGAAATAAAAAATGTTGTGATGGATAAAACCGGTACTATGACGGAAGGAGTATTTAAAGTTCAGGAAGTCGATATTAAATCAGAATTTGATAAAAATGAAATCCTTAAGATGGTTAATGTTGTAGAGAGCAAGAGTACCCATCCTGTGGCAACTGCTATCCACGAATATGTTGGCGATTTGGATACATCAATTAATGTTGAGAATTCTGAGGAAATTGCAGGTCATGGTCTTAAAGCTGTAATCAACGGTAAGGATATACTCGTAGGGAATTTCAAGCTTATGGATAAGTTCAATATTCAATATGATGTTGATCCTTCAAAAATTGTTTACACCGTTATTGCAATTGCTTATGATAAAAAATTTGCAGGCTACATAACTATCGCTGATAGTATTAAAGACGATGCTAAAAAAACTTTAGAACTGTTACATAATTTAAATGTAAAGGCAACAATGCTTAGTGGTGACAAAACAAGCGTTGTAAAATATGTCGCAGAACAAATAGGAATTGACAACGCTTTCGGTGACCTTCTTCCTGAGGATAAAGTGAACAAGGTGAAAGAAATAAAATCCAAAAATGAGAGCGTTGCATTTGTTGGTGACGGTGTTAATGATGCCCCAGTGGTTGCTTTAAGTGATGTCGGTATTGCCATGGGCGGCTTAGGGAGTGATGCGACCATTGAGACTGCTGATGTCGTGATTCAAGATGATAAACCTTCAAAAATACCAATGGCTATTAACATTGGCAAAAAAACTAAAAGAATTGTCTGGCAGAACATCATTTTAGCATTTGTGGTCAAAGCAATTGTTTTAATTCTTGGAGCCGGAGGATTGGCAACAATGTGGGAAGCTGTTTTTGCAGATGTAGGTGTTGCATTGATTGCAATTCTAAATGCTGTACGCATCCAACGAATGAATTTCAAATAAAAATAACATAGCATTCTAATTTCACTAATCACTTAAGAAAAGTTCCAACAAATATCAATTAAAATAAAGTTCTCAAACCGAGAACAGGTTGTTTATTGAAAATATTCAACAAAACTATTTACTCTAATTTTTCAATTAATGCAATGATAATCAATATTATAAATAAGATTCCAGTTCTTTTTTTTATGCTAGTATGCAATTTGGCTTTAGCACAGGATAGCTTAACAGTAAGTGAAAAAATTGGGGATACGATTGCTGTCCAAAAACCTGAAAATAATTTTAGTTATAAGAGACTTATAGCCCCTACAAGTTTAATATCCATAGGAGCGATGAGTTTCGCTATTCCTAAAATGAAAGAATTTGATGCAGGAGTACGAAAAGAAGTAAAAGACCATAATCTTCATAATTCTACATTGGATAATTATACCCAATTCATACCTGCCGTGATGGTTTATGGATTTAATATTTCAGGTTTGAAAGGCAAGCATAATTTAAGAGAAAGAACAATTATTCTTGCAACATCGCAGCTAATATCGACAGCAATCGTAATACCTTCAAAATATTTAATTGGAGAAGAACGCCCAGATAAATCCAACAATATGTCTTTTCCGTCTGGGCATGCAGCAATTGCTTTTTCAACAGCGCAGTTTATGTATAGAGAATATAGAGACAGTAATTATTGGCTCAGTTTATCAGGATATCCATTTGCAATATTCACAAGTGTTTACAGAGTTATTAATAACAAACACTGGGTAACAGATGTAGTAGCGGGCGCTGGGGTAGGAATACTTTCAACCGAATTAGCTTATTGGCTATTTCCGAAAATCAATATGTTTTTATCAGCTAATAAAAACAAAAAATCTGTCTCTATGCTTGCCCCTCTTTATCAAAAGAATGGTCATAGCAATACTTTTGGGATTAATTATCAGATAACCTTCTAATTTAGAACATGGGATTTAAACGACGTTTTAGAAGAAAAATTATTCGAAGAGGTAAGCACAGGCTTACTTCTCAAGATCTTTTTTTTATTGTTGGCTGGCTTCTTTTTATGCTCCTTTTGGTAATTCATCAGGTATACAATTTTAATATCAAATATGTTAAGATTCATTCGCATCCTTCGGAAAAAACACACACTCATAATGACGGAAAATGACAAATTATCAACAAATTTTTTAAACCATAATATTAACCCTTTATTTAAATCAAAATGAAAAAACTTGTACTAACTCTTTTGGTAAGCCTTGTATTAAATTCTGTTTATGGACAGGCTCCGTCAAACTATTATGATGGCACTGCGGGATTATCAGGAGCTTCTTTAAAGTCAAAGTTGAAAACTATCATTACCAACGGCCACCAAGATAATGGCTATGGCAATTTGCTGACAGCTTTTCAAAGCACAGATAGGGATTATTTCTACGAAAATGATGGAACTGTAATGGATATGTATTCTGAAAATCCGACAGGAACAGATCCATATATTTATAATCATGGAGTCAAACAATGTGGAAATTATAGTGTTGAAGGAGACTGTTACAACCGAGAACATGTCGTACCGCAAAGTTTATTTAATCAGAATTTACCGATGAGATCTGATGTCCATTTTGTTACACCTACTGACGGAAAAGTCAACGGAATGCGATCAAATTATCCTTTTGGAAAAGTAGGATCAACCTCATTTACATCACTAAACGGTTCTAAACTGGGAAGTTCAGTATCTGCAGGTTATGCGGGGACTGTTTTTGAACCAATTGATGAGTTTAAAGGTGATATTGCCAGAATGATATTATATTTTGTAACCAGATACGAGACGCAGCTATCAGGTTTCAGCAGCGGAAACATATTAGGTAGTACAGCCTACCCTGGCTTACAGACATGGGAATTAAAACAATTACTCGAGTGGAATAATTTAGATCCTGTTTCTCCTTTTGAGATAGCAAGAAATAATGCGGCATTCACTTACCAAGGTAATAGAAATCCATACATCGATCGTCCTGAGTTCGTCGCTTTAATTTGGGGTGCTTATATGGGAGTTGCAGATGTAGATTTGTCAAAAAGTCTTGTGATCGTTCCTAATCCCGTAAAAGATAATAAGATTTATGTGTTAGGCGGAAAAAATCTAGGACAATATAAAATTGCTTTGATTTATAATATGACTGGTCAATTAGTACAGACAATTGAAAATCCATTTCAAAAAGATAATACAATTATTCTTACAGATCTTCCTAAGGGTATTTATATTTTGAAAACTGGCGATCTGAATACAAAGTTTATTATAAAATAAATCAATAAAAAAGATTATTTATAAAATACTGTTCTAAGTCAAAAAAATTATAATATTGGTTAGATTGTAAATTATAATATCTCCCATTAGTTGAGAAGGTTTTTATGTGTAAATATTTAATACATAAATAAAGAATAACTTTTTTGTACCATATTTGTACCATAAAAATATAACTATTTGATTTATAGTAGTTATTATATTAGAAGAGGTGAAGTAATTATTGATCAGAATTGATCATTAAAATATAAAACCGTTATAGACAAATGTTTATAGCAGTTTTTGAGTTCTAATTTAAATATTACTTCGGATAAGCGTATTGATTTTTAACATATTTATAACGGTTTTTATAAAAATTTTAAAATTTCATGGCGTGCTTATTGTTTCTTAATGGAACGATTCTCATGTTTAATTTGAGTTTTCATGGTTATTAGTTTTTACCCAGCTTTTGCTGGGTTTTTTATTTATAGAAAAGCTTAGATCGTTATTAAAGTTGATGTTTTTATTGAGAATCGGTTTTGGGCAAACATTTTCCGATCAATTGATAAACGGTTTTTAATCTGTCGGTAAACTTCTCCATATTCTTTGTCATTCTTTTTACTTCTTGTGGGTCTTTGGATTTCAAGACTTCGTCGCCGCTTTTGGAAATGCATCTTTTGGTTTCTGCAGGGGAGATTGTTCCTTCTGGAGATATTTTTGTCTGGATGCATTCGCAGGATTTTTTCGCTACTTCTTCCTCGATGGTCTGGGCTTTCGACAGAGAGAATGTCATTATTAAAAAGAAGCATAGAATATATTTTGGGGAGAATGGGGTCATTTTGATAAAGGTTTGTATCAAAGATAAAATATTCTGAGAACCTGTGATTATTTGTTTTAATAATGTCTTATCAATTTTTAGAATTCAATCATAATTTTATAAAGTTGTGGTTTTTGTTAATGATAATAGTAGTTGATTGTTTATAATTTAAATTAAATGACTTATCAATATGAATATTAATTTAAATAATATTTGTTTCTAGCTGAAAATATAAATATATTTGAGTGTCAAAGATGTTGAGTTGATATGATACTAAATAATAATACTGCTGAAGCTAAAAAAGCTGGAGAAAAAATAATGATCAAAGCCGGGAAATATAAAGTAAATGAAGATGGGTTTATTGTTATCAGGAATTTCTCTACAATAAAAAACTAATTTAAAATGAAAAAGAAACTGTTAACAATTTTCGGGATTTTACTAGTCGCTTTATTTATAATATATAATGTTGGTGTAGATATAGGAAGTGTACATCTTGGAAAACGAACTGATGATATTGAGGTTAATAATCAATATGACATAAAATCCAGCAATTTTTATAAACAGTTTCTTTCTACGGGTCAATTAGCTGTGATTAATTTATGGGCAACGTGGTGTCAACCTTGTGTAGAAGAAATGCCAATATTTTTAGAACTTCAGGAAGAATTTCCAGATGTGAGATTTGCAACACTTTCTATAGATAAGGATAGCGAGAAGTTACAGAATTTTCTTGCGAAAAATAAGTCACTTCCGGATGTCACGCTTCTGAATGCAGCTTACAGAAAGGCTATCCGTAATTTCCTGGAAAATAGAAGTGAGAAGAGTCTTGTTTATACGGAAATAGTTCCAATCACTTATTTTATTAAAAGTGGCAAAGTCGTAAAAAAGATCGAAGGTTCTATGGACAAAAAAGAAATCACTTCAATTATCGGTTCATTAAAATAATTAATAAAAACAATGACAAAAAACAATTATCTACTGATTGCTTTTTTGTTGCTCATTCCTCTTTTTTTTAAATCCCAAAATACAGGTCTTGACAAAGGTATTGCTATTGGAAACATATTGATACAAGGTTTTTCAGCAATCAAAGGAAATGGAAAATCTGTTGATCCTAATGCAAAAACAGTAGATAGTTTTTGCTTCAAAAACAAAATGGATGAAAAAATTGCAGTAAACTTAGTTGGAAAAATAGAAGATGAGGAAATTAAAAAAGCATTAGTGGTCCCGAAAGAATCTAAAGAATGTATATATGACTTTCCAAAAGGTATTTACACTTATGAAATACTTTTGAATAAAGAAATTTATCAGAAAGGAGAGTATAAAGTTTCGGAAGAAACGATCATGACAATTAATAAATGAAAAATCCCCGAGTGTGAGCTTGGGGATTTTTTGCTACTAATATTAAGATTGCTTCACTTCGCTCGCAATGACATTATTTTCATTCGTTAGAAAACATTAGAATAAATTATCTTTGCAATCCTAAACAACAAAAAATGTTTTCAAAAATCACAGTTCACAGAGTCGGTAATAAAATCAATGGAGAGTCTTTAACGCTTTCTCAGCAGGAACTTCAGCTGGATGAAGAGATGAAAGAATTGCTGGGGAATTACTTTATCAATACTTTCAAGTCTGAGGAGCAGTTTCAGTTTTACAGTGATTCTTATTTGGTGAACAATCCTGTTTACAGTTCTGTTTCCGAGATCTTTGAAGACCAGGCGAAGTTCCAATGGGAGTCTGAAAACATTGCCAAACATCTTTACGAAGCGGCGGAAAACCCGAGAGTTCAGGCAGGCGAGTTGTTCGTGGTTTATTTTGAGGGCGAAGTTTTTGAGTCTGCAGATGGAAAAAGTGAAAAGACAGATTCTATCGGACTATTCAAGACTGAAAAGAGAGAAGGTTTCCTGAAGATCAATCCTCAGGACGAGTCTTTTGAAATTGAAAGAGATTTCGGGATCAGCTTGACAAAAATCGATAAAGCAGCGTTGATCTATAACAGCGAAAAAGAAAGTGGCTACGTTTTGTCTGTGATAGATAACAACAAAAATGGCGACATCTATTATTGGTTCGAAGACTTTCTTAAAGTAAAACAGCGGGACAACGAGTACTTCCACACGCAGGAAACTTTGTCTGTTTACAAAGATTTCATTACCCAAAAATTGCCAGAGGAATTTGAAGTTTCCAAAGCAGACCAAGCCGATTTCCTGAATAAGTCCATCAATTTCTTCAAAGAAAAAGAAGAGTTCAAGTATGACGATTTCGTCAAAGAAGTTTTGCAGGATGATAACGTGATCGAAAGTTTCTCCAACTTCAAATCTGATTATGAGCAGGATATGCAAATTTCGATTTCGGAAGATTTCCCAATTAACAATCAGGCGGTCAAAAAACAGCAGAGACATTTCAAATCTATTATCAAACTCGATAAAAATTTCCATATCTATATCCACGGTGACCGGGACAAATTGGAAACGGGACAGGATGACAAAGGGAAATATTATAGATTATATTTCGAAGAAGAGAAATAGGCTTTGTAATATTCCGAGGAAAGTATCTCTCGCAGATCTGGCAAATTAGGCAGATTTTTGGATTATCTGCATAGTCTGGTAATCTATGGGAATTATTTTAAAGTTTAAATATTTCTAGAATTTAAAATAATAGTAGATTCAGTTACAAAAAATTTCTACCTTTGTGGCTATGTTGAACAAGGCAAACAAACAATTTCAAAAGATCATTTCGGTATTTTTTACCGCGATGTATGTTTTTGTGGTTTTGTTTTCTTCAGAATTACATAACCACAAGGGCGAATCTTTTTACAAAGATTCAGGTTCCAAAAAAACAGAAAAGTCTATCACGAAGGAGCTTTCCAACAACCAATCGGGCGACTGTCTGGCCTGTCATTTTTTGGCAACGGGCAATACGCTGGTTCCGGAGGTGTTTACTTTTCATTTTGAGAACCACACACAGGAAACCAAGCAGATCATCTCTGCTCAGGAAAAAGTTTGGGAACAAACCAAATCTACCATCCAACTCCGCGGTCCACCCGCACTTTCTTAAATTTCAGTTTTCTCAATAATCCATTGAGAATCTCTTTGAATTGTATTAGACTTCTTTGGTGACTTCCGGCATTGTTGGTTGTCAATATCTGATTGATTTGGGCAGCTATTTCCGCCCTCCACTCCCGCTTTTTTCTTTTTTGGCAAAAAAGAAAAAGAGCTCCGTTCAGGTCGGGCTGCAGGATTCAGGTTCCAAAGATTGTTCTGACGTCAATTCAAAATGACTTCATAGGTACTCGGTACTTTTACTTTATACATTTTACAAATGAAATATATTATTAACCTGATGCTGGTCTTTTTCGGACTTGCATCAGTATCTGCGCAGAGCTATGCTGTAGAAGGTGTGGTGCAGGATTTCCATGACAAGACGATGCTGGAAAATGTCACCGTTTCTTTGGGAAAATATTCTGTGAAAACGGATAAGAAAGGCAATTTCAAAATCAAGAATGTTTCTGCGGGAACTTATACTTTGCTCGCGAAGCATCCTGATTGTGATGATTATTCTGAGTCTTTGTCGGTGGATAAAGATTTGCATCTGACCATCAGTCTGGAGCATCACGTGAACCAAATCGAAACGGTGACGCTGCACGGCACTCACAAAAATAACGGAACGATGGTGGTGAAAACCCTTGACCGCTCGGAAATCGAGAAAAATACCACAGAAAATCTGGGGAATCTTCTTAAAAACATTTCTGGTGTCAGTGGTCTGAAAACGGGAAACAATATCGTAAAACCCGTCATTCACGGTTTATACGGCAGCCGGATTTCCATCATCAACAACGGTGTAAAAATGCAGGAGCAGGAGTGGGGCGTAGAACACGCGCCAAATATCGATGTCAATAATTTCCAGCATATCGATGTGATCAAAGGTACTTCGGCACTGCGATACGGCAGTGATGCCATTGGTGGTGTTGTGGTTCTGGAACCGGAAATTTTTCCCAAGAAAGATACGCTGAAAGGAAGTGTCGGGCTATCCGGAATTTCCAACGGGCGAGGTTTGGGCGTGGATGTAAATCTTGCCAAGGTCTGGAGCAATGGCTGGGCTGTGAAAACAGGCGGACATATGCAGAAACTGGGCGACCAAAGCGCACCGGATTATCATCTGAAAAACACGGGTTCGGATTTTTCTTCGTTCAATTTTACGTTGCAGAGGAATACTTTTAAAAACGGAATCTCTTTCGATTATTATCTGACGAATCAGAATCTTGGGATCTTGCGGGATTCTCACGTTTCTACGCCGAGAGATTATGAGCAGGCGATGAATGCGCCGATTCCTTTGTACTCCGGGAACTTCAGTTATGATATTGATAATCCGAGACAATTGGTGGAGCATCATCTGGCGAAGGTTTCAGCTTTTAACCGATTTGAAAATATCGGGAAAGTGTCTGCGACGTATAGTTTCCAGTACAATCACCGACAGGAATTTGATTTGAGAAGAGGTGATCTGAGTGCGATTCCGTCACTGGATCTGGCTTTGATGACACATCAGTTTAATATCAATGACTTGCTGGAGCGGGAGAAATGGTCTTTGGAAACGGGAATTGATGCGAGTTTTCAGAACAATTATTCTGACCCAGCCACGCAATCCAGAAGACTGATTCCTAACTATGATAAATATTCGGCGGGAATCTATTCGGTTTTCAAATACAAGATCACACCTGAGCTGAATGCTGAAGCCGGAATCCGCTATGATTACAATTATTATGACGTGACCAAATGGTACGACAAAAGCGACTGGGAAAATTATTATGCCGATACGTTTCCGCAATTTTATGTGAGAACCAAGGCCAACAGGGTTTTGACGAGACCAAAATTGACCTATGAGAATCTGTCGTATAACGCCGGTCTGGAATATCATCCGTCGAATCAATTTAATCTGAAATTCAATTATGCGAAAGTGGGAAGAACGCCTAATATTGCGGAGTTGTTTTCTGATGGATTACACCATTCTGCCGCAATTATCGAAAGAGGCAATATGAATATCAAAAATGAGGAAGGTCATCAATTCAACTTGATTGCAGATGCCAAGTTGGATGTTCTGAAAGGTTTGGATATCTCGGTAAATCCTTATTATTTCATCACGAAAAATTTCATCAACCAGGTTCCGAACGGGACATTACAACTGACCCAGGCGGGAACTTTTCCGGTTTGGATCTATCAGCAGATCAATGCGAAAATGTATGGCGTGGACCTGGATGTCAATTTGAAAATCACGGATGATTGGGCTTACAATGGTCGAGGCGCTTATGTCCACGGACAAGATGAAACGAATAATGAACCGCTGATCCTGATGATGCCAATGAACTTTACCAACGCCTTACAATTCAATAAAAAAGAATGGAATGGTTTCTATCTGAATATTGAAAATAAAATTTCTATGACTCAAAAGCGTTTTCCGATTCATAATTTGCAGTACACTGATTATGTGGATGGAGAAGAGGTGACTCATAACGTGGATGTCAGTACGCCACCAAAAGGCTATTCGCTTTGGAATGCGCAAGTGGGAATCGATTTAGCAAAGAATTTTTCTGCAGGCCTTTCGGTTAATAATATTTTCAATACTTCTTACAAAGATTATCTGAACAGAATGCGTTTTTTTGCCAATGACATGGGGCGAAATTTTATCATGAATCTCAGATACAAATTTTAAAAATCAATTAAAACAATCAAACAATTATTAAAAAATTTAAACAATGAAAAATAGAATCAATCTTAGAAAATTAGCGAGTCTTTTAGCCGTTTTATTTTTAATTTTTAATGTGGTTTCTTGCCAGAGAGACGGCGATTCCGCCGAAGATGACCTTCCGCAGGAGGAACTGACGAAAATTACTTTGAATGTGAAAAACCTTACGACTCTTGAAAGTATTCCTTATAACTACATCATTGGTTCCGCTGCACCAGTGATCAAACTGGAAGACGGGAAATCTTATGAGGTCACAACAACTTTCTGGAACGGTAGCGAGGAAGTGACTAAAGAAATAAGAGATGCGAAGGATGAGCATTTCCTGATTTTTGATTTCCCAAGGTCAACTATCAATCTTACAAGAGAAGATGGCCCGGAGTCCACAGGAAAATTAGGAAAGGTAGGTTTGAAAACCAAATGGGATGTTGTAAAAACAGTAAATTCTTCTTCTCCATTATTACAATTGACACTGATACACGAACCTGCTTCTGCAAATGAGGCTCAGAATGGAACTGCCTGGGGAAGTGTGAGCGGCGGGGAAACAGATGCTGAGGCTACTTTTGGACTAAGCAATTAATATTAATAAAAACAAAAAGAGATTATTTTTAATAGTCTCTTTTTTTTACGGTTTGAATAATATTAAATCGTGTTCATAATCAGAATGTTATATGGTTTGTATTGATAATTTTTTATTAAATTTGATAATTATTTGTTGGAAATTAACACACTCCATCAAATTGTTTTGATTTTATCAAGCATAAACAAAATGAGATGATTAAAATTTATTTTAAGAACAGAGGATACTTGTTGTTCCTTTTATTTCTGTCAATAAACTATTATTCCCAATGTACAAGTTGTACGGTTACAAACCCTGCAAGCGGTAACTATACATTCTCTTCTGGTAGTGTTGTTTGTTTCACGACAAACACAACTTTGAGTGATGTTACTTTTGAGAATAACTCCAAGATCTGCATTGCGCCCGGAGCTACTTTGGTCATCCAGAATAATGTCAATTCTGCCAACGGAAGCAATGCTACTTTTGAAATTGCCGGAACATTGCAATTCAATCAAAATCCGAATATCAATTCTAATCTCACCATCAATATTGCAAGTGGTGGAACAATGAGGTCCGGGACTTCAGGAAATAATAATTTCACTTTCAGCGGAACTGCAAATACCTTGACCAATCGAGGTGTCGTGGATGTCGGTGTTTTGGGGTTTGGAAATAACGGTGCTACCAACGTTATAGATAATTATGGAACTTATTCTATCACAAGTAACATCAATATATCAGGAACGACCACATTTAGAAATTTTGGGACGATCAATGTCGGACAGAATTTCAGCAGCAGTAATGCAACCACTTATATCAATTGTGGTACGATGAACACGGCCCAGGGATATAATCTGAGCAGTGGAAGAGTTATAAATACCGGAACCTTCAATGTAGGAACAGGGACTGTGGATATGGGTTCGAACAGTCGTTTGGAGAATTACGGTACATTTTATTCCAAAGGATCTATAAATGGATCGAGCACATCTTCCATATATAATGAGGGACTTTTGAAAATAACAACCTGGCAACCTAATGGTGCGACCATCAAAGGACCGGCCTCATCTTCAAAGAAAGGTTTTGTATATGTTCTCAATCAGATCAATCCCAACGGAGCCAAAGTTGGACCTGATCTGGATTTCACAAGATACTCGCAATACGAGGCGACAATGGTAAAATCGGGGACACAAGGTGCAACCGCGATTTTTGCCAATGCGCCCAATTATATCAATACTTCTGGAGCTACGACAACGGCTGCTTTGTCAAATGTGACATTCGATTGCTCTGCGGGAGGAACTTGTGGAGCTGCTTTAACGACTGATATTGGATTATGTGCCAATACGGATGGGAGCTTTCCGCCAGTTGCGACTAATGATACTTTTGCTGTCAATGCTGGTTCTTCTTCAGCAAGTTCCGTCTTGGCTAATGATTTTGAACAATATAACGGGGCTGCCGCAACGACCTCCAATGTGATTCTTACACAGATTTCTACATCTAACCCGAATGTCACACTTAATACATCTACTGGGTTGGTTCAGGTTGCCTCGGGCGTTATAACGGGAACTTATACTATTACTTATCAGATATGTCGTGTAAGTTTACCAAGTAGTTGTAGCACGGCAACGGTTACTATAAATGTAACGGGAGGTGATCCAGTCTGTTATAAACCGGCGGTTACATCAGGAACAGCTTTGCCATCTCCAAGCGGAATTACGTCTTTGACCAGGGCGAGTCCAGGAGATACGAACTGGCCGGAGACAAGAAAAGGTGCATGGATGGTTTTAGAATCTAAGACCAAGGGTTTTGTAATTAATAGATTAACGACAACTCAAGTGGGACAAATACCAACTCTTGATCTGAAAGAAGGAATGATGGTGTATAATACCACACTGAATTGCCTGCAGATCAACACGGACGGAACAGCGTCTGGCTGGAAATGTTTCAATACACAAAGTTGCCCGGATTAAATAAATACATAACAAAAATGAAAAAAAAATTATTGCTCTTTAATTTTGTTTATGGACTTTGCTTTTCTCAAGTCGCCATTGGCAAAACTGAATTGGAATCTGCTTCATCTTCTATGGAGTTTGGATCTGAAAAAAGAGGACTGGTTCTTCCTTGGGTGACGAGCGAAAATGCAGTTTCGGGAGTCGTAAATGGAACTTTGGTTTTCGATGTTAATGACAAAAAAGTAAAAGCCTACGTAAATAATGCATGGAAAGATCTTTCTGTAAATACTAATGGAATTGCCGATACTACATTGCAGGACGGATTGGTCGAAGAAACTGGAGCAAAGGTTTCTTTCGGTCCTGTTACGTCAACTCCAGGTATATTGGTTTTGGAGGATACCAATAGAGCAATGATCCTTCCTAAGGTAGCTAATCCACATCTCAATATCGTTTCTCCAACGCCTGGAATGATTGTTTATGATACAACTAAAAAGATGTTGGCAGTTTTCAATGGGGCAGTTTGGACATTCTGGAAAGGTTCTTAAAAATTAATAATTGAATTTTATGATTTTTTATAAAAATCAAGACTGTATTTAATTTTGAAGTTCCTCAGAATTTGCCTATTTTTGCAACCTAAAAATTTCAATTAATGAACGTTACAGCTAAAAACCACGATGAGGTAAGTGCATTGCTTACAGTGACATTGGAGAAAGCAGATTATAAGGACAAAGTAGAAAAGCAATTGATCAACTATGCAAAAAATGCACAGGTTCCTGGATTCAGAAAAGGGAAAGTGCCATTGAGCATGGTAAGAAAACAATATGAAGCTGGAATCGCTTTCGAAGAGATCAACAAGCAGGTTTCTGAAGCGTTGAACGGTTATGTAAACGAAAACAAACTAAGATTGGTTGGACAACCGGTTCCTCAACCTGTTAATGATTTCAATCATAATGCTGAGTCTCTATCTGTAGCCTTTGAAGTTGGATATGAGCCGGAATTCACTGTGGATCTGACCAAGTATGAAGCACCTCACTACAAAGTAGAAGCTTCTGACAAAGAAATCTCTACAAGTGTAGAAAATATGCAAAAGCGTTTTGCGGAAAGAATTCCTGAAGAAAAAATAGGAAAGGATTCTTACGTCGCTTTAGAAATTTCTCAAGTTGTGGAAGCTGATGCAGAAGGTGAGCATCACCACGCACCAAAAAGCGTAACTGTTTCTAAAGAACAGAAAGAAGCTTACGATTTGGTTAAAAAATTGAAAAAAGACGGTTCTGTAAAAATTTCTAAAGAAGACCTTGCTGCTAAAGAGGAATTGGCAAAGCAATTAGGATTCAGCAAAGAAGAAGCAGAACATCTTCATCATAACGAGGTTGAAGTAACTGTAAAAGATATCTACGGATTGAACTTGGCAGAACTTAACCAAGAATTGTTCGACAAAGTTTATGGTAAGGATGTTATTACGACAGAAGAAGAATTGAGAGCCAGAGTGAAAACTGAATTGGATGAGTATTTCCAACAAAATGCTGATGTTCATTTCGTAAACAAAATTCTAGAGCAAGTTAACGAGAAAGAAGAAATCAAATTGCCAGAAGAATTCCTGATTAAATGGTTGTTGTTCTCTAATCAAAATATCACTTCTGAGGCCCAGGCAAAAGAAATCCTTGAAAACGAGAAAAACATTATCAAAGGACAAATCCTTGAAGGGAAATTGATGAACGATAACGAGATCCAATTGGATTATTCAGAAGTTCTTGGACAAGCTGAGCAATTGGTAAGAAACCAGTTGGCAATCTACGGAATCCACCACTTAGGTGATGATGAGGTTCAAAAATATGCTGCAGAAATGTTAAAAGACGAGAATCAGGTAAGACAGATCTCTTCTGAAGTTGCTATGGCGAAATTGAAAGACGTTATCTTGGAGAAATCTAAGAAAAACGAAACTGCAATCTCTCACGATGAGTTTCTTGAAGTATTGAAGAAATAATTTTCCTCAAAATATATTGAAAACGCTCCAAATTTTTGGAGCGTTTTTTTATTTTTTTAAATAATCTATTTGAGACATTAAATCAGAGATTCTGTTTTCGTATACTTCAAATATTTTTTCGGGTATCTGTTGATTGATGACGGAATTTTGATTGATTAGATTGGTTGCCTCTATTTTGCTATTGTAAAAAGAGATATTAGCACTTTCTGTTTTAAACAAGTCAAATAAATCAATGTCGTAAAGGTTTGATAGTTTTTGTAATAAGTCTATCTCAGGTTTTGCTTCGTCATTTTCAAGTCTATTATATACCACTTCTGAGATGTCCAACTTCTGCGCTACTTGGGATGGTGAAAAATTTTTTTGTTTTCTAAGTTGTTTTAATCTGGTTCCAATTGACATAATGATTTCTTTTACTTTCTGCTAATGTACAAAATTAGAATAAGTATCTGATTTACTTTTTGAGGATATTGAATATTTCGTTATATCTTTCTTTCCAAAAATTGACTTCACTTTCAAGGTCTGCAATTCTTTTTTCATAAAGTATGGTATGTTTTCCAGTAATATTCTGGTTTATAATATTATTTGTATTAATTAAATTTTGTACATCGATGTTGCTGTCATGAAAATGGATTTTTGCTTCGATGCCAATGATATCATACAAATCCTTATCATAGTATTTTGAAATTTTAATAAGATTAGAAATTTTTGGTCTGGATATATTGCTTTCCCATTTGTTATACGCTGTTTGTGATATTTCTAAATCTTGAGCAATTTTGGTTTGTGAAACATTACCCCTTAATTTTCTTAATTTGTCTCCTATTTTCATAATTGTTGTGTTTTGGTTAAAATTAATAAAAATTTTCACTTGTAATATTTTTTTAGTATTTAAAAATTAAAACTAAAGTTGGGGATATTAAAACTAAAGTTTGAAAATTACAATAAATATTGACTATATATTTGCTAAAAGTTTCCGGAAAACTTAAAATAATAAAATATTAAATATTAAAAAAAAATCATTAAAAATGAAAAAATTATTTAAATTCGTATTTGTATCTGGAATGTTATTTAGTGCTATAGCTTTTGGGCAGGAAAAAAGTCAAATATCGGGAGGAAGTTCTCAAACTGAAAACAGATTTGGAGGTTGCAGGACTTTTAATATCCAAGTGTCAATTGGTGTTTTTTCTGGGTCGACAGATGTTACAATTTGTTGCAATTTCATAGGACAATGTCATGTGGCCAAACAAGCTGGCAACAATAATCGTATTACTGGCTTTACAGCTGATGTATCAAAATTACTTCAGAATACTAAGGAAAAAAAAGTGGATTCAATTACTATTTTAGAATCTAACGCTGTTAAAATTGATGATGAGTATTTCAAATTAGAAAAAGGAACATATAAAATACTCGATGATGGTAAGGGTAATAAATATATTGAAGTGAGTATTTTAACAGTTAATGATATTAAAGAATAAATAATTTGTATCATTGATATTTTCCTGAAAAAATATCAATAATACTTTAAAATGAAAAAAAGAATGATTACTAAAAGATTAATCGCATTATTTATTGATATAATTATTATTAGTATAATTACATCTGGAGTACGTTTTTTTTTGAATCCAGAAACGTCTATAACTAATTTATATTTTTTTAATAAAATATGGACTGTTGAATATAGTATATTCGGGATTGTATTTTTACTTTACATGTTTTTATTTTCTTTGATTAATAAAGGTAGAACCTTTGGTAAAATTTTGTTATCATTGAAAGTTATATATGTAAATAATAAAATCTTCACACGTTTATTAAGAGAATTTATAAAATCAGTATCATTCTTTATATTACCAATTACATTAATTTTTTTTATATTCAAAAGAAGACTGCCTCAAGATTATTTTTCATCTACAATATAGAATGACTTCTTCTAATTTGAATAGAAAGTTTAGAATATTATTAGAAAAATAAAAAATGATAAAAAACAATTATTTACTAATTGCTTTTTTGTTATTTGCTCCTCTTTTTTTTAAATCCCAAAACACGGGTATTGATAAAGGGATTGCCATTGGGAATATATTGATACAAGGTTATTCCGCATTAAGAGGTAATGGTAAAGTAGAAGACCCGAATGCCAAAGCTGTAGAAAGCCTTTGTTTCAAAAACAAAATGGATGACAAGATAAGTATATCACTTGTCGGAAAAATTGAGGATGACGATATCAAGAAAGAATTGGTTATTCCAAAAGAATCAAAAGAATGTACATATAACCTCCCAAAAGGTATCTATACTTATGAAATAATTCTTGCCAACAAAGAAGTTTATCAAAAGGGAGAGTATAAGGTTTCGGAAGAAACGGTTATGACAATTAATAAGCAATAATAAAAAACGCTCCAAATTTTTGGAGCGTTTTTTATTTGATTAATGCGTGTCGTCTCAGATTGTCAGTCTGAGGTTCTCGAAGACTCATAAAATTAAAAATTCAGAAACAACCTCGGATTGATTGGCTGATTGTTTTTATGGACTTCATAATGGAGATGAGGTCCTGTAGAACGTCCTGTGTTACCGGATTTAGCTATGATTTGGTTCACTTTCACTCTGTCATTGGTTTCAACCAGAAGTTCGGAAAGATGCCCGTATAAAGTAACAAGACCGTTGCCGTGTTCTATCATCACACAATTTCCGTAGCCGCCTCTCACACCAGAGAAAATCACTTTTCCAGCCGCTGCACTTTTCACAGGACTTCCGTAAGCGACTGCAACGTCTAATCCTTTGTGGAACTGCATCTGGTCTTTTTCTGCCGGCGCATTGCTGGATGCATTTTTGTCTTCTTTTACAATGGCTTGTCTCTTCACAACATTTCCAAGACTGTCTTTTTCTTCAGCGATATTGGAATTGTTGGCAACATCAGTCGATTTTGGAGGAATAGGATTTTTTCTGATTCCAAAGTTGGAAGAGATGTAACCATCCGCAGGAACTCCCAACGGAACTTGTTGTAATCTCTGTTCAAGGTCAACCAAATATTGACTGTATCGGTTACTGACTTTAGCCAGATAAACTTCATTCTCTAAACTATCTTTCGCTAATTTTTCTATTCTAAGGTCAGAAACATTTTTAGATTTCAGGAATCCATCTATGCTTCTGATGCTTTGGTCAACTAGCGCAAGGTCGGTTTTCAGTTGAAGATGGTCTATGCTGTCTTTCTCATTATTGATTTTTACAATATTAACCTGATAGACTTTGTCATCTTTGTCATTGTAAAATTTCCCGATAACCAAACCTTCAATAAAACAAATAATTAGTAATAATATCAGGACAATATTTTTTTTCTTCTTTGATTTCAGAAATTGGACCATTAATTGATTTTTAAAATGGACTGCAAAAGTAAGAAATTTTTATTTTTCTAATATTAATCAACGTTAACGATAGATTTACCCTAATAAAAGTTAATTACTCTTAAATAATTGTTAAAGGAAAATTAGATTTATGTAAATTCATAAATAACCTTAGATTTGTAGCAATGAAAAAGACGACAAAGAATGACTAAGAAATTGACTAAATCATCTAAGAATGTGCGAGTTGGCGTTTTGGGAAGCGGGAGTTTTGCGACCGCAATCGTGAAAATGCTTCTTGAGAATTGTAAAACCGTCAATTGGTGCGTTCGTAATGAGTTTGTGAAAGGGGCAATAGAACAGCGCGGACACAATCCAACTTATTTGACGACGGTTTCTTTCAACCTGAAAAAACTGCAGATCACGACAGATATCAACGAGTTGGTTTCTAATTGTGATGTGATTATTTTGGCCGTTCCTTCTATTTATTTGGCCGAATCTATGGAAAAGCTGACTTGCGATTATCAGGATAAATTGTTTTGTTCTGCAATCAAAGGAATCGTTCCGAAACACAACGACATTGTAGCTCATTATTTGAAAGATAATTTCAAAATCGGGTTCAAAAATCAGGCAGTTATTGCTGGTCCTTGTCACGCAGAAGAAGTGGCGATGGAACGCTTGTCTTATCTTACGGTTGCGGTTGCTGAGCAGGATGATGCGGACACTTTGCGAGAAATTTTGTCATCTTTTTATATTAAAGTGAATACAAGTTGCGATATTCTCGGAAACGAATATTCTGCAATTCTTAAAAATATCTATGCGATTGGTGCCGGAATTGCGAGCGGTTTGGGTTATGGTGATAACTTCATAGCAGTTTATGTTTCCAATGCCATTCGTGAAATGGAAACTTTCCTCGAAGCGATTTACCCGGAACCAAGAGATGTGAATGACAGCGCTTATCTGGGAGATTTGATTGTAACGGCTTATTCGTTATTTTCCAGAAATAGAAACCTTGGAAACTTGATTGGAAAAGGGTATACTGTGAAATCAGCTATTCAGTCAATGAGTATGGTTGCTGAAGGCTATTATGCAACAAACGGAATTTATGCAATCTGCAAAGAGAAAAAACTGAAATTGCCGATTATCAATGCGATTTATGATATTCTTTATGAAGGAAAGAGTGCCGAAAAACAATTTGCGAAGTTGACGGATAGATTAACTTAATCTTAATGAAAGTTAATTAACACTTATAAAAACACAATGGAATAGAATTTGCGAACTTTGATTCGTTAAAAATAAAACAAACACAAAAACAAAAATGAAATATTCAAAATTTAAATTAGCTCAGGAAGCTATCAAACACAAAGGATTTTTGCAAAAGATTCCTTCGGTTTTCAGAATGATAAAATTGTATTACAAAGGCGAATACAAAATGAAATTTACAGATATCCTTTTGCCGGCTTTAGCTTTAATTTATGTTATTTCTCCGATCGATATTATTCCTGATTTCGTTCCTGTGATTGGCGCTTTAGACGATTTGGCCATCTTAGCTTTAGCTATTCCTTTATTGATGAAAGAAGTTGATAAATTTTTACTTTGGGAAAGTCAAAAGAATAATCCCGATACGAAAATTATTGACGCTGAAATTGTAGAGTAATAAAATACTTAGAATAAAAAAATCCCGATTCAAAAACTGAGTCGGGATTTTTATCTTTTTAAATGCTGATAACTTCCTGTATCTCCGGCGCATATTGCTTAATGGTGTTTTCCACACCCAATTTCATCGTAGAAGCACTGATGCCACAACTGGAACAGTTTCCTAGTAGTTTAACATAGACTTTGTCTTCCTGCACATCTACTAACTCAATATCACCGCCATCTTTTTGCAAAAACGGACGGATGCTGTCCAAAGCGTCCATCACTTTGGTTACCAGTTCTTCTTGAATTTGATTAATATTATTCATTTTATTATTTTTTCTTAGGCGAGCAACCAGCCATCGTTGTGATTTTCACAGCTTCGGTTGGTGGCAAATTGGTGTTTCTCTCCACAAGGCTCTCAACCATATTCTGAGCAGTTTTGATGTAAATGTCAGCAATATTAGTGTTTTCCTGAAGCGCAGCTGGTCTTCCAACATCACCTGCTTCTCTGATGCTTTGAATCAAAGGAATCTCTCCCAAAACCGGAATTCCCAAATCTTCTGCCATAAACTGAGCACCTTGTTTTCCAAAGATATAATATTTATTCTCAGGTAATTCCTCTGGCGTGAAATAAGCCATATTTTCTATCAATCCCAAAACCGGAATGTTGATACTTTCCATATTGAACATCGCAATACCTTTTCTAACATCGGCTAATGCAACGTGTTGAGGTGTACTTACAATCACAGCTCCTGTAACCGGAACTTCCTGAATAATAGATAAATGAATATCACCAGTTCCTGGAGGAAGGTCAATCAGCAGGAAATCCAATTCGCCCCAATCTGCATCACGAATCATTTGATTCAATGCCTTAGAAGCCATTGGTCCTCTCCAAACTACAGCTTGGTTAGCTCCGGAAAAGTATCCGATAGACAACATTTTTACGCCATAATTCTCGATTGGTTTCATCAGGTTTCTCCCGTTCACTTCTACAGAAATTGGTTTTTGACCTTCTGTATCCAGCATTGTCGGAACAGACGGTCCGTAGATATCCGCATCCAATAATCCAACTTTGAAACCCATTTTTGCCAACGTCACCGCAAGATTTGCCGAAACTGTAGATTTTCCAACCCCACCTTTTCCGGAAGCAATTGCAATGATATTCTGGATTCCCGGAATTTGTTTTCCTTTGATCTCGTTGGTTGGAGGCGTTGCAGGCAATTCAGGAGAAGTGATTTTCAATTTCAAGTTGATGTGTTCCCCGAATTCTGAAGCAAAAGCTTGCTTCATAGCAACTTCCAGCTTCTTTTTCTCGTGCATCGCAGGCGAGTGCGACGTCATATCGATATAAACATCATCGCCCATCACTTGGAAATTACTTACCAGGTCATCCACTTCTATCTCTTTCAGAAAATCCTGAACTTTTGATTTCGTCAGCATAAAATTTTATTATTCTTTGAAGCAACAAATTTACGGATTTTAAAATTAATTTAGAATCAATACGATTTGTGATTTTGTCTATGCTGATGATTTAATAGGCGTGCGAGTTAGAGCATTTTTGAGTTTGAAAGTTTGAGTGATTCAGCTTAAAAGAAAAAACTCTCAAATCCTTAAACTCTCCAACTCATTTTTGGAGCCGGGAACCTGCTTTCCGTTGCAATCTTTTTTGCATCACGTTTTGTTAGACTGAGGTTCTCGAAGCTAACTAAAGTCTTCGACAGCATCAGACTGACAATGCCGGAAAAGTGAATCTTACTAGAGCTGTCACACTGAGCGGAGTCAAAGTGCTTTCAAAGATTAAATTTTAATCGACCTCAAGAGTCAGATTATTATCATCAGGTTTTCCATTGGTGTTGAGCGCACTGTAGGGAGTCGTAAACCAACCATTTTTGTTCATCACAAACCTGAACTCATAAGTTTTTCCTTTTTCAAACTGAGATTTAGGCAAAACCAATTCAAAAGTGTCCTGGCCTTTTCTAATCATTTGATAAGATTGATTCTCAGGATTCCAGTCGTTGAATGTTCCTGCTACAGACATTTTGGTTATCGCTTCAGTATTTAAGTCTTTGGGAGTTTTGTAAGTGAAAATCAATTTGTCGTTTTCAATTCTATAACCATAAATCTCCTTTTTAACATCAGGCTTATTGATTAAATCAGAAAAAACCGATTCTTCTATTGACCAATACGGACTAGCTAATTGTTTATCTATCAATCCTGTAATGTGGTTGACTATAGCATATAAAGGCGGGAAAGTATTGTATTTGTAACCGTTTGACATAAAAATGATAGACAGGTCTTTCTCGGGAAACATACTGTAAGCACACACGTTCCCGCCGGAAAAACCATAAGACATAGCTTTCCCTCTTTTGATAATTTCCCAGCCGTGTGCAAAAACATCTTGTTTATTGGTGTAATCAAAAGGTTTCCACATCATCCTTTTTGTTTCTTTTTTCAGGAATTTGTTGGTATCAAGATTAATGCTCCATTGTAAAAAATCTGGAAGTGAAATGGCCAGTCCATTAGCAGGATGGGCTCTCAAACCACCAACGTGCGTTGATTTTTTATACTGTTGGAGAGAATCATTATATCTGTAAAACTGGATTCGATTCGGAATTTCTTCAAATGAATCAGAATTGAATATGATTTTGTTCTTCGCATCAGAAAACTGATTTTTCAGAACAAAATCTTCAAATTTTTGTCCGGTTATTTTTTCTATAATCATTGCCAAAATCATATAATTGGTCTGATTATAACTGAATCGATTACCAGTTTCGAATTCCATTTTTTCTTTGGACAGTCGTTCAAAAACTTCGGCGTTTGAAATGTCTGTGGGTAAATTATGTCGCTCAAAATCCGGAATGCCTGATGAGTGAGACAACAGATTTTTTATTTTGACATTTTGCCATTCTTTGGGGATGTTGTCCAGATATTTAGAAATATTGTCTTCTAAAGACAATTGTCCTTTCTCAATTAATTGGAAAACGGCAACATTAGTGATCAGTTTTGTGGTAGAATAAACTCTGAAAAGAGAATTAGCATCCACTTTTTTATCAGATTCTAAATTTTCTCTACCATAATATTTCTGAAAAATAACTTTATCATTCTTCACAACTCCGACAGTCATACCTGGAATTTCGAAGGTTTTCATTACTTCCGTCAGATAGTTGTCAATTGCTTTTGTTTGTTGGGTGTTTTGACAAAATGCTAAAAATGAAATGTTTAAGAATAATAGGATTAAAAGAGTTTGTTTCATTAGTACCGGTTTACGACATAAGGACAATTCTAAAGTTTGATTTGTTACATCATTAAAAAGTAATTTTGTCATTCCGGAAGAATCTCTACAGTTTAGATTCCTCCGGAATGACAAAATTTTTATCTTTGTTAATATAAATCTTTAACTTTCCAACTGTCCTTCCCACTTGCTCACAGCAGAAGTTGCCAAGGCATTACCCAAAACATTCGTCATACTTCTTCCCATATCGCAGAAATGGTCGATTGGTAAAATCAAAGCAATTCCTTCAACAGGAATGTCGAACATTCCACACGCGGCAACGATGATAACCAGGCTGGCTCTCGGAACACCGGCAATTCCCTTACTTGTTAACATCAGAACCAAAAGCATAATGATTTGTTGCCCCAATGGCATATCAATACCATAAATCTGAGCAATGAAAATCGAGGCAAACGTCATATACATCATACTTCCGTCCAGATTGAAGGAATATCCTAAAGGCAAAATGAAAGAAACAATCCTGCTGTTGCAGCCAAATCTTTCCAATTCTTCTACCAATTTCGGGAAAACGGCTTCGGAACTTGTAGTGGAAAAGGCAATCAACAAAGGTTCTTTGATTCGTCGTAATAATTCGAAAAGTCTGTTGCCGAGAATCATATAACCAACCAAAAGAAGAACTAGCCAAAGAACCGCTAAAGCAAAGAAAAAGTCTCGAAGATAAATCGCGTAGACTTTGAAAATCTCAAAGCCATTGGTCGCAACAACTGCGGCAATTGCTCCGAAAACTCCAAGAGGCGCAACCCACATTATGTAGCCTACCATTTTTAGAATTGCGTGAGCAATAACGTCTAATCCTTTGATAACCGGTTTTGTATAATCTTCGCCCATTGCAGACAATGCAATACCGAACATTACAGAAAATACTACTATTTGCAAAACTTCATTGGTCGCAAATGCTTCGAATAAACTTTTCGGGATAATGTGTTTTACAAAGTCTTCCATCGAAAATCCTTTGCTGTTATTCACGATTTCGGAAGCGGAAGCAGCATCTTGAATTGGAAGTTTTGTAACGTGACCAGGCTCCAGCCAATTCACTAGAACCAAACCGATCAATAAAGAAACCAAGGACGCTGTGATAAACCAAAGCATTGCTTTTGTCCCAACACGACCAACCATTTTGATGTCACCCATTTTTGCAATTCCAACCACCAAAGTAGAGAAAACCAAGGGTGCGATGATCATCTGGATCAATCGGATAAAAACTGTTCCCAACAATTTGATGTTTTTGGAAAAATCTTCTGAAGAGTCGGGGTAATTGGTGTGGACGATTCCTCCTAAGACAACTCCTAAGATCAATGCAATAATGATTGCGAAAAACAGTTTATTCTGACCCTTCATATCTAACTTTTATTTTTTTATTAATCATATAAAATCGCATAAGTCGATTTCTTGACCTGTTATATGTATTGTAATTGAACAAAACTAATATTTTTGAGAGAATAACCACTAATATTTTAAATTAATATTAAGACAATCAAATGAAAGAAGCCAATTCTCATCAACAAAAATAAAATAGCATTCATGTACAGTTTAAAGTAGAGTCTTTAATTTGTAAAAACAGAAACTCTATGAAGAGAGATGTGGAAATTGTGATTATTTCTGATGTACATCTTGGGACTTACGGTTGCAAAGCGAAAGAATTGCTGAGATATCTGAATTCTATCCGTCCAAAAATTTTGATTTTAAACGGCGATATCATCGACATCTGGCAATTCAAAAAATCCTATTTCCCGAAGTCTCATTTGAAGGTCATCAAAAAACTGATCTCGTTTGCGACCAAAGAGGCAGAAGTTTTTTACATCACCGGTAATCATGATGAAGCTTTTAGAAACTTCACAGATTTCGAACTGGGGAAACTGAAGCTTTGTAACAAACATGTTCTGAAGCTGGGTGATAAAAAAGCCTGGATCTTTCACGGAGATGTCTTTGATGCATCGGTCCAACATTCCAAATGGATTGCTAAGTTGGGTGGAAAAGGTTATGATTTGCTAATTGCGATTAACACTCTTGTAAATTGGGGATTGGAAAAAATGGGAAGAGAGAAATATTCCTTTTCGAAAAAAGTCAAGAATAATGTCAAAAAAGCAGTGAAATATATCGGTGATTTTGAACTGACTGCTTCCGAATTGGCAATAGAGAATCATTTTGACTATGTGATTTGCGGGCACATTCATCAGCCTCAAATCAGAGAAGTAGTTAACAAAAAAGGCAAATGTATGTATCTGAATTCCGGAGACTGGGTGGAAAATCTCTCCGCTTTGGAATATCATAATGGTGAATGGAAATTGTTTGTTTATGAGGAGGAAAAACATGCGCTGACTGATGAAACGGACGAAATGAAGGAAATTGACAGCGCAGAACTGATGAAAATCGTTACTCAGATTGTATAAAAGTCTTCGAGAGCCTCAGACTGACAATTGTTGTTAAAGTTGTCACACTGAGTTTGTCCAGGCGTCTTATTTAAAATTATAAAAGCACAAATATTTAAATTTTTTAAAGCAATGAAAATATTATATGCCTTCCAAGGTACAGGAAACGGACATCTTGCAAGAGCCCAGGAAATCATCCCGATCCTCAAGAAACATGCATTGGTTGATACACTGATAAGTGGGCATCAGACGCAACTTAAGTCTGATTTTGATATTGATTTCAGATTCAAGGGAATTTCTCTGCTTTATAATAAAACGGGTGGATTGTCCTATAAAAAGACTTTCTTTCAAAATAATTTCTGCAAAGCGGCAAAGGTCATCAAAGATCTGGATCTGTCTGCTTATGATTTGATCATCAATGATTTTGAGCCATTGACAGGCTGGGCAGCAAAGCTAAGAAACTTGCCGATTGTTGAACTTAGCCATCAGGCTTCCCTAACGTTTAAGGAGACCCCAAAACCAGAGAAAAAAGATTGGTTTGGAGACCTTATTCTGAAACATTATGTGCCATGTGAAAAGAAAATCGGGTTTCATTTTGAGAATTATAATTCACATATCAAAAAACCTGTTATCAGGCAAAAAATCAGAAAACTGAATCCTGAAAACAAAGGACATTATCTCGTTTATCTGCCAAGTTTTTCGGATGAGGTAATTACAAATTTCCTGACAAGAATTGATGTGGAATGGAAGGTTTTCTCAAAATATGCCAAGCAATATCAGAAGTTCAAAAATGTGGAGATTTTTCCGATTGATGAAATAAAATATCTGGAATTGTTCGAAACTTGCGAAGGAATTCTTTGTAACGCC
Source organism: Epilithonimonas sp. (assembly GCF_032054305.1). Taxonomy (GTDB): domain Bacteria; phylum Bacteroidota; class Bacteroidia; order Flavobacteriales; family Weeksellaceae; genus Epilithonimonas. The sequence continues at coordinate 162,609 of NZ_DAMBSX010000006.1, forward strand.
GGCTTCGAAACGCCAGCGGAAGCTCTTTTTATGAATAAGAAATTATTCGTTATCCCGATAGAAAATCAATATGAACAAGAGTGTAATGCTTTTGCGCTGGACAGGTTAGGTGTTGCGAATTCTGACAAACTTGACCCGATCAAAATCCGAGAGTGGATCAATTATGAAAACAGGATAGAAGTGGATTATCCGGACAATATCGAAAGTATTTTGACGAAAGAAGTATTGTATTAATCAGCTCTTATTCCCACCGATTTTATTGAATTTCATGATCAATGACAACATAAAATATCTTCTGAGTACCAGGTCTTCTCTATCTTCGATATAGTTGTCACCAATATTTGTGACAGCGTTTTGTCTCTGATTCAGCAAATCATAAACCCTGAATTTCAATAACATCTGTTTTTTATAAAACTGATAATTAACACTAGCGTTCCAGAAATAAGATTTTCTATTGAAGTCAGCAGACAGATTATTGTTTCCATTGAATCTGAAATCATTATCAATAAAGAAAGTCTTGGCAAGGAAATAATTGGTGACGCCGATGGTCAAATTTTGATTCGTAGTTTTGGTTTTGTCCAGCCTGTAATTGGTATAATGAGATTGAGAAAAACCGTAGCTGTAAGATGCTCTCAGATCCATTCTGTCTTTCAGATTCAGCCCGAGATTGAATCTTGGTGTGATATTATAAATGTCATTCGTAAATTCTGACCCGTCAACAAAGCCTTTTCTGTAACTATAATTCGAAGAGAAACTTGGTGTTAGTTTTATCTGGTTGCCGTTCCATTTGTAGTTTTTTGTAAAAGAAGAACTTAGAATCAGACGTTTGTTCCCGCTGACATTCACATAAGAACTGAACTGTCTTCCCGTCTCATCAAAATAGGAATAATCCACAATGTCATTATCCAGATAACTGAACCCGAATCTCGCATAAAAGTTGATTCCTCTTGCAAAATCGGAACTTGTAAAATTAATATTGGTCGAGTTTTGCCAGCTGCTTTTCAGTTCTAGATTCCCTTGGAGTGTCATCAATGGATTGGACTCATCTCGAAAAGGATTAAGCTCCATCGCCTGAGGAATCGTATAATTTGAGCCATTTGTAATTCTCAGATTCTTGGTTCTTGAAAATTTGTACTGGAACGTCAGGTCATATTCCGGTAAAACGAAATTTCTCTGAAAATTGTAATTCTGAAGATTGAAAATAGAATTGACATCAAGTTTTGTGATATTCAGATTGGCTCCAGCTTGGAAAGTGAATTTTTCTTTGTTGAGGTTATAGCCGACCTGAGATCTGATATAATTATTATTCTGATTCAAAGTGTTGGACAATAGTGAATTGTAAATCGAATATTGATTTGTATTGACATCAAGGTCATTCACGGTTTTTTCACTGCCAAGATTCTCGTTATTATAATTGACGGAAATGGAAACTGTTGCAGAATCAGAGATCGGCTCATCATATTTGAAATCTGCGCTGAAATTGTTTCTTGAGCTTTTTGTCTGTGAAAGCTGATTTCTGTAATCGTTATCTTCCGGAGACTGGTAAAAAATGGTTTCTAAAATGCTGTAATTAGAACTTTTATTCTCTGAGAAAACATTGCTCACAGAAGCCGACAGAGAGCGACCTGGTTTTTGGAACTTTTTGGTGTATCCGATTTTAGGAGTGAAATTATTATTGTTGGAATTCCCTCTGGATGTATTGATATTACTGTTGAGCTGTGCATCATCCTTGAAAGTGAAGCTCTTGCTGTCATTGGTTCTGTCGATGGAAGTATTGGTGAAATCCGTAGAGAATATGATATTGGATGATCCGTTGATCATATAATTCGCATCTGTGTTGAAATTGAATTTCCTAGTGTCCATATTTCCGCTCCGCTCCGAATTTTTATCAAGTTTATAATCCGGCAAAAATGTTGTCCGATCTGTTTTGGAATATGTTTCCTGATTGCTGTCGTTGTACTGCAAACTGAATTTTTCCAAATCCAGGCTCTCCCCGATCTTGTCAGAATAATTAACGCCTACCATCGAAGTTCTGAGAATCCCGCTGCTCACAGGTCGTCCATTAACTGCCGAGTTTTTACTCCTTGTTCCGCTGTCAAAAAAACTATCAACGCTGAACCCTGTTGTATTAATGTTATTTGAAGCGCCGATCAGAGCTATGTTTCTCTGTTTTTGAAATCTTGTCAGGAACATCGTTCCTTCATAGCGTTTGTTCGTTCCATAGCCGAGCATCAGGTTATTTAGATTTCCTTTGTTGTTCTTTTCATCAATATTGAAATTGATTGTCAAGCTGTCAGATTTTGGTGTTCTTCCTGTGAATTGCTCCTCCTTGGTTTTAGAAGTTGTGATCTGGATCTTCTTTATAATATCGGCAGGGAAGGTTTGCAATGCAATTTTCCCGTCTTTGTCAAAGAAAGGCTTCCCGTTGATGAGGATTTTGTTGATCGGCTTTCCGTTGACTGTGATCTTTCCATCTTCATCGGTTTCTACACCTGGGATTTCTTTCAGTAGATCATCAATTTTTCCATCTGGTTTTACTTTCAGATAAGAAGCATTATATTCGACCGTATCTTTTTTGATCTTCACTGGGGAAGCGGTGATCTGGACTTCCTCGATATTGGTGATTAAATCTTTTTCTAATTTGACAGTTCCAAGGTCTTCGTCTTTATTAATAACTTCAAATTTTTTAGAAGACGAACGGAATTTATCTCCGGAGATCTGTAAAAATGAAATCTCTTTTTGTTCAGGAATTTTGATTTCGAAGTTTCCTTTTTTATTAGTTCCGGTAAAATTAATGATAGAAGAATCCTTTTGTTTGATCAATGAAACTGTCGCGTTCTCAATAGGATTATTGTCTTGATCAGTTACTTTTCCATTAATGCTGTAGGTTTGGGCATTTATTTTCAGGCAAATCAGAATAAAAAGAGGGAGGAGTTTTCTCATCAATAGATTTAATAGTTAGAAGTTAGATAGAAAATTGACGTAATGTTAAATGTCAGACCTTAAAAATAGAAAAAAACCCCTGATTTTTCAGAGGTTTTACATTTTATTGAAATTTAAAAATTAAGCTTTCAAATATCTTGCATAAGCATAACCTTCTTCGCCGTCAGCTGTTTTGATCTTCCACCAGTCGTCAGAAGATTGCTCAACCAAAGTTACAACTTCACCTTTCGCAGCTTTTCCAACAATAGAAGCTTCTGTTGAAGGTTCTTGTCTGATGTTAAGATTAGATTCATCTGTCGCAACTGTAAGAGAAGCACCAGCTGACAATCCGGAAACCTGAACGTCAATATTAATGTCAGTCGCCGTATAAGACGGATCGATTGCACCAAGTGCATTCCAAACACTGTCTTTTGACGCACTGTTGGTTGCTTTTCCAGTTACATAAAGAACACCATCTTGCTCCTGAACAGAAAGGTCAGAAAGTCCCGCAGACTGTGCTGCTGAAACTACACTTGCATATTTATCTTGTAAACTCATTGTCTGTTATTTAACTGTGATTTTGTTATCGTATTTACCAATTTTAAGTGCATCTACAGATTCTTTCACTTTTCTAGCATTAGCAGAAGTTGTAGTACCTGTCAATGTCAAAGTTCCTGCAACATCTTCAGCTTTCACACCTGGGATATCTTTAAGGGCGTCATTTACTTTTTGCAAAACTACTGCGTCCACAGTGTTTACTTCTACAGGCGCAGCTACTGGAGCAACAGTTGCCATATCGTGAACATCTTTCACACCCTGTACTTTTTTCAATGCATCGATAGCAGCTTGCTTATCAGCTTCTGTTGCAAAAACACCGCTAAGGTGAGCTTGTCCTTCCTTCACTTCCACAGAAGTTCCAGGGTAAGCAGTGATTACAGTAGTTGCTTGTGAAGTCAGTTCAGCGTCAGAAACTTTCTTTTTACAAGAAACAGCTGTCATTGAGACCATCAAGGCAAGAGCAGCAATTTTAAATGTTTTTCTCATAGTATAAAATAATTTATATTGTGTTTTTAAGTATTAAAATTAATGCCAAAGGATTTGTGTTTTGTTTTTTTTTGACAAGAAAATTTTAAACTTTTCACTAATGGTAAAATTAAATTTTTTTTTTGATACAGAAATTAATTTTAAATAAAATTAACAGTTCTATGATGTGGAAATTTTTCAAATAAAAAATGGGAACACAAAAAATTGCATTCCCATAATATAAAAAGTAGTTAAGTTTATTAAAAAGAAATAGTATTGACAGTTGCAGAAGCAGATGTCGTTGTTGTGCTTTTCAATGTTGCTCCTGTTGTGGAATAAGTTCCACCGGAATATAATCCCCAACCTGAGGAATTACCAACATAGCTTCCGCCACTATAACTTCCGCCAAAATAGATTTTGTACTGAGTAGATTTGGCTAAGTTCGGGCTTGAGAAATGGAAATAATAAACTGCATTTTTCGGTTTGAAGGTTACCATTTCTGTTCCTGTGGCATTCTCAATATGTAACAAAGAAGTTGCTGCTAATTGAGCAGAAGATTTGATATACATACTTACTTGGGTAGAAGCTGTTCCCATTGCTTTCGTCATATTGGCATTTGAACCTGCTGAAATCAATGTTCCGCCGTTCATCAGGAAAGTTCCGTTGTAATCAATTCCTTCTTCCGGCTGGCTTGTTGGTCCGTTTACGATTGTAGTTCCGCCAGAAATTGTAATGTTTCCGTTGCTGTCAATCGCATCACTTCCTGTTACAATATTGATTCCACCTGTGATATAAAGATGACTGCCGTCGTTAGATTCAGTTCCGCCCGAAACAGTTCCATAAGTGGCATTAAGTCCGTCGTTAGAAGCCGTAACATTATTAATACCGCCAGCTAAAGTGATAATTGGCGCTTCAATACCTTCTCCAACACCTGAAGTTGCTGAGATGGCAGAAACGGTATTTGTTCCGCCATTGACTGTTACAGAAGTATCAGAATGGATTCCGTCATCTGTAGAATTAAAAGTATTATTTCCATTATTGATGACAATTGCACCAGCTGCAACCAAAGTTTTTGGATGAGAATAATCTGTTCCTGAAACCAATAATCTTGCTCCGGTTGTTGTGATTTTCAAAGTCGGATTGCCTGTTGCTGTTCCAATGGTCACTTGTCCGTCAGATTTGATTCCTTTTCCTGCAACTCCAGAGCTGTTTGTTGTCAAAGAGCCACCGCTGATAATCACATTGGCGTCTCCAGAAATCGCTGCAGATGAATAAGAATCTGTAGCGCCTGTTGTGTTGGTATATTTTGCTCCAGCTCCAGCTGTTGTAATATTGATTGTTCCTCCGGAAATATCTATATCAGCATCGGCAGAAATCCCTTTTGTTCCCGTTGCGCTTGTAGTTCCTGTGATTGTAACAGTACCGTTTGAAATTGTAACTTTTCCGTCAGCTTTTATTCCTGTCGGGTAAGATGGGTCGAAACCGCTTCCTGATGCATTCAGTAATGTTGCTCCTGAAAGATTTACTGTTGTGCTTCCTCCGGCAATAGTCACATTTCCATCAGCCTTGATTCCTTTACTTGCTGTTCCTGAATTGGTTAAAATTAATGTTCCTCCAAGAATATTAATATCTGTATCAGATGAAATTGAAGACGATGAATAAGAATCTGCAACACCAGAAGTATTGGTATAAGCCGCTCCATTTCCAGCTGTTGAAATTATAATATTTCCGCTGTTAATGTTAATCTCTTTTCCTGTCGAAATTCCTTTTCCACCGTTTGCGGTTGATGTTAAAGTCAAATTAATAGTCGCATTGCTAACAGTCAAAACGCCATCAGTTTTAATTGCAGTAGAGTAGGACGGGTCAAATCCTGTTCCTGAAGCCGTAAGAACTGCCGCTCCGGAAACATTTGCAGTAATATTTCCTCCACTAATTGTAATATTACCTTTTGCACTGATTGCTTTGGATTGAGCTCCTGTTAAAGTCAGATTAATTGTTCCGCCAGAAATATTAATCGTATTACTTCCGGTTTTAATTCCTTTCACATCTGCCGAAGCTAAAGTTGAGGTAATTGTTCCTCCAGAAATTGAGATGGCAGCATCGCCAGCGTCAATCGCATCAGAAGTTGCAGTGATATTCAAATCGCCGTTATTCATTGTGAAACCTTCGGAATGTAATCCGTCAGAAGCTGCGCCAGTGACTTTGATTGTTCCGTTTTGGATTTCGATATCTTTAGAAGTAGAAACGCCATGTTTTGCAATCCCGTTAATGTTTAAAGTTCCTGTTCCGTTAAAAATTATTTTCCCATTGGTTTGCAATGCTCCGTTTTTTGTACTTGCAGTTCCGTCTGTTAAAGAGTTTGTCGTTCCGCTTTGCAAAGTGAAAGTATGCGTTTGACCACCGGTAACTCCGATTGCAGAACCGTTTGGATTGGTAAGGTTCAGATTATTCAAGATGAAATTTGCAGGCGTTGCGGAATTTATTGTTAAACTTCCCGAAGAGCTCGTTCCCAAAAGATGGTATTGCAAATTGCTGATTGACGAAGTTGAGGTTGCTGTAACCGCTCCTCCAGTTGCAGTAATTGTTACTCCACTTGCTGAATAAGGATTGATAATCGTAGCATTATCTGTCCCGTTGTAGATGATGTAGATTTTGTCAAAATTGACAGTATTGTTTGTAAACGTCAAACTATCAATTACATTTTTTCTGATATCCAGAGTGCTGGTTTGTCCGCTCAATTTGAATTTCGAATACGTATTGTCGAGCTTGATACTGTCTACCGAAGCAATCGGAGAAGCATACATCGTGTTCCCAGAATTATGAACAACTACTTTTTGCTGAGCTTTAATCGAAAAAGAGAAAAGCATCACTAACATTAATAATAAAGACTTTCTCATTTTTTGATAAATTTAATAGTTACACCATTCGCCTGAACCAGATAAACACCAGCATTCAGTTTGGAAACATTGATATCTTCGTCAGATTTGTAATTTCCGGAAAGAACCAATTGTCCGTTTGTACTGTAAATTTTCACAGCCAGAGATTTCGATTCAGATTTGATTCTGATATAGTTTGTGGAAGGATTTGGGTAAAGTTGAAGATTGCTCTTGTTAGCTCCAATTTCCTCAGTTGCCAGAACGTCATCCGTAAAAGTGATTTTCTGAATGATACTTACAGGAATACTAGTTTCCGTAGAAGTAGCTTCAGGTTTTATCAAAAGATTATCGCCTGAGAAATATAATTTTCCCGAAGCCGAAACGTTGAATCCCTGTTCTGTTCCGGTATAATATTTTATTTTAACTCCTGTTTGTGCGAAAGCGAAAACTCCGAAAAATAAGAGAAAAATAAAAATCATTCTACCAGAGAAGTGATAGTTATTGTTCATAATACAGTTTTTTGAATGAACAAAAATAGAATCTCACTTTCCCAGACGAAAATAAATGCGGAGAATGTTAAAAATGTGTCGGTTTTTGAAGAATTGACAAGAATATTAATCCAATAGTTGATTAATGATACTTAATTCAATGAAAATAAGTTGAACTATAAATTAAATAAGACCAATGTTAATTGACTAATTGATTATTTTTTTAGTTTCATAATAATCTATCAGTTTTTAATTCTTCCGACGAACATTTTGAGATAGTTTTCTGTGAAGAATATATTAGACCAATCAAATCTCTGCGCTTGAACACCAAGGTAAAATGCGAAAATTGATGCTCCTGCGTCGGGAATTAGATTGAGTTCATTATCGGATAGGTTTCTTTTTTTTCTGTAGCCGTTTAGGAAGCTTTCAACCTTCGATTCGTAAATTTGCTTGTCGGATTCAATGAAAAATAATTGTTTGCAGAAATAGCCAATATCCAAAATCAGTGATCCATTTCCACAATTATCAAAATCGAAAATGGTAATTTTCTTTTCATTATTCACACTCAAGTTATCGTACCAAATATCCAAATGAACTATTCCTTTTTGATTTTCTGACAAAGTGTTTTTTCCAAAATTCCTGGATATTTTGTTACCAATTTCTTTGAGATATTTCATTTCATCTAAATCTTCGGAAAAATAAGAAGTCAGATAATCATAAGGTTTGTTCAACAAAATATCAGAATTATAATTTACTCTATCAATTTTTTTAGTTGCAGTTATATTGTGAATTTCAGCCATAATAGAACCAATTGCGAAGCAGGTTTCATTAGTCATAAATCGCATTTTTTCACCTTCTGCAAATGTGAAAACAACAGCATATCGAAGTCCTTCCGGAGCATTTATTTCCTGAATGAAATTTCCATCTTTATCAGGAATTGGAAATGAAATTGAAAGATTATTACTTTGAAGTAGTTTTAATAATTCTAATTCTTCTCGGATTTCTGATTTTGTTCTCCATTCATAACAATAAACTCTGACAACAAATTTAGTCTTTGTATCTGTCAAAAAGTAAGTGTGATTAACACCTGTTCGAAACAATTTACATTCAGAATTTTCATTTAAATCATATTTTTCTTTAATGAAATTTCCTAATTCTGTTTCTGACAATGTTGAAGCTGTTACTGGAAAAGTTGTCATTTTAACGGATTTCTATATTGTGATTATCTCTTTTATTGTATCCTCAAAAACTCCTTCGCCAATTCTATCATTTTCGGGTCGCCGGTATATTTTCCTTTTTCGTCAGATAATTTCACAGTCGGAATCCATTCGTTATTGATGCCTTTTACACTGATGAGTTTCATCACGATATTCATTGGTTTAAGACCGACATCATTCGTCAAATTGGTTCCGATTCCAAAAGAAATTCCGATTTTTCCTTTGCAATAGTTGGTAATTTCTTCAACTTTTTCGAGATTCAAACCGTCTGAGAAAATAATGTATTTGAATAATGGATTGATGCCGTGTTTTTGATAATGGGCAATGGTTTTGTCAGCAAATTCAAATGGGTCACCGCTGTCGTGACGAACACCATCAAACAACTTCGCAAATTTCTTATCGAATTGTTGGAAGAAAACTTCCGTCGTGTAAGTGTCAGAAAGTGCTACTCCCAGATCACCACGGTAAACATCTACCCAATTTTCCAATGCGATAGAATTCGCCATTTTGAAACCAAACTCCGCAGCGTGAAACATAAACCATTCGTGCGCGTGTGTTCCGATTGGTTTTACCTTGTAAAGCATTGCCAAATGGACATTCGAAGTTCCAGTAAAAGTCGATTTTTTATCCTGAATCAAAGCATCCATTACCAATCTGTGAACTTTGTAAGAATGTCTTCTTCTGGTTCCAAATTCGGCAAAAGGAACGCCAAGTTCTGTCAAATGAACGGCTTTTTCTACAGTCTTATTAATGACTTCCTCGTTGGTTTGTCTTTCCAGATGATTCATTTCGTAATGAAGTTCGCTGATGAGCGCCAGCAAAGGAACTTCCCAAAGAATGGTTCTGTACCAAAGGCCTTCCACCGAAACTTTTAGTTCGTTTCCGTGTTGCTCGATCTTCACTTCGGAAGGGTCATAATGAAAGCCTTCCAAAAAATCGAGGTAAGGTAGAGCAAGATAGGGGCAAGTGACTTTGAGATATTTTTTTTCGTCTTTGGTGAGTTTCAGTTCAGCCATTGCGTTGACGGACTTTCTGAGTTCCTCTGCAAAACCTTCCGGAAACTCGTGCTTTCCTCGGTTGATAAATTCGTATTTTACAATCTCGTTCGTGAACAATTTCACTACCGCATTTTGCATTGTAATCTTGTAGAAGTCGTTGTCCAGAATAGAATTGAGTCTTACCTCGCGCATAAAAATATCATTTACACAAATCTAAGGAATTTTGTTGAGGGGCGTTTTGAACTTTATTGATTTTAATTATTAAAAACTTAAACCACAAAAGTCACAAAAGAAAAACTTGATAGAAACTTTTGATAAACTGAAAAATAACAAATAGCTTTTGTGACTTTTGCGGTTTTGCAAAACTTTTCTATTGTACAAATTACATTTCTTACTTTTGTCAAAATTTTTTGAAATGGTAAAAGCGCTGATGTATTTTGTAGTAGGAACTTTAATTAGTTTTTTCTTAAGACGTTTTACGGGAGAACCAGCTGAGTTTTGGGTAGAACTTTACGTGGCTTCCGCTTTTGGGATTGGCTGGGGATTAGCTTATTTTGTTGACCACCCAGAGTGGCCGTTACCAAAAAAAATGGGAATTTCTTTGATTGGAATTGTTTTCTTAGTTGCTATTGGATTAATCTTTTTTGATTTTGAAACCGCAGTTCCGTCTATTATCAAATTCTCTACAGTTTTCGTAGCTTATTATATGATTGCAAGCTTCCGGGAAAGCAAATCGTTGAGGTATTAATTTTTTTGAAATATAATTTAAAAGCCGGATTTCGAAAGAAGTCCGGCTTTTTATTTTTAATGAATCATCAGGAAGCTTACAGTTCCAAGCCCGACAACTAAAAACATAAATGCAAAGAAATTAAACATAAACAGAATGCTGCCAATGATAAAACTAATGACTCCGTGCGTGTGATAAACTTTGTAGTGAGCTATGAAGAAATAGATTATACTGTAGAAGAATATCACGTTCATTAATAAATAAATAATGACACTAATTGAACTATGTGTTACATCTGCCAATTTATATAAAAAGGAAAATAACAAAATGGTCAATAATAAAAAACTGAAATAGTGCAATGTGAAGATCCCATGGTCGAAATACCACCATTTTTTCTTGTTATGGAAAATCCACAGGAAAAATGCAAAAATCGGAAGATAAATGAACAACGCTTTTGGCAGATTATGAAAAGAAGTCTCACCCAATTTTTTTACAATTTCTCCTTTTGTTACACCTTTTTCTTTTAGTTCGAAGAATTTGTGAGCAACAGGAACATTGATGAAATCGTAAAACGATGGATTTTTTGCTTTTGCAGAATCATATGATTTTTTGTTTGTATAGCCATTAAACTCAAAATCATCATCCAGTTTCTTGCTCATATCAAAACTATTCTCGATATCGCTTAATCTTGCAGAGTCTTTTAGTAAGGCATTCACTTTAGTAATTGTGACAGAATCTGTTCCTTTCATTTTTTTTTCCGTTCTTATGCTATCAAGCTTTTTTGAAGTTTCTGCAAGTCTATTCAATGAAACTATTTTTTCTTTTTTTGAATTTTTTTTGCCTTCGAAATTAATATTGAAAGGGGGAAATACGGCAAACAGGAAAAAGGTAATGAAACTGATAAAAATATAAAGCTTAACCGGCGGAACAAATTTTTGCCTTTTACCTTCGAGATAAGTATTGGTCAATTTACCCGGTTTGAAAAGAAGATTTTTAAGAGTTCCCCAAAATTGACCGTCATAATGGGTGAAATCTTCTACAAAATGCGTGAAGAGATAATAAAAGGGCTGTCTGGTCTGGATGTTCTGTTGACCGCAATGGGGGCAGTAATGTTCTTCAACAATATGTCCGCAATTGAGGCAATCTTTTTCTTCTCTCAGTTTTCCGTGGCTCATTTTATAGAATTTTTAACAAAAAAGATTAATAAAAAGCAAAGATAAGCAAAACGGTTAAACCCGTTATTATACAATGCTTTATAAAAGTGTAGTCTTTTTTCGGAAGTCGTTGTCCGATAGGTTTTGGGCTTGAAAATGCAAAGTTAGGTTCCTAAATCGTTACCAATTCAATCGGTAACTGATAAAGACTAATAGGTTATATTTCAGTCTTTTGCACTCCTTTTTACATTTCCTTGTAACTCAATGTAATTTAATTTTAAACATTAAACATTGTGGTTATGGAACAGACAAAAAGGTCAACGTTTAAATTGCTTTTCTACCTGAAAAAGAACGAACCAAAAAAGAACGGTAATGCTCCGATTATGGCACGTATTACCATTGACGGAACTCCTAAAACTTTCGGAACAAAGTTAGAAATTAATGCAGATAATTGGGATTTAAAGTTCGGCAGAGTTTTAGGCAAAAGTGCTGAAGCAGTGAGAGTAAATAAAAAATTAGACAACATACGTGGTCGTATTGATACGATTTACGAGAATATGCTCAAAAATGAGGGCTTTGCTACCGCGCAGAAAGTGAAGCTCGCCTTTTTGGGTGTAGGTGTAATGGACGATGCTGTTTTAAAAGTTTTTAATGACCAGAATGAGCAATTTGAGAAACTGGTCGAAAAGGAAGAACGCTCAGAGGGTACTTACAATAAGTACATCACGGTTTACAATCATCTTTCCAAGTTTATACAGGAACGTTATCATCGTGATGATATGGCTTTTCGTGAATTGAACAACGATTTTATCCGTGAGTTTGATTTTTACCTCCGCTATGATTTACAGTTAAGCCATAATACTATTTGGGTGTACACAATGCCCGTATTGGCTTTGGCAGAACTGGCTATTAAAAAGGGATTGATACGAGATAATCCGTTTCAGGATTACGAAATAAATATGGAAGAAACCGACAGAGGTTACATATTGAAAGAAGACGTTGAGAAACTAATGTTATCCAAAGCACCGCACCCACGGTACGAAGTTGTAAAAGACCTGTTTATTTTCAGTTGTTTTACAGGGCTTGCGTATGCGGATATTAAGAAATTGAAAAGAAATAATATTCAATCTTTCTTTGACGGTCATCAATGGATTATCAGCCGGAGAAAGAAATCAGATGTTGCTTCCAATGTCAGGTTAATGGATATTCCAAAACGCATTATTGAAAAATATCAAGGTACAACAAGGAATGAATTTATCTTTCCAATTCCAACCAATGCTACCTGCAATAACCACGTTACCAAACTGATTGAAAACGCAGAGATTGTTACAGAGCAAAAAGTAACTTTCCACACGGCAAGGCATACTTTCGGAACAATGTTTTTGACCGAGGGCGTACCACTTGAAAGTTTAAGCAAAATGATGGGACACAAAAATATTTCTACCACACAGATTTATGCAAAAATTACCAGTCAGAAAATCAGTAAGGATATGGATTTGGTAACACCTAAATTCAAGGCAATGGAAGAAGCATTTTTAACGGTAGCTATTTAATTAAATCCGACACAACTAATAGAACAGAGCTTGACGGCTCTGTTTTTTTTTGCCCTAAACTTTTTATAGCCAAAGCACATTTACCCCTTTCCAATTCCCTCGCTGTAAAAGAGCTTTTTTCGGCTACTTCTGAAACAGCCATTTTAAAAACACCCTACCTCCGCTAATTCCATTTACAGCATTTTTAAAATCCCTGATAATGTGGCTTTGAGAGCCACACAAGCTAAAAAAACATTTATCAATCCAGCTAATTGGAAGTGTTATTTCAAATCACTACGAACCATTTTCAAATGCCATCTTCTTAGGCTTCCACAATAGTTTTTATCCAAAGTGCCGTATGCTTTTTTGTCTCATTTCAAGAGCAAAGGTATTTCCGTGTTCTTAACGCCACCAAAAGGTCACGCAAGTTTGGAAAAAAATCTCCACCCGTTGGGTAGTATTTGTTTTCCAAAACCTTGTGTCGGCTAAACACGAACCTTTTATGCTCGTGAAACGAAACATAGCATACTCCGGCTCTTTACACGAATAAAAAAAAATGTCAGATACGAAGATTAAAAGCATTGAAAATGGTAATGAAACGAAACAGCACCTCCTCTCATTGCCGAATAAATCAAAAAAAAAACAAATCGAAATCAATAACTAAAAATCAAAGAAGATGAACATCACAGGCAGACTGACAAGAAATGCGGAAGTACGCACATTGTCGAACGAAAAACAGGTAGTAAACTTTTCAGTAGCGGTAAACGACAGCTACAAGAACAAGCAGGGCGAACGAGTAGAGCAAACAACCTACTTCGATTGTGCCTATTGGATAACCGCAAACGTGGCAAGGCTACTGACAAAAGGCACTTTGGTAGAACTCACAGGACGTGTAAGCACAAGAGCGTGGGTAAACAAAGAGGGCGAAGCAAGAGCAGGTCTGAATTTCCACACCTCACAAATCAAATTGCACGGAGGTGGCAACAGAGCCGAAACCGTACAAGCTACTGCACAATCAGAAAGCAACGGATTTACAGCACAGGGAACAGAGGACGACCTACCATTCTAAAACAACAATTCAATCATTTTTTAACATCAAAATTTTATCAAAATGGCACATAACATCAATTTCAACGAGAAAACAGGAAAGTACAGTTTCTTTTCAGTAGAGCAAAAAGCGTGGCACGGTTTGGGGCAAATCGTGGAGCAATACCCAACAAGCGAGGAAGCAATCAAACACGCAGGGTTAGATTACGAGGTAGTGAAATCCCCACTATTTACCAAAGGTTCGGGCATTATCGAAACTGCCAAAGGCATAGAGATAGGCAGTAGCGAATTGGAAGTACCTAACTATTTCGCCAACATACGCACCGATAACAATGCAGTATTGGGCGTAGTGGGTAAAGATTACCATATCGTACAAAACCGTGAAGCCTTTAATTTCTTTGATGCTATCGTAGGCGGTGGCGAGGGCATTCTCTATGAAACCGCAGGAGCATTGGGCAACGGAGAACGCATTTTTATCACAGCCAAACTGCCTGACTATATCCGTGTAGGCAATGGCGATGATGTAACGGAGAAATACATTTTCCTTACCACTTCGCACGATGGTAGCGGAAGTATTACCGCAGCGTTTACGCCTATCCGTATCGTTTGCCAAAATACCTTAAACGCTTCATTGCGTAATATGACCAACGTTGTCCGTATTAAGCACACTTCGGGAGCAAAACAACGTATCGAGAACGCCCACAAGATTATGGGATTGGCAAACACATTGAGCGACCAATTACAGGGCATTTTCAACGATTGGACAAAGGTAAGAGCAACAGACAAAGAGGTTAGAAAACTGATACAGTTGGCACTTTGCCCGAACAAAGAAACGCTTGACCTTATCAAAAAAGGTGCGGAAGATGAAATGTCCACAATGTTCAAAAACACCGTTGAGAACGCATTTGCATACGCAATGACAAGCGACACCCAACAAATGGACACCACAAAAGGTACATTGTTCGGAGCGTACAACGCTGTTACAGGCTATTTCCAAAATGTACGCAGTTACAAAGACAACGAAGCCAAACTACAATCCATTGTATTAGGTGGAACGGCTCAACTCAAATCACAGAAAGCATTTGAGTTGTGTACCGCCTTTGCTTCGGACGGTGCGGAAATCCTAAACCTTAATTAAATAACCACAGGCTACCGCCTTAATCGGTGGTAGCCTACTATAAAACCCAAGCAATGACAATAGGAATATATAAAGCAACGCTGAAGCACGACACAGGCACAACAACGCTCAGAGTAGTATCACTAAGCGGAAAACAGGGAGCTATACAGCAGATAACAACCTCAGAGGGTTGCCCCGAATGTGCCATTGTGGATATAGTAGAAATTTTAAACGATACAAAACAGCAGGATATGAAAGCAACAACAATCGAGGAAGCTAAAAGTCTGGCGAGAGCCAAGAGCCTTGAAAAGAAGCATAAAGACGAAAGCGTATTTATTATTTACTGCAATCGTACAGAGCATTTCTATATAGATACAGACGGTTTAATACGCCTTTGGGAAAAGTCGCACGGCTACTATGTAAATGGGGTTTACACCGCAGAAAATTAACACTAACAATAAAACATTTGATTATGGTTAATTGGTGCAACAATACGGTTTATTTCGAGGGAACACCCGAAGCAATCGAACAGATACAACAGCTATTCAAAGCAATGGCTGAAAAACAGGAAAAAGAAGAATGCGGACAATTGCCCGACTTCGTAGAGGATAGCAATGGCGGTTATTTTTTCGACATCTATTGTAACGAGGGCGATACAGGGATATTTCAATACGAAACAAAATGGTCGCCAAATACTGAAGTGCTGAAAAAGATAGCAGAACAGTATAATGTGAGTTTCTCACAGGACTATGAAGAAGTGAGCAACCTTGTATATGGCAGGGCAACCTATTCTGACAAGCTACTCACGAATATTTATTTGGAGTACGAGGACTTTGAAAAGTTTCACTTTGACGAAGAAACCGATACCTACCACTTTGAGGGCGAACCTCACGAAAGTGATTGCGACATATTGGAAACTCTATTGGAACGGAAAATTGAAAATCATCAACCTTTAAACCAAGTACAATGAAAACTGAAACAATAGCTACAAAGTTTGTACGTCACGATGTACCCGAATTACAATCCCTGCAATACGCTAAAGTGTACCTGCTAAGGGAAAAACTGAACAAAGGAGAGAAGATGAACCGAGCCGAGAAAAATTGGCTTGCGGAAGCCGTAAACCGAAATGCCTTTTTCAAAAAAGCCGTTCCCTTGCAAGGCTATCGTTTTGGGTTTGAAGATGTGCTGAAAACTTATTTGGTAAAGCAGTACGACAGTTGGCACGAATACAATGCTCCCGACAAAACAAGCCTTAAAACCATTGTTTACGGCAAGATTGAGCAAATCGCAGAAATCAAAAATTAACAGGATAGCAATGTACATAACAGATTTAAACGGTTGCCTAATTGAAGTAACAGACCTTGACGAAGCCATAAGAATAACGGCAGACTACAAGGAATACAGGCATAAGGATAAAAGTTTTTCGGAGTTTGACAAAAGGCAAAAAGCCTATTGGGTGGATATGTACGAGAAACTGACAGCAATCAAAGAACAAGTAACAACACATTAAAATTTAAGAGCAATGAACACAAATTTTTTCAATCAAATACAGCAATTGGATTTTACAGGAGTATTGCAACTGAACATTTCTAAGGGAGTAGAAAATAACCTAATTGTATCGATTATTCTCAACAATGAGCAATGCGGAGATAGTGCCAAAAACCTCATTCCCCCATTGACATTTAACGCCACGCCCCAAGAGTTTGACGAGGGATTTTTTCAGCAGATAACCGCACCTATACAAACCGTTTCGGGTTTAATGGTCGATATGGAAGCCTTTATGAAGCAAATGGAAGCAGTCAAAATGCAATCCGAAATGGAGAAGCAGAAAGCCGAGAAAGCCAAAAAGGAAAAAGAAGCCAAAGACAAGAAATACAAAGACGGTATGGCAAAGGTGGACGAGCTGGAGAAAGAGGGCAAATTCCGTGAAGCGTGGATGAAAGTACCTGACATTACGGAGTTTCCCGAAAAAGCAGATGAGATACGCAAACGCAAAACATCATTGTCCGACAAGTTTGCAACACCGAGCCTTTTCGGAGCAATGGAAGAACCAACCGCAGAGCCACTACAAACGGTAGAAGCTACTGCCGATTATCCCATTGATGAAGCAGACGAGAACGAAGAACAGTATTAACCCTTAAAATCGAATTTATGTTATTAGCAACAGTATTACCGAGAGTTTTTATACTCAAAGATAAAGGACAGGAAATCACATTGACCGACCCCGAAACAGGTTGGAGCGTGGAAGCAGTAATGAATTTTTACGCCAATATGTACCCGATTTTGACAACTGCAAAGGTATCAGCACCGAAGATTAAGGACGATGCAGTCGAGTACAGATTTGAAAGCGTAATGGGGACAAAAGGATAATTTAAAACCGTAAAGCAATGAACTATGCAACGCAACAAAATATCGGGAACAATCCATATACCCGAACAGCAAAGGCAACAGAAGTTGCACCGACAGTTGGGCGAGTTCGCACAATGGATGCAAAGACCAAAAGACGCAGACCAAGTACAAAAAGACAAACGGAAATCCGTACCGATAGCAATGCTACCAATGGTTTTTTAAAATGTACGTTTCTGCCTAAATTGAAAACAGCACAATCTGTACAGGCTTGTAAGAAATCGGAAAGGGATTTTTATCAGTCCCTTTCCAAACTTGCCGAGCATTACAGCATTGAGCCAATGCCAACCCAACAGGATTACGGTTATCCCTACAATATGGTACTGGCTATGTGGGATATGGACACTAAAATGAAACGAAGCCTTAGAAATTGGGACGGTTTTAAATTGATACTGGACAGTAAGAAAACCTTTTTAACGAGTGAGGAAAGATACGACACAGGTACAACGCTGTTTTACATTCCTATTGTTCCACTCTTTGAAATGTTGCACGACAAACAGCGAAAACACACCGCACATTTACTGACTTCGGTTTGCAGTTATCTGTACCATATTGCCCGAATACCGTATTACAGACAGGAGGACAGTTATTTGTATTGGCTGTATGAAACGCATAAAGATTGGATAGATAATGACGATGAAACGGAAGAAACCGAAAGTTATAAAAATGAATTGAGGAAAGCGGAAACCATTGGCGACAAGATTGAGCAGAAGTTATACAACCGTATAAATCTAACGGTATTTGAACAGCGTTTAAGCCGTTTTAAAAGCCGTGATACATTTGATAAAGAATGTTGGAACGTGGCTTGTAATGCCTTTGCCCTTTATACGGAATACCCGACAGCAAGTATTTTCCGAAACGCACCAATGCCCGAACAAGACCCCTATAACGATGATTGCGAAAACGAAGTTATCGGAATGGAAAAGTATATCTCCTTTATTTCCGATACCAAAGGTTGGCTTTATGAAAGCCTTACAGAAAGCATCAACAACGAGTTTAACGAGTACGGAGTAATGGAAGAACCGACCATTAACAAAGTCTTTGACGGAAGTAAAATATCGGTTGGAAACCTTGATTTTGAGAACCGACTGTTTGAACTATTGGACGACCTTTCATACCTATTGAATAACTATAAAACCACAGAATAATGAACAATGCAACCGACATAACAGCAAATTTCGGAACGCTTTATTTTCCTAAATCAGCATTGGTTTTTTACGAAACCAACAGCACGGAGAAAGAAACCTATGTAGAGCATTTCGATATGGATAAGGACGGAAACCCTATCAATGCCCACCCATTGACCGTAAAAGAAGCCAATGTTTTGGCAAAGTGTTTACAGACCGATGAAGAAAAGAACACCGCCTTTTTAAAGTCAAAAGGAATTTTGCCTACCAATGTTCTGCACATCAATCCGAGCCTTGATAAAGGCACTGTACTATGGTACACCAAAACACAGCAAAGACAACTGTATTTTGTGGACAGTCTGGGCATTCCCAACGGAATGGCACAAGTACCCGCAATGCTTTGGTTGGCGAGCAAAAGCAGTCTGACTGTATTTGCTTTGGCAAACGACAGAAGACCCACCGAGAAAACACCTTTGCATTACACCCCATTTTTCAACATCTACGAAAAAGGCAATGTATGTATGGGAACGGTAAGTATTGATATTAAAAATTCGGCTTCGGTTGAAGAATTTATACAGGCTTGGGAGCATTATTTTTTCAATTCCTATTTCAGCCATTCATTGTGTGAGAACTTGACCAAAAAGAACATCGTAACCCTTTGGAAAGACCTTGTTAATACAAACAAACCCTTTCCGAAAGAAGCATTAAAAAAGAACAACAAAACACTTAAAAATCTATTGTGATGAATACCGATAAAACAAAAATACATTTTACAGACAACTATCTGCTAAACCCGACCAACCCCATTACGGTAAACCTTATCGGAGCAGGTGGCACAGGCTCAAAAGTTTTGACAGCCTTGTTAGAAATAAACGAAAGTTTGACCGCTTTAGGACACGCAGGGTTGTCCGTAAGATTGTGGGATGATGATATTATCTCGACTGCAAATTTAGGCAGACAGCGTTTTTTTGAAAGCGAAACAGGATTGTATAAATCCGTTGCTTTAATCAACCGTGTAAACCGTTGTATCGGTACAAATTGGAAAGCGGAGAACCGAAAATTTGAAAAGGATAATTTCGGGCGAATACCCGAAGAAGCACAGGCGACCATTACTATTACTTGCGTTGATAATGTACAGGCACGTTTTGGCGTTGCCGAAATACTGAAAGCAGTCAGCCACCGCAGAAGTTACAGAGATACACCAAAATATTGGTTGGATTTTGGGAACAGCCAACACACAGGACAAGTTTTGTTATCTACTATCGGAGAGATAAAACAGCCTAATTCCGAAAAATACGAAACGGTGGCAAGCCTGCCATTTGTTACCGAAGAATTTGGCGACTTGCTGAAGCAATCCGAAGAACAGGACGACACACCAAGTTGCTCACTTGCCGAAGCATTGCAAAAACAGGATTTGTTTATCAATGGCTCATTGGCTCAAATGGGTTGTTCCTTACTTTGGGACTTATTTCGCTATGGAATGACGGAATACAGGGGATTTTTCCACAATCTGAAAGACTACCGCACCCAACCGATAAAGGTTGGGTAAAGCCCGAAAATCGGGCGGCAAAAAGACACACCTCCCGATGGTCGGGCAGTCTTTTTGCATCTTATAAGGTGCAACCCCTTTGCCAAAATGCAGGACTACGCACCGTCCTTACTTCACATTTTACCAAACAGGTTGCGACATTATTTGCGTGGGATATTCATTATCCCATTTATTGTTTATGGTATGACTTCTTTTCTTTTCACACAGCGACCAAAGAAAAGAAGCAAAAGAACGTCGCTTTATTTAGAACAGATATTTAAACTTTCTCGATAGCTCTTTTAAAATCGTCTGCATCGCTACCGATAAGCAGATGACTTTCTACACCTATTTCCGAAAGGATTTTTGCGGTTTCTATATCATCAATATCACTGTGGGCAATTAGTCTAATAGTTGGGTATTTAGCCTTTAATTCCTGAAGCTGTTCCAGCACATTCTCATCATAAAAGTCAAGGTCTATAATAGCCGTTTTGGGGAGTTTCTTTAATGTTGATAATTGAGATAAGCCGTTCGTAATGTTTTCCGAACGGAATAAGATTTCAAATCCTGAAGCAATTAGGTCTTTGCAGATAAAATCTAAAACAGGGCTTTTATCATTGATAAGGGCAAGACTGTTTTTTTCGGGGGTGTTTATTGTTTCCATACTACCATTTTTTTAATGTTAGTCGGTGGAACCTGCAAAAAAATAAGGCGCAGGCAACCACACTTACCGATACTAAGGCACTGGTACGCCCAAACCCCGAATAAGCGAGCGCCCACGCCTATGACGTGAGCGTTCTTACTTATTGCCTCGGGGTTACAAAAATTACCAGTTTTTAGTACCAAGACCTAAAGCAAAAACACTTTAAGTATTTCTATATTTTCACTTACAAATATACAAAAGTAGTTTTGATGGAAAGATACCCGGAACGAAATTAATTGTAATTAAGAAGTTTGAATAGATATGTAATTCTGTTCCAGCACGGTCAGAATATCACTTTCTTTATAGATTATCTTACCACCTATCTGTATATATGGTAAAATGGTATCATCACGGTATTGCTGTAAAGTCCGTTTGCTGATGTGTAACATTCTGCACACCTCTTCGCCCGACAGATAAATTTCTCCATTCATTACAGGACGGTAATTTTTCAATATTTCCTCAATACGGTTTCGTAACTGCGTAATCATTTCCTTATGGGCAATGATTTCTTCGGTTTCATTTGTCAGTAAATCCATTGTCATTTGTATTGTACGGCTGTCCGGCTTGTAGCAAAGCCTGTACATCCGAGAGTTTATAATAATTCTTGCGGTTGAGTTTAGAATACGGCAACAAACCTTTGTCCTTATAGGTCTGTAAAGTCCGTTTGGTAATGTTCATCATCAGGCATACCTCCTGGTTATCCAGCCATTTTTCTTCATTGAAAATCGGGGTGTATTTTTGGGTAGCACTTTCGGTTAGTTCCAAAAGCTCCTTTATATCATTCGTCATTCCGTCCAATGCGGATTTTGCTATTGCGATTACTTCCATATTTGCTCAATTTTTCTGTGGAAGTCGAAGATATTAAGGCTTGTTACAGGGCTAAAGAATGTTGCACCCTTTGGCTTTGAAAGGCAGTGTTTGGCGTTTTACGTTTGCCATAAACAAAAAATCGGATAACCTTTTGGGCTATCCGATTTATTTAGTTGGGATTTACGAAATTCAAAATTCTGTTATATTCAGGAGGGTAATAAGCAAGCTCCCATATATGTCCATCGGGGTCAGAAAAATATCCTGCATATACGCCGAGTGTTTCATTGATAGTAGCATCGTGCGTAACCTTGCCACCGTACTCTGAAACTTTTATCAATGCTTTATCTACTTCTTCTTCAGACGACAGAATACAACTCATAATTGTCCCCACATTATCTTTTGGAAGTTGTACGGAACGACCTGTTTTAAGGCTGTAATACGCTTCAAACCTGTTCTTTTCTATTAGGAATAGATTAAGGTTAGGCAGTTCGATAATAATCAAACCGTCTTCAAGAAATATATCAGGCGTATTGCTGAATAGATTTTTGTAGAATGTTACCGACCTTTCCGGAAACTCAACGGGTAAATAAATGATTGCACCTTTTACGTTCATACACTGTTCTTAATATGCTGCAAATTTAGCCAAAACTAACGTGTGCTTTGTACCTCTACCTGTTGCTGTTTCTTTTCCTTATCCTTTTTCATCTGCCTCCACGACCAGATGAGTAGAATGCCAAGAATTATCAAAGCGTATGCAATCCATCTGCCTACACGCTCTATAAAGCGAATAAATACCGATGCTTCAAAGCTCGAAAAACCCTCAGCACCTACGGCATTACGCCTGTAAAATTTTCTTCTTTTTATCCAATAGATAAGCCCTATCCCTATCACAAGCGGGATTATACCCATCACCAATTGAGAAGTTACCGCATTCATAGCCACAAGATTTTAATTCAAGTAAATTTAAACAAAATAGACCTGAATAGGTGTTGATTTTTAAACTTTTAGGTATTATTAATAAATCCATTTGTTGTCAAATGCTTAAAATCGAAAACGGCTTACCATTAAGATAAGCCGCTTTCTTTGTTTATGGAAATAATAAATTATTCAGAGTTTGTCGCAATGTATAAAATATTACTTAATCACTGCTGTTAAACTGAAAACTTATTTGCTTTTCGTTCCCAAAGCTGTCAGAAATCCACACATCAAAGGATTGTGATACGGCAGAAGTAGAAGTATAGTACAACCTGAATTGCTCCGTTGGTAATGGGTACAAATCATTCGGCTGATACGGCGGTTCATCGTAATATCTCAATGTGCCTTGTCCGTCAAATTGAAAATAACGGAGGAAATATTGCGTATTGCTGTAATTTCCGGTACGCTGTATGGTAATGCGTATTTCAACAGTCTGTCCGTTGGCAACGTCCTTTGGTACTGGCATTACATTGACCTCAAAAGGAAAATCGTTTTGTATTTCGAGGTCATCATCTTTGCTGCAAGATACCAAAGAAACTGAACTTGTCAGGACTGCCAGCATTACATATAACGGCAGTAATCCTATTCTGAATTTATTAAATATTGCTATCATCTTTTTACGTTTTAAAAGTTAAACCTTAATCCCAAGCCTGCGGACGGTCGGAACTGTCGCAAATCTGTACCCCAAAAGACTTTTGTGCGTCCTTGCAGGACGAGTACAAATCGGTCAGACAGGTACGTTTCAAAGGTCAGCCGACCACCGGCACCATAAATGAAATTATCTTCGCTCATTATCTTCGCACCGTCAAACAACATTTCTTCGCCACGGTTGATATTTTCGTAACCGACAACGCCTGTTATCCCGGCGTTGAGCGTAATGTTCTTACGGGTATCGCCCAACAAAAAGAAACTGTAACCGCCCTCAGCGGTATAAGTTTCCTGTGGTATGCGTTGGTCTTTATAATCGTGATATTGGTGTGTATATTCCAATGCCCATATCTGATAATTCCCGTTTTTGCCATTTACCGTCATACCGAGGTTGATGTAATAATCGTTACCGATTTTATCATCAGACAAAATGCCTGTGCTTATTTCCAAACCTTTCTGTTTGGGTAGCATTCTTTGTGCCTGTGTTACCGTGATGGCCACAAAGAGCAGCATCACGGTATAGATATATTTATTCATTGTAATTGCTTTAAAGGGTTATTAAAATTTCAGGTGCATATCATTGATTACACGGGCTTTGATTAAGTCCGAATTTTCCACCTGAAGCGTTTGGTGTCGTCCGCCGTTTTTCTCAAAGATTTCAATCAGCAGAACCTTGTCATCGGCAATAGTAAACTGGTCTAAGAGAAAAACATTTTGTTCGGTAGATTGTCCGTTTATGCTGTCCTCCAAAGGTTTGTAAGTGCGAAGCGGTATCATTGGTCGTTCCTGCACTACGGTGCGTTTGGCAACTTTTTTATCTACTACTTTGAAATTGATAAAATCAATGTTAAACGGTACGTTGCTTTTGTTTCTCAATTCCGTATGGAAATAATATTTGCCGTTGTGTATGTAAATGCCTTTCAGGATAAACTGAATACCGAAGCTCTTTGCCCCAATGTGCTTTACAATACGCTTATCTTTCTTGTAAATGGTTTCCAATAACAAGCCAGCCAAAGACGGCGAATTGTTTCCCAGTTCCTCGAAAAGCACATCGTTTCCGTTGGCTTTATCTACCGCTTTTTGCATTGTCAGCAAGTCATAGCTCAACGCTTCCGGGTAAGAACTGTAATACACGTTAAAGGAGTAAAAACGTCCGTCATTGGTAATTACGGAAAAGTTGGTTTCGGCTTCAAAATTCCTAACCGATGCTTTTACACGCAATACGTTTTCTGCATCTTCCGCTTTTCCGGCAATCAGGTATTCACTACCCAAATCCACATAACGGATAGCGGTCGGGAAAATCAGGTGCGAAGTTTTATCATACGTTACTTCCATACGGTACGGTTCAATCCTGCCCAATTCCAGAGGCGTTTTTACCGTTGCACTATCCTGTGCAAAGGTGGTTACGGCAGAGCCGATGGTCAGGGCTACTGCCCAAAATGTTTTAAAAATATTTTTCATTTTCTTTGATATTTAATTTTTATGGTAATGAAACAAGATCCGTTGCACGGAACTGGTTTCATTTTTTAATTATTTGAAATTGACTTTACTGTTTTGATACAAGAAATACCTGGTGTCCTGCTTTTAATGTTACTTTTGGGGTGCGTACTTTCTTGGCGAAATAGCCCGAAATTCCCTGCACCACACCACGGCTTAAATCGGCAGCTACCTGTTGTCCGGCATTCTGTGTCAGCATTACACTTGTTCCACCTGTCTGGCTCATATTACCTGCCATTTCGGTAAGGGCATTCATTTCAGGAGAGTATGGAACATACAGACCTTGCTGTCCGTCCAAATCATAAATGGTTATATCTACCGGAATGATGTTGCCCTCCAATTCAACAGAGGTAATTTTAAGCTGTAAACGTCCGCCCTGAAACTTGGCATTAGCCGTTACAATCGTTCCCTGCGGGATGGTACGGTTGGGTGTTTTTGCAGGTTCTAATAACCGCAATCTTACACCCGTTTCGCCAACAACAGTCTGTGCATCGTGTACGCAGGCTTTGATACTGTTTTTTGGCTGTACCACTTGCTCGGTAGCACCTGCTGTATAAAAACCCCTGTTTCGGGTTTCGCTCCAATTTTCCAAAAACTCGCTGTCCGTAGGTTCACGATACAAGGCAGATACGGTATTTTTTCTTGCCGCAGTAAAAGATACAAAATACTCTTTCTTGCTTGCACCCGCAGTTCCTGAAGCTGTACCGTTTGCAGGTACGGGTTGTTGTTCTGCGTTGCCTGTGGTCGTATTGGTCGGTAGATACTTTGCCGCCATCTGGTAGGATTTTTCCATTAATGCCAATTGGTCATCTACGGTTGTTGGCTTTGGTACAACTTTTTCAGCCAACTTTTCTTTCAGTTCGTCCAATTGCTTACGGAGTTCCATCGTTTCCGAATTGTTGTCCTGATAGAAATTGCCCAATGTACTTTGTGCATTTCGATAGCTGTTCAATGCAGAATTATTGTTTCTTCCCGAATTTCTACCACCGTTTCCATAGCCTGTGCTTTCGTTTTCATCATCTTCTGTAAATTCATCAGCAGGTTCTTCCTTATCATCGGCATTCCAATAGTCCGAAAGTGTTGCCAAAGCGTTACGCTTTTCCTGTTCTTTGCGTTCCAGCATTTCCTGCTCATACGCCTTGCCTTTGTCGGCAGGCATTCCTGCTCCGGTAGCTTGTGGGACGGCATCGTTTAGCCCGATGTTTTCGATTTCCTTTTTGTCAGCAGACGGTTTGAAAATTAAATACATACAGCCAACGAAAACAATACCCATCAAACCAAAAATCAAAGGTTTTTTGAGCTTTTCCGTTTTGTTCTCCGTACCGTTTTGCAGTACATCGGCGGTTTCTTTCGGGTTCCCTTCCGTTACCCGAACAACCGACTTTTTGTTCTCATTTTCTTTCATAAATCTGATTTTTTAAAATTGTTGATAATGTGTCCTGCAACCTTGCAGGACTTTCATTCTTTTTGAGGACAGGATTTTCGATATGCTCTATCGACATATCGTTTTTTGACTTGCCTGTATCGTACCATACTTTGGCAACAACACCTACGGTCAGAAGCAGATAACCAATAAAGAAGTACAGCGTATATTGGTGTTGCTTCGCTAATGGTAAAGCTCTCCAACGGTCGTCCAGCTTATCAAAAAACCTGTCCATATTTTCCCTTAATTTTTTCATACTTTAATTATTTGAGGTTATCACATTCTAAACCCTCTTTTTTTCGGAGCAAGCTGTTCTTTAGGTGTGTCGAGGACTTTAGAAAGGGCTTCCTTTGTGGTCGGAACTGACCCTGTTGTAAGGTTTGTCAGTTCCGATTTTTTCATTGACTGCCCGTAACGGTCTGTTCTTTCAATGTTCATTTTCTGCACATCGAAATTGCCGTCTTCGTACTGTACCCGCATATAACATTCGGTTTTCGGCTTTTCTTCGCCGTTCCATTCGATGTAAGTCCTTAATGAAAAGCTGTCTGCATTAAGCGGTTTATCTGTACCGTTCTTGCACGCCTCCAAAAAATCGCTGATACTGTCCTTTAGCTTACCTGCATAAGCACTCTCCGTTTGGAAATAACCGTTATATCCTTTATCCGTAAGGGTTTTTACGAACGTGTTTAAATCAAGTGATTGTTCCATATTCATAAATTTTAGCGTTCGATGACTTCAATATCCTTATTCTCCACCACCGCAAATTTTTCGATGTTAAAGCCTTGTGGATTGTTGTCGGAACGAACGGAGTTTACGAGATAGCAGGAAGTAACCAGGTTACGGCGTGTTACATTACTTGACCTTATGATGAACTGTTTGGCGTAGGTACGAACCGCATACGGATAATTGTCGAAGTTGCACACGACACTATCCACCTCGATGCGTTGCTGTACGTTACCTGAAATAATCCTGCTGTAATAGCCTTTCTCCGACAGGTCTTTGTAATAATCGAAAGCACTTTTATCGGCAAGGTTGAAAGCCCTGCTCATATTGCTCTCGATAGCGTTCTTGTCCGGAGCAAGGGTAAAGAACAGTTCGTGAAAACGTCTGACGTGTTCCCTTGCTTCCACAGGTCGGTTAATACTCGCATCCTGCGACAAGGCAAGCATTAAGGATTTACCGTTATCCAGCACATAGATTTTTTGGCGTTGCTCATTGGCAAAACTGTACGATTTCCATACGGCAAATCCTACCACACCAATACAGAGAACCGCAAATACTATGGCATACAGACGTATCTGCCTGAAGCTGTTTTCTATATTTCTTAAAGTTTTAAATTCCATTGTTAAATGATGATTATTCGTTTTACATTATTTTTTGAGCAATTGCCCTCCGATGTTTCCGGCAGCAGAACCTGCTCCGGCACTTGCGATATTTCCGGCTTTCATTGCAGCTTGGTTTACATTACGTGTAAAGTTTCCTGCTCCGCCTGCCTGAATTACCCAGCCTGTTACCGTTGGAATAGTGAAGTAACCGATGATACCGATAATCATAAAGATGATATACACCGTATTGGAGGTATCGGGTACGAATGTGGGGTCAGACAGCATCGCAATATCCTTTTCCAATATGAGGGACTGTATTCTTGCAAGCATCGAACTGAACAAATCCGAAACAGGAAGCCACAGGTAAACACTCACATACCTCGTGAGCCATTGCGTGAGTGTGGACTGAAAGCCATCCCACACGGAGATGGCAAAGGCAATTGGACCGAGAATGCTTAAAACAATCAGGAAAAACGTTCGTATGGTATCAATGACCAAAGCAGCCGCCTGAAAAAGTATTTCCAAAAGATTGCGGAACCAGTCCTTTATAACTTTTTCTAACTGATAGGCTGTCCTGTCCATATACATTCCCGCCATTGTACCAATATCTGATGGCGACCACCCCAGCTCGTCCAGTTTTTTATCAAACTCTTCGTCCGATACCATAAAGGCGGTTTCAGGATTTCTGACCATTGCCTCGTATTCCAATTGGTCTTTCTGCTGTTGGAGTTTGTTCAAATCAAGTACCTGGTCTTCGAGTATGGCGTGTGTTCCTGTAACCACCGGGCTTAATACCGCATTGATTGTTCCCAACACCATAGTTGGGAAGAACATAATGCAAAGCCCCAATGCAAACGGACGCAAAAGTGGAAACATATCAATAGGTTCGGCACGGCTTAAAGCCTGCCAAACCTTTAATGCCACATAGAACAATGCTCCCAATCCGGCAAGTCCTTTAGCTACTGCCGCCATATCGCCTGCAAGCGGCATCATATCGTCGTAAAGCGAACGCAGGAGTTCGTGAAGATTATCCCATTCCATTTTTACCAGTATTTTTGGTTAGCAGTTCCATAGAGGTTAAGCACTCTTTGGGCATCATTTTTCTTTTTCGCTCTCAGGTAGCTGACAGATATATTTTTGTTGGTGTAGTAGCGAACAAGGCTGTGGTAGTCCTTAACTTCTTTGTACACACGGTCAATAATCTCCATACGCTCTTTGTCATTCAGCGAAAGGCTTGATGAGGTTATAATCTGTTTGAGTTCTTTCAGCAGTTCGGTACTTTCGTTAAGCAATGCTGCATAACCATTGCCGATGGCGACCAATTCGTTTGGTTTGAAATTCGGGTCGTTCATCATCTTACCGAAATTGGTAACATACATTTCGGACACATCGCCTACCAATAGCACTGTTTGCTGTACCTTACGGGCATCTTTCACAAGGTTGTTTACAGCTTGTAGCTTGTCGTAATATTCCTTACCCTGTTTGTACACTTTCTCTACCTCTTTGAAATTTTTAATCACATTGGACACTGTTGAAGAGGTCTGTACGATTTCGTTTGCAGAGTTGAGAATACCTGAAGCCAAATTTGCAGGGTCGGTTACAACCCATTGCGCTTTTGCGGACGGTGCTGCGGCAAACATTAGTGCCGTACACACCATAAAAAGAAACTTTTTCATTGTCTTGAAATTTTTGATTGTTAATTACTATTGATTTACATTGTCACGCCGTTGCATTGCGATATGCTTGATGGCGAGTTCCACGTTACCGTCCAGTTCGGAAGCGAGTTGCATCACTTCCATCTTTTCGGTTTCTTCCGTTGTGTATGCGAGATACTCCTCCAAACTAACTTCTGTTGCGTACACTGCCGAGTGTGTTCCGCCCAAACCTATCCAAACCTCTTTGTACAAGCGACTGGCATCGTTGTTCATATTGATGGATAGTACCTGTCCTTTCTCTTTGTCCGTTAATCCGAGCATTGCCTGTATGTCATCGAATTTGTTCATATACTTTCGCTGGTCTAAGAGAATTTTGCAGTCCGAATTGTTGATGATACTTTCCTTTACGATAGGCGATTGGATTATATCATCGACCTCCTGCGTTACGACTATGGCTTCGCCGAAAAACTTCCTAACCGTTTTAAAGAGGTACTTTATGTATTCCGCCATACCTTCTTTGGCGATTGCTTTCCAGGCTTCTTCAATCAAAATGAGCTTGCGGATACCTTTCAGCCTTCGCATCTTGTTGATGAACACCTCCATAATGATAATCGTGACTATGGGAAAGAGGATTTTGTGGTCTTTAATCGCATCAATTTCAAACACAATAAAGCGTTTGGATAACAGGTCTAACTGCTTGTCCGAGTTCAGCAGATAGTCATACTCGCCACCTTTGTAATAAGGTTCCAAAACGTTGAGAAAATTGGCAATGTCAAAGTCTTTTTCACGAACCTGTTTTTCTTCCAATACTTTGCGGTAATCTCCTTTTACATATTCGTAAAAACCATTGAACGATGGAAAAATGCCCTCGTTTTTTATACGGTCGATATAACCGGAAACGGCATTGGAAAGAGCTACTTCTTCAGACCTTGTAGGCGGTTCATCATCACGTTTCCAAAGCGTGAGTATCAAAGTTTTGATACTTTCACGCTTCTCGATGTCGAACACGCCATCATCGGTGTAGAAAGGATTGAACGCAATCGGGTTGTCCTCCGTGTAGGTAAAATATACACCGTCTTCCCCTTTTGTTTTTCCTTTAATCAGCTCACACAATCCCTGATACGAGTTCCCCGTATCTACCAGCAGTACGTGAGCACCTTGCTCATAGTATTGCCTTACCATATGGTTTGTGAAGAACGATTTACCCGAACCTGACGGACCAAGTATGAACTTGTTCCGGTTCGTTATTATCCCACGTTTCATCGGCAAATCCGATATATCCAAATGGATAGGTTTTCCTGTAAGCCTGTCAGCCATTTTTATCCCGAAAGGGGACGGCGAATTGTGGTAGTTGGTTTCTTCGGTAAAGAAACATAAGGCAGGTTCTATGAACGTGTAAAAACTTTCCTCACTCGGAAAATCGCCTGCATTGCCGGGCATTGCCGCCCAGTACAAAGTGGCTACATCCGTAGTATTGTGCCTTGGTTTACATTCCATCAATGCCAATGCACTACCGCAATCGTTTTTCAACTGTTTAAGCTCGTTCGGGTCTTCCGACCACGCCATTATGTTGTAATGCGCTCTTATAGATGAAAGCCCGAACGAATGTGCTTCGTTCAGATACTTCTCAATCCATTCCTTATTGATTTGGTTGGCACGGCTGTACCGAGCCAACGAGTGCATATTACGGGCAGATTTCTCAAACTTTTGCAGGTTGTCCTCGCTGTTATCCAAGAATATGTATTGATTGTAAATGTGATTACAGCTCAACAACAATCCCACAGGTGCAGCAAACGACAGACGGCAATCGCTTCGGTCGGTAGATAATTTTTCAAATCGGGTATCAGCCGAAACGGTAGCAGGCAAGTCGTCCGTATCGGACAAGGTGTGCAATGACAACCTTTTGTTTCCGATACGGACTTCTTCAGCATTTAAAGCGATGTCCTGCATCGGTGTTCTGGCTTCTCTGGACAGCGTGAGGTATTGTTCCAATAATCCCTGTGTTTCGTCCGTACCGATGATGTCGTCTTCGGTCAAACGTCGCAGGGTTATAAACCCGCTATCGTTCACGATACGCTCAAACTGTGCCACCGCTTCCATAAATCGGTGTATCGTTTCCTTATTGATTTCCTTTGGAATGAGTGTGCCTTTACAAAGCGAACTGAAGTTGCTTTGCATACGCATTCTGTTCTTGGTCGTCTTGGTCAGAAACAGATAGCAATAATGGTTCAGGAACGGTCGCTCGTTGAAATGACGTTGATACGACTTTGACAAAAAGCTCTGGTCTTCCTGTGCCAAATCGGGAGCATAGCTTTCTTTGATGTACCAATCCTGTTTGTGGATGACCGTAAAATCGGGTAAGGTTTTAATTGCCTTGTGCCAGGCGGAATGAATGGCTTCGTACTCAGCCGAAGCAACGGTAAACAGTTCCGGCAACCGTACTTCAAAACAAGCGGTAATGTCTGCATCTTTAGAAAGAATACAGTTGTTCTCTACTGCCAGCAAAGGAAATTTGTTTTCCAATGTGGCTGTCTTAGCTACATTTCTCATACGGTTTTGGATTTAGGAGTGAATTTTAAATACCTGTGTACAGGCTTGCGACAAATGATGTAGCGGGGATGCCTCTTAATGGCTCCCAGCTTCATCAGTCCGTGTTCGCCATACTTCCTGTTCAGTGTAAAGGTCTGCCAGATGATAAGTGAAGCACCTCCGGCTCCGAGGAACAGACAGATGTAAGAATTTACACCTGCCATATACAGTATCATTACGAAGATGAGCGTGCCGAGTAACCCACCTGCGAAGATGAAAAGGTACTGTGCTTTCAACCCCTTAAATTCCACCGTTCTTCCGATGCCTTTGTTGATATTGTAATTCATAAGGCAAAAGATTAAAGGAAGAATGAACGCAGAATGGTAGCCGCTACAATCAGGAAGATACACGCACCGAACCACGAAGCTGCCGTCTTCGAGGTATCGGGGTCGCCACTACTGAATTTGTTGTACACCTTAACGCCTCCGATGAGCCCAACCACCGCACCGATGGCGTAGATTAATTGGGTTGCGGGGTCGAAATAGCTTGTTACCATTTGGGTAGCTTCGTTGATACCTGCCGAGCCGTTTCCCTGTGCGAACGCACCAATTCCTGACAGCATCGCCACGGCTGCCAGCAAAACTTTTTTTCTCTGTTTTTCCATAATTGAAACACATTAATTTGTTATTGTTATCCCACACCTTGCGGGCTTTCGGGACAAATGTCTTATGGAAAATGAGGCGTTGCCGTAAAGTGGCACTCAAAGGAAGTGTTTGGCGTTCAATGGCTTTATAGTGGTATGTTTTGGAATAAAAAAACGCCAAGCATTTTACTGTTTGGCGTTGTCTGTCTGATACATTTATTTACATTTTTCGACCTTTTGTATTGCTTTTCTTTGGTCGGTCCGGCTCTTGCTTTTCTTTGGTTTTTTGCTGGTTCTTTTCCGCTTTCAGATTGCTTTTTATCAAATCCACGAGAAAGGTTTTTTCCCACGGTATTAGCTTTGCTTCAAATTGTAATTTCAAACCCTGATGTACCAAACCGTGTGTCAATTCAAAACCATATTTTCTATTCCAGCCAATTCTGTCAAGTAATCTTTCTGACGGAAATTCCACAGCAATTAAATCTTTGGGAAGCTCTTTTATGTTTTTATAATCCGGCTCCTGAAATTCGTGTGTTGTAGGATTGTACGGAATGGTATAGGTTCTTTTATCTTCATCATAGTAGTTCTGTATATTGGAGAAAACAATTCCCTTAGAAAGAAAATCGTCTTTAGGTCGAAGCATATCCATACGAATATCCACATAGAAAGTATGCCCGGCAATATCAATGATTGGTAACATTCCTTTGTTTACCCGTAAGTCATAGGCGTTTTCGGGCTGTGTTGCCATTTCCTTTTCTTCACGTATTTTAACCGCCCAATCTATATAGGCTTTGGCATCCTCTATATTGTTGGGTACGGATTTTCTATGCCCTGACAGCTTACTGTCATCAAGCCCAATGATATAGCCGTGCTTGGGGAACTCGTCAGATTTATAGACAATGATAAGATTGTCTATATCTTTACCGACCACATTGTTTTTGTGGCTGGCGATGGTATAACCTTTATATTCCTCGAATATATAATCCGGGTCGTTTTTGGATTTAATCATATCTGTATGCTTAGGGCGTTATTTTCGGAAATGCGGATTATATGAAATCGGCAATATCAAAATCACTTAAATCATTCTTCCGCAAATTGGAAGAACTGGTTTCGGTATCAGATGATGAAAGTGTGCTGTCCAAAAGCTCGGCAATCTTTCTTGAAGCACCTTGCATTGAACTTTCCAGTAGAGCAAATAATTCGGTTCCCTGTAATCTTTGAACTATATCAATCGCTGTTTCCTTTTGGGCTGGTTCCAATGTTTCTTTTTGGAGCAACACCCCCACGTTGTTTAGTTCTTCAAAGGTAACCCCTTGGGCAAAACCGTCATCGCTACCGGAAGTTCTGTACCTGTTCAAATCTTCTTCTTCCTCTGCTAAATCGGGTACATTATTACTGAACACCTTATCCAATTCTTCCTGCGGAATTTGAATGCCGACGTTTTCATTTTCGTCGTATTCGATGTCTAAATTATCAACATCTACCTCCGGTTCTGCCATTTGGCTTTCATTGGCAGTGTTTGGCACTGATTGGCTTCGTACGGGCTTCGGTTGTCCCATAATATCGGGCAGTTTCGGATTGACTTTTTCCTGTTTCGGTTTTTGTTCCGACTTTCTTTTAATAACAATCTTGTCCTGCAAAAGCAGGGCAATGACTATCAACAGGCATATTACAATTACTATTTCCATCGCTAAAAAATTGGTTTGTTCTGTTTGTTGTAATAATCAATAATATCTTCGCCAAATTCCTTGAAGTGATGTTCAAGAATGTTGTCTATTAAAGAGTAAAGCGTGGCTTTGTCCTCTCTTGATACCTGTACAATACGAAGTAGCCGTTCGTGGTATTCGGGACGTATGTACACTACTTTTCCGTGTCGTCCTGAAGGAAATCTGTTGATAAGGAATAAAGAGGGATAAGGGTTTTTCCGCTCTTTATTTTTCTGATTTTTTCTATTGCTGTTCATCGCTGTAATTTTTAAAAGGTTGGTTTGTTTGCTTTGTCGTAAAGCTCTTTCATTTCCGCCCCGAAATCATCAAAATGATGCTGAAGCAAATTCTGCAAATAATCGGCAAGGGTCAGCTTGCCACCACCGAGCATAAATACAAGCAAGTTCAGTTTCTGATGAAACTCTTTGCTGATATATACCGTTTTCCCTTTTCTTGCCATAAACTCCGTAGGTGTAAGGAATGTGGATTTGTATTGAGCCGTGCGTATGGCTTTGTCTGTTTTTTTGTTTGTAGTTTTCATAATCCGTTGCTTTAAAAAATGGGTTTAAACTTCTCATTAAAATCATCGGTAATCGCTTTCTCAAACAGTTCAAAATGATGTTCGAGAATATTGTCGAGATACGCATACAGCGGTATCTTATCTTTTCCGATAACCTGTACGATACGGGACAGGCGTTCGTGGTATTCCTGCCGGATATAGATGCTCTTGTCGCCCCGCTTTTCCATTGAGTGCGTATTGAGGAAGCGTTCGCCATAAGTGCTATCCAAATTTTTCTTGGCTCTTGTCCGCTCCCTTTGTACAGGTTTCTCCTGTACTGGCTCCGTAATTTCTTCTTTGATGATTTCTTCTTTAATTTCCTCTTTGGGAGGTTCTTCAGGAGGCTGTTGCATTCCCTCTTTGCGGACACCGCCAGCCATTAGGGACATTACATATTCCTCGTCAATTTCAGGCGTGTTTCTTTTTTTATTTCCTTTTTCCATAATCGTTACAGTTCAATGGTTCTTAAAAATTCCTGGATAAATAAATCCAACTGGCAGGCAGTCATCAGCCTTTGGTCGGGCGGTAGCAAAGAAGAACGGAAAGGCGTTTTTTCCATCGCTTCGCTTTCTTTTCTGAAACGCTTGCTGTCCGTTACATAAATCTTCATCAGGGAGAAACCCAAATCGGCTATGAATTTGCCGTACAAATCATAGAGTTCTGATTTTTCACGTCTGTCCACTTGGTTCCAAAACAGGTGGATGCCCTTAATGGTGCTTCCTCCGCTTTTCATTATAATATCTGTAAGCGCCTGTGTAAAGCTTAGTGTACTTTCCACGACAACCCTGTCAGCCGTGATAGGCGAAAAGATGTAATCCATTCCCATAAGGGTATGGAGTATTCCGGCAGAATTCACCGTTCCGGGCAGGTCGAAGAAAACCACATCAAACGGAATGGCGGATGATTTTATTAAGTTTTCAGCCTCCCCCAAAGCGGTTTCCGCTTTGCATTGCTCTATCGTGTAGGCTTTCTTATTAATGGTCATAAACTGCCTGTGGGCAATCCGCTTAAAGTGTTCGTTTTCCTGTACAGCTTTCAAATCCCTTTCACGCATTTTCAATAAACTGTACTGTGGATAGTCGCAATCCAGCACGGCTACATTGTAGCCCATTCGGTAATGGAGCAGGCTTGCTACAAGTGCTGTAAATGTGCTTTTGCCAACGCCGCCTTTTTGAGAAGAAAAGGCAACGAACAGAGGTTTCTTTTTTGTGTCCATATCTTAAAAATTTAAAGTTTCTACTTTCTTGCAGGCATTCTATCCTGCGGACTGTCTGTCAGTCATTCCTGATTTCGTTCCGGCTTCCTTGAAGGATAGCCAGCCATCTTGCTTGACTGAACTTGTGATTGCCTGCCTTTCTGCGATGCGGCAGGACTGCACCCGTTCTTGTTTGTTATCAGTCAGGAGAGCCGTCATTCCTGTATTCCTGCAAACCTGCATACGTTCAGGAAATCTGTCTTGTGTGCTCGCCTGCCGTCAGTCTATCACGTTTGCTTTCTTGCAATCCTGCAATCTTGAAGTCTTGCAATCCGGCTTGCAGAATGGTTTGCATTTTTGAATGCTATCAGTCCGCTCTGAATGATTGTCCGACAGCGTTCCTGCCTGAAATCTGATACAAAGAACCAATGTTATTTTCCTTGTTGTACATAGGTGGCAGTGTTTGGCGTTCAAAGGCAGTGTTTGGCACTCTGTTACACTGCAATGCTTTCAGAAAGAGGACTTTACTTTGTAAAATGAATTTTATTAATGGATTTATGCAAAATCGAATGGACAAAATGGACTTTAACAGCAACGGCATCGAGCCGTTTTTCCCTGTTAAAATCATTCCGTCCCGCAGGGCGGATTTTTGTGTTCAACAGAACACGGCAAGTTGTGTTTTGAGCATCTCGGAATGATTTCCGATGCTCAAAACAACTTGCCCTTTGCAGGGGCAGAAAACACCTTCCGAAGTCAGGGTTTTGTATGGATTTAAAATGGATTAGTGATGAATGATAATAACAATAAGCAACAGAAGAAGACCGGACGCCGCCCGAAAAAAGACCCGGCGAACATCCGATACACGATTTCCTTTAACGAGCAGGAACACGCCCGTTTTCTTGCTCTTTTTGACAAATCAGGTATGCAGGTAAAGGCGCATTTTATTACGTCCTGCATCTTTGACAAGACCATAAAGACCATTCAGATTGACAAAGGAACAGTTGATTTTTATATGCGGCTGACCTCTTTTCACAGCCAGTTCCGTTCCATAGGCGTGAACTACAACCAAATTGTAAAGCTGTTGTACAAGAATTTTTCGGAGAAAAAAGCCGCAGCATTCCTGTACAAACTGGAAAAACAAACGGCTGAAATGGCGATGCTCTGTCAAAAAATCATTCAGATGAGCGAGGAATTTGATGCAAAATACCTCAAAAAATAGCGGTAGAAATGATAGCAAAGATTGGCAGAAGCGGGAATTTATACGGAGCATTGGCGTACAATCAGCTCAAAGTAGAAAATGAAAACGGACAAATTTTGTTCGCCAATAAGATAATTGAAACCGCTAACGGGCATTATTCCGTTGCACAATTAGCCCAATCTTTTGCGCCCTATCTGATTGCCAACCGAAATACCGAGAAACATACTTTGCATATTTCGCTCAACCCCGACCCGAATGACAAGGTAAGCGATGATAAATTTCGGGAAATAGCAGAGGAATATATGCGTGAAATGGGCTACGGCGAACAGCCTTTTGTGGTATTCAAACATACCGATATCGACCGCAGCCATATACACATTGTATCGGTTTGCGTGGACGAGCAGGGCAAAAAGATTTCGGACAAATTCGAGAAAATGCGGTCTATGAATGTGTGCCGTGAACTGGAAAGACAACACGGCTTGATACCCGCAACCGATAAAGAACACAAGCAGAACGACAAGATTTTCCGTCCGGTAGATTATCGGGCAGGCGATGTGAAAAGCCAAATCGCTTCGGTTGTCCGCCACCTACCGAATTATTATAAGTTTCAGACTTTGGGCGAATACAATGCCTTGCTTTCCCTGTTTAATGTTACCACCGAAAAAGTGGAGGGCGAATTGCAGGGAAAAATGCGGCAAGGCTTATTATATATTCCTTTAAACGAGAAAGGCGAAAGAGCCGGGCATCCGTTCAAGGCTTCGTTGTTTGGTAAAAATGCAGGGCTTCCGGCTTTGGAACTGCATTTTGCAAAATGCAAAGAGGATTTAAAAGACCACCCAAGTAAGCAGACCCTAAAAGCTGCAATTTCTATTGCTCTGAAATCCACAAATGATGAGCAGGCTTTTAAAAAGCAGTTGAGTGAACAGGGCATTAATGTAGTGGTCCGCCGGAACGATACAGGTCGTATTTATGGTATCACTTTCATAGACCACAATTCAAAGGCGGTTTGGAACGGTTCACGCTTAGCAAAGGAACTTTCTGCCAATACCTTTAATGATTATTGGAACAATAATATCAAACCGGAGATTAAAGAACCTGTCGTACAACTTCCAAAAACATCCACATCAAATGATGCAGATCTTCCTGCGGAAGAACCTCATCATTTGTTCGAATTCCTGAATACTACTGAAAAACACGAAGACGGTTTGATTGAGGCATTTGGCGGTTTGTTACCCGAAGCACAGGGCGATGATTACGAGGAACAGGATTTTGCTAACAAAATGAAGAAGAAAAAAAAAAGAAGACTGTAAGAGGTCAGATTTTGGAATTAAAAATCTGTTTTTAAAAAGATTTATTGAGCTGTCACTTTATAATTCTGAAAGAATTTAAGTTGTATTTAAGTAATTGCTTAAATAAACAAATTGACTATCTTTGTGCTATGGACAATAATTCTTGCATACGACAACAAGCAGACATTAAACAAATAAACCGCTGTAAAGACCGAGTTTCAGAACTCAACGGTTCTTTTGACTATTTATCGAACGGACTTGAATTAGCGGGAAACAATGTAAGACTGAAAATACTCTTTCTACTTTATGAAGAAAAACGACTTTGTGTTTGTGATATAAGTGATATTCTTGGTATGACAATTTCAGCGGTTTCACAACACTTGCGGAAACTCAAAGACAGAAAACTTATTGAAACCGAACGAGAAGCTCAAACTATTTTTCACTCACTGACTAAAGAGTATGAAAAAATGCTGAAACCATTTTTCAAAATACTTGACGAAAACAAAATATTAGAAACAATATGAAAACTGACAAAAAATTAATTGGTGCAGGACTTTTGACTACAATTGCAGCTTCTCTTTGTTGCATCACACCAGTATTGGCTCTTATTGCAGGAACAAGCGGTCTTGCTTCCACTTTTTCTTGGCTTGAACCTTTTCGACCCTATTTTATCGGGTTGACAATTTTGGTTCTTGGTTTTGCTTGGTATCAAAAGTTGAAACCCAAAAAGCAGATAGATTGCAATTGTGAGACAGAAGAAAAACCAAAATTCATTCAGTCAAAAATGTTTTTAGGAATTGTAACAGCATTTGCAATCGTAATGCTTGCCTTTCCATACTACTCAAGCATTTTCTACCCAAAGACAGAAAAGCAAATTATAGCGGTGGACAAATCCAATATTCAAAAAGTAGAATTTACGATTAGCGGAATGACTTGTGCAAGTTGTGGCGAACACGTAAATCACGAAGTAAATAAATTGACAGGAATAATAAGTTCAAACGCCTCATACGAAAAAGGAAACGCAATCGTGGAATTTGACAACTCAAAAACGAATATTTCTGAGGTCGAAAAAGCAATTAACTCAACAGGATATTCTGTAACCGACAAAAAATAAAACCAAATGGAAATCATATTGCAATCAACAATTACTTGCCCCAACTGCGGACACAAGAAAGAAGAAACAATGCCGACAGACGCTTGCCAATATTTCTACGAATGTGAAAAATGCAAACAAGTTCTTAAACCAAAACAAGGAGACTGTTGTGTTTATTGTAGTTACGGAAGTGTTCCTTGTCCACCAATTCAGCAGGACAAAAAATGTTGCTGACGGACAGAAAACAGAAGAGCAACTAAAAGTATTTTTTATTTGGATGCTTCATAAATGTTACGATACAAAAGGATCATAGAAGCTACAACTCTTATCACTTCGCCAAACACTGCCACGCACCGCCATTGACTGCCACATTCTTATAGCCGCTGTGTAGAGCCTTTAAATTCACGCCCGAACATTAAAACTAAAAAAGAATGCAGGGAGAAGACGATTTAAGAGGTTTAGCCAAAATAATGGCTTTTATGCGGGCAGTCAGTATTCTTTTGGTGCTGATGCACCTTTATTGGTTCTGCTACGGGTTCTTTTTAGAACGTGGTTGGACGTTGGAAATAATCAACAAGATATTAGGCAATTTCGACCGGACGGCGGGCTTGTTTTCACATACCCTTTATACCAAGGCGTTCGCTTTGGTTTTGCTTGCTTTGAGTTGTTTGGGAACGAAAGGCGTAAAGAATGAGAAGATAACCTGGGCTAAAATCTACGTGGCTTTGGGCGTTGGTTTTGTGCTGTTCTTTCTGAACACGCCGTTGTTAAAGCTATCTCCGGTAATAGGCACATTTCTGTATATCCTTACTATCTCGTTAGGTTATATTGCTTTGCTGATGGCGGGCGTATGGATGAGCCGCTTGCTTCGTACCAACTTAATGGACGATGTTTTCAACAACGAGAACGAGAGCTTTCAACAGGAAACAAAGCTGATGGAAAATGAATATTCCGTTAACCTGCCCACCAAATTTTACTACAAAGGCAAATGGAACAACGGTTGGATAAACATTGTAAATCCTTTCAGGGCATCAATCGTGTTGGGTACTCCGGGTTCCGGTAAATCTTATGCCATCGTAAACAACTACATCAAGCAGCAGATTGAGAAAGGCTTTAGTATGTATATATATGA
Source organism: Epilithonimonas sp. (assembly GCF_032054305.1). Classification (GTDB taxonomy): domain Bacteria; phylum Bacteroidota; class Bacteroidia; order Flavobacteriales; family Weeksellaceae; genus Epilithonimonas. The sequence goes on from NZ_DAMBSX010000006.1 coordinate 203,148, forward strand.
TTTTAAATTTGACGACCTTTCCACCATTGCCTACAATCATTTATTGAAGCATCGGGATAAGTACAAAGTTCAACCAAAATTCTATGTGATAAATTTCGATGACCCACGCAAGAGCCATAGGTGCAATCCACTCAATCCCGATTTTATGACAGACATTTCCGACGCTTACGAAGCGGCTTACACCATAATGCTGAACCTCAACCGTAGCTGGATACAGAAGCAAGGGGATTTTTTCGTGGAAAGCCCAATTATCCTATTGGCTGCCATTATTTGGTATCTGAAAATCTATGAGGATGGTAAGTATTGTACATTCCCGCACGCCATTGAATTGCTGAATAAAAAGTATTCGGACGTATTTACCATTCTGACCTCATATTCCGATTTGGAAAACTATCTTTCTCCGTTTATGGATGCCTGGCAAGGTGGCGCACAAGACCAATTGCAGGGACAGATTGCATCGGCAAAAATCCCTTTGTCAAGAATGATTAGCCCGCAGTTGTATTGGGTTATGACTGGCGATGACTTTACGCTCGACATCAATAACCCAAAAGAGCCTAAAATTTTGTGCGTGGGTAATAATCCCGACCGCCAAAATATCTACTCCGCAGCATTGGGTTTGTACAATTCCCGTATTGTTAAGCTCATCAACAAAAAAGGGCAATTAAAGAGTTCAGTAATCATAGATGAGCTGCCCACAATTTATTTTAGGGGACTGGATAATCTTATCGCAACAGCGAGAAGTAATAAGGTGGCTGTATGTTTGGGCTTTCAAGACTTTTCGCAATTAACGAGGGATTACGGCGACAAAGAAAGTAAGGTAATACAGAATACCGTCGGCAATATATTCAGTGGTCAGGTGGTTGGAGAAACGGCAAAAAGCCTTTCGGAACGCTTCGGAAAAGTATTGCAGAAACGCCAGAGTATGACCATTAACCGCAACGATAAATCTACCTCAATTTCCACACAATTAGACAGCCTTATTCCGGCTTCCAAAATTTCAACTTTGACACAGGGTATGTTCGTAGGTTCTGTATCGGATAACTTTGATGAGCGCATCGAGCAAAAGATTTTCCACGCTGAAATCGTGGTGGATAATGACAAGGTAGCAGCAGAAACCAAAGCCTATAAGCAAATACCGCAAATCCTTTCTTTCGTAAACGAGCAGGGCGAGGATAAAATGAAACAGCAGATTGAAAGCAACTACCGTCAGATAAAACAAGACATTGTACAGATTATCGAAATGGAATTGGAGCGTATCAAAAATGACCCGGATTTGCAACATTTGGTGCAGCAAGAATAAGAGCGTTTTAGGATATATCCATCAAAAACAGGGCTGTACTTTTTACAGCCCTGTTTTTTTGTACAGCACTATTACTAACCTTCTCGTTATCAAGTTTCAAGAATAATTTCGAAAACTAAATTTAATCAAATGATTAAAATATTTGGATAAATCAAGAATAAGTTTTTACATTTGTCACTGAAAAGAATTTTAATGTAAAATGGCTAAAAGTAAAGAAGTAAAGAAGTTAGACACTTCTACTGAAGAAAAGATAAAGAACGCTGCTCGTATCGTATTCCATAAAAAAGGGTTTGCGGCAACACGTACAAGGGACATTGCAGAGGAAGCAGACATTAACCTTGCTTTGCTCAATTATTATTTCCGCAGTAAAGAAAAGTTGTTTGATATTATAATGCTTGAAACCGTAACGGGTTTTATGCACACTATGGCAACGATATTGAATGACGAGAAAACCTCTTTAGAAAAGAAAGTAGAATTGGTTGCTTCCCATTATATAGACTTTATTACCCAAGAGCCGAATATCCCCATTTTTATGTTGAACGAAATCCGTAACAATTCGGGCGGTCTGTTAGAAAAATTACCAATCAAACAAATAGTAATGAGTTCTGCATTTGTCAAACAACATCAGGAAGCTGTTGCAAAAGGAAAAATTACCGAACCAAACCCATTGCATTTTTTGATGAATTTATTGAGCTTGGTTGTTTTTCCTTTTATCGGACAACCATTGTTACAGGGAATAAGCGGGTTGGATGAAACACAGTTTAACAAGCTGATGCAGGAGCGTAAAAGATTGATACCTGTTTGGATAAAAGCGATGATGAAAGCGAAATAAATTTTTTTGTCCATAAGTTAATCAAATGATTGAAACTAAAAATTAAATAAAATGATTAAAGTAATTCATAAACAAAAATCAAAATGGCTGATAGGCTTATTGCTGATGTGCAGCCATTGGGCAATGGCACAACAAAACAATTCATTGACCCTTGACCACTGCCTTGAAATGGCAAAACAGAATTATCCTTTGATAAAGCAGTACACGCTGATAGAAAAGACAAAGGAATATTCTATTGCCAACGCTCAAAAAGGGGTTTTACCTCAATTCAATATAGCAGGACAGGCAACCTATCAATCGGCTGTTACCCAAGTCCCGATTTCATTGCCCAATGTGGATATTCCTACAATAAGCAAAGACCAATACAGGTTATATGGCGAGGTATCGCAGTCCATTACCGACCTGTTTACCGTTAAAGACCAAAAGGAATATATCAATGCCAATTCGGAAATAGAAACACAAAAAACAGAAGTGGAACTATACAAGCTAAGGGAACGCATCAACAACCTTTATTTCGGAATATTATTGATTGATGCCCAAATCCAGCAGACCGAACTACTTAAAAAGGATATTAAAAGCGGCATCGAAAAAACCAATGTAGCCATTGCCAACGGCGTAGCATTGAAAAGCACAGCCGACAACCTGAAAGCCGAGTTGCTGAAAGCAGACCAGCGCACCATTGAACTGAAAGCCACACGCAAAGGCTATGCCGATATGCTGGCTTTGTTCATCGGCAAGTCGATTGATGAAAATACCGTTCTTGAAAAACCACATAGGCAAATGCTTACACCCACAATCAACCGCCCCGAACTGAAACTTTACGACTTACAGAAAAAATCCTTTGACGTACAGGAAAAGCTGATTACCGCTAAAAACCTGCCTCGTTTGAGTGCATTTTTTCAAGGCGGTTTTGGCAGACCTGGTTTGAATATGCTGGATAATGATTTTCAAGGTTACTATATCGGTGGTTTACGGTTGAGTTGGAACATTACAGGTTTCTATACTTATAAGAACGAAAAGAAAATGCTTGCTAACAATCAAAGTTTGATAGACATACAACGAGAAACTTTTTTGTTCAATACCAACCTCACATTGAAACAGCAAAACGCTGATATAACCAAAATGCAGGATTTGATTGAAACCGATAAGAGCATTGTTATACTTCGTGAAAGCGTAAAGAACACCACACAAAATCAACTTACTTATGGTACGGCAACCACAAACGATTACCTCATTGCGGTAAATGCCGAAGACCAGGCGAAGCAAAGTTTGATTTTACACGAAATACAGCTTTTAATGACAGAGTACAACGCTCAAACAACAGCAGGAAATTAGTAACAATAAAAAAAGTAGAACAATGTATAAAATAAAAACAATCGCATTGATAGCAAGCATCGCAACAGTGCTTACTGCTTGCAACAATAACAAAGTTTCATTTGATGCTTCGGGAAGTTTTGAGGCAGAAGAAACCATTATTTCATCGGAAGCCACAGGCACAATCAAGCAGTTCAGCATCGAAGAGGGGCAAACATTGGAAGCAGGACAAACCATTGGCTACATAGACAGCTTGCAGTTGTATCTGAAGAAAAAGCAGTTGGAAGCACAGGTTACAGCCATTTTGGGAAAAAAGCCCAATATACCTGTTCAGCTATCTGCCTTGCAGGAACAGCTTAGAACGGCTGAAAGAGAAAGGACAAGAGTTGCTAATTTGGTAAAAGGCGATGCAGCCACACCCAAACAGTTAGATGACATCAACGCACAGATTGAAGTATTGAAAAAACAAATCGAAGCACAAAAATCAACGTTGAGCATTTCAAGCGAGGGCTTAGGCAAAGACGTTGTGCCATTGCAGGTGCAGATTGAGCAACTGAACGACCAGCTTGCAAAATGCTATATCATAAATCCCGCAAGTGGAACGGTACTTTCCAAATATGCCGAAGCCAACGAAATGACGTCAGCGGGAAAACCGCTTTACAAAATCGCCAATTTATCCAACATTATTTTGAGGGTTTACATCACAGGCGACCAACTACCACAGGCAAAATTGAACCAAACAGTAAAAGTGCTTACCGATGACGGCAAAGGCGGTTACAAAGAAACCGCAGGTACAATCATTTGGATAAACGACAAAGCGGAGTTTACACCCAAAACCATTCAGACCAAAGACGAAAGGGCAAATATGGTATATGCCGTGAAGATAAAAGTTAAAAATGACGGTTTATACAAAGTAGGTATGTATGGCGAAATAAAATTCCAATAGCAATGGCAGACGTTGTATTAAATAACATTGTAAAGACCTACAATAAAGGCGAAGTAAAGGCAGTAAACGATGTTTCTTTTGAGGTAAACAAGGGCGAATTGTTTGGCTTGATTGGAGCAGACGGAGCAGGAAAAACAAGCATTTTCCGCATACTTACTACGCTATTGCTTCCCGATAGCGGTACGGCTTCCGTAAATGGTTTTGACGTAGTAAAAGACTATAAAGCCATTCGCAAAAATGTAGGTTATATGCCCGGCAAATTTTCATTGTATCAAGATTTATCAGTAGAGGAAAACCTCAACTTTTTTGCAACCGTATTCAATACCACCGTTGCGGAAAATTACGATTTGGTAAAGGATATTTATGTACAGTTAGAGCCGTTTAAAAATCGAAGAGCAGGAAAATTGTCTGGTGGTATGAAGCAGAAACTGGCTTTGTGTTGTGCTTTAATTCATCGCCCAACAGTATTGTTTTTAGACGAGCCGACCACAGGCGTAGATGTAGTTTCAAGAAAAGAATTTTGGGAAATGCTGAAAGGCTTAAAACAGCAGGGCATTACCATTTTGGTTTCAACCCCTTATATGGACGAAGCCACGCTTTGCGAACGCATCGCATTGATACAAAACGGCAGCATAATGTCTATTGATACGCCCGATACTATCATCAAACAGTTTCCCGACAAGTTGTTTGCAGTAAAGGCAAACGATATGGGTAAACTCTTGAATGCTTTGCGAAACAACACACAGATAAAAAGTTGTTTTTCATTTGGCGACTTTCATCACATCACGTTTCAAAATGATAATGAGCGTTCACAAAATGAACTGATACAAACCTTGCAGGAAGCCGATTTTCAAGACATTGAACTCAAACACATCACACCAAGCATTGAAGATTGCTTTATAAATCTGATGAACTGATATGACAAACGAAGTAGTAATAAAAACAGAGAAATTAACCAAGCGTTTTGGCGATTTCATCGCTACAAACGAAGTTACGTTTGAAGTGTACGAAGGGGAAATTTTCGGTTTCTTAGGTGCAAACGGTGCAGGAAAAACAACCGCAATGAAAATGCTTTGCGGGCTTTCCAAACCCTCATCGGGCAATGCTACCATTGCAGGTTTTGACATTTACAAGCAGACCGAAGAAATTAAAAAGAACATCGGTTATATGAGCCAAAAATTTTCATTGTACGAAGATTTAACGGTAATAGAAAATATTCAATTCTTTGGCGGTATTTATGGTTTATCCGATAAGCAACTAAACGCAAAAAGCAATGAACTGATTGAAACATTGGGATTGCAGAGCGAAGCAAAAAAATTAGTGGCTTCTTTGCCTTTGGGTTGGAAACAGAAATTAGCGTTTTCAGTTGCCGTAATACACGAACCTAAAATTGTGTTTTTAGATGAACCCACAGGAGGCGTTGACCCTGTAACAAGACGGCAGTTTTGGGATTTGATTTATTCGGCAGCCGATAGAGGTATTACCATTTTCGTAACTACCCACTATATGGACGAAGCCGAATACTGCAACCGTATTTCTATGATGGTGGACGGAGTAATAAAAGCATTGGACACACCTGCCAATTTAAAACAACAATATTCAGCCGCTTCAATGGACGATGTATTTTATAAGTTGGCAAGAGGAGCAAAACGAAAATCAGATTAAAGATGAAACAGTTTTTATCATTTGTAAGAAAAGAATTTTATCACGTATTCCGTGATAGCAAAACGCTGTTAATGCTATTCGGCTTGCCTATAGTGCAGATTGTGCTGTTTGGTTTTGCACTCACAAACGAAATCAAAAATTCCAAAATAGTTATTTGCGATTATGCAAAAGATGAAGCCACACAACAAATCATCAACAAGATAGAAGCAAGCAGGAATTTTGAAATTCAGAAAGCATTAATGAGCCACAAACAGATTGAAGAAGCCTTTAAGGAAGGAAACACAAAATTGGCAATTATTTTTCCTACCAATTTCAATAAAGACTTATTGCACTTAAATCAGGCACAAGTTCAGATTATTGCCGATGCTTCCGACCCCAACACTGCCAACACATTAACTAATTACGCAACCAATATCATTATGGATTATCAGCAGGAGTTGATGAAAAACAATGCAATGCCATTCCGTATAGTTCCCGAACTGCGGATGTTGTACAATCCCGAATTGAAAGGAGCAACCAACTTTGTGCCAGGCGTAATGGCATTGGTGCTAATGCTGATTTGTGTGATGATGACTTCCGTTTCCATAGTTCGGGAAAAAGAAACAGGCACAATGGAAGTGCTGTTAGTTTCACCTTTCAATCCCTTTTTGGTTATCATTTCAAAAGCCATTCCGTATTTGTTTTTGTCGTTAATCAATCTTACGATAATTCTTGTATTAAGCATTACGCTTTTGGATATGCCTATAAATGGCAGCGTTTTACTACTATTCGCAACAAGCACCTTGTTGATTATTTGTGCTTTGTCTTTGGGCTTATTGATTTCAAACGTAACACAGTCGCAGCAAGCAGCAATGCTTATTTCAATGATGGGTATGTTAGTACCTACAATGTTATTTACAGGCTTTATGTTCCCTATCGAAAATATGCCTGTTCCGTTGCAGGTCATTTGTAACCTCATTCCTTCAAAATGGTATTACACCATTGTAAAATCAATAATGATAAAAGGGCTTGGATTTAGTGCTATATGGAAAGAAATATTGGTGCTTTTCGGAATGACTTGTTTTTTATTGGTAGTGAGCTTCAAAAAATTTAAAACCCGATTGGTATGAGAACGCTAAAATTTTTATTGCAAAAAGAGTTCAAACAAATCTTTCGTAATAAAGCGTTGTTACCGTTGATTTTTGTTGTGCCGATAGTTCAGTTGCTCATACTTCCGTTGGCAGCCGATTACGAAGTAAAGAACATCAACATTTCAATCGTTGACCACGACCATTCTACTTATTCGCAACAACTGATTTCAAAAATTACCGCTTCGGGATATTTCCAATTGGCAGATTACGGAAACTCATTTCAAAGTGCATTTAATCAGATTGAAAAAGATAAATCCGATTTGATTTTGGAAATACCGCAGGGATTTGAAAAGAACTTAGTTCGTGAAAATGAGCAAAAATTATTTATTGCTGTTAATGCAATCAATGGTGTAAAAGCAGGTTTGGGCGGTGCTTATCTCGCACAGATTATTTCGGCATACAATAATGATATTCGCTTGCAATGGGTACAACCCGATAAGTATAATACTGCACCTGTTATTACCGTTGCTTCATCAAATTGGTTCAATCCATTTATGAACTATCGTTTTTTTATGGTTCCGGGCATTTTGGTTGTGTTGGTAACAATGGTAGGGGCTTATATGTGTGCATTGAACATTGTAAAAGAAAAAGAAGTCGGCACTATTGAACAAATCAACGTTACACCGATTAAGAAATATCAGTTTGTATTAGGCAAGCTCATTCCGTTTTGGGCAATCGGAATGTTAATTTTTAGTATCGGCTTGTTCATTGTAGCACGTTTTGTTTACGGCATTGTTCCTGTCGGAAGTTTGCTTTTGTTGTATGGTTATTTGTCAATTTATCTGATTGCTTTATTGGGTTTGGGATTACTCATTTCCACATTTGCCGAAACACAACAGCAGGCAATGTCGGTAGCCTTTTTCTTCATTATGATTTTTATGCTGATGAGTGGCTTGTTCACTCCGCTTGACGGAATGCCTCAATGGGCTTACATCATAGCAAAGAGTATTCCTGTAACTTATTTTATTGAGGTAGTACGAATGATAATTTTGAAAGGAAGCGGTTTTTCCGACATCAAATATCATTTTATTATTATGATTGGATTTGCTGTTTTATTGAACGGCTTGGCGATTTGGAATTATAAAAAGACGAGTTAGATGTAATGCTGATTTTCCTATTCAACAAATAGGAAAATGCCTAAATATTATGATTTAGGCATTTTTTTAATAACCGGAACATCATCCAATGTAAATTAAATGGACAAATTCTATAATGAAATATTACATAAATTAGAAACTGCAATTCAGGAACTGGAGATTGAAACCGACTGCCCGATAAAAAGAATAGAAGCGGTTATAGAGCTTATCATTCAAAGCCTTGCCGATTTAAAGGAATTTGTATTGAAGCACGACTTTAAAAATATGGAAGAGGAAATCCATTTTTTCAAGTATCAGAAACCTGTTATTGTTTCAAAGCTCATTTACTACAATTCCATCTATAAAATAGAAACGAGAAGACCGTATGGAAACAAGCGCACCAAGAAATATTTTACCAAAGAACTAAAAAAGCTAAAAAGGTTCTTTGAGAATAACCTTGATTTTTACAAGTATTACCGCAGTAACAATTCTTTCGTTGACGAGAAGTTTTTTGTACGTGGGAAGCACGATATAAGGTTATGGTTGGACACTTTTTATTTCGAGGCAGACCACCGCTTTTCTACTTCGCACGATTATAAGGTTGCCAAGATAATTGCCAATGACCTGATACAAGTTTATTTGGAAGACAGGCTGAATAACATCAATGTGAAAAAGGGTTCGGACAATTCATTGAAATGGACAGCAAGCAAAACAGCACTTACAGAATTGATTTATGCACTGTACTCCCACGGTGTATTTAACAATGGGAATGCAGACATAAAATTGATAGCTAAAACTTTTGAAGATGCCTTCAATATTGAATTAGGCGATTTTTACCACACATTTATGGAACTGAAAGCCCGTAAGATAAACCGGACGAAATTCCTTGACAGCCTGTGTGAAGCACTGATAAAGAAAATGGACGAACAGGACGAAAAGTAAACGACCATTACAATACGCCACGCGACAGATGAACACCTTTCGTCCGTATAATACTTTCCTGAACCTTTGGAGCTTCTTTCTGCTTTTCTACCTGCTCCGGGACTGCTTCCCCTTGCTTAACAGGTTCTATTGAAAGCTGTATCTTCCTTTCTACGGCTGCCAGTTCCGTTTTAAGTTCACTCAATCGACTTTCTTTAGACCACGTACCGTTAACCACTTCCTGAAGTATAGGTAGGTCTTTCTGTATTTCAGCGATTTTTTCCTGTTCCTGTTTTACAAAGCCCGGCAGCTTTTCCAAAGCCCTTAAAAAATTCATTGTGGCAGTTTCAGGGTCCTTTGCCATCAGCCCGTTATTGTAGGTGTATTTGATATTTCCCTCGCCCTGTACCAAAAAGCGGTTTACCCGAATATCCAAACCTTCTTTTTCAGACATTTCGGTTTTTACCAACAACGTAAATCCGTACAAATTTCCAATCTCTTCGTACTGACCGCCAGTTCGGGATTTATCTGCAAGTTGATTGAGCTTGATGCCGATTTGTTTTATATCTGCATTAAGTGGTAAACCGTCTAACTGTACAGGATTTGCAATAGTTCCATCCGAATGTTTTTGAATGCGTTGTTTTAAATTTCCCCAATCGAGGTTCATTCTGTTGAAACGAGATTGTGCGCTTTCCAATAACACTGTATAATCTTGCAATTTGTATTTGGCACTAGATTTAGAACGGTTGAAAGCTTGTTTTTCGCTTTCCAAACCTGCAATTTGTTTTTCTAATTTGGCTTTATCCAACAGGTCTGTATTTCCTGAAAGTATCGCCACATATTCCGAAAAATTCATTCCCGATTTTTCATCCATACTTCCTTCGTCAATCGTTCTTTTGGTCAGGTTGTTAGTCTTTAACTGGTCGATGAAAAGCTGCTTATTATACAGCAGGTTGAATTTGTAACTGTCCAACGATTTTTCAACTGCATAGATAATCACAGCAACTTTATTATCGGCAAAGAATTTGGCAATCTCATTGCCTTTTCTGATTGCCCGCCCGTCCCTTTGGGCAAGGTCAGACGGTCGCCACGGTGTATCTAAATGATGAACGGCAACGGCTCTTTTCTGTGCGTTTACGCCAGTTCCGAGCATACTTGTAGAACCAAATAAAACACGGATTTTGCCCTCATTCATCCCGTTGATAAGTTCCCTACGTTGCTTGTCATTTTTCGCCTCCTGAATAAACCTTACTTCATTCGCAGGTATGCCGTGGTCTTCCACGAGCTTGCGTTTGATTTCGGAGTACACATTCCATTCGCCTGGCTTATAGGTTCCCAAATCGGAGAAAACGAACTGCGTTCCTTTCTGTGCTTTGAACTGATTGTAATACTTAGCAATGTTTGCCGCACAATGCGAAGTCTTATTGTCGGGATGGTCGTCATAGATACCACTTACCATACGCATATCGAGCGACATCTTACGGGCATAGTCCGTCGCAATGAGCATCTTTGCTTTTTCTTCCCTTTGCGATAATGGTTCTCTACCGAGCAAAGTAGCATCGCCCGTTTTGGCAAACTGCATCAGGCTTTGGATAAAGGCTTCTTGGTCGGGCGTTGGCGGTATGTTGTACAATACCTCGTTCTTAGTGGGGCGGTCAATACCAATATCCTTAGCCGTTCTGTAATCCGTGATTTCAGAATAGAACTGCGCCAGTTCCGGCACTTTGATAAAGTAGCGGAAACGCTCTTTGGCTACAATATTGTTAGCTACCGAAAATTCATAATCGGTCGTTTTCCTTGCGTAAATAGCTGCCCACGCATCAAATGAATGAATGCCCTGTTTTTCCAATGCACGAGGGCGCAGGTATTTGAACAGCAGGTACAGTTCTGTTAAGGAATTGCTGATGGTTGTACCTGAAAGAAAGGTTGCACCCATATCCGCATTGGTTCGCTCCTGAATGGTGCGGATAGCAAAGAGCAGGTTAAGTGCCTTTTGGCTCCCGTCCACATTACCCAGTCCGGCTACCCTTGTATGACGGGTGTTGAACATCAGGTTTTTGAACTGGTGGCTTTCGTCCACAAACAAATGGTCTATACCCATCATTTTGAAGTCCACAATATCATCCTTGCGGTTTTCAATATCGTGTTGGAGTGTTTTCAGTTTTACTTCAAGATTTTCTTTCCTTTTGATTACACCCGCAAGCATCCCTCTTGTTACTTCCTTACCTTGCGATTGCAGGGCATCGAGGTTGCGCTCTACGCTGTCTAATTCTATTTCGAGGATTTCCTTTTGTATTTCGGGCGATTGCGGTATCATTCCGAACTGGTCGTGCGTGAGTATCACACAATCCCAATCGTTGTTTTTAATATCCCCGAAAATCCGGAGGCGTTTTTGAGGTGTAAAATCATCAATACCTGGATAAAGGATTTTAGCGTGTGGATAGGCTTTGCGGTAGTCTTCAGCAATGGCAGGTATATTTGCTTTCAGCCCGATAATCATCGGCTTATGGGCTAATCCCAAACGCTTCATTTCCTGCGCTGCGGTACACATTATCAGCGTTTTTCCTGCGCCTACTTCGTGGTCGCAGATAGCACCGTTGTTCAGCTTTATCATCCAAACGGTGTCCTTTTGACTTGAATACAGGTCTTCAATACCTGCTGCCTTTCGGTCTAATCCCGGAAAGTCCTGATGGCTGCCGTCATAGTTCGGGCGAACAAAACAGTTAAAGGTATCGTTGTATTGGTCGGTCAGCCTGTTTTTAAACTCATCGTTCTGTGCGTGTAGCCAGTCGGTAAAGGCGGTACGGATTTCGTCAATCTTGGTGTTCGCCATTTGTATGGCTTCCATATCCCGTACTTTAACCTCTTGGTCGCCAACCAGTACTTTTTTGGTAATATCAGGCGTGTTATTGACAAGGGCGTGTTTGAGCAGGGCAATACCGTCAAACGTGCGGCTTTCCGCTTTGACGGCATATTTTTCCCAAATGTGCATATTGCCCTGATGACACTTTACAGAAAAGTCGTCGGAGCTTTCGGAATAATGAACCAGTACATCCGCATCAAACAGGTGCGAAGCGAAACGGGCATAAATCCCAGTAGGTATCCACCGTTCGCCGAGGTTAAAATCCAATTCCTCAAAGTCAATACGTTTTGGTCGGGCTTCCTCTAAAGCGTTAAGGCTTTCTTTGGCTTCGGTATCATCGGGATTGTTTTCGAGATAGGCTCTTACGTCGTCGGCTTTCTCAACTACGTTACCTGCAATCCAACGTTCAGCTATTTCGTATTCCTGTTGTAGCGGATTGAAGAACAACCGCCCGTGCAGGGCTTCTTTAAGGGTATCGGTAGGCAGGCTGCTGATTTCGGACATAAAGTCCAAATCCACATTTCCGTATTTGTTCAGCGAGGCGGCTAAAGCCTCTTCGGGATTGTCGGTTGCTAACGTAGTGGTAGAAAAGCTAACGGGACGGCTGAAAATATCCGCTTTGTGGATTACGCCGCCAATGATACGCTCCAGATAGGGGATTTCTTTGCCTGCGCTGTCGGTCTTTATCAGCTTGGCATTGTCGGCAGCATTGAGATTACCGTATTTTTTGACAAAGCCATCGTACAGGAGGTTCAGCGTTTCCCTTTCTTCTTTATGCTCGGTCTGCTTTTCAGCTTCTTTTTGGTACAGGTTGATATAACTGTCCCTTACGGCTATATAGGCTTCGGCTCTTGCTTTCTGTGAGCTCGGCAATTGCAACGGATGAAAGGTTGCTGTTGCCTTGTCGTCGTTCCTTTGCACATCTTGCAGATAACCAACCCAACCGTTATCCGCAACAAGGCAATCATTACGGTGGAATGATTGCAGTTCGCCACTATACGGGGTAGGTTCGGGAATGGCGTTATTAATGGCATTGGGAACGGCTGACTTATCAGTCTGGCCATTCCCGTTTATTTGTGAAAACAGGTCGCCAATTGCTTCCTGATTTTTGCTGTTTATCTTTGGAGTACCGTTAGCAGTACCGTTGGTTTTTGGCGGTATATAGGTTTGCTGCAATGCACCACTGAACAGATCGGTTTGGCGACCTATTGTATCTCTGCTTTTTCGGGTGCTTTGCTTTTTGCTTCGGGTAGTTCTTTTGGGTAACGCAATTACGGCAACAGGTTCGCCCGCACTTTCAAACAGGTCGAAAATGCTTAGTTGTTTCAATTCCTGCGGGCTTTCCTGACGGACTACCGGAGTTGGTTCGGGTTGTAGTTTTTGCCGAATGGTTACAGGCTCTATTACCGGAGGTATAACCTTTGGCTCAATCGGAATTTGTATAATAGGCTCATCGTTCCGTTTGCCTTTGTATAAACCCAAATTCAGATGCTTACCGAAATCTTCGGAAAGCATTTGTTTCAAATCTTTGGCAATCCCATCAACACCATTTTTATGCGTATAGATTAAGGCAGGCTGTCCGTATGGGTCAGTATCTAATTTGTAGTCTGTATGCACAATCCTTGCACTGTTTTGAAACAAGGCATTGCCTGGTGTATTGTATTCGGTTGGATTGCTTCGGCAAAACAGATCTTCCCTGTCGGTCAGATTTTCTTTTGCCGTATTTTTTTGCAGGATAATCAGGTCGCTTCCCACTTCCGTACCTGCATATTCTGTAAACAGGTTGTTAGGTAATCTTACAACCGATACCAAATTATTATCCTGCATTAACGCCCTGCGTATGGGTTCGTTTTTAGGGCTGTTCAATATGCCTTGTGAAGTGATATAAACTAACAAACCACCCTCACGGAGCATATCAGCACCTTTCAGAAAGAAGTAATTGTGTATGCTTCGGGCAGCCTGTATTTTTGCATTGTCCTTGCTTCGGGAATAAGAAAGGTCGAATACGGAAGTATCGCCAAAAGGAATGTTACTGGCTACTACATCATAGCTGTTTTGTTCCCTTTCGGGAATTTCCTCAAAACCGCTTACACGTACATTGCTTTCGGGATAGAGCTGCTTTAAAATCTTGCCTGTCAGCAAGTCCTTTTCATAGGCAGTAACATTGGCTTTTTGACTTTCCGAAAAGGATTGTATGAATGAGCCGATACCTGCGGAGGGTTCGAGGAATTTATCAATATGCAGACCGCTATCCCGCAAGGCTGATGAAATGGCATCTATGACCTCTGGCGGGGTATAAAAAGCCGTCAGTACGGAACTTTTCATACTATCCACATACTTGCGGTATTGCTTATCGTCTTCGGAATTTTCTTTGAGTAGTTGGTGGAGTTCCTGCGTGAGTGGAAAAAGGTCGTGTTCTGTTTTTCTCCAATGATTGATGTCTATTTCGTTTTCTACGGGGTTCAGAACGAATTTAAGACCGCCAAATCCGCTGTATCGCATCATTAGCAGTCTTTCGCCTACGGTGGCTTGCCGTTTCTCCTTTTCCAGTTTAAAAACAATTCGCAGGGCATCAATATTCTGTTGGAGATGGAACCGCTTACTGAAGCCCATTTTCCTCAATCCATATTGCGATGGTTCCGGTCAGTTCGGTATAGAGTAAATCGAACTCAAACCCGTGGATGAAATCATCGGTTAATTCATATCCTGCAAATACAGGTTCGCAAACAGGAAACATTTTCAGGGCGAACGGTCGCAGTTCCTCATCTGCCATTATGGTATCAAACTCATTGCATACCACTTTAAAAACCGTGTCGAACTTGGAGAAGTGTAAGCCCTCAAACAATATGTAATTAGCTATTTCATTGCATTGCTCTAAGGCGTTTCCCGACCGGAACGCCCCCTCATAAGCGTTGGCAGCCCACGAAGACCGTTGGTCTATAAATTTTTGGTCGTGTACCTTTTCGGGGAAGCTGCTGTTTAATAATTCTTGCAGTCGTAATCTGAAATACGATAGGTCTTTTTGCTGTACGTCCATACTATATTTTGTTTAGAATTTTACTTAAATCCTAAAATTATAAGCGAAAGCAAATGCCTTTGTGAATGTTGCAGGGTTTGGCTTTGAGAGGCGGTATTTGGCGTAATGGACAATAAAAAACCTCTGAAAAATTCAGAGGTTCATTTTTATGGCTTGTTAAGGATTTGGAGCATCCTGCCGACTTCAATATCCATTCGAGAAAAGGCAAACCATTTTTTGCCCAGGTCTTTGAGCGATGCCCCTATATGGTAAAGCTCTGTATTGTCAATAATTAAAAAACGGTCGTGGGCATCGGAGAAAATCTCAATATCTATTACAGTATATTGGCTGTTGTAGCGTTGTAAATCCAACCGTAACTGGTGACTGATACTTTTGGTAAGGATAGTGGCAGTTACATTATCATTGCGCTTACCCAATAAAGTAAGCACCGTATCATCCACATAATTATCAAGCAGGATAATGGAACTTCCGGCACTACGGATAATATCAGAAACAAAAGCATAGGCATCAAAAACCTGTCCGTTGTAAAAGATACCTTTTTCGCTGTGCAGCTTGTCGCTTTCCAAAGCCTTAAAAATCTCTTCAAATTTTTGGTCGGCTTCCAGTTGTTTCAATTCAATATTATCTAGCCGATGAAACAAAGAAGCATTGCTAATGAGCATACGCCGCATTTCTACAAAGGCTTCCATTATTTGAACACTCATTCTTACCGCTATGTCCGAACGGAGTATGGCAGATGCCATTGCAACCCCCTGTTCGGTAAAAGCATAGGGTAAATAACGTCTGCCACCGTAATTTAAACTTGAGGTTCCAAATTGGAACCTCAAGTTTTCAACTTCCTTTTCAGTCAGTTGAAAGCAGAACGAAGCAGGAAAACGCTCGATATTCCGTTTTACGGCTTTGTTGAGGTTCTTTGTTTCCACCTGATACAAGGCAGCAAGGTCACTATCCAACATTACTTGTTTGCCCCGAATAGTATAAATCAGGTTCCTTATTTCTTTGGGTATAATAGACGATTTATTTTCCATTACGCTTATTGCTTTTGTTTTTTTCAAACTCAAAGGAGGTTTCTGCATTTTCTTTCAGCACGATATAAGCATCGAATTTCTTTCCGGCTTTGCTCGTCATTCCTTTGATTAAAGCCGTTTTACCCTTATTGATAAGGCTTACAATATTTTCGATACTGATTTGTACCCCGCAGACGGTACGGAACTGCACCCAATTACAAGCCTCATCAGAACATTTCACAATCTTGTCACGAATGATGAGTTGCTGACTTTTGCATTTCGGACAGGTCAATTTTGGCTGATTAGTATTTGCAATAGAAGTTTGCAGCAGTTCATCGGTAATAGATTTCGCATAGGTTTCCATTTCCTTTTGAAATGCTCCGGCATCCGCTTCGTTGTTTTCAATTTTCTGCAATGCCAGTTCCCATTCTGCGGTCATAGCTACATCTGCAATCTTGCGTTCTTTAACAAGCCCGTACACCTGCAATCCTTTTTCTGTAGGTATTAAAGAACGCTTATCCCTTTGGATATAATTACGGGTAAACAAGGTTTCGATAATGGCGGCTCTTGTAGCCGGAGTACCAATACCAATATTTTTCAGGGCTTTCCGTTCTTCCTCGTTTTCAATTTCTTTTCCGGCGGTTTCCATAGCCGATAGAAGCCCGGCTTCGGTATAAAGGACTGGTGGTTTGGTCTGCTTTTCCAAAACGGCAGCTTCTTTTATTTTGAGTTCATCGCCTTTAGTCAGTTCGGGTAGTTCCTGCACTGGCTCTTCGCCATCATCGGTAAAACTTCCTTTGATGGAACGCCAACCTGCTTCCTGAATTTTACAACCTTTTGCCGTAAAATCGTAGTGCAACACCTGCAATGATACATCGGTTATCTCTTTGACACAGGCTTGTGATATGGCTTCGAGCAGGCGAAGTGCAATCATATTGTAAATCTTATCTTCATCTGCATTCAGTACAGACGGCACTTTGTCGGTAATCAATAAACCGTGATGGTCCGTTACACGGAGGTCATTCACGATACGTTTATTGAACCGTCCCCATTTGATTTTGGTAAGGGCTTGTTTGCAATCTTCACGGTTCTGCAATGCCCGCACAAGGTTGGGAATTTCTGCCCACATATCTTCGGGTATGTATTTGCTTCCGGTACGGGGATAAGTAATAAACTTCTTTTCGTACAGGCTTTGCGCAATATTGAGCGTTGCTTCAGCAGATAATTTCAGCCTTTTGTTGGCTTCTTTTTGCAAGCCCGTCAAATCAAAAAGCAAGGGCGGTTGTTCTGTAACGCTTTTGGTTTCTACCGATGTAACGGTTGCAATTTCATTGCGCTGAATGGCTTTCAGCGTATCATCAGCAAGATGCTTTTCATCCCACTTGGTAACGGAAATACTTTTGAAATCAACCTGTGCTTTGTGATGTAGCAATTGTATCTGCCAATATTTCTTTACAGAGAAATTTTTGTTTTCGAGATAGCGTTTGCATATCAAAGCCAACGTCGGAGTTTGCACTCTTCCGAGCGAGTAAATACCATTGCCTGCGGCAATGCTCAACGCCTGTGTAGCGTTGATGCCTACAAGCCAATCGGCACGGCTTCTGCCTTGTGCAGCCTGATATAACCCGTCAAATTCTTTTCCGTTTTTAAGGTTGTCAAAGCCCTGCCTAATTGCCTTTTCTGTAAGCGAACTAATCCAAAGGCGTTCAAACGGCTTGTTGCATTTCAGGTATTCATAAATGTACCTAAAAATGAGTTCGCCCTCACGACCTGCATCTGTCGCCACGATAATGCTATCGCTTTTATTGAACAATTCTTTGATTACTTTCAGTTGCTTTAATGCGCCAGCATCGGCAGTATAGCCTTTATCTTTTTTGACTTTGCGAACGGTCAATAAAAACGGGTTAGGCAATATAGGCAAAGCGGCTTTGTCAAATCCCGTAATCCCATAATCTTCGGGCATTCCCAGTCCTATTAAATGACCGAATGCCCACGTAACAAAATAGCCGTTACCTGTCAGGTAGCCGTCCTTTTTTTCAGATGCTCCCAACAAGCCGGCTATCTCCCTTGCTACGCTTGGTTTTTCTGCTATAATTGTTTTCATACTGTATTACATTTTTCTGCCTTTGGATTTTGCAGGAGTTTCGGGTTTTTCTTGTTGTTCCTGCTGCTTTTCATTTTTCGGTCTTTGTTGCCCGGACTTCAAAGGCTCTTTGATGTTCTTGGTTGCTTCATTGGTCTTACCCTCTGAATTAACGGCAGTCTGTGTTTTATGGGTTTCGGCAGTTTCTACCCGTGCTTTATACTGACCGGGAAATTCAAAGTTGGTCTTTCCGGTATCTTTGTCGAAAGTGATATAACCCTTGTAGGGTTGGTCTTTTTTATCTTTCAATTCCACATATATGGTTTGCCCGGCTTTGAATTTGTTGTACTGCTCATCGTCCAGTTCTTTGCCCCTGAAAGTTTTCGGAGCTTCCTGCGGTTGGCTTTGCTGATTATTCTGCTGATTGCCCTGTTGATTGGTTTGTTGGTTGGTTTGCGCCTGCTGATGGTTATTGCTTCTGTCAAACAGGAACTCTACATATCGTTTGTCCGCATTAAACTGTACCATTGCAGAAAACTCTGTTCCTTTGGTAGAAATCATACCTTGCAGATAAAGCGGTTTGCCTTCCATTAAGGTTTGCTTTTGCTCGTCATTCAGTTTCACACCTTTTAACTCATCAGGTATTTTTATGAAATCAGTTCGCAATGCCACTACATCATTGGTAAGCCTGTCAATGCTGATAATAGACGGCATCAGTTCGCCCGTTTTAGAATTTACCAAATTGACTACACGCCCCATATTGCCCGTTTCAAGCAGGTTTTTCTTGTCTTCGTCCGTAAACTTGTGACCGAAAAACTCAAAATGGAGGTTAGGCTCTTTTTTGATACCGTGTATTGCCACGATAACATTACCGTCTTCCGCTTGCTGTAAAGACAAGCGGGCATCCGTGCGCAGAATAGAACCGCCGAGGTTAATGCCTATCGGTAAGAGTTCATTGGTTTTGTAACCTCTTAATAGAGGGTCAAGCAGGTTTCTTTTTTCAAGATACTCTTTGCTTAATCCGAGGTTTTTCATTGTGTCCCAATCAATCTGCTCCGGCTTGTAGCGATATTCACTCGTTTCCGTTGTTGTTTGTGCTGTTGCCATATTATTTTGATTTTCTTGTTTTTTGTCCTGTTGCGGTTCTGCCTTTACTTCGAGTTCTTTCAGCACTTTCTCGCCATCGGGAGTGGGCTTATCTACGTGCTTTTGTAATTCCTGTGCTTTTTCAGCAGCAATAGGGGCGGGTACTTTGAAGAAAGTAAAGTTTGTAGGGTTCTTTAACTGGCTGAAAAAATTGGAAAAGAAGTTGGAAAAGAAATCGCCGCTTTTGTCCACACGCATAAACTGGTTTTGGTTTTTCTTCGTGGGTTCGACGGTTTCCATTTTCCCGTTTTCGTCGATACTCTTCACTGCCTGGATTTTCATTTTTTCTTTATCCAGTACGAGTAATATGTCCGAAAGCTGTTCGGGCATTTCCTGTTTATTAGTTGTTTCTTCACTCATATTCTGAAAATTTTAAAAGTTCGCTGTCGAATGTAAAGGAAGCCTGCACCGTATTGCACTATGTGGCACTCAAAGGCAGTGTTTGTCACTTATTGGCATCCAGTTTGGGCAAAGGCGGGTTAAAACTTTCCCTGATGAACTGATGCACATCGGATAGTTTGTAATACAATTTTCCGCTGATGGTATAGTAAGGCAGCTTACCGATGGAGCGATACCGTTGCAGGGAACGGTTGCTGATTTTCAGCATTTGTAATAAATCCTGATTATCCAGTAATTCTTCTCCGTCTATGCTATTGCGCTTCTTTTGTAAATCGTCTATGTGGTTGCCGAGAATGTCAAGCCTATCCATTATGCGTTCCATCCACGCCACAAATTCCATTTTGTCGATATTCATACCCAAAACTTTTACTTATTACCTGATTTTAGCTTTCTGCCTTGTTTAATGTAGCTTTTGCCTTTCGCCATAAGCTGCTCCACATACTCATCGGTAGTTTGTACGGCATTGGCGTTAAGCATTTCCTTGATAGCACCAATCGTATAGTAATACTGCCCGTACATTTTTGAAAAGGCTATCTGCCCGTTGGTGCGCATACGCCACAATGTTTTTTCGCTGATGTGGAGGTACTGGCAGACTTCGTGATTGTTGAGCCACAAACTATCATAGCTTGTATCTTCCAGTTTCAGGATATATTCGCTAATGGCTTTCAACCGTTCGTTAAGGTGCTGCCACACTTCTTCGTCAACTGTTATTATATTCATTGCGCTGTCGTTTAATGTTCACAGGGCAAAATTCAGAATTGTGGCAGTGTTTGTCCGCCAATGCTTGCCAATTGAAAAAGCGGTTTTTTGAAAATTTTACAATTTGCCGGAAAGCCTTATTAAATAAGCGTTTCGGCAGATTTTCCGATTTTGGGATAAGGAAATATGCCCGTTCGCCAATTGCCATATATTGGCGAACGCAGGCACAAAAAAAAGCAATACGGAATGCGTATTGCTTTCAAAGCCTTTATTGATGGAGTGTTTATAAGTCTTTATCCATATATTCTTCCAGTGCTTGTTTCAACTGGTCTAAAAACAAGGTGCGAGAGCCTGCACGGGTTTTCATACGGTGGAATGCGTGATGCACATCGGTCAGTGGTATTCGGAACAACACTTGTGAAATAGCAGTGAGCTTCCGGATGCCTAACTTACCTCCTGAAATAGCACCTGATGCGTAGAGGGCATACGTTAGCTCAATCAGAGCATTCTTGCTGTCCGTCCAGGATAGCTCTTTAATTTCGCTGGCGCTACTGAAAAATGTATCGGAATTTTCTTCGGGGCTGATTTTGGTTAAGAGGTAGGCGTATAAGAGGTCGTTGGCGAGGATGCGGGCTACTTTGTAATCGTAATAGGTAGAGAATTGCGGGTCGATTTCAAATACGTAACTATTAAGCCCATCGAGGTAGTTTATCTGCCCACGCTTAAAATATTCGTGGTCTTTATCCACCCTGCCCGAACGGTAGTAGCGATAAAAATGGGAGTTGCAGATGTGTTCCCTAAACTCAATCTTTAGCTCCGTTAAATGGTTCGAGAAATAGTTATGATATATTTTCCCGTTATTGACCGGGCACGAGGTTTCTATCCGGTAGAGCTTGTTATAATAGATGAGTTTGCCCAGGATTTGGGGCTTAATCATTTTAAAGAACTCAATCTCTTTTGCATCGTTCTCAAATTCCGAACTTAGCACACATTCTTTTGCCGAAACCAATAGCTCCTGAAGAAAGACCGTCATTTGAAAAGCCTCTTCAATTAGCCCCGAGCACGTAATTGACAGTTTCCGTTCCTGCTCCTGAATTTCGGTAACAATAGTTCCTAATAACTTTCTCATAGTAGGGAGGATTACGTTATCAATATCAGAGTACCTTAGCAAATGTTATTAATAAACAGCACTTTAACCGCCAATATTCCCCTACAATGGGGAATATTTTAGCTATTTTCCCCTATGAAAACCGTCGTTTGCATCACTTAGTCACTCATAATCAATAAATACTTAATTTTTAATCTTAAATTTGTGGTTGCGTATTGATGCAACAAAATGAATTGTGATTTAGCGAAATATGAGTACATTATTTATCAAAAATATGGTCTGCAACCGTTGTATTCTCGTAGTTCAGAACGAACTCGACAAACTCGGCATAGAGGCTACCAATATAAAACTGGGCGAAATAATCCTTAAAAAAGATTTAACCACAGCAGAGCGTGAGGCATTGGAAAACGTTTTAGACCCTTTGGGTTTTCAGGTCATCGACGACAAGAAGAGCCGGATGATTGAGAAAATAAAGAACGTTATCATTGACCTGGTGCACCATCAGGACAACGATGCGAAAACCAATCTTTCGGATGTGTTGAGCGATGCGCTGCACCACGATTACAACTACCTTAGCAACCTGTTTTCCGATATTGAGGGTACGACCATTGAGAAGTACTTTATCGCACAGAAAGTAGAAAAGATAAAAGAACTGTTGGTGTACGATGAGCTGTCGTTAAGCGAGATTGCCGACCGTATGAATTATTCGAGCGTGGCATATTTGAGCAACCAGTTCAAGAAAGTAACAGGGCTTACACCGAGCCATTTCAAGCAGATAAGGGAAGACAAGCGCAAGCCACTGGATAAGGTTTAAGTAAATCTTACAAATCAAACCCAGAATTTCACAATAGAACTCCTCTTTATTGTTGCCACCTTTGCATTATGAAAATAAAGCAATCGAGATATGGCAACCAATAAAGAAACAATTTACATTCCTTTAGAGGATGTAGAAAGCGAGCACTGTGCATTAATCGTCGAAAAAGGACTGGCACAGGTAAAAGGCGTAGAAACCCACAAAGTAGAGCTAAATAACCGCAGGGCGGCTATTACCGTTAATGATAACGAGGTAGTAGGCGAAGCTGTAAAAGCAATTAAAGATTTAGGCTACGGCGTTCCCACTGTTAAAAAGACTTATCCCGTTTTAGGTATGACCTGTGCATCTTGTGCAGGCAGTGCCGAGAGTATGGCAAAATATACGCCGGGCGTAGTAAGTGCCGAAGTGAATTACGGTACGGGAAACCTCAACGTTGAATTCCTGCCGAATATAACCAATTCCGAGCAAATCAGGAAAGCGGTACAGGACGGCGGTTATGACCTATTGCTCGAAGACGAGAGCAAGCAACAGGAAACTTTAGAAGCTATCCACGCCGAAAAATTCAGAAAACTTAAAAACAAAACCATTTGGGCAGTAATCCTATCGCTACCGGTGGTCATTATCGGTATGTTCTTTATGGATATGCCTTACGGTAATGAAATAATGTGGGCATTCGCCACTCCGGTAGTTTTATGGTTAGGTAAAGACTTCTTTATCAATGCGTGGAAGCAGGCGAAACACCGTTCTGCCAATATGGACACACTTGTCGCATTGAGTACAGGTATCGCCTATATATTCAGCGTATTCAATATGCTGTTTATGGACTTTTGGCATCAAAGAGGTTTACACGCACACGTGTACTTTGAAGCCGCAGCCGTAATCGTTGCCTTTATTTTATTGGGCAAGCTATTGGAAGAAAAAGCCAAAGGCAATACCTCATCAGCCATTAAAAAGCTGATGGGCTTGCAACCGAAAACGGTTATCGTAATAGAAGCAGACGGCACGGAAAGACAAAAAGCCATCGAAGATGTAAACGCAGGCGATATTATTTTGGTTAAGCCGGGCGAAAAAATTGCGGTGGATGGTACAGTTGTATCGGGCAATTCGTATGTAGATGAAAGTATGCTAAGCGGCGAACCTGTTCCGGTACTGAAAAAGGAAAACGAAAAGGTATTTGCCGGAACCATCAACCAAAAAGGTAGCTTCCAGTTCAAGGCGGTAAAAGTGGGTAAAGAAACAATGCTTGCCCAAATCATCAAAATGGTGCAGGATGCACAGGGAAGTAAAGCACCCGTACAAAAACTGGTGGATAAAATCGCAGGTATTTTCGTTCCGGTAGTAATCGGTATTGCTATCCTGACATTTATTCTTTGGTTCTTCTTAGGAGGCGAGAATGGTGTTGTACAAGGTCTTTTAGCAGCCGTTACTGTATTGGTTATTGCTTGTCCTTGTGCTTTAGGCTTGGCTACTCCTACCGCTATTATGGTGGGCGTTGGTAAGGGTGCAGAAAACGGCATCCTGATTAAAGATGCGGAAAGTTTGGAATTAGCGAAGAAAGTAAACGCTATCGTGCTGGATAAAACAGGTACGATTACCGAGGGAAGACCACAGGTTACAGGCATCCAATGGCTGAACAATGACGATGCGACGAAAGATGTTTTATTGAGCATTGAAAAGCAATCGGAGCACCCATTAGCGGAAGCCGTTGTGAAAAATTTGGAGGGCGTTTCTACAACTTTATTATCAAACTTCGACAGTATAACAGGTAAAGGCGCAAAAGCCGATTACAACAGCGACACTTACTATGTAGGTAATAAAAAACTGTTAGCCGAAAACAACATTACCATTGCCGACCAACTGCAAAAGCAGGCGGACGAATGGGGCACACAGTCTAAAACCGTTATATGGTTTGCAAACAGTAAACAAGCTCTTTCTGTAATCGCTATTTCCGACAAAATTAAAGAGACATCGGTACAGGCTATCAAAGAAATGCAGGATGCGGATATCGAACTGTATATGTTGACGGGAGATAATGAGGCTACCGCCAAAGCTATCGCCGAGCAAACTGGTATCAAGCATTACAAAGCCGAAGTTTTGCCACAGCACAAAGCTGATTTTGTGAAAGAACTGCAACAGCAAGGCAAAGTAGTAGCAATGGTTGGCGACGGTATCAATGACAGTACAGCACTGGCAACTGCCGATGTAAGTATCGCAATGGGTAAAGGTTCGGATATCGCAATGGACGTGGCGAAGATGACCATTATTTCATCAGACCTTACCAAAATACCTCAAGCCATAAGACTATCAAAACAAACCGTATCAACCATTAAGCAGAACCTGTTTTGGGCATTTATCTATAACCTTATAGGTATTCCGATTGCAGCAGGTATTCTTTACCCAATCAATGGTTTCTTACTAAACCCAATGATTGCCGGAGCCGCAATGGCGTTGAGTAGTGTAAGTGTGGTAAGTAACAGTTTACGTTTGAAATGGAAGAAGTAAACCGATAAATCACACAAAGAATATTAAAATAGATAGAAACGTTTTGCTGCTGATATTTGCAGCAGTGAAACAATAATCACAAGTAAATATGGGACAAGACCACGGACACAGCCACTCGCATACTGCGAATAAAAAGACCCTGACCATTAGCTTGGTAATCATCACTACATATATGGTAGTGGAGGTAGTGGGAGGTTTTCTGACAAACAGCCTTGCCTTATTAGCCGATGCCGGACATATGTTGAGTGATGCAATATCGCTTTTCATTGCGCTGATGGCCTTTAAGTTCAGCAGTAAAATAGCCGATTACAGTAAGACCTACGGCTATAAGCGCTTTGAAATACTTGCAGCAGTTATCAACGGTGCAACACTTATCCTGATTTCAGTTTATATCATTTACGAGGCGATAGAACGCTTTCAGAGCCCACCGGAAATTCAATCAGGAGGTATGCTCATTGTAGCAATTGTAGGCTTATTGGTTAATGTGCTTGTAGCCTGGATAATGATGCGTGGTGCTGACGTAAAGGAAAACCTCAATATGCGTGGAGCCTACCTGCACGTCATCAGTGATATGCTCGGTTCGGTTGGTGCAATTATCGCAGCGTTGCTCATTATGTTTTTCGGTTGGGGGTGGGCAGACCCGTTGGCAAGCGTTATTGTTTCGATACTGGTATTGAGAAGTGGGTATTTAGTTACTAAATCATCGGTACACGTATTGATGGAAGGCACACCCGAAAATGTTGAAGTGGATAAGGTCAATGAAAAAATCCTTAAAACCGATGGTATTAAAAGTATTCACGACCTGCATATTTGGACAATTACAAGTGGATTGAATGCACTTACGTGCCACGCCGTTGTAAATGAAAAAATGACTATCGAAGAAAGTGAAATATTACTTCGTAAAGTAGAACACGAATTAGAGCATATGAATATCCATCACGTTACCATCCAGTTGGAAACACCAGCACATCTACACGATAATTCGGTGCTATGTATTGTAAAGGCTGAACCGTCAGCACACGACCATCATAATCATTAATCTTACTGGAATAAAATCAAGTTTTTAATCTCTAAAAAATAAATAGAAATGAAAGTGAACAAATTATTGATAGGCGTATTTGCCTCCTTAGCGATTTTCTTAGCATCTTGCGGGGGCGATACCAAAACAGCAAAAGACGGACACGCACACACCGAGGGCGACGGGCACGACCACGCTACGGAACAGGTGGTTGAAAAACCCGCCGAAAAAATTACAGCAAAAGACAGGAACGAAAAAGGCGAGCTGATTGATGCCCACGGACATTTGATTACAGGCTGTCCCGGTCATAAAGAAATGATAGGTTCAGAGGGTGATATGTGTCCGAAATGTGAGTATATGACTATGATACCTATCACTTGGGATATTACCGGGGTTGATACCGTAAGGGTAACAACATTGTCTGATTACAATCCTCCTGCCGACAAACTGAAAAAATAATGTAGAACTTAGCTTTATTGCGTTTGCTAAAACGGCGGTTCCTTAATTGGGACTGTCGTTTTTTTTATTCTAATTCTTTACAGAAATAATATTAGGTAGGTTTTATTTATATAGCCTTATATTACGAAATATCAAATCAGTAAATCTTACAATTCAAACAAGGAATTTTACAAAGCATTTCTTTTGCAAGGGACTGATATTTGTTAGAAACAGTATAAAATCTATTTCTTAATTTTTTAAATTTTATATTATGATACAAACAAAATTTCAATCGTGTATCGAGGCTTGCCTGAAGTGCGTAGCTATCTGTAACCAATGTGCCATTGCTTGTTTAAATGAAGATGATGTTGCACACGTAAAGAAATGTATCCAGTTAGACCTGGAATGTGCAGCTATTTGCCAAGCGGCAGCAAACGTATTAAGTCTTGATGGTAAATTTAGCAAAGAGATTTGCAAACTATGTGCTGACATTTGCAACGCTTGTGCTGAAGAGTGTGAGAAACACGCTGCAATGGGTATGGAGCATTGTAAAGAATGTGCAGAAGCGTGCAGAGCTTGTGCAAAGGCTTGTGAGGAAATGGCAGCGTAATACTGGCATTTTTTTTTGTTTAAAATTTAGAGGGTTATTGCAGCCCTCTTTTTTGTGCCCTGTCCAATCAGTAAATATCACAAATCAAACAGGGAAAAGCGTAATGAGGAAGTGACCTTATGTACTGAAATTTGCACTATCAGATAACAAAATAAAATCTCAAATAGAAATGAAAAAGTTAGTGTTAGCATTGTCGGTAATCGCATTTACTGCCTGTAACAACAATCAGCAAAAAGACAAGACCACACAGGAGAGCAATCAGCCTGTAATAGAAGAAACAGTTGCCCCCGCAGAAACAGGGAACGAAAATGTAATTACCATTAGCGGCGGCGATGATATGAAATTCGACAAAACCGAACTGAAAGCCAAAGCAGGCGAAACCGTAAAGCTCATTTTAAAGCACATCGGAAAAGCACCGATTGAGGCAATGGGGCACAATGTTGTTATACTTGCCCAGGGCACAGACTTCAACACTTTTGCCAATGCTGCGATAGATGCTAAGGACAACGGCTACATACCTAAAGGAATGGAAAACGCCGTAATCGCAAAAACGGATATGATTGGCGGTGGGCAAACCACAGAAATTACCTTTACGGCTCCGGCAAAAGGCTCGTATGATTTCCTGTGCTCGTTTCCCGGTCATTACATCTATATGAAAGGTAAATTAATCGTGGAATAACACGGCGATTTCAAAATCAGTAAAAATCACAAATCTTACAGGGAATACCATAATAGTAACACCTCGTTTAATACGGAAATTTGTATCACAATAAAAAATAAGTTCAAATGAAAAATGTAGAATTAAGCATACCAGATATGCAAAGTGCACACTGCCAGTCGAGAGTAAACGGAGCAATCAAAGACATTGACGGCATTAAAGTAGAAAAACTGGAAGCAGGAAAATTATCTGTTTCAGTTGAAAACGACGAAGTGAAAGAAGAGTTGGTTGAGGCGATTGAAAAAGCAGGCTACAAAGTTGGCGGCGACGACAGCGGAAAGGCTTCAAGTTGTTCAACAGGATGCTGCGGATAAGTTTTGGACAGTCCCGGAGCAAGCACACCAGTACTTCTCCGGTATTTTTTACCAAAGCTACCCAGCGTATGAAACAGTTAAATCTCGTTCCATAAATAAAAAGCAATGTTACAGAAACAAAATTCAGGCGACTGTTCGGAGATAATGACGAAAGTTTGCAATGTAGCAGACCGGATTATACAGAACAGGTTGGACACAGGTAAATCTGCACCGTTTGCCGTACAGCTTACAAACGAATTGAAAGCAGATTATCACCAGTTGAACAATCTGTTCCTTGTTAAATATGATATGAGCCTTGAAATTATCTATATCAGGCGCATTATCGAAAAGGTAAAAGAGTTACTGGTGTACACCGAGCAATCGCTGTCACAAATCGCAAAGGCGTTAGGCTATCAAAAGCCGACGGAACTGTCCGAGCAATTAATGACCTATACGGGATTAACGTCTGCCCATTTTAAGCAGATACGAAAAAACAAGCTCGAAATCATCAGAAGACAACAGGAAAAGCAAAACGAACTATAATTATCAGAACAGCAAACTTTTAAATAGAAGTCTTTATGAAACCTCGCTTTGTGTACAGGAGCAGAGGTTTTCTTTTTATCAGCAATGCAAGACATTAAAAACCGAGGGATGAAGAAATACACGTGGCGAACACATAAAATTATAAAGGAAACCGAAGATACCATTACCCTATACTTTGACACGGAGCAGCAGGCGTTTACCTACCTGCCCGGTCAGTACCTCAACATCAGGCTTACCGTAAACGGCGAACTGCTCATACGTTCGTATTCGTTCAGTTCTGTGCCGTCTGACGAATTTCCCGCCATTACTATTAAAAGGGTTACAGGTGGAAAGATGAGCAATTACATCTTAAATAATGCAGACAACATCGAAGCCTGGGAAATAGAAGCCCCATTTGGCAGCTTTGTTTTAGAAAAACCGATAGCCGAGCAATCCCAAATTGTTTTACTGGCAGGCGGTAGCGGTATTTCCCCGTTATACGCAATGCTGAAAAGCGTTGAAAACAGCAATCGGATACCCTTACTGGTGTACAGCAATAAAACACCGGAAGAAACCATATTTTGGAATGAACTGGAAGCGATGCAGGCAGCGCAAGAATTGAATATTTGTTATTCCTTTACTGCACCTGATTTTATTTCCACCAAACTCAACCACGTTGCAGGCAGGTTCAATCTGCTTGTTTTACGTTCGGTCATTAAAAGACTGGTTGGCGATGTTGCTGCAGCCCATTATTACATCTGCGGACCCAACGGGCTGATGGATTTGTACCAGGATGCCTTAACGGGCTTGTACATTCCCGAAGACCATATCCATTTGGAATACTTCGACCCGGTTCCGGGGAATGCGGGCGATTTGGAAACGGACGGTACTGTTAAAGATGTGATTGTAAACTATTACGAGGACTACTACGAGAACGAGGAAAAGCAAACGTATGAATGCACATCGCTCATTGAGGTACAGCCGAAGCAGTCGCTTCTGGATGCGATGAAAGAGCACCATATCAAAGTGGCGAGTTCCTGTAAGAATGGAACCTGCGGGGCTTGTTGGGCAGTAAAAACCGATGGCGAAGTTCGGATGCTCCATAACGGGGCACTGACAGAACAGGATATCGCAGAGGGAATAATTTTGCTTTGCCAAAGCTACCCGATGAATGCCGATGTTTGTGTGACGGTGCAGTAAATACCGGGTATAGAAAAAAGGCAAAATATCAGTTTCAGCTATTATTTTGCACTTTGTTTTTTTAGAAATCCATTACCGCATCAAGACCCCTTTTCAACCCTTTGAACGTGCTTACTTTTTCGATGGCAAGGATTGCGCCCTTTACATAAGGTTCGGCACTGTTTCCCGCATCGTGCCTTAAAATCAGCTTTTCGTCCGGCATTCCAAAGATGGCTTCAATACCCAACACGTGACCCGGAAGCCTTACAGCGTGCACCTGTACGCCCTCAATATCTGCACCCCTTGTTTCTTTGCTGCCAATGGTGTCCTTAACGGGAACCGTAATATTCGATTGCTGTATGCCCGACAAACGATGCGCCAGTTCCGCTACCGAGCCGCTCGGCGCATCCACTTTGTTTTGGCTTGCGTAGTCTATGAGTTCATAATTGGGAATATACTGCGCAGCAATAGAAGCGAACTTGAATAGCAGGACGGCTGTAATGGCAAAGTTGCCTGCGGCAAGTACTGAAGTGTTATTATCGTTGGCTGCCTTTTCTATTTCGGTATAATCTTCATTAGTAAGTCCCGAAGTACCCACCACAACTTTTTTTCCTTTATTTAAGGCTGACAGGATATTCTTTTTGGCAATATCTGGTTTGGTAAATTCGACAAGTACATCAAAATCCACTTGCTCCAGTGCCTCTTCTATGGTTCCGAACAATGGGATTTCATCATTTCCGAAATCCAGGATTTCGGCTAAATTCTCTTGTTTATTGAAGCGTGACAAGCCGCCTGCCAGTTGCATTCCTTTTTCGTTATAAACACCTTTTGCGATTGCCGAGCCTGCCCACCCGGTGGCTCCGGCTATAAACACTTTTATCATACTTTAAAATCTTAATCGTTTTTTAGTGCCAGTTTGCGGAGCATTGCCGTACTCATACTATCGGTATAAGCACCATAAGCCGTAACCAAAATTCCTTTTAAACCGTCTTTCGAGGCAATGCCATACACCGTAGCCTCATCGCTTGGGTTGCTTTCGCCCTCATAGCGATAGACCTGCTCAATCTCAAAATCATCAATGGTATATTTGTTATCGCCGCAGATTAAACAGTTCTCTTCGAGATTGAAATCCACGTTATACCCCTCGTTGCGTAGGTTCTGTATTGCTACCAAAACCGTAGCGTATTTGTACGTTACATTTGTCATAGTAATAGTATTTTAAATTGCTGCTTACCGCTCCCGACTGTCCTGTCAGAAATCTTCTTTCAGCAGGTCTTTGAGCTTCCGGTGCTGTATGCACAGTTCGGCATACATTGTTTTCAGCCTGCTGTTTTCTTCGTTTAAATTTACCAATTCTACAAGAATATCCATCCCTAAATCCTTGTATTTGTGTTTCAGTTCAAAAATGTTCGTGCCGTAAACGCCGTATTTCTCGAAAAGTTCCAGTCCGCTTTTACCTGCGTTGTAATCTTTCAGCACCTTTAAAACCTGATGTTCGTTGCTCTTTTTGTTCTTCATTTTTATACGGATGTTGTCTATTACAAAATTCCGTAAGATGGTCGGAAGTAGCTATGTACTTTTCCTTATTTAGTTTATGATATTTAATGTTACTGCACCGATTTTCATAAAATTTCACAAAACAAAGCCGGAATATCATAATAGTTTGTCGGGGGCAAATGCAGAATTTTGACCATTGAATAAAGGAACTTATACATTTTAGAAGATATGACACTATTAATAAAAGGAATGGTGTGCAATAGATGTACCTATGTTCTTGAACAGGAATTGACAGCTTTGGGTTTTGAGGTTTTGGATATAAAACTGGGGCAAGCCATCATAAAGGATACGACAGACTTTTCGCAGAAGTTGGGAGTAATCAAAACGATGCTGAAAGGCATCGGCTTGGAACTGATGTATGACAAAAACCAAAAGACAATAAACAGGATAAAAGAGTTGGTGGAGAAAGGTATCACGTTGCAACTGCAAAGCGGCACACCTACCAAATTCACAACCTTAATCAGTGGCAAGCTGCACAAGAACTACGATACATTGAGTGCCTTATTCTCTTCAGTGGAGGGAATTACACTCGAAAAGTACATCATTCGTCGGAAGATTGAAAAGGTAAAAGACCTTTTGGTACATACCGAAATGTCGCTGACCGAGATTGCCCACGTACTGGGGTACAGCAGTCAGGCATACCTTTCCAACCAGTTGAAAAAACACACGGGCTTTACATCAAGCTATTTCAAGCAGGTAAAGCAGGAACACGGGGAAGCCGTTACTATGCAGATGGACGAAGCGCAACCCCCGCATTAAGGGTTTTCCAATCCATCCCCCAAGCATTTTGCTATTTTTTTAATGCAGGCATCGGAGCTACTGAAACATCAGTAGCTCTGTTTGTTTCAGGCAGATACCACCAAATCAAAAAAGTAAATTTCACAACTTTTACCCGTCATTTCGTATAGCTGCACCTTAGCTGTAACCCGACCTTTGCCCCTGTATTTAAAATTTTCAAAGTTTAACTAAACAAAGAAGCGTAACAAAATAAATGTAAGATGAGAACAAGTAAAATTGGTTTGTTATCCCTCTTCCTTATCGGAGCCGGATTGATACAGAGTTGCAAACAAAAAGAAGAAAAACAGTTAAAAGATGAGCCTCCGGTAGTAACCGTAGCCACTATCAACAGTTCGGAAACCGAGCAATCCGTTTCCTATTCGGGTTCCATTGTTCCCGACAATATGACTACCATAAGTTTTGCCGTTCCCGGCACGATTAACAGTGTGGGTGTAAATGAGGGGCAGCGAGTGAGCAAAGGACAGTTTCTTGCAAGCATTGATGCCACCGAGTACGAAGCGGCATTGCAGATTGCCAATGCCAGTTTAGAGCAGAGCCAGGATGCGTTCAGAAGATTTGATGAACTGTACAAAAAAGGAAGTTTCCCTGAAAAGGATTACATCGACATCAAGACCAAAGTAGCGCAGGCAGAAGCCAACAAAAAAATCAACCGCAAGCGCATTGCCGACAGCCGTTTGCATTCGCCTACCAATGGTATAATTACCGTGAAAACTGCCGAGGTTGGCGGTATGGCAGCACCGGGCGTTCCTGCCTTTACCATTGTAAAAACAGATATGGTATATGCGCAGTTTGCCGTACCCGAAAGCGAAATCGGCAGCTTTAAACAAGGGATGCAGGTAGATGTGAATATTCCTACATTGCAACGCAATTTCACGGGTAAAATCACCATCATTAATCCCGTAGCCGATGAAATTTCAAAAGCATTTACCCTTAAAGTACGCTTGGACAATCCGGGCGGCGTGCTGATGCCGGGAATGATTACCGAAGTGCTTGCAGGCGTCCCGGTAAAGGTTAAGCAGGTACGTGTACCACTTACCGCCATCATCAACAATGTAGATAAAATCCCGCACGTGTACGTGGTAGATAAGAACAACACCGCTAAGCTGACGAGGGTTACAGTGGGCAAAATCGTAGGCGATGCGGTTATTATAACCGATGGTCTTAACGAAAGCCAGACCATTATCCTTGCCGGGCAAAATAACGTGAAAGACGGGCAGAAAGTAAAAGCGCAAACTACATCGGTAACAGCATCAGCCCCAAAATCTGAATAATTTATGAAAAGAAAGATAAACCTCATTGAAGCGGCAATGAAATTTCCGCAAGTACCGATAGCGATTACCGTTATTATGGTGTTTGCCGGGTTAATTTCATTAATGACGATGCCGAGAAGTGAAGACCCCCGTGTAACAGTTAGACAGGGGCTTGTTGTGGCTTTCTACCCCGGAGCCGACGAAGAGCAGATAGAGAAAGAAGTAACCGACAAGCTGGAACAATACCTGTTCGGTTTCGAGGAAATCAAAAAAGAAAAAACCCATTCGGAAAGTAAGCCCGGACAGGTGGTTGTAACGGTAGAATTGCAGGACTATGTAAAGGACACCAAAAAATTCTGGAATACTTTACAGCACGGTTTGGATGCCAATATGCCTTTAGCATTGCCACGGGGCGTACAGGGACCGTATGTGAACAGCGATTTCGGCGATGTGGTTGTTCAGATGATTGCCGTATCAGCCCCCGGTCGTTCTTACGCCCAGTTGGAAAACTATTTGGATGAACTGGAAGACGGCATTAAGACGATACCGTCCGTTTCCAAAATCAAGCGTTACGGCGGACAGAAGCAGCAGGTATTTATTACCCTGCGAGAAGATGTATTGAAGCAATACGGTTTCGGTATCAACGAAATCACAAACACATTAAGCCAACAGAATGTAACTATTCCGAGTGGCGATATTGAAATTGACAAAAACCGTTTCCTTATTTTCACGGATGCGCAGTATCAGAATGAAAATGAAATCGGGAACCTGATTGTATATAGTTCCCCGCAGGGCGGCAATATCCGTTTGCGGGATATAGCCAACATCGAGAGAAGATATGAAGACCTGAAAAGCAAAATTACCGTTTCAGGAAACGATGTAATGATGCTGACCGTAGAAATGCAGCCCGGACAGAACATTGTCGATTTGGGTAATGCGCTGACACAGAAAGTTGCTGAAGTAAAAGAAATCCTGCCATCAGATGTGCAGGTCAGCACCATTGTTGACCAACCCGAAGTGGTTGATATGAATTTGGGGCATTTCTTTATCGAGTTCGGTATCGCCATTGCAGCCGTTATCTTGGTCGTAATGCTCCTGCTGCCGTTCAGGGTTGCCACCATTTCAGCCATTGCAGCACCCGTTACCATTGCCGTAACATTTGCTATCCTCAATTTGTTGGGTATCGAAATGCACCAGGTTAGTTTGGCGGCAATGATTATCGTACTGGGGATGGTGGTCGATGATGCCATTATCGTAGTGGATAATTACATCGAGAAAGTGGACGAAAAAATACCGTCGTGGACTGCCGCCTGGCAGAGTGCCACGCAGTTGATGGTTCCCATTTTCACGGCTACGCTTACCATTGTCCTATCGTTTCTGCCGTTGGCATTTACGCTTACCGGGCTTACGAGAGAGTTTGTGCAATGGATACCGATTACCGTAAGCATAGCTTTGGCGGTTTCGTTCCTTGTAGCCTTGTTCCTTACGCCGTATATGTGTTACCACTTCCTGAAAAAAGGATTGAAAAAGCACGATGATAAACCCAAAAAACGCAATTTCTTAGACCGGATGCAGGACGGTTTCGACCGGGCAATCGAGTTCTGTATGAAATGGCAGAAAACTACGTTGGTAGCAGGTTTGGTTATCTTCTTACTGTCTTTCGTGGTAGGTAGTCAGGTTAAAACCGAATTTTTCCCTATCGTGGAAAGAAACCAGTTCAACCTTGAATTGTGGATGGATAACGGTACGAATATCCACGAAACCGAAGCAGCCGTTAAGAAGATAGAAAAGGAAATTGCAGGCGATAAGCGCATTGTAAACACAGCAAGTTTTATCGGTACAAGCTCGCCACGTTTCTACTCTACCTATGCACCGGAGCACCCACGGGAAAACTTTGCGCAGGTATTCATCAATACCACAAGCAAAGATGCAACGGCAGAAATGATAGACGAGTATGTACAGAAATTCAACAACTACCTGCCGAACGGTTATGTGCGGGTTAGGCAGCTAAGCAAGAAGCAGCAGCACGCACCGATTGAAATCCGTGTGATTGGCAAGGATATGACCGAGCAGAAAAAAGTAGCCAAGCAGGTTGCAGCATTACTGGAAAACACTAAAGGTTCTAACTGGGTGCGCACCGATTATCAGAATGATTATGTAGGGCTGAAAGCCGTGGTTAAAGAAGATGTAGCCTTGCGTTTGGGCGTTACCAAAGCGCAGATAGCACAGGCATTGGGTGCAAAGATAAAAGGATACCCGGTATCGCAGATGTGGGAGGGCAATAAAGCCATCGACATTGTATTGCGTACAGACGAAAGCGACAGGGAAAATCTGGATGCTTTGGGCAATATGTACATCAATTCAACATTCGGTGCTAAGGTTCCTCTAAAGCAGGTGGTAGATTTACAACCGTCGTGGCATACTGGGGCTATTGTACACCGTAACGGGTTAAGAACCTTAACCGTTTCTTCCGAAGCGCAGTTGGGCAGAAAACCCGCAGAAGTATTTGCAGAAGTACAGCCTAAAATTGACAGCCTGAAACTGCCTAAAGGCATTAAGATTGCCTACGGCGGCGAGTATGAGGATGGACTGGAAAGCGGTCCCAAAATGGGAAAGGCTTTTATGATAAGTTTCGTTCTCATCTTCCTTGTGCTGTTATTCCAGTTCAAGCGTGTGGGTAAAGTATTCATTGTACTGGCTTCGTTCCCGTTGAGTTTACTGGGCGCAATGTTGGGCTTGTTCCTTACAGGGTACGAGTTCGGGTTTATGGCAATCATCGGTATTACCGCCTTACTGGGTATCGTAGTCCGTAACGGGATTATCCTCGTGGACTATGCAGATGAACTGGTAAGGGAGCACGGTCATACGATTAGAGAAGCAGCCCTGTTTGCAGCTAAACGAAGAATGCGACCAATCTTCCTTACCTCAATGGCGGCAGCAATCGGTTTGATACCGTTAATGGCGAGTGGCTCGCCGGAATGGGGACCGATTTCAAGTACCATTTCAATCGGTATTCTGGTATCAATGATTACCACATTATTTATCGTTCCGGTACTGTATTACAGGTTCGTAAAACCACCTAAAAACAAACAATCGGATGAACAGCACGAGCGCAATACCGATACCGATGTTCACCACCAAAAATATTTATCATAAAAAGGGATTATGTTACAGAAAAGATATAAAACAGTCATAAAGGTTTTTATATGCGGTTTCGTTCTTTTGCAGGGAACAAACAACCTCTTTGCACAACAGCAGCTAACCCTTGCGGAAAGCAAAGAACTGGCATTAAAAAACAATAACAGAATAGGCAAAGCTAAAGAAGACGTAATTGCCACCCAATCCGACAAGCTGATTGCGGATGTGGCAGGCAGACCAAAACTGGATGCTTCGGCAACCGCCTTTTACTTTGGCGAGCCATTGAACACAATGCTGCCCGAATACGGGTTTGCACCGATGGTCAGCGTTACACAGCCGATTTACACAGGCGGTAAGATTAAGTACGGCAAGCAGATGGCAGAAACCAATATACAGATGAGCAATGCGCAACAACGATTGGTGGAAGACGAAGTATTACTGGCTACCGAAACCGCTTACTGGCTTTTAGTGCAGGCTAAGGAAGAAATCAAACTGGAACAGCAGGTTAAAAAGCAACTGGCTTCGCATTATACATTCCTGAACAACCAGTTTGGGGCAGGATTGATTTACAAAAACGATGTATTGCGGGCAAAGGTGCTCCAGAATGAAAACGAAGCCCGTTTGCAGGCTGCGGAGAATAAGCTCATCCTGGCAAAAAGAAGATTGAGCCAGTTAATCGGGATGGAAGCCCCAACAGGTATAGACGTAGCCGATACATTGAGTACGGGCGACTTTTCTAAGCAGGGTGTTTTGGATGCTGTCGATGCGAACCGACCGGAAATTGAGTTGGCAACCAATGGCATTAAAATGAGCCAGCTTACCAAAAGTATGCTCAAAGCCGACCTGAAACCATCGGTAGGCTTATCGCTCAATGGAATGGCTGCCTTTGGAAAAGAGGGTATTAACTTTGGCGACCCGACCAAAAACCATATGCTAACCTACTTTGGTATGCTAAGCGTGAAAATCCCGGTTTTTGACTGGGGTAGCAGAAAAGAAAAAGTAAAACAGCAGGAAGCTAATATACGTTCGGCTGAATACGGTTTGAAAGAACTGAAAAGCCAAATCACGGTGGAGATTGAGCACGCAATGCTTAATCTGCAATTGCAGGCGAATAACATTGATTTGATGCAGGCGTCATTAATTGAAGCCGACGAAAATTTGAAGTTGAGCAATGACCGCTTTAAAGCCG
This sequence comes from Epilithonimonas sp., assembly GCF_032054305.1. GTDB lineage: Bacteria > Bacteroidota > Bacteroidia > Flavobacteriales > Weeksellaceae > Epilithonimonas. The sequence continues at coordinate 240,700 of NZ_DAMBSX010000006.1, forward strand.
GAACCATTACCGGAGAAGATGTGCTGATAGCTGAAACGCTTTGGCAAAGAGCATACAGCAATATGTTGGATGCAAAAATACGGTACAAAATAGCCGAAGCTGTGTACCACAAAGCTACTGGGCAGATAAAATAGTTTTTGTTGGAGTGAGATACACTCAATTTGCGGGGGACGGTAACAAGCCCCTGCATTTTTAATGGTTAATACGATGATATAAATGCAACACGATACTGCCAATAAAAACGGTATGATAATGATACCCGACATTTCAGGCTTTACGGATTTCGTTATCAAATCAAATATGTTTGTTGGAAAATACATAACAGAAAGCCTGCTCAAATCAGTAATGGATAGCAATATCCTTTGCCTTGAAATTTCCGAGGTTGAGGGCGATGCGATACTTTTTTACAAGTACCACAACCTGCCCACCTTTGAAGAAACATTGATGCAGATAGAACAGATGTACAACGATTTTCAAAAGGAATGCAAACGCCTCGCATTACAACTGGCAATAGAAATTCCTTTATCATTAAAGATAATTGTACACTACGGGGAATTTACCAAATACAAAATCGGGAAATTCGAGAAGCTCTACGGAGCACCAGTGGTAGAAGCCCACAAGATGCTGAAAAATCACATTGCGGAATACCCGCCATATGCGTTATTTTCTAATGCGTTTTTGGAAATCAATTTTGACCAACCCGAAAAAGCAACCGTTGCGTATGACAACTGCGAAGACTGTAAATACCTGCCCGAAATAGGTTATATCCATTACCTATAAAACCTAACAGTAAAAATCACAAATTTATCAAAGGAAATTATAATACTTGTGCATAGCAGCTTCTATAATTTTACATTAGATTTTAAATACGGTTCTAAAACCGACAATGACAAAATGAAAGATTTAGAAGAAAAACTATTGCGCAGGAACATAAAACCAACTTCGGTTAGGCTGTTAATCTTTAGAAGAATGTCTGACTTTAAAAAGGCTTTCAGCCTGACTGATTTGGAAACCGAACTGGAAACGGTCAATAAATCGACCATATTCAGGACGTTGACCCTCTTTCACGATAACCTACTCATTCATACTATTGATGATGGCTCCGGCGCAATGAAGTATTCTATTTGCAGCGATAACTGTATGTGCACCGTTGGCGACTTGCACGTGCACTTTAACTGTAACCGATGCAAGAATACCTTCTGCCTCGAAAGTATTGCCATTCCGCCTATCCAGTTGCCCGACAAATTTTTGTTGGAGAGTATCAATTTTGTAATGAAAGGAATGTGCAACGAATGTTCGAGGTTCGTTAAAACAAAATAATATTTTATGATACTCATCTTTAAATTTACAAACAGCCATATTTCCCGATATGGCTGTTTGTATTTGCAACCAGGTTCCCAAAACCGACTGATAATTTTGCCTTGTAAATTAAAATAATATGACAATGGCAATAAAAAATCATTATTCAGCAGATATAGATACAGCCTACAAAAGCAACCGCCTGTTTGATGTAATTTCCTTTGAATGTGCAGTACCCGAAAAAGAAATCGTGATTGCTTATACGGCAGCAATGCAATCCCATTCCACGCACCGTATAGCAAGCAGTTTGCTCAAATTTCTTCCGGGTATCACGCTATCCGATTACAAGGTCGAAAAATTTGAAGAGATACCTGGTTATGGTATCAAAGGATTTGTAAACGGGCACGAAGTCATCATTGGCAATTTAGCCCTGATGAAATCTTATGACTTCTTCTACGATGAAAGCCTCGACGAACTGCGGGAGCCTGTAATTCTCATTATGATTGACGACCGATATTCCGGCTGCTTTTTAATGATGGAATATCCGCAGTAGACACCAAATACAAAACATTTCAGGCTTAATACAAATTCAAATGTTAGATAGTATAATTAAATTCAGCATCAAGAACAAAATCGTCATTGCTATAATGACATTGGTTCTTATCATTTGGGGCGTATGGAGTGCAACCAAATTGTCAATAGATGCCGTACCGGATATTACCAATAATCAGGTACAGATTATTACTGCCTGTCCTACACTGGCGGGGCAGGAAGTGGAACAGTTGGTTACGTTCCCCATTGAGCAGAGCATCGCCAACATTCCCGATTTAGTAGAAACAAGAAGTATATCCCGGTTCGGGCTTTCCGTCGTTACGGTAGTGTTCAAAGAAAATGTAGACATCTACTTTGCAAGGCAGTTGGTCAATGAAAAACTGAAAGAAGCCGAAGAAAAAATTCCGAAAGGTATCGGCACGCCTGAACTGGCTCCGGTAAGTACAGGGCTTGGAGAAGTCTATCAATACATCATCCACCCCAAAAAAGGCAGCGAGCATAAGTACAACGCCAAAGACCTGCGTACAATGCAAGATTGGATTGTTGCCCGCCAGTTGTACGGCACGCCAGGCATTGCCGAAGTAAACAGCTTTGGCGGAGAATTGAAACAATACGAGGTTGCGGTAAACCCCGACCGATTGAGAGCGATGACCGTAAGTATTCCCGACATATTCAACGCACTGGAACAAAACAATCAGAATACGGGCGGTGCATATATCGACAAGAAGCCTAACGCTTATTTTATCCGTGGTGTGGGCTTGGCTACTTCGTTGGAAAGATATTAGAAATATACCCGTAAAAATCACGGGGCATACACCCATTTTTATTAAAGACGTAGCCGATGTGCGTTACGGTAGTGCCGTGCGTTACGGCGCACTAACCTATAACGGAGAAGTAGATGCCGTGGGCGGTGTGGTAATGATGCTCAAAGGCGAGAACAGTAACGAGGTGGTAAAACGGATAAAAGAGAAATTACCCACCATTCAGAAATCATTACCGGAAGATGTAACCATCGAGCCGTATTTAGACCGTACCGAATTAGTAGGCAGGGCAATGGACACAGTGGAAAAGAACTTGATTGAGGGAGCTTTGATTGTGATTTTTGTGCTTGTGCTGTTTCTGGGCAACCTAAGAGCCGGGCTAATCGTAGCATCAGCCATTCCGTTAGCGATGCTGTTTGCATTGGGGATGATGAACGTGTTTGGCGTTAGTGCCAACCTTATGAGCCTGGGAGCGATTGACTTCGGTTTGATTGTGGACGGTGCCGTTATTGTCGTGGAAGCAACCCTACACCATTTGGGCTTGCGGAAATCCACCAATAAACTGACCCAAAGCGAAATGGACGAGGAAGTATTTTTGTCCGCTTCCAAAATCAGGACAAGTGCCGCATTTGGCGAAATCATTATCCTTATCGTATATATCCCAATCCTGACGTTGGTAGGCGTTGAGGGTAAAATGTTCACACCGATGGCGCAAACCGTAGGCTTTGCCATTTTCGGCGCATTGATATTGTCCTTGACCTATATCCCAATGATGTGTGCGTTGTTCCTGCCGAAAAAAGGGCACGACAAGCCGAATTTCAGCGACAAGTTTATGGATAAGCTGCAAGGCTTCTACCAACCTTTGTTGCAGAAAGCTATCAGGGTTAAATATTGGTTAGTGGGCGTTACCACTGCGGTATTTGTAGTTGCCGTTATTCTGTTCAGCAGAATGGGCGGCGAGTTCATCCCGCAGTTGCAGGAGGGAGATTTTGCCTTTCACTGTATTTTACCTCAGGGAAGTTCGCTCAATCAGAGTATAGAAACGTCGATGCAGGCATCCCGCATTCTTAAAGAATTTGACGAGGTTAAAATGGTAGTCGGCAAGACCGGAGCTGCCGAAGTGCCTACCGACCCGATGCCGCCTGAAGCTACGGATATGATGATTATCCTCAAACCGCAGGACGAATGGAAAAGCAAGAAAAGCTACAACGAGTTAGGGGATGAAATGATGGAAAGGCTGTCCGTTATTCCGGGCGTTTTCTTTGAGAAGAACCAACCGATACAGATGCGTTTCAACGAATTGATGACAGGTATTCGTCAGGACGTTGCCGTTAAGATATTCGGGGAGAATATGGACACGTTAAGCGTGTATGCCAATAAGGTTAGCGAAGTAGTACAGCAGGTAAAAGGAGCCACACCGCCACAGGTGGAAAAGGTAAACGGCTTGCCGCAGATTAACATCGACTACGACCGTACCCGGATGGCAAATTACGGGCTGACGATACAACAGGTAAACGATATTGTGAGTACCGCATTTGCAGGTAAAGCAGCCGGGGTTATTTATGAGAACGAAAGGCAGTTTGAGCTTGTGGTAAGGTTGGATAGCGTACACCGCAGCAGCATCGAAGATGTAAGGAACCTGATGATACCAACTAATACAGGCTTTCAGATACCCATATCGCAGGTTGCTGATGTCAATTACAAATTGGATGCCGCACAAATCAGCCGTGAAGCGGGAAAACGCCGCATTGTGATTGGCTTTAACGTAGCCGGACGTGATGTGCAAAGCGTTGTTACCGATATTCAGCAGCAGCTTTCCGAAAAAGTAAAATTGCCCACAGGGTATTACTTTACTTACGGCGGTCAGTTTGAGAACCTGAAAGAAGCCAGTAACCGCCTGATGATTGCCGTACCAGTATCGCTGTTATTGATATTCGCATTGCTTTATTTCACATTCCGTTCATTCAAGCAGGCAGGTTTGATATTTACTGCCATCCCGATGAGTGCCATCGGCGGTGTGTTTGCTTTGATGCTGCGGGGAATGCCTTTCAGTATTAGCGCAGGTATCGGCTTTATTGCCCTGTTCGGTGTTGCCGTATTGAACGGTATTGTATTGATAGGCACATTCAACCAACTGAAAAAAGACGGTTTGGATGATGTGATAAAACGGACAATCGAGGGAACAAAAATCCGGTTACGTCCGGTATTGATGACGGCAACGGTAGCATCACTGGGCTTCCTGCCGATGGCAATCAGCACCAGTGCCGGGGCAGAAGTACAAAAGCCATTGGCTACAGTAGTGATTGGCGGATTAATAACGGCTACATTTCTTACCCTGTTTGTATTGCCATTGCTCTACATCATATTCAATTCAAAATTTAATTTCAAAAACAGTAAAGGTGTGAAAACAACCGTAATCGCTCTTTTACTGGGTATCGGAGGTATGACCACTGCCAATGCCCAGGAAAGGGTAAGCATAGATACTGCTATTAATACCGCATTGCAAAGCAATGGGCAGGTCAACGTCAATAAGTCGGAGATTGATGCGGCTAAATACAATGTAAAGACCGCTAACGATATACCAATGACACAGGTATTTGTAGAAAATGAAGATTTAAGACCATCGGACAAAACGGGTATATGGAAAATCGGGCTTACGCAAAGTATTGCGTGGCCCGGCTTATATGCTGCCCGCAAGGACTATTTAAAAGCACAGCTAAAATATTCCGAATTGAATACAGAGGTTATGAATGCCAATATCCGAAAAGACGTTAGAACCGCTTATTACCAGTTGTGGTTTTTGCAGGATAAAAATCTGTTACTGAAAAGCCTTGACAGCATTTACACCAACCTCTTCAATACAACACAGGTTCGGGTTAGAACGGGCGACGTCGCAAAGCTCGACCAGATTGCGGCAGATGCCCAACTCAAACAGTTAAAAGCCTACGTGGAGCAGAACAATAAGGAAATTGTAATACAGCAACAGCAATTAATGGTATTGCTCAATCGTAACGAATGGATACTCCCAATAGATGAGCCGTTACAGAAATTGGAAACGAACTTGTATGATGAAAACAATGTACACCCGGTATTGCAGTTGCAGCAGCAAAATGTAAGCGTTGCGGCGGCAAATATCAAGATACAAAAGAAAAGCAATTTGCCCGAATTTTCAGCAAGGGTATTCAGCCAGAGATTGTACGGCGTTTCAGACCCGTTTACGGGCTTTTCGGTTTCGGTAGGCTTCCCGTTGTTTGGTGCAGGTGCGTATAAAAACAAAGTGAATGTAGCCAACAAGGAAAAGGAAGTACAGGAAAACCTATTGTCTTACCAAACGCAGGTAATGGCAACGGACAAGAAATCTGCCATCGCAGAAATGGAAAAGAATATGGCTTTGTTGAGCTTCTTTGAAACATCGGGACTGCAACAGGCAAAGGATATTACCGAAGCGGCGTCACAAAGCTACCGCTCGGGAGATATCAGCTTTGCAGAACTAAGCCAGTTCTTAACGCAGGCAATCAATATCCGCCAAAATTATCTGGACGTTCTGAACAGTTACAATCACTCAGCAATTCAATACAATTACCTTAATAACAAATAAGATGAACAATATATCGAAAATGTTTTTAGCAGCACTCTTTACAGTTTCCCTGACCGCCTGTGGAGATAGTCAAAAAAAGGAAAGCGAAGACGGTCATAACCACGAGCACAAAACGGAAGCAAAAGCCGATACAGGGCACGGACACGAGCACGGAGCCGAAGAGGGCGCTGCCACCGTTGCGGCACTTACGCCCCAACAGATTGAAGCTGTAGGTATCAAATACGGTGTGGTGGAAATGAAAGAACTAACCGCCACTATTAAAGCGAACGGTATTTTGAGTTTGCCCAACAGTAGCAAGGCAAATGCTACCTCTTTATACGGTGGCGTGATAAAATCTATTAATGTACAGATTGGCGACTATGTACGCAAAGGACAGGTTATTGCCACCATTGCCAACCCGCAGTTTATCCAGTTGCAGGAAGAATACCTGACCATCAACAGTAAAATAACTTTTGCCGAACAGGAAATGCAAAGACAAAAAGAACTGAACACCGGCAATGCCGGGGCATTGAAAAACCTGCAAAATGCCACCGCCGAACTCAATGCGTTAAGAACCCGCAAAGCCTCTTTGCATCAACAAATACAGCTAATGGGCATCAATCCAAATTCAGTCAGCAACAGTTCACTTAAATCCTCACTGATAGTTACAAGCCCCATTAGCGGAGCCATTAGCAATGTGTACGGCAAAATCGGCAGCTATGTAGATGTTTCTTCGCCTGTGGCTGAAATTGTAGATAACAGTTCCCTGCATTTGCATTTGAATGTATTTGAAAAAGATTTGCCCTTGCTGAAAACCGGGCAGACCATACATTTTACCCTGACCAATAATCCGGTAAACGAGCACGATGCCGTGATATACGGTATTGGTTCGGCGTTTGAAAACGACAGCAAAACCATTCCCATACACGCCCGTGTAAAAGGCAATGTAAAGGGACTGATTGACGGGATGAACATTACGGCGATTGTGAGCCTCAACAATGTGCTTTCCCCGTCAGTTCCAAATGATGCGGTGGTAGATGCGGACGGTAAGAAATACATCTTTGTCATTACCAACAAAAAGCCGCAGGCAGCCGGAGAAGAAGACGGACACGGGCACGACCACGGCGATGAAAAGACAGCGCATAAAGAGGAAGCGGCAGGCACGGTAAATTTTGAAAAAATTGAAGTGGTTACAGGTGTTACAGAAATGGGTTATACGAGCATTACTCCAGTAACGGAAATTCCCAAAGATGCAAGGATAGTTACCAAAGGTGCGTTTTTCATCAATGCGAAATTATCAGGTGGTGGCGGTCACGCTCACGCACACTAAAATAACAAATACCCTCTGATTGTTCCTAATAAGCAATCAGCCAGTAAATCAAATATAAGGGTTTTGCTAAAATGGTAGCTGTTTCGCTTTTGCAACCAGGTTCCCAAAATGGCAGAGTAATTTTGTTTTACAAATAGAAATAAAAAAAATTTTAGATATGTCAAAAATATGTTGTAGTACAGACGATAGTCTGAACCTGGTAAATAAAAAAGAGCATAAACATAAATATGATACACAGGGAAATCAACTATGCTGTTTGAAAACAGAAAAGATTTATAAAAATGCAGGTGCATCAGATTTGCTGAAAGATGCTAATCATTCCGATGACGGACACGGACACACTGGCGGCAAAAGTTGCAGTAAAGCCGATACTAAACATTGTGATGATGACCACAACCATATAGAAAAAAGCGGACGCAATCACGACCACCACGGACACAATCACGATCACCACGGGCACAGCCACGGTGATGACCACGACCACAGTCACGACATAGAGGGCAAAACGCCATTTCAGTTATTTATGCCTGCGGGTATATCTTTAGCTTTATTACTTGTTGCTATCGGTTTTGATAATTACTTTACTCAAAACTGGTTCACTGGTTGGGTTAGAATTGCCTGGTACGTTATCGCTTATTTACCTGTCGGATTGCCAGTAATCAAAGAAGCTATTGAAAGTATCCGATACAAAGACTTTTTTTCAGAATTTTTCTTGATGGCGATTGCGACAATCGGTGCATTTGCACTTGGCGAATATCCTGAAGCAGTAGCTGTAATGCTGTTCTACTCCGTAGGTGAAGTATTTCAGACTATTGCGGTATCAAGAGCAAAAGGTAATATTAAAGCCCTATTAGACCAACGCCCTGATGAGGTAACGGTTATCAGAGCAGGTAAGCCTATTGTTGTAAAAGCTGAAGATGCTTACATAGGCGATGTTATTCAGTTAAAGCCGGGCGAAAAATTGGGATTGGACGGCGAGTTGATTTCAGAAACCGCCTCTTTCAATACAGCAGCCCTTACAGGAGAAAGCAAACCTGATACAAAAAGTAAAGGCGAAGCTGTATTGGCAGGTATGATTAACCTCAACACTGTAAGCCAAATAAAGGTAACAACCGATTATTCGGATAGTAAGTTAAGCAGAATTTTGGAACTGGTTCAGGATGCCACATCGCAAAAAGCACCAACCGAGTTGTTTATCCGTAAATTTTCCAAAATTTATACGCCGATAGTCGTATATCTGTCTATTGCTATTACCTTACTTCCCGCACTTTTCGTAGATAATTATGTATTCAGTGAATGGTTGTATAGAGCATTGGTATTCCTGGTTATCTCTTGTCCTTGCGCTTTGGTAATCTCCATCCCTCTGGGTTATTTTGGTGGTATTGGGGCAGCAAGTCGAAACGGTATCCTGCTTAAAGGGTCTAATTTCCTTGATATTCTTGCCAAAGTAGAAAATGTAGTGATGGATAAAACGGGAACCCTCACCGAAGGTGTTTTCAAAGTCCAGGAAGTCTTTATCAAACCAGAATTCAATAAAGACGAAATACTCAACCTCGTCAACGTATTGGAAAGTCAAAGTACACACCCTGTTGCAACCGCAATCCACAATTATTGGGGAGAGGTAGATGCCGACGTAAATTTAGCAAATGTTGAAGAAATAGCAGGACACGGATTAAAAGCCACCGTTAACGGTAAAGAGCTTTTAGTAGGTAATTTCAAATTGCTCGATAAATTTAACATCAGCCACGATGCAGATACCGCAAACATAGTTTACACAGTAATAGCGATTGCTTATGATAGAAAGTTCGTAGGATATTTAACCATTTCGGACAGCATTAAAGTAGATGCAAAAGCAGCAATTGAAAATCTGCGTAAAATGGGTGTAAAAACCACAATGTTGAGTGGTGATAAAAATACCGTTGTTCAGTTTGTTTCGGGACAGTTGGGCATTGACAGTGCGTATGGGGATTTATTACCTGAAGACAAAGTAAATAAAGTAAAGGAAATCAAATCCCGTAATGGCAGCGTGGCGTTTGTAGGTGATGGTGTAAATGATGCTCCAGTAATTGCGTTGAGTGATGCAGGTATCGCAATGGGCGGTTTAGGAAGTGATGCTGCTATTGAAACAGCCGATGTTGTGATACAGGACGATATGCCATCCAAAATACCAATGGCTATTAATATCGGAAAACAGACTAAAAAAATCGTCTTTCAAAATATAGCATTGGCATTCGGAGTAAAAGCAATCGTGCTTATACTTGGTGCAGGAGGATTAGCAACAATGTGGGAAGCTGTATTTGCCGATGTAGGTGTAGCCTTATTAGCAATTCTTAATGCGGTGCGGATACAAAGAATGAAGTTTTAATTGTTAAGTTGGACTGCCGCAAGATTATTTTTGCGGCAGTTTTTTTATCGTAAGCAATTTTGGAAATGGGTAAACAACAATCACAGGCTTCACTAAGCGAAATACATAATTCAGTCGATACGACCACTCCTGGTAAATCCCGTTGGCGGAGAGTACTGGCTTTTTTCGGGCCAGCTTATCTTGTCAGTGTTGGGTATATGGACCCAGGCAACTGGGCAACTGGTTTGGCGGGTGGCAGCCAGTTCTGATATTCATTACTTTGGGTTTTGTTGATGAGTAGCATTATGGGTTTATTGCTCCAGAGCTTGTCAGCAAGGTTGGGCATCGTTCGTAATAGGGATTTGGCACAGGCAAACCGGGAAACATACCCGAAGAAAATAAACTTTATACTGTATCTACTTGCAGAAATAGCTATTGTGGCCACAGACCTTGCTGAAATATTGGGTATGGCGATAGGCTTGCAATTACTTACAGGAATGCCCTTGATTTGGGGTGTTGCAATTACTGCGTTAGATACATTCTTGTTGATGACCCTACAAAAATGGGGAATGAGAAAACTAGAAGCCTTTATTATTGGATTGATATTCGTTATCGGAATGTCATTCCTTGTGCAAATATGGGTAGCTAATCCCAATGTAGGAGAAATAGCGACAGGACTGATACCACACATTCAGAACGATACAGCATTGTATATCGCCATCGGCATTATCGGTGCGACGGTAATGCCACATAATCTATACCTCCATTCTGCATTGGTACAGACAAGAAAGTTTAACCGTGATGACGCCAGCATCAAAAAAGCAATCAAGCTAAATTTTTGGGACAGTGCTATTGCATTAAATATGGCATTGTTTGTAAATGCTGCTATATTAATTCTTGCCGCTACGGTTTTTTACAAAACCGGGCGTTCTGATGTGGCGGAGCTAAAGCAGGCTTACGAGCTATTACCTCAACATTTCGGAAGTAATTTTACAGCCAAACTCTTTGCCGTAGCATTGATAGCTGCCGGGCAAAGCAGTACCATTACAGGTACGCTTGCCGGCCAAATCGTAATGGAGGGTTATCTGCGGTTTAGAATAAACCCTTTATTAAGAAGGCTTATCACGAGGTTACTCGCCATAGTTCCGGCAGCTTTGGTAATCCTAATCAATGGCGAGGACAATGTAGATAGCCTGCTTATCTTCAGCCAGGTGGTATTGAGTATGCAACTGGGTTTTGCAGTTATTCCACTTATACATTTTGTAAGTGATAAAAGGACAATGGGCAAATTTGCCATCAAGCCCTTGATAAAAATAACGGCTTGGGTTATAACAATCCTACTGGTGTATCTAAATTCCAAACTATTAGCAGAGGAAGCATTTAGTTTTTTTGCTACTTCAGGTAACATAGCTTGTAAAAGTTTAATCATTTTGGGTGGGATAGGTTTTATCATTTTGATGGCATATACTACGTTGTACCCATTATTCAGTAGAAAAGCCTTTTGTGAAATAACACCGCACGACAAGCCGGAGCCTTTGCAGCTACAACCATTCGTGCCATACCGGAATATTGCGCTTACTGTGGATTTTAAGACCCTTGACCACAAGGTTATCAACCACGCCATTACGCAGGGCGGTAAAGACAGCAGGTACACGCTCATTCATATCGTGGAGAGTGTGGCATCCGCATCGCACTTTCACGACAGTACCGACGAGGAAACTGTAAAAGACAGGGAGTTTTTGGAGGAATACGCAAAGCAGTTACAGGACAACGGATATTTTGCTGATGCAAAACTAGGCTTTGGAAGGACTGCCAATGCCATTGCCGAAATCGTCAATCAGTCCGGTGCTGAACTGGTGGTAATGGGTGCACACGGGCATAAGGGATTGAAAGATTTGTTGTACGGCGCAACCATAAATCAGGTAAGGCATTTGGTAAATGTACCTGTGCTGGTTATCCCTAAAGAAAACACTGAAATAGTAAAAATTTAACCTTTAAAAATTGATAATATGAATAAACTGAATTGTTGGAAGTGCGTACTGCTATTGTCGTCGCTTCTTGGGTTGTTAATCCAAAGTTCTTAAAGTACTTTATGTAAATATTGCAAACTAAAAAGTCACGGGATATACCGTGACTTTAATTTGATTAAACTAATGAACTCAATCCCCCAAAATTGACCTGATTTTAATTTAAGGTGGCAGTTAATGAAATTTCTAAATTATATGCTTTTCCTACAGGACACATTGCTTTTGACTGTTCAGCGTATTTTAAAAAATCTTCATTGGTTAAACCAGGTATTTCTGCATCCAGTACCAAATCGGAATTAGTAATATCGAAGCTTGTTGCGGTTATAGTACAGGATGTTTCAATTTTCTCTGCCTCTATACCGTTGCTCGTGAGGATATAATTTAATGTCATTGTGTAACAAGCTGCGTGCGCTGCCGCCATTAATTCTTCCGGATTAGTAGCAGTAGTTTCTCCTTCTGCTTTATTGTGTTTAAAAACACTTCTACCAATAGTAGAATGCGATGCATCAAAATTTCCATTTCCGTTTTTAAAATTACCTTGCCATTTAGCTGTGATTTTTGCTTTCATTGTACTCTATTTTTAATTACATAACAAAATTACTGCTTCAGAGAAAGGCTATCAATACACATACTTCACACTTAATAGGACATTTTACCCATAAGTAGGGTTACATTGAATTTCGGAATGTAAGAGGTGAAGAGCCCGTTTGTGATTTGAAAAAGCGAAGAAAATAAGAATAGTCTTCGTACCCGAGATAAACAGCGATTTCTTTAATGCTTAACGTTGTATTGACAAGTAATCTTTTTGCCTGAAGGATAATTCGATTTTTGATAATTGTATTTGGAGCAATCTGTTTTTCTGTTACTATTTTTCGGTTGAGGTTTTTAGGTGTAAGATTGAGCATAGATGCATAATCTGCTACGGAGTGGATAGTTCGATAATTTTGCTCTACCAATTGGCTAAATTTTCTCGCCAGCTCTTTATCGAATGATACGGGGTGATAAATATCGTAGTCCTTTTTTGCAAGAGTTCGGGTAGCAAAAATAACAACCTGCTTGATATAGGTCTTAATCATTTCTTCCGCCCAAAAATCTTTTACCGCAATTTCCTCTTTAATAGAAATAAGTATTTTTTGAAAAATGTCTCTTTGATGTGCGGTGAGCGCTATAAAAGGAAGTTCAAAAACGTTGTCGAAAAGAAGTCCGTCACAAGCAAGCTCTTTATCGTGAAAAGCGATACAATAGAAATTCGGGTTAAAATAAACAATGCTTCCTTCCGAATTTTTAGATATTTTGAATTGTTGCCCTATACTAAAGAAAAGCAATGTACTTTCTTCAAAATCATAGTCAACAAAATCAACATTAACACGTCCTTCTTTTAAGAAAACAATTTTATAATTCTCGTCAAACCAAACTGTGTTGCTTACAATCCCATCTGGCATTCCAAAAAAATCGAAATAACCTATCATTTTATCCTGATTGTTCTCGGTCGCTATATCCATTCTCCTTTTTATATAAACAACAAAGCCCTGAAATAAATCAGGACTTTGCTAAAGTTACAAAAATTATAATGTTCCTCTGCGTTCTTGCTCTCTTTCGATAGATTGGAACAATGCCTTAAAGTTTCCTGCGCCGAAACCTCTTGCACCCATTCTTTGAATAACCTCAAAGAAAAATGTAGGACGGTCTTCAACTGGTTTGGTAAAGATTTGTAACAAATAGCCCTCTTCGTCCGCATCAATCAGAATACCCAACTCCTGCAATTCCTTGATATCTTCTTTAAAGCGGTGCATATGCGCTTTTAAGCGTTCAGGAATGGCATCATAATACGCTTGTGGCGGTCTTGACAGAAATTCAACCCCTCTTGATTTCAGGTCGTTTACGGTCTTTACAATATCATCCGTAGTTACGGCAATATGCTGAACGCCCTCGCCCTCGTAAAATTCAAGGTACTCTTCAATCTGTGATTTCTTTTTGCCCTCTGCGGGTTCGTTTATCGGGAATTTAATTCTGCCGTTACCGTTTGCCATTACTTTAGACATCAGGGCAGAATATTCGGTAGAAACCTGCTTATCATCGAATGACAGGAAGTTCTCAAATCCCATTACATCCTCAAACCATTTTACCCAGGTGTCCATTTGGTTCCAGTCCACATTGCCCACCATATGGTCAATATATTTTAGTCCCGCAGGCGCAGGGTTATATTCGGTTTCCCATTGCTCATAGCCCGGCATAAATATACCGTTGTAGTTTTTGCGTTCGGTAAACATAAAAATCGTTTCGCCATACGCATAAATGCCCGATTGTACCACTTCGCCGTTTTCATCGGTAGTTACAGTTGGTTCCATATAGGCTTTAGCACCTCTTTTCGTGGTTTCTTCAAAGGCTTTGCGGGCATCTTCTACCCAAAGACCCACTACTTTGATGCCGTCGCCGTGCTTCTTTACGTGTCCGTTAATTTCGGAATTAGAGCGCATCCCGGTCGTTAATACCAGTCTCACTTTGTCCTGCTTTACCACGTAAGAAGCCCTGTCCTGTAAGCCTGTTTCCAGTCCGGCATACGCCAACGACTGAAACCCGAAAGCTGATTTGTAATAGTGAGCAGCCTGTTTCGCATTGCCTACATAAAATTCCACGTAGTCTGTTCCTAAAATCGGTAAAAAATCTTGTGCGCCCTCGAATATCTTATCCAAGCCATATTCGACGTTCTTTAAATCGTTTGTCATTATATATGATTTTTAAAAATTATGTTATGTGTGATTTTGCAATAAAGATTGTTGCACAAAGAAGATTTGTGCAATCGTGTTGGGGTTGGGAACCCGAAGCTACAACATAGCCCGATGCAAAACGGAGAGAAAGGTTTTGATAGCCATTTTATAAAACAGTTAGCGTTATACTTCGATAAAAGTATTCCGCTTATTCTGAACGAGCACTATAATCAGTAAAAGTCATAAAACAAAGCCGGAATATTACAAGCGGAACCGTTTTTGAAATGCAATCAGTAAATATCATAAATCAAACAAGGAATTTCACAAACAGCTTAGCGCATTATCTACCGATTTTTGTATCAGCAAAAACAAATAAAAGTTCAAGACAATGGAAAGCAAAAATCTTCAATTCAAGACAAACCTTAATTGCAGCAACTGTGTATCAAAAGTGCAGGCAGATTTAGATAACGCAGGCGGTATCTGCGAATGGAACGTTGATACGACCAACGCCGATAAAATCCTGACTGTAAAAGCAGAGGGCATTACCGAAGACGAGGTTGTCGCCATCATCAAGAAAAAAGGGTTTAAAGCTGAACCCATTTCAGAATAATCAGCCATTCACTCATTATTAAAAAGGATAAAAAAATGAAAAAGTTAATAGTAGCAATGACCGTAATGTTGTTTGGATTTTCTGCCTTTGCGCAAAATACAGGCAACCTGCTGAACAACTACATCAGCGTAAAAAATGCTTTGGTAAGCAGCGATAGTAAAGCGGCAAGCACCGCCATTAGCGCACTGAACGAAGCCGTTAAGAGCGAGGGCGATTTTGCACAGAAAGCAGAATTGCAGAAAGCCACCGACAAATTAAGTAAGGCAGGTAACAACCTTGAAAAGCAAAGAGCCGCTTTCAACGAAGTATCAACCGTACTGTGGAAAGTGGTAAAATCATCAGACAAAGTAAACCAACCCGTTTACTACCAATATTGCCCGATGAAAAAAGCATATTGGTTAAGCAAAGAAAAGGAGATTAAAAATCCTTACTACGGTTCTTCTATGCTTACTTGTGGTAAAGTTACCGAAACTAAATAATAACCCACAAAGGCATTGCTCAATGGGCAATGCCTTTTAATCTTTATAACCAATGCGATTTTTAAAATGGATAATCAAAAATTTCTTTACAAAAAGCTGTTGCCGCTAACCCTGTTGGCAATCTTTATATCACAAGTCAGCATTGCACAAAAGGTAGTTCATTACGACCTGTATGTAAAAGATACGCTTGTAAATTATGCGGGCAAGGAAAAGAGGGCAATTGCTGTAAACGGGCAAATCCCGATGCCCACGCTTGAATTTACAGAGGGCGACACGGCAGAAATCGTAGTGCATAACCAGTTAAAAGAAAGTACATCCCTGCACTGGCACGGCTTGTTCCTGCCGAATAAGGAAGACGGCGTACCTTTCTTAACGCAAATGCCGATTGAGCCGGGCGCAACTTATACTTACCGATTTCCGATTATTCAGAACGGAACGCATTGGTATCACTCACATTCGGGATTGCAGGAACAGATTGGAATGTACGGCAGCTTTATAATGCGCAAAAGGGCTGATGATAAAACATTTAGGAAAGGAATTGACGATTTACCGGAAATTCCCATAATGCTAAGCGAATGGACGAACCTGAAGCCCGAAAATGTACACCGTATGCTGCACGCAGCAAGCGACTGGTTTGCGATAAGGAAAGGCGCAACACAAAGCTACGCCGAAGCCATTAGAAGCGGAAAATTCAAAACCAAGCTGAACAACGAATGGAAGCGTATGTTGGCAATGGACGTGAGCGATGTGTATTACGACCGTGTAATGATGAACGGTAATCATCATACCGATTTAAAAAGCATTGACGGCAAGCCCTTAAAAGCAGGCGATAAAGTACGTTTACGCATTTCCAATGGGGGTGCATCGTCTTACTTTTGGCTGCGCTATGCAGGCGGTAAAATTACCGTAGTGGCGAGTGATGGCAACGATGTGGAGCCTGTGGAAGTGGACAGGCTGATTATTGCTGTATCGGAAACTTACGATGTGGTTGTTACCATTCCCGAGGACGGCAAAGCCTTTGAATTTATGGCAACCACCGAAGACCGTACCCAATCCACAAGCTATTTTATTGGCAACGGTACAAAACAATTGGTCGGGGAAATGCCACGCCTGAAATATTTTGAGGGTATGCAAATGATGAACGATATGATGAAGATGAACGGCGACCTGGAAGATATGGGAATGAATATGAGCCTGAACCAAATGGATATGAACGTAGTGATGTACCCGGAGATTACAGGCGAGGAAAAGAGCAAAAAAAACAAGGGTACAGCACCGTCTATGGAGCATCACGGCGACCATAAGATGAATAGCGACGAAGACCCCAACCGTTATAATGCTAATGCGTTGAGCGACATTAAAACGCTCAATTACGCAATGTTGAAATCGCCGCATAATACCACGCTTCCGGCTGATGCCCCGGTTAAGGAACTGAAATTTACCTTAACGGGAAATATGAACCGTTACGTTTGGAGTATGGATAACAAGGTTTTGGCAGAAACAGATAAGATACCTGTTAAAAAAGGCGAAGTATTGAGGATTACGATTTATAATAACTCAATGATGCGCCACCCGATACACCTGCACGGTTTTGATTTCAGGGTGCTGAATGAGCACGGCGAAAATGCACCGATGAAAAACATCATCGACATTATGCCGATGGAAACCGATACGATAGAGTTCCTTGCGAATACCGAGGGTGATTGGTTTTTCCATTGTCATATCCTGTATCATATGATGGCAGGTATGAATAGGGTTTTCGCTGTGGATGATTACAAAAATCCGTATTTACCCAATAAGGAAAAAGCATATAAAATGTTGCAGCGTGAAAGCAATATGCCACATTTGATGGCTCAAAGTGATTTTGCGACCAATGGTATTGACGGAGAAGCAATGTTGATGAACGCCCGTTACAGTTTGGGTACGGAATGGCGTTTAGGCTATAATGATATGCACGGCTATGAAGTGGAAACGCATTTGGGACGTTACATTGGTAAAATGCAATGGCTGATGCCTTTTGTCGGTTTCGATTGGCGATACCGCAGAATGGGAATGGACGAGCACGAGAAAAACCTCTTCGGACAGGTTAATAAAAAAGACAACCGAGCTGCTGTGAGCTTAGGGGTAATGTACACCTTGCCGATGTTGGTCAACGTACAGGCAGAAGTTTACCACGACGGTATTTTCAGGGTATCATTGATGCGGGAGGATATACCTATCTCCAGACGGTTAAGAGCCGGGTTTATGGTCAATACCGATTTGGAATATATGGCAGACCTGCGGTACATTTTGACGAGGCATATCGGTATCAGGGCGCACTATGATAGTGATATGGGCTTTGGTGCAGGACTTTCGCTCAATTACTAAAGGATTTCATTCATAAAATAGACAAAGGTTGTAGCGGTTATGCTATAACCTTTTTGCATTTACAATACCAGACTAAATCAGTAAACCTCACAAATCAAACAAGAAATATCACAATAGGCAGCCCGAAACAAATTGCCAATTTTGCATCATAAATTTTAAGATTATGACAGCAAAAATAAAATGGAACAACGTGTATCTACTGTTTACCTCGCAGGCGTTGTTCCAGACTGCATCCATATTGGTCATTACACTTTCGGGTGTGGTAGGCTTACAAATGGCTCCCGATAAAAATCTGGCGACCTTACCATTGGCAATGATTACCGTAGGTACGGCAGGTATGATGATACCCGCATCCCTCATTATTAGAAAATTAGGTCAGCGCAATGCCTTTATGATAGGTACACTGATAGGTGTTTTGTCGGGTTTGGTTTCGTGGTACGGTATTATCCAAAATTCCTTTTGGCTGTTTTCAGTGGGTAATATGCTCATTGGTACTTATCAAGGCTTTTCGCAATACTATCGTTTTGCGACGGCTGATGCCATTCCCGACTATGCGAAAAGCAAGGCAATTTCTTTTGTTATTGCAGGTGGCATTGTTGCAGCATTCGCAGGACCCAACTTAGCGAGGTTTACGCAGCATTTAGGGGCGGTTCCTTACGCTTATCCCTACTTTTCTATTATCCTGTTAAGCGTGGTCGCTTTGGGTGTTGTTTCCTTTTTAAAGCTGCAAAGAACATCTGCGGTACAAACCAATGAAGCGGTAAAGAAAGGTCGCCCGTTAAAAGAAATCATTAAGAATAAAGATACCATACTTGCAATACTGGCATCATCTACCGCATTTGCCGTAATGGGAATGTCTATGACTGTTACCCCGATAGCAATGCACAGCGTAGGGCATTCGTCCGACAGCTCCGCAACGGTTATCCAGTGGCACGTATTAGGTATGTTCCTGCCGTCATTCTTTACAGGTATGCTTATTCAGAAATTCGGCGTTTACCGTATCATTATTTCCGGTTTGGCGATTTTGTTCCTGTACATCATCATTGCCCTGATGGGAACAGGCTTTGCGCATTTCGTTTCCGCATTGTTCATCGTGGGCTTAGGTTGGAACTTCCTGTTTATCGGCGGTTCGTCATTGCTTACCAAAGTGTACCGTCCCGAAGAGAAAGAAAAAACGCAGGCTTTCCACGATTTCACGGTTTTTGCAGTAATCAGTATTGCTAGCTTCTTTGCAGGCAGCCTGTTTAATTACTGGGGTTGGAATGGCGTAAACATTGTACTGATACCGATGCTTATCATCACATTGATAGCGGTTATCAGGATTGTAATGAGCCAAAAGAACAGCGTTAGCAATCAGTAAAAATCGTAAATCAAACAAAGAATATCACAATAGATACAACCCATTTAATGCGGAAATTTGTATTGTAATAAGAGAGATAAATAAATGAATAATTTAAAACCATATTACTAAGCACGGTTGTTTCACTGGCAGCGTTATCTGCCTGCAACAATTCAGAAAGTAATAATAAAAAATCAGAGGATATGAATGCACATCAGCACGCAAATCACGACAGCGCATACGCTTGTCCGATGCACCCGGAAGTAAAAGGAAACAAAGGCGATAAATGCCCTAAATGTGGTATGGCTTTGAGCCCTGTTAATAAAGAGAAAAGCCAGTATGAAGTAAAAGTGGCTGCCGACCCGCAAAATGTGGAAGCAGGTAAACCAACTAATCTATCCATCGCCATTAGTGAACACGGTAAAAATGTACCGTTGGAAGTAGTGCACGAAATGAAAATGCACCTTTTGGTAGTGAATGAAGAACTGACCTGGTTTGACCATATCCACCCCGAAGAACAGGCAGACGGTTCTTATAAGGTTTCAGAAACATTCCCTACAGCAGGTAAATACCTGTTATTTACCGACTACAAACCGAACGGAGCCGAGGGAGAGGTCAATAAGCAAACCATTGAGGTAAAAGGTACGGCAGCAACACAAACAGCCGATTTAAAGACAAAATTGGTTTCAACCGTAGATGGTTTTACGGTAACGCTGCTTAACGGCGAAGACTTTAAAACAAACAGAAATCAGGGCTTGCAATTTTCGGTAGAAAAGGACGGCAAGAAATTAGAGGAAAAGGATATGCAGAATTATCTCGGAGCGACTGCCCATATCGTAATGATAAGTAAAACTAATAAGGATTTTCTACATATACACCCGGTATCAAAAGAGAATTTCCCAATCTATGCCGAAACGCTTATCAAAAAAGCAGGGCTTTATAGATTGTGGGCACAGTTCAAAATAAACAATGTGGTACATACGGCAGATTTTACTATTACCGTATCAGAAGGCGAAAAATCGGTAGAAGACCACAGCCACCACACGCACAACCATTAATAGTCTGTAACAGGAAAACAGTAAAAGTCACAAATTAAACCCGGAATATCACAATAGCAGACTTCGGGATTATGTTGAATTTTGCGACAGTTCAAAACAATAGTAAATAAGTTTAAAAAAATATGGAAAATACAGAATTTCAGTTCAAGACCAATCTTAATTGTGGCGGTTGTGTATCAAAGGTAAAAGCGGATTTGGACAGTACCGACGGTATCTGCGAATGGAATGTAGATACAGCCAACAATGACAAAATTTTAACCGTAAAATCAGAGGGTATAACACAAGATGAAATAGTTGCCATCGTTAAGAAAAAAGGCTTTAAAGCAGAACCATTAGTGGTTTAATCTCTTAGCCCTATCCAGTTTTAATTAAGGATAGGGCTCTCTTATACTCAATCAATACATACTAAAATGAGGCAATTTATTGTGGGCTATCTGCAATTGCTGCCTCATTTTGTGCTTTTTAATTGGTTTCATACTTTAAATTTCGCTTTCGATGACAAATTATTACCAAACTATAATAAACGAATTAGACGATAGAATTAACGAATTGACCTATGAGCCAAGTAATTCATTGATATCGTATGAAAATGCAATTATATTAGTCTTGCAGAAACTTGAGGAGATAAAAAAATACATTAAGAAGAATGGATTTAAAGATGATGAAGCCGAAATACTTTTTTTCAAACAGCTAAAGCCTCAATTAGTATCGAAGCTCATCTACTTCAATGCCATTTACAAGATTGAAACAAAAAGACCACGAGGCGGCGATAAAATCATCAAGAAATATCTGAATGTTGAGCTTTCCAAAATCAAGAGGTATTTCGATGCTAATTTGGAATTTTACAAGTATTACAGAACCAACAGCACTCATCTGGACTATAAATTCTTTTTACGTGGCAAGCACGATATAAAGTTGAGTTTAGACACCTATTATTTTGAAGCAGACCATAATTTTGCAACCTCGCACGATTACAAGGTAGCTAAGATTATTGCCAACGACTTGATACAGGTTTACCTCGAAGACCAGTTGAGCAATAACAATCAGAGAAAGCTACTTGAAACGCCTCCCCTAAACTGGACAGGTAGTAAAACTTCACTCATTGAGTTGATTTATTCGCTGCATTCGCAGGGTTCAATTGACAATGGTAATGCAGATATAAAAATCATCGCCAAGACTTTTGAAAATATATTTAATATTGACTTAGGGGATTTCTACCATTCCTATTTGGAACTGAAAGGCAGGAAGATAAACCGAACAAAGTTCCTCGATAGTCTTCGGGATGCACTTATCAAAAGGATGGACGAGCAAGACGAAAAATAAAGGTAAAGTTTCACTGCTTTACCTTTATTTTTTATACATTTGCAGTAATGATTTACAAGGTAATTGAATGAAAGCAAGTGTAGTAAGCACCATTACTAAATCGTTACCGATAACTCTTTCGGTTCTTGTAAACTACTCTTTATTAGTCAGTTTTGACTAAATTAATCTTTTTCCTCAAAAATATAAAAATCCCGAATTATAAATAAAGCTTATTTTGACAAATTTCAGAAAGTTTTCAGTCAATTAATGATTGGTTAACTTATTAATTTTTAGAAAATTAAAATATTTTTCTGAGGAAAATTTTTCATCCGGGAAAAAATTCATACCTTTGCACACCCTTTGAGGGAAAATTATGTTTAATCGTAAACGATAAATTGTGAATACATTAAGTTACAAAACAGTATCGGCAAACAAAGCTACCGCTAATAAAGAATGGGTTGTGGTAGACGCTGCTGAGCAACCGTTAGGAAGACTAGCTTCTACTGTTGCAAAGATTTTGAGAGGTAAGCACAAAACGAATTACACGCCACACGTAGATTGTGGAGACAACGTAATCGTTTTGAACGCTGGGAAAGTTACACTTTCCGGAAACAAGTGGGCAGACAAAACTTACATTTGGCATACTGGATATCCAGGAGGTCAGAAGTCTATGACTGCTGAAGAGCTTAAGAAAAAAGATGCTCTTAAAGTATTGGAAAAATCTGTAAAAGGTATGTTGCCAAAGAACAGATTAGGTTCAGCTTTATTCAAGAACCTTTATCTATATGAAGGAACTGAGCACAAACACGAAGCTCAACAGCCAAAAGTAATCAATGTTAACGAATTCAAATAATTGGATATGTCTATAGTACACAAAATCGGAAGAAGAAAAACTTCTGTTGCAAGAGTTTATGTGAAGCCAGGGACTGGTAACATTACTATAAACGGAAAAGATGCTAAAACATATTTTTGTACAGATGTTTTGGTTTACAAAGTTAATCAGCCATTTTTGTTGACAGAAACTTTAGGTCAATATGACTTAACTGTTAATGTTTTTGGTGGAGGAATCACTGGTCAGGCAGAAGCTATCAGACTAGGTGTTTCAAGAGCATTGTGCGAAATCAACGAAGAGTTCAGATTGGCTCTTAAGCCTCACGGATTGTTGACAAGAGATGCAAGAATGGTGGAGAGAAAGAAGCCAGGTCAGAAAAAAGCGAGAAAGAGATTCCAATTCTCAAAACGTTAATTTTTTTTGGACAACAGATTGGATATATCAGATTTTTTATCGATTGTCTTATTTCTGAAGTCTATTTATCTAACCAAAAAATATTGCCCGTTATGTTTAGCATCCAAACTTTACTCCCATCTAAAGTAAAGTTGATTGCAGAAAAGCGGAAAGTAAACTAACAAAAACAAGAAAACATGGCAAAAGCAAATGTAAAAGACCTTTTAGAGGCTGGTGTACACTTCGGTCACATGACCAGAAAGTGGAATCCAAATATGGCTCCATACATTTTCATGGAGAAAAACGGTATTCACATCGTAGATTTACATAAAACAGCTGTTAAATTGGACGAAGCTTGTACAGCTTTGGAAAAATTGACTTCTGCAGGTAAAAAAGTTCTTTTCGTAGCTACTAAGAAGCAAGCGAAAGAAGTAGTAGCAAAACACGCTGCTGAACTTAATATGCCTTACATTACAGAAAGATGGCCAGGTGGTATGCTTACAAACTTTGTAACTATCAGAAAAGCTGTTAAGAAAATGAACTCTATCGATAAAATGAAGAAAGATGGTACTTTCGAAACTTTATCCAAAAAAGAGAGATTACAAGTTGATCGTCAAAGAGCTAATCTTGAGAAAAACTTAGGATCTATCGCAGACATGGTTCGTCTTCCTTCAGCTATTTTCGTAGTTGACATTATGAGAGAGCACATCGCAGTAACTGAAGCTAAAAAATTGGGTATCCCGGTTTTCGGTATCGTTGATACTAACTCAGATCCAAGAAAAGTGGATTTTGTAATCCCAGGAAATGATGATGCTTCTAAATCTATCGATATGTTGTTGAGCGTTGTTTCAGCTTCTATCAAAGATGGTCTGTCTCAAAGAAAAGCGGATAAAGAAAAATCTAAAGAAGAAGGCGAAAAAGTTTCTGCAGAAGCAGATGCTGATTTCGATGCTGAATAATCAATAGATTTTCTACAAAATAAAAGCGGTTCAATTATTTGAATCGCTTTTTTATTTATAGAAATTGGGGCAGCTTAATCCGCCTGTAGTTTATCCTGAGCTTGTCGAGGGTCTCCCAATCTTTTTGCAAGAATATTTCAGATTAACAGAGCTCGAAATATAAGCAAAAAAGGATTTCCGCTTGGTTCATTGATTCAAATAAAATAAATATTATATTGAGATAAGTCGGGACGCAAAATTCGTCTTCCAATCAACATTCGTCAATAAATAGAAATGAAAAACGAAAAAACCTTTCAGAAATTCAAACTCTGAAAGGTTTTATTTTATATGATCAAATAAATATAATTACCCTTTGAATTCTCCCATGGCAATGAATTTCTCTTGACGATCATTCACCAATTTTTCAATAGGCTCTTTAGAAAGTGTTTTGATGTCTTTTAACAAAACCTTCTTCACATTTTCGAAAGTTGCTGCAAGGTCATAATGAGCACCTCCAAGTGGTTCAGGAATGATAGCATCAATCAATTTTTGCTTGAGCATATCATCAGCTGTCAGCTTCATTGTAGTTGCTGCAGTTTCTTTATATTCCCAGCTTCTCCACAGTATTGCAGAACAGTTTTCCGGAGAGATAACAGAATACCAAGTGTTTTCCATCATATATACCTTGTTTCCAACACCAATTCCCAATGCCCCACCACTTGCACCTTCACCGATGATGACAGTAATAATCGGGGTTTTCAATTGGCACATTTCGTAGATGTTTCTGGCTATCGCCTCACCTTGTCCACGCTCTTCTGCCTCAAGACCAGGATAAGCTCCGGGTGTATCAACCAATGTCACAACAGGAATGTTGAATTTCTCTGCCAGTTTCATCAGTCTCAGCGCTTTTCTATAACCTTCTGGATTAGACATCCCAAAACGTCTGTGCTGGCGTTCTTTGGTAGTTCTTCCTTTCTGAGTTCCAATGATTATCACGGTATTTCCACTGATGCTGGCAATTCCCCCAACCATTGCTGGGTCGTCACCAAAGTTTCTGTCACCGTGAAGTTCTACAAAGCTTCCTGCGTCTGCCAAACCATTGATATAATCAAGTGTATATGGTCTGTCCGGATGCCTGGAAAGCTGAACTTTTTGCCAAGGTGTAAGGTTTCCGTATATTTTTTTCTTGGTTTCTTCTATTTTTGTTTTGATCTTTTTGCAGGATTCATCGACATCAATACCACTTTCTGTGCCTAGTTGTACACATTTTTCGTACTGCTCGATCAGTTCTTTTACAGGTTGTTCAAATTCTAAGTACTCCATATTTTGTTTGGATTAAACCGTTCAAAAATAATCTATTTTTTTTAAATGGATTCTAATATTAATAAAAAGTCTTCGAGAGCCTCAGACTGACAATTCAATTAGTTTAAACTGATTGCCTTTTCTATTCTTGCAAGTGTTTCTTCTTTACCGATGATATTCATGATATCGGGAACATCAGGTCCTTTCAGTTCACCAACTAAAGCGAGGCGAAGCGGCATCATCACTTTTCCCATGCCCAAAGAATGTTCTTCAGCAAAATGATGAATTGTTTCTTTCAAAGTTTCAGAATCAAAATCTGAAGTTTCAAGTTTTGCTGAAAAATCTTTTAAAATAGATGATGTTGTATCGTTCCAAGCTTTTTTCAGTGCTTTTTCATCGTAGGAAGTTGGCGCTTCGAAGAAGAATTTTCCGTCATTGTAGATATCAATTACAAATGTTGCTCTTTCTTTCATTAATGAAACTATTCTTAATAATTTATCATCAGAAAGATTTAAAGTTTTTACTTCATCGATTTCTTTTAATAAAATTAAAACTTCTTCATCAGATTTTAGTTTTAGATATTCTTGATTGAACCATTTTGCTTTCTGTGGATCGAATCTTGCGCCGGCTTTATGAACTTTATTAAGGTCAAATTCTGCAATCATCTCATCCATAGAAACAATTTCTTTATCATTTGCTGGTGTCCAACCTAACAAAGCTGTCATATTGATAAAAGCTTCCGGAAAATAACCGGATTCTTTGTAACCCTTCCAGATCTCATCACTTTCCGGATCTTTGAAATTCATAGGGAAAACCGGAAATCCAAATTTTGCACCATCTCTTTTGCTTAATTTTCCTTTGCCTTCAGGTTTTAGGATTAATGATAAATGAGCAAATTCCGGAGCTTCCCAACCCATTGCTTCGTACAATAAAACGTGCAAAGGCATTGATGGCAACCACTCTTCACCACGGATAACGTGAGAGATTTTCATCTCAAAATCGTCAACCACATTGGCAAAATGATAAGTTGGCATTCCGTCGTTTTTAATTAAAACCTTATCATCTAGTGTGTTAGTATTTACAGAAAAATTTCCTCTGATGATATCTTGTAGGTTAAGCGTTCTGTCAATCGGCATTTTGAAACGAACGACATAAGGAACATTCGCATCCAACAATTTTTGAACTTCGTCAGCTGAAAGAGAAATACTATTTCTCAAGTGTTGTCTTGTCTGATGATTGTAGGCAAAAACATCGCCTCTGGCTTCGAAGTCTTTTCTGATCGTATCCAATTCTTCAGGTGTATCGAATGCGAGATAAGCATAATCTGTTTTAAGGATTTGCTCTTTGTATCTGTCATAAATATCTCTTCTTTCAGATTGTCTGTAAGGCGCATAAGGTCCACCAACTTTCGGGCTTTCATCTGGGATAATTCCACACCATTCCAAAGAATTCATAATATAATCCTCTGCGCCCTCTACATATCTGGCAGTATCTGTATCCTCGATTCTAAGGACGAATTCTCCTCCTTGGTTTTTTGCGAAAAGGTAGTCATATAAAGCTGTTCTGACACCGCCTAAATGTAAAGCTCCTGTTGGACTTGGCGCAAAACGCACTCTTACTTTTTTCATAAATAGATATTTATTTTACCAACCACGTGTATGGTTAAAAAATTGTGGTGCAAAATTAAGAAATTCTTCCCGTTTTGCCTTTTGAATTTGGTTAATCTTTTCCGAAATAGTATTTTTGAAGATTAAATTATTAGCTATGTTAGAAATAGGCGAAAGACCTTGGGGAAAATATTATGTTTTGGCAGATGAGCCAAATTATAAACTAAAAAGGATAGAGGTAAACCCTGGTCAAAAATTGTCATATCAATATCACCATAAAAGACAGGAGCAATGGACGATCGTCGAGGGTAATGCTACTATTGTTTTGGATGGGGAAGAAATTTCTTTAGATTATGGGCAAAGTGTTTTTATCCCGCTTGGAGCCAAGCACAGAATTATGAATCTTACCGATAAGCCTGTAGTTTTCATAGAAGTACAGACTGGAACTTATTTTGGAGAGGAGGATATTGTGAGACTGGAGGATGAATATGATAGGAGCTAAATAGCATGAACAATCTATCATTTCTTGTAGGATTAAAAAATAATTTGGAGTATTCTCAGAAGTTTTATGAGAATACTCGTTTGTTTTATCCCAATATAGAAATTGTGTTTGTCAGTTTTGGAAGTTCAGATGGAACGCACGAATGGCTGGATTCTTTGGAAGACACAAACTTGAAATATTATTATTCTGAGGAAAATAGGACATTGTCCGACACATATAATAAAGCCATAGAAATTTCAACAAAAGAGTTTATATGCTTCTTGCACAACGATATGGTATTGGGTGAAAATTTTGGAATTGAAATTCTAAAATCTCTGGAAAATCATCCAATTGTTTATTACAAAACTGTTGAGCCCCCAATATTTGATAAAGATGAAAGGCTATGGAAAGAGGTAAGGGATTTTGGAGATTCTTTTGAAAATTTTGACCACAAAGCTTTTTATGACTATGAAAAAAGGCATGAAAATATAAAGGGAGAGTTTTCTGATAATGTGAGTTTTTTTTTGGCTTCTAATAAGAATATCATAAAAAGCATAGGTGGTTTGGATCCATTATTCTCGCCCATGTTTTGTGAAGATGATGACCTTATTTTGAGACTTAAATTGTCTGGAGAAAAGTTTTATGTGTGCCCAAATGCCATCACATATCATTTTGTAAGCAAAACATCAAGGTTTTCTGAGGAGTATCGGTCTAAAACGAAATTGATCGAGGAAAACTCTCAAAGAAATTTTGCAAGAAAATGGGGCTTTTATAATTTTTCTAAATCTAAGGCCAAATATGACATTGGAATTGTTCTTAAAAATACAAATCTGGAAATACTTTCCAAACTGGAGCCTTTGGCTTCAACAATTTATGTGGATATTGATTTTACTGAGTATTTGGCTTCCGAACAACCAAGGACATCAATTTCGTTAAAGGAAAAAATAAAAAATATCAATGACTTTCCAAAAAGTAATGATGTTCTGGTTTATATCAACGGAAGTAAGTTAAATTCTAAATCATGGGATATATTAAACAACATTTCAGATGTAATTTCTCAAAGGATATCTGAGAAGAAATTTAAAAGTTCTGCCCTGAAACGATTTTACCAAAGAATTTTTAAAGGCTATAAACCGATGATAATTATAAATCGAGTTAAAAGACTAGAAAAAAAACTAATAAAACGAAATTGAAAATGATCAGCCATATTCTAAAATTATTTTTGAAAACAGGCATTACTTATGGAATAACGGTAAATAATGAAATCGAAGAGATAGAAAAGCTTTTGGATGTGCTTATCCCATTAATAGATAAAGATGATGAAATTATTGTTTTGCAGGATGTAACAGATGAAAATTTGGAGGTTACTACTATTTTAAAATCATATGGCAACAAAATAAAAAGAATCACATCTTATTTAAATGCGGATTTTGCTACTTTCAAAAATAATCTCATCAGAGTTGCACAAAAAGATTATTTATTTCAAATTGATGCAGACGAAATCCCAAAGGAGACTCTGATAAAGGAATTGAAATTTTATCTTTTTAAAAATAGAAAAGCAGATGTTTTTATGGTTCCGAGAATTAATATAGTTAATGGCATTACAGAGGAGCACATAGAAAAATGGAATTGGAATGTGAATCAAAAAGGTTATATCAATTTCCCCGATTATCAACATCGTATCTTTCGACTTAACAAAGGAATTCTATGGGAAAATAAGGTACATGAAAAATTGTGTAACTACAAAAAAATCAAAGGTTTACCGTCTTCAGATGATTCGATGTGTCTTTTACATATAAAAGAAATAGAAAGACAAGAAAAGCAAAATGCTTTTTATGATACTATTTTATAAATATTGATATGGGTATTAAAGTGATTCTGGATGCTGATGTAATTGCAGATTTTTATAAAGATAACAGGACAGGCATTTTTCGCGTGACTTATGAACTTTTCAAAAGTCTTAGCAAGAGGAAAGATGTTGAGCTTTTTTATTCACATTTCGGTTTTCTAAATCGCGAAAAAAGTACAGATGAGTTAGATGCTTTCTTCAAAGATAATCGTATTGAAATAAGAGGTGTCAACAAAAGGTCTAGAAGGAAGTTTTTACCTTTTAGAAAAGAAAAATTATTTAAAAATCTCTACAAAAAAATAGGCATTTTCAACTATAAAAATATATTGGTTGAAGATCATTTGAACACAGCCCATATTTTCCATTCTACATATTATCCAATCGATAAGATTGTAAAGAACTTTCCAAATTTAAAGAAAGTTGTGACCGTTCATGATTTAATCCCGATTTTATTTCCAGAATTCCATTTTACTTCAGATTTGATTAGAGATATTATTAACAGTGTAGGAGAAGATGGATATGTGATATGTGTTTCAGAAAACACGAAAAAAGACCTACTTACTTTTGCGCCACACATTAATGAAAATAGAGTATTTGTTAGTTTATTGGCAGCTTCTCATGAGAATTTCTATGTATGTAATGATGAAGATAAGCTCAGAAATATTCGTGAAAAATATAACCTCCCAGAAAAGTATCTGTTAAGCTTAGCTACACTGGAGCCCAGAAAAAATATTGACCATGTGATCCGATGTTTTGTGAAGATGATTACAAAATATGAAATTAAAGATTTGAGTTTGGTCTTAGTTGGGTCAAAAGGTTGGGATTATGAAAAAATATTTGATGAATATGAAAATGCTAGTTTTTTAAAAGATAAAATCGTTATCACAGGATTTGTACCAGATGAGGATTTGGCAAGTATCTATAGTCACGCAAATTCTTTTTATTATATGTCTTTTTATGAAGGTTTCGGTCTTCCTCCATTAGAAGCTATGCAATGTGGTGTTCCGACAGTTACTTCCAATACTTCCTCTTTACCCGAAGTTGTTGCGGATGCAGGTATTATGATAGAGCCGACAGACGAAGAAAGACTTGTGGAAGCTATGTGGAATTTTTACAGTGATGAGAATCTAAGAAGAGAATATGCTGAAAAAGCCCTAAATCGTTCCAAACATTTTTCCTGGGATAAAGTAGCAGAAGAACATTCAGATATTTATAAAAGAATTATCGAATCCTGATCTAAGATAATAATTTAAAGATCTCTTCTTTTTGGGCCTCAATAGAGAATGGGAAAATTCCCTTTTCCGAATTGTTATGAAGTCTGTTCCAAAGTTCTTTATCCGAGCTAATTGCAATTATATTATCAGCAAATTTTTGATAATCATCATTACCTGCGATAAGAGCAGTAACACCATCTTCTAAAAACATACCTTCTGCTCCAATTTCTGTCGTCAAAACCGGAAGTGTATATTCCAAAGCTTGTCCGATTTTTCCTTTCACTCCGGCACCAAAACGCAAGGGAGAGACAGAAGCGTAACAATTTTTATAAAAAGAAGTTACATCTTCCACATATCCAGCGATCTCGAATTTTTCCGAATTCATTTTTTGAATCGACTCTGGAGCTTCTGAACCAATAATGGTAATTTTCAAGTCAGGTTTTTTTTGCCAAACCAATGGCATTATTTTATTATAAAGGATTTCAACGGCATCAACATTGGGATCGTGAAGAAAAGTCCCGATGAAGAAAATATCTTTTCTTTCTTCAAAAGAAGGCATTTCTTCTGGTTTCACTTTCAGATTGTGGACGTTACTTACCGTGAAAAGTTTGGATTCGTCCACGAAAGATCTCATGAATTCTTTCTCTTTATCACTGATTACTGCAATTTTATCGGCCTTTTTGCAAAGCTCTGTTTCGATATACTTATAATGTTCTACCTCTTTGGCTCTTTGTTTATCATATTTTATTTCCAGCCCTCTTTCCATTCTCAGATAATGGATGTCGACCATATCGTAGATAATCTTGGCTTGTGGCGCATTCTTTCTAAAGAAGTCAAGATAATATTCAAAAAGTTCTGGTCTGTGACACCAGACAAAATCAAGTTTTGGAATTAATTGACCGAGGAAATGTTTTTTTCCTTTCATTATTCCAAATTTATTAATGAAAGGTGCATAGACAGTTACATTATGGTTATTTAAATTATGGATGTATTTTTTAGAATCTACAGTTGGGATAGATTTTCTCCAGTCCATTAGATACACATTATAATATTTTGCCAGAAATTTTGCTATTTCAGTAAGCCTGTTGGATGCAGAATCTTTATCAAATGTAGGAATCTGGCTATCCAGAATCAAAATATTTTTTTTATTTGGATCCGGAACAATCATTTTGTTTGACAAAGGATAATGTTTCTTTATATGGATGTAGTTTTTTATCTTTCTTTTAATTCCCATCAGTCCGTTATTTTGAATATTTTCTTCACGAAAGTTCCCACAGTATATTGGTCTAGAATCACTCTTGAAATCTCCGTGTAAGGTCGTTCAAGAAAATTTTTCAATGTTTCTATGTCTAGATTTTCACTATTAATTACCAATATATTATTTGAATCGTAAAAGTCGTAATTTTTAATTAATGAATTGGTAGTGATCAGTTTTTTTCTATAGCCCAAGCTCTCAAATGTCCTGAAGGAAAGACCTTTTTGATCATCTCTTTGGATGTCTATTATTGCTTTTGATTGTGAGATCAGTTTTTTAGTCTCAACAAGAGAAAGATATTGGGTCGTGCAGGTCAAATGTGGATAATTTAATTTTTCGAACCAAAATATAATGAATTTGATTTTTAAGCCATTTTCAGATAACTGTTTTGATATTTTCTCGATTTTATTGATTCTTGAATCAAAAGAAGAAATATTGAAAATGTCATATTTTATTTCTTCTGATTCGATTTGCTCATCATAAATGAAATTTGTTGTCTCTGTAAAACCATATTTTTCAATATCCTCTTTTTCGTAAGAATAGATCTCATCGAATATATTAGCAATGTCTGCTTGTCGAGGATATTTTTTACAACTATCATAATAATAGGCAATGAAGCAACTTGTTTTTTCTTTTAGTTTTTTTAAAAGAGAATCTTCAATCAAATCCGGACGAATGATGAAAATAATGTCTTGCTTTTCATTGATTTTCTCAAGAATCTGATTTCTGAAGAATTCTTTTTTGATATTCTTTCCAAAAATTTTAGTAATTCCGTTCCAAATTTTAGAGCCAAAGTTTGGATATTTATATTTTATAGAATCGGTTTTTATATCAGTTACAATAATGTCAGAGTAAGATTGCAACTCATTCACAACAAAATCTATATAACCGTAAGCGAAAGGATAAATTAATGTGATTCTTTTTGCCATTATTTCAAAAATATCTCTTTCAATTTACTCTCAAAGTCGATTTCTTCATTCATAACTTTATCCCTATAAATTTTAAAACTAGGAATATGTGCAGGATAATTCTCGAGCACATCCTTAATTTTACTTATGATCTTAGGAATATTATCATTGCTGAAATCAAACTTATATTCATCGGGAATCATCAGATCTTCATAATAAGCAGAAGAGCCATTTTTCCCAGAAATAATGCAACAATCTTGCGAAACAGATTCTCTCAGCATCTTGTCCCTTCCCGGATTTTCTCCAAAATCCACATATAAAAGTGACTTTGACATCAGGTTTCTTATCTCTTCAGCATTCATGTTTTGGATAGGAATCCAATTGAGTTCCTGAGAATTTTTGATCAATTCCGCAATTTCATTTTTTCCCTTTTTAGGATTGTATAAAATACTTTTATTTGAAAGATCTTTTTGCTTGGAAGGATGATTTTTCAGAAAGCTTGGATTGATATAATCACAGACAAAATCTATTTGCTTGTCCAGAATTTTATGATTTTTCAAATATAAACCAGATCTGAAGGATTGTGCCCAATGGAAAACATTAGGAAGCGTTTCAAAATGATATTCTTTGTCATCCTGTTTATAGAAAAGCTTTGTCAAAAAATTTTGTTTTCGGATTCTGTGATCCATCAGGATTTTATAAAAATCTACACTTAACCACCAGATTATCTTTTGACTTGTAGGATATTTCTTTACCAAAAAAGTCATAGATTCTGGGATAATTAGAATGTTATCTGGATTATCTTCGACAAAAGAAATTTCTTTGGTTTTGTATATATTGTAATTTTTTGCTTTGGCGTTTATCCTTTTAGGAGTA
Organism: Epilithonimonas sp.; assembly: GCF_032054305.1. Classification (GTDB taxonomy): domain Bacteria; phylum Bacteroidota; class Bacteroidia; order Flavobacteriales; family Weeksellaceae; genus Epilithonimonas. The sequence goes on from NZ_DAMBSX010000006.1 coordinate 274,108, forward strand.
TAACGCATAAAAACATTTTCAACACCCAGTTCGATCAGTTTGTTAGATAGTTGATGTAACGCCTCAGGTCCACCTGTTACTTTTCTTGGGGGACAGAAGATGATGATTTTTGATATTTTTTTATACGATACCATTGAACAGGGAATTGATGATAAATTGAAAATAATATTCATCAATTTATCAGCTATAATAACACTTAATTTTGAAAATTACAATAGCTTATTTTACCAGATCATTTACCCAGTTTTCCACCATATATTTATCCAAAACCTCTTCAGGGATGTCCGTGTAAGGCTTTTTCAGGAAAGATTGTGGGATTTTTATATTTTCTATATCTTCAATTACCAATATGTTTTCCGGATTATAAAAATCGTAAGTCATAATATCAGGATTGGTTGTGATCAATTTTTTCTTTAATCCCAAACTTTCAAAAACACGAAAACTTAAACCTTCTTGCTGATTTCTGTTGACATCAAGGATTATTTCCGATTCTTCCATCAAACTGTTGATCTCGGAAATAGACAATGTACACTTTGAAAACTCCAGATAAGGGTCTGTGTTCTCCTTGGAGGAAAAAATAATAATTTTACTTTTGATTTTGAGATCGTACAAGGATTCTGCAATTTTTTTTATGACCGGAAATCTTTTGTCGTAAGAACTGATATTGAAAACCTTATACTTGAAATGTTTTGATACAGTATCAATCGTTTTATAAATAAAATTGGGTTTGAATATCAGATCATATTTCTCGCAATCTTTCTTTTCAAAAGAAAAAACTTTATCGAATAGGCCGAGAATATTCTTTGTATTTGGATATCTGCTTATGGAATCATTAATAAGGAGAACAGATCTTTTAGCTTTCTGATTGATCGTTTCAATAGTTTGTTTTGATAAAAAATCGGCTTTGATATAAATAACAGTATCAATGTTATTAAAATCCTTGATCTCATCCATGATAATATCATTATAATGGATATGTTTTAGATTGACGATACCAAGATTTTTTGTGATAAAATTGAAAGCTTTGTGGGTAAAATCTGGGTAAGTATATTCAAAACTATGAAAATTGACGTGTTTCACCCTATACGACTTTTTCTCCAACGCATCTGCAATGTATTGGTTGTAACCCCAGTTATCAAAGGTGATAAGAAGTATGTTTTTTCTTTTTTCGTACATTCTACCGTTCTAATTCTTACGATATGGTCTTGTCTAAAAATTCTTTTAACTCATGTTCAAAATAAGCAGGCTTGAAATCCGAATAGCTTTCTGAATTTGGAACAAAATCCTTTACATGCAAAAATCTGTCCATTTTTGGATTACTTGTCCAAGCCCAATCTGCTGATAGAATCTGTGGCGAAAATATGGTAAATGTTGGGATGTTCAAAGATTTACTCACATTAGTTGCTCCGCCTTCATTGCCAATCAAACATTTGCAAAGACTTGTCACGGCGGCAAATTCTCTTAAACTTTTAGTATGGAAATTTTTTATGACCAATTGTTTTACATCTTCTGAAAGTTGACTATATAATTCTTCAAACAGATCATCTTGAAAAGGCATGTAATTGCAAAGCAGTTTCGAGTTGGATTTGTATTTAAAAATATAATTGATTACCTCTGCCATATATTCAATCGGGTAGGTTTTTTCTTTTGAACTACCGAATGTACTCAGCATTATCAGATTGTCATCAACAGACAAGCCATTTTGCGAGAGGATTCTATGTGCATTTTCTATTTCCGCTTCTGAAAGATAAATTTTCGGAAATGTTTCTTGAAAATCAATACCCAAAGATTCTAACATTTGTAATCGATGTTCAATCCCAAATGTTGTGTTTTTGGATTTTAGTTTTGTTGCTCTTTTTACAGGGAAATTATAAAGAAACTGAGTATAATATTTGAAAAATCCAATTTGTGTTCTTGCTCCTGAAAGTAAAGTCAGAGCTCCGGTTTCTATTTTTGAATATAGGTCAATAACAATGTCAAATTTCTGTTTTTTGACCTCTGATAGGGTTTTCAGAAAACTGTCTTCAAAAAAAATAAAATGATTGATGTACGGATTCCCGACCAGGATCTGAGCGTGCTTTTCTTCTGCCAGAAAACTTACTTCAGAATCTGGAAATTTATTTTTCAATAATGGTAAAATGGTACTTGTAACGAGAACGTCACCCATAAATTTTTTCTGTATGACCAATATCTTCATTCTAATTACTGAACTCCAAGACTGTTTTTTCAATGATCTTCACACAATCCAAAAGTTGTTCCTCAGTAATGACCAAAGGTGGTGCTAATCTGATAATATTTCCGTGTGTAGGTTTGGCCAGTAAACCATTCTCTTTTAGCTTTACACAAAGATTCCAGGCAGTTTTGCTATCTGGTGTATCATTGATAAGAATTGCATTCAGAAGACCTTTTCCTCTGACTTTCGTAATTAAGTCAGTTTTCTCAATTAATTTTTCAATTTCTAAACGAAATAATTGTCCTAATTCCTCGGCTCTTTCAGATAATTTTTCCTCTTTTACAACATCCAAGGCAGCAATTGCAACAGCGCAAGCAATAGGATTTCCACCAAATGTAGAACCATGTTGTCCAGGCTTGATAACATTCATGATCTCATTATTTGCTAAAACCGCAGAAACCGGATACATTCCACCGGAAAGTGCTTTCCCAAGAATCAAAATATCAGGCTGAACATCTTCGTGATGGCAGGCTATCAGTTTTCCGGTTCTTGCAATTCCGGTCTGAACTTCATCTGCAATGAAAAGGACGTTGTATTTTTTACAAAGTTCTGATGCGCTTTTCAAAAATCCTTCGTCCGGAACATAAACTCCAGCCTCACCTTGAATTGGCTCTGCTAAGAAAGCTGCAATATTTTGAGAATCTTGCTTTAAGATTTCTTCTAGTGCATTTAAGTCGTTATAAGGTATCTTTATAAATCCCGGGGTAAATGGGCCATAGTTTTGGTTGGCATCCGGATCATTTGAGAACGAAACTATTGTAGTAGTTCTTCCGTGGAAATTGTTTTCACAAACTACTATTTTTGCCGCATTTTCAGAAATCCCTTTTACTTCATAGCTCCATTTTCGGGCTAATTTTACAGCAGTTTCTACAGCTTCCGCACCGGAGTTCATAGGAAGAACTTTATCAAAACCAAAAAGTGTAGTGATTTTTTTCTCGTATTCTCCAAGATTGGAATTGTAAAAAGCTCTTGAAGTCAATGCTAATTTCTTCGCTTGATTGACTAAAGCTTCTACAATTTTAGGATGAGAATGTCCTTGGTTGACAGCAGAATAAGCGGAAAGGAAATCGTAATATTTCTTGCTTTCAACGTCCCATACAAAAACGCCTTCGCCTTTTTCCAAAACTACTGGTAGAGGATGGTAATTGTGAGCGCCATATTGATTTTCGAGGTCAATGAAATATTGAGAATTCTTTCCCTGGACTGCTGTTGACATATCTTTTATTTTTTACAAAAATAATAAATTTGATGTCAATCATAGCTAATAAAAATGCCTAACTTTCAAAGTCAGGCATTTTATATGTGTATTAATAATCTTTCTAGATATGATTATCGAAATTTTTATCCATTACAAAATCTTCCATAAACTTGGTTGTGTAATTTCCAGCAAGGAAATCCTCATTTTCCAATAATTGTCTGTGAAAAGGAATTGTAGTTTTCACACCTTCGATATAGAATTCTTCCAAAGCACGTTTCATTTTTGCAATCGCCTCATCTCTTGTTTGAGCTGTTACGATCAATTTTGCAATCATCGAATCGTAGTTGGAAGGAATCGTATATCCAGAATAAACGTGAGTATCTACTCTCACACCGTGTCCACCGGGAATATTAAGTTCTTTAATTTTTCCAGGAGAAGGACGGAAATCTGCGTAAGGATCTTCAGCGTTAATTCTGCACTCGATTGCGTGCATTTTTGGATAATAATTTTTTCCGCTGATTGGCGTTCCAGAAGCTAAAAGAATCTGCTCACGAATGAGGTCATAATCTACAACTTGCTCAGTGATTGGATGTTCTACTTGAATTCTGGTATTCATTTCCATAAAATAGAAGTTTCTGTGTTTATCCACCAAGAACTCGATAGTTCCAACACCTTCGTATCCAATATATTCAGCGGCTTTTACAGCTGCAGCGCCCATTTTTTCACGAAGTTCATCCGTCATAAAAGGAGAAGGCGTTTCCTCGATCAGTTTCTGATTTCTTCTTTGGATAGAACAATCTCTTTCTGAAAGGTGACAAGCTTTGCCAAATTGGTCTCCGGCAATCTGAATTTCGATATGTCTAGGCTCTTCGATCAGTTTTTCCATATACATTCCGCCATTTCCAAAAGCTGCAACAGCTTCTTGGATTGCAGAATCCCAATGTTCTTTCAGATCTTCTTCTTTCCAAACGGCTCTCATTCCTTTTCCACCACCACCAGCAGTAGCTTTGATCATTACAGGATAGCCAACTACTTTTGCAGTCGCTTTGGCATCTTCGTAAGAATCGATCAAGCCTTCAGAACCTGGAACACAAGGGATTCCAGCTTCTTTCATAGTCGCTTTAGCCGTAGCTTTGTCGCCCATTTTTTCGATTTGCTCAGGAGTTGCTCCGATGAATTTGATTCCGTTTTTTGCACAGATTCTAGAGAAATTAGCATTCTCTGAAAGGAATCCATAACCTGGATGGATTGCGTCTGCATTGGTGATCTCTGCAGCAGCAATAATATTAGGGATTTTAAGATAAGAGTCTTTGCTCATCGCAGGTCCAATGCAAACTGCCTCGTCTGCAAAACGAACGTGAAGACTGTCTTTGTCTGCTGTAGAATAAACTGCAACAGTTTTTATCCCCATTTCTTTTGCCGTACGCAAGATTCGCATTGCGATCTCTCCACGATTTGCGATCAATATTTTTTTGAACATCTTTTTCGAATTTTAAATTATAAATTTTGAATTTTAAATTATTTTAAATGAAAAATCTCCATTTAAAATTTATAATCTTTAATCTAAAATTGCTTAAGATGGGTCTACTAAAAATAATGGTTGGTCATATTCTACAGGAGAAGAATCCTCTACCAATATTTTTACAATTTTTCCGCTAACTTCTGACTCTATCTGGTTGAAAAGTTTCATTGCTTCTATTACACAAACCACTTTTCCTTCTGTTACAGAATCGCCTACGTTTATGAAAACATCTTTGTCAGGAGATGGTTTTCTGTAGAAAGTTCCAATCATTGGAGATTTGATAGTAATATATTTGCTGTCATCATCAGAGCTTGCTGCGTCAGAATTAGCAGGTGCAGAAACGGGATTTGCAGCCGGTGCAGAAACAGGAGCCTGGTAAGCAACTTGAGGGGTTACATAGCTTACAGCTTCGCCTCCTAGTGGAGTTTTGATATAGATTTCGAAGTCCTTATTTTTATATTTCACTTCGGAAACACCTGCCTTTGCAACAAATCTTACAAGATTCTGAATGTCTTTTATATCCATAAAAATTTTAAATTGTTTTGAACGCCAAATATAATAAAAAACCACCCAAATTGATAAAATCCGAGTGGTTTTTTATGCTAAGTATAAGATTATCAAAGATAGATCTTAGTTTTCTTCTGTAGTTTCTACTGTTTTCTCTAATACAACCTTTCCTCTGTAATAAAGTTTTCCTTCATGCCAGTGTGCTCTGTGGTATAGGTGCATTTCTCCAGACGTTGCGTCTTTTGCCAATTGAGGAACTACAGCTTTGTAGTGTGTTCTTCTCTTATCTCTTCTTGTAGACGACTGTCTTCTTTTAGGATGTGCCATTGTTAGTACTTTTTAAAAATTCTTATCGAATTATATTGTTGTTATTTCTTAATTATTGTCTTTCAATTTTTTCAAAGCTTCCCATCTTGGATCTGTGCTTTCTTCTTCCTCTTCGACTATTTTTGGACTGTATTGGTCGAGTATCTTTTGATATTCGTCGTTATCTCTTACGGATGGTGCCAGTTTTTTCATCGGTATAGATAAAACTACTGCTTCATATATAAGGTTGGCAAGATTAAATTCACCATCTTTTTTGTTGATGGTAATGACATCTTCATCGCTGTCATCATATTCTTCACCAAATTTTACAAGAATTTTCAAGTCATTCTCTATGTTTTCAGAAAATTCATCATTGCTAATGTCGCAAATCAATTGAACTGTTCCTGAAATATTAATATGAAATTCCAAAAACGTAGTATGCTTGTCCAAAAGAATATTAGCGATAATTTTTGGATTAAAAAATTCCTGCTCAGTCTCAAATAAATCAAAGAACTCTTGGTCGATCTCAAATTTGAAATCGTGTTTTCCCGGTTTTAAGCCTATAAAGGCAACGTCATAGTTTCTAATTCTGTCCATAAAAACGGTTTGCAAAAATAATTTATTTTTTTTAAATAACAAAATATTTTTTGGAAATACTTGACTTGCAAAAATTTACTCCTAAAAAACAGATTTTTCGTCTAGTTATTTTCAATCGGAAGGTCTTCGTCTATCCCGTTATTTGCGTGAGAAGCTTTCGGACGAAGGCGATTGCTCATCAAATCGTAGTATTCTTCTCTGTTCTTAAAAATCTGGATGGCTGTAAAAATAGCTTCGAAAAAAGAAGTTTCGTCTGCCAGATTTTTCCCCGCAATGTCATAAGCAACGCCGTGGTCCGGAGATGTTCTGATAAAAGGCAATCCAGCAGAATAATTTACGCCTTCTTCATAAGCGATTGTTTTGAAGGGAGCCAAACCTTGGTCGTGATACATTGCAAGAACAGCGTCAAAGGCTTTGTACTTTTCCGGTTGGAAAAAACTGTCTGCCGGATAAGGGCCGAATGCTAAAGTTCCATTATTGAAAAGTTCTTTTATCGCAGGTTCTATGATCTCTATTTCCTCTTTGCCGATTATGCCACCATCGCCAGCGTGAGGATTGAGTCCAAGAACTGCAATCTTTGGTTTTTCTACACAGAAATCTTCTTTTAGGGTTTTGGCAAGTTGGGTGATCTGTTTTTTCAATTTCTCTTTAGAAATGTTTTGTGCGATCTCTGCAACAGGAATATGATGTGTGGAAACGGCGACTTTCAAATCTTCTGTAACCATAAACATGACTGCTTTTTTCCCTGCTTTTTCTTCGAAATATCCAGTGTGTCCTGCGTGGGCAAAACCGTACTTCATCATTTCGTCCTTATTAATAGGAGCCGTTACAATAACATCAATCTCGTTGTTGAGTAATGCTTGTGTTGCGGATTCCAAAGAATCAATCGCCATTTTTGTGGATTCTTCTGTTGGAACACCGAATTCTACATTGCCATTCTCTTTGGTGAGATTCACCATGTTGATTTTTCCACCTTGAGCTTCTTTTGCAGAATTGATGTAATTGAAGTTCGTCTGCAGTTTGAAAACGTTTTTCTGATAAGTAAACAGTTTTCCTGAACCAAATATAACCGGCGTGAAAAAATCTGTGATGCTTTTGTCTTTCAGAGACTTCAGGATGATTTCGGGGCCGATCCCGTTGAAATCGCCGATGGAAATTCCTACTCTGATTTTATGGTGTTTGGAGCTCATTTGTTTATCTTTGGCATTTAAAAAGAATTTTACAAATTTAGGTTTTTTTAGGTTGTTTTTATAACTATTTGTTTACATATTATACTAAGCAGTTAGTAAAATATGCAATATTTATAGCCCCGATTGCAACGGCATCCTTTTTCTTTTTTTGCTAAAAAAGAAAAAGATATAGTGGAAAGCGGGATAAAGCTCCTAAAAATTTTAACAATATTAATTATACAAATGTTCACAGGAATAATAGAAGCGACCGGAAAAGTTGAGAAAATTGACAGAAATGAAAGTAATATTGATTTTGTCTTAAGTTGTCCTTTCACGCACGAATTGAAAATCGACCAAAGTCTGGCTCACAACGGATGTTGCCTGACTGTTGTGGAAATAAATAATGATACTTATAAGGTAACCGCCATCAATGAAACGCTGGAAAAAACCAATCTTGGGTTCTGGAATGTTGGAACGGAAGTGAATTTGGAACGTTGTTTGAAATTCGAAGGTAGATTGGATGGGCACGTTGTTCAAGGACACGTAGATAAAACCGGGACTGTGGAAAGAATCGAAGACAAGAACGGAAGTTATTTTATTACAATTAATTACGAAGAGTCTGCAGAATATACGACGGTTCCACAAGGTTCGATTACTTTGAATGGAACAAGTTTAACGGTTGCGGAAAGTGGGGAAAATCGGTTTTCTGTGGCAATAATTCCCTATACTTGGGAGTTTACGAATATGAAGCATCTAAAAAAAGGTGATGTCGTGAATCTGGAATTCGATATCATCGGCAAGTATGTTGCGAAACTTTTGAAAAAACAAAATGTCATTTAGTGATTATAAAGGTTACCGGTTAAGAAACAGGGTTTTTGTTGGATTTTTGGCAATTTGCTTCCTTAGTATTTTGACTTCGGCGGTTTTGTCGTTTGTGATTTTGCGTGATAATGCCAAGAAGCAGAGCAAAACTGATATGCAGAACAAATCCGAGGCGCTGATGTCTTCTCTGGATTATGCACTCAGTCATTCTATGGTTGAGACCAAAGATATTCCTGCGGTTCTGGAAAATAAAATCTATGAGATTGCTGATATCAACAAACACGATATAATCATCTATGACCTGAACGGAAACTATCTCCTTTCTAATAAAGAACCGAATCTTGTCGTTCAGAAAAAAATGCCTGCCGATGTCATAAAGGCAATCAAGAAGAATGGGAAACAATACGATGACAAGTCTTATGATGAGAAGCTTGAAGCTACGATCGTTTCTTCTTATATGGTTCTGAAAAACAATATGCTGGAAAATATTGCTTATGTTTATTTTCCTTATTATCACAATGAGAGTGCCTATATGATGGTTTTCAAGCATTATTTTGCTTACATCATTGGGATCAATCTTTTGATTGTTTTGTTCAGTATTTGGTTGAGCTGGATTATTTCGAATAATTTGACGAAAGCTATTACGCGTTTTACATCGATGATCAGCAGGATCAATTTGTTTGACAAGAATCTGCAACCTATCAAATATTATAAGAATGATGAGCTGAATGCACTCGTGAAGTCTTATAACAAAATGATTTCCGAGATCGCGGACCAGAGGGAACGTCTCAGTTATATCGAGAAACAATCGGCTTGGCAGGAAATGGCGAAACAAGTGGCACATGAAGTTAAAAATCCGCTTACGCCGATGAAGCTGATGATGCAGAATTTTGAAAGAAAATTTGACCCGAATGACCCGAATATTACTGCTAAAGTTAAAAATCTAAGCGAAGTTGTAATTGGTCAGATCGATGTCATTAGTAGAGTAGCGAGTGCTTTTTCTGAGTTTGCACAATTGCCTCAAAAAAATGACCAAGAAATCTCTCTTAATAAAGAAGTAAAAAATGTGCTGACGATTTTCAGTGATGAAAATATCTTTGTCCATGCCAATCATGATAATATAATGATGAAGATCGATAAAGATTATATGGCGAGGATCATTACCAATCTTGTGACGAATGCGAGTCAGGCAAAGGCGGACGATAGAAAATCGGTCATCAATGTGGATTTGGAAAAAATTGAAAAACGAATCCGAATTACTGTTCAGGATAATGGAGTAGGAATTTCTGAGGACAAAATCAATAAAATCTTTGACCCGAATTTCACTTCGAAAAATAGCGGAATGGGAATCGGATTGACAATGGTAAAACGAATGGTGGAAGATTATAATGGAACAATTACCGTTGTTTCCGAAGTTGATAAAGGCGCGACTTTCACAATTTCAATGCCTTCGAATTTGTAGATGAAACCTTTCCGATTTCAACAATTTGATGTCAATCAGAGTTCTGAGGTTTTCCGAGTTGGAACAGATGCTGTTTTATTAGGTGCTTTGTCGAATGTCATTAATTCAAAACAAATTCTGGAAGTCGGCACTGGAACCGGAATTGTTTCTCTGATGTTGGCGCAAAGAAATCCGAATGCCAATATTTTGGCAATTGATATTAATTCTGAAGTAGTCCAAATTTCTCAAAATAATTTTTCTAATTCTCCTTTTTCGGATAGAATCAAAAGTTGTCTTCAAGATTTTAAAAATTTTGAAACAGAACAAAGATTTAATTTGATCATTTCGAATCCGCCGTATTTTGAAATCAATACTTCAGAGAAAGATATTCTAGCAAGACAAAGATTAGAACTGGATTTTTCTGATCTAATTCAAAATGCTTCGCAATTACTTTCTGAACAAGGTTTGTTTTCTGTTATTATTCCAATTGATTCTGAGAAAGATTTTACTCAGATTGGTCTTAGTAATAATTTATTCCTTCAAAGGAAAATTATTATCAAAGGAATCAAAACTGCCGAACCGAAAAGAGTAATTTTAGAATATTCTTTAAAAGAATCAGAAACAATAATAGAGAATTTCATCATAGAAAAATCACCAAGAGTTTATTCCAATGAATATCTAGAGTTGACAAAAGACTTTCACATATTCAACAAAAAAGCTCTCTGAAATTTCAAAGAGCTTCTTTTTGTATAACTAATTTTTTTCTTATTCGAATAACTCTGCTGTATCCAAAACGGAAACTTCGCCATTTTCACATCTGATAGCTTCTCCAGGATAATTCTGAATCATATGATAATCGTGAGTCGCCATTACAACCGCGCAATGGTTTTCTTCTGCAAGATTTTTCAGAAGCGTCATAATATCATTAGATGTTTCTGGGTCTAGATTTCCTGTTGGCTCATCTGCAAGGATCAGTTCCGGATGATTTAGAAGCGCTCTTGCAATCGCTGCACGTTGTTGTTCTCCTCCGGAAAGTTGGTGAGGCATTTTGTGCTTTTTGGTTTTCATCCCAACGCTCGATAGGACTTCATCAATTCTTATTTCCATTTTGTTCTTGTCTTTCCAGCCTGTGGCTTGTAGAACAAAAAGAAGGTTTTTCTCAATGTTTCTGTCTGGCAAAAGCTGAAAATCCTGGAAAACGATCCCTAATTTTCTTCTAAGATTTGGAACGTCGGATTGTTTCAATTTTTTCAGGTCAAAACCTGCAACTTGTCCGCTTCCGCCTTGCAAAGGAAGTTGTCCGTAAAGAACTTTCAGAAGAGAACTTTTTCCCGAACCTGTTTTCCCAATTAGGTAACAGAATTTTCCTTTCTTGATATGAAGGTCAACATTATTAAGAACGGTAAAGTTTTTCTGAACAATTTTGGCACTGCTCAAATCTATAATATCGACTCCGGGGTCATTTCTGTGCGGCATAATTTCAAATTGAAAGTTGTAAAATCAAAAATAACAAAAACTTATTTTTTGACTTCTACTTTTGGGAAATTTTAACAACAAAAAATGTCTGAAACCAAATCCAGACATCTTTGTATATGATAATTTTAAGAAATTATCTCTTAGCGCGAGATGCACTAACAGTTAAACTCTTTCTGCCTTTTGCTCTTCTAGCAGCCAACACTCTTCTTCCGTTTGGTGTAGACATTCTTTCACGGAAACCGTGCTTGTTTCTTCTTTTTCTTTCAGATGGTTGGAATGTTCTTTTACTCATCACTAATATATTTAGTTCGTAATTCTATTAAATTTTCAGATTGCAAATATAGAAATATTATTTCGAATGGCAAATAATTAAAAACTTTTTTATGTTAATTTTTACTTCACGTCAATATCAATAATTTGACTTCGTCGAACCATAAGGTTTGGGCAGCTTAATCCGCCTGTAGTTTATCCTGAGCTTATCGAAGGGCTTCCAAACCTAACGCAGTGGTTCGACGCAGTCAATCTTTTCACTCCGCTTCGTTGCGTAAAAAGGATTTCCACTCAAACCTAACGAAGTGGTTCATTGATTCAAATTAAAATAAATAATAAGTTGAGATAAGTCGGGCTGCGGATTCAACATAAAAACAACAGTTTGCAAAAAATCCAATATTGTCATTGACTTCGTCGAATCTTCGATTTCCGGAAGAGTCTAGACTGTTGAGATTCTTTCAGAATGACAAAATTACGGTTTATAATTTCTAATCTTTAAATTTGCCTTAATCAAAAAACAAACGATGATAAGATCAAAACAAAATTCTGAACATTACATTTGGGGTGAAAACTGTGACAGCTGGATTTTACTTAATTCAGAGAATCTTTCTATTAAGCAGGAAATAATTCCGCCTCATTCAAAAGAGCAATTGCATTTTCATAAAAATGCACAGCAGTTTTTCTTTATTTTAAAAGGAAAAGCAACTTTTGTAGTAGATGAAGAAGTTTTCGAAGTTGCTGAAAATTCAGGATTTCATATCGCTCCGAATAAAAATCATTTGATAGAAAACCAATCCGATGTCGATTTGGAATTTCTCGTCATATCGAATCCTTCAACAAATAATGATAGATTTGCAGTAGAAAACTAGACAACTAATTATGAAAACTGTATCTCTTATTTTAAAAATAATTTCAGGTCTGATACTGATTTTCAGTTGGACTTTTGTCAGTATAAATTTTAACAAAATGCCTCAATTGGTTCCAGTTCACTATGACTTTGACGGAATGCCGGACAGCTTAGGCTCTAAAAATACCAATTGGTTTTTGCTGCTGATTCAGACAGCACTGTTTTTCCTGCTATTATATTTTTCTAAAAATCCAGATAAACCAGGACTTAACATTCCGAAAAATTTGAAAGAAAATAAAGTGATTGCCGAATTCGTGGTTTCTGGTTTACTATTCTTAATGATGCTGATTTTCGGTTTGATTTCTTATGAGAGCACACTTAATGCCTTAGGTGAAATTAATACATTAAGTTCTGCACATAATTATTTACTGGCCTTATTACTTTTTTGGCTAATCGGAATATTGATTTGGTCGTTCTTTCTATCTAAGCGAAAAAAAATAAATCCTTAATGAAATCTCTATACAATCTTTTCGTTCATTTAATGATTTTCGGGATGAAAGTCTTTTCACTCTTCGATTCCAAAACCAAAAAAGGAGTCCGGGGAAGAAAAGAATCTCTGAAAATCGTTCGTGAAAAAATCCAAGGTCACAAAGTCTTGTGGATGCATGCTGCGAGTTTGGGCGAATATGAACAAGGTCTTCCAGTTCTTGAAAAGCTTAAAGAACAATTCCCTGAACACAAAACTTTGGTGACTTTTTTTTCACCTTCAGGTTATGAAAATGTAAAGAAAAGAAAACAGATTGCCGATGCAATTTGTTATCTGCCTTTTGATAGGGAAAAAAATGTGAAAGAATTTGTCTCCACTTTTGAAACTGAGATTTTCTTCACTGTAAAATATGATTATTGGTACAACCTTTTAGAAGAACTGAAAAATCGAGGAACAAAAAATTATGTGATTTCGGCTTTGTTTTATGAACATCAGATTTTTTTTGAAAGTTATGGAAAATGGTTTGCGAAACAGCTTCAGAAAAATATTGATTGGTTTTTTCATCAGACTATCAAATCTCAGGCTCTGGCGAAGAAAATAGGATTGACCCATTCTACAGTTTCAGGTGATACTAGATTTGATCGAGTGAAACAGTTTTTAGATAGAGACAATCATCTGGAATTCATAGAAGAGTTCAAGGGCAATCAAAAACTAATTGCACTAGGAAGTAGCTGGCAGGCGGAAGAAGATATTGCGCAGGTTTTGGTGAAAAAACTCCCAGAAACCAAAATTGTAATTGCGCCACACGATTTGCACAGAGTTTCACAATTGAAAAATCTTTTCCCGAACGCTATATTATATAGTAGTTTGCAAAATTCTCAAACATCTGATTTTTCCAATTCTCAGATTTTAATTATCGATTCAATCGGAAAGCTTTCCAAATTATATTCTTATGCGGATTTGGCAGTTGTTGGCGGCGGCTTTCATTCCGCGGGATTGCATAATATTCTGGAAGCTGCGGTTTATGGCGTTCCAGTGATTTTTGGGAATCAATACAAAAAGAATCCTGAAGCGGATGCTTTGATTGAGGCAAAAGGTGGAAAAAGTTTTGATGATTTTGTAGTTGCGTCAGCTTTTATTACTGAAGTCATTAAAAAAGATTCCCAAACCGGAGGCGAAGAAAAATCTTATCTGAAAGAAATGTCGGAAAAAGCATTTGAATTTGTCAATTCTCAACCTGATTCTACGGAGATAATTGTTAAGAAAATTCTTGAAAAATAATGCAAGTATATGTCAGCAAATAAAATATTGAAAGGGTTAAATTGAAAAAGATCTAGGCAAGAAATAAAGATTTCAAGTTTGTTAAAATGTATTAAATTTGAAATGAAAAATTATAAATAAAACATATTGTTATAAAATTAAATTTGAAAAATGAAAACTAAAAAAACTAGTAACCCAATTTTGTTGTTTCTATTATTCTTTTCTACGGTTGTATTTAGCCAGAAAAAAGAAATCAAAGACAATATTGGTAGACTCATCGTTAACCCTACTGGCCAAAAAATTAATTATTCTAAAAATGATGAGATATCAATTGGATTCAACAAAACCAATGACATAATCAAAAGCGGAGCAGCTTATCCAAATAAATCGAATGCCACGAAAGATACCATAAATGCAAAAGCGTATAATGTTTTTTCAATTATGGGTACTTCTATCGGAAGGAACTCTATGCATTCTGTTGATATTGATAATGATGGAACTATAGAATTAGTTTGCAGTGCTGCAACTCAGACTTTTGGATTTAACGATTATTGGTACATCATGCGATACAATTCCGCAGAAGGAACTTATGATCAAATTTGGACAAGTCCACAATACTCGAAAAAGATAACTAAACTGGAAGTTGTTGATTTTAATAATGATAATAATTATAAAATTTTATTGAGTTATGAGGATGGTTCAATAGAAATCTATGATGGTAAAACAAGAGATCTATTAAAAAAGGCAAAACCTGTAGATGAGAAAATTAATGATTTAGTTTATGCAGATGCAGATAATGATTCCAAAAAAGACATTGTTATTGCCTGTGAAAATAATACTTATGTCTTGGATGCTGATTCTTTCCAACAAAAATTTAAAATTGCGCAAGGCTCAAATCATGTTCGTGTTGGTAACGTAGATGCTGATTCTAAAAATGAGATCGTGCTTTCTTACGGTGCGGTTTATAAAATAAGTGGTTCCGCTATATCCAATATCTGGAGATTCTATACTGGAAATGATGGACAAATTGAATTGTCTGATATTGATGGGGATTCTAAACTAGAAATAATATTTGCCGAAAATTGGTACAAAATTAATGTTTATGATGTAGATACTAAAACTACAAAATACACAATCTCAACAGAACGAGATATTGATACTTTATATGTAAAAGATGTCAATAATGATGGCATAGATGAAATATTATATGGAGATGCACAATGGGGAAAAGTCTTTTGCTATAATGCAGTAACGCGTGCACAAATGTGGTCCGTTAATAATCCTGAACACGGTGTAGCTGCTATAAGTTACGCAGATCTAAATAATGACGGTAAGCAGGAACTGGTATGGACTGCAGGATGGACATCAACAGGATCTGATTATATGTATATTTATAATGTGTCAGAAAATAAACGACTTTGGAGAAGTGATGATATTGTTGGCCCGTTCTATGCCGTTGCGAAAGGTGATGTAGATAATGATGGTAAAGATGAAATTGTTGGTGTTTCCTATGAAAGTGAGAGTGGCTACGAAAGTGGTATATTGGTTATCATTGATGCCCAAACTAATAAATTGAAATGGAAAAGTGATGGATACTTTTTAAAGTATGCTTGGACAGGACTTTACAATATTTCAATAAAAGATATAGATAAAGACGGACAAAATGAGATCATTATCGCTGCAGGACAAACATACACTGGGCAAATTTGGATAATCGATGGTAAAAATCATACAATCAAATCCAACCCCATATTTTCATCTGATAATATTAGTGAATTTTATTCTATGACAGTGGATGATGTAGATAATGATGGTGAAGAAGATTTATTAGCGGTAAGTTCATCAGTGCTATATGCTATAAGACCATCAGATTGGGCAATCCTATGGAAAGTAGGAATCGTGAATAACTATAAAAAACCTGTCTTAAGAAGCTCTGATCTGAATGGTGATGGAAAAAAAGAAACAATTCTTTGTAAAGGTAATTTACAGATAATATACGGATCAAATCAATCTATATGGACATCTACTGAAAATAACTATGTCAATTTCGATCTATTTGATTACAATTCTGATGGAACTATGGATATTGTGGCCACAACTACAGATGGACATATTAGAATATTGGATGGTATCAGTAAGAATTTATTAAATGACCTGAATCCTGAAACCACAGAAATATCTTCTGTAAGAGTAAAAAAAGTAGGTAATGACTTAGTATATGTTTATAGTTGTGATGGAAGAATCAATTATTATAAAAATAACTCAAAAGCTACTGTAACACAATTCTTCGGAACAAGAATAGGTGAAATCGAAGGGCTGAAGATTTATGACACCGGAACAGATTTTACTGAGATTTTATTTGGGACCGGCACTTCGATAATTAGACTAAATCCTAATCTTGCTAATTTAGGTCTCGCTACTGTTGATGTTAAATCTGATGTCATAGCCAATAACTTTAGTTTATATCCTGTTCCTGCTAAAGATGAACTTTTTATAGACTTACAAAATAGTAATCTTTCAAATTATTCCTATGAAATAATCAATACGAACGGACAAATTGTCAAAAGCAAAACGAAGGCTCAAAATCTAAGAGAGAAAATCGATGTAAGTTATTTGCCATCAGGTTTATATATTGTTCGGTTGAAAAGCAATAATTTATATTTTTCAAAGAAATTCATTAAGGAATAATTTTTTTTTGAAAAACTTGTATGAAAATAGAGGAAGGAGCAATGTTGTTCCTTCCTTTGCTTTATGTAATCATAATATATTTTATCACCTGTAAAAAGAAATACTATTTGAAATTTCTAGAGTTAGTAGCTGTTTTGATAAGTATTTTCATTGGGTAATTTCGGAAAGTATATTTACAAAATAAGTTATCTCAAAAATCCCTGACTTTTTATCTCCTTCACAATCAATTCAAAATGGTCTGGAATATTCTCACATTTCAGCCAATTAAAATCGAAGCCGTTATTGATGCAAAGCTTTTCCAAATAAAGCGCTTCGTGAATTTGGAAATCGATATCGCCGAGAAGTTCATCAAATTCCATCCAATAATCTTCGTCCAATTTTTTGATTTGGATCAATGCTTTGATGATTTTATTAATGAGATAAATGTAAAGTTTATACACTGCGTCGAATCTCTGTCTGCCCAGTTTTTCGTTGTGTTCAAGAATTTTATTGACCAAAAATAAATTCAAATAGACATCACCGAACTTGTCCGTTGTTACTTTCACATGTTCAGTTATTTCTGCACTTAATTTGCGTATCAAAACCAAAAAATATTTCTGATTCGCAACATATCTGGAAATTTCCGAAACTCTTTCGCTGATGATTTCTTCCATTGCATTACGTTTATCATCCGTCGTTTCTGGGTCAATAAGTTCGAAATAGAGTTTTTTGGAAAGCAATTTATCTTTCTTCAACAATCGGAAAATCAGTCGGTCTTTCTCAATTGGAGAAAACTCGCTCAACGCCTGTTTGAACTCTTTTGAATATTCCATTAATTAAAGATTTTAGAATATTTGATAAAACCATTAAGCGCCCAATTTGCCGTGTAGTAAAGAGATTTAACAGTTGAAAATTTCATATAATCCTTGTAAACCAAATATTGGTCCTTCATAATATTCGATTTATTTCGAGAGACGCTGTTGGGTAACATTCTGTATTTTGATAACGTTTTTTTTAAAGGTTTTCCTTGTGGGATTTTCTTCAACAATTCCAGCCACATTACGTGGTCTTCTCGTTTTGTACCTTCGGGAAAGTAGAATTTCCCAACTCTTTTGGAATCATACATTGATGCTAAAAGCGACAATCTGCAAGTTTTTAAAAGATTATTAAAAGTTACAATTTTATCCGCTTCGAAATCGCCAATTTTCGTTGCATTCAGATTTTCATCACAACGGGAATAAGTGGAATAAGCCAATTCAGAATTTTCTTTTTTCATAAAATTGACCATTTCCTCAAGGAAATTCGGTTCCCAAAAATCATCAGCGTCAAGAAATGTGATGAATCTTCCGGTTGCGTTTTCCAAAGAAATATTTCTTGCGTGACCTGCGCCTCCATTTTTATCAGCTTTGAAAACTTTGATTCGTGAGTCATTTTGCTTTTCCAGAATCTTCACCGAATTGTCCGTCGAACAATCATCGGTAATCAGCCATTCCCAATCCTGGAAGGTTTGATTGAGGACAGAATCAATGGTTTCATTCAAGTATTTTGAAGAATTGTAACTCGGTGTGATAATAGAAATTTCTGGCACTTGTGAATTTTTTACAAAGATAGAGAAAGACAAGAAGATAAAAGAATAAAGAAAAAAGACTTCTTTATACTTAAAAGCACTTCGACTCCGCTCAGTGTGACATCCCTAATATTAACTGTTTTTTTAGTTGTCAGTCTGAGCGGAGTCGAAGACCTTTTGATTTTTATCCCTAACTTCTTTTTGAATGACAAACTTGATTCGAAGTCGAAACCCGCAGCCCGACTTGAGCGGAAATCCTTTTTACGCAACAAAGTGAAGTGAAAAGATTGGGAGTCCTTCGACTTCGCTCAGGATGAACTACAGGCGGATTAAGTTGCCTCAAAATTTAAAATTGTCATTTCCTCTCAAAATCTTAACTTTGTGAATCTTAAAAAAAATTATTCATTATTAATTCTTACTTTATAGAATGTTTTACGACCATCAGCAGATAGAAAAAAAGTGGCAGAAATACTGGGAAGACAACCAAACTTACAAAACTTCCGACTCAACCGATAAACCAAAATTCTACGTCCTCGATATGTTTCCTTATCCTTCCGGAGCGGGACTTCACGTGGGACATCCGCTCGGTTATATTGCTTCTGATATCTATGCGAGATACAAAAGACATCAGGGTTTCAACGTTTTGCATCCAGTTGGTTATGATAGTTTCGGACTTCCGGCTGAGCAATACGCCATCCAGACTGGAACGCATCCGGCGATTACAACGGAACAAAATATTACAAGATACGAGGAGCAATTGAGAAAAATTGGTTTCTCTTTCGATTGGAGTAGAGAAGTGAGAACTTCCGACCCTTCTTATTATAAATGGACACAATGGATTTTTATTCAGTTGTTTCATTCTTGGTATAATAAATCGACTGATAAAGCAGAATCTATTGAAACCTTAATCCAACATTTTGAAGAAAAGGGAAGTGAAGGACTCAATGCGAATCAAAATGAGGAACTGAATTTCACTGCGGAAGAATGGAAGAATGCTTCTGAAATCGATAAAAGCGCAATATTATTGAATTACCGTTTGGCTTACAGAGCGGAAACAACTGTGAACTGGTGCCCGGCTCTAGGAACGGTTTTGGCAAACGACGAAATAAAAGACGGAAAATCCGAAAGAGGCGGTTATCCAGTTTTCCAAAAGAAAATGATGCAGTGGAGTATGAGAATATCCGCTTACTCTGAAAGATTATTACAAGGCTTGAAAACTTTGGATTGGCCACAACCTTTGAAAGATTCTCAGGAATATTGGATTGGAAAGTCTCAAGGAGCGCAGGTTAGATTCGCCACTGAAAATGGAGAAACCATCGAAGTTTTTACTACAAGACCTGACACGATTTTCGGAGCGACGTTTATGGTTTTGGCGCCGGAAAATCCTTTGGTTCAAGACTTAAAAACTGAAGAACAAGCAACGGAAATTGCAAATTACATAGAAGAAACGTCCAAAAAAACGGAACGTGATAGAATGGCTGATGTGAAAAACGTTAGTGGTGCTTTCACGGGAAGTTATGCCATCAATCCTTTTACTGGGGAAAATATTCCTGTTTATATTTCGGATTATGTACTGATGGGTTACGGAACAGGCGCTGTGATGGCGGTTCCTGCACACGACGAGCGTGACCACAGATTTGCGAAGAAATTTAATCTGGAAATCATCAAAGTTGTAGAATCTGATGTGGATGTTCAGGAAGAGTCTTATGATTCTAAGGATTCGGTTTGTGTGAATTCGGATTTCCTAAATGGACTTAATTATAAGGATGCGAAGTCAAAAATCATCGCTGAAATCGAAAACCGAGGCATTGGCCACGGAACTACGAATTACAGACAGCGTGATGCGATTTTCTCCAGACAAAGATATTGGGGCGAGCCGGTTCCTATCTATTATAAGGAAGGAATGCCATACACTTTGCCTAATTCCGCTTTGCCTTTGGAATTGCCTGAGGTTGAAAAATATTTGCCGACAGAAGACGGCGACCCACCATTAGGAAATGCGAAAACATTTGCTTGGGACGAGGCGAATCAGAAAGTGGTTGACACCGATTTGATTGATGATAAAACCGTTTTCCCGTTAGAATTATCCACAATGCCGGGATGGGCAGGAAGTTCTTGGTATTTCCTAAGATATATGGACCCGAATGATGATGAGGTTTTTGCAAAAAAAGAACTGACCAATTATTGGGGACAAGTTGATTTGTACATCGGAGGAAGCGAGCACGCGACCGGTCACTTATTATATTCTCGTTTCTGGAATATGTTCTTAAAAGACAGAGGTTACATTGAACAAAACGAACCTTTCCAAAAATTGATTAATCAAGGGATGATTTTGGGGATGAGTGCTTTAATTCATAGAATTGACGGAACAAATAAAATTGTTTCAAAAAATCTAGCAAGTGAATATCAAACTCAAAAAATTCCTGTTGATATTTCTATGTTGATTGGAACAACTGATGAAATTGATGTTGAAAAACTTAGAGTTTGGCGACCAGAATTTAATAATGCTGAATTTATTCTTGAAGATGGAAAATTAATTACCGAAAGGGAAGTTGATAAAATGTCTAAAAGAACTTACAATGTCGTAAACCCAGATGATATCTGTAACGAATACGGTGCAGACGGTTTAAGATTGTACGAAATGTTCCTTGGTCCATTGGAACAATCCAAACCCTGGAACACACAAGGTCTTAGCGGAGTTTACGGTTTCCTGAAAAAATTCTGGAATCTTTATTTCGATGGTGATACTTTTTCGGTTTCTGATGAAGAGCCGACAAAAGAGGAATATAAAATCCTTCATACCTTAATAAAGAAAGTTAATTTCGATATTGAGAATTTTTCTTTCAATACTTCGGTGTCCTCTTTTATGATTGCTGTAAACGAATTACAGAAATTAAAATGCAATAAACGCAATATCTTGCAGCCTTTAGCTGTTATTATTTCACCATATGCGCCACATATTTGCGAAGAGGTATGGAATTTGCTGGGAAATAATGCTTCCATCGAATTTGAGCCTTTTCCAAAATTGGATGAAAGCTATTTGATTGAAGACGAGATAGATTACCCGGTAAGCTTCAATGGGAAGATGAAATTTAAGATTAAATTATCAGCTGACCTTGGCAAAGGAGAAGTTCAAAAATTGATGATGGAGAATGATGAGGTGAAGAAGTTTTTAGGAGATAAATCAGTTAAAAATTTCATCTTTGTTCCAAAGAAAATCATTAATGTTGTTATATGATTTTGGAATTCTTTAAGAGACGTTAAGAAAAATTATTATTCTACGCATTGGAAATTATCGAAATTAAAATCATAATTTATGTATGCCAAATTTATGCATATTCCATTAATGTTTCCAAAAGAGATAATGATTTCATAAAAACAAGGTTTGTATTTAATTAATAATTGAATAAAGCAGTTTTAATAGATAAAAAAATCATAAGTCAAAGCAAAAATAATTTTGCATTTTTAAAAAATTTGACTTTATTTTACACGATAAAATTTAACAATTATAATTTAGTTTTAATATGGAAATGAATGTTTCGAACACAGATGAGCAAGTAGTTGCTAAAAAGCAAGGAGGACTTAATCCGGCTATTATTATCCCTATTATCCTTTTGATAGGTATTGCTATTTATTTATTCGTTTTGGGTAACCCTGGCAACTTCAGAGATGCCGAGAAATTAGGAGGCAGCTCTGTCGCTTTTTCAGACATCGATGGGAAAGATATTCATCCAGAGTCTTTCTTGGGAATTATTTACAAAGGAGGTGTGATCGTGCCAATCTTGATTACGTTTATGCTTACCGTTATTGTTTTCTCTATAGAGAGAGCATTGGTTCTTGGTAAAGCTGCAGGCAGCGGAAACCTAGACAGTTTCGTTATTAAAATCAGAAGCTTACTTAACCAAAACAGAATTGATGAAGCTCTTGAAGAATGTGACAGACAAAAAGGTTCTGTAGGTAACGTAGTAAAAGAAGGTCTTACGACTTACAAAGCTTTGGCAAAAGACAACACACTTAACAAGGAGCAAAAAATGGTAGCGCTTAACAAAGCTATCGAAGAAGCTACAACGCTTGAGATGCCAATGTTGGAAAAAAATATGATGATTCTTTCTACATTAGGTACAGTTGCAACATTGGTAGCACTACTTGGAACCGTAATCGGGATGATCAAAGCGTTCTTCGCATTAGGTTCTGGAGGTGGAACACCGGATGCTGCGGCTCTATCTACAGGTATTTCTGAGGCTTTGATTAATACAGCTTTAGGTATTGGTACTTCTGCGATCGCAATTATCCTTTATAACTTCTTTACTTCCAAGATTGACGGTTTGACTTATAAGATTGACGAAATCTCTATGAGCATCCAACAGTCATTTGCCGAATTTAACTAAGAATCAGTAAATTAAAAATGTGAATGTATTTTTCACATTTCAATTCAATAAAGTAGTTAACAAAGACATTTTTAAATAATGGCGAGAATTAAACCAAAAAGACACGGTGTAGTAACGGATATGACCGCAATGTGCGACGTTGCATTCCTACTATTGACGTTCTTTATATTAACCACACAGTTCAAAAAACCTGATGTGGAGCAGATAAAACCGCCTTCCTCTATATCAGAGAAGTTACTTCCTGATGCAAGTCTTATGACAATTAATGTTACGCCAAACGGTGTATTCTATTTCCAACCGGTAGAAAATGCTGGGGAAAGAGTACAGGTTTTGGACAATATGGGAAAAAAGTACGGTGTTACTTTTACCCAACCAGAAAAAGTAGCATTTACAAGAGTTCAGGCGATAGGCGTGCCTATCAGTCAGCTTAAAAGTTATTTGAATCTTCCTGAAGAAAAACAAAAAGACTTCAAAGCGACCGAAGGTATCCCGATGGATAGTACTAATAAACAATTAATTGACTGGGTACAACAGAGTTTAGCTGTTAATCCTAATTACAAATTAGCGATTAAAGGAGATGTAACAACAAAGTATCCGAAAGTTAAAAGTTTATTTGAAGGTTTGAGAGATATTGATTTTCTTAAATTCTGGCTGATAACATCACAAGAAGGTAAACCATAAGCAAAAGAAGAAATGGCAGAAGTACAGGTTAAAGACGATAGCGGGAAAGGCGGCAAGGTCCGTTCGAAGAAGCAGAATACCCGCGTAGATATGACACCGATGGTAGACTTAGGTTTTCTTTTGATTACTTTCTTTATGTTTACCACCACATTTAGCAAACCAAACGTAATGGACCTCGGTCTTCCGGCAAAACCGAAAGATGAGAAACAAAAACCACCAGATACGGAGATTAAACTGAGTAATTCAATTTCGATTATCATTGGTAAGGACAATAAGATTTTCTATCATCAGCAGGATCAGCAAGGTCTTAATGATCAGACACTTATGGAAACTACTTTTGACAGAGAAGGAATTAGAAAAGTTATTGAGCAGGCAAAAGCGGGAGCGGCTGATAAAGACAAATTTACAGTCATTATCAAACCTACCGACGATGCAGTATATAAAAATTTTGTAGATATTCTTGACGAGATGGCAATTACCAAGAACGAAAGATATGGGGTTACCGATATCAAACCTTGGGAGTTAGTAATCTATAAAAAGAAAGTAGGAGAGCAATAGTCCTCCTGATTTACAATATCATTTTTTAAAATATTAAAAATGTCTGACGAAAATTTAAATTACAACTCTAACCTTACTTTGGATGAGATTGTATTTGAACATAGAAATAAGGAATATGGTGCCTATGATTTGAGGCACACATATCCCAAAATGCTTACTAAATCTTTCCTGATTGGTACTGCAGTATTTCTAATCGTTTCTTTGTCTCCTTTCATCTATATGAAGATACAGCAAATGAACGAAAAAGATAAAACTGAGGTAGATGCGAAGTTGGTTGAGATTCTGGATGAGCAGCCAATTATAGAGCAGCCGAAAGAAGAAGAACCGCCACCGCCACCGCCACCAAAGGAAGAAGAAAAGCAAGAGGTGATTCAGAATGTTGTTCCGGAACCTAAAAGAGCTCCGAAAATAGAAACGCCACCGCCACCAATTACAAAGCAATTGGAAACTACAACTGGTTTGGTAGCACAAGAAGGAGTTAAGACTCCTGCTTATACGCCGCCACCGCCACCGCCATCAACTGGTAAAGGTGTTGTTGCAGAAGTTAAGCCTGTAACTAACGAAGTTTATGAATCTGTAGATCAAAATGCTGAATTTCCAGGAGGAACCAATGCTTTCAGAACAAAGTTTAGCAATAGTTTTGATTCAGGAAGTTTAGAGGGTGAAGGAACCCTTAAAACAGAAATTACTTTCGTTGTAGAAAAAGATGGTTCCCTTACTCAAGTAAAAGCTACTGGTCCTAACTCGGATTTCAATAGAGAAGCAGAATCTACAGTTAAAGGGATTAAAACCAAATGGACTCCAGGTAAAGTTAATGGACAACCTGTAAGGTCTAGATTTAGATTCCCTGTTACGATGAATTTCCAATAAGGAATTAATTTGTAACATATTATATAAAAGAGAAGTTTTTGTAACTTCTCTTTTTTTATTAGATTTGTATATGTTTAATTGGCTTTCTTTAGTGACTGGAGTCTTCTATATCATATTAGGCGTTGTGGTCATCCTTTACAAATTTTTTATCATCCTTTTGGAGCCTAATGTGGCCTATCCTCTTGGTTTACTGTTAATAGCGTATGGTGTTTTTCGTATAGTGCGTGCTGTAATAAGACTTAAAAAAGATGAATAGCATGAAAAAAAATATTATGCTAATACTCATTGGTGTCATTGCTTTGGCGTGCTCAAAGGAAAAGAGACCAGAAATAGATAATCCGAACAAAGGTGAGATCACTATAGAGGTAGATCCTTCATTCAAAAGTGTTACAGAAGCATTGACTGAGCGATATACCGCACTTAATCCATTGACTAAAATCAATCTTGTGTTAAAAAAGGAAGATTTGGCTTTATTGGATTTTTTCGAAAGGAAAATTAGGGTTGTTGTGCTTTCCAGAGAACTGTCTCAAGAAGAAAAAGAGATGTTTGATAAGAAGATAGATTTACCTTGGCAGCCTGCGAAATTTGCTGCAGATGCCGTTCTCTTTATAGTTCCGAAAGATTCTCCACTGGAGTCCATTTCAATGGAACAGATTTACAGTGAATTACAGTCCGATAAAAAACGTATTATCTTCGACGGGACCAATTCCAGCAATCTGAATTTTGTTGCACAGAAATTTAACAAAAAACCATCTGAGCTTAAGTTTTCCATTATCAATGGTAATGAGAATATTGTGGAGCAAATCAGCAATTATCCGGACAAGATCGGCGTCATCAGTTATAATACAATTAGCCGTCCGTTCGGGGCAGAGGCAAAGAAATTGAGAGAAGAGATGAAGGTTCTGAAAATTGTCCAAAATAGCAAAACTTATGATGCTACGCAGTCCGGTCTGAAAGATATGACGTATCCGTTCACCAGAATTCTTTATTTTCTGACCAATGAGGGTTATTATGGTTTAGGAAATGGTTTTATAAGATTTTCCTGTACACAGCTTGGTCAGATTGTCGTAGAAAAAGAAGGTCTTCAGCCCTATAACATCTTCAAAAGAGAGGTACAAATGAGATAATTGTTTTTTTTAATATTTTTTTAACAGAAAAAACTTTGTATTATAAAATAATGGTCTGAATATTGCGAATCAAACCAGTGATTAATATTTTTTTAGAAATAATGAAAACCGATAATATAATGAATGTATCAAAAAAGATAGTTTTAACAGCTGCAATTGGATTTTTTGCAAATTTATCCTTTGCGCAGTCTGTACAAGATGGAATTAATTATGTAGATAGTCAAAAATATGCTAAGGCTAAACAAAATTTTACTGACCTTATTAACAAAGACCCAAAAGATGCAAGCAACTATTTCTATTTAGGAAATGCTTATTTGACTCAATTTGACCCTAATTTTAGTGCTGCGGAAGAAAGTTTTAACAAAGGTCTTGCTGCAGATTCTAAAAGTTATCTTAATAAAATTGGTTTAGCATCTGTTAAGTTAGGAAAAGGCGACAAGTCTGCTATTGCAGAAATCCAACAGATTGTAAAAGATTCTAGAGAAAAGGATGCTGAAGTTCTTTTCAGAGCTGGAGAAGCACTAACTCTTTTCGAAAAAAATAGTTCGCCGGATCTGGCTATTACTTTCCTTAACAAAGCTGTAGAAAAAGCAGATAAAAAAGGAGTCCCTGCCAACTATTACTATTCTCTTGGAGATGCTTACAGATTGAAAAAAGACCCAGGTAATGCGATGTCTGCTTATGATAAAGCTGCGGCTGTAGCACAAAACAAGGCTTCCGTTTATACAAGGATGGGAACACTTTGGATGGCTGCACAAAGATGGCAACAGGCAAAAGAAAATATTGACAAAGCTATTGCAACAGACCCAACTTATGCGCCAGCATATAAGGCTTTAGCAGGATTCAACATCAAATATCAAAAGAATGCTGAAGCGACTCAGAATTTGATCAACTATACCAAGTATGCGGATGATGATCCTTATACAAAATTGGAAATTGCAAAACTATATTTCACAAACGATGATTTTACCAATGCAAAGGCGACATTGGATTCTGTATTTGATAAAGTCGATGATCCTATCAAATACAGATTGAGAGCTTATATCCAATATGGAGACGGAGATTACGCTGGAGCTCAACAAAATATTGAAACGTTTTTGTCAAAAGCTGAGAAAAGCAGAGTCCAGCCTTCTGACGAAGGCTTACAAGGTCTAATTGCTGCGGGTATGGCAAAAGATGAAAAAGATGCCGCAAAAAAAGCACAGTTGGACTCAATTGCCCAACAAAAAATTGCCATTGCAAAAGCCGCAAAAGACGAAACGCTTAAATGGGATGAAGAACTTGCAAAAGTAAAGGGAGGAATCAATTCTGCTTCTGTTGACCAAGGTCCAACTTCTCCGGCCATAGAAGCACTTAAAAAGAAAATTATAGAGAACCCTAGTGATACAGATTCTCTTTACAAATTGGCTACAGAATATCAGAATATTCAAAATTGGAATGGGGCTATCTTGACTTGGGGTAAAATGATTTCTGCTTTACCAGATTGGGCGCCAGCATACTATAGTCAAGGCTATGCATATCAACAGACACAAAATAATGATATGGCGAAAGCTTCTTATGAAAAATTCATTTCTCTTGTAAAACCAGCTGAAATCGAAGCTAGTAAACCAA
This sequence comes from Epilithonimonas sp., assembly GCF_032054305.1. Classification (GTDB taxonomy): domain Bacteria; phylum Bacteroidota; class Bacteroidia; order Flavobacteriales; family Weeksellaceae; genus Epilithonimonas. The sequence continues at coordinate 301,712 of NZ_DAMBSX010000006.1, forward strand.
GCTTAGGTTATGCTTATTTCTTTATTGCATTTATGGAAAAGGATACTAATCCTGAAAAAGCAAAACAAGATATTGCAAAATCTTTGGAATATGAACCAACTTATCAAGATGCAATCAATCTGCAAAAAACTTTGAATAAATAATTTAAATCTTAGTTATAGAAACTTCCCAGCTTCGAAAGTTGGGAAGTTTTTGTTTTTAGTAAATTTGTATAAAAATTTTTTGAGAATGAAATGTGATATTCTTGCAATAGGAGCGCATCCGGATGATGTGGAGTTAGGATGTGGAGGCACTATTATAAAATTGATTTCTGAAGGAAAAAAAATAGGTATTATTGATTTGACCGAAGGCGAGCTGGGTACAAGAGGTACTGCCGAGACGAGAGCTGTTGAAGCAAAAGATGCGGCAGTGATTTTAGGAATTAGTTTAAGAGAAAACCTAAAACTGAAGGATGGATTTCTTAATAACTCAGAAGAATATCAATTGAAAATAGTAGAGAAAATAAGAAAATATAAGCCCGAAATTGTCTTGGCGAATGCAATAGATGATCGTCATCCTGATCATGCAAAAGCAGCAAAATTAATATCTGATGCTTGCTTTTTGTCTGGGTTGAAAAAAATTGAAACATTTGATAATGATAAATTGCAAGATGTATGGCGCCCGAAACATATTTTTCATTATATCCAATGGAAAAATATAGAACCCGATTTTGTGATGGATATTACAGGATTTTTAGATAAAAAAATAGAAGCTTGCCTGGCTTATAAGACACAATTTTATAACCCCGAATCTAATGAACCTATTACGCCAATTGCAACGAAGGATTTCTTAGAGAGCCTGACTTACAGAGCTCAAGACTTAGGAAGGCTTTCTGGAGTGGAATATGCGGAGGGTTTTACAACAGAAAAATTAATTGCAATCAAAAATTTTGAAGGAATAGTTTGCAATTAAATGATAAAATGTTATATTTGCACACGCAAAAACGGTGATTGTAGCTCAGTTGGTTAGAGCGCCGGATTGTGGTTCCGGAGGTCGGGGGTTCGAGACCCCTCATTCACCCACAAAAAGAGCATCTCATATTTGAGATGCTCTTTTCTTGTATAGAAAATATATTATATTTTAAATAAACAAAAAAATCACATCCTAAGGTGTGATCTTTATTTTTTTCTTAAACTTCATCGTCCGAGTCAATTGTAAAAGATTTTGATTTGAAATCTTTGTCATGTCTTTCAGAGATTACATCTTCGCCTTTTTGCTGGATGATAAAGTCTGTAGATTCATTAAATAATTCTTGGAAACTTTTGAAATCTTCTTTGTAAAGATAGATCTTATGTTTTTCGAAAGTTGCCTCACCATTTTCACCGAAATTCTTCTTGCTTTCTGTAATGGTCAAATAATAGTCACCTGCTTTTGTCTCCCGCACATCAAAGAAATACGTTCTTCTGCCTGCTTTCAACACTTTAGTGAAAATCTCATTCTCATGTCGTTCTTTAAATTCACTCATCGTTAAATATTTTTTAGAAATCTGTATTAACAAATATAACAGAATTCTTGGAAATTCAAAATGTTTTGTTAAAAAAAAGTATTAAATAGGTTGTTTTCTTAAAATTTTGATAAAATTTTGAATCGTTTTATATCGAATTTAATTCAAATATAGAATTTCATCTGCGCGTTTTGCACTTGATTCTCTGTGGGTTATTATAATAGAAGTTGTAGTTTTGATATCATTGTCTATGTTCTGTAAAATGTTTTCTTCTGTTTCTGTATCCAATGCAGAAAGACAGTCGTCAAAGATTAAAAGATTAGGCTGTTTAATCATTGCTCTGGCAATGCAAATCCTTTGTTTCTGCCCTCCAGAAAGCATTACGCCCCGTTCACCAACCATAGTTTTGTACTGCTCTTTGAATCCTTCGATATTTTTATGAACATCTGCTTTTTTCGCCATTTCTACTACCAAGTTATGGTTTGGATTATCGATAGCAAAGCCAATGTTATTCTCGATCGTATCAGAAAACAAATAACTTTCCTGCGGAGTATATCCAATTTGGTCCCGGTACAACTTCAGATTATGTTTTTTTATATTTTTTCCATCAATGAGAATCTCACCTTCATCAGGATCGATCAAACGACAAAGAAGTTGAGCTATGGTTGATTTTCCACTTCCGGTTTTTCCCATTATCGCCAAAGATTTTCCAGCATCAATTTTAAAACTCAGATTATCGATTGCCTTGATGCCTGTATTTGGATAAGTATAACTTACGTTTCGGAATTCGATTTCGCCATTTATTGGATAAACCTCGTTATTCATATTTACAATCTCCGATTTTATATCCAGGAATTCATTTACACGTTGCATACTAGCATCAGCCCTTTGATTGACAGATGTTACCCAGCCCAGCATAGAGAAAGGGAAAATCAGCATATTGATGTACATAAAGAAATCTGCGATTGTTCCTACACTCATTTCTCCTGCAATATACTTTTGCCCTCCGATGTAAAGAATGGCAACATTCAGAAGTCCGATAACGAAAATGATAATTGTGAAAAAGTAAGCTTCTGTTCTTGCCAGATCAAGCGCTTTATCCTGATAATCTTTAACTTTGATACCATAATTTTTCTCGATATATCTTTCCTTGCTGAAAAATTTTACAACACGGATTCCCGAGAAACTGTCTTGTACAAAAGTCGAAATGCCAGATTGGCTTTTCTGCATCACTTTCGATTTTTTATTGATGATGTCACTCACTTTATAGATTCCGTAAGAAAGAATCGGAAGAGGGATCAATGTCCAAAGTGTCATCTGCAGATCGGTCATGAACATATAAACACTTGTAATGATCAATAGAATGATAAGGTTCACAACATACATAACACCAGGACCAAGATACATCCTGATGGCAACAACATCCTCACTCAATCGGTTCAGCAGATCCCCGATGGTTGTCTTTTTGTAATCCGTAACAGACAGTTCCTGATAATGACGGTATATTTTGTTCTTCAGTTCATATTCGATTCTTCTGGATGCTACAATAATGGTTTGGCGCATCATAAATGTGAAAAAGCCAGAAAGTAGGGAACAGCCAATTAAGATTCCGGAATTGATGAAAATTACTCTGAAGTATGTCCAATTATTCTTAATATTATCAATGATATTAAGGTCAGAAGATAGGTTTAATGTTGAATAATTCTTCTCGATAATATTAATGGTCTGTCCGATATATTGGATTTTGTAGATCGCAAAAAAGTTACTCAGGATAATAAATAAAAATCCCCAAAAAAGTAAGACGCGATGTTTCCAGAAATAAGGGTTAAGTGTCTTTAAAGCTTTCATTTTTCAAACTTTGTTTTTCCAAAGCCGATGCAAAATTAATGATTTAAAATTTCAGAGAATACTTTAAAATCAGATTTGAGATTTCTTAACAAATGATAAGACATTTTAAATCAAATAGTCTGATAAGTTGACATTTATCAGTAATTTTGCACTCGAAAAATCTAAATATATGACTCCCAAACCAAAATATGATGTTGCATTGATTGGAAGCGGTATAATGAGTGCAACTTTGGCAGCAATGCTCCACGAGTTTGATCCGAAACTCAAAATTGTAATTTTTGAAAGACTTGGTGAAGTAGCAAAAGAAAGTTCATCTGCATGGAACAATGCAGGGACAGGACATTCAGCTTTTTGTGAACTGAATTACACACCGGAAAAAGAAGGTAAAATCGATATCAAAAAAGCTGAGTATATTGCTGAGCAATTTGAAGTTTCTAAGCAATTTTGGTCTTATCTTATCAATAAAGGATTGATCGACAATCCGAAAGAATTCATCAACTCTTGTTCGCACATGAGCTTTGTGTTTGGTGAAAAAGATGTAGAATATCTCAAAAAAAGACACGCTGCATTGCAAAAATCGGCATTATTCCAAGGCATGGAATATGCAGATGACCACAAAACTTTAGAAAAATGGGTTCCATTGATGATGCAGAAGAGAATGTCCAGCGATAAACTGGCAGCTACAAAAATGGATCAGGGGACGGATATTGATTTCGGGAAATTGACCTCAAAACTGATTAATTATTTGAAGGATAAAGAATCTATAGATGTTTTCACATACCATGAAGTAAAAGATGTTTCTCCTATGAAAAAAGGAGAATGGAAACTGAAAGTTAAAAATAGAAAAAGTCTGGAAAAGCATAATCTAAAAGCGAAGTTTGTTTTCATAGGAGCTGGTGGATATGCTTTACCACTTTTGGAAAGCTCCGGAATCGAGGAAAGTAAAGGTTATGGAGGTTTTCCAGTGAGTGGACAATGGTTGGTAACAACTAATCCGGAATTGGTGGAAAAACACCAGGCCAAAGTTTATACGCAGGCTACGGTTGGTGCACCGCCAATGTCTGTACCACATCTTGACCTTAGGATCATAGATGGTAAAAAAGCATTGCTGTTTGGCCCTTTTGCTGGTTTCTCAACCAAGTTTTTGAAAGAAGGAAGTTACTTAGATTTGCCGGAAAGTGTTAATTTCAAAAATATCCGTTCATTGTTTGGTGCATGGTGGCACAATATGCCTTTGACCAGATATTTGATTCAACAAGTAACGATGAACAAATCTCAGAGAATGTCGCATTTGAGAGATTTCGTGAAAGATGCAAAAGAGGAAGATTGGGAATTGAAACATGCAGGGCAAAGAGTTCAGATCATCAAGAGAGACAGATTCGAAGGTGGAAGATTGGAATTCGGGACAGAAGTGGTTGTTAACAAGGATGGGAATATCGCATCACTTTTAGGTGCTTCTCCGGGAGCTAGTACGTCTGCATTTGCAATGATCATGGTACTTGAAAAATGTTTCAGTGAAAAACTCAAAAACGAATGGCACGGCAAACTTCTGGAAATGGTGCCAAGCTATGGGAAAAAGTTAGCTGAACATCCGGAATTGATTCAACAGATCAGAGAGTATTCTAAAGAAAAATTAGAATTAGAATATTAATTTTTTTAACTCAATAAAAATGAGTGAAACTATTGTAAAACCATATATTGCAGACGAACTTCTTGAAAAGATCAGATCTGAAATTGTAGAAGAAAAACAAGTGATTCTACATTGCTGCTACAAGTCGGAGTTTTTTCTTGAAGAGAAGATCAGGATATGGTCTTCTATTTATCTGGTTGACAGACAATCTGAACATGTTTCAAAGCTTGTTCATTTTGAGAATATCAGTCTTTTTCCGGAATGGACAGATGTGCCTTTTGGAAAAGAATACTGGTTTACATTAGTTTTCTCGGGATTACCAAAAAACTGCAAAGTATTTGATTTTATAGAACTGATTCCACAAAACAATGGATTTTTCCAAGAAGGAATTGTGAGAAATTCCTCGGATGTTTATAAGATTAAATTAGATATGTAAATAAAAAAGGTTCAGAATATTCTGAACCTTTTTTTAAGAAATCTTTTGCATCTCTTGTTTTATCTTTTCCTGAAGAGTTTCCGAAGCAGGAACCAATGGAAGCCTCAAGTAATTTTTGATCAATCCTTTTTCTGCAAGAATGGTTTTAACACCGCAAGGATTACCTTCTGCAAAAATCAGTCTGGTGATCTCTACCAAAGAATTGTGGATCTTATAAGCCTCGTCAACTTCTCTTTTAAGGGCCAGTTTTACCATTGTTGAGAATTCTTTTGGATAAGCTTGCCCAATTACAGAAATTACACCATCTCCACCAGCTAAAGTTACAGGAAGTGTATATTCGTCATCGCCAGACATTAGAGAAAAATTTTCAGGTTTCTGTCTCAAAATGTCAAAATATTGCAGAATATTTGGAGCAGCTTCTTTTACCATAAAAAGATTGGGGAATTCATTTGACAATCTTAGAGTTGTAGAAGCTTCTACGTTTTGTCCGGTTCTCCCCGGAACGTTATAAATGATGATTTTTTCACCAGTTTCAGCCAAAGCTTTATAATGCTGGTAAAGTCCTTCCTGATTTGGCTTATTGTAATAAGGAGATACTGATAAAACAGCCTCGAAATCTGATAGGTCGGTTTCCTTGATCTGTTGTACAACCTCAGCCGTATTATTCCCTCCGATTCCTAGAACAAGAGGCAATCTGTTATTATTGATTTTTGTGATGTGAGCAATTACCTTTTCCTTTTCCTCTTTGGAAAGCGTTGCAGCTTCTGCTGTCGTTCCCAAAACAACAAGAAAATTGGTTCCGTTGTCTATATTATAATCGATTAATCTCGTAAGAGCATCAAAATCTACTGAAAGATCTTCGTTGAAAGGTGTTACCAAAGCCACACCTACGCCTTTTAACTGACCCATTTTTATTTGAAAATTAAATTTCTCAAAGTTAATTTATTTTAATAAGTCCACAAGTATTATATTTGTCATTATTTGCCTTTTTTAGGCGGAAATCTCCATTTCAGAAAATTCAAGAATGCTGTATAATACTTTAAAAAAAATATTACCAAAAGGTTTTTTAATAAAAAATGAGATTTTTTTCAGAAAAATAATTTATCTCTATTACATAGGAAATTCTTATCACTGCCCGATTTGTGATAGATCATTCCGGAAATTTCTACTCAATCAACGCAGGGAAAAATTATGCCCAAGTTGTGGAAGCATGCCTCGGGACAGAAGGCTTTTTGCAGAATTCAAGAAAGAATATTCGGGAGATAATATTATTAAATTATTGGATTTCTCCCCTTCAAGATCATTATACAGAAAGCTCAAGAGTTCCAAAAATATCCACTATTTTCCCACAGACCTTTCTACAGACTTCATAGCAGAATATCAATATGATATTACAAACATTCCTGTAGAAGATGGCTTTTTTGATTATATTTTCTGCTATCATATTTTGGAGCACATAGAGGATGATGCAAAGGCAATGTCCGAATTGTACAGAGTTCTGAAAAATGATGGGAAAGTTTTTGTCCAAACACCTTTCAAAGAAGGTGATATATACGAAGTTCCAGAAGCAAAGACAGATGAGGATAGATTGAAGTATTTTGGACAGGCTGATCATGTCAGGCTTTATTCGGTAAAAGGTTTAGCGGAAAGGTTGGAAAAGATAGGTTTTAATGTAACAATCAAAACCTTTGAGCAGGATGACGATCTGGGTTCTAATAAAAAAGATACCGTTTTACTTTTGAATAAAAATTGACGTTGCATTTAACTGGACAATAATTAATTAGTTGGTTTTGAAGTCTTAAAATCATTAGATTTGTATTCATATTTTCTTTCAATGAAAAATAAAATTTTTGGATTCGGAATCATTGGATTGTTGATGACTGGCTGTAAAGCACCTCTCAGCATTGCAAACATCCATACTGAAAAAAACATATATATTACCGACAAGCTACAAGAGGACAGGGCTATGGATGCCGTTATCCAACCTTATAAACATGAGCTTGAAGGTAAGATGAACACCAAAATCTCCCATACCAATGTAGAACTTAATAAATCCGGAGATAATAGCAATCTCGGAAACCTTTTGGCGGATTATACTTTCGAAGGTGCAGATCAATGGGCAAAAAATAACAATATACCTCCTATTGATGCTGCTGTGATCAACATTGGCGGAATTAGAAATATAATTCCAAAAGGAGACATTACTCTGAAAAATATTTATGAAGTGATGCCCTTCAATAATGAAATTGTAATTGTAAAAATGTCCGGAAAGGTTATTGATGGTATGTTCCAATATTATTTGAAAACGCAGCAAAATAACCCGGTTTCTCATATGATAATAGAAACAGACGGAGGAGATGTGATATCGAAAAGGCTTATCAACGGCAAAACAATTGATGAAAACAAAACGTATTATATTGCAACATCGGATTATTTAGCTTTGGGAGGAGATAATATGTTTTTCTTCAGCAAAGGCGAAATGATTCCTACAGGCATCAAGATGCGTGATCTATTTCTGGAAAAATTTAAGCAAAATCCAGAAGTTTCTGCGCCTGATGACGTCAGATTGATCTTTAGAAATAAAAAAGTGCAGGAATAATGAAAAGAAAAGAATTTCTAAAGTGTATTGGAGGCGGAAGTCTCGCTTTGACATTAGCACCTGATCTTTTGTTAGCAGAACAATTTGACATATTGAAAAAAAAATCTGCAAACAAGCTGACAATTTTGCATACCAATGATCAGCACAGCAGGATTGAACCTTTTGCCGATTCGTTTAAAAGCAATCCCAATCAGGGTGGATTTGCGAGAAGAGCTTCATTGATCAAGAAAATCAGAAGTGAGGAAAAAAATGTTTTGCTTTTGGATTCGGGAGATATTTTCCAGGGAACACCATATTTCAATTTTTTCGGAGGAGAGTTGGAATTCAAATTAATGAGCATGATGCAATATGATGCATCTACGATGGGAAACCATGATTTTGACAATGGGTTGGAAGGCTTTTTGAAAGTACTGCCAAATGCGAAATTCCCTTTCATCTGTTCCAATTATGATTTTAAAAATACAATTTTGGATGGTAAGACCGAGCAGTATAAGATATTTAACAAAAACGGAATCAAAGTAGGGATTTTTGGAGTTGGAATAGAGCTGAATGGTCTTGTAGGAAAAAAGAACTATGCAGAAACCATTTATCATGACCCGATAGAAATTGCGCAACACTATTCTGATCTTTTAAGGAAAGAAAAAAAATGCGACCTTGTGATTTGCCTTTCCCATATTGGATTCGACTACAATGATCAACCAGATAAAATATCGGATAAACATTTGGCGGCAAAAACTTCTGGGATAGATTTGATTTTAGGTGGACATACTCATACTTTCCTTCCGGAGCCTCTAACTTTTCAGAATAAGGAGAGTAAGAATGTTATTGTAAATCAAGTAGGTTGGGCAGGTATTTTATTAGGAAGATTGGACTTTTATTTCGACAAAAATAATGATTTGAAAAATATTTCGTGGAATAATCAGTTAATAGATGAAAACATAATAGTTTAGGATGAAGAAAATTTTATTAATTATATCATTTTGCATAGCTCTGATCTCTAATGCACAAAGCAAGTGGAGCGATCTTTTCTCTTACAATAATGTGAAAGTTATAAGAGAGGATGGTGATCGATTGGTTGCTGCTACAGAAAACGGAATTTTTTATTACTACCCTGGGACGGGCGAGATCAAAAAATTGTCGAAAGCCAATGGTTTGCACGAAGTTAAAATTTCGGCTTTCGATTATAATTCAACAACTCAAACAGGTATTGTCGGGTATGAAAATGGATCTTTGGATGTTATTACACCAAACGGAATATTTTTAATCGTAGATATTCCTTTAAATGCATCATATAACGGAAGCAAAAGAATTAATCATATTTCTATAAATGGTGATAGGGCAATTATTTCTACTGGCTACGGAGTGTCAATATTTAATGTTACAAGAAGGGAATTCGGAGATACTGCCTTTTTTTCAACGGGATCGACTTATGAAGCTGTAAATTCTGCTGTTATCAAAGATAATACCGTGTATGTTGCAACAGGTCAAGGATTGAAACAACACGAAATTAATTCTACATTTGCAATATATTCTGAATGGAATGCAAGCCCCAACTTGATACAGACTGGTATTTTCAAAAAAATTGACGCTAATAATGTTATCGCTTTTGCCACAGCTAAGGAAGTTAGATACGGCAACGGGTCGAGCTTCTCAACAATTTCTGGGTTTATAGATATCCAGGATATTAGAGTTACTCAGAATCAGATTATTGTTACCGACCAAGCTCAGGTTTATGTTTATAATACCAATGGTATACAACAAAAAAAATTCGACGCAGGAGAACTCGTCAATACTGCTTTGATTTATAATAATACATTATTTACAGGAACTATGGCTTCAGGGATGTTTAATGAACAAAAAAACAGCCTGAAACCAGATGGCCCATTCAGTAATATATCATACAAAATCTCATTGTTAAATAATCAGATCTGGGTTTCTACTGGAATTAGAGAAGGACAGTATAATACACCTCTCAGTCAAAGATTGGGATATTATCATTTCGATGGTAACTCTTGGATATATCCGGATTTGTTTAAAAATGACCCATACAGATTTTACTGCCTTTTAGATGTGACACCCAACCCGTCAGACCCATCAGAAGTATTTTTTACCAACTATTATACTACATCGCCATGGGGGCCGGCTTTTGATTCTGATAAAGGAATATATAAGATGGTGAATGACCAGTTTGTGAAAAAATACGTTTCAGAAGGTACCAAAGATCTTTCCAGACCAGTGGGATGTACATTTGATTCAAATAATAATTTAATATGTTCTGTAGCATTTCTTCAAAATACTACTGGCACAACCGGATTTTACTCTTTTAACAGAAGTGCGGATAATTTTGTGTTAACTACAACATCCATTAGTGATGGGGCACAGAAGCCGATCTCAAAAGATGGTGCTCTTTATATTCCTATACCAAGAGGGATTGGAGGGTTATTGATGTACAATTATAATAATACACCATTTAATAGTTCAGATGATTCTTTAAAACTTCTGAACAGGGATAATAATCTTCCGGTTGCAGATGCAGTAAGCGTAGCACTGGATAAAAATGATGATCTTTGGATAGGGACTTCAGAGGGACTCAGGGTGTTATCAAATCCTAAAGCTGCGATTTTGGAAGCCAGTCCACAAACAGAAGAGATCATAATAGAAGAGAATGGATTGGCAGAAGAACTCTTTAGAGATGCTAATATACTACAGATCACTGCGGATTCTGGTAATCAGAAATGGGTTTCAGTTGCAGGAGGAGGAGTCTTCTACATCAGTTCTAATGGTGATAAGACTATTTACCATTTTACAAAAGCAAACTCTCCATTACCAAATGATAGTGTGACAGATATACAGATTGATGAAAAGACAGGGAAAGTCTATTTTGCAACTTTGGATGGGATAATGGTTTATCAAGGTGATGTCACAGAAGTTACATCTAATTTTGGAAACGTCTTGGTATACCCTAATCCTGTTGTCTATTCCCAGTACAAAGGTAATGTAAGGATTCGAGGTCTGGCTTCTAAAACTAATATCAGAATTACAGATGCAGCAGGTAACCTTGTGCATTCTGCAGTCGCCAATGGCGGATATTTCGAATGGAATCTTAATAATCAAAGAGGCGTAAGAGTAGCGTCAGGAATCTATTATGTTTTGATGACCAATGAAGATGGAACTGATACAGCCACCGCAAAAATAGCTGTCGTAAATTAAGAAATGACCCAAGAAGTTTTTTTACTATCTTATACAAAATATGGAGATCACGATGCTGTTCTCCATTGTTTTTGTAAAGAAAACGGGTTCGAAAGCTTTTTTGCAAAAGGAATCTATGCTCCGAAGAATAAGAAGAAGGCTTTCCTTTTTCCATTGAATGAATTATTGCTTTACACTTCAGACAAGAAAAAAAATATTCGGAATATTACCAAAATAGAGCAGAAAAACCCGGAGCTTTTCACTTCTGATATTCGGAAAAATTCTATTCTCTTTTTTATTTCAGATTTGCTGAATCAAGTTCTTAGGAATGAAAATCAAAATCAAAATATATATTCCGAGATTTCTATTTTCTTGAGTCAATTGCAAATGGATAATTTCCAATCTCATTTGATATTTATTTTTAGATTACTAAAGCAACAGGGATTACAGCCATTATTTTCCAACAAAACCTACTTGAATCCAGAATCAGGAAACTTCGAGGAAACCGAATCTCATCATTTTTTTGATAAAGATATTTCTGCGATTTGGAAAGAATTAATTATTTCCCAAACTCCATATGATATAAAGCTAAGCAGAATAGGAAAACAAAACTTCCTCGATTCCATTCTAGTTTATTTTCATTATCATTTTACCGATTTCCGAGAACCTAGATCTCTGGAAATCATCAAAGAAATTTTTTAAATCATGATTATCAAAGCCGAACAAAAAGATATTCCAACCATTCAGGATTTAGCTAAAAAATCATGGAGTTTCGCTTATGCCAATATTCTGAAGCAAGAGCAAATCGACTATATGCTGGAATTGATGTATTCCGAGAAAACTTTAAAAGAGCATTTTGAAAACCCTAATTATCAATATTATTTAGTTCAAGAAAATAATGAATTCTTAGGTTTCATCGGCTTCGAGATTCATCAGGAAGCAGAAACTACAAAACTTCACCGCATCTATTTTCTGAAAGAAGCGCAAGGAAAAGGCTTGGGAAAAAAAGCATTGGAATTTGTAATCAATGAAGCAAAAAACGTAAATGATAAAAGAGTAGTCTTAACGGTCAATAAAAATAATATGGCCCAAAAATTTTATGAATCTCAAGGTTTCAAAGTTTATGATGAAGCAATTTTCGACATCGGAAACGGTTATGTGATGGATGATTACCTTATGGAATTTATGATTGATTAATAATTTACCAAAGCATTTGCAACCTCGCAGATGCTTTTTTGTGAATGATTTTTTCCTCATTTTACTCGCTAAAAGTGAATTGAGAATGAACAGCTTTCAAACTTGAAATTTTTATCAATTAGATTCCGGACTTTTCTATTTTGCTTTAATTCTGATTTTAAGTTCATTAATGAAAATTAAAATATTTCAAATATCAATTTTCTAAAACAGTATTATGTACGTATTAATTCTCAGTAAAACTTGACTAAACTTATCCTTAAGCATTATTAATAAACGAATAATCATTCATTAAAATTCTATTTCGCGGATAATTTTAGATTTGTCCCAGAACGAAATCAGAACGCCTGATAGTAATTTTTCTTCATATACTATTTTTTAAATTTAGAAGTCTGTTATTTTATAGCAGACTTTTTTGGTTAAATTTAATTCAGGTTTTAACTTAAACTCTCAAATACAAAAACCTCTCTAACTAATCTGCGACCACTTATTTTTCCCTTTATATTGCTTTATGTAATATTGCTTCATCACAAGATTGTCCGGATGATTAAGCAAAGAATCTTTTTCCAGGATCTGTTCCACAGCTTGTTTCGAAACTTTTATAATAACAGAATCTTCTATCAGACTTAACTTTTTGAAATCCACGACACCGCTTTGCTGAGTTCCCAGAATGTCCCCAGGACCACGCAATTCCATATCCACTTCCGAGATTTTGAAACCATCATTCGTCTGAACCATTGTTTTGATTCTTGTTCGGCTTTCTTTGCTCAGTTTGTCGTCTGACATCAGGATGCAATAGCTCTGTTCTGCGCCTCTACCAACACGTCCGCGCAACTGATGAAGCTGTGACAACCCGAATCTCTCCGCACTTTCTATTACCATTACAGAAGCGTTCGGGACATTCACACCAACCTCTATTACGGTTGTTGCAACCATGATCTGTGCTTGTCCCGATGCAAAATATTGCATATTGATATCTTTCTCAGTGGGTTTCATTCTTCCGTGAACCATTGTCACATTATAACTTTTGAAGAAATTCATAACGTGTTCCAGACCTTCCATCAGATTTTTGTAATCTAGAGTTTCAGATTCTTCAATTAATGGATAAACAAAATAAATTTGACGTCCTTTCTCTATTTCTTCTCGACAGAAATTGTAAACCGAAAGTCTATCCTTTTCCCGTCTGTGAGCCGTGATGATTGGTTTTCTTCCAATCGGCAATTCATCAATTACAGAAACATCCAAATCCGAATAAAAACTCATTGCCAAAGTTCTCGGAATGGGCGTTGCTGTCATCACTAAAATGTGTGGCGGAATATTATTTTTTGCCCAAAGTTTTGCCCGCTGAGCCACTCCGAATCTATGCTGCTCATCGATAATCGCTAATCCCAGTTTATGGAATTTCACTTTATCTTCAAGAATTGCGTGTGTTCCAATCAAAATAGAAAGTTCGCCGTTTTCCAGTTCCTCGTGGATGATTCTTCGTTCCTTGGTTTTGGATGAACCTGTCAGCAACAGGACTTTTATATCAGTATTTTCTAATAATTCCTGAATTGAATTAAAATGTTGTTGTGCCAAAATCTCTGTCGGCGCCATAAGACAAGACTGGAAACCGTTGTCCATCGCAATCAGCATTGTTAATAATGCCACCATCGTTTTCCCCGAGCCAACGTCGCCTTGCAATAATCGGTTCATTTGGGTCGAACGTTTCATATCGGTTCGGATTTCCTTTAGAACACGTTTTTGGGCGTTGGTTAATTCAAATGGAAGATTATTTTCATAGAATTGATTGAAATAATCACCAACAATTGGAAACGGATTTCCAAATGATTTAGTTTTTTGATGAAGCTTTTTAAGTCCATAACCCAATTGAAAGAAAAAAGCTTCCTCGAATTTCAATCGTCGATTGGCTTCATCGTAATGTTTTAAATCTTTAGGAAAATGAATATTGTAGTAAGAATTCAGTCTTCCCATCAACTTCATCGATTTCAAAAGATATTCGGGCAAATTCTCCGAAATAAAATTTGGTAAATCCTTCAAAAGATTGAAAATCGCAGTTTGGAATAACTTATTGGTAATGCCCCGTTTGGTTAATTTCTCACTCCCTGGATAAACGGGCAAAAGCGTTCCTGATAAAGCTTTCTTTTCATCGACCTCAATTTCCGGATGTGGCATTGAGAAATTTCCATTAAAGAAATTGACTTTGCCAAAAATGAAAATATCTTTATTAAGCGGAATTGCATCTTTCATCCAGTTGGTGTATCGAAACCAGATCAAATCCATCGTTCCCGTTTCATCGCGGAACTTTGCAGACAAACGTTTTCCCTTTTCATAAACCACTTCCTGTAAGTCGGTGATTTTTCCTTTTAGCTGTATGTCTGTTTCAGAATATTTTGTCAAGTTTCCGATTTTATAGATTTTGCTTTTATCAATATATCGGATTGGGTAAAATGTCAGAAGGTCTTCCACAGTCGATATACCCAACACGTTTTTGATGAGTTTTGCGCGTTCGGTTCCGATATTTTTGAGAAATTCTATGGAAGTTTCTAAAGTCAATTAAAAAATTAATTTTGACGAATTTCGGGAAATTAAAGGAAACCACAAAAAGCACAAAAGAAAAACACGATCTTTGTCATTTCGTACGAATCTAAGCTTTATCAATCCAAAAAGATAAAATTAAGTTTGGTATTTTGCTAAGAACTTTTAATGTTTCTGTTGGATTTAATTAGAAAATTCCTTTTATAATGATTTCTATTCCTTTATCTTGGATCTAAACTTCTTCTGGTAGCTTTCCCATTCTTTTTGGGTCTTGATGTTTTTATACTCATTTTTTGCGATCATTGTGAAATATGGCTCCACTTCTTTCGCTTTTAGAGCACCAGACAGGCTTGTGATCGGGTCGGTATTTTCATCCAGGAAAATCATTGTCGGGATAATGTTGATGTTCATATATTTTGAGAACTGGTGTAGACCGTTCTTTCCCTTTTTACTTTTGTAGTCAGGATTTGTGAATTTATGCCCTGCAAAAGTTACAGATTCGTTTCCATCGCTCTCAAACTTGACAGCATAATAATATTGGTTGATGATTTTTGCAATTTCCGGGTGATTGAACGTGTATTTCTCCATCTCCTTGCACGGCGCGCACCAATCTGCATAAAAATCGATGAGGATTTTTCTCGGTTCTTTTTTCTGAGCCTCCAGAGCCTGCGAAAGTGTTATCCAGCGGACTTGGGCGATTCCAAAGAATCCGGTTGTTAAAAGAAATATTAGTATTAGTTTTTTCATTTGTGTTTTTTTAATATACTTTTAATTACATTCTTATGGTTTAGACGTTTTAGTTACCCTTTTTACTTTACACCCTGCATCAGTTTTTTTACGAATGGTGAAATCAAAATTAATATTACTCCGGCAATCAATGCATATAATCCCAATTGTTTATATCCATCGGTGTAAGTGATAAGAGCATCATGATTGGTGGCCCCGGATTTTACTTTTGCTAATCCTGCTCCTATTTGCCCTGCAACATATTGCCCATAAGCAGAAGCTAAGAACCACATTCCCATCATCATTCCCTGTAGTTTTTCTGTGGACAGTTTTGTCATAATAGACAATCCGATTGGTGATAGACATAGCTCTCCGAAGGTAATCACTAATAGTGCTATGGTAAAGATATTAAGCGAAGTTATCCCTTGCAGATTGGCGAAAAATTTGGTTCCAAAAAGGACATAATAGCCTAATCCTAAGAATATAAATCCTAATCCGAATTTGTTGATAGTATTTGGTTCCAGTTTCTTTTTGTTTAGCCAGATCCAAAATAATCCAACTAATGGTGCCAGAAAAATGATAAAGAAAGCGCCTCCTGAATTGTTAACACCATTCGGATCCAATCCGAAAAGGTCTTTGTTGAGATTCTTCGCTGCGAAAATACTGAGTGAGCCACCGCTTTGCTCATAGATTCCCCAGAATAGAATGGAGAAAATAATAAAGATCAATGCTGCCCAGAGTTTTTTGCGTTCAGGTGCAGTTACTTTCGTCATCTCATAAAAAAGGTAGAGTAGTGTCAATGGCCCGACGGTCCACATAAAATAATCGGTGTATTGTGGAACAGAAACCATTGTCATGATCAATGGAATGAAAATCAATGAAAGAATGTAAACGCCATATTCTTTCCATTTTTCTAGTGGAGAAAAAGAACCATCCTTATTAATTTTTTGAGGAGCAAGTCCGATTGGACCCAGCCGTCTTTGTGTGAAAATGAAATTAACCAGACTGACGACCATCACAATTGCGGCTAATCCGAAAGCTACATTCCATCTTTTATGTTCTGGTATAAAATCAGAAAACATTTCGCCTTTTCCAATGGCGATACAAAGATAGCCACCTAAAAGTGCTCCAAGATTGATTCCTGCATAGAATAACGAAAATCCGGCGTCGGTTCTTGTGTCGTTAGGTTTATATAATTTTCCAACCATTGTGGAGATATTCGGTTTGAAAAACCCTGTTCCCACAACAGTGAACGAGATTCCCAAAAAGAAATAATCGTGAGGATTGGCAGCAAGAATAAGGCTACCTATGATCATCAGAATGCCGCCCCAAAACAAAGATTTTCTGAATCCAAGAATCTTATCTGCAAACAAACCGCCCACAAAAGTAAATGCGTAAACAAAAGCCTGTGTTGCACCATATTGTAGATTAGCTTGCTCATCGCCAAATTTCAATTGAGAAATCATAAAGAAAACGAGCATCCCCCGCATCCCGTAAAAACAGAAACGTTCCCACATTTCTGAGAAAAATAAAGACCAGATCTGTTTAGGATATTTTCCTTTGAAATTCTGGATTTCTTCAAGTGTAAGATTCATAGATGATAATTAAGGATTATCGGTTAAGCGCTTAGTAGAGCTATTGCATTTTGCATCCTACGAATTTAACAAAAAAAACCTATGAAAGTCAGAGGTTTTTTAAGTCTTTTAGAGGTTTATGGTTTTATTCTTTAATGAATTTTGAATCAATCACAGAATGTTCGGTATAAACTTTCAAAATATAATATCCTCTAACAATATCCGAGACCGATATTTTGTTGTTTTCTACCTTCAAATTAGCTTTCATTAATCTTCCCGACAAATCTAAAATTTCTACTTTTTTAATTTTTTCAGATGTTTCGAGATTTAAAATATCTTTCACAGGATTTGGGAAGACAGATATTTTTTTGGTTTTAGAAATATTTTCGGTTTGTAATAATGAACAATCGCTTGTTACGGTAATATTTGTACTGACAAGGCTTTGTACGTAGCTTTTTTCTATCTCATCACAACAAATAGATCTTAAACTAGGATTGTCATGAATGATAACATATGCTTGGAAACTTTCATTTTTCATCTGTATTGTTTCTAGTTGATTGTTGTTGCAATCAAAATATTCAAGACTGGAACAGTTTTGTAGTTCTAAAGTTGTTAATTGATTATGATCACAATACAGTTTCTTAAGATGACTTAATTCATCTAAGTTTAAAAAAAACAATTGATTGGAGCTGCAGGAAAGAATATAAAAATTTATACAACCTTTTATATCCAAAGAGTTTATTTGATTGTAATTGCAATTTAAGACTTGTAAATTGGTCAAATCGTGTAAATCTAAAGAAGTTAATTGATTATCTGCACAATCCAAAATTGCAAGATTAGTACAATCTCGTACATTTAAAGAAGTCAAATTGTTGTAATAGCATAATAGTTTTTGAAGATTAACACATCCCTTTATATTCAACGAAGTAATTTGATTATTAAAACAATATACTTCTTCAAGATTAGTGCAGTCCTGTAAATTTAGCAATGCTAATCCATTTGCGATTTGACTGTCACAAGACAAAATTTTAAGATTAGAGAAACCCTGTAGATCTAATGTGGATAAAAGGTTTTTGCCACAATCTAATATTTGGAGATTAACAAAACTCTTTATGCCCTCCAAACTATGAATTCCATCACCATACAAAATGAGTTTGTATACTTGTTTAGCTTCTGTTTCTTGTATTTCACCATCATTATTAGCATCTAGATCATATATGTAATTTCCATTTATGTCCTGTGCATTTCCGGCTAATAAAGCTGCTTTAAAATTTACATCCGGAATGTTTACAATTTGTGCGTGCAATTTTATTAGAAAAAGAAAGGCCAGTAAAAAAAATAATCTTGTTTTCATATTTGTGTTTTTTTCGAATTTAAAACTATGAAAAAGATTCAAAAGCAATACTTACTAATTAGAATTTGCGGTGTTTGAACTAGATTTGATGTGAAAGAAGCTGTTTTGAATATATTAAAAAACCACCGGATATCCGGTGGTTTAAATTTATAGATCAATGTGAAAGTTTTTTACTTCACACCGTGCATCATTCTTTTAAGAATAGGCGATAAGAAAGCTAACAAAACAGCTGCAATTCCACAAAGCACCACGAAAACCATAAAGAATTCGAAAAGATTGTGAATGGTAAAACCTGCGAATGTTGTGTATTCTGTCGGCAATTGTGCAGTAGCAAAAGCTTTTGTTTGTTCAGGATTTAATGTTATTTTTTTATCCAGAACATCCTGAAGATTAACACCGATTTCCTGTGCTTTTGCAAATTTGTCCCCAGTTGCAGGGATGATTGCTCCCAAAGTTCCGGCTAAAGCGTAACCCGCAGCATTCGCGATAAAGAATACACCATATAATAAAGATGAGAATCGTTTAGGTGCCAATTTACCAACCAAAGATAATCCGATTGGGGATAAACAAAGTTCACCCATTGTTTGGATCAGATAAAGTAAAATTAACCATTTTATAGCTAATAATCCTGAGTTTCCAAGGTCTTTTACGTTATAAGCAATGATAAAATAAGATAGTGCAATCAAAGCCAAACCAATCGCTTGTTTCAAAGGAGAAACCGGTTCTTTGCCTCTGGCTCTTAATTTATCCCAAAGTAAACTGAATGGTAAAGCCAAAAGAACCACGAAAAGCCCGTTGAAAATCTGAACCATTGAAGGCGGCATATCCCAGCCGAAAATATTTCTGTCAGTTTGATTATCTGCGATGAAGGTTAATGATGAACCTGCCTGCTCAAAAGCTGCCCAGAAGAAAATAATGAAAAACGAAACAATGTAGATCACCCAGATTCTTTGTCTTTCGATTTTGTTCTCAGCAGAGCTCATAATGAGGAATGCTAATGAAATTCCGGCGGCATAGATGAAAGGATAAATAATTCCTTTTATCAGCTGTCCCATTTCCACAGAGTTGAATCCAAATTCGCCTACCAAAAAGTACCTGAAGATGAAGAAAAGAATCACAAATAAAACCGTTGTAATTCCAATTGCTTTTCCTGTGAATTTTGCTGTTTGGGCTTCACCTTCTTCAAAGTCTTCGCTTGTATTATGCTTTGGTAATCCTCCGATTGGTCTTCCTTCCGGCGTTACAACATATCTGTTTTTAAGGATGAAGAACGTTACAGTTCCGATAATCATCGCAATCGATGCGGCTAAAAATCCCCATTTGAAAGCAAAGATATCTCTTACTCCGGATGCATCTTTTACGTCACCTACGTATGGACAGATGAACTGACCAAGAAACGCTCCAATGTTAATTCCCATATAGAAAATAGTAAATGCTGAATCTAATTTAGATTTTTCTTGTTTTGGATAAAGACTTCCCACCATTGATGAAATGTTAGGTTTGAAGAACCCGTTTCCGAATATAATTACAAAAAGAGCAAACCACATTAGACCTTTTGCACCGCCAAGATTGTCAGAAAAAGTTGAAGCACTCAGGAAAAGTAAGAATTGTCCAATTGCCATCAAACTTCCTCCTAAAATAATACAATTTCTGTTACCCAAATATTTATCAGCAATGAAACCTCCCAGAAGTGGCGTTAAATAACATAATGCCAAGAATCCACCATAGATGATAGAAGCATCTGCTTCTCTTATCAGTAGAGAGTTTACCATAAATAAGGTAAGCAATGCTCTCATCCCGTAAAAATTAAAACGCTCCCACATCTCCGTCCCAAATAGGACCCACAAGCCTTTAGGATGTTTCGAACTAGTCTTTACTGTCTCCATATAAATTAATTGTTAAATTTTCTTAAAGGTAACAAATATAGTTTTTTTTCATAAACGTAAGTGATTCAAGTTGCTGTTTATGCAAGATTTAATAATCCATATTTTATAGATTTGATTTAATTTTGTCTTTTTATGGAAATGAATTTAGAATTTAGAAAGGCAATTACTGAAGATTCTTCAGAGATTTGGGAGATATTACAGGACGCTATTACAAGGAGAAAGAACGACGGAAGCCGACAGTGGCAGGACGGTTATCCGAACTTAGAAACTGTAAAATCTGATATCGAAAAAGGACTGGGTTATGTTTTATTGGTTGACGGAATTGTGGCAGGTTACAGCGCACTAATTTTCAATGATGAGCCGGCTTATGACGCTATCGAAGGAGAATGGCTGACTAATGGAGACTTTTTGGTGGTTCACAGAGTAGCGATTTCAGACAACTTTGCTGGGAAAGGTTTATCTAAAAAGATTTTCAGCTTTATCGAAGATGTTGCAAAAGAGAATAATACATTCAGTATAAAAGTAGATACCAATTTTGATAATCCGGCAATGCTGACGATTCTGGACAAATTAGGTTATCAATATTGCGGAGAAGTCCATTTCCGGGGAAGTGCAAGAAAAGCTTTTGAAAAGATACTGGAGTAAATCAACTTACCCAGTATCTTTTTGTTCAAATAATTAATCCACACCTTTCTCTTTCATTACTTTATTCAAAAACTTCAGCATAAAAAGTCCTAGAACAAAAGCAAAAATCAGCAGAGCAAAGTTGACCAGGAAATAATATTCTTTATTTTCATAATTGTACCAAGTGCTGGCAAGAATGCCCGAAAGTTTATTTCCGACAGAATTCGCTAAGAAGAATCCTCCCATCATCAATGCTGTGATTCTACTTGGGGACAATTTTGAAACGACCGATAATCCCATTGGTGACAAGCAAAGTTCCCCAATTGTTACGACACCATAACAGGCAACCAACCAAAGTGGAGATACTTTTACGGCACCATTTTGTCCTGCAAAAACCGCAGCGACCATTACCAGACAGGATAAAGCCGTGATAAATGTTCCAATCACGATTTTTGTTGGTGTTGTCGGTTCTTTTCCTCGCCTTCTGAAAATTGCCCAGAAACCAACAATTACCGGTGTAAGCACAATTACCCAAAATGGATTGATAGACTGGAATAATTCTGTATTGAATAGATAAACTTCCTGTTTCGGATTAGCTTCAAACTTTTGCTGTTCTTCCGGATTGATATTTTTGAAATAAACATCTTTTCCCTGAACTTTTATAGTTTCTCCAGCTTTATTCTTCTGCGAACGGAATTGATTGTCATAAACCGGAACTTCTTTGTTTTCATAGGATTTTCCGTTAGTTCCGTCTTTTCCGTCGAGCATATAGATGTTACGCATCGGTTCTACCAATTTGTCTGGAATACTTCTGTCCGTATAATAATTGGCCCAACGTGTAAGTGCGGTTCCGTTTTGCTTGAAAATAGCCCAGAAAAACATACAAACCAAGAATATCAAAAGTAATGCTCCAATGGGTCTTTTCTCATCTTTATTGGCCTTGAAATAAAGCGAAATATAAAAGTAAATTACAGGAATGCAGGCAAAAATAAATGCATCTGTAGAATCGCTTCCAAAAATATTGTCAGGGATTATCCAACCAATCGCTCCGGCAATCAAGGCTGGTAAAAATACTTTCAGAAGAACGTCTGATATCTTGCTGTCGCCTTCCTGTGCTTTTTTCATTTCGCAGGCGTGACGAATATGTTTCAACCCAAAACTAAAAATCACCAATCCAATCAGCATCCCGACACCAGCAGCGATGAAAGCCTCGCCCCAGCCATACCGGTTACGCATATAGGCCGCAATAATGTTGCAGACAAACGCCCCAATATTGATTCCCATATAGAAGATATTGTAGCCAGTATCTTTGTTCTTTTTATAAGGTTCTTCGGAATAGAGATTTCCCAAAACTGTAGAAATCGTCGGCTTGAAAAATCCGTTTCCGACAATTATCAATCCTAATGAAGTATAAAAAAGTGGTAATTCTTTAAACAATCCAAGGCCAATATAACCTGCGGCCATCAATATTCCTCCTACATAAATGGATTTGATGTAGCCTAATAAACGCTCGGCAAGAAAACCTCCAAGAAATGGAGTGAGATAAGTTAAAGCAATATAAGTCCCAAAAACATCATCTGCCATTTTATCGGGCAGTCCAAGTCCACCTTTGTCTCCGCTGGGCTCGATAACATACAGAACAAAAATCCCGAGAATCAAATAATAACCAAAACGTTCCCACATCTCGGTAAAAAATAAATAAGGTAAGCCTTTTGGATGCTTGGTTTTCATAAGTTTAATTTTTCACAACGTTCCCAAAAATAGGATTTTAAATTTAATTGATGTAATAAAAATAGTTACTGAACTGTCTGTTTATTAAAATTAGCAGGATTTGACAAGTCAAGATTATCAATCTTTGATAGTTTTGAAATAAAATATGAATAAGCATTTTTTATAAATCTAAATTTTTCAAAGTACTGGTAACAATATTTTTAGTTGTCACACTTATTTACATATTTCAGAATGGCTATGATTTGGAAGAATTAGTGGATGCTGTAAGGTTTTAATTTTAGTTTTTACCTATTTAGAAACTAAAAAATGTTCAGCCGAATTTAGCATTTATAATAATAACAGAATTTTGCTAAATTTGATAAAGCTAAACATTTGAACAATGGAAATCACGATAAAAGATTTGGAAAACGATTTGAAGTCTTTGCCAAAAGAACTTCTGAAAGAGGTGAGCGATTATGTTGCCTTTCTAAAATTTAAGTATGGACAAGATTCAAATGAAGTGAAGCTGGAAGATTGGCAAAAAGAAATCTTGGATGAAAGGTTATTATATCTAGAAAAAAATCCTAACGATACTTTAGATTTTGAGAATACAATTGCAGAATTGAAAAAAAAATATACCTAAATGTATATTGAATTAAGTTTTCAGGCATTACAAGATATCGAAGAGATTTTGGAATATTATTCTCGAATCAATCAAAAACTACCAACTAAGTTTCTTGAAAGAATTGAAGAGGCAAAATCAAGAATTGTCAATTCCGAATTAGGATTTGAAATTAAGTATAAAACAGTACGCACTGTATTGTTAAAACAATTTCCCTATCATTTGCATTACGTTTTAAAAGATGACAATATTATTATAATTGCAGTTTTGCATAGCCGAATCAATCCGAAAACTTACTTATATTAAAAAACCGCAAAAGAAAAAATCTTCTGCGGTTTTTTTATTTTCTATATTTAGTCTTCTACAAATTCTCCAAAATAAAATTCGTCATCTTCTCATAAAGCTGAGGTCTGGTTTGTCCACCGTAAATACTGTGATTTTTGTCCGGATAAGCCATAAACTCAAATTGTTTTTTGTTCTGAATCAAAGCCTCAGAAAACTCCATAGAGTTCTGGAAATGTACGTTGTCATCAGCCGTTCCGTGAATTAGCAGGAATTTCCCTTTCAACAAATTAGCAAAAGTCGTTGGCGAATTCTGGTCATAGCCTTCCGGATTTTCCTGTGGCGTCTGAAGGAATTTTTCTGTGTAAACCGTATCATAATATCTCCAGTTCGTCACCGGCGCAACGGCAATTCCCAGTTTGAAAACATCCGCACCTTTCGTCAAAGCCAAAGAACTCATATAACCTCCAAAACTCCATCCGAAGATGCCGATTCTGGATTTGTCAATATAAGATTGTTTCCCGAACCATTCCGCAGAAGAAATCTGATCTTCAATTTCGTATTTTCCGAGTTGTTTATAAATCGTTTTCTTGAATTTCGAACCTTTAAAACCGGTTCCACGGCCATCTACACAAGCGACCACGTAACCTTTCTGAGCCAACATTTCGAACCAGATTCCATTTCCGCCGTCCCAGGAGTTGGAAACCTGCTGAGAGCCCGGACCAGAATATTGGAACATAAATAATGGATATTTTTTGTTCGGGTCAAAGTTTTTTGGCTTGATGATCCAGGCGTTCAATTGGTCGCCAACAGAATTAGGAATAGTGATAAATTCCTTCGTCACGAAGTTGTCTTTCTGAAGTTTAGAAAGCGCTTCATTATTGTTTTGTAATTCTTTAATTTCTTTTCCGGAAGCATCTTTCAAAACATATTTGTTTGGAGAAGAAGCTGTCGAATAGGTATTGATAAAATAATTGAATGACCTGCTGAAACTTGCAGAGTTATTGCCTTCAGGATAAGAAATCAACGTTGTTTTCCCGGAGTTGATATTCAGTTTAGAAACCACTTTGTTCAGACTTCCTTTTTCTGTGGTTTGGATGTAAGCTTCCTTAGTTTTCGGGTTGTAGCCGTAGTAATCGGTGATTTCCCAATTGCCTTTCGCTACTTGTTTTTTTAATTTTCCAGCTTGGTCGTACCAGTACAATTGTCTGTACCCATCACGCTCAGAAGCCCAAAGGAAAGAGTTGTCATCCAAAAATTCCAAAGTCAAATTATCGGTTTCTATCCAGGCATTATCGGTCTCAGTGAGCAGTTTGCTCACGTTTCCGGATTTGGTATCCACTTTTAGCAGATCCACGTGATTGTGGTGCCTGTTGCTGGTCGCCAAAACTATTTCGTCTTTACCGTTCGTCTGCCAAAGTTGTGGGATGTAATAGTTCTCAAAACTTCCCAAATTCAAAGCTGTTGTTTTTGCTGAATTCAACTGATAAAGATTCGCCGTTACGGTCGAGTTTGTTTCTCCAGCTTTTGGATATTTGTAGCGCATCTCCGTTGGATAAAGTGATTTTCCATAGATAGGAATATAGATTTCCGGAACTTTGGACTCATCAAATCTCACGAAAACAATCGCATCGCCGGCTTTGTTCCATTGGTAATAATCTGCGTGAGAAAACTCTTCCTCATAAACCCAGTCTCCTAGACCATTGATAATAGAATTTTTCTTCCCGTCATTTGTGATTTGCGTAATTTTCCCCGAAGTCAAATCCTGATAAAACAAATTATTATCAACTATGAAAGCGACTTTGCTTCCGTCTGGCGAAAATTTCGGTTCCTGAATCCAATTTCCATTATTTAGCGGCGTTACTTTATTTGATTTCAAATCCTTCACATCAAATTTCCCCCAAAACGAATGTCTGTATATATCCTGACTCTCTTTCTGCAACAAAATCTTAGATTCATCCGCAGAGAAAATATAAGATTCAAAGCTTCCATCTACGATGTTGCCAGATTTCTGAGACGTTTTATAATTATACTTCGCAATACCATCTTTCTCAATGGTGGCGTAGTTTTCACCATCATTCAGGGACGCAATTCCCGCGATTCCTTTTCCGCGGTAATAGCCGGAGTAGATTTTATCGAGTGTAATTTCCTGTGCATTAATGTTGTGTGAGAAAACTGCCGCCAGCATGACAACAGAAAAAAGGACTTTTTTGTTCATAGTCTTTCTATTTTATTTTTGGAATTCACGAACCTTGCGGTTTCATTTTTAAGATTTTAATGACGTAAATATAATAAAGATTAATTGTTTTCAGCAGAGTAGATTTAATGTTAATTTTATCTGTAACACTCAACTTTACTCTTGTAACAGTCTACATAAGTCCTGTGACACTCAACTTTACTCCTGTAACAATCTACTTAACTCCTATAACAGTCTATTTATTTACATTGATTGCCTAGTTAACTCTTCTGAATGTCTACAAAAGTCTTCTGACAGTCTACTTAACTCCTCTGATTGTCTAATTAAATCATTTGATGGCCTACTAAATTCCTGACAACTATCAACCAACAACAATCAACCAAAATTCCCTATCTTTGCGCCATTATTTTTCTCACTTAAAAACGTTTATAGCATGCAACTGTACAACACCTTAAGCGCAGAAGAAAGAGCTCGACTTATCGATGAGGCCGGAAAAGAGCGGCTGACATTGTCTTTCTATGCGTACGCCAAAATTGAAAACCCAAAAAAATTTCGCGACGACCTTTTTATAGCCTGGAACGCCATGGATGCGCTCGGCCGTATTTATGTGGCCACGGAAGGCATCAATGCTCAAATGAGTGTTCCCGCCGATAACTTCGAGGCTTTTCGTGACACGCTGGAAGTTTATGATTTTATGAAAGGCATCCGTCTGAATGTGGCTATAGAGCAGGACAATCACTCATTTCTAAAGTTAACCATCAAAGTCAGAAACAAAATCGTCGCCGATGGTCTGAATGACGAAACGTTTGATGTGACCAATAAAGGAATACACTTGAAAGCGCAGGAATTCAATAATATGTTGGAAGACCCGAATACGATTGTGGTGGATTTTAGAAATCATTACGAAAGTGAAGTTGGTCATTTTGAAGGAGCAATCACACCGGACGTAGAGAATTTCCGCGAAAGTTTGCCGATTATCAATGAGCAATTGCAGGACTATAAAGAAGATAAAAACCTTTTGATGTATTGCACCGGCGGAATCCGTTGTGAAAAAGCAAGTGCTTATTTCAAACATCAAGGTTTCAAAAATGTGTACCAACTGGAAGGCGGAATCATAGAATATGCCCGTCAAATTAAAGAAGAAGGCGTTGAAAGCAAGTTTATCGGGAAGAATTTCGTATTTGACCATAGATTAGGGGAGAGAATTACAGATGATATTATTTCTCAATGTCACCAATGCGGAAAGCCGTGTGACAATCATACCAACTGCGCCAATGATGCTTGTCATCTGTTATTCATCCAATGCGATGAATGTAAAGCAATTATGGAAAATACTTGCTCAACAGAATGTCACGAGATAATCCATTTACCGCAGGAAGAGCAGGTTGCTAGAAGAAAAGGTCTTCAGGTAGGAAATAAAGTTTTCAGAAAAGGAAAATCCGAAGCTTTGAAGTTTAAAAATTCGGGAGATTTGTCTACACAGGCTTTAGCGAAAGCTACAAAAGCGGAAACGAAAGACATTCGCCAAAAAATAAAAATTAAAAAGACTTTGGTTGGAAAAGCAGAACATTATTTCACAAAATCTAAGATTGCACAGTTTTTAATTGAAAACAATGAGCTCTCTGTAGGCGACAAAGTTTTGATTTCCGGACCAACAACAGGAGAACAGGAAATAATCATTACTAAGATTTTTGTTGATGGTGAATTCAGCAATACTGCGAAAGTTGGGGACCAGATTACTTTTGAACTTCCGTTCAGAGTTAGATTGTCGGATAAATTGTATAAAATTTTGCAAGATTAAAGCATTTTACGATGAATCTTAGTCTCACAAAAAAAGAACTTAGAACGATTTATAAAGCAAAAAGAATGGCTTTATCACAAGATGAGGTTGATTTTTTGTCTGAAAAAATCTTTGAACAATTTATTTTACAATTTAATATTAATGAAAATCAAAAAGTTAATATTTTTTTGCCTATTAAAAAATTTCACGAGATAAATACTCAGATATTTATAGATTATTTTTTTGACAATAAAATAAGAGTTTTTGTTCCAAAAATTCAAAGCGGAAAAATGATTTCTGTGGAGATTTTCACAGATTCAAAATTTGAAGTTAATAATTTGGGAATCAATGAGCCTGTTTCAAATATTAATTTAGACGTTGATTTGGACTTTGTTTTAACGCCATTATTGTATTGTGACAGATTTGGAAATAGAATTGGTTACGGAAAAGGGTTTTATGATTCATTCTTTTCGGATGATTTAAAGATTCATAATAAAATTGGTCTAAATTTCTTTTCTCCAAATGAAGATATTAGTGATGTATTTGAGAAAGATGTAGCTTTGGATGGATTAATTGCACCTTTTGGATTTATTAATTTTAACGATAAATAATTGAAAATCAATTGTACTTAATTGTAAATTGCTTTTACAAAGCTATTACAAGTTATTTATTAATGATTTTTGTCAGACCACTCTACCTTTGTCTTGTAATTATAACACGATAATTCACAAACAATAATATTAATAATAATTTAAATTTTTAGAAAATGAAAAAGTCATTATTTGTAGCTGCTATCGCTGCTATCGCTCTTGTAGCTTGTAAAAAAACTGAAACTGTTGAAGGTGCTGCTACTGATTCTGTAGAAGCTACTGCTGATTCTGCTGTTGCAGCTATCGATTCTACTGCAAGTGCTACAGTTGATTCTGTAAAAGCTACTGCTGATTCTGCTAAAGCTGAAGTAAAAGCTGATGAGAAAGCTGCTAAAGAAGAAATTAAAAAATAATTGAAGCTTCAAGCTAAGAAAAAATGATAATGCCGCTAGTGATAGCGGCTTTATTTATTTTTTGAGAGTGTCGGAATCCTTTTTATAGAAATTGACAAAGTAAAATTTGAATTCCTTTTTAAATTGTACAGGAGAAGCTTTTAGTAGATATTGAGCCTTTCTGCTGACTGTTGTGATGTAAGTTCTCTTGTTGTCATAATATTCGACATCAAAAGTTGCAAAGTCTAATGTGTCCTGTTTTTTTACAGCTTTGGATGTCGTTAGATTACTTACCTTTGCGTATCTCACCTTCAGACTATCCATTTCCCTCAACAATGGTTTCAAATTGCTGGAGTCTTTTGAGAGAAAATGAGACTGCATCTGAGTATAGATTACAGAATCTATTTCGGTATCTTTATTTCCTGAGGTGTAAAGTGTTGACAAGTCAAGTATGTCCTGGACTTTTTGAGAAGTTATAACATTAGTTGCCTGCAAACTATCAAGTTTTGTTTTTGAATATGTTGAATTGTTGTTGGCGTTTCTGATCGTTTCCAAAGAGTTCTCTTCACCATCATATTTTTTATTGCAAGATATAATTCCAAATATTATTAATGCAGGGATTATTATAAATTGATATGATCTATTTTGATTTTTCATCGTCAGTAATTTTAAATTTGATCATTACTATTTTTCCGTTTTTCATCTGAGAATCTATCACTTCCAGATTTTCTAATGACGTTGTAGGAAGCGTAACTAGTGAGATGTATTTTTGTTTGTCCATTGTCTCAATGCCATATATGTCACTATCAACAACTTGATAGATCAGGGCATTATCACTGATAAGTTTGTTTAATTCACTCGTTTTTTTCTTAAAATCTATAATAGATTTCGAATAATAATAAAGCTGAATGGCATAATCATTAGGTTTCAACTCAATATCTTCTGATAATGGTGCTGATGTCAAATCTCTTGTCACTGTATCTGTCCTATAAAAAGGTGAAGAAATGACCATTTTCAAATTTTTACTTTTTGTTTCGTAGACAAATTTCGAATTTGGTTTTACTTTGAAAAGAATTGGAGATTCATTTTCTCGGATAATTTTTACGTCTAATTCTCCTTTTATAGATGAGTTCCTGTCTGCATCAGTAAAAGCATAGGTGTACTTTTTATAAAAAAGATTATCATAGAAAACTAAAATGAGGACAACTACAAATAAAAATGCCGAAATCCCTAACCATAGATACCTTTTAAGGAAATTTTGATTCCCTTTTTCAAAATTAATATTCTGATTTATTTCATCAAAAGCTTGATTGTCTATAGAAACGAGCGGTTTTGGAACTGGTGGATTTTTTGTTGTTTCAGGCTGTATTTCTGTTTCATTCGTAACCTTAACATCTGTTGCTGTAG
Source organism: Epilithonimonas sp. (assembly GCF_032054305.1). Lineage (GTDB taxonomy): Bacteria > Bacteroidota > Bacteroidia > Flavobacteriales > Weeksellaceae > Epilithonimonas. Next base: position 331,773 of record NZ_DAMBSX010000006.1, read on the forward strand.
GTTGTTCAACAATTGTTAAAGGATTTTTCTTTTTAAACTCAGACCACGAATTATATCCCGAATAGACCGATAAAATATTCAACATATCAATTCTCGGAATTTTTTCCTGCGAATTATTTTTGAAATAAGTGTAAAATGTTTTTTCACTTATGTTTCCTTTGGCCTTTTGTCTTAAATCTTCCTGAAAATAAATAATATCAATCCCCTTCCATTTGGAAATGTCATCATAAGAGGGCGAATGTGTCTCAAGATATTTCTCCTGAACAGCAGTTTTTAATGACTGGAAGTGTGAAAATTCTATATCGCTCAAAATTGTAATTGTTCTTAATTTATTGATTTTCAGTTATACTGATTTGTAAATCATGTTTTACAAATATATTACAATTAATTTTCAAAACAAAAATATTTTATCGATATAATTTTGCCCTGTTCAAATAATGGACAATCTATTAACTAACAATTTAAATTTTTATTATTATGAAAAAGTCATTATTCGTAGCTGCTATTGCTGCTGTTGCTCTTGTAGCTTGTAAAAAAACTGAAACTGTTGATACTGCTGCTGCTGATTCTGCTGTAGTTGATTCTGCTGTTGCAACTATCGACTCTGCTGCTGCTAAAGTTGATTCTGCTGCTGCTAAAGTTGACTCTGCTGCTGTTAAAGTTGATTCTGCTGCTGCTAAAAAATAATCTTAACTTAGTTAAGAATTTAAAACCACTTCAAATCGAAGTGGTTTTTTTATTTTTCTAATTTCTGTCTTAGGATTTCATAACAAGTAATAGCAGCTGCATTACTTAAGTTTAGAGAATCTATACTTCCGGACATGGGAATCAAAATATTTTCGCCTTTTTTTTCCCAAAAGTCACTTAAGCCAGAATGTTCTGTTCCGAATAAAACAGCCGACTTTTCTTTTAGATTTTTGGTGTGAATATATTTTGCATCTTCACTCATAAAGGTGGTAAAGATTTTATACTCGTAAGTTTTTAAAAATTCTAAAGTTTGTTCGTTGGAAGCTTGAAAGATATTCATTCCGAACAGACATCCCACACTGGAACGAATGACATTTGGATTGTAAAAGTCTGTTCTTGGGTCGGTCACAATCAAAGCGTTGATGCCGAAGGCCTCACAACTTCTAAGGATTGCGCCAAGATTTCCCGGTTTTTCAACACTTTCTAAGATAATAACCGCTGAATCTTTTTTTGGACTAAAATCTTCTAACGATCTTTCTTCCAATTTATAAATGCCGATAATTCCTTCGGTTGTTCCACGATAAGCAATTTTTTCATAAAGCTTTTCCGAAACGTAATGGATTTTTGAATCGGGTAATTTTCCTTTGAAAATAGATTCACAAATGAAAAATTCTTCGGGTTGATTGCCGAAGTGGATTGCGCGTTCGTTTTCCTGCTGACCTTCTACGATGAAAACGCCGGCTTTTCTTCTATCCTGATTCTTGGTCAAAAGTCTGGTTAGTTTCTTGATTTTTTCGTTTTGAAGGCTTTCTATGAGCATTTTAAGATTTTTGCAAATGTACAATGTAAAATGTACAATGTAAAATGTATGTTGTAAAATGTGGAAACCTTGATAGAGGCGAAGCGCGTGAAGGATTGTAGTGGAAAGCCCGGAGTGAGGCATGAGTGAGGACTTGGAACGGAAAGCCCAACCCGAGCGTTGGTCTTGGTCTTGGCGAGGGGCACGCCCAAATTTGATGTAATGATAAGATGAAAATTTGTATATCTTTGTTTTATGATTTTACGAGGAGAAAATTTAATCAAGGAATACGGACCGAAAAAGGTGGTAAAAGGCGTATCACTGGAGGTTCAGCAAGGCGAAATTGTCGGACTTTTGGGACCAAATGGAGCGGGAAAAACAACGTCTTTTTATATGATTGTTGGATTGGTGAAGCCGACTTTGGGCAACGTTTTCCTGGATAACCAAAACATAACGAAGGATGCGATGTACAAACGTGCACAGAACGGGATTGGTTATTTGGCGCAGGAAGCTTCGGTTTTCAGGAAACTGTCTGTGGAAGATAATATTTTGGGTGTTTTGCAATTGACGAAGCTTTCCAAAAAAGAACAGCAGATGAAATGTGATGCGCTGATTGAGGAATTCCATCTGGAACACGTTCGTAAAAACCGTGGCGATTTGCTTTCCGGAGGTGAAAGGCGTAGAACGGAAATTGCGCGTTGTCTGGCTACAAGTCCTAATTTTATTCTTTTGGATGAGCCTTTTGCGGGTGTTGACCCGATTGCGGTGGAAGATATTCAGAAAATCGTGAGGTCTTTGGTGGAGAAAAATATCGGAATTTTGATTACCGACCACAACGTTCAGCAGACTTTGGCGATTACCAACAAAACCTATATTATGTTCGAAGGGAAAATCTTGAAAGAAGGTTTGCCGGAGGATTTGGCGAATGATCCAGACGTTAGGAAGGCTTATCTTGGGGAGAATTTTAGATTTGAAAAGTTTTAGGTAAATTCATAAGTTAGTTGTGAAAATGACTTCGGAATTCGAAATCACTGAGTTTAAAGAAAAATTAAATGAATTTACAAAAAAAGGTTATCCTTTAGTAAAAGGAAATCCTTTTGCAATTCTGAGTATGAATTTTTCATCAAAACCTTTTTATGGAAATATTTATGACTCAGAGTTTAAAATAACGAAAAATGCTAATCTAAATCTTGTTCCTTATTTAATATCAGGAACATATAAAAAATATGGAAAATTAACTAAAGTAAATTATCAAATCGTTCCAATGAAATTTGGATATTACTGGATTAGAATTTTTCCAATTATTATTAATCTTGTCGGAATGATATTTTTCTTAGCAAACTTAAAAAGAATTGAATTCAAAACTTTAAACTTCACCAAAATCGGACTGGCAATCTTATGCGCCGAAATTTTTATTTTATTACCTTTAATTCTTACTGAGATAAAAAAAAATAAATTTGAGAAAGAATTTATTAAAAACCTAAAAATTAAAAGTTACCAGGGCTAACGTAGATTTTGCAAAATTTGGAATTAAGTAGAAAGGTTGAGCCTTTTTTATTAAGCAAAAATTAATTTAGCATTCAAAAAACCTACTGACAAACTATTGTCACAACTGCGTCATAAATTTGTATCAAATAAAACAAACTATTATGAATGCAAACGCAAAAGTCCTGGACTCACAACAACTTTTAATCCATTGGCAAGGCCACAGAAATCTGACCAGAAGAGTGATTGAAGCTTTTTCAGAGAAAGATTTATTCGAGTTCTCTATTGGTGGAATGAGACCATTCGCAAAATTGACTTTAGAATTATTGGCGATTGGCGGACCAGCTTTGAAATCGATTGTCACGGGAACTATTAGCAAATTTGATGAATCTTTCAACCCAACAACCAAAGCAGAAATCTTGGAAAAATGGGATGAAGAAACAGAAACAATCAATGAGTACTTTTCTCAAATTTCAGAAGAGCGTTTTCAGGAAATGTTCAATCTTTTCGGACAATATGAATTTCCAATTTATCAGAACATTCTTTATTTTGTGGACAACGAGATTCATCACAGAGGTCAAGGTTACGTTTATCTGAGAGCTTTGGGAATCGAGCCACCTTTTTTCTGGGAAAGAGAAAGGTAGGGAAGATACAAGAATCAGTAACAAAGAGAAAAGACAAAAACCGTTTCGTTTGAAGCGGTTTTTTTTGATATTATTTTATTTTAGATTCTTAGAGATATTGGCAATCAAATTATTCATAATATCTTTCAGATTTTCAGGTTCAATTATTTGAGCATAATCTAAAAACGTAATCAACCAGCGTGGGAAGCCTTCATCAATCCATTCTGTTTCAAAGGTCAGCAGCATTCCGTTTTCGGTCTCTTCTTCGGCAATCAGGCCGTAGTATATTTTGGAATTCACAATATGAGGCATTATTTTCTTTTCAACCAAAAGTTTGATCTGTACTTTTTTGTTTTCTGATTTTTTCCTGTAATCATTGATATTCCCATAATTTTGCAAAAATTGATTCTGCGTCTTTTCGATTTTCAAAATCCTGTCAATTCTGAATTGTCGGAAATCCTTTCGCATCGTACAAAATGCCATCATATACCAATAATTGATTTCGTAGAAAATTCCAACCGCTTCTATAACTCTTTCGCTGGCTTCATCTCTTACATTTTGATAACTGATTTTCAACTGATTTTTTTCGGCAATACTTTCCAGAATTGTTGGAATAATATTTTTTACAGCGTCCGGTTTTTCTGGTCGATGTGTGTAAATATCAATTTGATTCTCAATATTCTGAACCATATTCTTCTCCGAATTTCGAATCACCGCTTTCACTTTTTCCATTGCGGAATTGTAATGCGAATCGAGACTCTCGTGCGAGAATTTCTGCATCAGTTTTTCTGCGGTGATGAAGCTCAAAACTTCTTCTTTCGTAAACATCACGGGCGGAAGTTTGTAGCCATCCACCAAAGAATAGCCGGAACCAGCTTCCCCAAAAACCGGAATTCCTGCATTTTCCAAAGTCTTGATATCCCGATAAATCGTCCTGATACTGACATCAAATTTCTTCGCCAAATCCTGCGCACGAACAATGGATTTAGTTTGAAGTTGCGTCAGAATCGATGTGACCCGGTCGATTTTTTTGATATAATGGTCTTCGTTCATTTTTTAATTGAAGTATGAAAAGTCTTCGACTCCGCTCAGACTGACAATGTTAATAATTAGTATTAGAGATGTAACACTGAGCGAAGTCGAAGTGTTTATTATAAAAAATATCATTCATCCTTATAAGTTTTCACCAATCTTTCAAGATTCAAACTTCTAGCGGAAGCATCGAAAATCTCTCTGTAAGTTCCTTCTTTTTCGTATAATTCTTCATGCGTTCCGTTTTCTACCACTTCGCCTTTTTTCATCACATAAATCATATCCGAATCCAAAATCTGCGACAACGAATGCGAAATAATAATCACTGTTCTATTTTTCTTAATCGCATCCAAAGAGTTTTTAATTTGTTCCGTGGCAATCGCATCCAAACTTGCTGTTGGTTCATCAAGGAAAATAATCGGTGGATTTTTCAGGAATAATCTTGCAATCGCAATCCGCTGTTGCTGACCGCCGGAAAGTTGCGTGGCGTCGTGGTTGTAACCATCCGGCAAATCCATAATCTGCTCGTGAAGATAAGCTTTCGTTGCCGATTCTTTGATTTGGTCTAAAGTTGCCTCAAGATTTCCGTAGCGGATATTATCCTCAATACTTCCCTTGAAAATATGATTTTTCTGAAGCACCAAACCAAGGTCATCTCGCAGATAATCATTATCAAAATCATTCAGATTATTGCCATCCAAAAGAATTTCTCCCGAATCTGGCTCATAGAATTTACAAAGCAAATTAATAATCGTCGATTTTCCGGCGCCACTCAATCCAACCAAAGCTGTCGTTTTTCCATTTTCGATTTTGAGAGAAACATTTTTCAAAGCTTTCATTCCATTCGGATAAGTAAAATCGACGTTTTTGATTTCGAAATTACCTTGAATTGGTATATTGTCGATTGTTCCATTCGGTTCGGTTTCATCGTCGTCATTCAGGATTTCGAAATACCCTTCGGCGTAGATAAAGGCGTCATTCATATCATCATAGATCCTGTGAAGCTGGCGAATCGGTGCAGAAACGTTGTTAAACAACATAATGTGAAGCATAATCGCACCAATCGTCATTTGCTGGTCGAGAACCAGATAAACCGTCAAAAGAATAATCAAAACGACACCAAATTGCTCAATAAAAGTTTTCAAACCGTCGAAAATAAAACTCGTTCGGCGCGTGTACAACTGGCTTTCCATCAAGTGCATCTGGAGATTGTATTGTTTTCTGCCTTCGAATTTTTCCCGCACAAAACTCTTGATGACCATTATGGAATTGATGAGATTCAGAAGTCCCGACGTTTTTTGTTCCCTCTGATTTCGTAAAGTTCGTCTGACGTTTCCTAGTTTTTTGGCTTGTCTAGACGTCACATAAAAGTAAATCGGAATCACAAAAGTCGAAACCAAACCGACATAAATATTCTGCATATACATTACAATCAAAGCAATAATCGCTGTTGAAAATAAGGGTAAAATATCGATGAAAAAATTCTGAACCAATTTGGTTAAACTTTCAATACCTCTGTCGATGCGGATTTGGAGTTTTCCGGATTCGTGGCGGTCGTCGTTGTAATAAGCAATTCGGTAAGTCAAGATTTTATCAATCGCCGCTTGTGCCAACTCGGAACTGACATTGATTCGGATTTTTTCACCATAAAATTTCTGTCCAAACTGAATGAAGATATTCGCCAGTTCTTTTCCTAAAAGTATAATTGAAATCAAAATCAAAACGTGGATTCCTTCCGACATCGGATGAGGAAGCTGTGTCAGTTTCGTTACTTCATCTACTGTGTATTTCAAAACTAACGGATTGACCTGAGCGAATAAAGCGCCGATAAAAGTCAAAGCTAAAGTTCCAACAACCATCCATTTGTATGGTTTTATGAAACTTTTTAGTTGATTGAAAATGTGAATAAGATTGGTGGTTTTCTGAAAAGGTTTTTTCATCTTAGAAAGTTAAGGATAAATTTAAAATACCTGTTGTGCATTTATAAAAAATGAATTTTGTAATTAATAATCAATGCTTTAGATTTAACGCTTCGACTCCGCTCAGCGTGACAGTGCTACAATTCAACGTTTAGTATTAGAGATGTCAGTCTGAGCGGAGTCGAAGACTTTTGTATAATGTTTAAAATCAATAAATTATATAATATTCCTAAATGTACAACAGGTTTAAAATGCATAGAAATTAACACTTAAGTTTTATTTTTAATTAAGCACAAAAGTCACGTAAGAACACTTTAATTTGATTGACTAAGTGAACTTTGTTTTCAATATTGATATCTTTCTAAAGTGACTTAAGTGTTTAAAAAATAAAAACCTTAATTTTAAACTTTCGTAAAAAACAACAATGAAAATATATACAAAAACCGGTGACAAAGGTGAAACCGGACTTTACGGCGGAAGCAGAATCTCCAAAGCCAGCGCACGAGTAGAATCTTACGGCAACATCGATGAACTGAATGCTTCGATTGGCGTCGCAAAATCGCATATTGATGATGAAGCGGTTATCGATCAACTCAAAAAAATTCAGTTTGATTTGTTTACAGTTGGTTCCGAAGCTTCGACGCCGATTGATAAATTGTTTTTGGCTAATGGAAAAGCACGATTGCCATTGGTAATTTCAGATAAAGAGATTGAAGAATTGGAAGTTTGGATGGACGAGATGGAAAACAAAGTGGAACCTTTGCAATATTTTATTTTACCTGGAGGTGGAAAAGCGGCGACTTTTCTTCACGTGGCAAGAACGGTTTGCAGACGTGCGGAAAGAAGTTTGGTTTTTCTCAATCAATCCGAAGAAGTGCGGGCAGAACTTATCAAATATCTGAACCGTTTGTCGGATTATCTTTTTGTTTTGGCTAGGTATGTTTCGAAGCTTCATGCTGAGCTGGAAGAATATTGGAATCCTAATGATAGAAGTTAGAATTAAGATTTTAGAAATTAGATTGATTAAATGAAGAAGGCTCTACTTTTCATCAACGGAGAAGCTCCAAAATCAATTCCCGATTTGTCAGGTTATGATTTAATCGCTTGTACAGACGGCGCATTTCATTATTTGAAAAAATTGAAGTTTCCTTTGGATAAATTGAATTTTATTTCCGGCGATTTTGATTCTCACAAAATTGAGGAAGAGATTATTCAACAAAGTCAGAATTATGACTTCGAAATCATAGAAACGCCTGACCAGAACAAAACGGATTTTCATAAAGCTTTGGAAATAATCATTGAAAAAGGTTTTGAAAATATCGATGTTTATGGTGCTAGCGGAGGAGAACAAGACCATTTTTTAGGAAATCTGAGTGTGGCTTTCGCTTTTAAAGATAAAACGAATCTTCGGTTTTTTGATGAATATTCGTCATATTACTTTATTCCAAAGAAATTCACAATTTCTGATGTCAGAGGAAAAATGATTTCCCTGATGCCTTTTCCCATTGCTAAAAATATCGAAACCAAAGGTCTGAAATGGCCTTTGTACAAAGAGGACCTGATTCTTGGAGAAAGAATTGGAACACGGAACGTGGCAGAAAATCAGGAAGTTTCACTCAAATATAAAGAAGGTGATTTGCTGATTTTTGTCGGGAAATAATTGATTAATTTTTATAGAATTATTAACGCAGAAATTCAGTTTATTTCATCATTTTTGCATCGTAAAAACAATTAAATTTTTTTAGCCAGAAATGAAAATAAAATATTCTGAACTAATTGACCAAACGCTTTATTTTCCTACAGAAGAATTCAATGTAGAAGAGAATAATCTGAAGTTCCACGATATCAATCTTATGGAAGTTGTGGAAAAATTCGGAACTCCTTTGAAGTTCAATTATTTACCAAAAATATCTCAGAATATAGAAAGGGCAAAATTCTGGTTCAAAGAAGCTTTTGAAAAGAACGATTATCAGAAAAATTACAGATATTGCTATTGTACAAAATCCAGCCATTTTGCCTTCGTTGTGGAAGAGGCGTTGAAAAATGATATCAGTCTGGAAACGTCTTCGGCTTATGATATGGATATCGTGAAATCGCTTTACGACAAAGGAAAAGTGACTAAAGATATTGAAGTAATTTGTAATGGTTTCAAAACCGATGATTATTTGGCAAAGATTTCGGATTTGATCAACAGCGGTTTCGAAAATATCACACCGATTCTTGATAATTACAGAGAGCTTGATAAGCTGACAGAAAGCATCGACAGAACTTTTGACATCGGAATCAGGATTGCATCTGAGGAAGAACCAAAATTCGAATTTTATACCTCCAGATTAGGAATCGGATACAAAGATATCATCCCATATTACAGCCAGAAAATTGCTGAACATCCAAATGCAAGGTTGAAAATGCTTCACTTTTTCATTAATACCGGAATCAAAGACACGGCGTATTATTGGAACGAATTGTACAAATGTCTTCGTGTTTACGCAAGATTGAAAAAAATCGCACCGGAAGTTGATTCATTGAATATTGGAGGGGGGTTTCCTATCAAAACTTCATTGAATTTCGATTATGATTACCAATATATGGTGAACGAAATCGTTTCTCAAATCAAGAAATTCTGTGAGGAGGAAGGAGTGGAAGAGCCAAATATTTACACAGAATTCGGAAGTTTTACCGTTGGAGAAAGTGGTGGACATTTGTATAAAATTATTTCTCAGAAACGCCAGAACGACAGGGAAAAATGGAATATGATCGACTCGTCTTTTATGACGACTTTGCCGGATACCTGGGCAATTTCGCGTCACTTTATTATGTTGCCTTTGAACCGTTGGGAAGACTCTTACGAAAGGGTTTTTCTTGGTGGATTAACTTGCGATTCAGATGATTATTACAATTCTGAGCAACATACGAATGCAATTTATTTGCCTGTTTTCAATGAGACAAAACCTCTTTACATCGGATTTTTTCATACAGGAGCATATCAGGAAACCATTGGCGGTTACGGTGGTGTTCATCACTGTTTGATGCCTCAGCCAAAACATATTTTGATTGATAAGGATGAAGACGGAAATATCACTTACGAATTGTTCCGAGAAGAGCAGAAGCCGGAAGATGTTTTGAAACTTTTGGGATATTAAATTCAGATAATAGACTTTTAGATAAAGGATAATAGACGAAAAAAGCGGAAATTCATTTCCGCTTTTTCTATTTGATTTCTGTGATGAACTCGTCTTTTGGAGTTCTGTATTTTTTCAGATTTACCAACCAATCTCCGCTTGTGTCTCTATAGCCTAATGGTAAAATCACGACACTTTTCAAGCCCTTTTCAGAGAATCCTAACAATTCATCAAGAGCTTGATTGTTAAATCCTTCCATTGGCGTCGCATCCACTTTTTGTTCGGCAGCTGCGGCAATTGCTAATCCGAAAGAGATATAAGCCTGTTTTGCTGCGTGTGTTGCGTGCCATTCGTTGCCAAGTGGTTCGTACATTCCCCAAAGTCTGGCTTTGTAATCATCCATCGCACTAATTGGGATTCCTCTTTCTATTGTTGTTTTTTCAAAAACTTCTGAGATGCTGTTGTGAGAATAGCCGTCCCAAGCTGCCCAAACTAAAAGATGCGAGCCGTCTGTAACCTGAGCTTGGTCAAAAGCAATTGGTCTTATTTTTTCCAATAATTCTCTGTTCGAGATTACGAATAATCTATAAGGCTGTAAACCAGAAGAAGATGGTGCCAGTCTTGCGGCTTCCAAAATGTAATCCACTTTATCTTGAGGAACGATTTCGCCGTTCATTTTTTTCGTTGCATATCGCCAGTTTAAGTCTTCTAATAAACTCATTAATGAATTGTTTTTTAATTTGAATTGTCAAAGTTAAATAAGAAAAGTTTATTTTTGTAATCAACTTACAAAAAGTTACCGTTACTAAAAAGTAACTTATTTGATAATTAGTTAGTTATAAAATAATGTTAATGTAGATTTAATATTATAAAATCGAAATTTAGATTCATTATGAAAATAAAATGTTGTAAAACCAATCTGCTTGCAGTTCAGGATACAATGGATATTTTGAAAGGCAGATGGAAAGTCCAAATTATTGCTGCACTTTGTTATGATAAAATGCGTTTTTCGGATTTACAGAAAGAAATAGACGGTGTTTCTGCAAAAATGCTGAGTAGTGAGTTGAAGGATTTAGAAATCAATCAATTGGTAACAAGAACAGTTCTCAGCACACAACCAATTAGTGTGGAATACGAATTGACAGATTACGGAAGAACTTTGAAAAAAATCATCGAAAACCTTGCAGAATGGGGCATTGAACACAGAAAAAAAATTATCGGAAAAGTATTAGAAAATTAGTCCTATTTCTATCTTATTTTAAATTTAAAATTGATTTGAATTTAGATTTTTTTATCTTTATTGTTTGGTTTTGGGATTAAACAGAATATGCTGAAAAAGGTCTTTTCATTAGTGGTTTTTTTGATGTTGGCAGTCAATGTTAACTCGCAGATTACTGATGCACAAAACCTGACCAAAGATGTAGAAGCTTTAATGTATTCTGACCCCGAAAAAGCACTGAAAACGGCACAATATATTGTTGCTAATCAAAGTTTTGGAAGTGTGGATGATGTATATAATTCTTGTCTTTTACAGGCAGAAATTTATATCAACCTTGAAAGATATAATGATGCTGTCGTGAAATTGATTTCCGCAGACAGGCTTTCTCTCAATGTCAACAACGATTTTTTCAAAGCTAAAAACGAATATCTCATTGCCAGAATTTATCAGATAACGGGATTTCAAAACTCTGTTTCTCATCCTATTTCGGAGCTTGATAATTTATCAAAATCATTGAAAGATGACGAGAAAAAAGTTGTTGAGCTGTGGAAAACCGAATTGGAGATTCGGACTCTGGTATCAGAGAAAAAATATAAAGAGGCTCTGGCTTTAATTCAAAAAAAACAAAATCAACAATCTGAATTGTATCCAACTTTTGCGATGCAACTTCATCAGATTCAATTAGAAATAGAAAATAAGCCGAGCAAAATTGATTTTCAAGACAATTCTTATTTCAAGTTTTTATCTGATATTAATCTTCTGAAATCAAAAATTAAAACTAAAGATTTTCAGGAATCAGATTTGTTGGCCCTCAAAAAACAAAATCCCCAATATGGCGATTTTTTCTATAAAAATCTGTACAAATATTGGTCTCAGGAGGTTTGTAACGGAGGAAATACTGAAGATTGTTTTCGCATAAGAAAAGAATATATCAAGCTCTTGAAGCTTTCCATTTCTGATTTGCAGAATGCACGGGTCAACATCATCAATCTCATCGACCAAAAGGAAAAACAGATCAATCTGTCAGAAAAAGATTTTCAAAACAAAATTTTATTTGCCTTGTTCGTCATCGGATTTTTATCTGTCATTGGCTATTTGATCTACTTTTTGGTTTTGAAAAATAGAATTAAAATGGTCAATTCTGAAATAGAAAAGCGAATTATTTCTGATGAGTATGAACAAAAATTGAGTGACCAACTGAAAGATTTTCAGGCAAGTAACGTATTCGTGATTCCGGAAAAAACAGAAAATCTGATTCTTTCCAAATTGGAAGTTTTCGAAAAATCTAAGGAAGTTACCAATGCGCATTTGTCATTGGCGGTGTTGGCAAAACGCTTAGATACGAACTCAAAATATCTGTCAGAAATCATCAATAAGCATAAACAGAAAAATTTCAATAATTATCTTAATGATTTGAGAGTTAAATATATAGTAGATAAACTGGAAAATAATCCGGAATATCTGCAATATAAAACGAGTTATTTGGCCGAGGAAGCTGGTTTCGCATCTAGAACTACTTTTACCACGATTTTCAAGAATGTGACAGGAACGAGTCCGTCGCAGTTTATCGATCAACTGAAAAATAAATAATTATGAAAAAGTTATTATTTATTTTCTTTTTGATGACTTCTCTGTTTGTTTTTGGACAATCCGAAAGCCACGTTCAGCTTGAACAGGAGATATCGACGGCGGACAGAATGGCTTTTGCAAACCCGGATTCTGCGCTGATTACGTTGAAAAAGTTGGAACCAAAATTAGACAACGACCGATTGAAAAGTAAATTTCTTCTGGCAAAAGGAAGCGCTTATTCTGTCAAACACCTTTCTTCAGACGCTTTGCGTCTAGGTTTGGCTGCGCTTAATAATTCTGAAAAATCTAAAGATTCTTTGATGATGATTAGTTCTTTGGGTTTTATTGGAAATCAGTATTATATTCTGAAATTAAATAAGAAAGCAATCAATTATCTCAACAGGGCTGAAACAATCATCGATTATTTGAATGATAATTCTCTGCAACAGGTGACTGCCAATATTTATTTCGTTAAAGCGTTGGTTTACAAAGATAATCTGGACCCAGAGTTTGCCATCCGATATTTTGATAAAGCTATCAATGAATATAATAAAAGCAAAGATAAAAGCAGTCTTCTGAATATCAATATTACCAAAATGCAAAAAGGCTATTGTTTGATTGAAATTGGCAGGCCAAAAGAAGCGGAAACGATTTTTTCTGATGTCATCCGGGAATCAGAAAAGAACAAAATCGCGGAAGTCTATTCCTATGCGAGAATTGGTTTAGCGGCATCTTTGGAAGGTCAAAAGAATTTTATCAAAGCGAATCAGATACTTTTGGAAACCGAAAAACAGATTGGGAAATCACAAAATATCGAAATGCTGACGGAAATCTATGATGCGCTCAGTCAAAATTATCTTGTTCAAAATAATGAAGAACGGTATTTTTTTTACAATAAAAAACTGGAAAATAATCTGCTAAAGAACGAAGAAATAGAGAAAAAATCTTTCTCTGATTTGCTGGATAAAAACATAGAATCACAAAACTTGGAATTGAAAAATAATCAGATATTATTTTACTTTTTTATGTTATTGGTATTTTTATTTGCATCCGGAAGTTTATTTTACATCAAAAAAAGAATAAACCAACTGAAATCGGCAAAAGCTTAGTGTTTTCTGGATGTTTGTTTAATTTATTGTTTTTCAGTTGTTTAATTTTTTTAAAAGTTGTTCTAATTCTTGTAAATTCTACAATTCTGAACAGTAAACATTTTCTTTTGTTCAATTTCAGAACTACATTTGAACCATAATTTAAAATTTGAATGATATGAAATTGAAAAACGCTTTTTTTGCTTCTTTGCTTTTATCAGGAATGATGTCTGCACAGAACATCTCTATAGATACAACCGTGCCAAGTAACCCCGCTCCCGAGAACAGTATTTTAGAATATTGGTATTGGGCATATGGTATTAAAGTTAGTGGTAGTGGTTTCACAGCCAATTCGCCAATTAAGTTTACCTCAGTAGACCCGCAAGGTGGTTTGAGGTCTTTGTCATCTACAACAGATGCCAGTGGGAATGTTACTTTCCAATTCAATGGTTGGACCAATACTTCCCCGCTGGGATATTATACGCTTAAAGCAGAAGATGCTTCGGGAAAAACGGCTTCTGGAAATTATACCGTTATCAAAGATCCTAAAAAGGTAATTACTGGTGAAGCTACTCCTACCGAATTCAAAATGGGAGATTTTGTCTCAGGATCTAACGTTAAAGTGAAAAATCTGGTTCCTTACGGTCAGGTAAAAATTAACGTTGGTGATCCTGCATCTAATGGCTGGGAACTGAATAAAGATGAAGAAATGTATGCAGATGAGAATGGGGAGTTAGATATTGAATTCAATAGTAATTCCAGACTTTTCGCTCCAGCAGGAGTGGTTCCGCTTCAGCCTGTAGAAGGTAACTGGATATTGAGCTACAATGACTGGTCTGGAGAAGGTTTGAAGGGAAGTACGAAAATAAGAGTATTACCAAACAACCCAAGTACTTCGTCTTATTGCTCGGTTTCAGCAACTGTTTCGGAGCCAATTACGTCTGTAACTTTTGCGGATATTTCTAGTGCTTCTGATCCTAATACAAGCAACTCTTATGAGAATTTTCTTTCTAAAGTTGGAAATCTTGAAAGAGGTAAAGAATATAAAATCACAGTTAAAGGAAATACTGCTGGATCTTGGAAAGTAAGTACTTTCACCGCTTTTATCGATTGGAACCAAAACGGAACGCTCGATAATGAGAACGAAATCTACAGAATCGGTTTTGTAAAAGGAAGTACAGGTATGGATGATATGTCTGCTGAACTAACTATCAAAGTTCCCGAAGATGCAGTTGTAGGGAATACAAGATTGAGACTTTTAAAAGTTAATTCACCTTCTACCTTTGCGATGTTTTGGCCAACTGGCTCTTGTGGGAATTATAATAATGGACAGATTGAAGATTATACATTGAATGTTAAAGAAGCTTTAGCAACCGGAGAAACTTCATTCAACAAAGTTCAGTTGTACCCCAATCCGGTGAAAGATGTTTTGAATATCTCTTCTACTAAAAAAGTAAATTCTATCTCTGTTTACAACGTAGCTGGACAATTAGTAAAAACTGTTCAAAATACAAATACGGTTAATATGAACAATTTGTCTGCTGGTGTTTATGTTGTGAAAACTGATGTAGAAGGCAAAGTAGAAACTTCTAAAGTCATCAAGAAATAATCCTTTTCAAATAATCAAATAATCTTCCCGGCTATTATAAAACTATCTTTTATGGATAGCCGGGATTCTTTTTGCCAAAATTTAACCAATAATTATCAAATGATTTATGAAAAAATCTATACTTTTTTTATCTAGTTTCCTTGGAACTTTAGCTTTTGCACAAGTCGATGTAACAGCAACTGCCGGAACAACAACAGCAACTTATGAAACGATAAAAGCCGCTTTCGATGCTATCAATTCGGGAGCACATCAAGGTGCAATCAATTTAACAATTACTTCCAATACATCTGAGACCGCAACCGCAGTTTTAAATAGAAGTACAGGAACTTCTAACTTTACATCGGTATCATTGAAACCAGCAACCGGAGTTACAGCAACAATTACCAATGCAACTACAGCAGGCCCTGTTTTGAGAATCTTAGGAAGCAACGTCACTATCGACGGAAGTAATGACGGTTCTAACTCAAGAAATCTTAGCATCATCAATGGCTTTGCGACAGGTTCTGTTGTAATTGCGATGGGTTCCTCGGATGTTGCGAATCCACTGACCAATGTGACCGTAAAAAACACAACAATTATCAACGGTGTAAAAACTGCTGGAAGCGGAATCATCGTAAGTAACACTGCGGGAGCTCAAACTGCTGGATATTTCAATAACATAATATTGGAGAATAATTCTATTCAAAAATCTTATCAAGGGATTTACATGATTGCCGTGTCTGCCATAGGAAATGGTTCTGGCTCTGTGATTACCAAAAATGACCTTTCTACAAGCGGAGAAAATTCCAACAGATTTATGGGAATCTATCTTGGAGGAACAGATGGTGTCATAGTTTCTGAAAATAAAATCGGCAACTTTGAAAATACTTCTAATGAGGTAAAAAGAGGAATTTGGCTTGCAGTTTCCACGATGAATACTACTGTTTCCGATAATGTTATTGATAATATTAGTGTGAATAATGCAGGTGGAGGTAGTGTAACCGGGATTCAAATTTTCAACAATGCCGGAGCAGGGGGTGCGCCTACAGCAAACAAGATTCTTAGAAACAAAATTTCTAACTTTTCTAGCAATGGATTCAATAGCTCTGTTACAGGAATCAGTTTAGGAGGTTCTACTGTAGGAACTGTCATCAGCCAGAATGATATCAATAATCTGGTAGGTCTGAGAACTGCAACTACTGTAGGTTACGGAGCTGAAGCTATCATATTGAGTGCGGGAACGGCATCCAATACATTGGTAAGCAACAACTTTGTCTCAAAAATATCCAGTTTTGCTGCGAACACTTCATCTGCCACTTACACTGGCGGGATTTTGATCAATGCAGGAACAGGTTACAAAGTCTATAACAATTCAGTTTATCTGACAGAAACCCAGAATGACGGAACCAATAAAGGTTTGCCTATAGCATTCAGTTCTACTGTTTCTACAGCAGGCGCAATAGACCTTAGAAACAATATTTTTGTTGTTAATTTGGCAGATACAACAATTCCAACATATTCTATCTCAGTTCCGCCAGTAGCTGCGACATATTCTAATATAGATAACAATATATATTATAGTTCAGGCCCAAATCTTGGACAAACGCCAGGAGGTCCACCTGCTTTTACTGATATTACAGGAATGAAAAGTATCTTGGGAGGTAATAATAACTCTATCAAAGTTCTTCCAAAATTTGTTTCTGTTACAGATCTCCATATTGCTCAAGATTCTGAAAACTCTGCTCTTGATAACAAAGGTGTTTCTGTTGCGGATGTTACAACGGATTTTGATGGTAATGCAAGAAACGCAACCACGCCAGATATTGGTGCAGACGAATTCACTATCGAGACAATGGCAGTTGGCGATGTTGCCAATAAAACAAAGGTTCAGGTTTATCCAAATCCAGTTCACGATGTTTTAACGGTTTCATCTGACAAAAAAATAAATAATATTTCTGTTTATAATGTTGCAGGACAATTGTTACAGGAGATCAGTAATTCTAATGTCATCAATCTAAATAAATTATCTTCAGGGGTTTACTTTGTGAAAACAATTGTAGAAGGTAGATCAGAGATGACGAAAGTGATCAAAAAGTAAATCTAATTCATCATAATTATTAATTTGAACGGGACTGATCTTTTGAAAGGTCTCGTTTTTTATAGTAATTGATAATGAACTCTTTTTTATAATTAAATATGAAGAAAATTCTTGCCATTCTTGCGGTTTGTTCTGGATTAATATTGAGTTTTGCTCAATGGGGTCCGACAATAATGATAGAACCAAAATCAAAGAAAGTGAAAGCCACTAGTTTTTATTCTCTTGATCTTGATGCTATCAGAGCGAAACTTGCAACAGCAAAACCAACAGGTAAAAACAGTGCGCCGATTATTATTGAATTGCCAACTTTAGAAGGGAAAATTGAAAAATTCGAAGTTTACAGTTTGCCAGTTGTAGAAAAATCCTTGGCAGACCGTTATCAGCTCGGTTCTTATGTAGGAGCCAAAATTGGTGATCCCACAGTTTGGGTAAGATTCAGTGTTTCGCCTTACGATTTGCAATCGATGATGTTCAAGGATGGAAGATATGAATTCATTGAGCCTCAAAATAAAGAAAAAAAAGTTTATGCTGTTATTCCAAAATCTGGAAAGCGAGAGGATGGTCACGCATTTTCCTGTTCAACCAATGAATCGCCAATCAATAGAAACCAAATTGATCAATTAACAAAAGGTTCTGATTTTTCAAATTCAGTTACAGATTTCAGTAAAGCGAGTGACAAAAAATACAGAACTTACCGTCTGGCAATCTCCGTAATTGGAGAATATACACAATATTTCGGTGGAGTAGCACAGGCTTTTGCGGCAATCAACGCAACTATTACGAGAGTGAATGGCGTCTTCGAAAAAGATTTTGCAATCCATCTGAATGTGCAGGATTTTCCTCAGCTGATTTACACCAATCCGTCAACCGATCCTTACTCCAATGCCAATGTGGGAATTGGCGGCGCTTGGAATCTCGAATTACAGCAGACTCTGACATCAGTTATTGGTAATGATGCTTATGATATTGGACATCTTTTTGGACAAGCAGGAGGTTCTGGTTCTGCAGGAGATGTTGGAAATGTTTGTAGAAATCCATCCAATAATTCAGATGCTAAATCAAAAGGTGCAGCATTCAGCACTCCAAGAATAGGCGGACCGGAAGGCGAAAGATTTGATATCGATCTGGTGGCGCACGAGATGGGACATCAGTTTGGGGCAGATCATACTTATTCTAATATCATCCAGTCGGCACCCAATCAAACAGCGCATATGGAACCTGGTTCTGGTTCTACGATTATGGGCTATGGAGGAATCAGTGGAATAGACAATGTACAAAGTTATTCAGATTCGTATTTTCATGTGAGAAGTGTTGAGCAGGTTCAGACTTATGTCAATTCTCAATCTTGTGGAACGAGTAATTCAATCGATAATAATCCGCCTGTTGTTGCTGGTTTATCAAACAAAACGATTCCGAAAGGGACTGCATTTGTTTTAACTGCTGATGCAACAGATGCAGAAAATGATCCATTGGTATATAGCTGGGAAGAGTATGATCTGGCCACTGCTCCAGTTACAACAGTAATGGATAATAATACCAATGGTGCCAAGTTCAGATCTTTGCCTCCTTCGAACTTATCTTACAGATATTTTCCAAGACTCAGCACTGTGATTGGTGGAAACTTATCCAATGCCACAGACTGGGAATCGGTTTCCAATGTGGCACGGACAATGAACTTCAAAGTTTTGGTAAGAGATAACAATGCAGATGTGACGCAACAGCAAACTGCATCAGGTTCTCAAACTATCACAGTTGGCAATGACGGACCTTTCAAAATGACCACGGTCAAAGTTTATAATAATGTATCAAGCACCATTACTTGGGATGTTGTTAATACGAATCTTGCGCCTTATAATGTTTCTAATGTGAAAATCGATTATTCAACTGATCAAGGCTCAACTTGGAATATTTTGACGAATTCAACGCCAAATGACGGATTAGAGTCTTTTGATTTTTCTTCTGTCAATGCTAATTCGCTGGTTATTGTGAGAGTTTCTGCGGTTGGCAATGTTTTCTATGCTTTAGGAAATGTCTCAGTGACCAGTGTAGCTACTTGTGACGGTTCTGCTCCAACTAATTTATTGGCTGCAAACATTACCCAAACTACAGCAAACTTAGATTGGGATTTGGTTGCCAATGCAACTTATACATTGAGATATAAAAAATCAACAGAGAGTAACTGGACAGAAGTCAATAACATTACTGCCAATCATTATGCATTATCACAGCTATCAATCAATACTTCTTATGACGTGAGTGTGGCAGCGGTTTGCAGTGGAACTACCGGAACTTATGCTAATGTGACTTTCTTCACCAACGCTTATAACTACTGTCCGGCTTCATCCACGTATTTGTTTTCTGAGAAATTGTCGAACGTTACTTTTGCAGGTATCAATAACAATTCTACATCCAATGCCGGATATGAAGATTTCTCTAATGTAATAGGTAGTGTTATTCCTGGACAGATCTACAATTTCACGGCGTCTTCCACTACTGGTTCTTCAGATTCTGATCAGGTGATTGTTTGGATTGACCTCAATCAAGATGGTGACTTCGATGATGCCGGGGAAAAAGTTTTGACTACGGATTATAAAACATCGCCATGGAATGGAACGATTACTATCCCAACAACTATTGCAAAAGGGAGAACGAAAATGAGAGTGAGGCTTTATGCTGCGATATCTAGTCCTAATACCACGCCTTGCGGAACATCATATTACGGACAGGTAGAAGATTACAGTCTGAATATTGGGACGTTAGGTGTAGCGGATGTAGAGAAGATTTCTATCCAATATTACCCGAACCCGGTAACTGATATCCTGACGGTATCTTCCGATAAAAAAGTAAAGCAGATATATGTTTATAGTATTGCAGGGCAATTGTTACAGGAAATCAAAGACTCCAATACCATCGATTTCTCGAGATTACCTTCAGGAATTTATTTTGTGAAAGCCAATGTAGAAGGCAAAACAGAAACAACGAAAGTGATCAAGAAATAGTAAAATATTTAATTTGTGTTTTTATGAAGCGAGGCTGATCTTACTGAGACGCCTCGCTTTTTTATATTAAAAAAACATGCGCAGAGATCGATCAGCCTCTGCGCATGTTTTTTTACGAATTATTTTTTTGAAAAATTATAAGTCTTTCCATTTTGTACCATTTTTAGTTGATTAGGAGAAAAATTAATCTGAATTTTTGCAGGCACAAATTTGAACTCATCTTTATCTACATGTTCCAATTCAAAGGAAGATTGTCCTTTTCCTTGTGCAAACAGCTTTCCTTCTTGTGAGAATATCTTTAAATCTATGGGGATATCCGGAGAAGAGTAATCGCCAATATATTTTTGAAATTTCTCAGGTGTATCTACAGATTTGGTTGCATCTTCTCCGAATTTTGGATAAGTATAATCTGCATCATATATTAAACTTAAGATGCCTATTCCCAAACCATTGTGTGGATATTCTTCTCCGTTGATAATCATCGAAACAGAATAATCTTCTTTCTTATTATAAGATGTGATTGCGTGACTTCCAGCCGTGTCTCCACCGTGTCCAAAAGAAACCTGATTATAAAACGGGACAGCCATTATTCCTGATCCAAAATCCAAAGGTTTCTTCGGCGTTGGCATCATCCTTTCAAGCGTTTCTTTCTTCACAAACTTCCCATTGAATAGAGCATTAATGAAAAGATTCAAATCATTGGGAGTCGAAACAATATCGCCTACACCAATACAATTATGAAAATCGAAGTCTTCAACTTCTACCCATTTCCCGTCCTCGTTTTCGTACGATTTGAAAACGTTGTTTGGATTGTCGAGAACTGAAAAAGTATTTTTCAGATTCGCTTTGCTTGTGATGTTTTCTTTCAGAAGTACGTTGTATGGTTTTTTCGCAACTTTCTCAAGGATTCTGCTCAAAAGATAATAGCCGGAATTGGAATATCTAGTTTTTTCTCCTGGCTGAAATTCTACACCCTGAGCTTTGATTGTGTCGAGAATTACTTTGTCCCCAACTGGTTTTTTGAACAACCATTGATAGTGTTGACCTGCATAATCACCCAATCCGCTGGTGTGATTCATCATTGTTTTGGTGGTGATCTTATCAGCATTTGGAATCTCCGGGTAATATTTGGAAAGCTTGTCGTCGATATTTAGTTTCCCTTTCTCAACTTGCTGCATCAGCATAATAGCTGTAAATAATTTGCTGACAGAACCAACCTGATATCTTGTGTTGGAATCCCATTTTACATTTGGCAATTGATCTTGACCAAAGTTTTTCTGATAAACTTCCTTCCCGTTTCTGAAAATCGAAATACTACCAATAGATTGTTTGTTATCAGTCATATAATTCAGGAAGTCATCAATTTTTTTAGTATTTATTTCTCTATTTCCTATGTCTGGGATTTTGGATTCTTTGCTTGATGTTTCTGCATTTTTTTCATCAATCCTGGAAAGATTCAAATTAAAATCTCTGGAACGCTGCGTGAAAACCCCTTCAAAATGGTCTGTGTTGAATTGTCCTTTGTAAGACGCGTCTAGATCTTTCATTTCGAAGATCAATTCGTTGTTTGCAAATTCTGTTTTGTCAACGGTAATGATTTTGTCGCCTTGTTTTGGACTTCTCGCAGTCGAAATATATCTGTTGTTTTCTTTCTTAATATCAAGAATTAGAGGAAGTGTCATAGTGCCTAAGTCGATTTCACCTTTCCAAGAACCCGTTAAATCTTGGGCGTAAAAAGTCTGTGCCAATAGAATCAGCACCAATAATAGTTTGGTTTTCATATATAAATAATTATGGTTTGTTAAAGATCATATGCAATCGCCAGCCATTTTAATTTAGCTGAATGAAATGTCAGAACGATGCTATATGTTTAATTTTTTTAAAATATAGTCTGGCTAACGATTGTTAAAATGAATGAGGCGATCACGAAGAGAACAACATGTTGCCACTTTTTGATGTTTGTAGCAGTTTTGAAACCATTGTAGTAAAGCACAAAGCTGTAAATCATAAATGGTAAGGTTGCCAATGCGAAAGCAGTAACCAGGATGAGGTTTATAGTTTCTATCTGGCTTGGGTCACCAACATTTTTTGTAATACTTTGAGTGGCATTCTTCAAAAATGACATTCCTGAGATTGGCATTATTATGATCAGTGGAATGGCAGATATCAGAACCGTATTGATGATATCGATGATTCGGGTTCTATTATTAAGGAATAAAGCAAGGATATATAGAACAATGATTGCCAAAACTGAACTCAAAGAATTGATTTTCATAACATCCCAAATTGTCTGGTTGTCTTCCAAATGAGAAAGATGGAAAATACTGTCATTCACATTTCCTGCATAATAACACCCAAAAATATTCAAGATGAAAAATAAGATTCCTACAATAAGCAGATGCTTGTCGTCGAGCCTCCCGAAAGGATTAAAAATAGTTTTCCAGGTCATTGTTTTAGTTTTGAAGTTTTTTTACTTTCTCGATCAGGTCGTCCATTTTATTTCTCATCGTGGGGTAAGAAAGTTCGGCTTGTTTTGCCATTTGCTTGATGCTTCCGCTGGAAAGAAAAAAATTGAGAACAAAATCCTGTTCTTCTCTACCAAGCTTCAAAAGAACGGGAAGTTCGTAATCTCCATTAACCTGAGTTGCGCAGGACGGGCATGTCATTTGACTTACATTCAAAGTGTGATCACAACTTGGACATATGATAGGCAGTTTCATTTATTTTAATTTTGTTTTACAAATGTAATAATTATTTTAATAAAATTAAATAATATTTTAATTTTATTAAAATTTGATTTGAAATTGAAAACAAAAAACTTCCAGAGCAATGGAAGTTATAAGGTTTAAATAAAAGGTGATCAATAACTTTATTTTGTTATTTTAGATTTGTCTTCAGGTTTTACATAGTCACTGTAACTCATTGGAGAATAGGTTTTTTGTTCTATCTTATCAATTTGAGTAGCTGTTTTGCCCCAATAATTTTGTTCATATTTTTTTGAGATGGTCATGGAACAAATTGGCGATTTGCTAGAAACTTTCAACTTTATCATTGTGATATAATTGATATCGGAATAAAAGAATTGCGGGATTTTCTCTGCAGATTCTTGGTTTTCGCCATTGGCATAAGTAACTGTCCATTTGTATAAATAATCTCCGGAATTAAAGTTGGGGAAAAATGAAATAATCGATTCGCTGACTTTTACTTCTTTGAAATCATCGATCTTGATTCCGCAATTATTCCCGGTAGGACTTTGTTTCAGGTCTGTCAGTTCAATGTTTTTTTCACATTGTAATAATCCCTGATCAGTTAATATAGATACGGAAATAGTACTTTTTCCAAAATCTTTACCTGTTACACTAACTTTATTAAGCTTATTGTTACCTTCTATTTTAAAGGCTTGTTCGTTGGAAGATTTCCATAAATAACATTCTTCACATTGTGCTTTGGCATCGACACTAAAGGTTGTGATTTCGTTAGGAGCAATAATTTTGTTTCCAGTAATGTTGCATTGTGCATAGAAATTACCGATTGTCAGGAGTCCGACAATCAGCGACAATAAATTTTTCATCTGATATGTGTTTTTTTTGTGTTTTTCGAATACAAAAACTATACCTGAATCACTCCAAGGTTGAACTTTTCTGTAATCGGAGCATGATTGGCGGCCTCTATTCCCATACTGATCCATTTTCTGGTATCTACAGGATTGATAATAGCATCTGTCCAAAGTCTTGCTGCGGCATAAGTCGGCTGAGTTTGCTTGTTATAATCTGCCAATATTTTATCAAGAATATCCTTTCTTTCTTCCTCGGTGATTTCTTTTCCTTCTTTTTTAAGTGCAGATTCCTGGATTTGAAGAAGAACTTTTCCAGCCTGCGAACCACCCATTACAGCTAGCTCAGCCCAAGGCCAGGCAACGATCAATCTTGGGTCATAGGCTTTTCCACACATCGCATAATTCCCTGCGCCGTAAGAATTTCCTGTAATCACAGTGAATTTCGGAACTACGGAATTGGAAACAGCGTTTACCATTTTTGCTCCATCTTTTATGATTCCGCCATGTTCGGATTTGGAGCCGACCATAAAACCTGTAACATCTTGAAGGAAAACCAAAGGGATTTTTCTTTGATTACAATTAGCGATAAAACGTGTCGCTTTGTCGGCTGAATCGGAATAAATCACACCACCGAACTGCATTTCGCCTTTGCCACTTTTTACCAACTTTCTTTGATTAGCAACAATTCCTACACTCCATCCGTCAACTCTGGCTGTAGCACAAATTATACTTTTCCCATAATCTGGCTTGTATTCTTCGTATTCAGAATTATCTACAAGACATTTGATGATCTCGAAAGTGTCATATTGTTCTGACCTTGCTATTGGCATTATTCCGAAAATATTATCGGGATTTTCCTTAGGAGGAGCACTTTCAATTCTGTCAAAACCAGCCTTATCAAAATCTCCGATAGATTTCATAATGTTTTTGATTCTGTCCAAAGCATCTTTGTCATCTTTGGCTTTATAATCTGTAACACCGGATATTTCGCAATGTGTTGTTGCACCTCCAAGTGTTTCATTATCAATGTTTTCTCCAATCGCTGCTTTTACAAGATAACTTCCAGCCAGAAAAATACTTCCTGTTTTGTCAACTATCATAGCTTCATCGCTCATGATTGGTAGATAGGCGCCACCTGCAACACAACTTCCCATGATAGCTGAGATTTGGACGATTCCTGCGGAGCTCATTTTGGCATTATTTCTGAAAATTCTTCCGAACATTTCTTTGTCGGGGAAAATCTCGTCTTGCATAGGTAAAAAAACACCAGCGGAATCAACTAAGTAAATAATTGGCAAACGGTTTGCCATGGCTATTTCCTGAGCTCGTAGATTTTTCTTTCCTGTAATAGGAAACCAAGCTCCGGCTTTTACTGTGGCATCATTGGCAACCACGATGCATTGCCTTCCCGAAACATAACCTATTTTTACGACCACACCGCCTGCCGGGCAACCGCCTTCTTTTTCATACATTTCATATCCTGCAAATGCTCCGATTTCTATGGTGTCAGAATTCTTGTCGAAAAGATATTCTAATCTTTCTCGGACAGTCATTTTTCCTTGGTCACGTTGTTTCTGAAGCGCTTTTTCTCCGCCGCCAGATTTAATTTTGGTTAAGGTTTTTTTGATGTCAGAAAGTTTCAGTTTATTGATATCTTCTCTTTTGTTGAATTCTAAATCCATAGGGTTTTTTCTTTGGCCTTAAAGATAAAATTTTTTGAATAATGACAAAGCAAGTTCAACAGAAGATAAATTTAACATAATATATTTTGTTTTTCTACGTTACTAAACAAAATGAAATGAATTTTTAGTTAGTTTATGTTTATTTTAATAAGCAATTATTAAAAGATCCGTATAAAGATTTTGTACGGATTTTTTAGTGCCGAAATTTTAAAATATTTGATTATTAAAATGGACTTTAATCCTTCGTAATTTCTTATAAATCTGTAATTTTATCATAGATTTGCAAACTGAAAGGTCAATGTTATATTAATGAAGAATTCTTATTTGCTGAGGTTACATCTTATCGTTTTTTTGTGGGGCTTTACGGCTATTTTAGGCAAGTTAATTTCCACAGATGCCAACGTTCTTGTTTTTTACAGAATGTCATTCGCAGCATTTTTCCTTTATCTCTATATTAGGATCATTAAAAAAGAAAGCATAAAAGTTACAAAAAGCTTGTTGCTAAAATTGGTAGGAATAGGAAGTGTAATGGCTTTTCATTGGCTATTCTTTTTTCAATCCATCAAGGTCTCGAATGTTTCCATTGCTTTGTCCTGCCTTTCTTTATCTACTTTGTTTGCGGCATTGATAGAACCATTGGTTTTTAAAAGAAAGCCAGATTGGATAGAGATCATCATTGGTGTAATCATCGTAATTTGTATTTCTTTGATCTTCAATGCGGAACTGAAATATAAAGAAGGAATTATCTACGGAATTCTGTGCGCACTTTTCGGAACAATATTCTCGGTTTTCAACGGGAAAATGTTTGGGAAGACCAGTTCCGGAAATATTATTTTCTATGAGATCGCTGGCGGATGGTTGGTCATTAGCTTGTTTTTTCTTTTTACGGGACAAATTTCTTCTGTCAGCGAAATAAGTTTCACTGATATTGCGTTAATAGTATTGTTGGCTTCTGTTTTTACAGCTTATCCAATGTTTGAGAGTGTGAAACTTATGAAATTCATTTCACCTTTTACATTGATTCTGACAGTAAATCTAGAACCAGTATATGGGATTATCTTGGCTTTTTTTATCTTTGGGGCATCAGAACATATGAGTCCTGTATTTTATGCCGCATCTTTGGTAATGATCATTTCAATTATCATCAATGGTGTCATAAAATCTCGAAGAAAAAAAGAAGACCGCATTACAGACACAACGCTTTAATGAAAAGAATTTTATTTTTTTTGCTTGTAATCATTTCGCAGATTTTCGATGCCCAGATCATTAGGAAGTATTCTAATGAGTTTTTGAATATTGGTGCTGGTGCAAGAGGTTTGGCAATGGGTGGTGCTGTTGTCTCTAATCAGGATGATGTCTATTCTCCGATGTGGAATCCTGCGGGATTATTGAAAATCGATAGAGACTGGCAAGCGGCTGCAATGCACGCAGAATACTTTGAATCCATCGCCAAGTACGATTATATCGCTTACGCTAAACCTTTGGATAATGAGAATGGCGTTTTTGCAATTTCATTGGTAAGATTGGGTGTTGACAATATTCTTAATACAACTCAATTGATAGATTCTGAAGGAAATATCGACTATGATAAGATCAGTTCTTTTTCCACTTCGGATTATGCTGCTTTGTTCTCTTATGCATTCCATCCCAATGGTAATCACAGATTAGATGTTGGAGCTACTGCAAAAGTTGTTTACAGAAATGTGGGGAAATTTGCAAGTGGATATGGTTTTGGATTTGATTTGGGTGCGATCTATCATTCGGATACAGATTGGAATTATGGAGTGATGTTAAGAGATGCCACAACCACGGTCAATTTCTGGACTATCAATCAAAAAGAATTGTCGGCTGTTGTGAATGGTGAAGAATTCAATCCCGCCCCGACAGACAAAATGGAGATTACAATGCCAAAACTTAATCTAGGTGTAAGTAAAACTTTTGAGTTCAACAGAGATTTGAAGTTATTACCGGAAGCGGGGATCAATGTCGATTTTGCGAAGACGGCAGCTCTTATTTCTACAGATTTTGCAAGTATCACGCCTTATGCTGGTGGAGAATTGATCTTTCAGGATATGATTTTTGTACGATTGGGTTTCAATAGATTCCAAACGCTTTCAGATATAGAAGATCTGAAGAGAAAGGTTTCTTTCCAGCCAAGTGCTGGTATTGGCATCAAATATAAAGGTTTAACTTTGGATTATGCCATTACAAATTCTGGAATCGGCGGTTCCAATTTCTACTCCAACTTTTTTTCGCTGAAGTTGGATATACACGGTTTTAGAAATTAAAAAAATGATTAACTTTCACCAATGAAAAAGCTATCAATTTTTTTATCTGTTTTTTTACTTGTTCTAATCAAAGCTCAGAATCTTTCTGATTATAAGTATGTTTTAATTCCAGCAGAATTCAATGACTTTAAAGAGAACAGATCATATGGTCTTGGCAAATTTTTAGAAAGATCGTTGAAATCAAAAAAATATATCGTGCTTTCCGAAACAAAAAGCCAATGGCCACAAGATGCGTTGCTGAATCCTTGTAAAATTGTGAATGCAGATATTTTGGATGATAAAAGCATGTTTAGAAACAAGATCATTCTTCAGTTCAAAGATTGCAACAGCAAAGTGATCTATTCCGAAAAATCGAGTAGCACGATCAAAGAATTTGAACCAGGATATCAAGACGCTCTGAAGCAAGGATTGGTAAAAGTCACTGTTTCTAATCCTAGTCCGGAAATAGAAAAGCTTGCTGAATCCAAGACCACGGATGAAGTCAAAAGGAATGATGATGTTAAAACAACTCAGACTCCAATTGCACAAAGATACAAGAATGGAAACCTGAGCCTGCAGAAAATTCAAATTGATGACAGCCAATTCATCTTGGTAGATGGAAATAGTTCTGTTCCTTTTGCAACTTTCAAAGCAACAAATAAATCTGACGTTTTCCGAGTCAAATTGGCTTCTGGAGAATCAACAATTGGGTACTTCGAAAATGGAAATATCGTCATCGAAATTCCTAAAAGTAATGGTGATTATGCCAAAGAGGTTTTCTCTGCAAACTAATTTGTTTATAGATATAGAATAAAAGCTCCAATTTTGGAGCTTTTTTAATTAGGAATTAGAAAAATTTGACCTTATTTATTAGGTTGCGGCGTATATCTCAAATATGGTTTTATAACTTTCACACCTTTTGGAAATTTTTTCTCTGCATCTTCTTGTGAAACCGCTGGCGGAATGATCACATCTTCTCCATCTTTCCAATCAACAGGCGTTGCAACACCATAACCATCTACCAACTGTAAAGAATCCAAAACTCTGAGAATCTCGGTGAAATTTCTTCCCGTGGAAGCAGGATAAGTGATGATCAATCTTACTTTCTTATTTGGGTCGATGATCAGCAAAGACCGTACTGTCAAAGTTGCACTCGCATTTGGATGGATGAAATCATACAATTCCGATACTTTTTTGTCCTGATCTGCAATAATCGGGAATTCAACTTCCGTATTCTGGGTTTCATTGATGTCAGATATCCAACCTTTGTGATTGTCAATTCCGTCGACACTCAAAGCAAGGACTTTTGTATTTCTTTTATCGAATTCTGGCTTCAGTTCAGAAGTTTTTCCAAGCTCAGTTGTACAAACCGGAGTGTAATCTGCGGGATGAGAAAATAAAATTCCCCAAGAATCTCCTAGATATTCGTAAAAATTAAGTTTTCCAAGACTACTCTCTGCTTCAAAATCAGGAGCGGTATCGCCAAGTTTAATAGACATATTTTAATATTTTTATGATTAATGGATAACAAATTTAGTAATAAAATCTAATTCATACTAATTTAGTATTATTTATTTTTTGACAATAAAAAAAACCACAATGGATGTGGTCTTGAATTTATTTGTGAAATTTTGTATTATAATGTTCCAATTTTGCTTTCATCAATATTATATTTTTTGATAACCTCTTCATAAGACATTTTAGAAAGGTCACTAGTGTTAGTGTTTTTATTGCCAAAAACTGCAGGTACAAGGACTACTCTAAATCTCTGATTATTCAAATATTCTGGAGTTGTAGTAATATCATAAGTTCCTCCAGTACTAGCATAGATTAAAAAGTCATTTTTTGTGAAGTCAAAGTCATAATCTAACTCACCTTGTGGCAGATATAATGTTCTTGGGATTTGTTGCCAAACAATTGCTCCATTTTCCGACCCAGCCTGTCTGAACATAATGACATAATCCTGATCTAATAAAGGACGGGAGAATTTCTGATAGTAATTCCAGCCATCAGTTGCATTAAAAGCAAAATTGACAGTAAGATCATAAACTGCAGGATA
Organism: Epilithonimonas sp.; assembly: GCF_032054305.1. GTDB lineage: Bacteria > Bacteroidota > Bacteroidia > Flavobacteriales > Weeksellaceae > Epilithonimonas. The sequence continues at coordinate 361,565 of NZ_DAMBSX010000006.1, forward strand.
ATCTACATCTACTTGTACATAATCATCATCGTCATCCTTACAACTGAAGATGAAAACGCTAGCAACTAGCAATAATAAAAGGGGCAAAAACTTTTTCATAGGTTTAAATATTTACGTTAAGATTTAATTACAAATTACAGACCATAAAAATAGCTATTTTCCGCGGAATTAATATCTTTATGGAAACTTTCTGAATTTTAGATTTTGAAAATATGAAAAGGTTAAGTCTTCTTATAATAACTTTTATTTCGCCATTTTATTTCGCTCAGTATCAGCCTAAAAATCTATCTTCTACAGATATTAAAAAAGCAAATAGTTGGGTTGATATAACTTATAACTCACTTTCGCAGGATGAAAAATTGGGACAGCTTTTTATCGTAGCGCTTTATACTAACAAAGGTGAGGATTTTATTAATCAAATCAGGAACATCGTGGTCAATGATAAAATCGGAGGATTAATTCTGATGCAGGATGATGCGGCGAGAGAAATCAATCTGCTTAATGAATTTCAGTCCAGATCAAAAGTGCCTTTGATGATCGGGATGGATGCAGAATGGGGATTGTTCCAGCGGATAGCAAAAGCGCACAAATTTCCCTGGGCTATTACACTAGGAGCAATCCAGGACAAAAATCTGATCTATGAGATGTCTGCTAAGATTGCCGAGGATTGCAAGAGAATGGGAATCAATTGGGATTTTGCACCCGTTGTAGATGTGAACACCAATCCAAATAATCCAATCATCGGGAATAGAAGTTTTGGTTCCGATGTCAATAATGTCGTGAGTTCTGCTTTGGCTTATTCCAACGGTTTGCAGGATAACAAAATTCTTGCGGCGATTAAACATTTCCCTGGCCACGGCGATACAGACACAGATTCACATTTGGATTTGCCTGTCGTTTCTCACAATTTGGAAAGATTGGAGAAAACAGAAATAGCACCTTTCAAAGCTTTGATGGGCAAAGGAATTGGTGGTGTAATGGTTGCACATCTTTATGTCCCGACTTTGGAAAACGAAAAAGGAATTCCGGCTTCGGTTTCTAAAAAAATTGTGACGGGGCTTTTAAAAGAAAAGCTTGGGTACAAAGGTTTGATTATCACTGATGCATTGAATATGGGTGCTGTTGCCAATAAATTCAAAGCGGGAGAATTAGACGCATTGGCTTTCAAAGCAGGAAATGATATTATGTTGTTCTCGCAGGATGTTGCAACCGGAAAAAAGTTGATTCAGAAAGCAATTGACAATGGCGAAATTCCACAATCCAGATTAGAAGAAAGTGTGAAGAAAATTCTTTTGACCAAATATTATCTTGGTTTGAATCAATACAATAACATCAATCCGGAAAATGTTAACGAAGATTTGAATAATGCATCACATTCGGCTTTGGTTCAGAAAATGTATGCAAATGCTTTGACATTGATCAAAGATGATAAAAAGCTGTTACCATTGGATTGTAAACAGACTTACTATTACGTTCCGTTAGAGGAAGCGCCTTATGAAACTTTCCTTGATCAGATCAATACAGGAACAACTATCATTGTGAAAAAAGCTAATGAAATTGGCACAATTCCAGCCAACTCAAAAGTAATTGTTGGTTTCCATAAAGATAATTCTACAGCTTATAAACCGTATAAAATTTCTGACGCAAGCAAGAAAATTTTGTCAGATTTAACCGAGAACCAAAATGTGATTTTGGATGTTTTAGGAAGTCCTTACGCTTTGAAAGATATTGATATTTCTAGGGTTTCCACAGTTTTGGTTTCTTATGAAAATAATGACGACTCAATGACAGCAACAGCCAACGGAATTCTTGGGCAAACAAAAATCTCAGGAAGGCTTCCGGTTTTAGTGAATGACAATTTGAAATTCGGAATGGGAATAGATGTTGAGGCTAAAATTCAAAATCAAACTGATAGAAAAAATAGTTCGGAAACAAAAAATTCTAAGACGGTAATTGAGTAAATTTGGAAGAATAAAAGTCATTATACTTTTTACATAATACATTGTACAAGAAAAAAATGAAAATAGGAATACTTTGCTATCCAACCTACGGCGGAAGCGGAATTGTAGCAACAGAATTAGGAATGTCTCTGGCGAACAAAGGTTATGAGGTTCATTTCATAAGTTCTGCATTACCAGCGCGTTTGGATGTTACAAACCCGAATATTTTTTTCCATAAAGTCAACGTTCAGACCTATCCGTTGTTCCAATATCAGCCTTATGATATCGCATTGTCATCGATGATCTATCGCGTTGTAAATCTTTACAAATTGGATATTCTGCACGCCCATTATGCGATTCCTTATGCTTATGCTGCGTTCACAGCGAAACAAATGTTGAAGGCTGAGCACAAAGATGTGCCTCTGGTGACAACACTTCACGGGACGGATATTACTTTGGTTGGGCAACATCCAAGTTACAAGCATGCTGTAGAATTCTCTATCAATCAAAGTGATACAATTACTTCGGTTTCCGAAAGTCTGAAAAAAGATACATTGCAGTTTTTCAATATTCAGAAAGAAATTCAGGTAATTACCAATTTTATTGACAATTCTGTTTTTGATGAAGATTGTAAAACTTGCCAAAGAGAACAATTTGCGAGTGATGATGAGAAAATCCTGATTCACGTTTCCAATCTTCGTCCGGTTAAAAGAATTCAGGATGTTTTGGAGATTTTCAAAAATGTTAATAAGAAAGTCAAATCAAAACTAATCATCATTGGCGAAGGTCCGGAAATGGAGAAAATCTCTGAATTTATGGAGAATAATCCGGAACTGATTGGCGAAATCAAATTACTCGGAAAAGTCAACGATTTGTATAGAATTCTTCAGTTGTCTGATGTTTTCCTTTTGCCTTCTGAGCAGGAAAGTTTCGGTTTGGCAGCATTGGAAGCGATGGCGGCAAGAACGCCGGTTATTAGTAGTAATGCAGGCGGAATTCCGGAAGTTAATATTCAGGGTGAAACTGGTTTTTTGGCAGAAACTGGAAACGTAGAGGCAATGTCTAATTACTGCATCAAATTGTTGAGTGATAAAAATCTTCTCGAAGAAATGAAAAAGAATGCAAAAGCGCAGGCAATCCATTTTGACTTGAAAAATATCCTTCCGATTTACATTGATATGTACGAAACAACCATTGCAAAATTCGAAGAAAAGAAATACAAAGAAGTTTGATAGGATATTTGTCTTTCATATATTAAAAAGTCTTCGATTCCGCTCAGACTCACACTTTAAAATTAAACATTTAGTATTAGGGTTGTCACATTGAGCGAAGTCGAAGTGTTTGAATTACTTTAAATTTTCGAATTTACATTTAAAATATTTCTGTAACTTAACCCTTTCGAAGTTTTACTTTGAAAGGGTTTTTGCTTAACGAAAATCAAACACACAAATGAATGAAGAAATATTACAATACCTCTGGAATTATAAAAAATTTCGGAGCTTCGATTTTGTCTCTACCAATGGACGAACAATCGGAATCTTAGAATTCGGAGAGTGGAATAAGAATTCTGGTCCGGATTTTCTCTTTGCCAAAATTAAGATTGATGACCTCATTTTTGCAGGTAATATCGAGATCCATACCAAAGCTTCCGATTGGTTTTTCCACAATCATTCTGGTAATCCTGAGTTTGGAAACCTGATTCTTCACGCAGTTTATATCAATGATTGTGATATTCCGGAATTGGAACAGCAGAATATTCCGACTTTGGAGCTCAAAAATTATATTGATGAAGAATTGATTCAGAAACATCTGAATCTGAAAGCAGAACATTCTTTCATTGCTTGTGAAGAATTGTTTGATGAGAATAAAATTCCGTTATTTTTTGAAGAAACTGTTTTACTCAAAAAGTTAGAAGCCAAATCACAAATCTTCCAAGAAGCGCTGAACAACAATCAAAATAATTACGAAGCGGTTTTATTCCAAAATCTGGTTTATACTTTCGGATTGAAAGTGAATGCGGAAATCTTTCTTCAAATGGCTGAAAGTCTTGACTTTGCTGTCATCCAAAAAATCAAGCAGAATGATATTCATTTAGAAGCTTTGTTCTTTGGGATCTGTGGTTTTCTGGATAATTCAGCAGATGAGATAATGCAAATATGGAAACGTGAATTTGACTTCTTAAAAGTGAAATTTAATTTATCAGATATCAGAATTCATCCCAAATTTTCCAAACTTCGTCCACCGAATTTTCCAACAATCCGATTATCACAACTAGTCAACCTTTATCATACTCAGCCAAATCTTTTCTCAAAACTGATTGAAGCAAAAACGATTGAAGATTTGTATAAGATTTTCGAAAATGTCAAAGCGTCCGAATACTGGGATAATCGCTTCAATTTTGGCAAGATTTCAAGTGTTGAAGGAAAAAAATATCTCAGTCAGGATTTTATCGATTTGATTATTATCAATACAATTTTGCCTTTGAAATATTTTTATCATAAAAACCATAATCCGGAAATAGTAGATGATATTTTTGATTTTTACAAACAAATGAAACCTGAGAAAAATTCGGTTTTGGATGAATGGAAACAATTGGGAATGAAATTCGAAAATTCATTACAAACACAAGCTTTTCTTTATCAATACAAACTATTCTGCAATCATAAAAAATGCTTAAATTGCAGTGTCGGTTTTCAGTTGCTGAAGACGGATGATTAACTCAATTAAAGAAAATGAAAGAACCTCAAGTTATCAACGGGTTACGTCACAAAATGGAAAGAGAATGGTTTGGTGTCTTGACGAGATACGGAACAAAACTCGGAATTCCGGTTTCCAAACTACGCGTTTTCTTCATCTATTCTACGTTTGCAACCGCAGGAATTTTCTTTCTTTTTTATCTAGGAATGGGTTTTATGCTTTGGGTAAAAGATTGCATTGTGACCAAACGACCAAGTGTTTTTGATTTGTAGTTTATTTCTCGCAGATTTGCCAAATTTACAGATTTTCAATATAAACATTATATTGTCATTCCGTAGGAATCTCAACGGTCTAGATTCCTACGGAATGACAATATTGGGATTTATTGACAAAATTTTATTTGATGACAAATCCGCAGCCCGACTTGAGTGGAGATCCTTTTTTGCTTTTACTTATAGTTCTATTTAATGTCGAAACGTCTTGCAAAAAAGATTGGGAGCGGAAGGCGGAAATAGCTGCCCAAATTATCTAACAATAAAAATCCGATTGAGCACTCAACCGGATTTATATTTTAAACAAGTCTAATTTTTAGCTTCTAAAATCTAATTTCCACAATTAAGAATTCGCTGTAGAAAGATTTGCAGCAGCATATTCTCTATTCATTCTTGCGATGTTTTCAAGAGAAATTCCTTTTGGACATTCAACTTCACAAGCTCCAGTATTGGAACAGTTTCCGAATCCTTCTTCGTCCATTGCTTTCACCATATTCAGAACTCTTCTCGTTGCTTCTACACGACCTTGAGGTAACAATGCGAACTGAGATACTTTTGCACCTACAAACAACATTGCAGAACCGTTTTTACAACTCGCTACACAAGCACCACAACCTATACAAGCTGCTGCATCCATCGCTTTGTCAGCATCTTCTTTAGGAACCGGAATTGCGTTCGCATCCAAAGTGTTTCCAGAAGTATTCACAGAAACGAATCCACCTGCAGCCATAACTCTGTCAAAAGCACTTCTGTCCACTACCAAATCCTTGATTACCGGAAAAGCAGCGCTTCTCCAAGGTTCGATGTGGATGGTTTCGCCATCTTTGAAATGACGCATATGCAACTGACAAGTCGTGATTCCTGTATCCGGACCGTGCGCTCTACCGTTGATGTAAAGTGAACACATTCCGCAGATTCCCTCTCGGCAATCGTGGTCAAACGCTACAGGGTCTTTCCCTTCGTTGATTAACTGCTCGTTCAGGATATCCAGCATTTCTAAGAATGAAGAATCCGTAGAAACATCAGAAATTTTATAGGTATCGAATTGTCCCTTCGACTTATTATTTTTTTGTCTCCAAATTTTCAGCGTAAGATTTAAGCCTTTTTTTGCACTCATATTTATATATTTTTGAATGGAGATTATTTGTAACTTCTTGCTTTAACTTCGATATTCTCGTACACCAAGTCTTCTTTGTGAACCACAGATTGATTGATGTCCATACCTTTATATTCCCACGCAGCAACGTATTTGTAATTCACATCATCACGTTCTGCCTCTCCATCAGGAGTAGAGTGGTCTTCACGGAAGTGTCCTCCACAAGATTCGTTTCTGTTAAGTGCATCGATTGCCATTAATTGTCCTAATTCAAGGAAATCAGCAACTCTGAACGCTTTTTCCAATTCTGGATTCAGGTTATCAGCTTCACCAGGAACTTTTACATTTTTCCAGAAATCATTTCTAACTTCTTCGATTTCTTTGATAGCTTCTTTCAAACCTTCAGGCGTTCTTCCCATTCCAACCTTGTTCCACATAATGTGTCCCAATTGTTTGTGGAAATGGTCAACCGTGTGCGTTCCTTTATTGTTTAAGAAGAAATTGATCTTATCTTTAATTTCTTTTTCCGCATTAATGAATTCGGGAGTTTCAGTAGAAATTTTTCCGGTTCTGATATCTGCAGAAAGATAGTCAGCAATGGTGTAAGGTAAAACGAAATACCCGTCTGCCAAACCTTGCATTAAAGCAGAAGCTCCCAATCTGTTGGCGCCGTGGTCAGAGAAGTTGGCCTCCCCAATTACGAAACATCCAGGGATTGTAGATTGTAAGTTGTAATCAACCCAAACACCACCCATTGTGTAGTGAACCGCAGGGTAAATCTTCATTGGTGTTTTGTAAGGGTCATCAGCAGTAATCTTTTCGTACATTACGAATAAGTTACCATATTTTTCCTCAATCCATTTTTTACCAAGGTCGTAAATCTGCTGTTCCGTTGGATTATGAATATGTTTTTCGATAGCTGCTTCTTTACCTTTTTTCATAATTTCTGTTGAGAAATCGAGGTAAACGCCTTCTTTAGTATCATTATTTTCAATTCCGAAACCTGCATCACATCTTTCTTTTCCAGCTCTGGAAGCAACGTCTCTAGGAACCAAGTTTCCAAATGCAGGATATCTTCTCTCCAAATAGTAATCTCTGTCTTCTTCTTTGATATTTTCTGGTCTCAATTTTCCTTCACGGATCGCTACAGAATCTTCGATTTTTTTAGGAACCCAGATTCTTCCGGAGTTTCTAAGAGATTCTGACATCAAAGTCAATTTAGATTGTTGAGTTCCGTGAACAGGAATACAGGTCGGGTGAATCTGAACATAACAAGGATTTGCGAAATATGCTCCTTTTTTGTGGATTTTCCAAGCTGCAGAAACGTTTGATCCCATTGCGTTAGTAGAAAGGAAATAAACGTTTCCGTAACCTCCAGATGCAATTACAACTGCGTGAGCAGAATGTTTTTCGATTTCTCCAGTTACAAGGTTTCTTGCGATAATTCCTCTTGCTTTTCCATCAACAATTACTAAGTCCAGCATCTCGTGACGGTTGAACATCTGGATTCTACCTTTACCGATTTGACGGCTCATTGCAGAATATGCTCCTAATAATAACTGCTGACCAGTTTGTCCTTTTGCATAGAAAGTTCTTTTTACCTGAACCCCACCAAATGAACGGTTATCCAATTGTCCTCCGTATTCTCTACCAAAAGGAACACCCTGCGCGACACATTGGTCAATAATATTGGCAGAAACTTCTGCTAATCTGTAAACGTTAGCTTCTCTAGCACGGTAATCTCCACCTTTGATGGTGTCGTAGAACAATCTGTAAGTTGAATCTCCATCTCCTTGATAATTCTTAGCAGCATTAATACCACCTTGAGCCGCAATGGAGTGTGCTCTTCTTGGAGAATCCTGATAGCAGAAAGCTTTTACGTTATATCCTTGTTCAGCAAGAGTCGCAGCAGCAGAACCGCCTGCTAATCCTGTCCCAACAATGATAATATCTATTTTGTCTCGGTTGTTTGGAGCAACCAAGTTCATATGGTCTTTATGATTTTTCCATTTGTCCTTAAGCGGACCGTGAGGAATTTTTGAATCTAAACTCATAATTTACTTTTTATTATTGAGTAACGAAGTGATAAATTGCGATGATGATGAAACCTACCGGAATGATAACAGAATACCAGTTTCCGAAAGCTTTGATAAAAGGAGTGTACTTTGGATGTCTTGCTCCAATAGATTGGAAAGAAGATTGGAATCCGTGTGCTAAGTGCAGACCTAGTAAAACAAATGCAATAACGTAAAGAGCAACTCTCCAGATATCGTGGAATTTATGGTGCAATTCCTCCCAATATCTCAACTCATCAGGATTGTTTCCTTGGATATACTTATAACTGATTTCCGGATACCAAAAATCGTAAAAGTGCAAAGCCAAAAATGCTAAAATCACAGCGCCGGAAATTAACATATTTCTGGACATCCAGGTAGAATTTGCAGAACCTTGGTTCATTGCATATTTCACTGGTCTTGCATTGTTATTTCTGATTTCCAGAACGAATCCCATCACAAAGTGGAAAACAACTGCAAAAATCAAGATAGGCTGCATCAGATACTGAACCGCAGGATTGTATCCCATAAAATGAGAAGCAGCGTTGAAACTGTCTTCACTAAAGATGGAAATCATATTGGTGGATAAGTGCATCACCAAAAAAATCAGCAAGAACATTGCTGAAAGTGCCATAGCATATTTTCTGCCTATAGAAGACGTAGTCCCTGCCATAATTCTATTGTTGTTTTGAATTTTCACAAATTTAGAAAATAGTTGAATCACATAACATTGAGAAATGTCAGAAAAATACAGTTTGTAATCTTTCTAAATAACTTTACTGGAATGTTAACGATATTCTAAATTTGATAATTATTCTGTATCAATTTCAATAAAAAAACCTCGAAAATAATTCCGAGGTTTTGTTTTATAATTCTTTTCTCAATCTTGCGACTGGGATGTTCAATTGTTCACGATATTTTGCAATGGTTCTTCTTGCGATATTATAGCCTTTTTCTTTCAAGATTCCTACAAGAGCATCGTCTGTGTAAGGTTTTCTCTTGTTTTCTTTGTCGATTGCTTCTTGCAAATGTTGCTTGATTTCTTTGGTTGAAACTTCTTCACCATCGTCATTCGTTAATGAATCAGAGAATAAGTTTTTCAAATAAACAATTCCGTTCGGTGTGTCAGCATATTTGCTTTTCACAACTCTGGAAATGGTTGAGATGTCGAAACCTGTAATGTCAGCAACATCTTTCAGAATCATTGGTCTGATGTTTTTCTCATCTCCGGAAATGAAATAATCTTTCTGAAGCTTTACAATCGCAGTAATGGTTTGTAATAATGTATTTTGTCTTTGATTAATGGCATCAATATACCATTTTGCAGCATCCAGTTTTTGTTTGATGAAAAGTGCGGCCTGTTTATGTTCAGCAGACTTTTTGTCATGAGAATAAGTCGAAAGAATCTCTTTATACTCATCAGAAACTCTCAATGTTGGAGCATTTTTGTTATTCAAAGAAGGAATGACTTGGTTGTCCTTAACTTGGATTACAAAATCAGGAATAATTTCTTGATTAATTGTAATCGTCTGCGTGTCGAAGTTTCCGCCAACTTTTGGAGAAAGTCTGGAAATTTCGTCTAAAGCTTCCTTCAGGTCTTCTTCTTCGATGTCGTATTTCTGAAGAATCTTGTTGTAATGCTTGTTTGCCAATGCATCAAATTGATTTCTCAGAATGTTTCCTGCTAAAATTACGGCAGAATCAGAGCTTACTTTTTTCTCAATCTGTAAAAGCAAACATTCTCTCAAATCTCTTGCGCCAACACCTGGCGGGTCGAGTTTTTGAACGTAATTTTCAAGAACATCAGTCACTTTTTCAATGGTGGTATAAATTCCTTGTGAGAAAGCTAAATCGTCAACAATAGATTTGATTTCTCGTCTCAGATAACCATCAGTATCAAGGTTTCCGATAATATATTCAGCAATTCTCAAATCCTCATCATCGATGTTTGAAAGTCTGATTTGTTCTAAAAGATAGTCGTAAAGCGATTGTCCTTCTGTTAATAAGGACTGGTTGTCAAATTCTTCATCATCGGCAGAGTAGTTGCTGCTCGCAGTTTTGTAGCTTGGTTCGTCATCATAAAGATACTCATCGACATCAAAATCAGTTTCGATGCTTTCGTTACCTTCTGTTTCATACTCTTCGTCAGCTTTGGAGTATTCTTCCTCAGAATTTTCATCAGCCACTTTTTCTAAAGCAGGATTTTCTTCCAACTCTCTTTCCAGTTCTTCTTCAAATTCCAATGTATGAAGCTGAATCAACTTCATCAACTGAATCTGTTGAGGGGCCAATTTTTGGCCAAGTCGCATTTGTAGATTTTGCTTTAGCATAATTTTGATATTTGTCGATTAATGTCAACTTTACGAAGTTAGAAAAATATTTTTTAAAAACAACAAGTTTAGCACGATTTTTGATGAATGATATTTAACATAAAAAAACCTTCAGGATTCCTGAAGGTTTTTTTTTGGTTTTCACCAAATTTTTATGCGTTTTTCCGGAGCTACATAAAGCTTGTCTCCTGGTTTGATATCGAATGCTTTTTGGAAGGCATCCATATTTATCAAAGGTCCAAAACTTCTATAATAGCCCGGCGAATGCGGGTCGGTTTTCACTTGATTCGTCATATACTTGTCGGTAGATTTGGTTCTCCAAACCGTTGCCCAGCTCATAAAGAATCTCTGGTCTTGAGTTAATCCGCTGATTTCTCCCGGATTTCCGTGGTCTTTCAGATACATCTGTAAAGCGGTGTAAGCGACATTAATTCCACCTAAATCTCCAATATTTTCTCCGCTCGTGAATTTTCCATTGACAAAACTTCCCGTCACAGGCTCGTATTTATCATATTGTGCAGCCAGTTGTCCTACTTTTTCGTCAAAGTTTTTTCTGTCACTTTCTGTCCACCAGTTATTAAGATTTCCATCACCGTCGAATCTCGAACCGCTGTCATCAAAGCCGTGTGAAATCTCGTGACCAATTACGCCGCCAATTCCTCCAAAGTTAACCGCAGGGTCAGCATTGAAATTGAAAAACGGTGGTTGCAAAATCGCTGCCGGGAAAACAATCTCATTGTTGGATGAGCTGTAATAAGCATTGACAGTTTGCGGAGACATTCCCCATTCTGTTTTATCAACCGGTTTTCCTATTTTGTCAAGATTTTTTGCGTAATTCCACACGGAAATTTTTTCAAGATTGTTATAATAAGTTCCATTGTTGGAAGCCAACTGAAGATTCAGTTTAGAATAATCTTTCCATTTGTCTGGATAAGCGATTTTCACTTTAAATTTGGCTAATTTTTCCAAAGCTTTTTCTCTGGTCACAGGCGACATCCACTCCAGATTTTCTATATGCAGTTTGAATGATTTTTTGATGTAATCTACATAAGTTTCCATCTTCTGTTTCGCTTCTGCCGGGAAATATTTCTCAACATACAGTTTACCAAAAGCTTCTCCCAAAACACCATTGATGACACCAAGTCCACGTTTTTCCATAGAACGTTGCTCTTGCTGACCTTGCAAATATTTGGAATAAAAATCAAAACGAGTGTTGTCCAGATTCTGGTCCAGATTTCCTGCATTGTTATTTAAAAGGTCATATTTCATATATTCTTTGATAAGTCCGATATTTTTATCGGTCATCCAAGAATCCATATTTTGATAATATTTCAATTCACCAATTATAACTTTATCCGTGTTAACACCAACTGTTTTTAGATAATCGGGAAGATTAACATTTTTCACTAACGGTTTTAGTTCCTTAACCGTTTTAGGATTGTATCTCAAATTAGCATCACGGCCTTGTTCCAAAGTCAATAAGTCTTGAGCGAGTTTCTTCTCAAAATCAACAATTTGCTGCGCCGTTGCATCTGGATTTTTATTTCCAAGAACTGTTTCAAGTTTAGCCACGTAATTTTTATATTCAGTTAAAGTTTTAGTGTTGGCTTCATTCACTTTTTGATAGTAATCTTTACCTAAACCTAAACTCGGTCCGCCGAGATAAACAGCGTTCATCACCGAGTTTTTCATATCTGCGCTCACTCGCCATCCATAGAAAGGATTGTCCCCGGCAGGTGTCGCTTCAATCAAATATTTCTGCAAATCTTTAACATTTTTAATCGCATCGATTTTCGCTAACTGAGATTTGATAGGATTGATTCCTTCTGCATTTCTTTTATTCCAATCGATGAAAGTTCCGTACAATGCCTGGATTTTTTCACCTTCGGAATTAGGACTGAATTTTTCTGAAAGAATTTTGTTCAAAATATCCAAAGACGCCACATCTACATCTTCTCTCAATGCATTGAAAGAGCCCCAGCTTGGTTTATCTGATGGAATTACCGCAGTTTTCATCCAGCCACCATTCACATAATTGTAGAAATCATCTTGAGGTCTTACGGTTTTGTCCATATAAGAAATATTAAGACCTTCCTCTTTTATTTCCTTTGGCGCTTTTGTTTCTTTTTTCGGTTCTTCTACTGATGTTTTTTGTGACGTAGAGCAAGATTCTAAATAAAATGTTGCTGCAATAGTCATCACATAAATGCTGATTCTTTTCATTGAGATTTATTTTAAGACTCTCAAATGTATGGAATTTAAATTTTTTTTGAATCTCATCTAAAAAAAAATCCCACTCAATAAGAATGGGATTAAAATATTTTTGAATTAAAATTCTGCACTTTTTGGTGTTCTTGGGAAAGGAATCACGTCTCGTATATTCGTCATTCCAGTTACGAAAAGAACCAATCTTTCCAGTCCTAATCCGAAACCTGCGTGTGGAACAGAGCCAAATCTTCTCGTGTCCATATACCACCAAAGTTCTTCTTCGTCAACGTGCATTTCTGCCATTTTGGTTTTCAGAACATCAAGTCTTGCTTCTCTTTCAGAACCACCGATGATTTCTCCGATGCCTGGGAAAAGAACGTCCATTGCAGCAACGGTTTTGTTGTCGTCATTCAGTTTCATATAGAAAGCCTTGATTTCTTTCGGATAATCGAACAAAACAACTGGACTTTCGAAATGTTTCTCAACTAAGAATCTCTCGTGTTCAGACTGTAAATCTGTTCCCCATTTTTCAACAGGATAAACGAATTTTCCTTTTTTATTTTCTTTAGAATTCAATAAGATTTCAATCGCTTCCGTATAAGAAACTCTCTTGAACCTTTTTGCAATCACATTTTCCAGCTTTTCGATAAGACCTTCTTTGGCTCTTTCTTTTTCTGGTTTCTGTTTTTGCTCTTCTTCAAAACGCTTGTCTAAGAATTCCAAATCGTCTTTGCAATTGTCCAAAACATATTTAATGACATATTTCAAGAAGTCCTCCGCCAAATCGATATTGTCTTCCAGATTATTGAAAGCCACTTCCGGCTCAATCATCCAGAACTCAGCCAAGTGACGAGTCGTATTCGAGTTTTCTGCACGGAAAGTAGGTCCGAAAGTATAAATTCTTCCTAATCCCATCGCTGCAGTTTCGCCTTCCAATTGTCCGGAAACCGTCAGGTTGGTTTTCTTACCGAAGAAATCCTGAGAAAAATCGATTTCTCCTTCTTCTGTTTTTGGAATATTATCAAGGTCGAAGTTTGTAACGCCGAACATTTCGCCAGCACCTTCTGCATCAGCTCCGGTAATTACAGGCGTGTTGATGTAGAAAAACTGATTTTGATTAAAGAAAGAGTGAATCGCAAAACTCACAGCGTGACGCACTCTGAAAACGGCTCCAAACAAATTGGTTCTGAATCTCAAATGTGCCTGCTCACGCAATTTTTCTAAACTGTGTTTCTTAGGTTGAAGAATAGTTGATTGTAATTCGTCAAAGAAATTATCTCCCAAAAAGGTGATTTTCTTGGCAATGATTTCGACAGTCTGACCTGCGCCTTGACTTTCCACCACTTCACCTACAACTTTCAAAGACGAAGCGGTATTGATTTTTTTGATGATTTCTTCGTCGAAATTTTCAAAATCCACAACCACTTGCAAATTATTGATTGTAGAACCGTCATTAAGAGCTATAAAACGGTTAGAACGGAACGCTCTTACCCAACCTTGAACAGTAATGTCGTGATGCAAAACTTTTTTGTAATCTGCTAATAAGTCTTTAATCGTCTGTCTTTTCATCTGTAATCAATATATTTTTCTTACGGTCAGATGGAACACGTCAGTGTTTCATTTTAGTAAAACTTTTGTTAAAGTTTCTGTTTTAAAATTAAGTGAGTGCAAATTTAGGAAAAAAAGACAACCTGTATCTATAAAATACTATCATATTGAAATGGAATTAAATATAAATTTGTTTATTTATTGTAAATCCCAATATTTATTTTAAATTCATCAAATGAACACACTTCGTAATGGCGAATTTTTTGGGCAGACCAATGAAAGGCTCAACTTCGATGGATTGACCATTACGGATACAGAATACACGCATCCTTTCGTCGATTGGCATTATCACGAAAATCCCTATTTCACGTTTCTGCTTCAGGGAAATATGAAAGAAGGGAACAAGAAAGAAATCTACGACTGTTCTGCCGGAACTTTGCTGTATCATCATTGGGAAGATGCGCATTACAACATCAAACCGGATATTTTTACACGAGGTTTTCATATCGAAATTACGGAAGAATGGTTTGAGAAATTTCAGGTTTCGAAAGAAAATGTGGAAGGAAGTTTTAACATCAAAAATCCTGCTTTCAAATTATTGATTTATCAGATTTTCAAAGAATCAAAATTGAATGATAATTCTTTTGAATTGAGTATTAATCAAGTTTTATTGAATCTTTTAAGTCAATTATGCAATCAAAAACTGTCTTCTGAAAAGAAACCGATTTGGGTCAATCAGATTGATGAAATTCTTCACGAAAGTTTTACGGAAAAGTTGAATTTAACCGAACTTTCTAAAACTCTGAACATTCATCCGATGCATTTGAGTCGTGATTTTCAGAAATATTTTCAGTGTAACTTGGGAGAATATATCAGAAAACTGAAAGTTGAAAAATCATTGATTTTGTTGAATCAAAATGATTCTCTTTCCGATGTTGCTTTGGAATGTGGATTTGCAGACCAAAGTCATTTTATCCGATGTTTCAAAGAAAATATTGGAATTACACCTTTGAAATATAAAAATATTTTGAAGAAATAGCGATGTTAATTTCATTCTATTTTTTTCAAAAGTCAAAGTCTAATTTTGTCAGATAAAAATTACAATGAAATCAACTTTTTTATTTCTCCTGATTTTCGTCTTCGGATTTTCTCAAAGTCAAATCGAAAATATCGTTGAGCCTGAAAAAATCGAAAATTCCATTCAGAAAAAGCATTTGAACCAAATTCTGTTTTTAGATAAAGTAGTTTCAATTGATAATCTACAGGAATCGGATTTTCTTAAAACAATGACTTTTCAGGAAGATAAAGATTTTGATGTTCGAATTTTTCTGGATAATTCTTTGGTCAATTATCTTCATCAACTTGATAATTCTTTGACTGTTGATGAATTACTTAAAAAAGGAAATTACCAGTTCAATTTCTATGTTGACGGAAAATTGATTTATACAGAAAACTTGAATTCCGGAGCAGGAAAAATGGAAGATAAAAAAGTCAAAACCAATTTTAGGATTCCGTTTCTGAATACAAAAAATGAAGATTCTTGGGGAAGATATCTTTGGATGAGGTTTTTCTTTGCAAATAGCGGAATGGACGCTTTGGATGTTGGAAACCATACTTTGAAAATCGAAATCAAGCCATATCTAAAAACTTCAACATTGAAAGTTGGAAATGTGATTGCATCTGGTGAAATTCAATTAATTGTTCCGAAAAAGAATGTTCCTGAGGAACAAATTGCCATTCAGAAAATAAAACCAAATAGCGGTTGGAAGGTTTCTGATGAGAAAATCAACCAAGAAAAAATCAGACTTCTCAATCAAAAAATTGCTGAAAATAGATTCAGGGAAATTACAGGAATTGTTGTGATTAAAAATGAAAAATTGTTGCTGGAAGAATATTTCAACGGTTACGGAAGAGATAGCTTGAATGACACACGTTCGGTTGGAAAATCCTTTTCTTCAGCTTTGATGGGAATTGCAATCAAAGATGGTCATATCAAAAGTGAAAATCAAACTCTGAAAGATTTCTATGATTTGAAACAATTCAAAAATTATTCTTCGAAAAAAGATAGTGTCACGCTTAAAAGTCTATTGACAATGAGTTCTGCTTTTGACGGAAACGATGAAGATTATAATTCTGCTGGAAATGAGGAGAATATGTATCCAACAGATAATTGGGTAAAATTCACTTTGGATTTGCCAATGACTGAGAATAAGATTGGAAAAATTTGGCATTATTTCACAGCAGGAGTTGTTGTAACAGGAGATATTTTGGACAAATCTGTTCCGAACGGTTTGAAGGATTATGCAGACAAAAAACTATTTCAACCACTTGGAATCACGAATTACAAATGGCAATTCACGCCTCAAAATAAACCTTCTTTAGCAGGCGGTTTGAAAATGCGAGCTTTAGATTTTGCCAAGTTCGGACAGCTTTACAAGAATAATGGAACTTGGAACGGAAAGAAGGTTTTAGACAAAAATTGGATTCAGAAAACTTTCACCAATTATTTTGCTGATAACAAAGAATCAGAAGGTTATGGTTATCTGTTTTGGAGAAAAGTTTACAAAGTCGGAAACAAAAATTTCGAATCTTATCAATCCAGCGGAAATGGCGGAAACAAAATTATTATTATTAAAGAAATTCCTTTAGTTATCGTCATTACAGCAAAAGCTTATAACAGACCTTATGCGCATTCTCAGGTTGATAAAATCGTACAGGAATATCTGTTGCCAGCCGTTTTGAAAGAGTGATTTTGATTCAATCTTAAAATTTTATTTTTAACTTTGATGAAATTCTACAATGATGACTGCCTTAGAAAAATCTATATATCAGGAAATTACAGAAAAACTTAAAGACGCTCCCAAAAGTATATTAGAGCGAGTTTTGGGATATGTTGATGGAGTTTTGGAAAATAAATTGGATGCCAATTTCAATGATTTGAAAGCTCAGGTTAAAGAAGATTATGCTAATTACAAATCTGGAAAATCAGAACTTTTGGATATTGATGATGTTGAAAGGGAAATAGAGAATTTTATTTCTGAAAATGAAAATTGAAATTACTTCAGGTTTCCGAGATAAACTGAAAAGACAGATTCAATACATTTCAAAAGATAAACCTCAAGCAGCCAGAAAGTTCAATCAACTTGTTTTTCAAGAAATAAGAAAACTCGCTGATAATCCGAAGAAAAATAGGAAATCCATCTTTTTTGATAACGACAATATCAGAGACCTTGTTGTCAAAGGTTATCTAATTGTCTATGAAATTTTGTCCCAAGAAAATAAAATTGTCGTATTTGGATTTTATAAATGGGAAGAAAATCTTTAAAACTTACTCGTCCTTCTTAGATGGAATCAAGAAAACATCCATTAAACCTTCTGGTAAAAACATTTGTATGAATTTATCTTCACGGTTCACTTCCAGAATCCAATCTTTGATAATCGGGATGATGATTTCTTTTCCAGCAAGGTTCAGAATGAAATAATTCTGAGCAGTTTGGTCATTGATGGAGACAATATTGCCGCAAGTTTTCCCATCAGCTTCACGGATTTCGAAACCAATGACTTCGTGGTAATAGAATTTTTTTCCAGTCAATGGCGGCAACGTAGAAAGCGGAAGATAAACACCTTTTCCAAGCGATTGATTCACCAGAGCTTCGGAAGAATTTTTGAAAGAAATAATTTTAGTGTCAGCTTTCGACCAGGATTGTTTTTCCACAAAAAAAGGAACCAGTAATCCGTTGACTTCTACAAAAATCGATTCCAATTTGTTGTACATCTCAGGTTGGTCTGTATCCAGTTTCAGAATCACATTGCCCTGTAAACCGTGTGTTCTGGTAATTGTTCCTAAAAAATAGCAATCTTCTTTTCTCATTATTTCCGATGATGAATTTTATTAAACAACAAAGACACGAAAACTTCGTGTCTTTGTTTTGTATCTTTTGTTAAAGAATTAAGCCTGAGTTTCTTCAGTTCCTTCTGCCTCAGCAGTTGGCTCTTCAGTAGCAGCTTCTTCTGTTGCAACTTCCTCAGCAGGAGCGTTAGCAGCCTCTTCAGCAGCTTTTGCATCAGCCTCAGCTTTCGCAGCAGCATCAATTCTTGCTTGGTTTACTTTAGCTTCAGCATCTAGAGCCGCTTTTTTAGCGTCAGCTTTAGCAGTAGATAAACCTTCAACTTTTCCTTGTACTTTAGCATCTTTAGCCTCAACCCAAGCAGCGAATCTCTTCTCAGCTTCAGCCTCGTCAAAAGCACCTTTGGCAACACCACCTTGAAGGTGTTTTTTGTACAAAGCACCTTTGTAAGAAAGGATAGCTCTTGCAGTATCAGTTGGTTGAGCTCCGTTGTTTAACCACTTTACAGCAGAATCAACGTTCAAGTCGATAGTTGCAGGGTTTGTAATTGGGTTGTAAGTACCTAATTTTTCGATGAATCTACCATCTCTTCTAGCTCTTGCATCCGCAACTACGATGTGGAAGAAAGGTTTTCCTTTCGAACCGTGTCTTTGTAATCTGATTTTTACTGACATAAATTTTAAATTTGTGGGAACACGTCCCGGTTAAATGTTTGAGTTTGCAAAGATATAAAAAAAGTTCGATGTTCAATAGCCTGAATTAAAAAATCTAAAAACCTTAAACATAGAACTTTAAACTTTCATATTCAGGAGCCGGGAACCTGCTTTCCGTTGCAATTCCTCGCTCGGTCGGCTCCGCTGCGCTCCGCCGCCTCACTGCGGGATTTCCACTACAATCAGGGCTATGGTTTTTGTCTTCCATTTCAAGTTTCGTCAAACGATATAACTTTTATCCAAAGCTATAATCGAAGATTTTAAAAACTAAAGTACTCTTTTGTGAACTGTTTCCCAATAATCAGTGTCAGCTTAAGTGTCAAGAAAAACTTTTGTCCCTTTTGTGGTTTAAAAATTAGCCTAATCCTTTTTTATAAGTCTCCAAAGCCCGTTCTCTTGCGAATTTATGCTCCACGATTCTGTCATCCAATACATTTTTCTCAAAATCAGGATTCCATTTTCGGATATATTTCAAATCTTTATCGAATTTTTTAGTCTGTTCATCCGGATTGAAAACCCTGAAGTACGGCGCTGCATCGCAACCGCAACCTGCCGCCCATTGCCAATTTCCGTTATTGGCAGATAAATCATAATCCAGCAATTTTTTCGCAAAATAAGCTTCACCCCAACGCCAGTCTATCAAAAGATGTTTTGTCAGAAAACTTGCGACTACCATTCGGATTCTGTTGTGCATTCTTCCGGTTTGGTTCAGTTGGCGCATTCCGGCATCCACGATTGGGTAACCTGTTTCGCCTTTGCACCATTTATCAAATTCTTTTTCGTTGTTGCGCCAAGCGATGTTTTCATATTTTTCTTTGAAACAATACTTCACCACTTTCGGAAAGTGAAAAAGAATCTGCATAAAGAATTCTCGCCAAATCAATTCATTCAGCCAAATTTCGTTGTGGCTTAAAGCAAATTTCACACATTTCCGAATCGAAATCGTTCCAAACCTCAGCGCAATTCCAAGATGTGTCGTGGCGTCCAAAGCTGGAAAATCTCTTTTTTTATAGTAAACATTAATGATTTTAGATTCCAGTTTTGGTTCTTCAAATTCCAAATCTGTTTTCTCAAATCCGATTTCTTTTAAACTTAAGATTTTTTTTGAAGGTAATTTCAGAAATTGGTCTTTATTAATCCTAGCTGATTTGTAATCATCTTCGGTAAGAAGTTTTTTCCACTTTTTGGAAAAAGGCGTGTAAACCGTGTAAGGTTCGTCATTATCTTTTGCAACTTCATTTTTCTCAAAAATTACTTGGTCTTTGAAATCGAAAAATTCAATATTTTTTGATTTGAGAAAATCCTTAACCTCATCATCTCTTTTGATTGCAGAAGGTTCATAATCACGATTGCAGAAAACAGATTTCACATCATATTCCTTCTGTAATTGTTTGAAAATCTCCAAAGGTTTTCCGTAAAAAGTAAGAAGAGAACTTCCAGTCTCGTGCAGTTCTTGATTGATTTTTTCTAGTGACTGATGAATGTAATCGACACGACGGTCATATTTATCTTCGAGAAGGTCAAGAATGTCTTTGTCAAAAATAAAAATAGGAATTACTTTTTCATCAGATTTCAAAGCTTCGGACAAGCCTTTGTTGTCATCCAATCGAAGGTCTCGCCGAAACCAGAATATTGAGATTTTTTGCATTGAATTTTAATTGATAGAACTTTTAAATACTAAGAATACAAGTAATGCCGAAAATACAGTAGCAAGAAAAGTTGAAATAAAAATAGCTAAATTACTTCTGCTTTTTCCGGTAATCATTTTTATAATAAAATAACAAACAATATAAGTTGGAACCAATAAGTAGAAAATGAAACCTTTGATAATGAATAATATTAATAATAAAAACAAAAATCCTGCAATTGATGCGACAATCAGACCAATAATACTTTTGTAGATAGTATCTTTATCAACTTCGGAATCTTTTTTATTATGTTCGGATACTATGTATTTTTCCAAAATAAAATAAGATAATTCATCCTTTTCTAAAAGTTCGGAAGATATTTTTTCGTCCACTTCTTCCAAGCTTTTGTTCTCTAAAACCATTTTGTTGATTTCAAAAGCAATTCTTCCTTTTTCTTTGATGATGAGTTTTTTATGATTGGCTTTGGCTTTAATTACATCAATATTTCCACGTTCAGTCAGAACTTCTTCTAATTCTTTCCCGAGTTTTCCAGAATTATCGATCCATTGAATGTAGGCATCAACTAATTCTTCTTCGCTGAAATTTTTGTAAATATTCATTTATTCCAAACTTCCCAAGTAAAACAATCCAAGACATTGTTGGTTATCTTCAATTTTTAAAGAATTTTTCAAGTTATTTACGATTTTCGGAGAGCTCCAATAACAGCCAATTCGGTTGGCAGTACAAGTCAGATACATATTCTGAACCGCCATAGATGTTGCAGCAATTTCTTCCCAATCCGGAACCAATCCACTGAACTCAACCACAATCGAAATTATGACATTTGCTTTTGAAATTTTAAAACCAATATCTTCATGTTTCTTTTGCAAAAACTGGAATTTTGGTGTCACTTCTTTGTAAATATTCTGAAGTTCCTGTCCTAGACTTTGTTTTTCTTCTTCCTTGAAAACTTTGAAACGCCAAGGTTTCGTGCGTTTGTGATTCGGAGCCAGAACTGCATTACTGAGAATTTCGTCGATGATGTGTTGAGGAATTTCTTTATCAGAATAATCTTTCGGGAAGATGCTTCTGCGCTCTTCTATAATATGTTTGAGGATTGTTGCGTTTTCCATAACTCAAAGATACGAGAAAGAAGAAAAAGGAACAAAGTAAAAAGAAATAAGAAAAACTTTAAAGTGGGAATCTACGGACATCTGGCATCCAGCATTTGTCTCTAAATGATTTCAACAATCTCCTGATGAATTTTATTAAGGACAAAATCATCGCCTACTTTCTTCCCGAGCATTATCTGCGCCATTGGACTTTCGGGGGAAATTGCATAGAATCGGTCGCCTTGAAAGAAAAACTCACCCAAAGAAACAGAAATATAAAAACGGGCTTTATTGGTAATAACAAGTGAACCAAGTTTTATAGTTTCTGAGACAGAATTCAAGACTTTGCGCATTTGAGTCTGCATACTTTTAAGCGAAACCATTTGTCTGTCCAAATGATAAATCTCCTCCTGAATTTCCTCTCGTATAGAATCGTATTTTGAAGTTTTTTTGATGTCTCTGCTGGCTTCCAAAGAAAAATTGAGGTAAAACTCCAAAGTTTTAACTTTTCCCGAGAGAGAGTCGTTCACAAAATTCCGTAATTCACTTTTATCATAAACTGTCTTCTGCATAAATCCAATTTTAAATAAAGATAATGATTTTAAAAACAAATAAAAACCTCTCTAGAAATTAGAAAGGTCATATTTTGATTGTATCATTAATTATTCCAAAAGGTCAGGTCTGCGTTCTTTTGTGATTCTTACTGCCTCGTCGTGTTGCCATTCTTCGATGGCTCCGAAATTGCCACTCAATAAAATTTTTGGAACGGATAAGCCTTTGTAAGTTTCTGGTCTTGTGTAGATTGGGTAAGATAAAAGGTCATCTTGAAAACTGTCAGTCAATGCACTTTGCTCATCATTCAAAACACCAGGTAATAACCTTATTACAGAATCTGCCAAAACGCAAGCCGCTAATTCCCCACCGGTTAAAACATAATCTCCGATAGAGATTTCTTTGGTAATATGTAGATCACGGACTCTTTGGTCTATTCCTTTATAATGTCCACAAAGAAAAATCAGATTTTTTTTGATTGATAAAGTATTCGCAATTCTTTGGTTAAGTGTTTCTCCATCAGGCGTTAGATAGATGATCTCGTCATAATCTCTTTGAGATTTCAATTCAGAAATACATTTGTCCAAGGGCTCAACCATCATTATCATTCCGGCACCTCCGCCATAAGGTTCATCATCGATCTGGCGATGTTTTCCGATGCTCCAGTCTCGGATGTTATGAAAATGAACTTCGGCTAGTCCTTTTTCCATCGCTCTTTTTAGGATTGAGGTTTTGAAAGGGCTTTCCATAAGTTCCGGAAGTACGCTGATGATGTCTATTCGCATATTTTTTATAATTGATGAATGATAGTTGATAAATGATGAATAAAATTAGATCATTATCAATCATCGATTATCATTTATACTATTGTTCTGTCGGATTTTTCTTAGATGGCGCAATGATCAGTCTTAATGAAGAGTCTTTGTTAATATAACTCCACATCCAGTTGAAGAAAATTGCCAATTTGTTTCTGACACTCAGAATCAGCATCAAATGTAAGAACATCCAGAAATACCAAGCAAGAAAACCCTGAAATTTAAATTTCGGAAGGTCGACAACTGCTCTATGTTTTCCAATGGTTGCCATAGAACCACGGTCGATATATTCATATTCTTGCCAGTCTTTTTCGGAATCTTTTTTGAAATTTCTGGCCAGATTTTTCCCCTGATTGATAGCAACATTCGCTAACTGAGGATGCGCCTGAGGATATTTTGACGTTTCCATATAAGCGATATCACCAATAGCGAAGATATTATCATAACCTTTCACTTTGTTGAATCGGTCAACCACATATCGGTTTCTTACAGTATTTTCCTTGTTGAAGTCATCAATGATGTTTCCTGTAACTCCAGCTGCCCAAATCACATTATTGGTTGGGATAGAGTTTCCGCTTTGCATATAGATCTTGTCGCCATCATAGTCAGTTACACGTTCATTTTTCAAAAATTTCACACCAAGCTGAATCAGGTATTTTTCCGCCGCATCCTGAGATTCATGGCTCATAGCTTCTAATGGTTTGTCACCTGCGCTGATAAGAATGATGTTGAGGTCGGAGAAATTCATCCTTGGATAATCTCTCGGAAGAATATTGGTTTTCATCTCGGAAAAAGCGCCTGCAAGTTCAACTCCGGTTGGCCCGCTTCCTACAATAACGAGATTCCAGTTGCCGTCGTCGCTGGATTTTCTTTCGATGATCATCTTTTCGAAGGTCATCAAAATGTGATTACGTATCGTAATAGCTTCCTGCGTATTTTTCATTCCTAAGGCCAGATCCTGCATCTTCTGATTTCCGAAGAAATTGGTTTTACAACCTGTAGCAATTACCAATTTATCATAAGTGAAAACACCATCTTCGCCAATCACTTTGTTCTCAGACGGAATGATTTTCTTGACTTCTGTCATTCGGAATTGGATATTTTTTGACTTCTGGAAGATCTTTCTGAAGGGGAAAGAAATATTGGAAGGTTCGATTCGTCCGGTCGCAACCTGATAGAACAAAGGCTGGAACATATGATGATTCATCTTATCGATGACCATTACCTTATATTTTCCTTGATTATTTAGATTTCTCGCAAGCTGTAAACCTGCGAAACCACCTCCAATGATAACGATCTTTTCCCTCATTGCGATTTTTTTATAAAATTAAGATTTTTATTTTGCTTTAGACCAATCAAAAATTATGCTTAAAATTTGGGAAAACAATGATTTCTGTCATTTGAAAATTAAAAAAAGAACTCTGTCAATTTATTTTTGACAGAGTTCTAAAAAACACAAATGATGAAAAATTAATTTTTATAGAAACCTCCAGCAATTTTGCCTGCTGTAAAAGTTTTTTCAAGATTTCCGGTTAATGAATAAACTGATATTTGAGAATCCTCGACATAATCTTTAACATTAGAAATGAAAATTTTGCCATTCAGAACTTCTAAAGCATATATCGTTTTGTAATCTTCGAAAGGAGCAATCGTAAAAGCGGCGGAAGGTGTTGTTGTGCCGGATAGATCTGTTACGTAAACATTTCCTTTTGAATTGAATACAACTTTATTATTATCAATACTTAGATTTTCTCCGTTTGCGATTCCTGTGTATTTTGTTTCCTTTATAATGTTTCCTGCTGGGTTGATCTGATAAAGATAAGTGTCTGCGTAGTCATTTGCTAATGTATAGACAGAGTTATCATAAGAAATAGTTTTAGTGATCTGCCCGTGAGGGATTGAAATTGTTTTTTCAACTTCATTGGCATTATTGATAACTGTAATGGTATTACCAAATCCAAAGGAAGCATTCTGAACAAAAACTTTGCTGCCGGCAGACACAATTCTTTCCACAGTATCTGTAAAGTCAATTTTTTTCACAAAACTATTATTAGAAGCATTGTAAATAGAGACATAGTTGAATTCTCCGTATTTGCTGTTTGTCACATAAAAATAGTTGTTAGCGAAAGTGATAAACCTTGGTTGGTTGATATTATCAGTAATGGTAGCTGTTTTGTTAAATCTGAAACGATTGACAACCTGTATTTTGCTGGAGTTATTAGCAACAATATAAGCTAGATCACCAGAAAATGCGATATTATTAACAACATCTCCCAGAACTTCATTATTTACTTTTCTGTAAATATCATTTTCTATTGTGGAAATATCAGAAGGAATAAAAGAAACGCTTCCGCTAGGTGTTGTGAAGTTACCTTCGTTTGTTACTAAAATCCCGCTATAAGATGTTTCCTGATTATTGAAATCGAAATCGTCATCGTTACAAGCTGCGAATGTCAGAAGAACAGATGCGAAAAGTCCGGTTAGTAATTTGTTGATTTTCATATGTAAATTTATTTATTGTTTTAAAAATTTAATTTAAGATTGACGGCATAATTCCTTTGTGGCATATAATAATAGTCAACCGTCTGATAGATCTGATTGGTAATGTTATTGACTTTAAAACCAAGCTGAATTTTTGAAGAAATCTTTGCCAAAGTCCCCAAATTCAGAATCATATATTCTTTCATGAAATTATTTTCGGTGTTGTCTGTGTAGGTTTTTCCATTGTAGAAAGCCTGTACAAAAAATCTGATGAATGAATATTGATAATCTGCATTGAAATTAATCTTATGAAACGGAATATACATAAGCTGTTTTTTGGTTTCCGAATTGATAGATCGGGTATACGAATAAGAAAGGTTACTGTTGATATGGTGCTTTCCAAAATCCTTATCGAAAGATAAATTAGTTTCCAATCCGTAGGAATCTACTTTCTTAATGTTTTTCGGAGTCCAGATGATCGAAGTGACCGGAATCCACTGAATCATATCAACAATGTACATGTAATAAGGCGTGATTCCCAATTTGAAATTCCTATAACTGAAGTTGTGCGACATCTCTGCTTGGTAAGAACTTTCCGGTTTCAATTTTGGGTTTCCTCCTTCTTTCCAATACAAATCATTGAAAGTAGGAGCACGGAAATTTCTAGAAATATTCAGCGTAGTTTGATACCGATTGTTGACAGAATATTTTCCACTTGCAGAGAACAAAAACGGATTTTTATAGTCTTCTACGATCTCTTGTTTTGCACCTAATTCCCAATAAAATTTTTCTAAAGCATTATTTCGATAGAGTAGTGAGAAATTCCCCTGATTCCTTTTCGGAGTTCCAATCGCGGAAGTTCCAACACCTTCTGCTTCATTATATTGATATTCTGAAATGAAATTGATGGACGAATTTTTTGAAACTGCAAGATCAAAATCATTTTTGATGATATATTGTTTCCCTATTCCACCACTGGTTCTGGTTTTATTAATGTCTCCAAAATATTGGAAATTATCTTCCAGATAAGCTAGTTTGAAATTATTTCTGGATTTCCCGGAATGTAATTTCCAGCCAGCCAAACTTCGGAATGTCTGGACCTTGTATTTTGTTCTGGTTTGGCTTTCCTCAAAGATCGGATAATGTTGGTCGCTGTCATAATGTTGACTTTGCCAATAGAATTCGTTATTCGGATTGATTTTATAAGCTAAGCCAAGGTTGAAACTCGTGTTCTGATATTCTCCGTTTCTGTTGATGAATTTTCTTTGAGGAACTTCATAATCATTCTCACTTCTGGAATGATTGATATTAACATTGAAACTAAAGTTCCCATTACTGAATTTCACCTGAGCAACAGAATTACTCGTTCCAAACGACCCATATTCCGAAAACAAAATTCCGTTGAAACCTCTGTTAAAATCAAGGATATTATTAAGGTGGATTGAACCGCCAATAGCGCCGCTTCCATAAATTACACTTCCGCCACCAAATTTGATTCCGACATTTTCATAGCTCAACGGATTCATATTATTGATATCGCCTTGACCTAGAAAAATTGAATTCACATTGATTCCATTCCATAAAAAAGCCGTTTGTTGTGCCGTTGTTCCCCGAAAACCTGGCGATGAAGTTGCTCCACGACCATTTTCTTTAATATAAATATTGGATTGAAATCTCAACAAATCTGATAAAGAAGTCGAATTTCCAAGGATTTTATCAGAATTAAGATTCGATATTTTTGCAGTTTTAGAGAGTTTACTGAATTGATTATCAATAAATAACGTGTCAATCAAATATTCCTGAGCAGAAACTTGATGTATGATATAAATGAAAAAAAAAGTAAAAATACGTTTTGTCATAACCTGCCTTTCCTCCGAAAGCTTTTATTCAAATTTTCTCTGGCAGGTCTCCTGACTTTCGATGATTTTGCGCCTTCTCACTCTTTTCAGAACAATGACATTTTGCAAAAACAGTTAAAATTTAATTATTAATTTTTCATTATTAATTAAATCAGTTGCGATTTACAGTTGCGGGGACAGTCGGAGAATTGCACTCCGTTCCCTTTTAATTCCAGATGAAACATCCAGAAACTAAAGTGGTGCAAATATAAATATAATTACATCATGAAAGAGATATTTTGAAAAGAAAAAGCTGCACCAGAATGATGCAGCTACAATAAAATAATTATGAAAAGTTAAATTTACTTTTTAATGATCTTAAAAGATCTGTTTTCTTTATCGCCGTTGGTTTTTAGGATGTAATTTCCTTTTGGCAATTTTGTAGTGTTCAGAACGGATGATTTTGCATTCGTATCTTGTTCGATTACTTTTTTGCCAGATATATCATAAACTTCAATTTTGTTTATTTTGTTATCAGATTCGATGTTAACATTATCACCAACAGGATTTGGATAGACTCTTACAGTATTTTTGGAAACATCAGCTGTTGCCATGATTTGATTAACATGAATATTGAAAACACAAGTGTCTATGATAACGCCGTCTTTTACCAAATTATGTACAATGACATTATCACCGATTGGGAAATCTGAACCTGATTCTGCGCCTTGAACCAAAACTACTGTAGGAGACGGAGCTGCACACTCATAATAGACTTTGAAAACACCATCTATCCCATCTCTCACTGTCCAGCTGGTTCCACTGTTATTTGACGTATAACTGTTAGATG
Source organism: Epilithonimonas sp. (assembly GCF_032054305.1). GTDB lineage: Bacteria > Bacteroidota > Bacteroidia > Flavobacteriales > Weeksellaceae > Epilithonimonas. The sequence goes on from NZ_DAMBSX010000006.1 coordinate 389,547, forward strand.
TGCTTCCGTCATTGTTTTTTGATTCCCAGGAAACAACCGGCCCTTGTGCCTGCATTGCCACCCAATATTTTCCACTTTGCAATTCTACAGTTTCCGGTAGTTTAATAGAAACCTCATAGATTGGGAATCCTGTTCCTGGAGCAGTTCCCACTTGAGTCTGGGATTCATAGGCCATGTTGTCAAACGCTTTTACAAGTTGTCCCGGTTTACCATTGTCGTCTTTGTAAATATTAACAAATGTTCCGTAAGAAAACCTGATAATATTAGGAACGATTTTATTCACTTTCATAGTTTGTCCTGCCGGAACGATAAAGTCATTGGCCACCCATGTATTTGAGAAGCTAACAAGATTTTCAGCATTCTTGCTTGGGTAAGTAATGCTGCAGGATGCTGTAGAATTTCCAGAACAAGTGAAAGGAAGTTCATAAGTTACTTTTGCAGTTGTTCCGCCAGGAATGGTATTAACATTCATATCTGAAGGACAAGTGAAGTTGCATCCAGGGTCATCCATTCCATTGGTAATGTTAAGGGTATAATCTTCAGCCTGCCCCGAGTTATAATAATATCCTGAGGCACCTGTTGGCCAGAACATAGAATATTCTGTCACAGACTGCATTTTAAGAACCCTTATTCTTGTGTTTCCGTTGATTGCATTTTGAGGCACTGTAATTGGGAATTCTGTGAACTTGTCATCAACGCCAGTAGATCCGAAGATATAACCTTCGCTGATGATCTCGTTGTCTTCATCCAGGATTCCATTATGATTCCAGTCTACAAATAAGGTATAAGTATCCGGCGCATAATCTGTACGATTCTTACCCTTGATCTTTACATTATAAGTCTGACCTGCCTGCAGGTTGAATACGCTGCTTGTCATGTCTTCGTAGAAAGCCGAACTGTTTGGGTCCGTATTATAACCTGTACCGTTGATCTCAAAACGCGTTATTGGTGTAGATGGTATAAAGTTGTCTACTTTATCTATCGGATCGTATGATTCCGGACTAGGATTATTTGGTAATATTCTGAATTCTGTACTTCCAAAGTAATTAGAATTGTACTCAGTAACACTAACTCTCCAGGTTCCTGCGATGTCTGGCATTATATCTCCCCAAGGGTACGTTGGTGTATTTCCAGTGAAAGCAATATCAAAATTTCCATTTTCATCTGCATAATATTGTCCGGTAATTCCCGATCCGGATTCATTTGGGGAGAATAGGTGAACAACGACTTGTGCATTAGGTTCGACATTAGAAGCATGTAGCTTGAGACCAATGTTGAAAAACTGATCTAATGTAAGATATTTGAAATCAATGGTCACGGGTATGGTTTCATTTGGATTGGCGATTACAGTTAGATTAGCATTAGCGGTTTTGCCATTTGCATCTGTCGCCTTTACAATGTGTGTACCTTTTACTGATTTGATTTTCTTGGCACTGATTTGTATAGAGAATTTTCCCTCGCTATCAGCTGTGCCTTCAAAGTCTCTCCATCGTTTTCCATCAGGATCTGTTGCAAAGACCGTCACTTTTGAGTTGGGTGTAAAGCCTGTTCCTAGGACAGGAAATCCACCTGACCAATACCACCACTCATCTATGGTCCCTTGTGTATCCGATACCAAAGAGGTGTCTAATGTGATCTGTTGTGCATTGAAAAGCCCGAAAACGAACAGAATCAAGCTTTTTAATAGTAATTTTACATTCATTTATTTAATTTTTTATGATTAATTGATACAATGTTACAATTAAGTGTGAAGTTTTTAATTTTTTATGGAGTAACATTATGAATACTCTGATTTAAATATGGTAACATTTTATATACAAAATGTTTAATTATTTGATTTTCAATAATTTAAAACAATGTAAAAATTAATAAAAAAATAACCCTAAATTTGATGATTACTTGTAGATATGCGGAATGTTTTAGCTTTATTTTTGGTGTTTTTTACTTTGTTTTTCAGTGCACAGAATTCTTCCAAAAATTCTGATGTATATGTGAAACGGCTCATCAATCTGATTCGGGAAAATAATAATAACCGACTGAAATCTATGAGCTACATACAGGAAGCACTTCGTTTCGAGAAAGAAATTGCGGATTCAACCAAAATTGAACTTTTCGTAACTGCTGGAAATTGTTACAAAGACCAGGAATCATTTTACCTTGCATTGAGCTATTATTATAAAGCCTTGGAAATTAAAAATGAGAAAGAATCCAATCGTTCTTTTTCTATTCTGAATAATATTGGTGGCTGCTATTATTTGATGGGCAATTATAAAAAAGCCCGTCGTTTTTGGGAATTGGCTCTCAAGAAATTCGAATCCAACAAGGAAAGCCAGAATGTCGAAGGTTCCCTTATTTATAACAATCTTGCGGTTCTGGAAAAAGAGCATGGAAATTATGCAAGGTCGCTAGAGATGCTGAAGGAATTTAAAAAGCGTAATGAAAATCTGAAAGATACCTTCAATATTATTATCGCATATGAAAATATAGCGGACGTCAATGTCAAGTTAAAAGAACCGGATCTGGCAATTAGTAACCTGTCAAAAGGCATCAGCCTTGCTAAAAAAATCAAGTCCGACTATGACCTTGCGAGTCTGTATGCAGATATAGGGAATATTTATCTTTCACAACCTTCCCGCCGGGATTCGTCTTATTATTATCTTTCTAACGCTTTTGATATTTCTAATAAGAGTGATTTTTCTGACATCAAATTATCTTCCTCGGAAAAGCTGGTTTCTTATTTCGAAAATCTCAAAGATTACAAAAGCGCACTTTATTATCTTCACGTTGCAAAATCTTTGTCAGAAGTTACAATCAACAAAGAAAATGCTAAAAAAGTTTCAAGACTTGAGTCTGAATTTGAAGAAAAAAACAAGCAGAAAGAATTATTTCAACAGCAGAAAAAAAGAGAGCGATACTTTATTTTCGGGATGATTATTTTACTGTTGTTTTCCGTGATTGTGCTCTTGATGTTTAAGCTTCAGAAAAGCAAGTCCGAAAAAAAAGTAGCGGAAAATAAACTTCTCGCTAAAAAACTGGATGAGAAAAACAAAGAATTGGCAAATAACGCCGTCAAAATGATGCAGGCTTCTGAGATTTTTCAGACCACACAAAAGGAACTCAAAGAAATGGACCCGAAATACGAAGACGACCGAAAGATGATTTCCAGAATCATTATGGATTTCAAAAAAGGTTCACAGGCACTCAATAAATCCGAGTTTGATAAATTGTTTATAGAAACTGACGAAGATTTTTACAAAAAATTACTAGATAAATATCCATCCCTTACCAAAAACGAACTTCGCCTTTGCGTATTCCTCAGACAAAACCTTTCCTCCAAAGAAATCTCCGCAATTACACAGCAAAGTCCACACAGCATTGTGGTTGCAAGGTCAAGATTGAGAAAAAAACTCGGGCTTGAAGAATCTCAGAGCATCAGTAATTTTTTAATTCAATTTTAAACTCATTTGAAAGGAGTCGATGGATTCATAAAATGACTGCAAAGGTTTTGGGAACGATTTTTCATTGGCTGCTGTCCTGTCAACTATCAAAAAATCATTCTCTTTGGCGAATTCTTTAAATTCTTTTCCAGAATCTATATCAACCACATTTATTTCTATCGTCATATTTTTATGCGTAAGTTTATGATTTATTATTTTTGAATTAATGATATAATCGTTCCATTTTTCAGGAATTGAAGTTGGAAATTCATATAGTTTTTTCCAGATGAAATCATTTCCACGTTGTTTGATAAGAAACTGATTTTGATGCTTCACGAAAAAATATCTCAGACTCAGATCTGAAACTTTTACTTTTTTAGTTTTCACAGGAAATCCCGAGATTCGGCCAGTTTGGAAAGCGATACAATCATCATTCACAGGACATTCTCCACAAAGCGGATTTTTGGGTTTGCAAATCTCAGAACCAATATCCATTATCGCCTGATTGAATTCGCCAGACTTGTCATCAGGCATAATTAACAAAGCTAAATCAGAAAAGTATTGAAAAGCCTTTGAACCAGAAATATCAAAATCATCAGCAAAAATCCTCGACAAAACCCGATAGAAATTTCCATCAACTGCAGGAACTTTTTCGTCAAAGCAAATACTTGCAATCGCAGCAGCTGTATATTTTCCAACTCCTTTTAATTTTAAAATGTCATTATAATGATGAGGAAACTCACCACCAAAATCCTCTACAACCTGATGAGCGGCTTTATGCAGATTAATTGCTCTGGAATAATAGCCCAAACCTTTCCAGTATAACAAAACCTCATCTTCCGAAGCATTATGAAGTGCTGGTACTGTGGGGAATCTTTCTATAAACCGGAGATAATGGCCGAGACCTTGTTTTACCTGCGTTTGCTGCAAAACAATTTCACTTATCCATATATTATAAGGAAGCTGGTTTTCTCTCCAGGGAAGTTGTCTGGCATTGGTATCATACCAGTTTGCGAGCTTTTTTCCAATGTGAAGAAAATCAGCATTTTGTTTGTTTGTTTTCAAAAATATGTCTTATATTTGCACACCAAAAATATAAAGAATTTTAGAAAATGACAAAGGCAGAATTGGTAAATACCATCTCGAACAAGCTGGGAGTAGAAAAGAATGATACACAGAAAGTTATCGAAGCTTTCATGCAAGAAATCAGAACATCTATGTATAACGGAGATAACGTTTACTTAAGAGGTTTCGGTTCTTTCATCATCAAAACAAGAGCGGCTAAAACAGGAAGAAACATTTCTAAGAATACAGCTATAGAAATCCCTGCTCATAATATTCCTGCTTTCAAACCTTCAAAAACTTTTGTAGAAAAAGTAAAGACCAAAGTTGCAGTAAAATAATTAATCGAGTATTAACAGTATAAAAAAATATAAATTATGCCAAGCGGAAAGAAAAGAAAAAGACACAAGGTAGCAACTCACAAAAGAAAGAAAAGAAGAAGAGCAAACAGACACAAAAAGAAAAAATAATTTAGCCTTTTTGAGTCTTAAACATATTAAATATAGTTGGCATTTTGCCAGCTATATTTTTGTTTTATATTTACAACCTAATTTTAATAAAACCTTTTTATGAAGTTATGAAAAAAGAACTGATTATTTCCAATGAGGGAGATGCTTCAAAAATTGCTTTATTGGAAGATGGCCGCCTTTTTGAACTTCACGAACAAGAAACAAAGACCGATTTCGTGGTCGGTGACCTATTTTTAGGTAAAATCAAGAAACTTGCACCCAATCTCAATGCAGCATTTGTCAACATTGGAACAGACAAAGATGCATTTTTGCATTATCAGGACCTGGGTCCGCAATTCCTTTCTTACCAGAAATTCCTTAAGAGTACAATCTTAAAAAAACAACAATCCCCAAGTCTCAAAAATTTTGAAACAGCAAAAGATATAAACAAACTTGGAACTGTTGACAAAGTTTTGACGGCGGGCGACCTTGTCCTTCTTCAAATTACCAAAGAACCAATTTCTACAAAAGGACCGCGTATCTCTACGCAAATCTCTCTTACAGGTCGTTTTTTGGTTTTGATTCCTTTCGATAATAAGATTTCAATTTCCAAAAAAGTAGCTGACCCAGAAGAAAAGAATCGTCTGAAAACATTGATAGAAAGTATCCGTCCGGAAGGTTTCGGGGTGATTATCCGAACCGTTGCAGAAGGGAAAAAAGTAGCTGAGCTTCATAATGATATGAATCAGCTGGTGAAAAAATGGGAGTCGACGTTTAAAAACATTCAGAAAAATAAAGTTCCAAGTAAGGTCTTGAGTGAAGAAGATAAAGCGTCTTCTATCCTTAGAGATAACTTTAACCAGGATTTCGTAAGCATCATCTGCGATGATGAAAAAATGGTTGATGATATGAAAGCTTACATAGAAGTAATTGCGCCGGAACGTAAAAATATTGTTCAGTTTTATGATTCTCACATTCCTTTGATGGAGTATTATAATGTCGAGAAGCAGCTGAAGCAAAGTTTCGGAAAGCACGTGAATATTCCAGCTTCAAAAGGTGCTTATCTGGTAATTGAGCATACAGAAGCGCTTCATGTTGTAGATGTGAATTCCGGAAACAATATCTCATCTGCCAACACGAACAAGACCCACGCATTGAATGTCAACAAAATGGCAGCGACAGAAATCGCTAGACAGTTACGTCTGCGAGATATGGGCGGAATCATTGTTGTCGATTTTATCGATATGACCGACCCGGAACACAGAAAGGAATTATACGAACATTTTCGTGAAGAAATGAAGCGTGACAAAGCAAGGCACAAGATCTTGCCACCTTCAAAATTTGGTTTGATACAGATGACCAGACAACGTGTGCGCTCAGAAAAGCATATCGAAACGTCTGAAGAAAACCCCAACAAAGACGGCGAGATCATCGCTCCAATCGTGATTGTCGAAAAAATGGAAGATTCTATCAGAACCATTATGCAGACAGAAAAAGGAAAGCTTTTCCTGCACGTGCATCCATTTGTGGAAGCCTATCTTACCAAAGGATTGGCAAGTATCCAAAACAAATGGTTTTTGAAGTACAAAAAATGGGTAACCATCATTCCCAGAGATTCTTTTAAAATGCTGGAGTTTCATCTGTACAACTCTAAGAAAGAGGAATTGATGAGCTATTCTAATTAAAAAATTGATTAGCAAAGATTTATTTCAGGAATCTAAAAATTTTGAAAGTCTGTTTAAAAAATTAAACAGACTTTTATTTTTCCGAATAAATACTTATTCTATAGAATTATTCGTTTTAATTCTTAAATTTGGTTTTATGAAATTAAACATCTATTCTCTTCTTATATTTTGCCTTTTTACAAGCTGTTATACCTATAGACATGTTGCTGATGAAAAAGAGGTCCCGACTGCGGCTAAGGAAAACCCTAGAATAAAATCTCAGAAATCTGAAATGACAGCTACTGCTGTTGATGCAATTTCTGTAGAAAATCAAGTCCAGAAAAGCCAATTACGAAGTGCGACTGCGGATGGCAAAATAAAAGCGATGTTTCCGCAAGGTCAAAAAACAACAAGAAAATTGTTAGGGATAAAAGATAAATTGGAATCAGGTAAAATTTACAAAATCAAAGTTGCCGATAAACGATATAAGATACAGGTCGATCAATGGGAAAGTGACTCACTGGTGGTTCACCCTGTTCGTAAACCTGAAAAGAAAATGAAGTTCCACAAAAACCAGATAGAAGAAGATGCGATTTTGGAAAAGCGTTTTTCTCAGCCCATTTCGGATATCATCACTGTTACTGCTTATGCTGCTATAGGAGTCTTAATTGCTGTACTTGCCCTTTAATTTTATAAAATATTTTATACAATAGCTAAAAACGATTTCTTGATGGAAATTTTTTTGGCTATTTTTTATTTATGTTAACTAATATTTAACTTCGAAATTCTGTTATTTAGTCATTGTTATGATATTTTGGTTATAATTTTGATACGAACTATTTAAATAGAAAAATATATGTCAGGAAAAATTTTATGGATAGATGATGAGGTCGATTTACTGAAACCACACATCGTCTTCCTAGAGAATAAAGGCTACAACGTTACGCCGGTGAACAATGTGAATGAAGCGTTGGAAATGATAGAAAAAGAAAAATTCGAGTTAACACTTCTTGACGAAAATATGCCGGGAATCTCCGGTTTGGAAGCAATTCCGATGATTAAGGAAAAAGATAATGCGCTCAAGATCGTTATGGTTACGAAGAGTGAAGAAGAGCACATTATGGAGCAGGCAATTGGTTCTCAAATCTCAGATTACATCCTGAAACCAGTCAATCCAAACCAGGTTCTACTATCTCTAAAGAAGATTCTTCAAAGCGAATCTCTAGTGGAGCAAAAGACTATTGTAGATTATCAGCAGGAATTCCGTAACCTTAGTATGGAGTTATCTTACCTCAGAACTTATCAGGATTGGGCAGAATACTACAAAAAAATCCTAAGCTGGGAAGTGAAATTCGATAAGGTTTCCGATAATGAGTTTGCAGATCTGCTTCAAAATCAAAAAGAAGAAGCCAATATACAATTCTCAAAATTCATAGAGAATAATTATGAAGAATGGCTTCACAGCAATGAAAAACCGATGATGAGCCATACGCTTTTCAAAGACAAAGTGAAACCAGAGCTGGAAAAAGAAAAAGTTCTTTTGCTGATGATAGATAACTTGAGATACGACCAGTGGAAAGTCATAGAACCTCTGTTCACGAAGTTCTACAACAAAACTTCTGAGGATTATTATTTCAGTATTCTGCCAACAGCTACACAATACGCAAGAAATTCATTCTTTGCAGGTTTAATGCCTTCTGAAATCGAAAAAAGATTCCCGCAATATTGGTTTAATGATAATGAAGAAGGTAACAAAAACGAACACGAAAGAGATTTCCTGGAAGACCAGATGAAGCGTTTGGGACTATCAAGCAAATCAATGAAATACCTGAAAATCCTGAATTCAGATTTTGAAAGAAAGATTTTAGAAGATTTCAATCAACATAAGAACAATGATTTGTTAGTAATAGTTTACAATTTTATTGATATTTTATCTCACGCAAAAACCGATAATAATATTGTAAATCAATTAATTAGAGATGATAAAACCTTCAGGTCTTTGACATACAATTGGTTCGAGAATTCGTCATTAATTAAAATTATAAAGACTGCTGCAGAAAATGGATTCAAATTGGTGATTACAACCGATCACGGCACAATTTATGTTAAAAAACCTAGTAAGGTAGTTGGCGATAGAGAAACGTCTACCAATATAAGATACAAGACAGGACGAAGTTTGACCTATGAGGACAAAGATGTTTGGGCGATAAACAATCCCGACAAACTCTTTCTGCCAAAAGGAAATCTGAGTTCCAAATATATTTTCGCCAAGAACAATATATTTTTAGCATACCCGAAGAACTATAATCACTTTGTGAATTATTACAAAGACACTTATCAGCACGGAGGGATTTCCCTAGAGGAGGTCATCATCCCGATAAGCATCCTAGAACCCAAGTAGTTTTTTCATAGTTTATTTGATTTGGGTTTATTGGGCGGAAAGAGGCAACTTTTTCCGCCTTTTTCTTTAGGAGCAAGAAGTTTGTTATTATTTAGACGTTTCCAAACCTCTAGTAATTTATACTGAGCCTGACGAAGTGCTATATCTTTTTGTCATTGCGAACGCGAAGTGAAGCAATCTGTTGAACTTTTCTGCAATCGCAATAACAAAAAAGGATGCCGTTCCCATCGGGGCTAGAAAGAACTTTTGCATTTCTTTTGACCATTCAATTCAAAATCCCGAACTTTGAAATTTCAACCTTGAATCTAAATACCGCAACCTTACTTTATGAAAATCATTTCCTACAACGTCAACGGAATCCGCGCTGCATTCACAAAAGATTTTTTGGGCTGGCTCAATGTCGCAAACCCAGATGTGATTTGCATTCAGGAAAGCAAAGCTGGAAATGACCAGATTGATATTGATAGTTTTGAAAAATTAGGATATCACAGTTATTGGCATTCTGCAGTGAAGAAAGGTTATAGTGGAGTAGGAATCGCTTCCAAAGTAAAACCAAATCACGTAGAATATGGTTGCGGAATCGAAAGCTACGACAACGAAGGCAGGATTATGAGAGCGGATTTCGATGGCTTTTCCGTGATTTCGGTTTATGTTCCATCAGCTTCTAATATTGAGAGATTGGATTTCAAAATGCAATTCTGTTTCGATTTTCTGGCTTATATCAAAGAACTCAGAAAAACCATCCCGAATCTAATCATCAGCGGAGATTTCAACATCTGTCACGAAGCAATAGATATTCATAATCCAATTGGTTTGGCAAATACTTCAGGCTTCCTTCCAATGGAAAGGGAGTGGATGACCAATTTTATGAATGAAAATAGTTTGACCGATAGTTTCAGATATTTCAATGACCAGCCGGACCAATATTCTTGGTGGAGTTACAGAGCTGGTTCAAGGGCGAGAAACAAAGGCTGGCGTTTGGACTATAATTTCGTTTCCGAACCATTGAAAGAAAAATTGACAAGAGCCGTAATTTTGGCGGAAGTTAAACACTCTGACCATTGCCCAGTTCTTGTAGAACTAGGAATATAAATGATAAATTATAATTGATGAATGATTAATTATTATATTTAGATTTTATCGATTATCATTTATCAACAGTCAATCATAAAAACGTGCACGAACAATTCAATTTTATTATCGAAGTTTTAGGAACGATTTCTTTTGCAATGTCGGGGAGTTTTGCTGCGATGCAAAAACGTCTTGATCCTTTCGGGGTTTTGATTATTGCATTTGTTACCTCAGTTGGCGGAGGAACAGTAAGGGATTTGCTTTTAGATGTTCCTGTTTTCTGGATGACCGATATGCTGACTTGTTCGTTGATATTCTTCACCTGTGTCTTTTCAATGATCTTCAAATCTATCGAGAAGAACTTCAAGGTTACACTTTTTATATTTGATAGTTTTGGACTAGGCTTATTTACCATTATCGGAATCCAAAAAGGGTTGAATGAAGGCCTTCATCCATTGATCTGTTTGACCTTGGGAACAATTACCGGTTGTTTTGGAGGAATCATCAGAGATATTTTATTGAACAGAATCCCGTTGGTATTCCGAAAAGAGATCTATGCAACAGCTTGTATTGTTGGCGGTGGAATCTTTCTGCTTCTATCACGGTATTCTGTTCTGTCTTATGGATTGATTCAGATTTTCACGATTCTTTTGATTGTGATCATTCGTACTTTGGCAGTAAAATACCATTGGCAGATACCCAAATTTTATGGTTACGAGCAAAATGATGAAATGTAATTAAATTTTGTTTTTGTTGAAATATGTAAATTAGATTTGCTTAAAATTTATATATTTGACAAAAAAATAAAGTTTATGAAAAAAAATATACTATTTTCTTCTTTGCTATTAGCTTTTCTATCTGGGAATTCGTTTGCACAAGATTTTAAATTGATACATTCTGATAGTCAGTCTATATCTGTTGATTTTGAACTTGATTCTTTTGCGAAAACGGATAAAAGTATCAATGGTAAAAATTATCATACTTTTTCAAAACAATATTCGGTTCTGATGTCCGAAGCAGGAAATCCTGCAATGCCTTATTTCTCCAAATCTATTCAGCTTCCGGAACAAGGAAACTTCGATTACAAAATAGTATATGACAGCTACGAAGATATCGACAACATCGATATTGTTCCATCCAAAGGAAATCTAAAAAGAAATACTGACCCGGAAACGATTCCTTATATTTTCGGCGAGAATTATAAAAGAGATGATTTCTTCCCTGGAAAATTGGCTCAATTTGGAAATCCGCACATTCTTAGAAATACGAGAGGTGTTACATTTTCACTTTATCCCTATCAGTACAATCCTGTTCGACACAAGCTTAGAGTTTATAAAAATCTAAGAGTAGAAGTTATTTTGAATGATAAAAAAGGAGCAAATGAAATTATTTCTAAGAAAACAGATAATACTTTCTTTAATGATCTTTATTCCAAACATTATCTTAATCACTTAACTTCAAACAAATATACTCCTGCAAAAGAAGAGGGAGATTTATTAATTATTACAGCCCCGGCTTTTGAAAATCAGTTAAGTTCTTTAGTAAACTGGAAGCGAGAAAAGGGCATCAAAACAACGGTTGTGAATACTACAGCTGCAGGAACTACGGATACGGCCATCAAAAATTATATAACCAATTTTTATCAAACCAATCCTAATTTGGTTTATATCCTTTTAGTTGGCGATTCTGGTGATGTTCCTTCTCATACTTATGGATATAATGGAGAGCAGCTTTGGAGCGATTCTTATTATGGACAATTTACGAATGATTATTATCCGGAAGCTTTCGTAGGAAGACTATCCGGAAATAGTCTAGGTATTAAAACTATGACAGACAAGATTCTGGAGTATGAGAAAAGTCCTATTGCCGGAGATTGGATGAAAAATGCCATCGGAATTGGATCTAACGAAGGGAATGGCTATGGAAATGATGGCGAAGCAGATTATGTGCATCTCAGAAAGATTAGAACTCAATTGAAAGATTATGGTTATCAAACTGTTTACGAGTTTTATCAAGGTTCACAAGGTGGAGAAGATGCAGCGGGTGAACCAACACCGACAATGATCAATAATGCAATAAATGCCGGAACAGGATTATTCAATTATACAGGACACGGTGACCTGAATCTGATGGTTACTGGAAATTATACCTCTAATTATGTAAAACAATTGAAGAACAATGGAATGTATCCTTTTGTAGTTTCTGTGGCATGTAATAATGGGACTTTTGTTGGAAAAACTTGTCTTGCGGAAGATCTGATGTCGGTAAGCTATAACAATTCTCCGGCTGGTTCTATTGCCACTGCGGCTTCTACAATTCTTATGGCTTGGGCAGAACCTATGGAAACTCAGGACGAGATGACGAATATCCTTACTGAGGTTTATGAGAACAATAAGAAAGAAACGATTGGAGGATTGTTTTATAACTCACAAATAGGAATGTTGGATAGCTATAATGCTTCCGCAACTGCTATTGAAGTTATGCAAACCTGGGTTCTTTTTGGTGATCCATCTGTTGTTTTCAGATATGATACGACCAAAAATTTAGAACTACAGCATCCAAATCAGATTGATTCATCTACACAAACGCTAACTGTTTCTTGTGAGGAAGAGAATGTAGCTGTTGCTTTGACCAAAAATGGAACTATAATAGGTTCTGCTCATAGCAAAGATGGAAGTGTAGTTTTTGATTTGGGCGGAATTGTTGATGGAGAATCATTAATGATTACTGCAACTAAACAAAATTTCAAACCTTATCAGGCAACGATTGAAGTTAAAACTTTAGGTGTCGCAACTTTCAAAAAAAATGGTGTTAGTGTTTATCCGATTCCTGTGAAAGATATTGTCAACTTGACTTGGGAAAATGCTAGACCGACAAAAGTTTTGCTTTATGATTTGACTGGAAAATTATTGCAAACCATCAATAATACGTCAGATAAAAAACTACAGATCAATGTTTCCAAGTATCCGAAAGGAACTTATCTGTTGAAATACGAGATTGACAACAAAATTTATTCTGAGAAATTAATTGTTGAATAATAAATTTAAGACATAAAAAAGGAGCGAATTATTTTCGCTCCTTTTATTTAGCTAGAAAAACTTCCCTCTGTTTCTCATATTCGGATTGTGCATATGTTTCTGCATTGTCGGCATCTTCAGCTGGTCTTTCATCATCTTTATTTGGTCGGTCATCATTCCTGCTGAGTCCAATTGTTTTGCTTCTTCCAAAAGTTTCTGAGCTTCATTTTTTCTACCTTTGGAAAGTGCAGCAGCAGCCAGATTCAGTTTTGCCATTGCTCTGTCGTGCTTCATATTCAATCCGTAGTCCAAAGCTTTTTTCATCAATCCTTCCGTTTTTTGAGGATTGTCCTGTGCTGTTGTCAAGGCTTGCAAATAGTGGAAATAACCATATTGACTCTTGTGTAGTTGAGATTTGTAATTAGTAATATTCGATAAAAAATTTGCAGCTTTTTCCATATTTTGTTTTCTGAGTTGCCAAAAAGCCAAAAGGATATTTTCGTTTTTGAAGAAAAGTGCGATAGGAATTGCTGAGAGTACAACTAAAACGATTCCCCAACCGATATTACGATCGAACATCAAATAAACACCCAGAGCTATAATGATTGCAGCGATTACAAATTTTATGTATTTGTTCATTTTTAAATTTTAGGTTGCAAAGATAAGAATTAACAAGAAGAATTCCGATAGTTAAGACGTTATGAATTTTCAGAAGAATTAAAAAACTCCCAGACAATTCTAGCCTTGGCTTTTCCAAGAATTTCTTCCAAAGTCACGATGTCCGCTTCTTTGATTCTTTTGACTGATTTCAGTTTACTCAATAATAATTCAATAGATTTTGGACCAACGCCAGGGATTGCTTCCAGCTCCGATTTGATGGTGGAATTAGTCCGTCTGGTTCTGTGATGTCTCACGCCGAAACGGTGAGATTCGTCTCGTACACGTTGGAGAACTTTGAGCGTCTCTGCTCTTTTATCAATATATAAAGGAATTGAATCTTCCGGAAAATAAATTTCTTCCAGACGTTTTGCAATGCCAATGATTGTGATTTTTCCGTAAAGTCCAAGCAATTTCAAACTTTTGACTGCGGAAGACAATTGTCCTTTTCCTCCATCTATCAGAATCAGTTGAGGCAAAGGTTCACCTTCGTCAATCAATCTTCGGTAACGCCTGTAAACGACTTCTTCCATTGTTTTGAAATCATCCGGACCTTCCACTGTTTTTGGATGAAAAATTCTGTAATCTGCTTTGCTCGGTTTCCCGTCTTTGAAAACCACACAAGCCGAAACGGGATTCGTTCCCTGGATATTCGAGTTGTCAAAACCTTCGATATGTCTTGGCTCAACAGGCATTCTCAGGATTCTCTGCATTTCGGACATGATTCGGTTGGTATGTCTTTCCGGGTCAACGATTTGAACTTGTTTCAGTTTTTCAACACGATACTCCTTTGCATTTTTCTCGGAAAGCTCTACGATTCTTTTCTTGTCGCCGACTTTTGGAACGATGAGTTTAACATTCGGGATTTCGATTCCCAAATGAAACGGAATCAAAATCTCTCTAGAACTGGAATCAAATTTCTGGCGAATTTCTACAATGGCTTCCTCCAGAATATCTTCATCCGTCTCTTCCAGAACTTTCTTGATTTCTGTTGTAAAACTTTGCACAATAGAACCATTTCTTATTTTGAAATAATTCACATAAGCTGCTGTTTCATCACTCGTCATCCCAAAAACATCAACGTCATCAATACTTGGATTCACGACCGTGTGTTTGGCTTGATAATCATCTAGAGCTTCGATGTTCTGTTTTAGCATCTGTGCTTTCTCGAATTCCAGATTCGCAGCAAACCGATACATTCTTTCCTCCAGATATTTTTTTGCAAAACGGAAATCTCCTTTGATGATGCCTCGTATGGCTTCTACTTTTTCGTCATAATCTTCTTTAGATTCTAGGTCTTCGCAAGGACCGTTGCAGTTTTTGATGTGATATTCCAAACAGACTTTATATTTGCCTTCAGCGATTTTTGCCGGAGCAAGATTCAGGTTGCAGGTTCTGATTTTATAAAGACTTTTAATAGTGTCGAGAAGGATTCTCGCCGGGCGAACTTTGGCATAAGGGCCATAATATTCCGAACCATCTTTAATTTTGGTTCTGGTCAAAAAAATTCTTGGAAAATCCTCATTCTTGATGCATATCCACGGATAAGTTTTGTCATCTTTCAGCATCACATTGTAAAAAGGCTGATGCGTCTTTATCAGATTGTTTTCCAGAAGAAGCGCATCATATTCACTGTTTACAACGGTAGTTTCCAGCCTGTGAATTTTGGAAACCATTATTCTGGTTCGGTAACCATTCTGATTTTTGTTGAAATAAGAAAGAACTCTTTTGTTAAGATGTTTGGCTTTCCCGACATACAAAAGGTTATCGTTCTTATCATAATAACGATAAACGCCAGGTTCCGAAGGAAGAGTTTTGAGCTGAAGTTCTAAATTGGGATTCACATTACAAATTTAACGAAATCGAATCTTTAAAGCTAATAATGTTGGAGAAATTGTAGAGTGTATTTTTGTGATCGATACAAATTTTAATTTCTAAAATGCTTTATTAATTTGTACCTTGCTTTAGAAACCGAAATATTATGAACGAGATCATTTGTCCGAATTGTAAAAAAGCCTTTAAAGTAGATGAAGCGGGATTTGCGGAGATTCTGAAACAAGTTCGCAATCATCAATTTGAAGAAGAGTTGCAAGAGCGTTTGAAACTCGCTGAACGAGAAAAGAACAGCGAGATTGAATTGACCAAAGAAAGATTCAAAAGTCATTTGCAAGAACAGCTGTCTAAAAAGGATGCTGAGATTTCTCAATTAAAATCGGCCAAAGAATTGGAGTTTACGGGGAAAATTTCCGAAAAAGAAAAAGAGATTCTGGAACTGAAGTCTAAAATTGAAAAAGCTGAAAACGAAAAAAAATTGGCGGTTTCAGAAGCTGTTCAGAAATTCGAGAAAGAGAAAAATAATCTCGAAAATGAAAAGCTGGAATTGCGTAATAGGTTAAATAATAAAGATTTAGAAAAAGAACTTTCAGAAAAATCTTTGAAGGAACAGTTTGATGAAAAACTGAAATCCAAAGATGCTATCATTAAATATAAAGACGAAGAAATTGACCGTGTCAAGGAAATGAAAGCCAGACTATCTACAAAAATGCTTGGTGAAACCTTGGAGCAACATTGCGAGATCGAGTTCAATAAATTGCGTGCAACGGCCTTTCAGAATGTCTATTTTGAAAAGGATAATGATTCTCGCTCTGGGAGTAAAGGTGATTTTATCTACCGAGAAGTTGACGAATCTGGAAACGAAATTATTTCGATAATGTTCGAGATGAAGAACGAAGCAGATTTGACGGCTACTAAGAAAAGGAATGAAGATTTCCTGCGAGAACTCGACAAAGACAGAACAGAGAAAAAATGCGAATATGCAGTGATGGTTTCTCTTTTAGAAGCTGAAAATGAGTTTTACAACACAGGAATAGTCGATGTTTCCCACCGGTTCGAAAAGATGTATGTCGTTCGTCCACAGTTTTTTATCCCAATCATCACGCTTCTTAGAAATGCGGCTATGAATTCCTTGAAATATAAGAAAGAACTCGCTTTGGTAAGGAATCAGAATATCGACATTACCAATTTTGAGGAGAAAATTGATAGTTTCAAACAAGGCTTTGCGAAAAATTATGAACTGGCAAGCCGGCAATTCAAAACTGCGGTTGAAGAAATTGACAAAACGATTTCCCATCTTCAGAAAACTAAAGACGCATTACTATCTTCAGTCAATAATCTTCGCCTTGCCAACAATAAAGCCGAAGATTTGACAATCAAAAAACTGACTTATGGCAATCCTACAATGAAGGCTAAGTTTGATGATTTAAAATAAAAACAAATTTAAAGGTTTAAGATATTTAGTTTACCTAAATCTTTCTATTCTTCGCCAACGTCGGAATCGAGATTAGGCCCATTACGAGCATAATAATAATTTGCAAAGGCAATGTGATGAAAGAGTAGGCGAGTCCTAATTCTCCGCCTTCTACAGCATCTTTTCCCATAGAAATAAACAAAGCGGTGAAACCAAATTTCATTGCGAGGTTAAAAGCTCCAATTCCGCCACTTGCAGGAATGATCATTCCTAAAGTTCCGACAACCAAAATGAAACATCCGTCAGCTGGTGTGAAGTTCGAAGTTTCGGGTAATGAAAAGCAGACTAAATATGAAGCGAAAAAATAGCAAACCCAGATCCCTGCAGTTAGAAGGATGAATTTTCCTTTTTGTTTTAAGTTGAAAATGGTTTTCAAGCCTTCAAATACACCTTTGGCAAAACTGATTAATTTGTCTTTTTTGTAAATGAATAGATATACTAAAGCTAAGATTATAAGAATTACAATTGACACTTTTAAGTAAAAATAAAATTGTTCTAAATTAGTTATTCCAATTTTTGTCAATTGTAATTCAAACCAATTTAATTCTTTTTTATCATCTGGTTTCTGTTCTGCTGCTAATTTATAGAATGATAGTAGTGTGTCATATTTGAACACTAAAGTTATCAAGGCAAAAATTCCCATACAAACCAAATCAACAACTCTTTCCAGAATAATGGTACCAAAAGATTTGTCAACCGGAACTTTTTCAACACCATAAAGTGCAGTTGAACGCGCAACTTCTCCACTTCTTGGGATTGTAAGATTCATCAGGTATCCGAAAGAAAGTGACCAAAGAGAATTGCTGTTGGAGATTTTATAACCCATTGGCCCCAAGAGAAGATTCCATCTTACAGCCCGAAAAACGTAGGCTGAAACCCCAAAAATGGCTGCGAACAAAACCCAAAGATAATTGGCTTTCTGCAAAGAATTTTTGATTTTGTCAAAGTCTAATCCTCTAAGTGCAACCCAAAGAAAAACTCCTGCAATTGCAATAGAAATTAAAACTGTAAGAATGTTTTTGAGTACTAATGGCTTCTTATCTTCCAAGATACTGTTATGTTAGAAGATTAGTTTTTTCGTCTGGAAAAACGATTTTTGGCTGGAAGTCTTCGGCTTCTTCAGGTGTCATCTGTGCATAAGCTATGATGATTATGACGTCATTTTTCTGCACTTTTCTGGCAGCCGGTCCGTTTAGACATATTTCCCCCGATTTTCTTTTTCCTTTGATAACATAAGTGTCAAAACGTTCGCCGTTATTCACATTCACAATGTAAACTCTTTCGCCAACAATCAAGCCAGCTGCTTCTATAAGGTCTTCATCAATAGTAATACTCCCAATGTAATCAAGGTCCGATGCAGTGACACGGACTCTGTGGATTTTCGATTTAAAAACTTCGATTAACATAGATACAAATTTACGCTAAATAAATAAATTCGGAAATTTAAAGTGGTATAATTTTGTATTGAATATTTGCTTAAAATAATATGAAAACCATATTAAATTTATGAATTTATGAATATGGATAGATTTTTGATTATTTCTTATAATTACTGATAAATAAAGGAGAATTATTGTAATTGAACTCTCTTAAAAGTCGTGTTTTCGTTGATAATCGATTTATGAAAAATTCATTATAATAAAATAAATAATATATTCTTCGCTAAATTTTGTAAAAATATTTGCACGATATTAAAATTGTCTTATATTTGCTATAACAACATAACTTTAATTAATAAATATTATGAACAAGTCTGAATTAATCGACGCTATCGCGAAAGATGCAGAAATCACAAAAGCTGCTGCTAAAAAAGCTTTGGAATCATTTGTTGCTAACGTAACAGAAACACTTAAGAAAAAAGACGGTAAAGTATCTTTAGTAGGATTCGGGACTTTCTCAGTATCTGAAAGAGCTGCAAGACAAGGTATCAACCCAGCAACTAAAAAACCAATCAAAATTGCTGCTAAGACGGTTGCGAAATTCAAAGCTGGAGCTGATTTGGCCACTGCAGTTTCTGGAGCTAAGAAAAAATAATTTATTTGATAATTATCAAATAAAAAAAACCGTCGATCGACGGTTTTTTTTATTTTTATGGTTTAGGTATTTTCATCATCTAAAAGATGTCCGAAAAAGTCCTTTTTTGTCTTAAGATAAGATGCGCTTGCATCATTAGACTTGATCTGTAGAGGAATTCGGGAATTGAATTTAATATTACTATTTTTAATGATCTGGATCTTTTCCGGATTGTTGGTCATTAGATTTAGAGATTTTACATTCAGTTTCTCTAACATTTCTATTGCGATACCAAAATCTCTGTCATCTGCAGGTAGTCCCAATTCTAAATTTGCCTGTACAGTATCGAGACCTTTTTCTTGCAGTGCATATGCTTTTAGTTTATTGATGATGCCAATATTCCTGCCTTCTTGTCTGAGGTAGATGATCAATCCCCCGTTTTCCTGCATATATTTCATTGCAGAATTCAGTTGCTGCCCGCATTCGCATTTCTGGGAATGAAAAACTTCACCTGTTATACATTCTGAATGGATTCTCACATTAACTGGTTTACTCAAATCCGTATTTTTAGCAATCAGAGCCATATGGGGCATCCAATCTTTTTCATTTTCAGAAAAAGCCATCATTCTGAACTCCCCAAAGTCTGTGGGAACATTCGATTCTGCTTGTAATTGTAACATTAAATCAATAAGTGTTAATTGGAAGACATAGAAGTCTCTTCAATTTTTGATTGAGACGCTTCTAAGAGATTGATATTGGTCTTGATCTTTACCATATATCTATTCAGAACTTCGTCATCATCCTTTATCAGGAACTTTCTTAACTTCTGAATTTTTTTGTAATATTTTTCAAAATCTGCCAGAGATTTGTGCTTTGAAGATGGATTGAAGTCTCGAACTGCACCCAAATAATCTGAAAGTGAAACTTTTAAAGAAGAAACCTCTCTGTTTACCGCATCATTCCTGAATTTTGGAAATGTTGCAATCAAATTGGAAATGGAAGAGGCGTAAACAATAGCTTCAGGAGAAAGGTAAGCGTAAGTATCTGAAACAGCACCAGAATGTAACTCATCTGATGCTGCCGAACTTGTAGAGCAAGAGCCTATAACCGTAATTATTACTAATATTGCTAAAAGTTTACTGAAACTTTTCATTTTTCTGCATTTTTTGATACAGGATAGGGTTAAGACTTTCATCATTATACATCTTCATTTGTTTATAAAGTTTCATCTTAACTTTGCCGTTCTCTATATCATCAAGTAGCTGATCTATTGCTGTTGACAGATCTTTGTGTTGTTCCAGAAGGATCTGTAATTTTTGTGAACATTGTAATTTATGCTCTTCAGAAGCGTCTTCACGAGAAGCTTCTATAGACATATGATAAATCTTCAGAGATAAAATAGAGAATCTATCTATGCACCAAGCTGGAGTTTCGCTATTGATTCTAGCATCGGGATTTGGAGTGATAGTCTCAAAATTTTTATAGAACCAAAAATCGATCTGTTCTACGAGGTCGGTTCTTTTTTGATTAAGTTTATCAATTCTCCTTTTTATTTTTAAAGCCTCTACCGGGTTGATATCTTCTTCTCGGATAATATCTTCCAAATGCCATTGAACGGTGTCAATCCAGTTTTTTGAATACAAAATCCATTCCAAACTGTTAGCTTGGAATGGATTGTTTTCTGTTGAATCTACGTTGTCTGTAATGTGATAATCGTTAACAGATTGGTTAAAGATCTCCCATGCTTTTTCTGTCAAACTCATTAATACTTCGATTTATTAAGAAGGATTGTTGTTTGTTGGAGTAGAAGAATCATTATTTTTCTTGTCCTCATCTTTCACGGCATCTTTGAATTCCTTGATGCCTGAGCCTAGACCTTTCATTAATTCAGGGATTTTTTTGCCTCCGAATAATAAAAGTAATATCAAAGCAACAATCAGAATGTGCTGCCAAGATAAGCTTAATATAACTGTGGATATTGTCATTTTAAAATTTTCTGTAAAGTTAAAGTATTTTTTAATACGAAACCCATCCTAAAGGATCTACTGGATTTTCGCCACTCCAAATCTGGAAATCCAGGGTGATAGATTCATCAAAATCACTGCCAACTTCACCAATAAGCGTTCCTGCAGAGACTTGCTGATTAGCTTTCACCAATGTTGTGGCCAAATTAGAATAAACAGTGAAATAATTACCATGTTTCACTACCACTGTACGGCTACCATTGATAGCTTGTATGCTTGATACCACGCCGGGAAAAACACATCGTGCTTTTGTTCCTGGGGCAACAGCGATTTTTATTCCAATGTTATCTTCAACAATATTTTTAAAGATAGGATGTGGCTGGCGTCCGAAACGGTGGGTAACGCTTCCTTTTTCTACAGGAAATGATATTCTGCCTTTATTGTCTGCAAAATTACTACCGACTGTGGATCCAACGCCATAGCTTTTCATAACCTTTTTCTCAGCTTCATCTTTGGCATCTTCATTCTTCTTGTTGATTGCCGCTTCATTGGCTTTTGCGGCAACAACTTTGTCATTTGCAAGTTTTGCCCTTTCCGCAGCTTCTCTGGTTGCTTTTTCTGCCGCCGCTTTTCTTTCTGCCGCTTTATTGGTCTCAGCTAATTTTTTTTCTTCTTCAAGTTTTTTAGCGGCCAGGTCATTTGCCTTTTTCAGTTCGGCTTCAGCTCTTTTTCTTTCCGCTTCAGCATCGGCCAGTTTTTTTCTATTTTCTGCCTCTATTCTTTCTTTCTCTTTTTTAGCAGCTATGTCGGCCAATCTTTTTCTTTCCGCTTCAGCTTTTCTTTCCGCTTCCTCTTTCGCTTTTGCAAGTCTAATCTCTTCGGCAATAATATTTCTGATCTGGCGCTCAAGATCTTTTGATTGTACTTGTTTCTGCTTTATTTCTGCGGTTAGTTTGGCTTCGTTCTTTTTGAATTCATTTAAGAGATCCTGCTTTTGTTTTCTTTCTATCTCTATGGTGGCAAGGTCTTTTTTCTGAGAGAGCAAAAGATTTTCCTTTTCAGAAACTGATTTTTTCTTCAAAGCAATGTTCTTCTTTATTTCATTCGCTTTATTGGATATCTCCGCAGCTTTTTTGTCTTGGTATTCAGAGTATCTTTTAAGATATTCTATCCTGCTAAGAGCTTCTCCCATATTTCTGGAAGATAGTATGAAAGTAACTTTGTTTTGAACACCTTTTGTTTTGTAGGCTTTTACAAGGATCTCAGCATAGTTTTTTCTGAGAACTTCCAATTCACGGTTGTTTTTATTGATCTCTAATTGACGTTTGTATATGTCGTCCTCAATGAATCTCTTTTCTTTTTGAGTATTATTATAGACTTTTTCCCGAAGGGTAAGTTTTTGGTTTACAGCATTGAGATAGGATATGGAAAGTTTGGATTCTTGCTTGGTCTGATTTAATGTAGCATTAAGGGAAGAAATCTGTTTCTTCAGGTCCGCATTTTGTTTTTGCAAAACCTCTTTGTCTTTTTGTCCAAACGCACTTCCGAAAAGGATGATACTTATAAGTAAGCTTAATTTCTTAATCATTTGATCTCTGTCTTTTTGTAATTGGCAGGAACGGAATAAGTAGTTTCCATTCGGGAAAAGTCAAATTTCGTATTTTCTAGTAATATTTCGTCTGTTTTGTTTGCTTTTATAATTATTTTAACACTTTTCGGAAAGCTTTCATTATTGAGGATTTCTCTGTTAGAATAAGTTATTTCCAGCTGGTCATTGTTTCTTATATTAGTTAATAAAACATGATTTAGATTAAGATCTTTATCATAATCCAGAGAAATATTATATTCTGTGGTTTTCCCGTTTTCTGTGATTTTTTGAATCTCTTTTGAAGATAGATTGAAGCCTTGAACATTTTGGGTTAATTTATAATTCTCATCTGAAACCGGGAGAAAGGTTTTCCCTAAAAGTAGATTTTGTAATGAATTATAATCGATGAAATTAACATTCAGGAGTTTGTTCAGATAACCGAAATCAGAATCGATGTATGTTTTGTCCAATTTGTAATAGCCTTTCACACCTTCGGGAGTTGCCACACCTCTGGCCGCTTGAAGAATGACTGCGGTTAAATTCATCCAGATCTTTTGTCCGTTTTCAACATAGATCACTGCATCAAGCGTCGGAATGAAAGAGCCTGTTCTTGCATCAATTTTACTATTGATTTTAACAGCATCAAAAGTGGACTTTTTTCCGATTGCAGAGAAAAATTGAGCATTGTTTTCAATTGGTTTTGTTGTACTTACGGGAAGGTTTTCCGTTTGTTTTTTCTGAACACTGCAAGAGGTTATTAACAATGCCGAAAATATGGTTAAAATATATGGTTTCATAAATTCTTTTAGGGTAAGGTAACAATATTAACGCCAAAAAAGGGCTTATATTTTCAGATTGGTATCTAAAAAAAACTTTGTCAAAATTCGAAACCTTGACAAAGCTAATATGTTATTAAATCAAATTTAATCTTTTGAAAGGAAATCAAGAACAGAATAATCTCCCAAGGAGATCTCTCTCGCTACGCCGAAATATTTTGCAGAATTTCCAATCATAGAATTGCTCAGATTTCCATGGTCGATAATCGTATTTTCCTGTATCAGAGAATTATCGATATTGGAATTGATAACAACCGTGTTTTTTCCAATAGAAACATTGGGTCCTATTCTGGAATTGGTCAATTTCACATTTTCACCAATGAAACAAGGCGGTATGATCATACAGTTTTCGATAACGGCAGAGTCTGGATATTTTGACATGCATTCTTTCTCGTATTCCAGAATTTTGCTATTGGTTTCAACTGTTGCATTTTTATTTCCGCAGTCCATCCAGTCATCCACTTTCCCAAGAGAGAATTTGGCGCCTTTTGCTCGAAGGTTCTCCAAAGCTGTCGTTAATTGATATTCTCCACCTTCAGTAATGTCATTGTCCATTATATAGTCGATTTCTGCCATTAATTTCTCGGCGGAATTGAAATAATAGATTCCAATAATTGCAAGGTCGGAAACAAATTCTTTTGGCTTTTCTACAAAATCTGTGATGAATCCATAATCATCCAATTTCACAACACCGAAAGCAGATGGGTCTTCTACTTTTTTTACCCAGATCACACCGTCAGCATTGGTGTCAAGATGAAAATCTGCGCGGAATAATGTGTCTGCAAATGCAATAATTACCGGTCCACTCATGCTTTCTCTTGCACAGTTTATTGCGTGAGCCGTTCCCAAAGGTTCATTCTGTGTATAAATACTTCCTTTTGCTCCAAGATTTTCAGCTACTTTTATCAATGACGCTTCTACTTCTGGTCCAAAATCGCCAATAATGAAAGCGATTTCTTCTATAGGTTCATTAGCTACTTTTGCAATGTCTTCTACCAGTCTCTGTACGATTGGTTTTCCGGCAATTGGGATGAGTGGCTTTGGTACTGTCAGTGTATGTGGTCTTAGTCTCGAACCACGACCCGCCATAGGAACTATTATCTTCATAAATTTGTTGTTGATTTTTTTGCTATTAATTGATTAATAGATAGTTTGAGTGTTATTTTATTCCTATTTTATTAAGGAGTTTCTGAGGGACCAGTTTCTCCTTTCTTAATAAAATTGTTGCCAAAAGTATAAATATAACATTACCCAACCAAATGTTTTCTTTTAAATATTGATAACACACCAGTGATGCCAGCATTGTGATAAGAATGACGATCAGGTTCTTGTAAATATTGTAAGGTACAGGATATTTGTAGTGACCCCAAACATAGGATATGATCATCATAGCAAAATAACTGGCAATCGTTGCCCAAGTTGATGCCCAATAACCATATTTCGGAATAAAATAAAAATTAATGATTATGGTTATCAAAACGCCAATTCCGGAAATGTAAGCTCCAATAATTGTTTTGTCCGTCAATTTATACCAGATTGAAAGGTTGAGATAAATTCCCAAAAATAAACTGGCGAAGAATAAAATCGGAAGGATTCTAATGCCTTCATAATATTCCGGATTATTGATGTAAACTTTCGCAATCCAATCTAGATTTACAGATAAAAACAAAACAATAAGGCAATTGATAGCAATGAAAATATCCATCAGTTTCACATACATTTCCTTTGCATTGTCTTTCTTAGAATTACTGAAAAAGAAAGGTTCAATTCCCAATGAATAAGCTTGTCTGAACAAAATAACAAAAGTTACAACCTTCGCGACGCCGCCGTAAACACCTAATTCATGACGTGCGATGTCTTCCGGCAATAAAAATTTAAGAAACTGTCTGTCAAAGGTTTCGTTGATAATTCCAGCCAAACCTGCAATGGTAATCGGCCATGAATATTTTATCATCTTTTTCCAAAGTTCCCAAGAGAAATGTTTTATTCTTGCGATTAATAATTCCTGCGATAACATTAGAAAAGTAATTGCACTTGCAACCAAATTCGCTACAAAAACATAACCGATTCCAAACTCCGGACTATATTTTAAACCGAAAAGTCCATCTGGATATTTTGGAAGGATGATAATGAAAAATACAACTAAAAGGAAATTGATAATGCCATTTGTGATTCTGATTCCTGCATATTTCAAAGGTCTTTCATTTTTCCTCAGCATTACAAAAGGCATTGCACAAAAAGCATCTAAAGCTAAAGTAACTGTTAAGATTGCCAATAAGTCAACTTGGTCTGGAGTTTTGAAAGCATCTGCCAATGGCTGTCTATAAAATAATGTGAAAATTAAATAAACTAAAGTCACTGCCAAAACACTGAAAAATGAAGTCGAAATCAGTTTTCTGTCATCTTTTTCATCCAGAGCAAAACGAAAGAAAGTCGTTTCCATTCCGTGTGTCAAAAGCACAGCAATTACACCGGCTACAGAATAAAAATCGGCGAAAGGAGAATATGCTGTAGGTCCAAAAGTTCTCGTAATAATTGGGTTGATAACGAATGGGAAAAGTCTGATAATCACAGTCGTTAATCCATAAAGAGCGGTTTGTCCGAGAAGTTTCTTCATTTTGATTTCAGTTCGAAAATTTTTGCAAAATTAATTGATTCTGTCAAAATCCAATTTTATTTCTTCGGTTTGTTGGTCATATAGAAAGTCAGTTTTCCACCATTCATAATATCCTGATGTTTGATCGTGAAATCTTTGATAGTTTTTCCATTCAGTTCAATTTTATCGATGTAAACATTTTTATCAGACTGGTTTTTAGCTTCGATTTCAAATGATTTTCCGTTTTCAAGATTCAATGTCGCATTCTTCACACTTGGACTTCCAATTTGATATTCATCAGAACCTGGCGAAACAGGATAGAATCCTAAACTGCTGAAAATATACCAAGCACTCATTTGTCCGCAATCATCATTTCCTCCCAATCCGTCAGGTTTTGCTTTGTATTGCATTGTTAGGATTTTTCGGATTTGAGCCTGAGTTTTCCAAGGTTGTCCTGCAAAATTATAAAGATAAGCGACGTGATGCGCCGGTTCGTTTCCGTGAACATAACCACCGATGATTCCTTCTCTAGTAATGTCTTCTGTATCGGCAAAAAATTCATCAGGCAAATGCATTGTGAACAATTGGTCAAGATTGTCTCCGAATTTCTTTTTTCCGCCCATTGCATCAATCAAACCATCCGGATTGTGAGGAACGAAGAAACTGTAATTCCAAGAATTACCTTCGATAAAACCTTGTCCGTGCGTGCTCATCAAATCAAATTCTTTTTTGAAACTGCCGTCAGATAATCTAGGTCTCATAAAACCAATTGATTTATCGAAGACATTTTTCCAGTTTTCGGAACGTTTCAGATATTCATTATATATATCGTTTTTGCCTAATTTCTTAGCGATTTGTGCGATGGCCCAATCGTCGTAAGCGTATTCCAAAGTATTGGAAACCGATGTTCCATTTTTCTCCGCAGAGATGTAACCTTTGTCGATATATTCGCCGATACTTTCGTAATTTCTTTTATTGGAAGTCGCGATACAAGCCTTCAAAGCTTCCTCCGGATTTCCGGTGTAAGTGCCTTTGACAATCGCATCCGCAATCAAAGAAACCGAATGATAACCACTCATACACCAGTTTTCATTGGCATAATGCGACCAAACCGGCAACATTTTCAAACTGAATTGGTCATAATGCGCCATCATCGATTTTACCATATCATTGTTCCGTTTTGGCTGAATAATATTGAAAAACGGATGCAAAGCACGATAAGTATCCCAAAGTGAAAACGTCGTATAATTCGTAAAATCTTTGGCCTGATGAACATTTTGGTCGAGACCTTTATATTCTCCATTGCTATCCATATAAGTTGTCGGATTGATGAAAGTGTGATACATCGCCGTGTAAAAATTCACTTTGTCATCTTCGGAAATTGTATTGATAACAATTTTATTAAGCTCTTTGTTCCAATGATTTTGAGCCTGATTTTTTACATTTTCAAAATTCCAATCAGGAGTTTCTTTTTGTAAATTCTCCAAAGCATTGGCTTGACTAACAGGCGAAATCGCAAATTTGATTTTAATTTTTTCATTTTCCTGAGTGTCGAAATCAAAATGCATTCTGATTTTCTTTCCTGCAATCTCAGGGAAATTTTCATCCTGATTCCATTTTCTCCAAAAACCTCGGTAAGCCTGTTTGGTGTCAAAATTTTTCTGACCATAAGATTTGAAAGGCTTGGAAAATTCCATCGCAAAATAAACCGTTCTCGTTCTCGCCCAGCCGTTGGTTTGTCTGTAACCAGTGATTCGGTGGTCGTTTTCAATTCTCACATAAGTCCAAATATTTTTGTCGTCATAATTATAAATGCCCGACATCAAATCCAAAATAATATGCGCATCATCAGATTTTGGAAATGTGTATTGATGAAATCCGACTCTTGTTGTTGCCGTTAATTCAGCTAAAATATTAGAATCATCGAGTTTAACTCTATAATACCCAGCTTCTGCTTTTTCATTCTGGTGAGAAAATTTGGAACGGAATCCACTTTCTGGATTTTGTGCAGTTCCAGGATTTAATTTTAATTTTCCGACTGTCGGCATTATCAAAAAATCTCCCAAATCCGAATGTCCAGTTCCGCTGAAATGCGTGTGCGAAAATCCGACAATCGTTTTGTCTTCATAACGATAACCGGCGCAATATTTATAAACATCAGGATTGTATTTTCCTTTGACTTCGTAGGACAAAGTGTCGGTTTCAGGACTCAATTGAACAGCTCCAAAAGGAACAGTCGCACCAGGAAACGTGTGTCCCATTTTTTCAGTTCCGATAATTGGATTGACGAACTTGACTAAGTTTTCTAATTTCTGAGAACTGAATAATGAAGCTAATAAAACAGGCAGAATTAAAATGAATTTTCTTGGAAACATTCTTTGGAATTTTGAAGCAATTTAATCAAATAAAATTTCAAACACTTAAGTCACTTAAGAATAAGAAAATTATAAATTAAAATGAAGTTCACGTAAGATGAAAATCTTTGATTTGTTCAGACTAAATTGTTCTTTATCAAAATTATTTTTGAAACTTTATTATTAAACTACAATACTAACAAACCAAAAACTTGAGTAATCGTTTTCAAAAACTTAATTTTGCTTCTATATATGGAAGTAAAATGAAAATCCTAATAAAAAATGCCCAAATCGTCAATGAAGGAAAGATTATTCAAAGCGATATTCTCATCGAAAACGATTTGATTTCCAAAATAGAACCCAATATTTCTGAAGAAGCTGACCAAACTATTGATGCTTCGGGAAAATATTTGTTGCCCGGAGTTATCGATGACCAGGTACATTTTCGTGAGCCGGGTTTGACGTGGAAAGGTGACATCGAAACGGAATCACGTTCTGCAATCGCAGGTGGAACCACAAGTTTTATCGAACAGCCGAATACAGTCCCCAACGCCGTAACACAGGAATTATTGTCGGATAAATATGAAATCGCTTCTCAAAAATCTTTCGCCAATTACGGTTTTATGATGGGCGGTACGAATGACAATCTCGATGAAGTTTTAAAAACAAACCCTAGGAATGTCCCGGGAATCAAATTATTTTTAGGTTCAT
The DNA here is from genome assembly GCF_032054305.1 of Epilithonimonas sp. GTDB lineage: Bacteria > Bacteroidota > Bacteroidia > Flavobacteriales > Weeksellaceae > Epilithonimonas. The sequence continues at coordinate 418,674 of NZ_DAMBSX010000006.1, forward strand.
CAACAGGAAATATGTTGGTTGACAATCCTGAAACCTTAGAAAATATTTTCAGCAATACCAAAATGCTGATTGCCGTTCATTGCGAAGATGAAGCGACGATTAGAGAAAATACTCAGAAATATTTAGATGAATATGGTGAAGATATTCCGGTGAAATTCCACCATTTAATCAGAAGCGAAGAAGCTTGTTATAAATCGTCTTCAAAAGCGGTGGAGTTGGCGAAAAAAACTGGGGCGAGACTTCACGTTTTCCATTTGTCAACAGCGATTGAAACGGAACTTTTTAGAAATGATATTCCATTAAAAGACAAAAAAATTACGGCGGAAGTCTGCGTTCATCATTTGACTTTTACCAACGAAGATTACGACACGAAAGGCGGTTTAATCAAATGGAATCCTGCCGTAAAAACGCAAAAAAATAAAGACGGACTTTGGGAAGCACTTTTGGATGACAGAATCGATGTGATTGCAACCGACCACGCTCCTCACACTTGGGAGGAAAAACAGAATGTTTATACGAAATGTCCTTCCGGAGCGCCTTTGGTTCAGCATTCTTTGGTTGTGATGCTTGAAAATTATAAGAACGGGAAAATTTCTTTGGAAAGAATAGTTGAAAAAATGGCGCACAATCCTGCAATTTTATTCAGAATTGAAAAAAGAGGTTTCATCCGAGAAGGTTACAAAGCGGATTTGGTTTTGGTTGATTTAAATCAAAACTGGACAGTTGAGAAAGAAAACATTCTTTACAAATGTGGTTGGAGTCCGTTGGAAGGAACAGAATTTCATTCTAAAGTAACCCACACTTTTGTCAACGGAAATCCGGTTTATGAGAATGGAAAAATCAATGAAGAAAAATTCGGAGAGCGTTTGCTTTTTGAGGTTGAAGAATAAATCAGAAAAGACTGCAAATCTTGCAGTCTTCTTGTTTTTAATCTCTCGCAGATTTAGCGAATTTCGCAGATGTTGAAGTTGACAAATCTGCTTTATCAGCTAAATCTGCTAGAGAAAACTTCTAACAATTAATTAAAATCAAGCAATCACAATACTCTCAATCCCTTTTTCCAAAGCAGTTTCCTGAAGATGCGGAAGACCCAAACCTTCTGCTCGGAAAACACTCACATCCGTAACTCCGATAAAGCCTAAAACACTTTTCAGATAAGGAACTACAAAATCATAAGACTGATAATCACCTTCAGAAAAAACAGAACCACTCGCAACTGCGATATAAGCTTTTTTGTTTTTTACCAAGCCTTCAAAACCGTTTTCAGAATACCGAAAAGTCATTCCGCCACGGGCAATGTGGTCGATATATGCTTTCAAGGCAGACGGAATTCCGAAATTGTAAATCGGAACCGAAATCACAATAATATCCGAAGCTTGTAATTGTGCAATCGCATCATCAGAACGTTTTACCGCTTCATTTTGCTCTGGAGTTCTATTCTCTGCCGGAATAAACCAAGAATCTACCTGTTCTTCGCCCAAATGTGGAAATGGCGTTTTTAACAAATCCAAAGTCGTAATCGAGTGTTCCGGATAAGCTTCCTGCAATCTTTCCTCAATAGCATTTCCTAATGTTCTGCTTGCCGAACCATTCGTTCTCGGACTTGAAATAATGTGAAGTATGTTTTTCATCTTATTTTAATGATTAAAATTTCTTCAGCAAAATTATGTACATTTGCTTATCAAAAGTAAGTAGTGAACAAAAGGTTAGTAGTAACCTTTTTATTAGCAGTTTTAAATTTTAATCTTATGGAAAGCGAAGTAGAAGTTTGTAAAGCAGGCTGCAAAATCACTTGTGGCGAAAATCTCGCAGCTGTGGAGGACGCATTATACGTGATTTCAGGAAAATGGAAACTTAAAATCATCATCGTTCTACAGGAAATGGGAAATATCCGTTTCAACGAATTGCAAAGATTGATTCTCGGAATTTCCGCAAGAGTTTTGTCTAACGAACTGAAAGATTTGGAACTGAATGGTTTCGTCAAAAGAGTAGTGCACGCCGAGCAAACGCCGGTTGTGGTAGAATATATTTCCACAGATTACAGCAGAACGCTGAAAACTGTGATTATGTCACTTTCCGATTGGGGCAGAACGCATAAAAAAAACATCAGGGAAGATGTTTTTGAAAGTAAATAAAATCTCGCAGATTCAGCAAATTACGCAGATAATTAAAAATCTGCTTCATCAGCTCAATCTGCGAGAGAATAATTTATACTTAATTAAACGACTGCCGAAATTCCAAAGGCGACAAACTCGTTTTCTTTTTGAAAAGCGTAGAAAATGATTGCGAATGCTCAAATCCCAGTTCATAAGCAATCTCACTTACCGATAGTTCCGTTGTAGAAAGTTTTTCTTTCGCTTTGCTAATCAACTTTTCGTGGATATGTTGCTGAGTATTTTGTCCGGCGTGAACGCGCAAAAGGTCACTCAAATAATTCGGAGAAAGATTCATCGCTTCGGCAATTTGATGAACGGTCAATAATCCTTTTTCAGAAGACTCTTTATCAAAATAATGATTTAGAAAAGTTTCAAATTTTGTCAAAATCTGATGATTTCCACTTTTTCTGGTAATGAATTGTCTTTCATAAAAACGCTTCGAATAATTCAGCAACAATTCAATTTGCGACAAAATAATTTCCTGAGTATGCTGGTCGATATGCTCACATTCTTTATCAATTTTATTCAGAATTTCAAGCAGGTTATTTTCCTCATCTTCAGATAGATGCAACGCTTCATTCACAGCGTAAGAGAAAAATCCGTACGACGAAATTGTATTCGCTAAAGAATGTTTCAGCAGAAAATCCTCGTGAAAAATCAAAAGATAACCCGTATTTTCACAATCCATCGTCTTCAAATCCAGATATTGTACCTGATTTGGCGCCGTAAAACTCAGCACACCTTTGTCATAATCGTAATGCTGCTGGCCGTATTTTATTTTTCCGGTTGCATTCCGTTTCAATGCAACGCAGTAATATCGGCTCACAAAACCCTTCCACACATCATCTTCAATGAAAACACTTTCCGAAAGATTCACAACACTCACCATCGGATGCTTCGGTTCCGGAAGCGAAAGCAACCTGTGAAAAGCCGAAATAGATTTTATCGTGTTCATAATTTGAAATTCTAAATATTAAAGGTAATTATTATTTGACTCCGTCGAACCACTTTGTTAGGTTTGGGCGCCTTAATCCGTCTGTAATTTATCTTGAGCTTGTCGAAGGGCTCCCGCTTTTTTGCTCCACTTTGTTCCGCAAAAAGAGCTCCGTTCAAGCCGGGGCGCAATCGTATTGCGTTTTAATTTAACCACAAAAGAAACAAAAGATATTTGTTTTCTAATTTTAGACAATCAAAGCACTCAAAAGAATAAAAATTAAAGATTTTTAAAAACTTATATGTTCTTTTTTTTAGTTTAAAAGTAAACTTAATAAAGATTTAGAAAAACTTTTGTGCCTTTTGTGGTTAATAAAATTCGTGTATTCGTGGCTAATTAATAATCCAAAAGTCCCATTCCAAACTCATCATAAGTCGCTCCAGTATCCGTTCCCAAAGGTACAATACTTTCCAGCTTCTCAATGTCAGATTCGCTCAGTTGGATAGTTGCCGCTTCAATATTCTGCTCAAGATATTTTCTGCGTTTCGTCCCCGGAATCGGAATAATTCCTTTGCTGATAATCCACGCCAAAGCCAATTGAGAAGACGTGATTTCTTTTTCTTTCGCCATATTTTCAATTGCTTCTACCAACTCAATATTCTTATGGAAATGTGCCTCTTGAAAACGCGGAATTCCTCTTCGGAAATCATTTTCCGGCAAATCGTCAATTGTTTTGATGTTTCCTGATAAAAATCCTCTTCCAAGCGGAGAATACGCTACAAAACCAATTCCTAAATCATTCAAAGTTTTAATCACGCCTTTTTCTTCAACTGTTCTTTCAAACAAAGAATATTCACTTTGAACTGCAGAAATAGGATGAACTGCGTGCGCTCTTTTCACTGTTTCCGAACCAACCTCCGACAAACCAATATAACCGATTTTTCCTTCTTTTACTAAATCGCTCATCGCTCCAACCGTTTCTTCAATCGGAACATTTTTATCGAGACGATGCATATAATAAAGGTCGATGTAATCTGTTTTTAGATTTTTCAACGAACGTTCGACAGATTTTTTCACATAATCTTTGCTTCCGTTGATTTTCCAAGTTACTTGCTCGTTGTCATCAATTTCCCATCCGAATTTTGTGGCAATAATGTATTGGTCACGATTTTCCTCAATTGCTTTTGCAATCAATTGTTCATTTTTGAAAGGTCCGTACAAATCTGCAGTGTCGAGAAAATTCCCACCCAATTCCAAAGAACGATGAATAGTTGCAATAGCTTCTTTTTCATCTGTTTTGCCATACATATCTGCATCGCCAAAACCTGTCATTCCCATACATCCCAAACCGATATTCGGGATAATTAATCCTTGATTTCCTAATTTTACTTGATTCAATTTCATATCGTTAAATTTATTGATACAAAATTCCGTAGAAATCAAAAATTGGATGTATGCAAAATGACGAATGTTGTATGAGAATTACTGATGTTAATTAAATGACTTCCGGAACTCCAAAGGCGAAATATCAGTTTTAGCTTTAAACAATTTGCTGAAAGACTGAGAATGTTCAAAGCCTAATTCATAAGCAATCTCACTTACAGAAAGTTCTGTTGTAGAAAGCTTTTCTTTAGCTTTTTCAATCAGCTTTTCGTGAATGTGTTGTTGCGTGGTTTGTCCAGTCAGAGATTTTAACAAGCTTCCTAGATAATTAGTTGAAATATTCAGAGATTCGGCAACATAATTTGCAGTTGGTAAACCTTTGTTGATGACATCATTTTTGAAATAATCATCCAAAATATTTTCTAATTTATCCAAAACCTGATGATTGCTCTTTTTTCTGGTAATAAATTGTCTTTGATAAAATCTTTCACAGTAATTCAGAATCACTTCGATTTGAGAAATGATGATATTCTGAGTGAATTCATCAATTCCCGACTGATATTCTTTTTCAATTCCTTTAAAAAGTCCAATTAACGTTTCCTCTTCTTTTTCAGAAAGAAACAAAGCTTCATTCACATCATAACCGAAAAATTTATAATTGTGAATGGTCTTTGCCAAAGGTGTATTCCAGATAAAATCGGGATGAAACGCCAATAAATAACCAGAAGGTTTCGTGTCATATTTATCGATAATCATTTTAACCAATTGCCTAGGCGCAATGAAGCACATCAAACCGCCATCAAAATCATACTGGCTTTGTCCATAATGCAATTTTCCCTGGATATCGCGCTTGAATCCCATAAAATACAAATCCTGAACCCAGCTGATTTCAGATTCCTTGATTTGATATTCCACCTGGCTGTAATCCACCAGACTAATCATCGGATGTTGAGGTTGAGACAATCCGCAAATCCTGTGAAATTCCGCAACGGTATCAATCGTATATAATTTTCTGTTAGTCATAACCTGAAGAATTAAAGGCAACAATCCGGAAACTGTTGCCTTACAAAGTTAGTAATCTGTTGAAATACTTAATGTTTTGAAATCAGAAATTTCATTTTGAAGTGTGCTTAACTTGTTGTTCGCCATTTGAAAAGCATCGGAACCTAAAACCAGATGAACCGGTGGATTTTCCATTGCTGCTAATTCTAGCAACGCCACCGCTGCTTTTTCAGGACTTCCGGGTTGATTCCCATTAATGTCTTTTTCGTGCGCTTCTTGAAGTTGTCTCGCAGTAGTGTAGGCATCGATTTCATTTTCAGGTGTGCGAAGTGAGCCGCCTGTCAGGAAATCAGTTCTGAAATATCCGGGATAAATAACTGTTGCATTCACTCCAAATTCTTTTACTTCTGCAGCCAAAGCTTCGGTAAATCCAACAACGGCAAATTTGGTTGCACAATAAACTCCCCAACCTGCAAATTCTCCTGATAATCCGCCAATCGAGGCGATATTAAAAATCGAACCACTTTTTTGTGCTCTGAAATAAGGCATTGATTTTCTAATGACATTCAAAGAACCAAAGACATTGGTGTCAAAATTTTGACGACTTTCTTTATCTGTCAATTCTTCCAAAGTTCCCAATTGTCCGTAACCTGCGTTATTTACGATAATATCTATCTTCCCAAATTTTTCAATCGTTTCTGAAATGGCTTCTGAAACAGAATTTTCATTTACCAAATCAACTTCTAATGGAATGAAAGTTGAGCTTTCTTCGCTGATGACTTTCTGTAATTCTGATACATTTCTTGAGGTCGCTGCTACAGAATAACCTTCAGCCAATAATTTTTTTACTAATGTTAAACCTAAACCTTTTGATGCGCCTGTCACGAACCATACTTTTTTTGTACTCATTTTTGATTGTTTTTAATTGATTAATTATTATAATGCAAAGTTGAGCAAGAATGAAATCCTGCGTGTGACCGAATCAAAGATTGTTGTAGCCAAAACAAATGTGGTACAATTTTTACGATTGTATTTTGAACATAACTTTTGTTAATTTTCTTTAGGAAATAAAAATATAAATTTACCACAAGCACAAATCCTTAATTTTTAATTATGAATTTATATACACAACCAATGTTGCGTGAAGACGCACTAAAAGATAAAGTTGCTATCGTTACAGGTGGCGGAAGTGGTCTTGGAAAGGCAATGACCAAATATTTTCTTCAACTCGGTGCAAAAGTCGTTATCACTTCCAGAAACTTAGAAAAACTGCAAGGAACAGCAAAAGAACTGGAAGAAGAAACTGGTGGAAAAGTACTTTGTGTTGCTTGTGATGTAAGAAATTGGGAAGAAGTAGAAGCGATGAAAGAAGCAGCTTTGAAAGCATTCGGAAGAATTGATATTTTGTTGAACAATGCTGCTGGAAATTTCATTTCGCCTACGGAACGTTTGACACATTCCGCTTTTGATTCTATTTTAGACATCGTTTTAAAAGGAACTAAGAACTGTACTTTGTCCATTGGTAAATATTGGATTGATAACAAAATTCCGGGAACTGTTCTTAATATTGTGACAACTTATGCCTGGACGGGTTCGGCTTACGTTGTACCGTCGGCTTGTGCAAAAGCGGGCGTTCTGGCAATGACAAGAAGTCTGGCTGTAGAATGGGCAAAATATGGCATCCGTTTCAATGCCATTGCACCAGGACCATTTCCAACAAAAGGAGCGTGGGATAGATTATTACCAGGAGATTTGCAGGAGAAATTTGATATGCGGAAAAAAGTGCCACTCAGAAGAGTTGGCGAACATCAGGAATTGGCGAATTTGGCTGCTTACCTCGTTTCAGAGTATTCCGCTTATATGAACGGTGAAGTGGTAACTATTGATGGTGGCGAATGGCTTCAAGGTGCTGGCGAATTCAATATGCTGGAAGATATTCCGCAGGAGATGTGGGATATGCTTGAGGCGATGATAAAGGCGAAGAAGTCTAATTAATATAGATTACTGAATTACTAAAATAGAATTGAGAAGTTATTAATATTTAAACAAATAGCTTCTCGACCGCAAACTAATAGCTTCTCGTTGATTGATGAGAAGCTACTCATTGATTAAAACCTAGTGTGTCTTCATCTGATAGTATACTATGTTTTTTTTTGCTGCTAATAGATTATTTATTGGATGTAACAAGTTTTGGATTTAATTGACTAATTTTATTTTAACAATAAATCTTACCATTAATGAAATTCAAACTTCCGCATTTGATTTCTGCTGTAGCGATATTTGCTTTTGTCGGCAATTCTTACGCTCAGGAATCTCCAAAGTATGATTATACAGAAGCTTTCAAACCATTTTTCTATCCTCAGACCGGAACTGAAACCCGTTCTGCCAGCGGACAGCCGGGACATAAATATTGGCAGAACTCCACCGATTATCAACTAAATGTCAGTCTTAATGAATCTAACAATGAATTAACAGGTTCAGCAGAAATTACTTATACCAATAACAGTCCGGACCAGCTGGGTTTTCTTTGGTTACAACTCGACCAAAATCTTTTTGCTAAAGATTCCAGGGGTAATACTGTAGTTCCATTATCAGGAAGTAGAAACGGTGCTCACGGCGAGACTTTTGATGGTGGTTATAAAATCAAATCGGTAAAATACGACGGGAAAGATGTAAAATATACCATTACTGACACCAGAATGCAGATTGACCTTCCAAGTGATTTGAAAGCGAACGGAGGCGTTGCAAAATTGAAAATAGAATATTCTTTCCTTTCTCCGAAATACGGTTCGGACAGAATGGGAGTTGAAGATACCAAGAATGGGAAAATCTTCACAATGGCGCAATGGTATCCGAGAATGTGTGTGTATGATGACGTGATGGGTTGGAATACACTTCCTTATCTTGGAGCTTCAGAATTCTATTTGGAATACGGAACTTTGTCAGCTAATATTACGGTTCCGGCTAATCATTACGTTGTAGCTTCGGGAGAATTATTGAACGAAAAAGAAGTGTACTCCAAAGAAGAAATCAATCGTTGGAATGACGCAAGAAAAAGTGAAAAAACTGTAATGATTCACTCGGAATCAGAAATAGGAAAAGGAAACAATTCAGGAACCAAAACCTGGAAATTCAAAATAGAAAAAGCAAGAGATTTCGCCTGGGCATCATCAGCTGCTTTCATTATAGATGCGGCGAAAATTAACCTTCCAAATGGAAAAAAATCATTGGCAATCTCGGCTTATCCTGTAGAAAGTGCCGGTAATGCTGCATGGGGACGCTCAACCGAATATACAAAAGCTGCCATTGAACATTACTCCGGAAAATGGTTTGAATATCCTTATCAAGCTGCAACCAATGTTGCCGGAAACGAAGGCGGAATGGAATATCCGGGAATTGTTTTCTGCCACAGAAATTCAAAAGGTGCAGAGCTTTGGGACGTAACGGACCACGAGTTTGGTCACACCTGGTTTCCAATGATTGTTGGTTCCAATGAGAGAGTTTTTGCATGGATGGATGAGGGTTTTAATACATTTATTAATGAACTTTCTACTGAAGCTTTCAACAAAGGCGAATATTACCACAAACAAGATATAAGCAAAATTGGACCGTTCGTTCAGAGTGATAACTTTGAGCAGATTATGGTTGGGCCGGATAATATGAAGGAAAGAAGCATTGGTGTTCTGGCTTATTTCAAACCAGGCGTTGGATTGGGAATATTGAGAGAAACGATTCTTGGCCCTGAAAAATTTGATAAAGCCTTTAAAACTTATGTTCACAGATGGGCGTTCAAACATCCGACACCTTGGGATTTTTTCCACACAATGGAAAATGTTTCCGGCGAAGAGCTGAACTGGTTCTGGAGAGGCTGGTTTATGAACAAATGGAAAGTTGACCAGGCTGTGAAAAATGTAAAACCTGTGAATGGCGATTTCAAAAACGGAACTCAAATCACAGTGGAGAATATTGGACAATTACCAATGCCAACAACGGTTCTTGTAACTTTCAAAGACGGAACTACACAAACTGTGAAATTACCGGTTGAAGTTTGGAAACGTAACATAGAATGGACTTTCCAAATAGATACTACAAAAGAAGTAACCAATGTAAAATTGGACCCGCAATCCATTGTCCCGGATATCAATCCTAAGAATAATGCTTGGCCTAATTAATGCCTTCATATATATAAAAGATAAAAAAAACGCTCAGATATAGATATTGGAGCGTTTTTTATATTTATAATCAGCGGATAAGAAATCTATCATCTATCCGTCTATTATCTTTAAGTCTATTTCAAACAAACCATCTCAGTCACTTCCACATCATAACCGGAAAGAATAGGTTTGATGTTAGGATTCTGAGTAATCACTTTAAATTTATTAATTCCGAGGTCTTTCAAAATCTGAGTTCCGATTCCATAATCACGGAAGTTAGGTGCAATTGTCGGTTGTTCGCTTGTCCCATCTTGGTAATTCAGGAAATGCTTGATTCTGCTCAACGTATTCTCTTTGTTAGAAACATTATTGATGAAAACCACAGCGCCTTTTCCTTCAGTATTGATGAGGTCGGTGATTTGTTGCATCAACGGATGCTCACCATTCGACAATCTGCTGAAAACATCAAAATAAGTTCCCGTTGATTGTACTCTCACTAGTACAGATTCATCTGCAGACCAAGTTCCCTTAGTCAAGGCATAATGGATTTGTTCAGTCGGTTTTTCTTCAAACACATAGAATTTGAAATCGCCATAATGCGTTTTGATATCACGTTCTTCAATTCTTTCCACAAGGTCGCCTTGCCTCATTCTATAATTGATAAGGTCTTCGATAGAAACAACTTTCAAGTCGTGTTTTTCTCCGAATTTCAAAAGATCGGGTAATCTCGACATACTTCCATCTTCATTCAGGATTTCGCAGATGACGCCACCTTCTTTCAAACCGGCTAATCTTGTCAAATCAATTGCGGCTTCTGTATGTCCGGCTCTTTTCAGAACTCCACCTTCTCGCGCACGAAGTGGAAAAATGTGTCCAGGTCTCATCAGATCACCAGGTTTAGTTTCCGGGTCCATAATTGCCTGGATGGTCTTTGCACGATCACTTGCAGAGATTCCTGTTGTAGCTCCTTTTCCAAGAAGATCCACGGAAATAGTAAATGCTGTTTCTTTCGGGTCTGTAGAATTCGCCACCATAGAATGAAGTTCCAGTTCGTCGCATCTTTTTTCGGTAAGTGGCATACAAATCAAACCTCTTGCATGTGTCACCATAAAGTTCACTATTTCAGGCGTAGTCAGTTCAGCAGCAGCCAGGAGATCACCTTCGTTTTCACGGTCTTGGTCATCTACCACTATAACCATTTTCCCGTTTTTGAGGTCTTCGACAGCTTCTTCTATTGTATTAAGTTGGAATTTATCCATTATTTCTAAAAATTTTTGCAAAGATACTTATTTAGAACCTAAATAAAGATTGTAATAATCCATTAAAAATATGCAAAAAAGATATTTTCAAAATTTAGGATTTATCCAAGTAGAGATATGAGATATTTTTAATCTAACTCAGGTATAATATATACAGTTTATGAAATATAATCATTACATTCTGTTTTTTATATATCAAGGCTTCTTACCTTTGGTGAAACTCAATTTATATTTGCAGAACTGATGAACTTGTCATTGGTTATGATAATTTCTTTTTCAATCGGGGATTACACTTTAATGCTCATCTTATATTATAGATAACTTTTATTTTCATTAAATAAACTTTCTATGGCTAAATGCTTACCTTTATATATATATATTATAAGATATCAAACACTTTCCCTGTTCTATATTAAAAGATGCAATCATAGAATTACTATTATTAAATCTATTTAACATAATGTGGATAACTTTAGTGTTTCTAATATAATGTTGTTTTTCAGTGTGTTAATTAATACAGTTTTACACAATTGTAAACTTATTGTTAATTACATTTGGAAACAGTCTGTATTTCGCCCTACATTTGCAAAACCAAAACGAGAGAATTGGTAGCGCAGGAGTTCGGTTGGGTGTTTGATTTGTTTGGATGGGGTCTTTCGGGACTT
>NZ_DAMBSX010000007.1:0-13298 GCF_032054305.1 Epilithonimonas sp.
ACTCTTAAAGTTAAAGAGTATAAGAATCGTGTCCTAACAAAGTTAGCAACTCCACTACCAGCATATTCCATAGCTTCGTCAGCAACTTCTTCTGCCAACTCTTTCGCTCCTCTTTTAAGAAGTGATTTTCCTGCAAGCTTTAATAATGAGCCAGAACCTGGTATTTTTATTTCGGAATTAACGGATTATATTAATCCGTTTATTTTATATCATTGTCGAATTTTATGAATATCTCACCTAATGAATAATCCAATTCCAAGCTATCAATGATGGTATGAGACAATAATCCTTTTTGCTCTAATCTATTTTCAAATGAATACTGATTAAGTAATTCCAAAAGTTTAATAAGAGATGTTTGATCATGTTCACAAATATCTATTTTATTCAAATTTTCTTTTATTAGATTTGTTAATTTTTTTTTTCTCTCAATAAAGATTTCCCTATTCATTTTATTTAGTTAAATTATTTAAATTATTAATATACATTTGATAGCTTCCTCCTCTGTATATTCCTCCTTGAGAAGCCGCCCGACCAAAGATATATGTACTCCCTGGAGTAATCTGGAACTGTGATATGGCAGACATATTATTCCAACTTGGAGGTAATGCTAATCCTGCTCTATTAGTATAATTTGTAAAGGTTGGAAATAAATATCTACCACTTTGATTAGCATTTCCTCCATAAAATCTCAATCCAAATGTTGCATTATCAGCATTACGTAAAGAAATTGTTTCTATTTGAAAGCTTTCTAAGATTTGTTTTCTATAGGCTCTTGGTACTCCTTGTTCTTGAAGATATTTGGAGGCATCTCTAACTCCTTCATATGAACTCCTTTCCAAAACTTCTTCAGCAACCTCTCCAGCCAACTCTTTTGCCCCTCTTTTAAGAAGTGATTTTCCTGCAAGTTTTAGTAATGAACCAGAACCTGGTGCCACAAAGGTCATCCCCAAGCTTGTCGCTCCCATTGCTGCTTTAAGATAATCCCCATCTCTTACTCCCTCGTACATATCCCTTACATCTCCAATAGGAGTCATTCCTATTGCAAAGTCTCCAACAGCTTCCCAGTCTATATTAATATCCGGCAGAGAAAGTCCAGCACTCTTATCCTCCAAAGGTGTATAAGAATAAACCGTTACGCCTTCTATTTCGTTTACTTTGTCCTCATAATTTTGTATTGCTAAATTGTGCTGATAATCAGGATCAGCTTTAAAATCATATCCGCTCCAATCAAGATCTGCCCTTTCCAACCCTTCCAATTCTCTGCCATCTATCATTCTGTTCTCTGAGAAATTGTAATGTGACTGGTAGGCATATTTCTCGCTCAAAGGATCTACATTAAAGAATCTCCCCATTGAAGGATCATAGTTCCTCCATTTGAAGCTGTAGAAGCCCGTCTCTTGTAGCTCCTGCTCCTGGAACTTGTAGTTATAAGGTATCGATATCGGGTCATAAAGCGTGACGCTTGGCAGCTTATGGTTAAGGCCCAGCGGGTAATAGTCATTGGTATCCTTTCCCTCGATGGCATTGGTGAGCTTGTTCCTGGAGAAGCTTACCCTGTTGTTGCCCACCTGGTCCTTGTACTGGTAAATATACGTTTTGTTCACATAATCATAAAACCCTTCCGCAGTCGGGAAGAACTGGAGCTCCATAGTGACATCTCCACCAATTGGACCTAATTGCCCTGCGAACTCACGTTCCTCAGATTCAAAAACTTCGGTCTGACCTGCCTTTATAGCTTTCACGACCGAGGGGTCATCGCTTTCCATGGCCGTTTTCAATCCTGGGGTGAGAGGTGATACATATTGGAACCCATCCAGATATTCTGTGATTATAAATTCCGGACCTGTCACGTACCTGAACTTCTTATAAAGCTTTGTACCATCTGACCTGTATACATTCTGGGTGTTGACAACCTCATTTTGAAATGTCTCATCATAATTCCGTATCAGCGTAGGAAGGTTCAAAATATTGTAGACAATAGGTTGGGTGATGGTCTTGTCCGGCATCATCGTCATATTGCCATTGTCATCATACGCATTGATCCCACCGTTGCCGTAGTAACCGCTCTCATTCTGTGTATGGTCAATGATCTTGAACAACCGGTTCGTGGCGTTCACACCGTCTTTATAGAAATATTCCAGCTCATCTATCTTTGCCGGCACATTAAATCTGCCGACCAATCCAAAGCGGTCCAGTTTTGTGATATTCCCATTCTTGTCATACTCCATACTCTCGTTATAGGTATCGGGGGTTATGACATTGGTACCTATCTTCCGATACTTGCTTTCCCTGAGCCTGTCAAGCTCATCATATTTGTAATAATACTTTCTGAGCTCAGTATTGTTGGCATACTTCCATTGGACCTCTGTTATATTGCCATTATATTTCCTGTAACCGGTATCCGGGTTGTCCGAGGTCTGCTCAGGGTCCTGATAGTGGATCTTATAGGCGAAAAGATCGTTTCCTATATTAGCTACATCATTGATCTCCTTGAGCCATCCCCTGATATTGTACCTGTAATCGATCTTCTGGAGATCATTGCCTACTTTTTTGTTCTTGAGCTGACCTATCCTGTCGTACTCATTCTCCGTAAGCAGCTCTTCCGGCTCACTGCCCACCTGATGGTAGTGCTTCACCAGGTATTGTTGCGGCGAATATTCGAAACGTTCCTTTATGTTGATTTCAGTAGCATTGACATTCCGTTTATGGCTGGTGTAGGTTTCCAATACTTTCCCACCGAAATCCAGTACACTTTCCACGTTGGTATATCCGTTCAGGTGATTGGTTGTGTAAGTTCCTATAGGTCTGGATTCCAGGTCATAGAACATATAGGTCTTTGTCCAGCGGCTGTCCTCTATATTTCTCAAAAAGCTGGCCGTAGGCAATCCCTTTGTGCTGATCTTGGCATCGCCATTATATTCCGACGCCGCATAGGCATTGGTCAAAACCTTTTGATTCCTGATGTAGGAAGGGATGGATGGCGGCGGTGACAGAGTTGGGTAAGTGTCGTAATAATTAACAGACAGCAAGGAGGATATTGTCGTAGGATAACTCACGTTGGTATAATGCAGTGCAAAAGCCAATACAGTTAATCCTGCACCTTCTGTCGGACCTTTCCTTGTTTCATTTGTTATGGCCTGTGTATCCAAAGAGGACTGGATATCCTTTCTGCTTCTGTTGTCATTGGTAATGCCGGTATATACTACCCTACCGAGACCATCATATTTTGTAAAGATCCAGGAATCCTGCGACGTACCGGATTTTCCCTGTCTCAGATTGATATCCTGATACAATACCGGCCTGTCATGCTTGTTATAAACAATGTATTCCCATTCTTTGCCCGGCAATTTTTTTTCTACCAGCCTGTTTTTGTGATCGTACTTGTATTGATAACAGAGATTGCCTAGAATCGTGGAAAGTGTTTTTCCACCATCTATCTCTTCGACGGCTAGAGGTGGAATAACATATGAGAGCTGGTCATACTCATTATAAATATAATAGGTATCTATATTACCATTGGCAGCAGTGTACCTTCTCTGTAGAATGGTCTGCCCTTTTCTATTTGTAAAAGTTGTGACCTCATTATTATCTTCATCTTTCACCTTGTTTTTGAAAAGCTCATTGTTTGCGTACACCGCATTGGTAATAAATGTGGTGGTGGCAACATTATCCGTCCAAGAGGTCGTTGTGATAAAATTTTTGACATTGTCGTTGATATTGGTATCATAGACATAGGTCTGCGGTTTATTCTGCCAGGCACTTCCGGGAGCTGTCCGCCCCATAACTCTATTTAGAGGAGAATCATCCAGGATGGTATGGCTGAACGGCGAGGAGTCATTGATGCCATTAGGGTCTCCATAAAAATTATTGGCAGAGGTTTGGACATTAGATCGTATGTTACCGTTACCTGTCGTCATCGGTGCCGGGAGCCAGGAATCTACCTGTCTGCCATACGGATCATACGGAATATCCTGAGCCAGGTCTTCTCCGAATGGAGATGATTTGATCGCTATATTCTGCTTCGGTCTTCCCAAACCGTCAAAATATGTGATGCTCTGAACCTGAGGTGCGCTTGCATTACTTTCTGTTATGGGTATCAGATAATTCCTTGTATAAACATAATTATGCCCTAAGTTGGCATTTGTATTACCAATTGTATTGGAGGGTGGAACTGTTTCTGTCTGTGGATTTCCTATCTTGGCTATGAATTGTGTCGGATTGCCATTATAGCTCCCATCATTTGAATTGGCGTGAAAGCCCGGCAACATACGGATGCTGTTCCCATCAACCACAGTCTGCGGTGCAGAATAGCCATTGAGTATCTTCTGGGAAAAACCTGAGATACTCCAGGCCAATCCCATTATGACAAGTATCTTCTTTTGCATAAGATGACTTTTGATAATTATTAGTTTTTAGTTTTTTCAAGTCTTTCAACTCTTTCCAATAGAGACTGTACCTGTTGATTTTCCTGTTTCAAAGTCTCATTTTCTGTCCTTAAATTTTTAAGTTCTTCCGATTGACAGTTTAATCTCTTATGCTGTTCAATTGAATACAGCGTTAACTCTTCGATCTTCTGAAGCAATTTTATTTGAAACTCACCAATATTTACCCCGTCCCTTTCCATTTCTTTAGCCGAAGCTATCTCAGGTAAATGCTTCTTTTCTTTGATGTGTTTCTCAACATCTTCCAGTTTTGGCAGGTTGTAATCTTCTTCAAACACAAAGTCGGCAGTAGGGCTTTGGCTGACCTTGACTTCTTTGGCTTCCATTCTTCCAGAAGCCGCTATGTTACCATCGTTGAAAACGATCTGTTTAGGCCAGTCCCAGCCACTGTCATCTGCTTTTCTAGGCACAAGGAACATATTTGTGATATCCCCTGCTGTGGCGAACATCCATTTCTTATCAATCCTATTACCTGCCTGATAGTTCATCGCACTAAGAGCTATGGTCTCTAGAACATCTAATTTTGCGGAAGGATCAGAAACACCAATTCCTACATTGCCTGTATTTCTTATGGTCAACAATCGGTTCTCGTCCACCGAACCTCCGTGTGAAATTGTCAGATCATTACTTATTCCATTTGTTGTACTGATATGGAACCAGCTTCCAGAGTTGGGAATGAATGTCACCGAGGACCTGTTCTGATAATTGATAAAGGTCTTCTGGGTGTTATCTGTACCTATATCCAATTTTGACACAGGATTAGGAATCCCTATCCCTATATTGGCCGTAGTTGAAGTGCTTACTAATCCCCAAGGAGTATATAACTGAGCCTGTGCAATGGTAATTATCAGTACCAATGCTGTTGATATTATTTTTTTCATAGTTCTTAATTTTTTATTGTTTGTAATTGTATTTATTTTCTTGCAAGATCCTTCCGTTTATATCCTTTATCTCGATCAATCTATTGGCAGAATCATACTTGTAATTTTGCCTGATTCCATTGGTCGGTGTTATTGAGGTGATACCTATAAGTGGATCATATGTATAAGTCGTAACCTGATAATTCGACAATCCAGGGTTGGATCTAAAAAGATCTAATCCTTTTATTAAAGCTTTTTCTGTATCAAGGTCTTTATCTAAAATGGATTTTTTGACAATATCAAGCTGAAGATAGGCCTGATTGTCATTTGGGTCTTTGCCAAATGCGGTCATGACCTGGTCATAGGTTGCGCCAGAGATAGTTGCTATTGGATAGTTTTGGTTATATCCATAGATATAGGTTGTAGAAATACCTCCTTTTGTGGATTGTAACAGATTACCTTTGTTGTCATAGCGGTCAAAAATAGCATCAATACTCTCACCTTGGCCTAAATCTGTTATTATACGTTTAGGTTTGAATAAATTTGATGTATAGCTATCAGAATTATATTCAGACCTCATTCTATTTTTGTAACCATATGGTCTATCAAATTCATCCAAAACATCGTAACCATTAAATGAGTAAGATCCAATAACTTTATTTTTAAGATTAAGGTTAAGGATCGTACTAGACAAATTATCGAAAAATAGATTCGCAGTTCCATTAACATACCCATCTGCTTCAATATTATAACTATGAGTCATAGGCATTGAATGTCTGTTAAGAGCATATCTTATCTTTAAAACATCAGTCTTCGAAGATCCTGTTGTGAAAAAAGAATTTACTTCCTTTTCATAAGGAACAAGAATTGAGTAAGAATTAACAAAATATATGCTTCCTTGAGTTACAAATTTATCCGGATAGGGAAAATACTCATAACTATATTGAGCATTATGATATGTAATTATTGGTTTAATAAAATTACTTCCTGCTGAGAAATTATCGTAACGTGGTGCTAACAGTTGATAATCTGTTTTTTCTTCTCTTACTATATTACCGTTTTCATTTTTATAAATACGTTTTCTTTCATTAGACAATTGGGATAGGTCAAAATAATTGTTGTATCTTAATCCATAAGCCGAATTAGTATATAAAAATTCTGAAAAATTATGTTGAGTTTCTACATTCGAAACATTAATATTTGGAAACGGCATATATTTAGAGTTAGCAAATGTTGTAAGGCCTTTATCAATAAATTCAATAATTTCCTTCCCACTGCCATTTCTTACTTTTTCGACCCTCTTATATCGGATAGGTGCTTCAGAAGGCATGTCATAAACTTTGAATAACATATCATAGTGATTAGACTGGAAATTTGGCAAGCCATTATAATGTGAAACGATAGCCTGATAATCTTCATCAAAATAAGATTCAAATAGTTGTGCTAAAGGATATCCAATGAAAGGTGGATAAATCATTTCTCCCGAACTTGTATTATCATCATTAATATAATTATAAGTTGTTACATCTTGTACTGTATTATTTTCATCTTTCAATGTGGTACTTTTGACTCTTAATCCACTCCCTAATTGAGTACTATTCTTTATTACAAAATCATTTAATTCGTATACATACTCTTGTTTACCACCAGTAGGATATTCAATACTTTTTAAAATACCTGTTGTAGCATACTCTATATTAGGGAGTCTTGAATAAGGTGAATAATAAGGTAAATTTCCAAAATTAATTACATGCTTGTTTGTTCCATTACTGTTAATATCAAAAGGCAGTAGTGACCATTCTTTTGAATCAGGATAATAATAAATATTATCTTGCATATTAGTAGTATTATCACTTCCTATGCTTCCATTGAAAAAGCCTCCATAATCGAATGATTTGGATGTAATGTTTGGGAGAGGATGAGTTTCATCATAGACAAATTTATACTCTCCCTTCCCCACTTCTTCAACACTTGTCAATTTTAGTCTTTCTGTACAATTACCAAAATTGGGAGAGGAATTTTGACACGCAAATCTATCGTAATGAAAATTGAATTTCTTAATTAAATTATCATTCTTATCATATAACTGTATTGAAGTTATGATATTTTCATCAAAATTTGATTTATCATTATCATAATCATATAAAATATATCCGCCTGAAAATGATATTTTTTTCACAGATAAGTTTTTCTGATATATTTTTTCGTTAAACACATCATAATACGAATGGCTCTGAGGAGCATTTTGAAGACCATTAGGATTCATTTTATGGAAGGTAGAACTTATGAATCCTTTAGTTAGTAATGCTCCATTATAATTAGAAGCATCCTCATCTGGAAATAGCTTATCATAATAATAACCTTTCCTTATACCAAATACCAAAGCTCCAATATAAGCTTTTGAATAAAATCCTGAAAAAATATCTCTTGAAATATAAGAAGTGTTTCGTCCAAAACTTTTGCCCTCAACATATTCAAATTCAACTTTTTTGTTATTTAATTTATCCGTAATCTTTGATACAAACCAATTGGATACATATGGTACATATGCATAAGCAGGAGTAGGGGGTTGAGTGGAAAGATCGCGTTCGCCAACATATGAACTTGCAACATTATAATCTGAAAAATTATACTCTAATCCATTTTCATCTTTTATGTCAAAACTGTAGAAATCTTTAATTTTATAATCTACATAAGAAAGAAGGGAATCTTTTTTTGGATTAACAATTATTGATGACCTACTTAATAATTTGTAGTCAGATTCATCTTCGAAAAAAAATGTGTTTTTCCCATTTGCTAAATAAGCATTATAAATATCAGGAACCATATCAATACTTAGTCTTCTTTGACCAATATTGACAAAATCATAGTTAATATTCTTTTTTTTCTTTTTAAAATATCCTACTCTATTATTTAGTATGGTACCATATTGATAATCATCTAAATCATGAGCATCCCTAATTTCCCTTGATATAAAGAAACTAGAGATTGACCATCCTAACCCTACATTGGATTCGACTTGATTAACTTTAATTCCTTGAGAATTATATGATAAATAAATGGGTACACTAATATTTCCTTCCTTAATTTCAAAAAGAGGAATCTTAATATTTGCCGTGCCAAATGCTTCATTGATATTCGTACTGGTCACCCTTTCAAACTCGCCAGCAGAAGGACTAGTGATATTAAAATGCTCATTAATATTGTCTTTATATATATTATTGTAAAGTCCTTGTCCAAAAGTTAGACAATAAAAGGCTACAAAAAAATATATTTGTAAGATATTTCTCATTATTCTTTAATAATTTTAGTCGTTAGTTTTTTGTTTTGTTGGGTTGGGACATTGGCTTTGATGATATAAACCCCCTGTGGTAATTTTCTAGTGTCAATCTTTGTGATTTTATTTTTAGTAGTGGTGCTCTGTATCACCTTACCAGTCATATCATACAGATAGATATCAGCACTCTCGAAGTCCAATCCTATCTCCACATAACAGTAATCCTTCACAGGATTCGGGTAGATTTGAATCGTTTTATTCTCCATCAAATCTTCTACATCGCTATCCAATAATTTTACAATCTTCCAATTCTCCTTACCTAATTCCTTCGCGCTTGTTCCGGCAAGTACATATGAGCCGTCTCTATTCAGTAATGCTGATATTAATCGTTCTTCATTCTTCTTATCTTTTCCTTCAACATATTTTCTCCATACTTCCTTTCCATTCTTATCGATATACAACATCCAAAATGTCTCGTCATTTTTTTCAACCTTGCCTTCACTCTGTGTGTATCCTCCGACTAAAAATCCTTTGGTCTCAGAATCGGAATTTTTGATGGCATTAAGACTCATCAAAACATCCCGGTTCCTGAAGTTGTAAGACTGCTGCCACTGCTCATTGCCATCATCGTCCAACGCCAGCACCCAAAGGTCTGTTCCTTCTTCCAATTTCGCCCTCTTGTTCCCCGAGGCCTCACTACGGCTCTCACCGCCAATAATATAGCCCGAGTCCGTCAATGCCATCGTCCTTATATGGTCATCCTCACTGCCTCCGAAGTTCTTTTCCCATTGAATCTGGTTGTTCCTATCCAGCTTTACGATCCAGTAATCACCTTCGCCTTGGTTCTCTGTAATCTTAGAGTAAAAGTTTGTAGGAATTTCAGTTGTTGTCATGCTGGGCGGAGTCGAAGCACCTACATCTGCCGAACCTCTTTCATTAATTTTTATTTGTTCATTACCAATAGCACCACTGCGGGAATAGATTCCGAGTAATACACCACCGTCTTTCGTGGCAATCACTTTCTCAACCTCATCCAGACCCTTGCCACCCAAGATGAGATGAGCGATGACCTTTCCCGTCTTGTCAAGTTTGGTCACAAGGACATCCTTGGAACCATAACCCAGCTTAGGGTGGTTCGTGGAACCAGCTATCACATAGCCCTCATCGGTGGTCTGTGTCACACTCCTGGCCTCCTCGCTGTATCTTGTTCCAATGGTTTTCTGCCACTGCTCATCACCATTTTCGTCGATCTTGATGACCCAGATGTCGGATGAACCGTTGGACCTTTCTTTCTTATCTAATGCCAATGACGAATACGATGTGCCTGCTAACAAAAAGCCGCCTTCTTTGGTAGAAACCGTGGCGCTGAGGTAATCATGGTGATTACCTGAGAAATACTTCTCCCAGACCTTCTGACCCTGCTGGTCCAGCTTGAGGACATGGTAGTCGTAACCTCTATTGGCAGATGGTTGTCCGTTGTTGGTTGCCGGATTTTGATCGGTTTGGATTGATGAGCCGGATACCAGGTATTGCCCGTCTATTGTGGTAACTAGTCCCGAAAGGAAGTCCTGTGTCCCGGATTCCAAATTCTTTTGCCAGCTTATCTTCTGGCCATGGACATGGCATAGGGCGAGAATCCCCACGCTAATGCTGAGTCTTTTCATGATCTGAGTTTTATATTATTAGTTGTTGTTCATGATGCAATGGTAGCATCTTACTACGACAAAACTTGTCGCTTTTTATTTATTTTGCAAATTTAACATTTTTAACGATTTTTCACCCTTTTATTTCATCTTTTCTAAAAATAAATCTTCAAAACGACAGAACTTGACATATTTTTCTCAAACCAGACCAGGCCGATTTATTTTTGACCATCTACAAAATGTAGGAATCTAAGAAAGAAAAAAATTAAGGATAATTCTTTTATCAAAAGTAATTGCTTCATATGAAGTTATCTTACACTTCTATTAATTTTAGCAAAGCGTATATGGATATAAGGCTATAAAAAATCCACCCTTGCGGGTGGATCTGATCATTCATATCACGGGGTGTTGCCCCAGATAGAAACTGGTGGATGCCGAGGTTTGCTTCTCATTGTTCAGGAAAACATAAACCTCCATCGTCTTACCGATGCAATAGTTAGGGAGTGTGACATCCGCCATCAGGTCGGACCGCATCACGATGCCCCCAAAGATCTCAAAGTTCTTCAGTTCCGCACAGTAGCATACGATACTGACCTGATCCATCGGAGCAGCATTACCCTGTGTGCTGTTGTCCTCCCACTCCAAGTGCAGCACACCACCTACCTGCGTAGTAAGAACAGCATTCTGAAACCCGGTAAGGTCACCTTTGGTAATAAGCACCTTGTTATAGATCAGTTCCGGAAGGTCTTTTACCACCTCAATAGCCTCGTTGATGGTATAGGACACGGCCAGATTGACCCTGGACCTCACACCACTTCCTGCCCCAAAGTACTGCGACTGGATGTTTTTGACCGGCTGGAGAAAGGTGATGGCCAATTTGAACTTCAGCTGTTGTGTCAATTGCTTATCGGTTGGATTTCTTTTGGAAACTTTCGGACGACTTCTGATGATGTCCTTGCCACGCCAGTTGGCGCCCACCACTGTTCCTACCTTGCCTGAGAATCCACCAAGGATCCCTTTGTTTAATGTTGCCATAATATTTATTTTTTTGATTTGTTGGGACGAAGGTATAGCAGAAAACAGCAGCTTGTACACCCTTGATCGGTTTTGACCGGTTCTGACTGATTTTGACCTGGTATCTGCTGTATTTCTTCGGGAACGCTTCGGGTCTTCTTCGGCAACGCTTCGGAAAAAAGATGTTTTTTCCGAACAACTGTCGAAGGATCATCGAAGAATCCCGGAACTTGAACACAAGGGCACAACACATGGTAGTCTTTGATATTCTAAAAATTTAAGGTATAAAGATTGACACTGCCCTTTATGATTTTTAAATATAAAGGGTACGTTGAGGTCATTCGGCTTCGCTCAGGATGACAGTGTGATCACATAAAGATATCTCTCGCAGATCTTAAAGATTGCACAGATCATTTTAAATACAAAGCTGTCTGTGTGGACTTATTATTTCAGCAGGTCTTCTATAGATCTCCGGGAATAATAATATTTACCGCCCAGTTTGATGTATTTGATCTTTTTATTACGCCTTAACCTATAGATAGAGCTATCACTGAGGTTATAGAGCTGTTTTAGGTCGGCACTGTCCAATAGGTCTTTGGAAGGACTTTTAGGGCCAAAGTTATCCAGGCGATTGAGAATCTCATAAAGCAAAACAATAGATAGATCTTCACCCGAATCGGATGATCTGAAGTGTGCTTTCATCATTTTTAGTTTTTAGGATATAATATAATTCCTTATAAAACGAAAATAATATTGATTATATTCTATAATTAAATAAAATTTTACCATTTTACACTATTTTTTATCAAGTAGCAGAAATTAAATATTTAATTAGAAGTGAAAGCCTGTTCCCTCGTCAGTTCGAGTAGCGGAATGAAGTGGAGCGTATCGAGAACTTCGGCTTATGAAACACAACCGTTCTCGATACAATTTTTTCTTCGCTTTGCTACGAAAAATCACTCGAACTGACGGAGAACCAAACTTCTTATCTGTTAAACGTCAGTTCGAGTAGCGCAATGAAATGGAGCATATCGAGAACCTCGACTTATGAAATACAACTGTTCTCGATACAATTTTTCTCCGCTTTTTCTACGAAAAATCACTCGAACTGACGTGCTATCACCCTACCAAAATACAATCGCATCGTCAGTTCGAGTAGCGGAATGAAATGGAGCGTATCGAGAGCCTCGGCTTATGAAATATAACTGTTCTCGATACAATTTTTCTCCGCCCTTGCTACGAAAAATCACTCGAACTGACGAGAGCTCAACAGTTCTAAATCCAAATAGGTTTTAAAAAAATATTAAGAACACCAATTATTTATTATATTTAATAAAATCTTATAATCATGCTTTTATCTTATGTCTATATTTTAGAATGTTCCGACGGCACTTATTACACAGGAGTTACAGAAAATGTCTATAAACGGCTTGATGAACACCAAGATGGTAAACACTTTGGTTCTTATACATTTAGCAGAAGGCCTCTGCAATTAGTTTATTTTTGTCAATTTATGGATATTGAGCAAGCCATTGTTTTTGAAAAGAAAATCAAAAAATGGTCAAAGGCAAAGAAACTAGCATTAATAGAAGGTCGTTTCAGTGATTTACCTAACCTTGCTAAGAAGAAGTTTAAGTAATAATGAACTTCTTAATATAATTTGTTGTTCAACCATGATTATAATCGTCAGTTCGAGTAGCGTAATGAAATGGAGCGTATCGAACCTCGTCTTATGAAATACAACTGTTCTCGATAAAATTTTCTACGCTTTGCTCCGAAAAGCCACTCGAACTGACGGAGAATCAAACTTCTCATCTGTTAAACGTCAGTTCGAGTAGCGGAATGAAATGGAGCGTATCGAGAGCCTCGGCTTATGAAATATAACTGTTCTCGATACAATTTTTCTCCGCCCCTGCTACGAAAAATCACTCGAACTGACGTAGAACCAAACTTCTCATCTGTTAAACGTCAGTTCGAGTAGCGGAATAAAGTGGAGCGTATCGAGAACCTCGGCTTATGAAATATAACTGTTCTCGATACAATTTTTCTCCGCCCCTGCTAC
>NZ_DAMBSX010000007.1:13398-193060 GCF_032054305.1 Epilithonimonas sp.
CTTATGAAATATAACTGTTCTCGATACAATTTTTCTCCGCCCCTGCTACGAAAAAATCACTCGAACTGACGTGTTGTTACTCTACCAAAATACAATCAAATCGTCAGTTCGAGTAGCAGAATGAAATGGAGCGTATCGAGAACCTTGTTTTATGAAATACAAACGTTCTCGATACAATTTTTCTATGCTTTACTACGAAAAATCACTCGAACTGACGGAAGTTAAAATTCTTTTCTCAAATAGACCAAGCTTGAAGGTTGTTGAATTAATAATGAATCAACTTAATAAACTGATGACTAAATTCCAAAATTGATAAACAAACTGAATCTGGACCTGGCTTCTATATCACCACCAGCTAATTGGGTATAAGCAGGCAACATCAACTCATTGCCAAGGCTGAACTTCTTGTAAGACACCTCAAAGCCCAGCTTACCGTACAAAGCACTTCCAGCAGTTCTGGGCATTACTTCTCCAAACTGTTTGTTCCAGTCATACACCTCACCCTGCATTCCCAGTTTTCCAGAAAAAACACTATTTTCGTTTCTCCATAACCTGTAAAATCCTGTGACTGCATAGTTCCATTGGTTACCGAACTGATAATGTTTTTTATTTTCGGTTTTGATGGTATAATCGGTATTCAGCATCAGCGCAAAGAGGTTTTTCTGGAATTTGTAGCTCAATGCCAGCTGGTAATCCCAACTACCCGTTCCCAGCTGGAAACTCGGGTTGACACCTGTAATTCCTTTCTCATCAAATTTACCCAACGGAATCTTAATTCCCACGCCTCCATTCAGCTGATGATATTCGTTTTTGGATTTTAGGATTTCGTAAATTCCCATCATGCTTGCATCTCCAATCCCACTGATGTTGATATTGCCCTGTAAGGTTTTCTTCTCGTGAAACTGGAACGGAATACTTCCATAGATACTCAATTTCCGAGTTACCGGAATCTTACCCCAAACCTGAATGGTATTAAAATATTGGTCCTGTGTCAAATCCTGTGTGAACAAGTTCTCCTTGGCTTTGTAATGCTGTGCAAAATATTTGACACCGATAAATTGGGGATTAAGCAAAGACTCGAAGCCTGACGAGCCATTGCCGGCAGCACAACCGCATGCATCGCAGAAAAATTCCTCGTCTCTGGATAGATATTGCAACTGGTTTTCATATTTAGGAATGTAAAGACTGTCCCGGTTGGCCTTTATTTGCTGAGACAGGATGATCAGTATTATAAGTATGATTGATTTTTTCATTTGATTGGGATTGTTTAAACCACAAGGGCACAAAAATTTTGATGGTTTTTGAACACAAAGTTCACGAGGATCTTTACTTGTTAGAAGCGCAAAGGCACTTACTTAGATAAGGTCGATTTTATTTCTCGCAGATTGTTTGGATTTTGCAGGTTGTTAAATCTGCTTGACCTGTTTGATCTGCGAGATGAATTGTTTTATTTGAACACAAAGTGCACAAGGATTTTTTATTATACTTATTAAGGCTCACAAAGGCGCTTCGCTTAGATAAGTCTGCGATAATGGAAAACTTATTATTTATTTCCTTTTGTGTCTTTTGACTTCTTAGAATCTGCGATTTGTGATCAATCATTATTTAAGTGGTTTTATAATTATTCTGCGAATTGTTTGTTGGTAATAAATTGCTGGTCGCTGAGGGTTTTCAGGAAAGCGATGATATATTGTTTTTCCAAAGTGGTCATTGGAATACCAATGTGTCCGTTCTGTTTCAGGATCGGATCGAGATTGGTTTGATTCTCGACATTATCCGAATAAAAATTAAGCACAGCCTCGAGCGAATAAAAACGACCATCGTGCATATAGGGTGCTGTGTATTCTACATTTCGGAGACTTGGGACACGGAATTTCATATTGTCATTCCAGTCCAATGTCACACGGTATCTGCCACGGTCGTCATACTGCGCATTGTAATACATCCCGGTATTTCGGTAACTTTCATCCGTAAACAATTCCCCTGAATGGCAACTGGCACACTTGGTTTGAAATAATGCTATTCCTTGAGATTCTTCATTGGTGAAAGAAGCAGTTCCTTTCTTCATTTTGTCATACTTGGAATCGGCGGAAATCATTGTTACCATAAACTGGGTCAAAGCTTTCAATACTCTCTCTCCTGTAATATCATCATCGCCATAAGCTGCTTTGAATAACTTTTTATAATTGGCATCTTGACTTAGTCTTGAAACTACTTCGGGCAGAGAACTGTCCATTTCAAAATCTGTAGTGATGGGAACCAACGAGCGTTCGTCCAGATTATGGCTCACGCCATCCCAAGTATAGTTTTTGAGAAATGCCATATTCTGGATCGGTGGTGCATTGCGAATGCCCAATTTATCATCAATACCATGACTCACAGGATGTCCGTGGTGCGTGAACGCATATTCCTGAATATGACAGAATCCGCAAGAAATGGTATTATTTCGTGACAATTTGCCTTCATAAAATAATTTCTTGCCCAGAGCTACTCCATTCACTGTGACCGGATTTTTATTAGCATCAAATTCTAGCGCGGGAAAGTTGATAGGAATATCCAGATTGTACCCTTTGTCTTCTTCAAAAGCTTCTCCTTCATATTCGTTGGAACAAGAGATCAATATCCCAGAAAGTGCTATGAAGAAAATCCAAAGAGAACATAATCGTTCTCTTTGGAAATGTTGAATTAAACTAATCATTATGAACGTGATCAACTTTGAACATATTGACAAGGTTGTTGCTGACATTGACCAAATGCGCGCTGCTTCCCATCGCCATATTGTTAGAAGCATCCAATGACAAAGCAGTTTTCCCACTCAGATACTGGTTGAAATCTGCAAGGATATGGACAGAAGGTCTAATATCTTTCGATACTCTCGCCGTAGTTGGTAAGTCCAAAACCACTTCTCTGTAAAGATTTGCCGTATCGTTAGCCGTTGTGTCGCCCATATTACCACAATGGTTCATAAACTCGGTGTCAGGCGTTGATGTTCCATACCTACCTTCCAGTTTTGTGAAGATGTAACCCGCTGCCCAAGACCAAGCCATCCCTTCCTGCTTGGCTTTTTCCCAGAACAAACCTTGTCCGTCCTGACCAATAAGATAAGCCGTGGGGCTAATGCCTAAACCCAATTTTATTTTCTTGTAATTGCCTTTGGGGATCTCGGTAAGGTTGATATAGACAATCCCGCCTTTTGCTTCTTCCTGGTTGATGATGAAAGCGCCTTTGTCCGGATTGTTATAATTGTATTTGAATTCTGTTCCGTTTTCATCGACGAGTGAGATGTTGCTGATGATGTATTTGAGTTTAGAAAACTGGTGTTTCTGTCCATTGACTGAGGTTTGAGTGGTCTGATTCAAAACTATATCACCAAGATTGTTGAAACCGTTCTCGAACTTGACCTGAAGACTTCCAGCTGTATTGTCTTGGATATTATCATCGTCGCTGTTGCTGCACGATGAAAGAGTTAGTATTGTGATGAATAGTAATGATAAGAGTTTATAGATTTTCATTTGTTTAGATGTCGTATTGTTATTTTTTTGAACTCCAAAAACGCTAAGTTTTTTGAGCAATTCTTCGTTTCTAATGCACAAAGGTTTGACTTCGTCAATATTATGTTTTGAGCTAGTCTTTGTGTTTAAGGTTTTTGTTAACGCAAAGGCACAAAAGGTTTTTTTGAGCGATTCTTTATTTTTAAGGCGCAAAGGTGACTTCGTCAATATTGATAAAGACTGTTATTTTTTGCTGAAATGTGAGTTTTGTGCTCTGCTGCGATAGGGATGGTAACGGTTATCCTTTTTGTCTTGACTGAAACGTTCGTGATGAAGTCTAATCATCATAAGACAAAAAGATATGAGTGTACAGCCCGACCCGAGTGGCTGCTTTAGCGCTGGAGAGGGAATCGCCCTAATTACCTATATTATCTAAACAATTGGAGGTCTGAAAACGTGTTTCAGATACAGATAAGAATAATCTGTGGTGTGTGTGAAAGTAAGGCTGGTAAAGAATCTTCGCCCTACTGTTTTGACTGCAGCAATCTCAACCGGAATGTAACAGTCAATGATTTTCTGTGTCGAGTTTTTGGATTTGGAATCTTCTGAGCTATTTTTGGCGAGCTCTTTCCCCAAGTAACATTTGCCGTTGCAATGCAGCTCCGGTTTTTTCTTGTTGATACACAAAACATCCGAAATATAATCATAGTTAACCGCATACTCTACCAATGGCAACACAGGTTTGAGCACCAGATAAAAGACGAGTAAGAGATTAAAGATGAGTTTCAAGAATTTGTTTTGAGGATTTTAAAAAGCACAGACAAGCTGTGCTTTTTTGATATATTGAGGTTGTTATTTGATAGCTTCCTCGTATCTTCTGCTGATTTCTTTCCAGTTGGTAACGTTCCAAAGTGCAGCCAAGTAATCCGCTCTTTTGTTCTGATATTTTAGGTAATAAGCGTGCTCCCAAACATCAATCCCGAAGATAGGCGTTCCTTTTACCTCAGCAAGATCCATCAAAGGATTGTCCTGATTGCCTGTAGAAGTCACTGCTAATTTTTTATCAGCCGTCACTACCAACCAAGCCCAGCCTGAACCAAAACGGTCTGCACCAGCTTTGCTCAGTTTTTCCTTCAAAGCGTCTAAACTACCGAAAGAATCGTTGATTGCTTTTGACAATTTTGCAGAAGGCTGTGTGTTTTTCTCAGGCGTCAATACGGTCCAGAATAACTCGTGGTTGTAGTGTCCGCCGGCGTTGTTTCTAACGGCAGGACTTTCTTTGGAAATGTGGGAAAGAATCTTTTCCAAGCTTTCTTTTTCCAATGGTGTTCCTGCAATAGCTTTGTTCAAATTAGCTACATAAGCTGCTGCATGTTTGGTGTAATGGATCTCCATAGTCTGCGCATCTACAGAGCCTTCCAAAGCGTTGTAAGCATAAGGAAGAGCCGTCTGCTTGAATTGTGCCGCTGCAAAAGTCGCTGCAGATATAGCACTTGCCAGAAATATTTTCTTGATTTTCATAATAACTTTTTTAGTAATTAGACATTTATTATTTTAATAATTTTCTGATATCTTCTATCAATTTTTCCCTGTCCGGATGGTACTTTCCTCTCAGACTAGTTTTGGTTCCAGCTTCATCTTCGTAATTCAAACCTGAATAATAAAGAATCGGCATATTGTTCTCATCGAATCGACAACGCAGGTTTCCTTCTTTGTCTATCAAAGCAATCATCCCGCTGTGATTGAGACTTTCTGAATCATCTTCTTTGTCCCCTACATAGATATCGAACATATCCGCTAAGTTACCGATATAATCCCGGTCTCCTGATAGGAAATGCCAATTAGGCGAATCAGCACCAATCATTCTAGCGTGGTTTTTCAGCACTTCCGGCGTATCGTTGGTTGGGTCTATGCTGATGGAGATGATCCCGAAATCCGGATCGTTGATCTGCTCATCGATATATTTCATATTCGAATTCATCACAGGACAAATCGTGGGACAACGACTGTAAAAGAACTCTACGAGATAAACTTTTCCCAGCATATCTTTATTAGTAATCTTCTTGGAATTCTGGTCTGTGAGCGCAAATTCCGGGACTTTCATTACCGTATAAAGACTCTTTTTGAAATAGCTCATCCCAATTCCTATCACCAAAAATAATACCGCAAAGACTATTATCGGAAGAATCAGTTTGCTTTTCCGGAAAGACTTTTGTTTCTTTCGGTTTATCATTTCAAAGCGTATTTGGCCGGACCTTTCTTGAATTCTTTTTTGCAATGGTCGCTACAGAATCCATAAGTTTTGCCTTTGTAAACGACAGTATCTTTTAGGAATTCGGAAGTCTTCATATGGCAAATCGGGTCATCAGCATTCACGACCTTTACGCCTTTTAAGTCTGTTTTCGGTTTCATTTTGGAAACCTGTTTTACTTTGGGTGTTTCCTGCGCACAAGACAATGCAGATACCAAAAGTAGTATCATTAATATGTTGGATTTCATTTTTTGAAGTTGATTTAATGTTTTACGAAAGCTTTTGAACACAAAGCGCACATTGATTTTTACTTGATGCTTATTAAGGTTCACAAAGGCGCTTCGCTAAAAAAAGATTTTAGCAATTAACTGTTTTAAAATCACAAAGACAATTTGCTCATTTAAAAAGTTAAAAACTCAGAGATATTATTAAACTAACGGTGGATGGAATATCCTTGAATCTAGTGAGAAATTATAGAATTGAGACAGAAAAGAATTCTGTTTTTGATTGTCCAGATTGAAATTAAAATCATTCAAAACTGTGAAAATATCCTTAACAGTAAATAATTCTGAGAATACGGAAAGCTTCAGTTGGTCTTGCTTGGCGGAGTTCTGAGAAGATTTGGAAAGTTCTTTGGCCAAGTAACATTTTCCTTTACAGTTCATTTCCTTTTTTGCTCTGTTTTCGCAAAGGTTTTTGGTGATGTAATTGTAATTCACGGTATAATCAATCAACGGCATCACCGGACGTAATGCGATTGTGAAAATAATAAATATAGAAATGAATGCTTTCAATACAACAAAAATAAAGCATTGATCTCAGATATCCAATGATATTTGACAGGATCAGAAAAGTTTCGCACCTACGGCGCTCCCTTTTTCTTTTCTATTCTTTTACAAACATTTTGCTCCTACGGAGCAAATTCTTTATATTGAGTTTATTCTTTTGCAACAGATCTTAATCACACATCGAAAGTTAACTGAATGACATTACGATAGGTTAAGAAGTCACAAAGTTTATTCAATATTAATCCATGTCATTTAAAATAAAAAAGGCCAGAAGAAAGCTCCTGACCTTTTGTTGTGATTTGAATTATGATTTGAAAATTGATTAATCAACAATTACTTTCGAACTTCCAGATTTTGTTTTCACAAAGTAAACACCTTTAGAAAGCTTTTTCAAGTTAATCTTTTCGTTGTTGTTTACGTTATTAACCGTCTGAACCAATTGCCCGTTTGCGCTGTAAATCTGAACTGTTTCGTTTTTAGAAATTCCACTTATGAACAATTCGCTGTTTTTAACTGGATTTGGATAAACCGTTAATTTTTGGTTTTTAGCATCAGATTCTGAAACAGCTAATTTTTCGTAGCAAGTCCAAGAAAGATCATCAAAAGATACTCTGTTGTTTGTTGTAGTATCCACCAATTCTATTATTACATTATCTTCCACATTAATCTCAGAAATTGTAGTCGTAGTAGGTGTTTTAGAATAAGGAATTTGTCCTTTTACAACACCATTGACTTTCAAAACATAGTTACCCGCAGAATCATTAAATGGCAGGAACGTTTTAATTGTTAATGATCCAATACCTCCAGAGATTGGAGAAGACGTTAAAGAACCTTTTCTCAAACAGATTGCCCTGTTATTATCGCCATCGATATGAATTTGTTTATCTGTTCTAGCATACGTAGCAGTCCAAGTAATACCTTTACTCACCCATTGTCTGTCAAGGTATGACGAATTGGTAGCCGGTATCGTTTCAAAGTCTTCCGTTCCACAAGTGGTTTCCGGTTCACCAGGATTTCCGTGTCCAGATGTTCTCCCCTCTACAGTATCACTATTATTCGATTTATTACCTGCTGCATCTCTAGCTACAACGTAGAAAATATAAGTTTTAGAAGAAGTAAGATCTGAAACTGTTCCACTAGTTGTAGAAACTGTAGTTTTATAAACATTGTCTGCATAGATATCATATCCGCTAACACCCACATTATCGGTAGAAGCTGTCCAAGATAATGAAACGCTGGAAGAAGTTGTACCTGTAACACTAAGGTTTGTAGGTACTGTTGGTGCTTCTGTATCGCCAGATGTTCCGCCATTGAAAGTATCCGGCCAAGTATTCTGAGCAGCAGGACCACCCCAAATTACCGTTGCCAAATAAGGATTATCGATGAATGGATTTCTGTTCTTTTGCGTGTTAGCAACCACATTATTTCTTTGTCTTTCGAAATCAGAAACAGGGTCTTCCACATTCCATTTCAAAAGAATATCCGGGAAATCTGACGAATAAGTTGCAGGATTCATAGTGATGTTCAAAGGCAGACATCTTGAGTTGTATCTTACATACATATACATCAGGATTCTTGCAACGTCGCCTTTCCACTCTTCACCTGGATACCAACCTCCACGGCTAGTTTTGTAAGCTGTTGCTCCAGTTCCGTCATCAAATAACAAACTTCCTCTTGTACTGTTCAAAGTATTGTCTGCTGGACGAAGATGGTGCCCATCCGCGCCAGGACCAGAAGTTCCCAAGTTTGGTGTTCCTTTTGATTTTGCATAAACGTGCTCACGGTTCCAAGAGCCATTGATAGCACGACTTCTCTGGTGTGTCCCAGAAGCTTGAGAACCGTAGATCAACAATAGATTTGACGGATTCTGCGGGTCAACATCACTGCTTTTCAAAAGCGTTTGCAACTCGCTGTAAGAAATAGTTTTTGTGTGTGTTGTTGTGATTAAAGTTGCAAGTTCACTCTTTAATTCGTTTTTAGTTTTGTTGAAGTTAACTCCTGAATAATAAGATGGAGCCGACTGTGCAAAACCAACCAACGAAATAATACTTGCAAAAAAAGAAACCTTTAATTTCATAAGTAAATATTTAATTATTTTTTAATAACTCTTTATAATTCTATTTTGATAAATGATATCGAATGGATGTTCTTCTATAATTACTGAAACCTTGTTTTCAAACTCCAGAAAAAAGCTGTTATCAAACCCATAAAGCTTAGCCGGAATTTTATCCTCACTAACTTGAGTTGACACCTCTAGATCAATTCCATTTTCTAATTCTCCCTTAGAAAAACTGATATCATCTAATTCTAAATTTTCTCCAAGACGAATAACGTCTGTTATAATTCCCGGATGCGAAACTCCTGCACCAACAAAAAGCCGGTTTTCCTTCTCATCAATCCAGATGACGTACAAAGGCTCTTTTTTTCCACCTACATTGATTCCTTTTCGCTGTCCAATCTTAAAATTTTCAACACCGTGATGTTCTCCAACCAAAAACCCATCAAATAGCGAGTACTCTTTTTTTTGGGATTTCCAGATGAGTTCATCTTTTTTTGAATGAAATCCCGGCAATTCTCTACTATAGATTGGAGAGCTTGCAGGTATTTCAACTATTTGGCCTTTTTTGGTCATAAGATCTTCGATATAAACCTCCTGTATCAAGAAGGGGGCGCAATTTAATTATTTTAAATTAAATACAACTATTTTTCAAAAAAGTTATTCAATAATTAACAATTATGAGATTTATCAACAATTATAACATTTTATATGAGCGAGTTATGAAATATAGGAAACGAATACACCATAATAAAACTTCCCATCAAAACCGATGAGAAGTTCTTTAAAAGAAAATAATATAAACTTTGATTGTGAGATCAATTCTTGTTAGTATCCGTCATTCTGTGTCAAATTCGGATTAGCGGTGATATCTGCTGAGGGAAGCGGATAAATATTGAATTTGGAATCCACTTCTTTCCCGGGTTGAGCATTGCCTTTCCAGCTCCAGAGATAATCTGCTGTAGTAAATCTATTAAAACGAATGAGATCGGTTCTTCTTAATAATTCCCAAGATAATTCTCGAGATCTTTCATCAAGGATAAAATTCAGGTTAAGATCAGAAAGGGCAATTGCTCCGTTTCCATTATTATAAGCTCTGTTTCTAACGACATTAATATAATTAAGTGCTTCTGAGGATTTCCCCGATCTGAAGTTTGCTTCGGCAGCTGTAAGATAAGCTTCTGCAAGGCGGAACATCGGAAAATCAGTGTCTACATAAGCCGCATCAGAACCTGCTACTCCATTCTTAGTTACATTTCTCCATTTCGTAAAAGCATAACCATCCTGAAATGTTCCGGGGAGTGCGGCAATTTCTTTCTTATGTCCAATATTGAAAAATAAAGCTCTGCTATCATTTTTTGAAAATGCATTAGGATCCGTGGTTACAAAATCCTGATCCGAAGTTTGAAACTTATTGACAAATTCCGGACGAAGACGGATATTGCCCCAACCTCCGGCAATTCCCAGGTTCAGGTAGTTGAGCATAGTTCCTCCCGTTTGTGCTAAAACGAAAAAAGTAGTTCCTCCGTAAGTTTTGGATTGGACACCGTCCATATTCAGGGACCAGATGATCTCCGGGGAAGTATTGTTGTCAGCGAGGAAATTGTAAAGATATTTTGGTGCAAGACCGTAATGACTGTGAATCACTTTTTCAGCATATTCGGCGGCTTTATCCCATTGAGGCGAATTGGTATAAACTTGTGCATTCAGATAAAGTCTTGATAATAAAAAGTCAGCTGCTGTTTTATCAACTCTTCCATATTCATTAGTATCAGGAAGCGCTGTTTCAATTTCTTTAAGTTCATTTTCTATATAAGAATAAAGATCAGTTCTTGATATCTGTTTTGGTAAAAACTGTGGATCTAATTTATCAGAATCTGTTACGAATGGAACTTTACCAAATGTATCCAATAAAACCCAGTAAGAATAAGCTCTCAGAAAACGAGCTTCTGCACGGAAATAATTAACCTGCTGTTTAAAACCAGAATCGGTGTGTCCTCTCTCCTGTAGTTTGGCATCGGTTGTTTGTCTTAGAAATTCATTGCTGTAACCGATGATCTGATATAGTCTTGCATAATAACCATTCAGGATAGCAGTGTTAGAATCCCAGGTGTTGGTAGCCATCTGTCTCAATCCGTTGGTCTGCGAACCCATTATTGCCTCATCCGTCGATAAGATCTGAACATAAAAAGCTAACCGGATAAATGAGCTGTAACCTTCGTCAAAATTACTGATATCAGGATCTCCAGTCGGTCCTTGTTGTCCGCTGAGACATAATGCTGCGTAACATTTTGCAAGCACACCTTTGTAATTATCGGGATCAGAATAGACCTGGTCTGTTGTTACGATATTGGGGTCTATTGGAGATGTATCAAGGTCGTTGACACAAGAGCTTAATGTGAAAATAGAAAATATAAGGGTTATATATATACGTTTCATAATTGGATTATTTGAAGTTAACATTAAGTCCGAAAAGGAATGAACGAGGTCTGGAATACATATTATTATCGATTCCAAGATAAACCTCCGGGTCAAGTCCGCTATATCCTGTGATCACAAAAGCATTCTGTACAGATAGATTAACACCCAGATCGAACTTGTCACTGATAGTCTTGAAATTATGTCCCAGCGTGATATTGTCCATTCTGAAAAAAGAAGCTTTCTCAAGGAAAAAATCAGAGTAAAGCTGCAGATTATCAAAACCTTGTTCTGCTGTATAACTCAAAAGATTGGAATAAGTTCCGTTTCCTAAAGTCGCTTTGGTCTTATAATCTTTGGATTTCACATTATTATAAACATAGTTCCCAAAATTAGCGTGACCATTGAAGCCTAAATACCAATTCTTATAACTCAGTTTTGAAGAGATTCCAAGAAAAGATTTAGGCATCGGATTTTTATCTTTCACGAGTCCGCCTTTATATTTTCCTTCAATCGGCTTTCCTGATTCATCATATTCCTGCTGATACAAATAAAAAGTATAAGGCGAATACCCTACAGAATGTGTCTGAATTGTTCCAGCTGTTGAACCAGAAACATTTCCGATGTTCACACCGTAATTTGGGCTATCAACAAGTGTTAGTTTGGTAATTTTCGATTCATTGAATGTAATATTTGCATCCAAGGTCCATTGCCAATCAGTCGTTTTAATCGGAATGGTATTCAATGAAACTTCAACACCTTTATTTTCCATTGAGCCGATATTTGTGAAGATCATATTGGTAAGGTTAGAACCTGCTGCTACGGAAATTTTATTCAACAGATCATCTGTTGTTCTTTTATAAACTTCGACTGAACCGGAAATTCTGTTCTTAAGAATTCCGAAATCCAAACCCACATTATAAGTAGAAGTAGTTTCCCACTTCAGATTCGGGTCGTAACCGTTTGGTCGGATGGTCTGATAGTATTGATTTCCCAACTGATACAAAGCATTGGACTGGCTAAAGGTATAAGTCTGCATCCATTCATAATCTCCGCCAATATCCTGCTGACCGGTTTTTCCATAACTTAATCTTAATTTCAAATCAGAGAAAAAACCACTGTCTTTCAGAAAACTTTCTTCATTGATTTTCCAGGCAAACGCTGCCGACGGGAAAAGTCCCCAATGATTATCTTTGGAAAAACGCGAAGAACCGTCATTTCTAAGTGTTCCTGTAAAAAGATAACGGTCTTTAAAAGTATAATTCAAACGTCCATAAAATGAAACCAGATAATATTCTGACTTCGAAATGATATTCTGATAGACTTTATTTCCGGAAATATTGGTTTGATCATCATCATAACTTTGCCAGAACTTCTGCCAGGAATAACCTCCCATCACATCAATTTTATGATCGGAAAGTGTTTTGGTGTAATTCGCATATAGGTCTAACTGAGTATTATTTTTCTTCTGAGTATAATTTTCAATCAGACCTTGTCCATCGTTTCCAATGGAAGTCCAAGCTAAAGGCGCATTATCAGGAACGAAGATGTCTCCATTACTTTTCAAAATATCAAAACCGGCATTGGCATTTAATTTCAAATCTTCAAAACCGTGAATTTTATAGTCCAACTGAACGTTCCCAATATGACGAACAACCTTGGACTCATCTTTTCTTAGATCAAGGACAGAAACAGGATTGGCACTTGCAATCGTAATCGGTTTTCCCGAAGCATCTGTCCAAATAAAATAACCTAAACCATACTGAGAAGAATTGTCATAAACAGGACGAGTCGGGTCAAATCCCACAGCCGAACTTGCCGGATTAGAAATGAAATCGTTGTTCTCGATACTTGGTTTATAATTAAGATTAATATTCAAATGTTTATCAAAGAATGAAGGATTGATCGCCAAACTCGCATTTATTCTCTCGTAAGAATTTTTCCTGATAATCCCTTGCTGGTCAGTATAACCTAAAGACAAGCGATAAGGAATATCTTTTACAGCTCCAGTCATACTGAAGTTCTGGTCATTACTGACAGAAGTTCTGTAGATTTCCTTTTGCCAATCGGTGTTTCCCGTTCCAAGACCGTTGATAATCGTATTGTTTCCGGGATAATAATCCTTGATAAAACTTCTGTATTCATCGCCACTTAAAACACCCAGCATCTTTGGATTATAGCTCACTTTTGTATTGGAAGAATATTGGAATCTCGTCTTTTTACTGCCTTTTTTAGTTGTAATGATAATGACACCATTCGAAGCTCTGGAACCATAAATAGCCGTTGAAGAAGCATCTTTCAGAACCGTGTAAGTTTCGATATCATTCGGGTTTATCATCCCAAGAATATTACTGGAACCTGAGGTTGAAGAGTTGTCAATCGCAATTCCGTCAATCACGATAAGCGGGTCATTATTGGCTGACAAAGAAGAACCACCTCTGATTCGGATAGTTGAACCCGCACCAGGAGCTCCGCCGGGAGAAATAATATTAACTCCAGCCGCTTTTCCCGTCAAAGCTTCTTGTGCAGAAACAGGACTTCCGTCATTCTCACTATCAATTTTAACAGTTGTGAGAGAACCTGTTGCATCGGACTTTTTAACTTTACCGTAACCGATGATCACAACCTCATCAATCTTTTTCTCCTGCACCGCAATAGTGTCTTTGGGAATGGGAAAATTTTCTGATTGGGAGATAAATTTAGCAGTGGTTTTTCTAAGAACAACCGTGTTATTTTTTATTTCATATTCTATCGGATAGAATTTTTTGAGATATTTTAAAGATGATTCCAAAGATGAATAGTTGATAGCGCTAGCATTCACAAAAACATCTTTGAAATCTGTGCTGGAATAAAGAAACGGAATCTTGGAAGATCTGCTGAGCTTATCAAAAACTTTGATAATAGACACCCGATTCTCTTTTTTCATAGTAACCGGCGGTGTTTGTCCGGTTTGCCCGTAAGCGATTGGAAGACCTGTGGCAACCAATAAGATTACAGACATTACTGTTTTTTTCATAAATTTGAGGATTAATTTGATTATACTTTAGCGAGTCGAATCATTTATTGCATCGATAACCGTCATTATCGGTGCTTTTTTTATTTTAATTGTATTTGATTGTCAGATTTTTTTTCAGCTTTAAGATTGAAAGGATAACAGATTGCGAACAAAACCTCGTTCATATCGCCGGAGAATGAGCCTTTGATTTTCTTTTTGGAATATTCCTGAGGATAATCGATTTTAACATTATAAACTACTTCCAATTCATTGATGATATTTTCAAAATTTTCATCATCGAAGGAGAAATTCCTTTTAACATTTGCAACAATATAAGTTTGAGCCTTCTCTTCCACATTCTTGTTCCAAGATTCGTTTGGAAGCAGGTAAGTGATTTTTCCTTGATGATCAACCTTCACTTTTCCTTCAAAAAGCTCTACTTTTTCTTTTCCACTTGTTTGGTCCAGGAAAAATTTGGTTCCTAAAACCTGTACCGTGAAATCTTTTGCGTTGATTCTGAAAGGTCTGGTTTTATCTTTTGCGATATCAAAAGTCGCCTTTCCTGTGAATGTGATTTTACGGTCCGATTTTCCGAAATCCTTTGCTAATTCGATTGTACTGTGAGGTTCTAAGACAATATTACTTCCGTCGGGAAGACTAATTTTTTTCGTAAAATCCACACTGGAATAAAATTGAGTCTGAACTTTCACCACAGAAGCTGGCGAAGAAGGCGTGTAAAAAAGAACACCAAATCCTGTGATTACAGCAGCTGCAGCAACCCAATATAATTTCTTGAACTGGCTACCGGATTTTATCTTACTTTGAATTCCCGCTTGGATTCGTGCATCCGTCTCCGAATCTATTCGCTGGTTTTCTTCGTAAGTTTTTTTCCAGTTCTTTTTAAAATTTTCGTCGTCTATGTTATTCATATTCAGTATTACGCAGGA
The DNA here is from genome assembly GCF_032054305.1 of Epilithonimonas sp. Lineage (GTDB taxonomy): Bacteria > Bacteroidota > Bacteroidia > Flavobacteriales > Weeksellaceae > Epilithonimonas. The sequence continues at coordinate 28,345 of NZ_DAMBSX010000007.1, forward strand.
TTTTTAAATCGTCAACCTTTTTATTTAATTTTTTTAAAAAATTATTTTAATTCAAAAAATTTGATATTAATTTGACCTGGTTATTTCTTCCAAATAAGCTTTTACATCATTCCATTGGTAGTAAGGAAAACTCTTAGTTTCAACAGGAATGCTGACTTCATTTTCATTCAGAAGAAATTTCACCAGAACATCATTTTTCTTATTCTTATAAAAAATCATCTGGAGATTGGCAGCCATCGGTGCCGCCTGAAAAGTATTCCAAACTCTATAGACTTCTCTCGGATTGATTTCTTCCTTGTCCATTCCTTCAACTCTCATAAAGGCTAATAACGGTGCAATATTACCGTCGTGACCAAATCTAAGCGATGCTCCACTTTTACCATTTTTAATATAATCATTTGCTTCTTCCAGAATATTTTTGACTAAAGGAATTGCATTATCTTTCACCAATCCTTTGCTCAATGGCGATGCAGCATCATTAACATAGAATTGATAATTGATTGCCTGATAAATATTGAACAATTCATCTTTCGTGAATAGATCGTAGAAGGAAATATCCGTTTCCAGATTCTGCATATCACTAGCAATCCAATAAAAAGATTCCACTACTTTTTCCGGGTTAACATTTTTGTAAACATATTCATCATTATTAAAAAGATTTTTGATAAATCGGTCTGAATGTAATGCATCTTGCTTGAGTTTCCTTTTCTCTTCCTGCCAGAAATTATCCTGACTTTTAAAATCGATAGATTCCTTCGTATGATGATTCAGATATTTCATATACTTATCGGAAGATTCTATACTTATGTTCAGCTTTGGATTATTCGCTGTCAATTCGTTTGTAAAATAAGCCATACTGATGATGCATCTCGGAACAACGGTAGATTTTGCAGTAACAAACGCATTATTTCCAAACGCCTGAGGATTATTTTTGAACATTCTCTGCGAAATCTGCTTATGTTGCAATCCTCCTAATTCCGTCAAATCTCCGTTGTGACCTTCAGCAATTTTCCAGATTTTCTCCAGACGCTGTAATGCTGATTTTCCGTTTTCTGTCAAGGCATTATTCTCATTAGCTTTTTTCAGGATGTCCATCACACCTGAAAAATCTTTATCACTGATGAGCCATCTTGAACCGTGCCTTCCGTAATGACTGATATAAAAAGGCTGAAATCCGGACGGAACAGCAGTCAGTTTTTTTGTCGGAGTTGGATAAGTGTAGTAAACACCACCGGTTTGATTCAGGTCTGAAAGGATTTCTTCTTTGGTAGTTTGTCCCTGATAAAAAAAGGAAGCTGCGAGAAGCAGAATAGAAAATGATTTCTTCATTATAAACTTATTTTAGTTTCAGATTGATTTCTGTCTTACGATTAATTACGCAGACCTACCGAAATCGTCAACCTTAAAAAAGTTTTTTAATGAAAATCAATAGCAGAAAAAAGAGATTAATGTTTGTTTTTAGGATGTGAAGAACCTTATTAACGTGCTTGGCTACAGCATTTTTGGAGATACTGTTTTCTTTTGCAATTTCGGAATAGCTCAGTCCGTCGATTTTATGTTTCAGGAAAAAGGATCTACTTTTTTCAGGAATTAGTTTAAGTAATTTTTCCGCTTGTTCAGAATATGATTTAAATTCTTCCTCATCATATTCATCCTTAACAATGCTGAGATGAGATTCTTCTTTGAAATCTGAAAAAGACAGTTTATTTTTCCTGTAAAAATTGGCAATTTCTTGTTTTGCAGTTTTGAAAACAATGGCTTCTTTATTCTTATTCAAAGAGTCTCTATGCTTCCACAGATGGACAAAAATATCCTGAACTATATCCTCAATATCATCCTGCCCGTGAACATATTTTTTCACGAAAAAATAAACCTGATTTTTGTAATCAGAATATAGTTTTTCAAATTGAGATTGCACTTGGAGAATATATTTTTAAGGTCTATGATATATACTAAGCTCTCAAATATATCAAAAAATGGCAGTTTACAAAATAAAATTTAATCCACTAAAAACCAATTAAATACAAAAAAAACCAAAGAAATACATTTCCCTAATATTCTAGATGAAAATATGATTATTATGAAATCCAATGTTTATTCCGGAAACTCGACCTTGAAACCGATTCCACGGACAGAATCGAATTTGATTCTTTCATCTTTGTGAAAATATTTTCGCAGTCTCGACATAAAAACATCAAGACTTCTTCCCAAGAAATAATCATTTTCGCCCCAAAGTGTTTCCAGGATTTCTTTTCGATTGATGATTTTCTGATTGTTTTTGGAAAGCAAAAGCAACAACTCCGACTCTTTTTCGGTTAACTGAATGGTTTCATTTTCGAAAAGTAACTGAAATTGTGATGGAATGAAGGAATAATTTCCGAGATTGATAATTAATTTTGTTGAAGATTCGTTTCTTTTGAGAATATTTTTGATTCTTAGAATCAATTCTTCGGGTTCGCAAGGTTTTGTGATATAATCATCTGCACCAAGCTTTAACCCTAAAATCCTATCGATACTTTGACCTTTTGCCGTTAAAAATAAAAATGGAATATCAGATGATTTTCGGATTTCTTTAGACAATTCGAAGCCATCAATTACAGGTAACATTACATCAAGAATTGCTATTTGATATTGCTCCAATTGTTTTTTGTTTTTCAGAATTTCTTCAGGATTCGGAATCCAATTCACATCGAAATCAGAAAATTCCAAATATTGTTTCAGAACCATTCCCAGATCCTGGTCGTCTTCAACTAATAAAATTTTAGGCTTCATTCGGGATTATAATTTTAAATGCAACGCCTTTTTGTTTTGGACTCACATTGATATCACCTTTGTATTTGTCAACAATTTTCTTTACCAAAAAAAGTCCGACACCAAGACCGTTAATGTGATTATTTTCATTTCTTGAAATTCGGTAATATTTCTCAAAAATATGTTGCTTTTCATCTTTCGGGATTCCGATTCCATCGTCGGAAACTTCCATTTCAATCAGATTATTAACCTTAATTAAAACTTCGATTTCCTTTGCGCCATATTTTGATGAATTATCGATGAGATTATCCATAATTTGCCTGAAATCATTCTGATACAAAGATTTATTCTCGGCAAAATCAATCTTGATTTTGAAATCGATGTTATCAAAAGACTTTTTAACCTCAGAAAAGTAATTCTCAATCTCTTTTTTGTCAATCAAAATATCATCAGAATCATTGTTATGAATGGACGAAACGATATTTTCAAGGCGTTTGATTTGACGTTCTAGCAAAGACCTAGTTTCTGTATCAGAAGATTGAGCGACTGAGAACTTCAAGGTTGTAATCGGCGTATTCAGTTCATGAGCGATGGAATCTATGGTTGTGTGAAGTTGTGATATTTTCTTTTCTTGGCGATTTAGATTTTTAAGACTATTTCTAAACAAATAAATAATCAAGATAATAATCAATAAACTAATGAAGATCAATGGAATTATTTTCTTCAAAACTAAACCTTTGACATTCAAAAGCTGAAAAGTCGATTTAGATTTTACCAAATAATTGTTCTTCTCATCCAAATTTAAATCTGTATTTTTTTTAGATTGACGACTCGACCATTTTCCTTCATTGATCGTCAAAGGTTTTGACATTTTTTTTACAGTTTGATACAAAACGAGAGAACGGTTGGCAGGCAAAAGTTCTTTTTTCTGAACCTCATCCAATATCGAATAGATTTCACTTTTCATCGCGATCTCAAAACCTGAATCTCCAATATTATCTTTAAGAATTTTTTCCAATCTCCGATTATACAATTTTTCTGAACTATGAATTCTTTCCGGATGTGTAATCTGCTCTTTTTGGATAACAATTCCTTTTTTAAGTCTGTCGAAATCGCCTACCAGTTTTTCCTCATTGGTTTCGGTTTCATATTTTTCCATTGTTTCAAGCGTTTTGTCCGCAATGGCTCTCGCTTGTATGATAAGGTCTCTTTCCTGAAGACGGTATGAATTGTAGATATAATAACCCTGCAGAACAACCAAGATAACAAGACTGAAGGTGAACAAAATAATCGTGATATTTTTTTTCCGATTCATATTGATTTTTCTAAACTACAAAAGTTTTTAATCTATTTGAAATCCTTCGACTCCGCTCAGGATGACATCTCTAATACTAATTGTTAAACATTGTCAGGCTGAGTATTTCGGCTTCGCTCAATATAAACTATGTCGAAGCCTTTATTTAATATCCCAAAAATACAATCAATTTTCTTTGAAAAAAGGCATTAACCTTCCATTAACCATTCATTAACAAAACTTTCCTGCGTTTCGTCTCAATTTTGTTCAAAATTATTGAAATGAAATTGTTAGCTATGAAAACTTATTTGATAATGATATTATTGATACCGACTGCAATCTGGAGTCAGAATATCAAAGGGCACATTGAGAATGAAAATCAGGAACCTATCTCTGAATCAAGCATTGAAATTAATGATAATCAATCAATATTCTATTCTGATAAAGAAGGGAATTTCAGTCTTGAAGGTATTTCGAAATTTCCTGTGTCAATTGTCATCAAAAAACAAGATTACCAGGATTATGAAATTACTCTTGAAAACAATGAATTTCTGAATATTATCCTCAAAAAAGATACTGTAAAATCAATTGCAGGTGTAACGATAAAAGCAAACAAACCTTTATTAAAAAGGAAAATTGACCGACTGGAATTTAATATCGACAAAACACCACTTCAAAATCTGAATGCCTGGGATATCTTGAAAAGCACACCCAATATTTTGGTGAAAAATGAAGAATTAAGCGTCAGAGGAAATTCTCAAATTATTGTGACCATCAATGATAAAAAAACATTGATGATGCAAGAGCAATTGAAACAACTTCTTGAAAATACCGACGGCAACAATGTCTCTTCCGTTGAAGTCATCACCAATCCGCCTGCAAAATACGAAGCGCAAGGAAGTGCGATCATCAATATCAAAATGAAGCAAAACGTATTGTCCGGCTACAAAGGAAGAGTCTCGACAAGATATACTCAGGCAACTTATGCCAAGGGATTAATCGGGACTTCGCAATCTTATAATACTGATAAATGGCAACTAACCGGGAATTACAATTTTGTAACCGGAGATTATGTCCGAAGAAACTTCGATGTTGTGATTTTTAATAAGGACAAAACCCGTTGGGAAAGCGATATGGTGAGAAAAACGCACGCTCACGAACAGCACGTCTACAATTTCTCAGGACAATATACTTTGGATAGTTTGTCCACCATTCAGTTTGGTTTTGATGGTTATAATGCGCCCAATAACAACGGACATTACAATGTTCCCACCAATATTTACAACACGGAAAATAATCAATTACAATCTTATTACTTGACCTCAAACAAGAAAAGACAGTATGATAACAGCTTTAATTCTTACTTGGTTTATGATAAAAAATTTGGGAATCATAATCTGACCTGGACGAATAACTCGAGTACAAAACGGTTTAAGGAAAATCAGGATGTTGAAACTTTGTTGAATTTTGACGGACAGCCAGAAAGTCAAAATCGATTTGCGAATAACAGCATTCAGGATATTTCACTTTATGCCACGCAATTAGATTACCGATTTTCAAAAGATAAATTCACATTGGAAAGCGGACTGAAATACAGTTTTGTAAAGAATAAAAATGACCTTGATTTCTTTGACGGAACAAGCGGAATTTTGATTCAGGATTTGACAAAAAGCAACCTATTTAATTATAAAGAGAATATTTTTGCTGGTTATATTTCATCGGAATACAAATGGAAAAAATGGGAAATGAAAGCCGGTCTGCGTTCGGAAACGACTTTGATTAAAACTAATTCTGATAATCCGGTTGTGGAAAATAAGACGACCAGAACCGGACTCTTCCCTACTTTTTACCTGATGTATAATTTGAAAGAAGACCAGCAATTAGGATTCTCCTACGGAAAAAGAATAGACAGACCTAATTATGATTTTCTGAATCCTTCGAAATCTTATTACAACTTGTATTCTTACTTCCAAGGCGATGCAAATCTGAAATCAACCATCATTCATAACCTGAGTCTGACTTACACTGTAAAAGATTGGAATTTTGAGGCTTACTATAGCTATATCAAAGATCCATCAATGGAAATCTCTATCCAAAATCCGCAGACTTTTGAGACGGTTTACAATTATACCAACATCGACCACGGACAAAATCTTGGAGCTAATTTCTCTAAAAGCTTTTCTATAAAATCATTCTGGAAACTGAATCTTTTTGCAATGGGAGAATATCAGGAGAATTATTTTATGGGAACAGATAAGATTTTATATAAAAATGATGTATTCTTTTACAATGCAAATGTTTCGACTCAAATCACATTAGACAAAGCAAAAACTTGGGATTTGAATGTGTCTTATGTTTATAATTCGAAGACGATCCAGGGTTCGTTTGACATCAGTTCATCCCAAAACACGAATATCATCATCAATAAGAAAATGTTTGATAAAAAACTGGAAGCAGGTTTGGTTTTCAATGATATTTTCAGAACGAATAAAAATACAATCTCGACGAGATATGCAGACCAGAATCAATATTTTAAAGATTATCGCGACACGCAATATTTTACAATCAATCTGAAATATAATTTCGGAAATCAAAAAGTGAAAGATGCAAAAGCCGGACGAAAAACGGATGAGCAGAATAGATTATAAAGCTATATATAAAAGCCGATCATATGATCGGCTTTTATTTTTCTATAGAGACAAATTAAAAATATGTAACAAAAAAACACAATTGTCTATCAGCACTTTAAATCAAAATAGTGCAATTATAGTATATAGAAATTATTGTAAAACAGCATGATTTCTGTTCATTTGCATACCAATTCTTACGATATACGTATGGATGGTAAAAACACAAATGATGGAAAAGAAAACTATGGTTTCGCAATTTATTGTGAAAGCTTTTGGTATATTTTTATTACTACTCTCCAATTCTGGTTTTGCCGAAATTCTTGTCGGTGAAAAAACCTTTTCAGATACTGATTGCAAATCCACGATTTCCAAAGAAGAGGATTCTAAACTCGAAAAATCCAAAATCTACATAGTTGAAGGAACAATAATTACTAATTTAAGTGAGAAAGTACAGATTGTTTCAATTAAAAGCACGTCTACTAAAAAAGAATGCAAAAAAAACAAAGCAGCTCCAGTTGTAGCGACCTCTAAGCTAAAGAAACAAAAAAATGCAATAATAAAACAAGCTGTTATTACAAAGAAGTTTCTTCCAAAACCATTCTCTTCTGAATTATTATTCGAAAAAGCTGGCAAACTAGACGTTGCAACAGTTACTTCATCTCAAGATCCTAAGTCAAAAGTATATTACCTGAAATATTTTGCAAAGCTTACTTTATTTACTTCAATTGTAATTTTCACAGGTTTTTATAGTAAAAGCATTAAAATTCTAAAGTCTCAGACTTTCTTATATCCTGTGCGCCCTCCTCCATTTTTTGTAATTTCATAGACACTTGTTATGAATAAGACTTGAATTAAGCACAAAGTAATGCGAATGATGAAATCAAAATCATAAAACTACTGCTTGCTTCCAAGTTGTAAGGTCAATTCGTGACCATAATGACAAAACGCGTCTAAACTTTATCAATCATTCCAAAAATCTATTTGGAACAGAATGATATTGTCCTGTTATTAAACAAATCGGCATATAGATTCAATTATCCTATCATAAATTTTCGATTTTCGGAAACTATTTTTTCTGAAGGTCCAGGGATTTGCATGTCGAAATTTAATGGAACTAATTAAATCATTATCGATCATCTCGATTAAAACTTATAAAAATTTAATAAAGATCATGCACAAATGATCCTTATTACAATTGTTCCAATAATTAATTTTTAAAATCAAAAACATTCTAGAATGAAAAAAATTATTTTCATAATTACCGTCGTGTTTTCTACTTCAGCTTTTTCGCAGGTTGATAAAAACACTCGCAACACAACAAGGTCCGGCCTCATTGCTGAGATATGGACAGGTAACGAACTCAGGATTGCCGACAAACCTGAGTTCAATGACAAGAAAGTCGTATTTATATCAGAACCAGATTCCAAACCGCAAGGCAAGACCATTAATATCACCGCAAAAGGCTATTACTACTATGATGCGAATAAAAAAACATGGTTGAGGCTGGAACATTTGCCATATAATTCTTCAGTCATTTCAAACAACAAAGACCAACATTAACAAAAAAGACATGAAAATAATATTAAAAAACACAAAAATAATCGTACTACTACTTTTCTTTTTATCTAGCATAACTGGTAATGCACAGGTAACATGTAGTGGCGGAACGACTAATATACCCAGATCGGGATCTGTTGTTATAAATGGAGTAACTGTTACCAGCACTTATACGGGTGATGTTCAAAATTACACCTATGGAGCTTGGTCCAGTTGTTCCGGATCAGTTACCACCTCTAATAATTCATTAATTGTAGGCACAGGAGATCTATGGAATCCAACAGCATACAGCCCTTGGAGTGTCAAGTTAAATTTCAATAAACCTGTTAATGACCTAGTTGTTGTTCTGACTGCTACAGGAACAGGAGGATTCTCTTCATATAATGAGAATTTTGTATTTAATTCCAATGGAGGTACGGTCAAAATTACAGCTGGAACAAATTGTTATTCTACCATAAGTGGAAACACTATTTATTCTGGTGCAGGCGCTCCTCTTGATACAAGCGGAACAAGTGGCGGTGGCGGTGGATTGTTTAAAATATCAGCGCCTACTGCCTATACCAGTTTAACTATTAATGGAAATGGCGGCCTAGCAGGGTCACTTATGGCAATATGTGGAGTATCAATAAAACCCTCTTGTACAGCTGGAACTTTGGCTCCATCTGTTAAAAATATATCATACTCATGTCCTACCTCTTATATAAATCTTAACACTGCGCACACAGGAACTACTCCATCCGGAGCTTCCTTAGTTTGGTTCACCAATAGTACACATATAGGAACAGCACTTTCCGGAACTCAAGTTACACAAGCTGGTGCAGGAACTTATTATGCATTTTACTATGACAGTACAAATGGATGTTACAGCCCAGTTTCAAATTCCGTTATTATAACAAACCCTACACTCACAGCTCCACCTGTCAAAAATCTATCATATTCTTGTCCTGCGACATATGTAGATCTTAACACAGCCCATACAGGAACTGCGCCATCGGGGACATCCCTAGTTTGGTTTAAAAATAGTACACATGCAGGAACTGCCCTATCTGGTACTCAGGTTACACAAGCTGGCGCAGGAAAATATTATGCGTTCTATTACAGTAGCACGGGAAATTGTTACAGCTCTTCATCCAACATTGTCACGGTTACGAATACTGTCATTGCGGCTCCTCCTGTTCAGAATCTTTCATATTCATGTCCTAACAGTTCTATAAACCTTAATACAGCCCATACAGGAACTGCGCCGTCAGGGACATCTGTAGTTTGGTTCACCAATAATGCACATACAGGAACGGCATTGTCAGGAACTCAGGTTACACAAGCTGGTGCAGGAACATATTATGCGTTCTATTACAGCAGTACGGGAAATTGTTACAGCTCCGCATCGAACGCTGTTATAGTTGCCAATCCTACACTTACAGCTCCAACTGTCAAAAATCTATCATATTCTTGTCCTGTCACATATGCAGACCTTAATACAGCCCATACAGGAACTGCGCCATCAGGGACATCTGTAGTTTGGTTTACCAATAGCGCACATACAGGGACAGCACTGTCAGGAACTCAGGTTACACAAGCTGGTGCAGGAACATATTATGCGTTCTATTATAGTTCAATAAGTGGATGCTACAGCAATGCTTCAAGTCCTGTTATAGTAACAATAAACAGCTGTGAACCAACTTGTCCGGTAGAAAATTCAAAACCATCAGTACAGAATCTTACTAATTCATGTCCTCTAATGACTGTTGACTTAAGTAATGCACATACCGGAACTACTCCGGGAGCTTCATCTATAAGATGGTTTACCAACAACAACCATTCAGGTACTCCACTTTCAGGTACTCAGATAACACAAGCGGGCACTGGCACATATTACGCATTTTACTATGAAAATGGATGCTACTCTTTGGCTTCGAATCCTGTTACAGTTGCAATCAATACGTGTGGCCCTGCCGGAAGTCCAGATCTCACGATAGGCATACGTGCTAATCCTGCAACCATAAACATGGGTGGGACAAGTAATATAACTTACACTTTTTCAAATATTGGAACAGGTGGTACTGATGAAACAACAATTACCTATTTTATTTATAAACCTCAAGCCGGAACTTTAACAATAGGAAATTTGAACCAAACAGGATGGACAATTACCGAGAATGCAACAGGCTACTTCATTACATCAAATAAGATCGTACAACCAGGCTTAGTCAATGCTCTCATTATGAATACCATCTATACTCATAATGGTTCTAATGAAAATGCGGTATACAATGTGGATGCCATGGTTATCAATGGTTCTGGTGGAGAAACTAATTTTAGCAATAATAGGACTACAACATTGTTAAAAATCAATTAATAAAATTAAACTAAGTACGCAATAATGATAAATACGAAACTTTCCATAATGATCAGGATATTATTCCTACCCTTACTCATACTTTTATCATCAACCTCGGTGAAAGCACAAGGGGCGGACATTATTTTATCGATGGATAATTCCGGATCAATCAGTTCTAATGAATGGACCAGCCAGATCAATTCAACCAAAGCATCAATAGATAAAATTAATCCAAATAACAGAGCAGCTATAATTCATTATGCAGAACCAGATTACTCAACTTCAGCAACTCAAATATATATTGAATCTGATTTTTCTAATATTGTAGAAATGCCAGATGATGCATTTGCCTATGGACTCTCGGTACAACCAGGTGGGGTTTTATCTTCATGTGGCACAGTAACCGTAACCGCATCTTTTGGATTCACAGGACCTATCGCGACAGGTTACAACAATGCAAATCACTGGTCAGAAATGGCAATCATGTTACCAGGTTTTCTTTATACCCGGGTTCCAAATGATCCAGGCACTAGAACGGAAGTAAATAATGAAACGAACTTTAATTTGCAGATGACGGTGACAAGTAGTGATGGCGTGGTATATTGGGAGACTCCTTACATAGAAGCAGACCATAGTCTCAAATTAGTTTTAAAACAGGATGCTGTCATTCCTTTTGGAACAATAATTACTTGGAAGGCAACAGGATTGGAAATAGATGATGCACAGAACTATAATGGAACCGTTGGCATCAACATTTACCATGCTGCAGTAGACGGAGATGACAATAATAACTATATGGAAATTCCTGTATCTACAAATAATCAATGTAACCCAGTTTGCTACAAACCAGGTATTTCCGGAACCGGATTACCAACAAGACACGGAATCTCCGCCCTTGGAAGAGCAGGCAGTGAGGACAAAGACAACTGGCCAATGGTACAAAAAGGAGCCTGGACAGCCCTTGAAGCCAAAACAAAAGGATTTGTGGTCAACAGAATTCCTACTACTGCCCAACTAAATGCAATCCCAGATCCAATAGAAGGAATGATGGTGTATGATATGGAGGCCAAATGCTTGAAAGTTTATACCCTAAAAGATGGAGCATCTGCCATGGCGTGGCATTGCTTGACAAACCAAGCTTGCCCAAGCAAATAATAATTATTTAAAATTTTAACACAAAATGAAAAACATATTCATATTATTATCAATTTCCATAGCGACCTGTGTTCATTCACAGGTAGCTATCGGGAAGGACAATGTCACAAACAATTCTGTTTCTTTGGAGTTCGGATCAGCAAATAAAGGCTTATTACTTCCTTGGGTCACTTCTACAGCTTCGGTCGCAGGAGCCGTAGACGGAACTATTATTTACGATCTGATCGAAAAAAAAGTAAAGTATCTCAAAGATGGCAACTGGTTCGACTTGAGTGTTGATAACACCGGCAAGGTAATTAATAATGTCCAGGATGCTTTGAGTGAGAACCCTTCTGCAAAAGTTGTAATAGGCTCTGATGGTATTTCGAATCCCACTCCAGGAATCTTGGTGCTTTCAGACACAGATAAGGCGATGGTCCTTCCTAAAGTAGAAAGCCCTCATCTCAATATTATAAATCCAGCTGCGGGAATGATCGCTTATGACACGGCATCTCGTCAGTTGGCTGTTTTTAACGGAACAGTATGGTCTTTTTGGAAACCTTAAGATGGGAAAGATGCAAAAGTATTGATTGAAATCAACTACAGCTTTTTTAATTAATCTAATTGTAAGCTTCATCAAAACCACCTTTAGCCATATTCCTCAACTGAATCTTTTTTGTTTACGCACACAAAGTCAAAGTTTTTCTTTTGAAAATATAGATAAGGGTGGTTTTATAAATAATAAACAATTCGACAAAATAAAACTTCATTTATTCTAACAATAATATATTTTAGAAATTATATTTAAAATTAATCAATGATATTTATCAATTTAAATCATTAATATTACATTACATCAGAAAAATTTATAATATTTAATTTTGTCAATCAGAATAAACCAGGAGTCCTTAATTATTATGAATAAAACTTTACTTTATCTATTTTTCTGTATTCCTAATCTTTTATTCTCACAAAATGAGCAAAAAAAAATAAAGGAAATCGAAATACTCTTAGATTCCTCTTACATAAAAACACTCGAATATAATTTACCCAAAAGCATAGAATATGCTCAAAAAGCACTAAAAATAAGTGAACAAAGAAAGTACTCTCGTGGTATTGCGATAGGAAATTTTCGCATTGGCCAATGTTTAGCAGAATTAAACATATTCAGACAAGGATTAGAATATCTCGATAAATCTCGAAAGGAAAATGAAACCCTTAAAGATCAAGCTTTGAATTTTGAAATAAGGCGGATCCGTGGTCGTATTTACGGCAATATGAAATTATTTAACAATGCCATTGCAGAAAACAGAAAAGCAATGAATATTGTTCCAGATCTTACAAAAACCGAGACAGAAAAAAAATTAGCCCGAGCTTTGATCAATGAGAATCTCTCCCTGATCTATGATTCTATGGAAAAATCTGACTCTGTTTTCCATTATCTTAAAGAAAGTCGATTGATACTAGAAACTTTGGATACACAAAAATACCTCCCAAATATTATAAACAATTATGTAGAATTTGGCAATTATTACATATCTATTGACAACCCAAAAGATGCCCGGGCTTTTCTGACCAAAGCAATCAAAATAGCAAAAGGCCATAACTACCCTTTTCTGTCATACACATTTAAGTCCTATGGTGATTTGATGATGTATAACAAAGAAAATGATTCAGCTATAATATACTACAAAAAAGCATTGGAAATTTCGGAACAGACAAAATTAAAAAGTGAGATCCCCTCTATTTATCAAAAGATCAGCAATGCCTATCATCTTTTAGGAAATCGGCCCTTAGAAGAAAAGTACAAATTAAAATCGCTTGAACTTCAAAACAATCTAAAATCTGAAATGCTTTCCGCCTCTAATCTGATAATCAACTCCGTACTTTCTGATCAAAAAGCAGAATTCACAAAAAAAGACACAAAAACCAATCGTATAATAATTGCACTGGCTATTGTCATCGTATCCTTATCCATAGGATCATGGAGATTGTATAGTAGAAAAAGAAAAAAACTGAAACATCTTGAAAACACATCTTCGCAAAAGGAAGAAATATTAACTCAGCAAAAGGAAGAAATCACTCTGCGTTACAAAGAAGACACAAAAAATCTGGAACAAAAGCTCAATCGGTCATTGGATGACATCTTTGCTATGGCAAAAAGTAACAATCCTGAGTTTTTCACTCGTTTTCAAGAAACATATCCCGAAGTAATAGATGCTATTCTTTCCATAAACAACAAATTAAGAATATCAGAGCTAACACTCTGTGCATATTTTTTCCTGGGATTTACTACAAAAGAAATAGCTTTATATACTTTTAAATCCATAAATACTGTTAGAAACAGACGACAGAATCTCCGAAACAAATTACAAATACCAGCAGATGAAGACCTGGAATTATGGTTTAAAAGATTATCAAAAAAAGATTGATTTTTTTCACATTTGGAGTAAAGCTTCTTAAATTTTAATAAAATGTAAAAACTCTTTCTTTGATAAAATTTTTATTCAACGATTCATTTTGCCCATTCAACGAAAAATATCTCAATTCAGTAATATTCCAACCGAACTTTACACCAGTAAAAAAGAACAACTTAAATCTTACTATTATGAAAGCAAAAATCGGAATCACAGAACAAAACACAGAAGCAGTTGCAGAACAATTAGCAAAACTATTAGCTGATGAAACTTTATTGTATATCAAAACAAGAAATGCACATTGGAACGTAACCGGAGATAACTTCCATGCCAATCATATTTTTTTTGAAGAGCAATACAAACAATTGGACGAACTGATAGACAGTGTTGCAGAACGTATGCGAAAAATCGGACATTACGCTCCTGCCACAATGAAAAGCTATCTTGAATTAACCCATCTTACCGAATACAGCGACAGAACCAACGACGGTTTAGGTTATATGAAAGATTTATTAAGTGACCACGAAAGCATTATCGAATTTCTAAGAGGAAACATCACACCTTTTGCAGAAGAGTTCAAAGATTATGGTACAAGCGACTTCATCACAGGATTGATGGAAACGCACGAAGAAATGGCTTGGATGATCCGTTCATACTTCAGATAATTGGGAAAAACAGAAAGGAATAATTATATTTGTGTAACCCATAAATAACTATCCCTATGAAAGCTCTCATCGTCGATGATAACGATATTGCAAGAACAACACTCGCACACTTGGCAAAACAGATTCCCAATCTCACGATTGAAAACGAATTTTCTAATGCCATAGATGCTTACAACCACTTGCAGTCCAACCACGTCGATTTGATTTTTCTAGATATCGAAATGCCGGAAATGACCGGTATCGAACTCACAAAAAACCTTTCTGGGAAAGACACGCTCATCATTTTCACGACCTCGAACAAAGAATACGCACTCGAAGCTTTCGAACTCAATATCGTAGATTATATCCTGAAACCTGTGATGCCTGCAAGGTTTTTACAGGCAGTGAGTAAAGCTCAGGCAATTCTTGACAGCAGAAAAGAAAATGTAGAAGTGACCAGAGATGAGTTCCTTTTCGTAAGAGATTCCAATATTACAAGACGGTTGAAGCTGGACGATATTTTTTACGCAGAAGCAATGGGCGATTATGTGAAATTCTACACTCGGGAAAAAATGTTTGCTATCCACGGCAAAATGAAAACTGCGGAAGAACGCCTTCCGAAAGACAATTTTATCAGAGTTCATCGCTCCTACATCGTTTCCGTCGGCAAGATAGACACGCTTCAGGATGGCGGGATTATGATCAATGGAAAATTCATTCCCGTTGCGGATGCTTACAGAAAAGCACTCAATACGAGAATGAATGTCTTTTAGAATTTTAATTTTTATTTGACTACGTCTAACCACTTTGTAGGTTTGGGCAGCTATTTCCGTCTTCCACTCCCAATCTTTTTTGCAAACAATTTTGGTTTAAATAGAACTTGAAGAACCAGCAAAAAAGGATTTCCGTTCAAGCCGGGCTGCAGATTCAGCGTATAAAAATATTGTCATAAAACAGTGTTTTGTCATTCCGTAGGAATCTCAACAGTTTAAATTCCTACGGGATTACAAACTATATGTTATAAAAGCACATATTCACTTATGAAAAAAATATCCTCAGTAATGGGCAACAAAAGATTCAGTTACTTTATCATTCTCACATTTATTGCGGGTTCTCTCCTATTGATAGCGGTTCAAATCAATTCAGCTCAAAATACGAAGGAACTAATTCAGAATAACAATAAACTGCTCAACGAATTGCGTTCGAGTAATCATCTGCGTGAAATCGACCGTGACATTCTGGGTGTTGAAAGTAGAATCAGAGCTTCAATAGCAACCAATGACACTACTCATCTCGAAGGAATCGATCAAAAAATCAGTCAGATAGAAAACTTCCTAGATTCCCTTTCTAAAGACAATTCAGACGATGTTGAAGAAAAACTGATTCACAGACTGAGCGTTCTTGCGATGGAAAAGAAAACGACCAAGGACAAATTATTGCTTCGTTATCACACTCTTGGAAATATGGATGACAACACATCTATCGCCAATCCCAGAGCCAGAAAAATATCCAATGAGATCACTTCTATCACAGCAAAAATCTACGAAAGCAGAAAACTTCATATGGTTGACCTCAGCAAAAAGACCGAGACCATGGGACAAAAAGCAAGGTTATATGATATTTCTTTATTGATTTTACTGATTTTAAGTGGTTCCATTGTCGGTTATCACATTCTTCGTCAGTTTAAACGTCAGAGATTATTGATTCAGGATTTGGATATTGCTGAGAAAAAAGCTTCTGTCGCAGCACAAACCAAAGAAAATTTCCTCGCCAATATGAGCCACGAAATAAGAACGCCTCTGAGCGGAATTTTGGGCTTTACCAACCTTTTGGAGAAAAGACCTTTGGATGAAACTTCAAAAGAGTTCGTCTCCTCCATTCAGCGTTCTGGAGAAAATCTGATGGCAATTATCAATGATATTCTCGATCTATCAAAAATTGAAGCCGGAATGATGCGCATTACCAAAGGAATATTCAGCATTAACGGATTGGTAAATTCTGTCGAAACTTTTTTTGTGGAACGGGCTAAAGAAAAAGGATTAACGATTTCCAGCAAAATAGATTCGTCTATTCCTGATACTTTGAATGGTGATGCGACGAGACTCACTCAGATCTTGGTCAACCTCATCGGAAATGCCATCAAATTTACGCATCAGGGAAATATCAACATCGAAATTTACAATAAGCAGCAAACTGAAAACGAAGTGATTGTTGGTTTCAAAGTTTCTGACACAGGAATCGGAATTGATAAAGAAAAACTCCTTGAAGTCTTTGAAAGATTCAATCAAGGCGAAGATTCAACGACCAGAAATTATGGCGGAACCGGACTTGGTTTATCGATTGTGAAAAGCTTGATTCAGCTCCAAAATGGTGATATCGAAGTTATCAGCGAACAAGGAAAAGGCACGACTTTCCATTTTTACATTCCTTATACAATCGCTAAAGAACAACTTAATGTAATTACGAAAGTTGATACCAATTATTTTAAAGATAAATCTAACGCTCCATTGAAAGTTTTGGTTGTGGATGATAATGTCATTAACCAAAGTCTGATGAAACATCTTCTTTCCCAATGGAACATAGATTTCGCTGTAGCTTTCAACGGTCTGGAAGCGGTAGAATTCCTCAGAAATAATGATTGTGATTTGGTTTTAATGGACATCCAGATGCCACAAATGGATGGTTATGTCGCCACTCAAAAAATCCGTGAAGAATTGAATCTTGATATTCCAATCATCGCGATGACTGCACACGCTTTGGCTGGCGAACGTGAAAGATGCATGAGCCGTGGAATGAACGAGTACATTTCCAAACCTATCAAAGAGGAAGAATTATTCAAGTTAATCTCCAATTTCGGGTTGAAAGAAGCTGAAAAAACTGAAACACAAGTTGCAAAAACCGCTTCTAATTACGAGTTCATAGAACTTAGCTATATGAAATCCATCAGCAACGATGATAAAGATTTTGAAAGAACAGTGACGCAACAGTTTTTGGATAAAGTACCAAGTCATTTACAGGAATTGAAATTAGCGTATGATAACAAAGATTTCAAACTGATGAAATTAAGAGCGCACGATTTGAAATCGAGTGTCGCAATCATGGGATTACTACCACTATTAGAGGAAAAACTCAACATTTTGGAATTAACTCAACAAGAAAATCCAGCATCAAAAGAGGCTTTGGAAGAAGTAAAAGATGTTTTGCTGAAATCTTTTTTCGAAGCCAAATTATTTTTGAGATCTATTAGCAACTGAATTAATTAAAACCAATTTCATTATGGAAACCCAGGGTGCATCTGTTGTTATTACCCATCATATTCTCAAGGGAAAACAGCCGGAATATGAAAGATGGCTGGACTAGATCATGCCCATTGCCAAAAATGCAGATGGTTTTATCGATTGGCAGATGGTTCGCCCGATTCCTAATCTCACGTTTGTTTATACAGTTATCATCCGTTTTGATACCATCGAGCATCTCAGAAGCTGGATGGAATCAGATGCCAGAAAACAATTGATCGAAAAAGCACATGCTTTGTTTACAAAGAAAGACAATTACGAAATCAAATCCGGACTGGATTTTCTTTTCTACGGCGAAAAAACAGATGTGAAAACGCCTGTTCGGTGGAAGCAATATCTGGCAACGTGGTCTGCCATCTTTCCTTTGTCACTTTTGATGCAATTGGTTTTGTTGCCATTTTTAAGGCAGCTTGGCATCCCTGCCAATCGCTATTCTGACACTTTAATAAGCACTGGTTGCCTGGTTTTTCTGGTCATTTTTGTAGTGATGCCGAATTATACGAAACTGATTAGGAAATGGCTTTTTAAATAATATAATTACCTTCAATTTATAACTAAGAATAACTGTAAAAATGCAGTGATTTTTTATTTTACAGACAATTTCAGGCTACAAAATTTCATCATACTGATTTAACGATACTTTTCGCCTGTTCACCGAACTTCGGTAGATTTCCCATTTAGTTGTCTGTAGCTTTACATCATCAAATTAATCAAACAATAAAAATTTAAACATTATGGAAATTCTCCAAACAACAGAAAATGCATTGTCCCACTCAAGTGTAACTGCAATCATCAATGCCCCAATCGAAAAAGTTAATATCGCAGATTGGTTATTAAACTTACCAGATGCGGAATATCAAAGATGCTCAACACAACACATCGGAGCAGCCATTTCTACCACTTTTGATGGACAACCGGTTTCTTTAAACGTTGAGACGATAGGCGATGCCTTGATGATTCAGCATTATGTGGCAACTGTTTATCGTCCGGATTACTGCAGAATGTTATCCATATCAGATTCGATCACCAAAAACGGAAGAACGAAAGTTCAGGTTTTATGGGAACTGAAAGCAACAAAGATTGATGACAACACGACTTTGTACACCAACGAAATTCACGCAACGGCAACTCCGGAAATGTTCGAATATCTGAAAGAACATAATGTCAACCTTACTGATGCTGCTACCTCTAGACAAGCTGCTTCCGATGCTCACAACCACGAGGAAACGCCAAACTTTGCAAAAAGCATCGAAAACAAAGCATTGACAGGCAAATACAATCAGCCTTTTTAAAGAATCAATAAATTATATTTTATTAAATCATTGGAGTTTTCCAGTGATTTTTTGTGTTTTGTTTCCACGATTGGTTTGAGACAAAACGACCTCTACCTTTATTTAAAAACAACCGTTTTGAAATCAAATAACTTTCTATTTAGTTTCCCACGGTTTGTTTAAGACAAAACAACTTTTACTTTTATTTAAAAACGACCGTTTTGTAACTAAACAACTTTGTGTTTTGTTTCCTGCTGTCGTTTTGAAACCAAATAAATTTTACTTTTATTAGAAAACGACCGTTTTAAAACTAAACAACTTTGTGTTTTGTTTCCCGCAATCTGTTTAGAACAAAACCACTTTGTGTTTTATTTCCTGCAACTTGTTTAGAGTAAAACAACTTTGTACTTTTTTTCCCGCAACTTGTTTAAACCAAAACACAACTTACATTTTCTTTAGCGAGTCTGTTTTAAACCAAATACAATTTACATTTCGTCCGAACAAGTTGTTTCAATTAAACATCATCTGATCCATTATAAAACTCAACGAGTGATTTTGCCCATTCACCGAATGAGAACTCAAAAAAGCCTGATTCGGAAGTAACTTTACAGTAGAAATAAAGACATAAACTGATTTAATCTAAAAATATAATTATGAATACCGAATCACTTAGTTTCAAATACGAACTAGAGAAAAAAGAAGCTCGCACCAATGATGGCGGAACAACCAGAGGCGCATCTGTAAAAGATTTCCCAGCCTCTATCGGCATTGCCGGAGTTTCTATGAGACTACAGCCGGGAAGTATGAGAGAATTGCACTGGCACGCCAACGCTGCAGAATGGGCTTACGTGATTTCCGGAACGGTTCGTACAACCATTATCCATCCTGATGGAAAAAGCTATACTGATAACTTCGAACCCGGAGATGTCTGGTATTTCCCAAAAGGGTACGGACACTCGATTCAGGCGACAGGAACGGAGGAATGTCATTTCATTTTAATTTTTGATAACGGTAATTTTTCGGAAGACCACACATTTAGCGTTACAGATTTTGTTTCGAGTGTACCACCTGAAATTGCAGCCCAAAACTTAGGATTAACTCTTGAAGAAGTCGCAGCATTACCACAAAAAGAAGCTTATTTTGCTGCGGGAATTGTTCCTGATGAATTATCTTTCAATGCCACTGCTCGACCAGAAGAATCTGATATAGAATTGACCAACCTTCACCATTATCCTTTGCATTCTCAACAGCCGAGAATCATTCCCGGAGGTGGTTTGCAGAGATTGGTAACAAGTAAAGAATTCCCAATAAGTAAAACAATGGCAGGTTCTGTTTTGGAACTTCAACCCGGGGCTTTGAGAGAAATGCACTGGCATCCGAACGCTGATGAATGGCAGTATTTTATTTCCGGACAGGCTGAGATGTCGGTTTTCTTGGCGGAAGGTACGATTGTTACTGAGCAGTTTCATGCAGGAGATGTCGGATATGTTCCGATGGGAGCCGGACATTACATTAAAAATACAGGCAACACGGTTTGCAAAGTTTTGATCGGATTTAATAGCGGAACATATGAATCAATCGATTTAAGCGAATGGTTAGCCGGAAATCCGAAAGATATAGTAGTAACCAATTTTGGATTGAAAGAAGGTGAAATTGAAAAATTCCCTTCAAAAAAAGTATTCATTCAACCTGAAAAATAATGGTTTTGATTGCGGAAAAATCTCTTCTGTCTTCCGAAGAAATCAAAGTACAGGAGAAATTAGCCATCTTTTTAGCCTTCATCGCAGGATATATAGACGCAACCGGATTGATCAAATGGAAAACCTACGTTTCCTTTATGAGTGGAAACACCACGCAATTGGGAACTGCTTTTTTCAGTGAGAAATTTGGAATCATTATTTCATCAGCAATGGTCATTGTAAGCTTTTTGATAGGAATTTATGCAGGAACGTGTTTATCATTATGGAAGAAATGCAACATCAAAACCATTGCTTTTTATATTGTTTCAGGAATATTGATTCTTTATACGCTTCTCAATTACTATTTTCAAGTGGGTAATATTCCGTCGATTGCTATTATTGGTTTTGCGATGGGAATAATGAATACGATTGTAACAACCGTGGGAAATCAAAAGGTAAATACCGATTTCGTAACCGGAACTTTAAATAGCCTTGCCAGAAATACCGCAATATTTACAATGAGCAATGATGGAAATGAGAAGAAGGAGTCTAGAGCCAATGCAATTCATCTCCTGCTTTTGTGGATGGGATTTTTATCCGGCGCTGCGCTTGCTCCTATCTTAATTAATGTATTGGTAAACTGGACTTTAATTTTACCTGCCGTTTTATTATTAACTTGTAGTAGATTAATTCCCAGTTCGATAACCAAAAAAAACTAAATATTATGTTACAAAAAGGCACTGTTGCTCCCGATTTTACATTGTTTGCGACGCCAGACCAGAAAATAACTTTATCTGAGTTTAAAGGAAAAAATGTCATCTTAGCTTTTTATCCGGCAGACTGGAGTCCTGTTTGCAGCGACCAAATGGCTTTGTATAACGAAACTTTGAAGTTCTTCCATAAATATGATGCGGAACTCTTTGGAATCTCTGTGGATAGCAAATGGTGTCATCTTGCATTTTCACAATCCAGAAACTTGCATTTTCCATTATTGGCAGACTTTGAAGCCAAAGGAGAGATTGCAAAAAAATATGGTGTTTACGACGATGAAGAAGGCGAATGCAAACGAGCGTTATTCGTCATCAACAAAGATGGAATCATAGAATGGAGCTACCTGTCTCCTACTGCCATTAATCCCGGAGCAGACGGAATTTTGGAAGCTTTAGAAATACTTAACACAAAATAATTATGTCACTAAAACCAACAGTCAACAAAAATGACCATGCACAAGGAAATTTGAATTCCGATCTGGTCATCGTAGAATACGGCGATTATCAATGTCCGTATTGCGGAGCTGCTTATCCTGTTTTGAAAGCGTTAATGAAAGAATTCGGAGGTCAGGTAAAATTTGTTTACAGGAATTTTCCTTTGTCGGAAATGCATCAATATGCGAGAATTGCAGCCATTGCAGCAGAAGCCGCCAATCTTCAGGGGAAATTCTGGGAAATGCACGATGCGATTTATGAAAATCAGGGAGACCTGAATGAAAACTTCTTGATGAAACTGGCAGAGAAATTGAAACTGAATATTGCACAGTTTGAGAAAGATTTGCGGAAAGTAGAATTGGAAGAGAAAGTAGATTCGGATTTTGAAAGCGGGGTTATGAGCGGAGTGAACGGAACGCCATCGTTTTTCGTGAATGATAAAAAATTCAATGGAAGTGCGATGGAGTTGCTTCAGCTGATACGGGAAAATGCGGTTGGTTAAACCGTAAAAGGTACAATAGTCTTTTGACACTTAAGTTTGTTATAAGTTTTTATTAAACTGTATTATAAATACACTTAAGCTTTTTTAAAACAGCTAATCTCACGCAGCCCGACTTGAGCGGAACTCTTTTTTGTCTTTGCGATTGACTAAAAGTTCTACAGATTGCTTCACTTCGTTCGCAATGACAAAAAAAGCGGGAGCCCTTCGACAAGCTCAGGATAAACTCCAGGCGAATAAAGCTGCCCCAATAAAAAATATTCAATAAAATGGACGAAATTAAACTAGATTAATTTCCAAGAGATTTAACCGCCATACATTTGCTAAAGAAATAAGACAACAAATAATTATCAAATAAATTAATCACAAACAATTAAAAAATTAAATTATGAGCACATTAAAATTAAAAGACGGAACAGAGATTTTTTACAAAGACCAAGGAGAAGGAC
Source organism: Epilithonimonas sp. (assembly GCF_032054305.1). Taxonomy (GTDB): domain Bacteria; phylum Bacteroidota; class Bacteroidia; order Flavobacteriales; family Weeksellaceae; genus Epilithonimonas. The sequence continues at coordinate 51,509 of NZ_DAMBSX010000007.1, forward strand.
CAGTATTAATGTTCCACCACGGATGGCCACTATCTTCTGATGATTGGGATGCACAGGTGATTTTCTTCCTGCAGAGAGGTTACAGAGTTGTTACTCACGACAGAAGAGGTCACGGACGTTCCAGCCAGAATATATATAACCACACGATTGAGCAATATGCTTCTGACGCAGCGGAATTGGTAGATTTCCTTGGATTGACAGATGTTATCCACATCGGACACTCAACTGGAGGTGGTGAAGTTATCCGTTACGTGAACAAATATTCTAACGGAAGAGCGAAAAAAGCGGTTTTAATCAGTGCGGTTCCTCCAGTAATGGTGAAAAGTGAAAGCAATCCTGATGGTGTTCCGATGTCTGTTTTTGATGACATCAGAGACCAAACCTTGAACAATAGAAACCAATTTTATTTTGATTTGACTTTCCCTTTCTACGGCTATAACAGAGAAGGCGCCAATGTGAAAGAAGGAATCCAAAGAAACTGGTGGAGACAAGGATTGATGGGCGGAATTGTTGCTCATTATGACGGAATCAAAGCGTTTTCTGAGACTGATTTTACAGAAGATCTGAAAGCGGTGGACATTCCTGTTTTGGTTCTTCACGGCGAAGATGATCAGATTGTTCCAATCGAAAATTCTGCAATCAAATCTGCAAAATTGCTGAAAAACGGAAAATTGATCACTTATCCTGGTTTCCCTCACGGAATGCCTACGACAGAACACGAAACGATCAATAAAGACCTTTTGGAGTTTATCGAGGCTTAACAGACAATTATATTTTGTTTGAAAAGGCGAATCATTATGGTTTGCCTTTTTCTTTTTATGTAATTTTATTATTGAATAAAGATCTATTTGCCTGTATGAATTTTGTTGATCACAGGATTAGCGTACATTTTTAGGAAGCTATTTTTAAGAACCTCGTCAAAGCTATTGATACGCATCTCGAGTCTGCGCTGAAACAATTGCTTCTCCTCTTCCGTATAATGCTCACAATATTGACCACTTTCATAAAGAAGGTCGTAAGCAATATATTTGGTGGGCCAAAGTTTATAATTTTTTATAATGGAGTCGTCTATGACCTGAGCAATCGCCTGAAGCTGCTTGTTCTTATTTTCATGTTCAAATGCGATGTTATCCAACTCTTCATTAAGGATATTGCCTGCATGCAAGTGGATATGTTTTTTTTGTCCCAAAACCCCATTCAGGATAGTCTTGAAATCTTCATTATCATCTTTTATATAAGCCTCATTTCTCGACTTTGCTAACAATTGTGGAATTTTCTGAGCATCTGTTGGATCATACTCATAAGAAATCGATAGTGGAACGATTTTCAAACTTTTAAAAAAATCTGTTATCGGTATGTCTCCACTAGCCATTGCCAACATCTTTAGTATCCCTTGTTGTGTAAGATCATTTCCGTCTTTGGCCCGTCCTTCTCGCTGTGCCATCCACACAGAACGATTTTCTTTCTTCAAAAGGTCATAGATATATTCTGACAGAATTTTTGAACTACTCAACTGTTCACGAATCGGCAGATCTCTTTGTACCAAAAAATTACGGGTCAATTTTGCCAAAGCATGTATAAATGGCTTTTGAACAAGATTATCTCCAATAGCTGAAGCTGTGAGGATCAATCCGTTATCCAGCAAAGCCAGATTCAGCAAAGAGGTATCCAATACAATATCTCTATGATTAGAAATGAAAAGATAGGCCGTATCTTTATCCAGTTTATCAAATCCTGAAGTACTTAGCCCCTCTGAGCTTTTTTCAAGAATCCTACGAACAGTATAGGAAATGATCCTATTCTGGAAATCATTTATTGAATGGATATTTTTAAATTCTTCAAGCCAAAGACTTTCTTCCCGGTTCGGAAACGTGAACTGCATAAGCGCTTTCATCATTGGATGTTTGGCAACACCTAGCAAAGCATCATTAACTTCTTCATCATAAAAATACCTGATATCATCAATCTTCGACATACTTCTGTTAAAATAAGATTTTGCAAAAAAACGAAATTTTATCGGGACTTATATCTCGATGTAAATATAATCAACTATTCACAGGTTTCCTTTTCAATTGGTCCTGATCGAACTTTTTCCTCAAACCTGATGCATTCACAATAACAAAAGCACTGATGCAGAGATACATGGAAAAATAGATCATCAGCATTTTGAGTCCCGAAACTCCCACGAACATCAATAAAATCTGAGAAACGAAACCAAGTAACCAGCCAACTGTAAAAATAACAACTATGGAGAAGCCAAATAAATTCAAATTCTGAACAGGTTTGTAGAGCCCGATCTTTTTTAAGATCCAAAGTGGGATAATAAGAACGATCAATGCGAAAGGATGGAAAGCTGCAAAGGCAACTAAAGTTCCAGGTTCCGCATCAATATTTCGGATGATGTTGATGATTTCAAAAGGTAACTCCATCGTATTTTTTTTCTTGTTCGGTGATCTGAAGCAATTGCTTTTTGCTGTATATCATTGGTTTGGCAAGAAGCAAATTCGGGAATTCTGCGATTCCGATATTGTACATGGTAACGCTTTCGTTATAAAATTCTCTTCTGTCTGCGATAGCATCTTCAATCTGAGACACACGACCTTGAAGCAATTGGAAATTCTGGTTGGTTTTGATATCAGGATAATTCTCTGCAACAGCGAAGATTGATTTTAACTGATTTTGCATCTTATTAGACAACTCTACTTTTTCCTCAACAGAATTGGCGTTTAGAAAACTGGTTCTCAATTCCGTCAATTTTGTCAGCATCGATTCTTCAAACCGCATTGATTCCTTTACAACCTTGATGAGATTTGGGATTTCGTCTGCGCGTTGTTTCAGAAGAACATCGATATTTCCGAATGATTTATCGACATTATTTTTGAGCATTACAAGCCTATTGTAAGTGGAAACAATTACGTTCAGAAGTCCTAAAACGACTAATCCGATGATGACGTAAGCGAAAATCTGTATCATAGTTTTTATATTTTTTTGTTAAGTTCATTCTGCTGGAGCAACTGTTACCTCTGCACTGTCAGCGTCTTGTTTATATTCATTTTCAACAGGTTCTGTTTTTTTGTAGCTGTCGTATATATTATCATAAAAATCCGTCACAGATTTCACAGGTTTGGAATTTTGAAAAGGCAAATCAAGATTGATATTTCCAAATACGATCGTATTATTTTTAATTGAAATGGGTGTCAGAAAAATAAGTGCAATGATAATTACCCAAAAATAAGCGAAATAACCTGCAGACTGCAGAATTGGTCGCATCGTATTGTAATTCTCCACACTTGCGACCGGCGAAATCCCGAACACATCTTTGATTGCTTCTTTCTGAAAAACGGGCTCATTATTCTCTGCCAAACCAACTTTACCAATCAGCAAAACTTCCATATTGTCTTTCAGAAGATATTGCGTGTATCGTTTCATTGAGGATTGGTATTGCTCATCAATTTCAAAATCAATGAACTCGATATCGTTGGTAATCACTTTAATTTGTCCTGATTTATCCTGAACATAAAATGGTTTACAAATCGTTTCCGAAGATTCCAATGAGTAAGAATCTTTACCTTCATCATCAGTCGTCACCTTTTCAATCGTGTAAAGAAATCCGATGCACTCTTTTGTTTTAATTCTTGAAAACATTGGCTCAATCGTCTTGACATTTCCAGAAATTTCTGCCAAACCCATCGCAACCGAACGAATGTTAGAAGTCGGAAGCGTCCGTTGAAATTTGTAGAACCTCTTTTTGTTATTTGGTTTTAATGAGGTTAAAAACGGAAGAATAATGAATACGACAATGATGAAATAAGGGATTCCTAAAGTGAATACAAATCCAAAAAATAACAATCCCGAAAATGTGTAAAGAATTTTTTCCCAGATTGGAAGTGGCGTTTTCCCCATTCTTCTTCGGCGCGCATCTTCTTCCTTTGAACTTTGGTAACCGTCTCTGATGACAGAAACAATCATCCCGATAATTCCCAAAACGAAAACCGAGAGAAATAGAATAATAGCTACCAAAGCTGCCAATCTATTTTCATAAAGTGAGCAAAGACCAATCAATAAAGGATTCAGAACAAAGAAAAGCCATTTTGGTTTTAGATTGATTTCATATAATCCGATTAAAATAAATGTATGAAAAATGGCTACAAAGACGCTCATGACCATCAACATGACCAAAAGTCCGTTATCCACTTCTAATGTTTTATAGAATTCTGAAAAATCATTCATAGGCAGAAATAGGTTTTTCAAGCTTTGGTCAAGTATTTAAAACGGATAGCCAATTGCAATATTCAGGATCAGATTATCTTTTCTCCAAGAGCCATCCCCAAATTTGATCCTGTCCAAAATCCAACGATCTCCTTTTTCATAATAAGGAACTCTCAAAGGCATTGCTAGATCCAATCTTAAAATCAAAATTGAGAAATCCAAACGAAGTCCGACTCCAGCTCCCACTGCCAATTCGTTCAGAAAATCTTTTGAGAATTTTCCGCCAGGTCTTGTCGGGTCATCGTTCATTAGCCAAATATTACCTGCATCCACAAAAGCGGCGACATTCAGGAATTTATATAGGTTTGCTCTGTATTCTGCATTCATTTCTAATTTGATATCACCAGATTGGTCAAAATAGAAACTGGCATTCTGGGTTCTTGGATCATAACTTCCCGGTCCAAGCGTTCTTGCACGGAAAGCTCGGATACTATTACTTCCTCCAACAAAAAATTGCTTTGAATAAGGCATCAGTTCTGAATTCCCATACGGATAAGCAACACCCGCAATGATCCTGGAAGCAAAGTTGGTTTTCTCATTGAATTTATGATAAAATCTAAAGTCATTTTCCATCTTCACATATTGGCTGAAAGGAACATTGAAAATTTCTTTTTCCTTACCATTTTTGGCATTGGCACCAGTTACAAGACCTGTAATATTTCCGGCCAGATCCAACATTCCTTTGTAATAGATCGTGTTGGTTTTTGGCGAAGTTGTGTTGGTATAAGTATAGGAATAAGTTGGTCCAAAGATCAATTGTTTAGCCACAACTCGCCCCAAAGTTGGGTTTGCGGGAATTCCATTTTCGGGATCTCCATCGATCTGCTGCTGATATTTTGCGGTCACAGTTTGGGGCGCAACCATTGTAATATCAATAACCTTCAACTCATGCTCTTTTCTTATATTTTCTTTCCAAGCATATCCAAATGAAGCATTGAAATTGTGAAGTGTGTACAATTGCGTTCGGCTTTGATATTCATAACCAAGACTGATATTCGTTCTAGGAACATACTCGCTGGAAGAATTGAAACGGAAAGGCGCCACAATTCTCGGAATAGAAAGTTGTGTATTGGCTCCGACCCTGATGATGTTATTGGCATCTTTCGCACCACCCATCTGCACATCGAAAGCTCCATATATCGCAGCTTTGAACTGTTCCGCTCCTCTGAACATATTTCTATGGGTCCAGTTCAGGTTAACCTCTCCTCCACCATAATTTGCAGAATTGGTTCTTGCCAAAGTTTCTAATCGTAAGGACTGAATCTGTCTTGGTGTCAAAAGATAATAAGCATCAAATTTATGATTCAAAGAGTCTGAGACCACGAACTCATTCTTTACAAACTTGAAAACTCCTAAACTGATCAATCGGCTCAAGGTCAGATTATGATCAGCCCGGTTATACAGATCTCCTCTTTTAAAATACAAAGCACGATCAAAGATCTTCGGTTTGAATTTATGATCGGGATCGATTACATAAATATCGCCATAAGTATATTTGGAAAGAGAGTCTATATTCATTGGAATGCTATACTTCCCTTCTTTTACATCACGGATATTATAATTTGGGAAAACGACAACTTTGTCAATAGAAAATTGTTGTGTTGCCAAATCTGGAGTCTGATCTTTTAATTTGACATTCAGTTCCACTTTATGATTTTTGGAAACTGTGCTGTCAGCCTGCACGATGATATTATCCTGATGAAAATAGTAGAATCCTTTTTCCTTCAAACCATTGTCTATTCTTGCTCTTTCAGCTTTGATGACATCAAGGTCAAAGGGATTTCCCACTTTAAGCAAAGACTTATCTTTCAAATTCTGGATCTCTTTATTCACTAAAGTCGAATCTTCCTGAAATTTGACCTGACTGATTAAATATTGATTTCCCGGCTTCACGGTATAAATAACTTTCGCTTTCTTGTTCTTTGAAACCGTGTCGTAAGTCGCCTGCGCATTGAAGTAGCCTTCATTTTCAGAATAATTGACCAAAATATCCTTATTGAACTCCTTATCAACATCACCCAACAAAACCGGTTTTTCCCCGAATTTATATTTCAACCAATAATTGAATCCTTTTTCCTTTTTTGGTTCTTTGGCAATATTATAAGCGTACAATTTTGGTCGCAAACCTAAAAATGTCGAGTTGGGTTTCGGAGTAAGATTTTCCTCAAGTTCGGCTCTTAAAGCTTTCTTTTCTTTTTTTGAAATACTGTCATTTTCGATCTTCACTTCTGCACCAGTGTAAAGCATTTGCCCTTCTTTCAGAAACCTGGTATTGCTGCACGATGAAATGATTGCGATTGTAGACAATGCAATGAGAGGTTTGAAATGTTTATTAATACTAAGCTTCATTATTTAAAATCTACGACTTGGTTATTATCTTTTACTTTTTTAGTTCTTTCTCTTTTCGTTTTTTGAAAGATCTCACGGAATTTATCATAATCCAGAGTAATGATAAAACCGAGACCTGTTTCCACGATCTGACCTTGCAATGCCACCTGATATTCATCCTTGCGATAAGCTCTCAGCATATATCTGCCATCTTTGGAAAGACTGTAATCCACAGTCACGTCACCTGCGATATTGGTTGTATTTTCGTTTTGTCTTGCATCGCCTTCTACTCCGAAATTACTTCCTACAGAAACTTTCAGACGGTCATTCAATAATTTTTTACTGATATCGACATTCAGGTCTGTTCGGGTGTTTTTCGAACCGCTGGAGTAATCTTCGGAAGATTCTAAACCTAGGTTAAGGTCAACGCCTTTGATAAGACCGGAAGCCAGATTGTTCAATTGCTGAGAAAGAATTTTGCTTACACTTTGTCTCGCCATCGCTTCGGCAGAAAGTCCCGCACTGTTATCAAAAGGATTCTCTCCAATAAAACGGTTCAATAGAAGTAAGGCAAAAACCTGCTTATTCATTTCATTTTCATCTGTTCTGAGTTGAGCCAATTTCTGATCCACAACATCTTTCACATTTGTGGAAACCGAATTATTCTTTTCTTCCGTCGTAATATCAAAAGTAATGACAGGTTTCATCAATTCACCTTTCATCTGAAGCAGAGTACTGAATTCCATCCTTTGTTTATATTGATTAAGTGTAGAAGCACTTTCTCCGCTGATCTGCTGTTCCACAAGATCCAGAGGAGCAGCTTGTGTTTTATATACAGCGGTAATGTCCAAAGTTGCAGAAGTCGGCTCTCCATTCCAAGTGATCGTACTTCCCTTCTGAATGTCGAATTTCCGTTTTAGAAGGCTCACTGTCATGTCATAACTTCCCTGCTCTACTTGATAAATACCAACCAGCGTTGTTTTTCCCGATGGATCTATTCCTCCTGTCAATTCGGCCTCGCCTTGCAGTTTTACAAAATCTCCGTTGGCTTTATCAATAATGATGGACATTTTAGCTTCTTTACTAACCTCGATGTTCACACTAACGTCCATTCCTTTTATCTTGTTTTTGGCAGCCAAAGAATCTGCGACAATAGTCTTATTCAATGCAATTTGGTCTTGGTCAATGAATTCTACAATGCCGTCTCTTTCCTGTAATGAAGGACTGGATTGAGGCAAAACAAAAGTAAAATCAGTATCATCTGAAACAGCCAATCTTCCGTCAACTTTTGGAAGGTCTAAGTTTCCACGAACGTGTAAAGCTGCATCAATAGCAAGGATTCCATACATCATCGCATCGTTTGATTTCTCCGAATTCACGACCTTGAAATCTTTCGCATCGATGTCCAGATTAAATCCAAAGTCTCTGTAAGTCTGAGTCAAGACCTGACCATAGACCTTAAGTGAGTTTCCATCTTTGTCATTGATCTTGAAATCATCAAATTCAATTCCTCTGTTCGTGAACGAGATCTTATCATTGATCTTTCTGAAATCACTTCCGGTTTGTGCGATCATCAATCCGACATTATTCATTTTGACATCACCCAAGATCTTCGGTTCAGTTGTAGTTCCGGTAATCTTCAGATCTCCGGAAAGATAGCCTTCTGTATTCGTTATGGCATTCATGGAAAAACCTTGAAGCGTTTTCATCTGAAGTTGGTTCATTGCAAGATTCAAATCAAAACTACTCGCAGAAGTATTATAATTTCCTGTGATCTTAACATCATTATCATTGCCGGAAAGTGCAATATCTGCATTGATAATATCTGCCGAAGCATTATTGGCTTTGACTGTAAGATTCCCAACCGGGCTTCCGTAAACAAACAAGTCGGAAACATTGATGTCTGAGGTGAAGGTCATTTTCTTGTTCAGATCACGCAATTGCGCAGTTCCATTGATTGTTCCTTTTGCCAGCAAAGAATCTTTTTTGATGATCTCTGTAAGTGTTTCAATTTTGAAATCTTTCAAAGTAATGTTCAATGGACTATTTGGAGAATTAGTTTCAGATTGAACCAAAATTTCACTTCCAGAATTTGACAATCTGAAATTATCTGCAAAAATTCCCTTGCTTCCGATCTGGATCTTATTTCCTTCCGCGACTGCCCAATCGCCATAATTTAATTTCAAACCATTTGGATTCAAGGAGATCTCGGTTATGTCATTCATCGATCTGGCATTTCCGGCAATCAGGAATTGAGTCTGATCTTTTTCGTCTTTGGTCGTGATATTATAATTAATGACATTATTCGCAATATCTCCATTGATATTGACTTTATTCAATGCAAAGCTTTCACTTTTCAAAGAAGTGACATCAAGATCATATTGCAAAGCTTGACTTTCATTGGTGATTTTTAAGTTCGTATTTTCAAGCGAATTCGTTCCGTATAAAACTTGCGGAATTTTTGCATCCAATTCAATTTTTTGAGAATCTGCGTTGTAATTCCCTGTGATATTGATGGTCTCGAAACTTTTCAAATCAGGAACGAATTTTCTGATCAGGTCGTCATTCTTGATCGTGGCATTAAGGGTGAAGTATTGTCCCGCATCAATTTTCTGTGTCTTATCTGGTTTTTGGAATTGATAATATTGATTCACCGTTTGTGACAAAGCTCCGAAAATTTGAGTTAGTTTGTATTTTCCATTCAATTCTACATCTGCAATCTGAGAATTGAATTTGATCTGAGTAGAATCAGCTGTAGAAAGTGCTTTCAAATTGATTTCCTGAATCGGATAGACTTCTTTCGTATCAGAAATAGCGAAGTTTTTTAAGTTCAAATAGCCATTCAAATTATCCGGATCAAGACTTTTGAAATCACCGTCAATTGCAACAGCCAAAATCATTGGAGAACTGTAAAATCCTAATTTGTTCAAATCCAATTTATTAATATTTCCATTGACTTTCACAGTCGGATTTTTATCATTATAAACGCCGGAAGCTGTTAATTGTAAATTGGCATTCGGGTCTTTTGAGTTTAATTCAATATCGTATGCACCTCGATCGATCTTCCCTTTTAGATTCATATTCCGGTAAGTATAACCTTTATAAGTCGAAGATTTCACATTACCAGCCAAATGAGCCGACATTATTTTTGGATCAAAACTTTGTCCTTTTGCATTAATCTGAGCTGTGATCCCTCCAATATCTTTATTCTGAATTAATTTTCCGATCTGAAGATTCTGCAGATTGGCTTTTACATCAAAAATCTCACGGTTTTTTCTTCGCATATCTACTTGTGCAATGACCTCGGCATTTCCAAGTGTTGAATATAGGTTCAAATTAGTATTCACAACTTTCGTAGTTCCTTTAGCAAAACCTTTGATACTGAAATGCGAAGGCAGAGAAATGTTGGAAGGAATTGTACCTTTCGGAACCAAATTGAAAATTGTTTTCCCGGATGAAGCCAATTCGCCGATTCTTAAATCATAGTAAAGATTATTAGGATTCATCGCATTTTTGATTCTTCCCGAAGCTGAAACCCTTAACTGATCCAGACCGGAAACTTTCAAATCATTGATCAAAAGGTCATTCACCAATCCTTTTACATTGGCATTGACATTTAGAATAGCATTTGGATATTTATTGAACGGAACTGTTGTTCTCAAGGTCGGAACCAGATTTAAAATATCCGAAAAACCAATTTTGGAATTTTTGATATTTGCAGAGATCTTTACTGCGCCCGGGTTTGCTGATAATTGCTCTATTGAATTATAATTAAGGATAACCTCGTCTCTCAATATCGTTTTCGGCGTCTGAAGATAAAGGTCTTTCAGGTAAGCTACTTTGTCAGAATAAACAAAATCTGTATTGAATTTCTGAATATCCAAACCTCGTTTTTCCTGAATTTCTGCCGATCTCACACTTGCTGCAAAACCGTCATTCTCCATTTTGAAGTCACGAACATCAACATTCAGTTTTCCAAAATCAAGGTGATTGAAATCCATTCCTGTTTTGGTTGGAGCAATTGCAGTATTGTTGTAAATGACTTTTACGTCTTCGAAAATCAATTTTCCCAGAAGCACTTTCATTGCTTTTTCTTTCGCCGAAGCAGTTGGAGTTTCAGAAGATTTTTCATCTTTTGGATTAGCATTGGAAGTTGGAAGAAAAAGGTTAGCATTGATATTGGCGCCTGTCAAATAAACATTTCCAACATCGTATGAATTATTCTGAAGGTCAAGATCATTAACTTTCGCACTCAATTCTTTGAAAAGGACTTTTGCAAATGTCTTTGTATTATCATCGCCATAGTCAATATTGAAATTGGTCAATTTGATTCCGCTTAAACCTAATTTCATTGGTTTTTGCTGATTGAGAGAATCTACTTTTTTCTCGACATTTTTGGAAACTTCCTCAATTAAATCTTGTTTCAGTTTTAATTTTAATCCATCAAGATTGATATCATTTATTGCATAATTATTATTTTGAAGGTCAAAGGTTTTAACTCTCGTATCGAAGGAATTGAAATAAACCTTGATATCATTTTTGGATTGTTGGTCGTTGAAAGTAACTCCGATATCTTTCAGTTTGATTTTATCCAAAGAAATAATGAATGGTTTTGAAGGACTTTCTTCCTTTTCCGAAGTTGCAAACGCATCAATAATATAATCAAAATTGAATTTGCCTTGCGGATTTCTTACAACATTCGCTCGAACACCTTCCAGATCTATTGATGTCAAATCAGCTTTGGTTTTGATCAATTGCCACATATCCAATCCAACATCGAATTTCTTAACTGCAAGAAGTGTATCGATTTTTTGACCTTTCAAGTAAAGATTTTCTATCACAACACTATTTGGAAAACCGATGTAAATCTTTTCCAGACTTACTTTTGTCTTGATTTTACCTTCAAGATAAGTAATTGCTTTATCCTTGATGAAATTTTGGACAAAAGGCAATCTCAAACTGAATATGAGCAAAACAAAAAAAACCAATATGGAAATAATGGTTATTAGAGTACGTCTAAGGATCTTTCTTTTATTGAGTTTTTTCAAATCTTTATAGTTTACAAAATATGTTATAACAAATACCGTACTATAAAGGTATTTTATTAAAAATTAATTCATAATAATCTTCTCCAATTTACAAATAATTATTTTTCATCTATCATTTTCAAAAAGCTAACTCACGTAAAATTGTAAGAATCCCTTATTATTTGCCTAACGAAAAAACAAAACAAATTACTGATTTTCAAAATATTAAAAACAAATCAAATTATAATTAATATATAAAATTCAAATTTATTTGGAACTTAAACTAAAAAGTTTATAATTTTGCTAACGCTGTTAGGAAAAATAAAATGGGAGTACACGAACGCCGACAAAGAGAAAAAGAATCTATACGCGCCAATATTTTGGATGCGGCTTTTTCTTTGGCCAAAACAGAAGGTTGGGCTTCTCTTTCCATCAGAAAGATTGCTGATGCTATAGAATACAGCGCTCCTGTGGTTTATGATTATTTCGAAAACAAAGAAGCTATTCTCTTTGAGATTTCTCTAAATGGATTTCATAAGTTACACATAGAACTGCTAAAAGCTCAGAAGAAACACGACACACCGGAGGAACAATTGGTTTCTATCGTGGATGCTTACTGGAATTTTGCTTTTAAGAACAAAGAGTATTATCAGCTGATGTTCGGATTGGGAATGCAATGCAGCGGAAAAGGATTGATGAAAGAAGAGTTTTCTTCGTTTCAGGATTTACTGTATGATTGTACGTACGATATTATCCTTAAAAAAGGTTCAAACCCGGATAATGCCTGTCATTCCTCACACGCATTATTCTCGGCAGTTCACGGCTTGATTTCAATTATGATGATGCGTAATGATGATATCCCTTCTACGATGAATAAGACAACACTTGATGAGACTGTTGCTGCTTATATCAAATCGTTGTAAATTTTTTTTAAATTTTAAATTAACACTGTTAGGAATATTAACACAGTATTAATTTTATTTTAATTATTAACAAATAATATCTGATATAATAGTTTCTTTACATTAACACTGTTAGAAAAAAGAACATAGTTCAGATAAATTAATTAACATATAATAACTTTCAAAATATGGAAACAATGTAAAACTTTATGCCAATATTTTTAATTTATGAATTAACAATGTTAGATAAATTAACAATATTTAATTCAATTACACTATTACTTAAAATTAGCACTTAAAAACTTAAAATGAAAATAACTAACAATTCTAAACTTATTGTACTGATATCGAGTATTATCTTTTTACAAAGTTGTACAAAAACTGCAGACAATACGGCAATGGCTTTCCCTACGCCGGAACTTCCGGTTTATACCGTTATCACTTCTCCTGCTACGACATATCAGGAATTCCCAACCTCATTGGAAGGTAAAAACAATGTGGAAATCCGTTCACAAGTAGACGGTTATCTGGACAGGATCTATGTGGAAGAAGGTTCTTTTGTGAGAGCCGGACAGCCCTTGTTCAAAATTGACCCACGCGTTTATGGCGAACAGATGAATATGGCTTCTGCTAACCTTCAGGCTGCCAATGCCAATATCCAAAAAGCAAAAGTGGAAGTTGACAGACTTCAGCCTCTGGTTGCTGACAAAGTGGTTTCCGATGTTCAACTGAAAACAGCAAAAGCCAATTATGCAGCAGCCGTTGCAGCCGCTGCTCAGGCAAAGGCTTCGTTGGGCGGAAGTAAGATCAATGTCGGGTTTACAACCATTACGGCTCCTGTAAGCGGTTATATCGGAAGAATTCCTTATAAAAAAGGAAGCCTGATCTCCAGAACAGACGCTACTCCATTGACCTTGTTATCGGACATCAGCCAAATATATGCTTATTTTTCACTGAGCGAATTGGATTTCATTGCGTTCCAAAAGAAATATGCAGGCGCAACGCTTGAAGAAAAATTGAGGAATATGCCAGCAGTTGACCTGGTGATCGCAGATGGCAGCAATTATTCTGAAAAAGGAAAAATGAGTATCATCGACGGACAATTTGATAAAACAACCGGCGCAATCAGTGTTCGTGCCGTGTTCCCGAATCCAAACGGAACTTTGAGAACCGGAAATACAGGCCGTGTCCGTATGCCGCAACTATTATCAGATGCAGTTGTAATACCGCAAGAGTCAACTTTCGAAATTCAGGATAAAACTTATGTCTATGTTCTTGGAAAAGATAACAAAGTCACCGGTAAGCCTGTAAAAATCTCAGGTAAGACAGAACATTATTACTTTATTTCCGAAGGATTGAATAAAGGTGACAAAATCGTATTCACCGGAATCGGAAACTTAAAAGACGGTGTTCTTATCAAACCAAAAACGATCTCTTCTGACAGTTTATTAAAAGCCAATCCTTTGTAAAAATTATTCAGAAGATTAAAATTAAACTAGTATGTTAAAACAATTTATAGAAAGACCGGTCCTTTCAACGGTCATCTCCATTATATTATTGCTGTTGGGAGCATTGTCGGTGTTCAATCTGCCGATCACATTGTTTCCTGACATTGCACCGCCAAGTGTTCAGGTAACTGCATTTTATCCGGGTGCGAACGCCGAAGTTGTGGCGCGTTCTGTTGCTGTTCCGATTGAGGAAGCGGTGAACGGTGTTGAAAATATGACCTATATGACATCCAACTCCAGTAACGACGGAACGATGACCTTGAGCGTATTTTTCAAACAAGGCGCCGATGCGGACAATGCTGCGGTGAATGTTCAGAACCGAGTTTCCAAAGCGATGAGCCAGCTTCCTCAGGAAGTTGTTCAGGCAGGAATCTCGACCCAGAAAGTTCAGAACAGTTTCATTATGTTTATGGGTTTGTATAGCGAAGATCCGAAAGAATATGATGAACTATTCCTGCAGAACTATATGAAAATCAATATCATTCCGCAGCTGCAGCGTATTCCGGGTGTAGCGCAGGCTCAGGTTTTCGGGACAAGGGATTACTCGATGAGACTTTGGCTGAAGCCGGACCGTTTGGCGGCCAACAATCTTTCTCCTCAGGAAGTTCTGAATGCTGTCAAAGACCATAACCTTGAAGCTGCTCCTGGTCGTTTGGGACAAGGAAGCAAGGAAACTTACGAATATATTCTAAAATATAAAGGTAAACTGAGCAAGAACGAGGACTACGAAAACATCGCCATAAAAGCCAATAATGACGGTTCATTTCTAAGATTGAAAGATGTGGCAAGAGTAGAATTTGGTTCTTACACTTACACCGCTGCAAACAGAGTTGACGGAAAACCGGTTTCTGGTTTCGCAATCCTTCAGACCGCAGGTTCAAACGCCAACGAAATCTTAACTGAAATCGAAAAACAGGTTGAGGAGTTCAAAACAACTTTACCAAAAGGTGTGAAACCAATTATCATGTACAACTCCAAAGACTTTTTGGATGCGTCCATTCATCAGGTTGTTGAGACTTTGGTCATTGCATTTATTCTCGTTTTCATTGTTGTTTTTATTTTCCTTCAGGATTTCCGTTCAACATTGATTCCTGCTATTGCGGTTCCTGTTGCGATTATCGGAACATTCTTCTTCCTGCAGCTTTTTGGATTTAGTATTAATATGTTGACGTTGTTTGCATTGGTTCTGGCCATTGGTATTGTCGTCGATGATGCAATCGTCGTTGTGGAAGCTGTCCATTCCAAAATGGAACATACAGGAATGCCTGTGGAACAAGCCACAATGAGCTCAATGTCAGAGATTTCAGGCGCTATTATTTCGATTACATTGGTAATGTGTGCGGTATTTATTCCGGTTGGATTTATGCAAGGTCCTGCAGGTGTTTTCTACAGACAGTTTGCCTTCACTTTGGCGATTGCCATTATGATTTCTGCGGTTAATGCATTGACATTAAGTCCTGCTTTATGTGCATTGTTCCTGAACGACCCTCAGGGAGAGCACGGCGAACACGGTCACAAAAAAGGTTTTGGAGCAAGATTCTTCAATGCTTTTAATGTGGCATTCAATAATATGACCAGAAAATACATTTATAGTGTTAAGTTTTTGATTAAGAATAAATGGGTTGCAATTGGAGGTTTGGGAATTATCATCGCTGCGAGTATTTTCCTGATCAACAAAGCACCGACCGGATTTATCCCGACCGAAGACCAAGGTTTCGTGTTGTATGCTGTGAATACGCCTCCGGGGAGTTCATTGGAAAGAACGCACAAAGCAACGGAACAAATCGATAAAATTGTGAAAGGTGAAAGTGCGACCAATCATCTTTGGGTGGCAGACGGACTGAATTTCATCAGTAATGCCAATGCTTCGCCCTACTCTGCAGGTTTCATCAAACTGAAAGATTACGAAGACCGCGGCGATATGAAAGATCCTGATCAGATTGCAGCCGCTTTGACGGGAAAAGTGTCTCAGGTAAAAGATGCGAATGCGTTCTTCTTCAACTTCCCGACAGTTCAAGGATTTGGTAACGTTTCCGGTTTCGAGTTTATGCTTCAGGATAAAACCAACGGTTCTTTTGAACAATTGGGAACAACGACTCAGGCTTTCATCGGAGAACTGATGAAACGCCCCGAGATTGCTTTTGCTTTTACCACATATGCAGCCGGAAATCCTCAATACACAATCGATGTCGATACCGATAAAGCCAACCAGTTAGGTGTTTCGATTACCGAACTGATGCAGACAATGCAAATCTATTACGGAAGTAGTTTCGTTTCGGATTTCAACAGATTTGGAAAATACTACAGGGTAATGGCGCAGGCGGATATTCCATATCGTACCGATACGAATTCTTTGGACGGTATTTATGTCAAAAATAATCAGAACGAAATGGTACCGGTGAAAACATTGGTGACTTTGAAAAGAACTTTCGGACCAGAAACTGTTACAAGAAACAACCTTTTCAACGCAGTTACCATCAACGGAACACCGAAACCGGGTTACAGTACAGGTGATGCCATCAGAGCAGTGGAAGAAACGGCTAAACAATCTTTACCAAGAGGTTATGGCTACGAATGGACAGGAATCACACGTGAAGAAATCAAAACCGGAGGACAAACGGCTTTCGTTTTCCTTTTGAGTATTTTGTTTGTTTACTTTTTGTTAGCAGCTCAATACGAAAGTTACATTCTTCCGTTTGCCGTTATTTTAACGGTTCCGACAGGGATTTTCGGAGTGTTTGCTTTTACAGGACTGGCTGGAATAGATAATAATATTTATGTTCAGGTTGGATTGATTATGCTCGTTGGATTGCTCGCGAAGAATGCCATCCTTATTGTGGAATTTGCAGTTCAGAGAAGAAAAGCAGGCAAAACCTTGATTGAATCGGCGTTACAAGCTTCGAGATTGAGATTAAGACCAATTCTGATGACATCTTTTGCTTTCATTATTGGGATGTTACCGTTGGTTTGGACGCAAGGTGCTGCGGCTAAAGGAAACCATTCTATCGGCATCAGTACGGTTGGCGGAATGTTTACGGGTGTTGTATTCGGGATTTTCATTATTCCGGTGATGTATGTGATTTTCCAATATCTGCATGAGCAAATGCCAAGCAAAAAGAAACGCAAGCTGAAAAAAGAAAAAGCAGCTTTGAATTTAATTTAAGTTTAAACGCAAAGGCACAAAGATTTTTTTGAATGATTCTTTGTTTTTAAGACACAAAGTTTAAAAATCTTCGATTTTTTTCCGACTTGAAGAAGCTTTCCGAGGATAAATTTTGCGCCTTTGCGATTAAAATTGAGCAGAGAATTACACGCAGCCCGACTTGAGCGGAAATCCTTTTTACGCAACGTAGTGGAGTGAAAAGATTGGGAACGGAAGGCGGATTAAGCTGCCCACAAATTGTTCTGAATAATTGATACAAAAGAAAAATAAATGAATATAATAACTAAGATAAAAGAGATTCTGGTCTCAACCGTAGTTGTGGCAAGTGCAGTTTCCTGTATGCCCAAATTAGCTTTGGACAAAGTGAGCCCTGAACTGCCGGAAACCTTTCAATATACGGCAACGGCTGACACAGCCAGCGTGGCGAACCTGGAATGGCGACAGTTTTTCAATGACCCGATTTTGCAAGGTCTTATTGAAAAAGGCATCAAAAATAATTATGATTTGCAAATTGCCTTGAAACAGGTTGCCTCTTCGCAGGAACGACTGAAACAGGCGAAATATATGCAATATCCTGAAGTTGGCTTTGGCGTTACAGGCCAGATCACACGACCTTCCGACAACAGTTTGAACGGACAAAGCATTAACTTGTTCCTTGGAAAAAGTTATGTTGAAGATTACAATGCAGCGTTCAATCTGTCTTGGGAAGCCGATATCTGGGGCAAAATAAAGAATCAGCAGGAAGTTTCCAAAATGCAATATCTGCAAACCTATGAAGCGACAAAAGCCATTCAAACCCAAGTTGTGGCAGCCATTGCTCAAGGTTATTATAACCTTTTGATGTTGGATAAACAATTGGAAATTGCAAAATCAAATTTAGAATTAAGTAAGAACACACTTAATATTACAGAAAAAATCTGGCAAAGCGGTGATGCAACCTCTTTAGGGGTTCAGCAATCCAAAGCACAAAAGGAATATACAGAACTTCTGATTACGCAACTGGAACAGAATATTAAGATTCAGGAAAATGCGTTGAGTATTTTGGTAGGCGAAAATCCGGCGAAAATCAGCAGAACAATCGAGATGTCTGATACATCGTTACCTCAGAATTTCTCAGCGGGATTGCCTGCAGCAATGGTGAGCCGCCGTCCGGATGTTCGTCAGCAGGAATTGGTTTTGCTTGAGTCTAATGCTTTGATTGGAATTGCTCAGGCGAATATGTACCCTTCTTTGAAAATCACAGCCAATGGAGGCGTTAATTCTTTCAGGTTTGATAACTGGTTTCAGATTCCGGCTTCCTTATTTGGTTCTGCTTTAGGAGGAATCACGCAACCGGTTTTCCAGAAAAGGCAATTGAAAACCAACCTGAATGTAGCAAAAATCCAAAGGGAGAAAAATGTTCTGGCCTTCCGTCAATCTGTTCTGAATGCCGTTGGCGAAGTTTCTGATGCATTGGTGTCTAATGAAAGCCTGAAAGTTCAGGAACAGAAAGCAAGCGAACAAGTGAATACTTTAAAATCAGGAATCCAAAGCGCTGAAAAACTCTATAAAAGCGGTTTGGTCAATTATCTGGAAGTCATCACAGCTCAAGGAAATTCTTTACAAGCCGAATTGAATCTCGCTTCCATCAAGAGACAGAGACTCAGCAGTATTGTTGATTTGTATCGTGCTTTAGGTGGCGGATGGAAATAATAAAAATTTAAGTTATTTTTTGTTAAAAGTTATCTTTGATAACAAAGAATGGTCGAGAAAATTCTCGACCATTTTTATTTCTTATTCTGTCCTGCAAATTGGATTTATTTTTTCCCAGCCGCTTGCATTGGATTCACTTTTCCATTGGACGCACCTCTTGCAGCATCTTTTTGTTTCTGTTTGAAAACCTGGAATTTGCTTGGCATTTCTGATGAACTCGAAGCTGCCCAGAAATTGTTAGAAGTATCAATATCAGCCGTTTCTCTCATTGGGTCTAATTGGACAGATTTTAATTTCTTATCAAAATAATAAGTTTTGGAAGCTTTTTGCTCGTTATGTCTCCAGATTTGAACACTAATTTTATCCGTTGCTTTTGAGCCATCTTCAAATGTGAATTCTAAAATAATCGGCATTACCAATCCGCCTTTATTAGAAAAATCGATTTGATAAGCTGTTACATTATTCTGTTTTTTAATGTCTTTCGCATCTAATTTTTCGAGATTTCCAGTTGTCAGATTATATTCTTTTGAAATATCAACTTTCTCCTGTCCACGGTCATATCTGTAATAGAAATCCTGAACATCTTTGTCAGATTCTACATAGAATTTAATATTCTTATCTTCTCTGTTTTTGATTTTCGAAACATCTTCAAACTCATTCAAGACTGGTTTTTCAACAGTATATTTCACCGTTTCAGATTTTGGAACGGCATCAAAATCAGGTTTTGCAATGGTCACTTTATCGAGCGAAATATCTACAGGGTCTGTTCCGTAGAACCATCCTCTCCAGAACCAATCCAGGTCTTCCCCACTCGCATCTTCCATTGTTCTGAAAAAATCTGCTGGTTCAGGATGACGGAATGCCCATCTTTTGGCGTAAGTCTTGAACGCTTTATCAAACAATTCTCTTCCCATAATGGTTTCTCGAAGAATATTAAGTCCGGTTGCCGGCTTTGAATAAGCATTCGGGCCAAATCTTGCGATATTTTCGGAGTTGGACATAATCGGTTCCAATTCGTCTTTCGGAAGCTTCATATAATCCACGATTGTCCAGGCCGGTCCACGTTTTGAAGGGAATTTGTTATCCCATTTTTCTTCTGTCAAATATTCAACAAAAGTATTGAGACCTTCATCCATCCAGCTCCATTGTCTCTCGTCCGAATTGATAATCATTGGAAAAAAATTGTGTCCAACTTCGTGAATGATTACGCCTAACATTCCGTTTTTGATGGCTTCGGAATAAGTTCCGTCTTTTTCAGTTCTTCCGTAATTGAAGCAGATCATCGGATATTCCATTCCGTTGGCTGCTTCTACAGATTGTGCTACCGGATATGGATAAGGAATCGTGAATTCTGAATAAGTTTTAATTGTATGCGCAACTGCCTTTGTAGAGAATTTTCTATACAATCCATAAGCTTCTTTTCCATAGAAACTCATTGCCATCACTTTGTTATTGTTTTCAGGAATCGTCACTCTCATTCCGTCCCAGATAAATTTTCTTGAAGAAGTCCAGGCAAAATCACGAACGTCATTAGCCTCAAAAATCCAGGTCTTTCTCTGCTTGGAGTGATTTTTTTCTGCTTTCTTGGCTTCGTCCAAAGTCACAATTTCTACAGGTTCATTAGAATTTTCAGCTTTTCTGTATCTTGCTAATTGTTCTGATGAAAGAACCTGTTCGTAGTTTTTACATTCGCCTGTTCCGCCAACAATGTGATCAGCAGGAACATTCATTTTTACTTTATAATTTCCGAAAACCAAGGCAAACTCGCCACGTCCTGTGAACTGGTGATTCTGCCAGCCGTGGAAATCGCTGTAAACGCACATTCTTGGAAACCATTGTGTGATGGTGTAAAGGTCATTTCCATCTTCCGGAAAATTTTCATAACCACCTCTTCCTCCCATTTCGATACGGTTTGGGATGTTGTAATTCCAGTTAACTTTGAAAACGAATTTTTCTCCTTTTTTCAGTGCTTTTGGAAGGTCAATCCGCATCATTGTTTTATTGACAACATATTTCAATGGAATGCCGCCAGCATCGGTTATTTTCTCCAGATTAACTCCATAGCCATTATCTGAAACAGGAAGTTCTGATGCTTTTACGTTTTCAAAAACCGTTCTTTTCGGTAATATAGAAGAAGAAGGATAATCCGCATTTTTTACAGTCGACTGTTCATTTTCGTCCAACTGAAGCCATAGATAATCCAAATCGTCCGGAGAATTATTGTAATAAGTTATAGTTTCTGAACCTTTCAGATTTCTCTTGTCTTCGTCCAAATAAGCTTCGATATCGTAATCTGCACGTTGCTGCCAGTAAGCGTGACCAGCCGATCCAGAAGCGGTTCTGTAAACATTGGGCGTTGGGAGAATGGTTCCGAGTTGTTCAAATTTGTTTCCGTGGTTGCTTCCCGGATTATTCTGGATATTCTGTGCCGACAAAACAGCAGAACAGAATAGAAGTCCTAAAACTTTTAACTTCATTTTTTCAAAACAATTAGATAATAATTCTTTACAAGAAATCAAATTTAGGAAATTGTTACGAATGAAATAAAGATTCGTAATTATTTTTACCAGTCAAGATTAATTCTAAATAGCAGGACCTTAATACACAGAATTGCTCGCAGCCTGACTTGAGCGGACTCTTCGAGAACCTCAGAGTGACAATTCGGAGCCTTCGACAAGCACAGGATAAACTACATACGGAAAAGCTGCCTAAATTGAAATAATTGGTAAAACTGATTTTAAAATTAAATCGAGATTCAGAAAGGCAATCGTTCCAAAGTCATTTTTAGCGCCAATGCGAAAACACCCGAGGAAACAAATAGAATCCAGTCTTTTCTATTAACTCGGAAAATCTTGAGCAAGATGAAAAGTAGAATCAAAATCGCAACTACCAAAGCAATCTGTCCCAATTCCAATCCAATATTAAAGCCCAAAAGCGGAACGAAAATGCTCTGTTCTTTGGCCAGCATCATTCGGGCCGTGTTCGCAAATCCCATCCCGTGGATCAGTCCGAAGATCATTGCCAGATAATAGTTCATCCTCATCAGCGTTTTCTGATTATTTTTCATCAAAATATTATCCAACGACGTGATGACGATGGTCAAAGGAATTAGAAATTCTACCCAATTGCCAGGAACTCTCAAAACATTAAGCGAACTAAGCGCCAAAGTGATAGAATGCCCAATGGTAAAAGCGGTTACGAGAATCAGGATTTTTTTGAGATCGTTGTAAGAATATACGGCAATCAAAGCCAAAATAAAAAACTGATGGTCCAGCGCATCCAAAGAAATAATATGTTCCCAACCTAATTTCAGGTAAAAAATAAAATCCTGCATCCTGTCATTTTAAAAAGAATTACGAAAATAATGATTAATTTCGATTTAAATTTTGGGTCTGATGAAGAACTTTTTTTCTGCGGTTGTTGTTTTGTCTTTGTTTATAACGCTTTTTTCTTTCAGGGTTCATCCTTATCACGTTGGTTCTATGGAATTTAATTATAGCCAAAAGTCAAAAACCTTTGAAATTTCGGGACGGTTTTTCATGGATGATCTGGAGAATGCCATTAATAAAAAATATGGAAAAAATCTTCATTTTCTCAATCCGAAATCTGAAAAGGAAATGAATGAAGCTTTGAAAAATTATGCTTCAGAATACGTCAAACTGAAAGTGAACAACCAGTTTGTGAAAGTTAAATTTGTTGGTTATGAAGAAGATAAGGAAAGTGTTGATATTTTTCTGGAATCAGAAACCGTAGCTAATCCTAAAAAAGTGGAAACAGCTGTCAGTTTCTTGTATAATCTTTTCGATGACCAGATGAATATCATTCATATCGTCATCAACGGTCAACGTAAAAGTGAAAAACTGAATTATCCTGACCGTTATCTGTTTCAGGAATTTTAAGCTATTCTATATCATCATAAGTTTTATCCACAAGCATATTGAAAGCTTTTTTAATTTTATATCTACCTTCTTCAGTCTTCAAGTCTATTCCGCAAAAAACACTCCCATTGATCTCTGAATACAGATTAAGATAGTAAGCGCCCGAAATAAGAACCGCCATCACTGCACGGAAATCTTCACTTTTATCTTTGAAATATGAATCTGTAATACTTTTTAATAACAATTCACCATTTTCTTCTTGGCCTTCTGTCAGTTTTCTAAGTGATTGGCGTTCCTCTGAAAGTCGCCAGATCAGAATCTTTTGTAATTCCTTATTAGCTGAAACAAAATCAAATTGTTCAGATAGCATCTGCTTTGAGAATTCTCTCCCGCCATCCGTAATTTCTACAGCTGCATTTTCTTCTTTCACATTGGTCCAAAAATCCTGTGACTTGATATATTCGTCCAAAAGTTGTTCTAATCCACCAAAATAATTATAGATCAACTTCTTGTCAAGTCCTGCTGTAGTGGCAATATCATTTATTTTAAGATATTTGTAGCCTTTTGTTGTTAAGATTGCTCCAACAGCATTCAGAAACTGGTGTTTGCTCTTTTCTTTGTTTTTTTCACGACTATTTGTATTGCCCATCCTTAGTTTTTAAAACTAACCACAAAAATAATATTTTTTATTGTCACCATTTGGTGACTTTGATTATATTTGTGCAATCATAAGATCTTGCTTGGTTTTAATATAAAAAACTAAATTACTAATAGCCATGAAAACTCATTTTATATTTTTCAATTACAAATGAAATATGAATTGATAATTGGTCATTTATAATAAATTCTTGATAACTTTATGTTGTGAAAAAGCAGTGATCACGGTCACTGCTTTTTGTATTTGATAACTATTATTTTCTGTCTATTGCTTTATCATCTGTAAAAATCTGAAAACCTTCTTTTTTTTCAATGAGTTGCAAAGGATATAATTTGGGATTATATTCTCCGTTCAATACTTCATTCAAAGCGTGTTTCTTTGATTCTCCGAAGGCCACGACCAGAATATTTTCGGCTCTATTGATAATTGGTTCTGTCAAGGTAATTCTGAACATTTCCTGAGATCCCAGATAATAGGCATCCACCCATTTTTCTTTTTCGTTTAGAACAGGTTCACCTGGAAACAGAGAAGCCGTATGACCGTCATCACCCATCCCTAAAAGGATAAAATCAAAAATACCTTCGGCTCCCAGAACATTTCTGATCTGCGACTCATATTTTTTAGCATATTCTTTTGGTTCGATCCCTTCTTTATACATCGGAAAAATCTGAGCTCTATTGACTGGAACTTTATCCAAAAGCGTTTCGAGAGTCATTTTAAAGTTACTTTTATCATCATCCAAGGCAACCCATCTTTCATCGACCCAAAAAAAATAAAGCTTATTCCACTCTATTCTATTAGCATATTCTTCGGTTGCCAAGAGTTTGAAAATCGTTTTTGGAGAGGAGCCGCCGCTTAATGCGACCGTAAATTTATCATGTTTTTGGATAGCTTTTTCCGAAAGTTCAACAAATGTGTCAGCCGCTTTTCTATACAGCGTATCCAGATCATCAAATACCGTGATATTCATTTTATATTTTTAAATTAAACCCATTCGTGACCTTGTCTTTCAACTAGAGCATCACTATCTTCCGGTCCCCAGCTTCCTGCTTCATAATTTGGGAAAGAAGGATCTTTGGTTTTTTGCCAAGTTTCCTGAATAGTTTTCATAACATCCCAAGCTTCTTCTACCTGATCTGAACGCATAAATAAGGTCAGATCTCCCAACAGAGCTTCCAACAACAATGTTTCATAAGCTTCAGGTGTATCATTCTGGCAAGCAAAATTGTCAAAGATCATTTCAACAGGCTTTAATTCTAATGAAAGCCCTGGTTTCTTCGCCATAAACTGTAATCTGATGTCCATTTCCGGCTGAATATTGATGATCAACCTATTAGCGGACAAAAGCTGAGAAGTCTCTGAAAACGTGGAATGCGGAAGTGCCTTGAACTGAATTGTGATATAAGAATGTTTTTCTTTCATTTTTTTACCAGTCCGAACGTAGAAGGGAACATTCTGCCATCTTTCGTTATCAAGATAGAATTTTATCGCTGCAAAAGTTTCTGTATTAGAATCCGGGGCAATTCCTTCTTCTTGACGATAGCCTTTTGCCGCAACTCCATTAATTGTACCTTTTCCATATTGTCCCCTCACTGCATAATGATCAACTTTATCAGGAGAAATTCTACGAATCGATTTCAGAACATCCACTTTACGATTCCTGATCTCACTTGCTTCCAATGATACAGGAGGTTCCATGGAAACCATACAAAGGATTTGCAATAAATGATTCTGTATCATATCCCTAAGCGCTCCTGTCTGCTCATAGAAACTGGCTCTTGTCTCTACTCCAACTTCTTCTGCAACAGTGATCTGAACAGATTCTATATGTCTGTGATTCCATAAAGGTTCGAAAATTGAATTCCCGAATCTGAAAGCTAATATGTTCTGAACAGTTTCTTTTCCCAAATAATGATCGATGCGGTAAATCTGTTCTTCTTCAAATGTTTGTGACAACATATTATTCAGTTCGATCGCCGATGCTTTGTCATGCCCAAAAGGCTTTTCGATTATGATTCTGTCTTTTTTTGCATCAGAAGCAATTGAATTATTCTTAATATGAGCAGAAATAACCGAGACAAAATTAGGCGCAATTGACAAATAGAACAATCTATTTCCTCTTGTTCCATACACTCTGTCAAAACTTTCTAATTTCTGGGACAAATTTTCATAAGAACTATTCTCATCCAATTGATGCTGAAAATATGTAATATGGGCCTGAAAACCAGCCCAATCTTCAGCAATTACTTTTTTTCTTGAGAAGCTTTCCAGATTTTCCTTGATATAATTTCTAAATTTCTCATCCGTATTTTCTGCTCTTCCCAACGCTAAGATGTTGAAACCTTTTGGCATTCTTCCATCTATATATAAATTATAAAATGCAGGAAAAAGCTTTCTTTTTGCCAAATCTCCAGTTGCGCCAAAAATAATGATCGTAGTTGGCTGTAAAATTATGTGTTCGCTCATTTTCCTGATTTTAATTATTTACACTTTCCCAAGAAGTATGGAAAACCCCATCCCTATCAATTCTTTGGTAGGTATGTGCTCCAAAATAATCACGTTGCGCCTGAATCAAATTTACAGGAAGTGATTCTGTTGTATAAGCGTCAAGATATCCTAAAGCTGTCTGAATACCTAAACTTGGAATTCCATTTAATACAGCATAGGAAGCAGTTTTTCTTAATGAAGAAATTTTATTTTTTACGATTTCAGAAATGCCTTGATCCAATAAAATATTAGATAGATTCTCATCTTTAGAGTAAGCTTGATAGAATTTTTCTAACAAAACCGAGCGGATGATACAGCCGCCTCTCCAGATCTTCACAACATCTTTCAATGGAATTTCAAACTGATATTCCTCAGAAGCTTTTACCAATAACGCCAAACCTTGCGCATAACTGATCAAAGAAGCTAAATACAACGCATCACCAACTTCTTTGATGAACAATTCTGTATTTTCAGGTTTTGAAACCCCTTCTTTAGAATATAATTGAGATGCTTTTACCCTCTCATCTTTATAGGCAGACAAAATTCTTGAGGTTACTGCAATATCGATCGTAGGAATAGAAACCCCGATTTCCATAGCCTGCTCGGAAGTCCATTTCCCCGTTCCTTTTGCACCTGCTTTATCCAAGATCTTATCAACAAGATAAGCGTCTGTCAAATCATCTTTTTGTTGGAAAATATCTCTTGTGATCTCAATCAGGAAAGAGTTCATTTCACCTTCATTCCAGGCTTTGAAAACCTCGTAAAGCTGGTCATTATTAATATCGGCACCTTTTCTCAACAGATCATAGGCTTCACTTATCAATTGCATAATAGCATATTCGATTCCGTTGTGAACCATTTTCACATAATTTCCGGCAGAACCTTTGCCCATATAAGCTGTGCAAGCTTCACCATCAACTTTTGCTGAAATGGCTTCCAACATCGGCTGAAGAAGATTGAAAGCTTCCAGATCTCCGCCAGGCATTATACTCGGGCCTCTTCTAGCACCCTTTTCTCCGCCGGAAACCCCCATTCCCATGAAATGAAGATTTTTCGAAGCCAGATCTGCAATACGTCTATCAGTATCTTTGAAATATGAATTACCCGCATCGATCACAATATCGCCTTTGTCCAGTAGTGGTGTAATACTTTCCAATACCGCATCCACAGGTTTTCCCGCTGGAACCATTAAAATAATTTTTCTCGGGCTTTCCAGTGCAGATACAAATTCTTCCAAAGAAACTGTTCCTTTTACAATTGTTCCTTGCGTTGCACCATTGTGAAGCTCTTTTACTTTTTCTTCGTCGAGGTCAAATCCTGCAACTGAAAAGTTATTATCTGCTATATTATAGAGAAGATTTCGTCCCATTACTCCAAGACCAATAATCCCATAATTAAGTTTTTTCATTTTTTTAAATTAAGATTTATTTGATTTTTACAAACAATAAAATTACGGAAATGCCTCTCAGAAAAAAAATTATCTATAAAATTCTTTCGATTATTATTGTAGTTTTAATCCATCAAGATATTCCGTAAAATGTCTAAAATTATATTTAAGTGCCGTTACATTGTCATCGGAACTTCCATCAGCAAAATCTCTGTATTTTCTGAAGTTGATTTAATGTTCAAATCGGAAATATCCCAAACTCCGAAACCGTCTCTTTTTTCCAGTTTTTGACCTTCGATTTCTACACTTCCTTTTAGAATAAAAGCATAAACACCATTTCCTTTTTTCTTAATCTTATAATTGGTTTCGATATTATTTTCAAAGTTTCCTAAGTGAAACCAAGCATCCTGATGAATCCAAACGCCTTCGTCGTCTGCATTGGGAGAAAGAATCTGCTGGAATTGATTCTGACCTTTTGTTTTGTCTAAAGTAATCTGGTCATATCTTGGCGTTACATTTCTTTTGTTTGGATACACCCAGATTTGAAGAAATTTCACCAAACTGTCGTTATTTTTATTGAATTCGCTGTGCATAATTCCGGTTCCAGCACTCATCACCTGAATGTCTCCACTTTTAATAATCGCAGAATTTCCCATACTATCTTTATGTTCCAAATCACCCTCCAACGGAATGCTGATGATTTCCATATTGTCGTGTGGATGCGTTCCAAAACCTTTTCCCGCTTCTACTTTGTCGTCATTCAGAACTCGTAAAACCCCGAAGTGCATTCTTTCTGGATTATGATAATTCGCAAAACTGAATGTATGATTGCTCACCAACCAACCGTGGTCTGCTTTTCCTCTTGAATCTGCCTTGTGAAATACAGAATTATCTTTAATTTTTGAATCTGTATTCGGTAAATGATTGTATCCAATTGGTTCCAAAGGTTCTATCTCATCAATGTCATTTTTCATTGTGTTGCCCAATGAAGCGGATGCTACAAACATTCCTGTTCCCAATAATCCTTTCTTTAAAAAATCTTTTCTGTCCATATCTGCTGTTATTTATTCATTTTGATAGGACAAATTTAGGATGCTGAAAAAATCTGTGCATTTAACTAGTTTAATAAATCACTTCAGACAAAAAAAAATGCCTAATATTTTCATATTCAGCATTCATATAATTTTAAACGTATTGTTTTATTTCTGCTTATTCGCTAAACGCTTCCTAATCGTACTTACAAACTCTTTTGAAACACCAAGATAAGAAGCAATGTAATACTGCGCAACTCTCTGCGGAATGCTCGGATAAACTTTGATGAATTCCAAATATCGGTCGGATGCAGATTTTGAAATTGTATTCACCAAACGATTCTGCAGAGTGAAAAGATTTCTCTGAACCAGCATTCTGAAAACCCTTTCAAACTTTGGAATTTTCTGTAAAAGTTCTTCTTTTGTAGTCGGATTCAGCATATAGATTTCTGAATCTTCCAAAGTTTCAATATATAAATTGGACGGCTTTTGATTCTGGAAAGAAGCAATATCACTAATCCACCAATCTTCGATAGCGAACAAAATCGTGACCTCAAAGCCGTTATCATCAAGGTAATAAACCCGAACGCAACCTGTTTTAATGAAACCTTCGAATTGACAAACTTCGCCTTCCCTCAACAAAACTGTTTTCTTGGGAAAAGTCTGAAGCGTTAAATAATCAGTGAATATTTTTTCTTCATCTTCGCTAAGACTGATGAATCGGATAACGTTTTTGATGATATTGTCGAACATTGTTTGCAGTTTTACGACTGCAAATTAGGAAAAAGTGTGTAAACTTCGTTCTTTAATAATCCGCTTCCGCCACCGTAATGGTCAATTACTTTTACATCTTTGTCCAGATTTTCACAAAAAACTTTGATATCATTTTCAAATTTTTCTTCCAAACCGGAACTTAATAAAACAATATCTACCTTATTTTCTTTGATATATTCTAGACAAACATTTTCATCACTTTGGATTTCCGCTTTCCAGCCTTCATTATTTTCGATGATTCTTTTTAAAGTTTCAAGAATTTCCTGATTTTTTCCAATGACTAAAAAATTTAATGTTTTCATTTTTACAATTTATAAATGAATAAAAAGTGAAGTTCTTTCCTTCTTTTCGAGGTTTTTGGTTTTGTGACCTTTACCGGAAATATCTTCAACCAAAAGAATTCCTCCCGTTTGAAACTGTCTGATTTCTCCAAGCGAAGTTTCGATTTCCACGCCTCCATCCAACAATACAATATATTGCTTTTGTGGAGCGTGATGAAAATCGTAATCATAATCCGCAGAAACTTTTCTGAACTGAAGTTTTTTAACGGAAATATCATCAGACAAAAATCCAATTTCTTCCTGATTGATTAAAGAAATTTCGATGTCTTCGAAGTGAGATTCGCCATTTTCATCGGAGAATATTCTTGTGATTTTCATTTTGTGATTAATTTTTATTGGAGTTTAAAAGTATTTTAAATTCTCGCAGATTAATCAAATTCAGCAAATTTCATTTATCTCTGCTAATCAGAAAAATCTGCGAGAATATTTTTTAAAAGTTACTTAGAATAAATTATTTAAAAACAATAGAATTCGCCAGTTCAATTTCCTCCTGATTGATAGAATGTCCAAAATTGGCGTACACTTTTTCCGTAACATCAGCATTCATTTCCTTTAAAATATTAGCTGTCGCATACACTCTTTCTACCGGAACGTGGAAATCAGGATTGCTTGTTCCCAAGAAAATAGGAGTCTGTGCAAAATCGCCTTTATAATTTTCACGATTGATTTTTTCACCGATAACTCCACCGATAATCGCTACTGCTCCACCAAATCTTTGAGCATTTCTAGCTAAAAATTCCAAAGTCAAACACGCACCTTGCGAAAACCCGAAAAAGTAAATATTTTCTACTTTTATACCTGAACCTAAAGCAGTTTGGACCGTTTTCCCTACAGTCTCAATTGCTGATGACAACCAAGGTTCGTTTTGCTCTGCTGGTGCAATGAATGAAAATGGATACCAAGTTCCATTTGTTGCTTGTGGCGCCAGTAATGCGTAATCTTCTACATTCAGATGTTGAGATAAGCTCAAAATATCCTGTGCACTTCCGCCTCTTCCGTGAATCATTATTAAAACTTTTTCAGCTTCCTTCAATGATTTCCCGCCTGTTTTTATGTCTAAAATATGACTCATTTTATCTGTATTTTTCTGTCGGGTAATTAAATTTGGGTAAAACCTCAACCAAATGTTCTCTTTGCTCTTCAAACTGTGATGGCAGACTCAAATTTTCTCCCAGAGAATCCAATTCTTCATCTACATCAAAGCCCGGACCCGAAGTTGCGATTTCAAATAAAACACCACCCGGTTCTTTGAAATATACGGAAGTGAAGTATTTTCTGTCTTTCACTTCGGTATGTTCCAATCCGAATTGGTTTAATTTTTCAATCATTTCAAGCTGAGTTTCTGCATTCGGAGTAGCAAAAGCGACGTGATGAACCGTTCCTCTTCCCGCCAAACCTTTTAGAGCTGTTGGTGTGCATAGCAAATCGACATACTTTCCAGGTTTATCTTCTGTTCCAAATCTGAATCGGTCTGAACTTTCAGCAATTAATTTGTGGTCCATTTGAGTCGTCAAAAGTGCACCGGTTCTTTCATAAGCATCCAACCAAATTTCCACGTGATGAATTCCTTTAATCGCAAAATCTTTCGGAATGAATCCATTATCATAACCTTTTCTATCATCCTTTTCATTGAAAACCAATTCCAATCCCAATCCGTCAAAATCTTCCAGATAAATAAAAGCTTCACCCGAAAACCTTTGCTGAGGCTGTTTGAAAGGAATATTAAACTGTTCCAAACGGTTCGTCCAATAATCCAGCGCATCCATCGAAACTGAAAAAGCAGTTGTATTCAGCATTCCTTTGCCGTGTCTTCCATTGACTAAACCTTTTCCATACGGGAAAGTAGTCATAATCGTTCCCGGAGTTCCAAATTCATCTCCGAAATAGAAATGATAAACCTCGGAATAATCAAAGTTAACGGTCGTTTTTACCAACCGAAGTCCTAAAACTCCGGTGTAAAAATCTATATTTTCCTGCGTATCTCCTGTGATGGCTGTAACGTGATGAAGTCCTGTGATAAGTGACATTGTTTCTTGGTTTTTGGTTGATTGTTGATTGGTTATGGTCTTTAGATCTTATGCTTCTTCTTTGAACCAAACATCATTGTATTCTTCCGGATGGCGTTTGAATTGTGCATGAACGTATGGACAAAGCGGAACGATTTTCAGATCGTTTTCTCTGGCATAAGAAACCAATTGATTCAATAATAATTTGGCAAAACCTTTTCCTGCATATTCTTCATCAACTTCTGTGTGATAAACGGTTAATTTATCTTTGATGACAGAAATATCCATTTTTCCTGCTTTTTTATCGTCTGAGAAAAGCTGGATTTCGCCTTTCACATTTCCTAAAACTACTTTTGTTGTTTCCATTTTTTTGATTTTCAATTTGATAGTTTAAAATTATAACCTTTATAAGATTTGAGCGATGACTTATGATAACTTCGGCAGAACTTCTTCAATTCTTGCACGTAAAGGTTCGTGTTGTTTTGGAAGTTTTAAGCTGGTTCCTAATTCGTTCAAAGGCTCATCTACTGTAAATCCCGGATTATCAGTCGCTATTTCGAATAAAATACCACCTGGTTCACGGAAATACAATGAGTAGAAATAATCTCTGTCGATTTTCGGAGTGATACTCAGACCTGCGGACATTACTTTTTCACGGAATTCCATTAAAACATTGTCATCTTTCACTCGGAAAGCAACGTGGTGATTGGTTCCTGCTGCGTTTCTTCCTACCTGGATTTTATCATTTTCAATAATATCAACAAGATTAGCTGTTTCAATTGCATCGGTTGCAAATCTGTATCTCTCACCTTCCTGTTTTTGTAAATCGTATCCAAAAATATCTGTCAAAACTTTGATAGTCGGGTCAGCTTTTTTCAATGTTAAAGTGATGTTGTGAAAACCTTTCAAAGCATTTTCATCTTTAATATCATCGATTGTCCAAACCTTTCTGTCATCAGGTGTTGAAGGTTCGATGAACTGCAATTGTAAACCGTCCGGATCCTGAAACGAAATCAGTTTTTCACCGAAAATTTCACCTTCTTCAAAGTTTACATTAAATTGTTGAAATCTATTTTTCCAAAATTCCAGACTTCCTTTCGGAACAGAATATCCGATGTGAGTTGCCAAGCCTGAACCGTTGGTTCCTTTGCCAATTCCTTCCCAAGGGAAGAAAGTCAGAATCGTTCCCGGAGTTCCTTCCTCGTTTCCATAATAAAAATGATAAGTTCCCGGATCATCAAAGTTGACGGTTTTCTTTACCATTCTCAAGCCTAAAACCTGAGTATAAAAATCTAAATTTCTTTTTGCGTTGTCTGCAATTGCTGTGATGTGGTGCAGTCCTAATATTCTATTTTCCATTTTGTTGATTGTTTGATTTTGATATGACAAATTTATGGTGACAGAAAATGCTGGACATTTAACTAGTTTAATAAATCACAATTTTAATTTTTTTATTATCAATAATCTGAAAGTTTACCATTATCATTTGATTCGGCTCTTATACAAGTATGCTTATAACCAAACGTGCATTTATTTTAACAACAATATGCAGCAAAGACATCTGAATCTGCTATTTTTGCAGGAAACTATTAAATTATTTTTTGAAAATATGAGCATTACGCCTTCTGAGAAAAATCAAATTGGAATTGTTTCTTCTTTTTCTGAACTTGTAAACACCAATTTCCAAGGAGTTATGAATGCTATTTGCTGGAATAGGAATTTGAATGGTGATTTTAAAGAAATAGTGTCTGAACTTAAATTAAAAGAAAATATCACAGAAGTTACAATTGAAGACCTCTCCTCCCTTCAGCTATCCAAAAACGGACATATTGCAAGAGAAATAATTTTAAATGACATACAATTATTAAGTGATTTCGGGGCATTGCCTTCACTAAATTTGCTTAAAAACTATGAACGAGATGAGGAACTCGACTTCTTTTCAACAGATGTTTACTCCTATCATGTCGACCGTTCTCCTATTCCCACAAGTACATTTTTATGTACTTATTATGGAGCTGCAAGTGATATTTTGCCAAATGAACAGGCAATCCAAAAAATTCTGATTCCCGAGATCCGAGAAAAGCTTAAAGAATTGCATAATGGTACTGAAGAGGAATTTGAAACTTTTTTGGAGGAATATTATTTTGATTTGCATTATCAGCCAAAGCCTAATGCAAAGCCCATAAATTTAGGAATAGGACATCTTTGGAGATTAGCAGTTGACAATCCGCATCAAGAGGTTTTGCCATGCATCCATCGAGCTCCTAAAGAAAATGATGGTGAATATAGACTGCTTTTGATTTGCTGAAACTACAATAATTCTCCAGGTATAGATATATTATTTTTCTTCATAAAGTCAAGCAGCTCATTATACTTAGATTCATAATGATTTCCACCACATTGGTCAGATATGCTGCAAACATCTGATGGTTTGATGTCTAATATAGTTGAAACTTTAGTTAAAATATCGAGATTGATCTTGACTTTAGAATTCTCGATATCCGAATAGGCTTTTTGTGAAATACCCATTTCAAAAGCCATATATTCCTGAGTTAAATCTTTATCTCTTCTTATTTTTCTGATATTTTTCCCACACAATTCCATCGTTTTGATTTTTAGTAGTTTTCGGTATAGTTTAGAAGTAAATCTATTAGCAGTACACAAAGCTACAAAATACCTTTGTCAAAATATAAAACGAGACTATGATATTTATTTCGATTAATAGAGCATCCTAAAAGCTTTTCGAAATAAAATTATTATCGACCTCAAAACGTATATATGGAGACACAAAAGTTTAATTATGACAATAATATTGTCAGAGCATTTCTCTATGCGACAGTAGCATTTGGAATCATTGGTTTTATCCTGGGGCTTACAGCAGCTCTGATGTTGTTTTATCCAGAATTGCCAGAGTTTTTATTTGGAACAGATGATACAACTATTCAGAGTTTACGAAGCGGTAATATCCAAGGATTGATCAATTCTCAAGGTGCAATGGGCTTTGGCAGAATCAGAATGCTGCATACTAGTGCAGTGATTTTCGCTTTTGTATGTAATTCTTTTTTTTGTGGTGCTTATTACAGTATGCAAAGACTTTTGAAAACCAGAATGTACAGCGATACATTGTCTTGGATTCATTTCTGGAGTTGGCAATTGATGATCATTGCCGTGGTCATTACATTTTTAATGGGAATCAATACATCAAAAGAATATGCTGAGCACGAGTGGCCAATCGATATTCTGATTACAATCTCTTGGATAATTTTCGGAATCAATATGTTTGGAACAATTCTGAAACGAAGAGTTCGACATTTGTATGTTGCCATTTGGTTTTACATTGGAACTTGGATTGCTGTTGCGATGCTTCATATTTTCAATAATCTGGAAGTTCCATTATCATTCACAAGCTGGAAATCCTATTCAGCTTATGCAGGAGTAAAAGACGCTCTGGTACAATGGTGGTACGGTCATAATGCTGTTGCATTTGTTCTGACGACGCCTGTTTTAGGATTGATGTATTATTTCTTACCAAAAGCAGCTAATCGTCCCGTGTTTTCTTATAAATTATCCATTATTCACTTCTGGTCATTGATCTTTGTCTATCTATGGGCAGGACCTCATCATCTTCAATACACTTCTTTACCAGCTTGGGCTCAGGCAGTAGGAACAGGATTTTCTATAATGCTGATTGCACCATCCTGGGGCGGAATGTTGAATGGACTTTTAACCTTGCGAGGTGCCTGGGATAAAGTCCGAGAAGAACCTATTCTCAAATTCTTTGTGGTAGCAGTTACGTGCTATGGAATGGCAACATTTGAGGGCCCACTATTGGCAACTAAATCACTAAACAAAATTGGGCATTATACAGATTGGGTCATTGGCCATGTACATTTGGGTGCATTGGGATGGAACGGTTTTATGGCATTCGGAGTTATCTATTATTTGGTTCCGATCATGTGGAGAAATGAACTGTGGTCTAAAAAACTCGCTAACTGGCATTTTTGGTTAGGAACCTTTGGAATTATTTTCTACGCTGTTCCAATGTATATCGCAGGTTTTACACAAGGTCTGATGTGGAAACAATTCAATCCGGACGGGACTTTGGTTTATAAAAATTGGTTGGATACAGTAACCGCTATTCTTCCCTACTTCAAAATGAGATTTTTAGGTGGTCTATTTTATCTCGGAGGAGCAATTTTAATGGTAATCAATGTTTATAAAACAATTAGATCAGGTTCGTTTCAAAAGAATGTTCCCGCTGAAGCACCTGCTCTTGCCAATGTTAGTCAAAATAGGAAACAAGGAGAAGGATTCCATCTTTGGTTGGAGAGAACGCCACATATTTTATCTGTTTTTGCATTTGTTGCAATAGCCATTGGAGGAATTATAGAAATTGTTCCAACCCTTACTCTACAAAGCAATGTACCACAGATATCAGCCGTAAAACCATATTCGCCTCTTGAACTGGAAGGTCGCGACCTTTATGTGCGCGAAGGTTGCAACTCCTGCCATTCTCAGATGATCAGACCTTTCCGTGATGAGGTGATGCGGTTTGACGGTAAGAACGGCCAATATTCGAAAGCAGGAGAATTTGTCTATGATAGACCCTTTTTATGGGGATCAAAAAGAACAGGACCAGATTTACATCGTGAAGGGCAAAGAAATCCCGACTCTTGGCACTTCAAACATATGTATAATCCAAGGATCACTTCGGCAGGTTCTATCATGCCACGTTTTCCTTGGTTGATTACCAACAAACTGGACCGTTCCCAAATGGTGAATAAATTAATATTGATGAAAAATAGTTTTGACATCCCATACAAAAAAGCTGAAATCGATTCTGCAAATCAGTGGGCGGACAATCAGGCAAAAGGAATAGTTAAAAGAATCTTTTCTGAAGCTGCAGATCTAAAAGACCAGATGAAACAAGAAAAAGAAGCAAAAGGAAATGCTTTTATCCCGCTTGAACAAAGAGAAATCATTGCTATGATAGCCTATCTGCAAAGATTAGGAACTGATATCAAAACTACTGAAATCAAAACTGCAAGTATAGAATAATCTGAAAATCAATTGAAATGAAAACTAGAACCCCAATTTCCATATATATCGTTACTGCTGTAATTTCAATATTCATAATTTTCGAAGTGTCTGATGATTCCAATTACATGATGTCTCCGTTATTCTGGGGGCTGATCGTAGTTGTCACTCTTCTTCTGTTCATAATGAATTCTATAGGAGATCTGGTGGAAAACGCAAATTTCAAACTTTTATCTGACGCAGAAAAAGAAGAATATCTGAAAGAGAGATCAATTCCTTATTTCCGGAAACTATGGGATTCTGCTTTCAAAAAACAATCGGCAAAAGAAGAAAAAGAAATTTTGATCGACCACGGCTTCGATGGCATTACGGAACTTGACAATGCATTACCGAAATGGTGGCTCGGATTGTTTTATTTTACCATTGTATCTTGTGCTATTTATTTAGTTGCGTTTGCCTTTACAGATTATGCTCACCCCGATGTAGAATATCAGGAGGAAGCCAAATTCCAGCTCGCCTCAATCAGGGAATATGAAAAAATAGCACCTGCAATAAACTTAGAAACAGCAACTTACAACGCTGAAAACATAGCAGAAGGTGAGCAAATATTCAAAACCAATTGTGTTTCATGTCACTCAGACAATGGAAAAGGTGGAATTGGACCAAATCTTACTGACAGAAATTGGATCAATATCAAACAGAAAAGTCTTTTCAAAAATGTTTTCTGGATGCTTGAAAATGGTTCCCCAAACAATCCTACGATGCGACCTTTTATAAAGGAAGGAATCATTACGGGAAGAGATGCAGAGAAAGTAGCAGCATACATCTACCACATCAATCAGGAAAAATCTCCAATTACAGAAGCTCAAGGCGGTGCAGCGCCACAAGGTGAGGAAGCACACTGGGAAGAATAAGTGTAAGGAGAATAACCCAGAAAAATCATTAAACTAATAACAAATTAGCATATATGCAAACACAACTCTTCCGTTTTACTGAGAGAGCAAAATTACGCCACTTGTAATCAAGTGGCTTTTTAATTTGAAATAGTATAAGCACAAGATTAAAAACCAAACTTGTACCATGAAGTAGCGTGATTCAGAATCTGCAAAATTAGTCAATCAACGGATTATTTAAGAACGAGCTGACAGTACATTAGAAAATAACCTAGCCTTAAAAACATCTGATACTGATCATTATCATCAGCTTTCCCATGTTCAAAACAGTTAAAAAGAAGGTTTATAAGCAGCCAAGCGATAAAAGAAACAAAAACAGCTTCAAAATATTAATAATCAAATTATTAAATAATTTTTTCCACTATCAAAATCATAAATTTTCTCTAATAAAGCTATTCAAAACTTTGTTTTCTCTTAAAATAGGATATACTTTCGTCTTGTTTAAAAATTTAATTTGGAAATGAAGAAATTCTATTATTTGATCATTGCATTCTTTGCTATTGCAAATGCAGATCTCAATGCTCAGACTTGTAACACCGTTAGTAGTTTTCCTTTTAAGGAAACTTTTGAAGCCGACAGCCCGAGCCGTTCTTGCTGGACACAACAGGTCATCGGCGGACATTATCCCAGTTATGATGGCTGGGTTTATAAAAAAGGTTCAGCAGGCGGTGTAGATTACAACATTGTGAATGCACACTCTGGACTATTGAATGCAACCGCTCAGATTGCAGCCAATTCTCCTGATGCAAAGGTTAGACTGATAAGCCCAATAATGGATGTTACAGGATTACAGACACCAACGGTTTCATTTTTTATGGGACAAGAGGCTTGGGGAATCTTTCAGAATACCCTTAATGTTTATTACCGCATCTCTCCTACTTCTGAGTGGAAAGTACTTAAAAATTTCATGTTCAATGTTCCGGACTGGAAACAAGCGGTTTTGAGCTTACCGGAAAAATCATCTACACTACAAATCTGTTTTGAAGCGGTGATGAAAACCGGAAGATCGAATGTTCTTGATGATATTGTTATAGGAAACAGTGACAGTGTGGAAAATTATCCTTCTGCTTGCGCACCATCTACACCAAGCAACAATTTTGAAACAGGGGCCGGTGATCTAAAACTTCTTTATCTTGCCAATGATTTCAATGTTGGAGCGCATACCGACCTTACTTTAACCAATATTATTCTTAATACAATTGATATAGGTGGAATCGAGTCTTTTGCCATTTACATTATGAATGGTGGCACAGGTTATGGAATGCCGGATGGGACAATCGCAGCTTATGAGGGAATTACCCCGAATTCCATTGTAGATTTGAATGAACGAGAGGGATATACTTTTAGAAAAAATACTTTCAATCTTCCTGAGCCTGTTGTTCTATCAGGTGGTGCTACGGGATCAAGATATTGGCTAGTTGTAAAAGTGATCAACAAAGATGAAACGAATCCATCATTTTGGGAATCCACTTCAATTAGAAATAGCGGAAAAGAAATGTATTATAGTGGAGATGGACAAACCAACTGGAAAGCTGTGACCAATGGTGCAGACGGTGTATTCACATTGATTGGAAGTTGTGTTGACACCGACCCAACTGACAGCTATTGTACCCCGAGATTCAACTTCCTGATGCCAATAGATAATGTAAAAATCGGAACTATCAACAATGCGTCAACAGCTAACGTTGCATATGAGGATTTCTCTGCAATCAAAACGGATCTTGAAAGAGGGGAAACTTATCCAATCACGATCAATGCACAAACTTATAATAGCTCATCCAGTCAAGCCATAACAGCTTTTATCGACTGGAACCAAAACGGATTTCTAGGAGATGAAGGAGAAATTTATAATCTTGGAAAAGTTGCTACATCCAATGGTAATACAATCACCTATCAACTTCCTATCCCATTATCCGCTAAGTTAGGTGATACAAAAATGAGGATTATTTCAGAAGCTTTCAACTATCCAACTTATTCCTGCAGTGTTTTTGATCAGGGACAGGCAGAGGATTATACGGTAACAGTTCTGAAAGAAACACTTGCAGTTTCAGAAAGTGATAAAAAAATCAGCACAATCATTTTCCCTAATCCTGCAAAAAATATAGTTACTATCAAAAATGAATCAGAGTTGACAAAAGCTGAAATCATCGACATGAATGGAAGAAAAGTATTGGATTCAAATTCCAAAACCATCGATGTATCCAACCTTTCAACAGGTCAATATATTATTAAAATGAGTTTCAAAAACGGAATGACCGACACTCAGAAATTGATCAAGCAGTAAAATCTTCATCATAATTATTTTTTTAATGATGTCCTGCCGAAGGGCTGGGCATCATTTCTTTTTTAACTTTTAAATCATTTAACATATGAAAAAACTATATTTTCTAACTCTTTTAGGATATGCAACTTCATTTTTCGGACAGGCAACTGTACCTCCTTACACTCAGGAGTTTACTACTTTTCCATTGACCAATTGGTACCTTGGTTATGCATTCAATGCTAATGTTGGAAACGGACCAACCAATACTTCTACTAACTATTGGCAGCAGAAACCATTTCTTGGTAATACTTCTGCAAACGACCCATCATTGTGTATCAATCTTTTTACAGCTAATGTTTCTGCTTGGGCCATTACTAACGCTTTTGATCTTTCTGGCGGCGATTATGAAATATCTTTTGATTATGCAACTGCCAATGGACCATTCATGACCAATCCAAACGGCCCAGCTCCCCAAGTGGAATCAACAGACAAATTCAAAATTCTTATCACACCTGATAACGGAACGACATGGCAAGAACTAGAAAGCTGGGATAACCCGAATATGACAATTTCTAATGAAAGAAATACTATTACAATTGATGTTTCTGCTTATAAAGGTAATAATGTAAAATTTGCATTCTACGCATCCGATGGTACCACATTCGTTGCGGCAGCTAACTATCGTATATTTGTTGATAATTTTAAAGTTCAGGCAAAGCAGATAATGGCTGCTTCTGATATTACTAAATCAAACACTTTCCAAGTTTATCCAAACCCTACGGTTGATAAAGTTTCTGTAAGAACTGAAAAAATCGTAAAAGAAATAGGACTGTATGATTCTACAGGAAGAAAACTTCAATCTACGACTTCAAAGATGCTAGATTTAAGCAAATATTCTAAAGGAATATATCATTTAAAAATAAATTTCTCAGACAGTACTATGGCAACTCAGAAAGTTGTAAAACTATAACGATTTTGAGCCATAATGTTTGGCTCAAGCAAAGCAGACCATCAATAAAAGTAAAAATACGACCGGAAAGAATTGACAATCATTTTCTTTCCGGTTTTTTATTTCCAGACAATTGTGCAGAGAATAATTACATTACGATTTCAAATAGTTACTTATAATTTCCAAAACACCAAAATGATCATTATTCCCAGCCTCATAATTGGCCACTTCCTTTACCTCAGGATGCGCATTTTCCATCGCATAAGAATATTTTGAATTTTTAAGCATCTGGATATCATTCATATAATCGCCAAAAGCCATTGTTTGCGACGGTAAAATATTAAGCTTTTTCTGAATTATTTCTAAAGCTTTTCCTTTATTGATATTGCGGTTCATCACATCAACCCAATATTTTCCGGAAACGACAACCTCCAGATTTCCATCTTCAAAATGTTTCAGAAAAGGATAAATATTTTTTTCAGAACCTTCCGGATGATAAATAGCAATCTTAAAAGCATCATCATCAACTTCCATAGTCAAATCATCAACTTTCTGATTTTCTGTGTAATATCTGGTAAAATAATTAACAAAGGTTTCATCATCACTTTCGTAATACGCTTTCTTCTTGGCAGAAAGTACCGCTCTCGCATCAGGAATTTTCCGGATGGTTTTAATGATATCGATGACAAACTGATGTTTTAATTTGTCTGCAAATAACTCTTCATTTTTGTAAACAACATAGCCACCATTTTCCGCTATAAAACCAATTTCATCTTCAATTTCTGTAAAATACTGCGTAATTCCGTGCATTTGTCTTCCGCTTGCAGGCACAAAAAGGATATTTCTCTTTTTCAATTCCTGGTAAATCTGAGGAAAATCCGGACTTACTTCGTATTGAGAATTTAGAAAAGTCCCGTCCATATCTGTGACAATCAGTTTAATGTCGTTCATAAATTTAATTTTTAGAAAAATCGGCTGATTTTCTATGATTAGTAAAAGCAGTGCAAAGATAAAACTATCTTTTTACTTGCTTTTATAATGAGTAGTGGAAAGATTTTTCAAGATTTCCGCACTTTGTTCCGGCGTGATATCACGTTGCGGTTCAGCCAGCATTTCGTAGCCGACCATAAATTTTTTCACTTCGGCATTTCGCAACAAAGGCGGATAAAAATGCATATGAAAATGCCATTCCGGGTGAGAATTTCTGTCCGTTGGCGATT
Source organism: Epilithonimonas sp. (assembly GCF_032054305.1). Lineage (GTDB taxonomy): Bacteria > Bacteroidota > Bacteroidia > Flavobacteriales > Weeksellaceae > Epilithonimonas. The sequence continues at coordinate 93,382 of NZ_DAMBSX010000007.1, forward strand.
GATGAATTCCTGCAGAATATGGGAAAGACATTTCAAAAAGATTGTCGTATTTCGTAGTTAAATCCTTTAGAATTGAGGCTAAAGAAAGTTTTTCATCATCAGAAAACTCAATCAAGTTTTCAATCTTCCTTTTGCTGACAATCATCGTTTCGTAAGGCCAAACTGCCCAGAACGGAACCAATGCGACAAAATCTTCATTTTCTAAAATGATTCTTTCGTCAGTTTCAAGCTCTTTTTTTATGTAGTCTTCCAAAAGTGAAGTTCCGTTTTTCTCAAAATATCTTTTTAAATTTTCCTGAGTTTTCAAAACGATAGACGGAATTGACGACTGCGCCCATATTTGTCCGTGAGGATGCGGATTGCTGCAACCCATCATCTGACCTTTGTTTTCAAAAATCTGAACGTGATTGATGTAATCCAGATTTCCCAATTCTTCGTACTGATTTTGCCAAACGTCAACCACTCTTTTGATGTCATCCACTTCCATTTCAGGCAAGGTCAGACCATGATTTTCAGAAAAACAGATGACACGGTTGATGCCTCTTTCAGGTTGTAACGAAAAAAAATCAGAAGTTTCTTCAATAAATTCCACTTCATCTTTCATCAGCGAACCGAAATCGTTTTCAAAGACAAAAACACCTTTGTAATCTGGATTTTTATCGCCATTAACACGAGTATTTCCCGAACACAGATAGCAGTTTTCATCGTGTGCGGGCAGTTTCTCTTCTACTCGTTTCTCGGTTTGTCCATGCCAAGGCCGGTTGGCGCGTTGCGGAGACACCAAAATCCATTCATCCAAAAGCGGATTGTATCTTCTGTGCGGATGCTGTTTTTGATTAAATGACGAATTCATTTTCTTTGTATTCATTAATTCCGTCCGATATTTTTACTTTGTAGACTTTCATTTCGATGTTAAAAGCTGCTTTATATTTTGCAGCGATAATTTCAATTACAGCATCCACATTTTCATCTTTTATAAGATTAATACTGCAGCCGCCAAAGCCGCCACCCATAATTCTTGCGCCTAAAACGCCGGTTTCTTTTAAAGTTTCTTCGACCATAAAATCGAGTTCGTCGCAACTCACTTCGAATTCAGTTGAAAGTCCGGAATGGGTTTCATTCAAAAGTTTTCCTAAATATTCCACATCGCCTTCTGATAAAGCTTTCGCTGCTTTTTCCACCCTTTTGATTTCTTTGAGAAGATAAAGGCATCTTCTGTAGGAAGTTTCTCCCATTTCCGCTCTTGCATTATCCAATATTTCAATAGTGAAATCTCTGAATTTTTCGATTTCAGAAAACTTTTCCCACAATATTTTTTTACCGTTGTCTACATCATTTCGTCGGTCGTTGTAGCCGGAAGTCAAATGCGTATGTTTCACACAACTGTCGAACAAAACCAAACTATATCCTTCGATATTGGCTTCAAAATACTGATGTTCCAGAGAATTGCAATCGAGCATTATCACCTGATGTTCCTTTCCGAAAACTGATGAAAACTGGTCCATAATGCCGCACTTGACGCCGACAAACGTATGTTCGGATTTTTGCCCAATCAAAGCCAGTTCTTTTCGGGTTAAATTTAAATCGAAAAGTTCATTGAGTATATAAGCAAAACCACATTCCAAAGCGGCCGAAGATGACAAACCTGAACCCATTGGAATTGTACTGCTGAAAGCAATTTCCAAGCCTCGAATCTTTTTTCTGGATTCCTGAATCGCGTTAAAAACACCGAGCAAATAATTAACCCAAGTCTGCGAAACGGGCGTCTGTTTTTCATTCACATTGAAACTGAAAGAATCATTGAAATCTTTTGCGAAAAAAGTACAGGTTTCAGAATCATCCAACTTTTTTACAGCAAAACAAATATATTTGTCGATGGCGGCAGGAAGTACGAAGCCATCGCTGTAATCTACGTGTTCACCAATGATATTGATTCTTCCCGGCGCCAGAAAAAACCGTTCCGGCTCCGATTGAAAAGCCGACCGAAAGGCCTCTCTTGTGTAATTGATTAAATTCTCCTGCATAAAATCTGCAAATTATATTGGGATGGAAATTTAAGTTTTAAATAATGATTAAAGTTACGCATTTCTATTCAGGTGACTGTCCTGCTCAATCGGAAAAACAATTCCTGCAAGGCTTCTGATTTGGTCTAAAGTCTGCATCAGCAAAATACTGTCGGAGTGCGGAACAACCGAACTTTCGGTTATTCCGTTGAGAAGACAGTTTGTGGCGTTACGGGCTTCATATTGATAACCCAAACCTTCTTCTTTTTCTGTTTTGATGACTTGCTTTTCTCCATCAAAATAATGTTCCAAAACCGAAGTCGAATCGTAAAAAGGTGTTGTCAGTTTTAATCTTCCAAGTGTTCCACAAATTTCAACGTCTGTACTTAAATTCGCTGAAATGGAAGAAAAAAGACTTGCCATTGCTCCGCTATTGTACTTAAAAATAACTGCACATTGCTCGTCAATTCCTTGTTCAGTGGAATTAATGCTGACATTGATTTCATCCGGTTTTCCTAAAATATCCAGCGTTGTGAATATATTGTAAATCCCAATATCCATCAGTGAACCGCCACCTAATTCAGGATTTAATAAACGGGAATTCGGTTCTACGTTGGCTCGAAAACCAAAATTCGCCAAAACAACTTTGATGTCACCCAAACTTCCACCTTTCACGATTTCTATCATTTTCTGATAGTGAGGAAGAAATTTCGTCCACAACGCATCCATCAAAAATAAATTTTTCTTGCGGGCTAGATTTATCATTTCTAAAGCCTGATTTTCGTTCAGTGCAAATGGTTTTTCGCAGAGAACGGCTTTTCCATTATTCAGGCAAAGTAAAGTGTTTGGATGATGGAGATTGTTGGGCGTGGCGATGTAAACGATGTCAATTTCGTCAGATTCTGCGAATTCTTCATAGCTTCCAAAACTTGATGGAACGCCAAATTCATCGGCAAAATTTTTAGCATTTTCCAGCGAACGAGAACCGACTGCAACCAGTTCGGCATTTTCTACAAACTTTAGGTCCGATGCAAACTTATGCGCGATTGTTCCCGTTCCCAGAATTCCCCAGCGTATTTTTTTCATACTTTTTCGATGAAAATTTGATTTAAGTCTATTAAGTTTAATTTATGATAATATTTAACAGTCTGTTTGTCATTCCGTAGGAATTTCAACACACTAAAATAAAGAAGTTTAGATTCCTACAGAATGACAAGACTCTGCATATTTTATGGTAAAATGCCTTTTATAAAAATAGTAATTTCTATTTCCTGCTCATTATTTTTTTCACCGCTTGAACGATATCATTGGCTGTCAATCCATATTTCTCCATCAGTTGGTCAGGCGTTCCGCTTTCTCCGAAACTGTCGTTTACCGCAACATATTCCTGTGGAGCCAAATGTTCTGTAATCAAAAGCTGGGCAACGCTGTCGCCTAAACCGCCGAGTCTATTGTGTTCTTCTGCGGTAACGACGCAACCTGTTTTCTTTACAGATTTTAAAATTGCTTCAGAATCCAATGGTTTGATGGTGTGAATGTTGATAATTTCCGCGTCAATTCCCTGTTCTTCAAGAATTTCGCCCGCTTTGATGGCTTCCCAAACCAAATGTCCAGTCGCTACAATCGTCACATCTTTTCCTCCATTCACCATCCACGCTTTTCCGATTTCGAAAGTTTGATTTTCATCGGTAAAAACCGGAATTACGGGACGTCCGAATCTCAGATAAACCGGACCTTCGTAATCTGCAATAGCGATGGTTGCGGCTTTGGTCTGATTGTAATCGCAAGTGTTGATGACCGTCATTCCCGGAAGCATTTTCATCAATCCGATATCTTCTAAAATCTGGTGTGTTGCGCCGTCTTCACCTAAAGTCAGGCCTGCGTGAGAAGCACAAATTTTTACATTTTTCCCGGAATACGCCACCGACTGACGAATCTGGTCGTACACTCTTCCTGTAGAAAAGTTAGCGAAAGTTCCTGTGAACGGAATTTTTCCTTCTGTTGCCAAACCAGCCGCCATTCCAATCATATTGGCTTCTGCGATTCCGATTTGGAAAAATCTTTCCGGTGCTTTTTCGATGAACTTTTCGAATTTCAGGGAACCGATAAGGTCGGCGCAAAGTGCGACCACTTCTGGGTTTTTATCGGCTAATTCTGCCATTCCGGCTCCGAAACCGCTTCGGGTGTCTTTTTTTTCTGTGTAGGTATATTTTTTCATTTGATTTAATTTGTTGATGGTTGTCAGTTGATGGTTGATGGTTGTCAGAAGATTAGATTAATTTTTTCTGATATTTTTCTTCTATCAACTAAAAACAATCAACCAACAACCAATTAATAATCGCCCAAAGTTTCTTCGAGTTGGTTTAATGCGGCTTGCAGTTGCTCGTCATTCGGGGCTTTGCCGTGCCACGCGTGGCTTCCCATCATATAATCTACGCCGTGACCCATCCCGGTTTTCAGGAGAATACATATCGGCTGACCTTGTCCGGTCAATGATTTTGCTTCGTCCAGAACGTTCAGAATTTCCTGCATATCGTTTCCGTTTTCTACTTCCATAACTTTCCAGTCGAAGGCTTCAAATTTCGTTTTCAGGTTGCCTAAAGAAAGGACTTTTGACGTCGGTCCGTCAATCTGCTGACCGTTATAATCGATGGTTGCGATGAGATTATCGACCTTGTTGTGAGAAGCGTACATTATGGCTTCCCAGTTTTGGCCTTCCTGCAACTCGCCGTCGCCATGAAGTGTGAAAACTAGATTTTCGTCTTTGTCTAATTTTTTTCCGACGGCGTGACCGATAGCAACGGACATTCCCTGACCCAAAGAACCCGATGCAATGCGGATTCCCGGCAAACCTTCGTGTGTTGTTGGGTGACCCTGAAGTCTGGAATTCAGTTTTCTGAAAGTGGCCAATTCAGATTTATCGAAATAGCCCGCGTGTGCCAAAACGCTGTAGAAAACCGGCGAAATATGACCATTGGAAAGATAGAAAACATCTTCGCCTTTTCCTTTCATATTAAAGCCTTCTTTTCTTTTCATCTCGTCAAAATACAGAGCTACAAGAAAATCTGTGCAACCCAAAGAACCGCCCGGATGACCCGACTGACAGGTGTGAACCATTCTTACAATGTCGCGGCGAACCTGCAACGCGATGTCATTTAATTTTTTAATATCGTGCATCATTATTGCATTTTTTGTGAATCTTTTACGAACTGCTCCAAACCTGAATCCGTCAACGGATGTTTCAGTAATGAAAGTATCGGCTGAATCGGGCAAGTCACGACATCGGCGCCGATTTTTGCGCAGTTGATGATGTGCATTGAATGACGAACTGACGCTGCTAAAATTTCAGTTTCGTAGCCATAATTATCGAAAATGGTTCTGATTTCCTGGATTAAATTCAAGCTGTCTGTAGAAATATCATCGAGTCTTCCTAAGAACGGCGAAACGTAGGTTGCTCCGGCTTTTGCGGCCAAAAGTGCCTGTCCGGCAGAGAAAATCAAGGTACAGTTGGTTTTAATCCCTTTGTCTGAAAAATATTTTAAGGCTTTGATGCCATCTTTTATCATTGGAATTTTCACCACGATGTTGGGATGAATTTGAGCTAAAATATCGCCTTCTGCAATCATTTCTTCATAAGTTGTTGAAAGAACTTCTGCGGAAATATCGCCATCAACAATATCGCAGATGTCTTTGTAATGTTTCAGAATCGCCTCTTTTCCGCTGATTCCTTCTTTTGCCATTAACGATGGATTGGTGGTTACGCCGTCTAAAATTCCTAAGTCGTTGGCTTCTCTAATCTGCTCTAAATTGGCAGTGTCGATAAAAAATTTCATATCTAGATTTTTATTATTACTGAATTTTTATTTAAGTGTTAAATTTACACTTAATTTATCACGCAAACAACTTCCTGTCTTAAAAAAGATTCAGAAAGTTGTTGCTTAAATTTTTATTTAATTGTGATGACCCATATTGAGTTTGATTTTCTTCAAATCTTCCAACTTGTGAACAGGTCTTTCGATATCATCCGGAATTAGTCTGTTAGAAAAAGTCTGGAAATACAGCAGACAAGCATCTTTCCACCAAACGGCATCTTCCGCCTGAATTTTTAATTTATCCTGAACCTCCGAAAATCGTTGTTCATCGATGTAAGGCTGCATTTTATCCCAGGTTTTCTGATAATATCTCACTTCGTGAACGCCCAAATCGTATTTGTAACACAACTCATCCCAAAGTGTTTTTCCGTCTTTCATTTTGTAATCCCAAGGCACGTGGTGGAACCATAGAATCAGGTTTTCTGGAGTTGTTTTAATGTTATTATAGATTTCGTTAAGCGGCGGAAAATACTGTGAAACGGCGTTGCTTCCGGTTTTGGTTCTGTCGAATCCAAGTCCTTCTGTGTTGGCCTGATGGTAGTAAACTGGCGACCAATCTGGTCTTCCGCCTTTGTAATCGCCCCACGGTTCGGGACCGTAATGATGTCCGCCTGCAAAAATATGATGCAAACCCAATGGCATCATATAATCCACAGCCGTTTCGCGGGAGGTGAGCATCATTTCTTTTACGGGATTGACAAATTTTTCATCCTTCGTAAAAGTCATTTTAATCCACTCATCGGCAATCTGTTCTGATGACAAATCGGGATTCCAGGCCAGACGTCCGAAAGCGTACCAGTTGGCTTGTGCAAACTGATGACCTGTCCAGTTCGTATCTTCACCGATGTTGGCAACTGCCGAAATGGCCGTCAGTTTTGCAGGTCGTAAAGTTCCGTCTGTGATTTTAGCAATCGTAGAACCTTTCCCATCCGAAAAAGTATCGCTGTCCAAAGTTTCTTTGAATAACGGCGCCAGAAAAACCAAATGATTGGCCTGTCCTAAATATTCCTGAGTAATCTGAAATTCGACCATTTCCGAAGTCTTCCTCAATGCTCCGAAAAGCGGGTTGAAAGCTTCTCTCGGTTGAAAATCGATTGGTCCGTTTTTAATCTGAATAATGACATTATCTCTGAATTTTCCATCCAACGGAACAAATTCCAGATAGGCTTGTTTTGCTCTGTCTTCTTTGCTCGGACTGTAGACAAACGCTCTCCACATCACAATACCGCCGTAAGGTTTCAGAACATCAGCCATCATATTGGCACCGTCTGCGTGCGTTCTTCCGTAATCCTGCGGTCCTGGCTGACCTTCTGAATTGGCTTTGACCAAAAATCCGCCGAAATCAGGAATCAGTTTGTAAATTTCTGTCGCCTTATCTTTCCACCATTTCTGAACGTCTTTGTTCAAAGGGTCAGAATCTTTAGTATTTCCTAAAACTTTCGGCGATGAAAAATTAACCGAAAGATAAACCTTGATGCCATAAGGTCTGAAAATATCCGCCAAGATTTTTACTTTTTTCAGATAATCTTCACGAAGCATATTTGGGGAAGTATTGACATTATTCAGAACTGTCGCATTGATTCCAACTGAGGCGTTGGCTCTTGCATATTCTTCATATCTCGGTGAAATTTTATTTGGCAAATCTTCCCACTTCCAAAGTGAATGTCCGGCATAACCGCGTTCAATTGTTCCATCGAGATTGTCCCAATGATTTAGAATTCTCACATCATAAGACGGTTTTTCTTCTACATTCAGATTAGAAAAGCTGCCTTTCTGCTGTTGCAGATTCAAGAGATGATAACTTGCGTAAAGCAATCCTAAATCTGTTTTAGCCAAAACCGTGATCTTTTTCGGGCTTGAAATGATTTTATAACCATCTTTGAAACTGTCCGGAAACTTATCAATTTTCAAGTCGATTGGTTGGCCGCTCCAATGTTGGTTCAGTTCTTTTTTGGCGATTTCCAGCGTCGGACTTTTGCTGTTGGAATTTACAATGTTTCTTGGCTTTGAATTGGCGGGATATCGCAGCCAGAGCTGACTGCCGTCTTCTGCGAATGTCAGTAATGGAATAATGAAAAATAAGAAAATGTAATGTCGGAAATTTTGCATTCTTAAATTTTTAAATTACTTAAGTTTTGGTTAAAGCCAAATTGTATGTCGTCTTTAAAAAACGGGCTGAAGCCCGTTCCTATTGATTTTCTTCTAAACCTTCAATGGTTTTAATCTTTCCATTTTCATCGTATTCAATCTCCACCACTTTCATACTTCTAAGCCACGTTTTTCCTTCGCTCGGAACAGAATCGTGGAAGAAAAGATACCATTTATCTTTGAACTCAACAATACTGTGATGCGTTGTCCATCCCACTACCGGCGTTAAGATTTCTCCCTGAAACGTGAAAGGTCCGTAAGGATTATCTCCGGTTGCATAGCAAATCAAGTGTGTATCACCCGTTGAATAAGAAAAGTAATATTTTCCGTTATATTTATGCATCCACGAAGCTTCGAAAAAACGGTGTTTGTCGCCGTGAAGCAGAGGATTTCCGTTTTCGTCAAGGATTAAGAGGTCTTTTGGTTCTTCACCAAATTCCAGCATATCATCGCTCAACATCGCTACTTTTGAAGGAATTGCCAGTTCGTTATAGTTCGGCATTAATGCAGATTCCAAAGCTTTGTTGTTTCTGTAACGTTGCAGTTGCCCGCCCCAGATTCCGCCGAAATACATATAGTGTTTTCCGCCGTCCTCGAAAAGACAAGGGTCGATGCTGTAACTTCCCAACATCGGATGTTTCTCAGGAATGAAAGGTCCGGAAGGCTTATCGCTCACCGCAACCCCGATTCTGAAGATGTCATTTTTATCCTTCAAAGGAAAATACATATAATATTTGCCGTCTTTGTGCGCTACATCACAATCCCAAAGCTGTCTTCCAGCCCAAGGAATATCTTTTACCGAAAGCACAACGCCGTGTTCTGTCACTTCCCCATTTTCCACATCATCCAAAGAAAAAACGTGGTAATCGTTCATATCGAAATGGTCGCCGTTGTCGTTTTCTTCGATGCCACTTTCACGGTCGTGTGACGGATAAATGTATAATTTGCCTTCGAAAACGTGTACGGAAGGGTCTGCCATATAATCTTTCGGGAAAAGGTATTTTGCTTTGTTCATTTTATTATTAGAAGTTAGATATTAGATGCTAGATTTTAGAATTACTTTTCTTTTGTTAATTGAATGATTTTCTCAACTACAGGTTTTGTCTGATAATTTCTGTCGAAAAGAAGTGGATAATCGGTTCTGCCTTTTACAGGGAAATCGTTTTTCCACGATTGATTGTCAGTGACGCCCCACAATGTTACTCTTCGGATTTTATCTTGATGTTTCAAATATAATCTGAAGAAATCCAAATATCGGTTTTCCCATTCCTTTTCAACATCTGCGGGAAGTCCTTTGGTGTACGGATTCATTTTGGCATCGTATTCCACTTTGTCTGCGACGTTGGCGGAAGTTCCCCAAGGTGAAGGCAACGGACTGATTTCCATCTCGGTGATGTTTACTTTTACACCAGCGGAAGAATAATCTGTTATGGCCTTTTCATATTCATCAAGTTTTGGCGTGTCCAATCCAACGTGCGTCTGCATCCCTACTCCATCGACTCTGATGCCTCTGGATTTCATATTTTTAACGATTTTGATGACCGTTTTTACTTTTTCAGGAAACCATTCGTTGTAATCGTTGTAATAGAGTTCAGCATTCGGGTCTGCTTCCTGTGCGTATTGGAATGCTAACGGAATGAATTCTTCGCCCAGAATTTCGTAAAATTTACTTTTTCTGTACGTTCCGTCTTCCATTATCGCTTCGTTGACGACATCATACCCTTTGATTCTGCCTTTATATCGGCTTACAACGGCTGTAATATGGCTTTTCATTCTTTGTTTCAAAACTTCCGGAGAAACATCTTTTCCGTCTTTGTCTACGAAAAACCATTTCGGTAACTGTGAATGCCAAATCAAAGTATGACCGATGATGAACATTTTATTTTTCTCACCAAATGCTACAAATTTATCGGCATCGTTCCAGAAAAATTTTCCTTCCTGCGGTTGTATGAACATCGATTTCATACAGTTTTCTGCAACAATGGAACTGAATTGTTTTTTGATGATGTCATCAGATTTTACATCAGTTTCGTCAATCTGCGAAAGGCTCATTGCGGTTCCGATGTAAAATTTATTTTTGTAGGTATCTTTCAGGGAATCTTTTGAAGATGCCGAACTTGCTGTTTTGCAGGAAACCGTAAGGGCTAAAATTCCTAATAATGCGGCTATTTTTTTCATTGTTAATTTTTTATTAATTATCCTGAACTTTAACAGGTCGCCTCTACGAGGCTTGATGGCTTATCTGATATTGGCTATTAACAGTTCGCTCCTACGGAGCTTTTACTATTTTGTTTTTCTTTATTAAAATTCTAAATCTAAAGAATGACCAATATTACTTTAAGGGTAAAATTTGTTTTATGCTGAATCTCGCAGCCCGGCTTGAACGGAGCTCTTTTTGTGGAGCAAAGCGGAACAAAAAAGCGGGAGTGGAAGACGGATAAAGCTGCCCAAACAATCAAACAAATACTAATCTTCTTTTTTTCTTCTTTCTTTAAGTTCCTGTTCGATTTGGGTTTCCATTTTTTTGTTGATTTCGTAGAACATTAATAATCCACAGGCCGCAAAGAACGGAATGGCAGGAAAAATGCTGACCAGCATCCGAGCGCCGTTTGCAACGGATTCGGGCTGAATAACGTTTTCGGTTCCTTCGGATGAAATGTAGCCGTAATGCCCGATAATAGAGGAAACCAATGAACTTCCGATGCTCAGACCAACTTTCAAACCGACCATCATTGCGGAGAAAATAATAGCTGTGGCGCGTCTGTTGTTTTTCCACTCGGAATAGTCGGCAACATCGGCAATCATTGCCCAAAGCAGCGGTGTGCTGATTCCATAGAAAAAACCGTGAAGAATTTGCGAAAGGAACATTAATCCTACCGATTTTGGCGGATAAAAAATGAATGCAACGATGAATAATGTTGAAATAAACAGCGATGCGATGAATGCGTCTCTTTTTCCATACTTATCGGCAAATCTTTTTGAAAAGGTTATCCCGACAATCATCATAATGATTCCGCCTGCATTGAACAGTCCGAAACCTGCTGAACGAGGATCTTCACCGAAAAAATTCATTCCAATCGAACTGAAAAATGAAGTAATCGGCGAAATGAAATTTTTCAAAGAAGTTTCATCTACGTAATTATTGAAATAGTAAACGTACGAACCTCCTTTCATTGCCAATGTAATGAAAATCAATGCGGTAACGACCAACATTATAATCCACGGTTTGTTTTTCTTTAAATCTTTCAAATCTGCTCCTAAAGTAGATTCCTGCTCAGGTTTTGGGATGACTCTTTCTTTGGTAGTAAAAAATGTGATGAGCAACATTATGGTTCCGATAATCGCCAACCACGTCATTACGACTTCGATTCCGACTGCTTTATCGCCGTTTCCAGAGGATAAAATAATCGGCAGCATAAATACCTGAACGAAAAACTGCGCAAACATCACTGCCACAAAACGGTAAGAGGAAATGCTGTTTCGTTCTTTCATATCGCCTGTAATAACGCCACTTAACGCAGCGTATGGCAAATTATTGGCAGCATACAACAAAAGCAAAATACTATACGTTAAGGCTGCGTAAATTATTTTCCCTTGGTAAGAAAAATTAGGTGTGCTGAATGCAAAAAGTGCCGCAGCGCCCAACGGAACGGCTGAAAATAAAATCCACGGACGGAATTTTCCCCACTTGGTTCTGGTTCTGTCTGCCAAAGCACCGACCAGCGGATTGAATCCGAAACCGGCAATCAGTCCGACCACCAAGGTGATGACCGATGCATTTTCAGGTTTTAAGCCGTAGATATCCGTGTAAAAGTAAGCCAGATAGGTCACCAATGTCTGGAAAACCAGATTGGCCGCTAAATCTCCCAAACTGTAGCCGATTTTTTCAACGACAGATATTTTTTGAGATGAATTGTTCATATTTATAATTGATAAATGATTATTAATAAATGATGTTTTTTAAACGCAAAGTCCGCAAAGATTTTTTGACTATTATTCTTTTTTAAGATTCGCAAAGACGCTTCGCTCAGGAAAGAATTAAAAATTTATTCTGTAGTGAAAGGTGATGCGGAAAGTCCGGTTTTGTTTTTCAGGTTTCCGTCTGGATTATCTGCCCAATCGTAGCGGACTGCTACAGGATTTTTTACCGAATCATTCCAAATTATTACTGTTTTTCCTTCGATTTTTGCGGTTGCCCAAGACCATTTTCCATCGGAATTTTTGATGGCAAAACCTTTCAGCTCTGAAACCGGTGCGAAATCATCAGTTCCGTTCTTGAAAGAAAGAGCGATTTTATTGCCGTCGATTTTCATTGACTGATAAACCGGTCCGTCTGCAATTACATTTTTTCCATAAGCGATTTTCATTGCCTGTAAAGCCAATCGGTCGCCTACTGTTTTTTTGTTTAAAGGATGAATGTCATTCCACTCGCCTATATCGATGATTACTGCTAACCCTGCGTTCGGAACTTTTAGCGAAACCTGTCTTTGCTGGTCTCTCAACTCAGCCCAATTGCTTTCAGCCGGTTGAGATTTTGCTTCCATAAAGTTCGCTAACTGAACCGTGAAAAACGGCATATCTTTATTGTTCCATTTGCTTCTCCAGTCTGCAATCATTGTCGTCAGCAAATCGCCGTATTCTTTTGGTTTTCCGGTGTTGCTTTCGCCCTGATACCAAAGCGCACCTTTGATGTTGTAGTTGATTAAAGGATTAATCATTGCGTTGTACAAACCAGTCGGTTTCCAACGGATGAAGGTCTGTCCGGGCGCCATTCTGTCAACTTTTGCACCGATTTTATATTTCCATTCAGATTTTAAGTCGATTTTTTGTCCGTCAATTTCAAGGTAATATGGTTTGTCTGCGATGAACTGCCCTTTTCCGCTTCCGTTGGAAACCCGCACAGCAATTACGTTTTTTCCTTCTTTCAAAATTCCGGCAGGAATGTCGTACCATCTTGGCGGATATTCGTAAGTGACGTTTCCGACTTTTGTTCCGTTGATATAGGTTACATCGGCATCTTTTATTCTTCCAAGGTTTAAAAACACCAGTTTTCCAGCCTGATTTTTAGTTAAAATAATTTCTTTTCTGAACCAAACTGAACCATCAAATGAACCTTCTCTATCTTCCCAAGAACCAGGAATTTGCATCGTTTTCCAATCAGAATCATTTAAATCAAATTTTTCCCAATGTTGATTAAGTCCAATATCACTTTGGTCCAATTCTGCGTACCAGGCTTTGCTGAGTGCCTGTTCGTTGGATTCTGTAGATTTGATTAAATCATCATTCTGCCATTTTTTGGCTTCATCCAAATATTCAGGATATTTTTTCAGCGAATTTTCATCCATCCAAGCCTGAATTGGCGAACCGCCTAAACTCGAATGGATAATTCCAACCGCCACTTTTTCTTTTTCACTCACATCTTTAGCGAAAAAATATGCTACACCTGAAAAGTTCAAAATCGTTTGAGGATTTGTAGCTTCCCATTTTCCGCCATCCAATTCAGTTTGAGGCGATTTGAAATTATATTTCTGAGGAACCGTGAAAAAACGAATATTCTGGTTGTTCGCATTCTTGATTTCATTGGCGTACAGCGGCGTCAGTCTTCGCATCGGCAATTCCATATTTGATTGTCCGGAAGCGAGCCAAACTTCGCCAATCATAATGTCTTTCAGCGTGATTTCGTTGATGGTCATCGTGTACGGACCGCCCGCTTTTTGTTCCGGAAGAACAATTTTCCAGTTTCCGTTCTGGTCGGCCGAGGTTTTATAATTTTTTTTGAGGAATTTCACTTCCACTTTTTCGTTGGCATCGGCTTTTCCCCAAATATTCAGCTTTTGATTTCTCTGCAAAACCATTCCGTCTGAAACTAAGGTTGGAAGCTTAATTTTTGCATTCAACGAAATGCAAAGCGAGCCGATGAATAGAATTAATATTTTAAAAAAGAGTTTATTTTTCATAGCAAATTTGATTCTGCAGTTATTTTTAGTTTTTATCTGGAGCTTGATTCAGCAATCTCACTTCAATGATTTTCGGCGTTAAAGATTTTTCACCTGAAGTAAACTTGATGTTCAAAATTTCTTTACGGATTTCAGATTCAGGGATAGGAATAAGTAAAGTTTGTGGTGAACCGCCCATTTTTCCTTCGAAATTTTTAGAATACATCTTGATTCCGTTGATTTCTGCATTCAAAGTACGGTTATTATTGGCGTCAAAATAAGTAATATAAAGATATTTCGCATTCTTCTCCTTGTTTTTCATCTGATAACTGAACCAACCTTTTGCCTCACGGAAATGGTGGTCTTCCATATATCCGGTGTTGGAATCTTTGCTGTCGAAAAAGTGGTCAGACTCCGGCTGTTGCTCGCCGAGTTGGATTTTATCGGTCGTAATGTTATCCAGTTTTCGGATTTCCGCTTCTTCTTTGGCTTTCTGTTTCTGAATCATTTCGATTTTATCCTGAGTCGCCTGCGGAAAATAAATGATGTAACGTTGCTCGTGAATTTTATAGAAAGGAACCAGTTTCAGTCCTTCAGCGAATTTATTCTGAGGATATAAACCTTTTAATTTAAATGTCAAATCTTCGCCATTCACTGTTTCCAGATGATTCATCATAGCATCTGAACTTCCCAGAATCGTCGGAATATCATTCAGTGCAATCTGTGGTCCGTGCGCAATATGTCCGCCACGGCTGTCATCGGCAAACAATCCGTCCTGATTTTCTGTTCCGTAAGTTGCAGCCAAAACAACGGGACCATATTTAAAAGCAAAATAATCCGATTTGTCCGGAAGTTGTTCTGCTGAAAGGTGCATCGGCATTTTCATTTCGACCACATCGCCTTTTTTCCATTTTCTTTTGACATTGATATAACCTTCGGAATCGACAGGAATATTGATGATTTTTGAATTAACTGAAACGCTTATCTGTGATGCATTTGTCCATTCCGGAGTTCTCAATTTTAGATTGATTTCAGAATTTGGAGCAAGGTCAAAAATTAGTTTTGTAGAAGGTGTCTGGGGAAAATTATTTTCCTGTCTCAACACCAATTTTTTTTCAGACCATTTTAAAACAGAAGGAATAAACAGGTTGACAAACAAATCGTTACCCGACTTGGCGTAAATCATTTCACCATATTTGGCGTGATTTTCCATTCCGGAACCTACGCAACACCAAAAACTGGTTTCCGGCTGGGAATAGACTCTGTAATGTCCGGGACGCATCGGTGTGAAATAAACAAATCCGCCTTTATCAGGATTTTGGGTGGACAAAATATGGTTGTACAGCGCTTTTTCGTAATAATCAAGATACGATGATTTCGGATTGGTCGCGAAAAGTTCTTTGGTCAGCTTCAGCATATTGTAGGTATTGCAGGTTTCGGGACCTTCGATACTTTTAATCATTCCGCTGAAATCATTAATGGAATTAAAATGTTCGCTAACACTGTTCCCGCCGATAATCGCGGAACGTTTTTGCGTAACATTATCCCAGAAAAAATCTGCGGCACTGCTCCACTCTTTATTATGTTCCAAATCGGCAATTCTTTTAAAGCCAATCACTTTCGGAATCTGTGTATTGGCGTGAATTCCCGTCAGTTTATCTTCGTGAATCAACAATGGATTCAAAATAGCCTGATGTGAGAATCGATGCGCTAATTTCAGATATTTTTCATTTTTGGTAATGTCGTAAACATCGGCAAAAACTTCGTTCAGTCCTCCGTGTTCACTTTTCAGCATTTCCTGAATTTGCTCATCGGAAAGTTGAGAAACTTCCTGAGACATCCAATCGGTTAGCTTGATGAGCATTTTTTTCGCTTTCTCACTTCCCGCATACCAATACGCGTCTCGTAAACCCGAATATGTTTTGTGAATATTGTATAACGGAACCCAACGGTCATTCAACCCGAAAGTCGCCGAGCGGATATTTCCATCCGCAATTTCTTTCCAAATTTTTTTTCCGTTTGGAACGCCAGAAATGTAGCCGTTTCCGGAAATATTTTGGCAACGCTCCAGCTCGTCAATCATATAATCGAGTCGCTGTTTTACTTTTTTATCACCTGTGGAAGCGTACATCAGCGCCAATGCAGAAATATAATGACCGCCGATGTGACCGTCCAATCCAGTGTTTTCCCAGTTTGGATAGTTTTCTTTTTTTGGATTGAGACCGGCTTCTTTCAAATACGGAGCGAGCAAACAGTCCGCATCCATCGACATTATGTAATTTTCGTCGGTCTGCATCGCTTTGCTGAAAACACTTTCCGACAAATGAACTTTGTTGAGCGGAAAATAGCTGACATTTTTCTTCACCTGCCCAAAAGCAAGCGTTCCAAAACTTAAAAACAATATCAGTGAATGTTTATTCATTATTAAATGTTAATTCAACATTTCTAAAATATAAGAAAGAATCTGAATGACAAAGAATTTTAGAAAACAAGCCTAAAAAATCGAAAATATTCTTATTTTAAAGTTTGGAAAATGCGGTTAAGATTAGTTGGTCTTATCATAAAAATAACGATTATTAAAAATAAACATAATCAGACCGATACAATGAAAACCACCTATGTAAAAATGGATATAGATCGTTTTAGGAATGGTATTGAAAATTACTTCAATAGCTTATCGTATTTTTCAGATTAAGTCTATTAAAGAGTAATTATGCTTTTAAAAATGATAAGAAAATTTATTTTAACATATTTTTAACATTGAATTCATCTCTATTTAATATGATTTATGATTGAAATTTAAGGAATATCAGATTTTATTGCTCCCAAAACATTGCTGTAAAAGATGAAATTTGAATAAATTCAAAAATAAAGTAAAAATAAAGTGTGAAAAATACATTTACATAATATCAATCACTAAATCAAAGGATAAAAGCTTTAACTTTGTAAAAAAATTATAATCGATGACCCAAGACTATTCTCACTTTCCGCGACATTTGGTTGCTGTTGATTGCATCATTTTCGGATTTGATGGCGAAAACCTAAAGATTCTTCTTGTGCAGAGAAATTTTGAACCCAGAATGGGAGAATGGTCATTGATGGGTGGTTCTATCGGCAACGATGAAAATGCTGACGAAGCCGCACAACGTGTTCTGAACACACTTACCGGACTGGAAAATATCTATCTGGAACAACTCAATTTCTACACGCAAATTGACCGTGAACCGACTGCCAGAATTATGTCGATTTCTTATTACGCATTGATTAATGTTGAAAAAAACATTCAAATCAATGAAAAATACAGTGCGAAATGGTTTGATTTACAGGATTTTCCGACCTTAATTTTCGACCATAACGAAATGGTGAAAGATGCGGTTCTGAGACTGAGAAGAAGAGCTTCCACAAGACCTATCGGTTTTGAACTTTTACCGGAAAAATTCACAATGAAGGATTTGCAGAGTTTGTACGAAGCGATTTTCAATGAACAATATGACAAAAGGAATTTCATCAGCAAAATCAATGCGCTGGATATTCTTGTGAAAACCGAGGAAAAAGATATGACTTCGTCTAAAAAAGGGTCTTTTCTGTACCGTTTTGATGAAGCGAAATATCAGAAAAAACTGGCGGAAGGGTTTATGTTTAAGATTTAAAAAAGTTTAATTTTTTCCCATCGAGCCTAGATGTGTATATTTGAAATCATCTGAAAATTTCAATCCATATCCGAAAATTCTGTCCATCGAAGAATGCGCCCATAAAATAATTCCGGCAAATTCTACAATCGGCATTTTCAAGCAAAATCCGATAATCAAAACAAGAATTGCAAGCAACTTGTGATGAAAAAAATTGTACATCCAAGCTCCGATTTTTGGATTAACTAAATAACCAACCATCGAAACATCCGGAAGCAAAAGACAAAGTGTAAAAAGCCACCATTGGAATTCTAACTGAGTAAAAAGAAAAATGGCGAAACCGAATTGCCCCACTTCTTCGAGCTTTAAAAGATTTTTCATTGTTATGATTTATTGGACAAATGTCCGACAATTGAAACAACGTCCTCTTGACAAAAATCAAGAATTTTTTGCCTGTCGTTTTCTGATTCTGCTGAATGTTTCAGACGACATTCCCAAAACTGACGCGATGTATTGCAACGGAACCTGATGAAATAATTCTCTGTTCTGCTCAAAATATTGATTGTAGCGTTCTTCTGCCGTCATCGACAGATCCGAAAAAACTCGGTTTTCCATCATCACAAAACATTTGATGATAAATTGTTTTTCAATTTCAATCCATTTCGGAAATTCCTGACAAAGTTTGAGATAATCTGCTTTGGAAATGGACAATAATTCGACTTCGGTAAAAGCCTGAATCGTCCATCGGTTGGGTTGATTAAAGAAAAATCCCATTACTTCGGTTAGGAAAAAATCTTTTGTAGAAAGCCATTGCGTAATTTCTTTTCCATCTTCCGTTAATGCAAAAACACGGAGTATTCCAGATTTCACTACGCTCAACCTGTCACAAATCTCACCAGAATTGGTAAATATTTCATTCTTATTTAATTTCTCTTCTTTAAAATAAGATTGAATAACCGACAGTTCTTCAGAAGTCAGAGACCCAAAATATTGTTGAATCAGTTCGTCGAAATTTTTCATTAAAGTCTATTTAAATCAAAATTAAACAAAAACAGGACACCAAATTGGCATCCTGCATTCATTTTATTATAGCTTAAATTTTACCAGAACCTGACATAAATGGCGGTCAGTAAAAGTAATGTTACAACAATTAAAACCAATGTTCTGTTGTCCACTTTGAACATTGATGCATCGATTGCAAATGCTTTCGGATTCACTTTCGGACCGGCAAGACTTATCCCAACCATCGTCAGAACCGTGAAGAAGAATGACCATCCCATATTAATTAAAAATGGAATCTCAGTAATCGTGTGTACTACTCCATTTTCTAATTTTTCATACGTAAATGCAGTATATAACCAAGTTTCTTTCCCGAAAATATCGACTGCAAAACTGTTGAAGAAAATCGCTAAAACGAAACCTAAAATTACGCCGACCAAAGCCGCAGTTCCAGTAGTTCTCTTCCAGAACATTCCCAAAATGAACATTGCAAAAACGCCCGGACTGATAAATCCTGTATATTTTTGAATAAAGGTAAATCCGCCTTCTCCACCGATTCCTAAAACATCTGTCCAAGTAAAAGCTAACGCAACAAACATCGCAATGATAATCGCCCAACGTCCGGTTCTCACCATCTGTATTTCGGTGGCATCAGCTTTTAAATATTTTTTATAAATATCTAAGGTGAAAATCGTAGAAATACTGTTCACTTTTCCAGCTAATGAAGCTACAATCGCCGCCGTTAAAGCTGCTACTGCAAGACCTTTCAGACCGGTCGGCAAAAATCCTAAAATCGCAGAATAAGCACCATCTTTCACCCCATTGAATCCTGGCAAATGTCCTTTTGTATATAAAACATAAGCAGCAATTCCCGGAAGCATTACGATGATTGGCATAAATAATTTTAAGAAACCTGCGAACAAAATTCCTGTTCTAGCCGTTTTCAAATCAGCTCCCAAAGCACGTTGCGTGATGTATTGGTTACAACCCCAATAATTCAGGTTTACAATCCACTGTCCTGCAAAATACATCGCCAATCCAGGTAAAACCACATATTTCTGAACATCCAAATTCTCGGGCATTGCCAAAGTTGTGGTTGTTTTCACTGGCTTATCCAACATCAGTTTGAAGTGTTGCGGAGCTTCGTTCATCAAAGTCTGGAAGCCTGCAAAAGCATTTCCTACAGCTGCTCCGTTGATTCTTTGGTCAACGATTTGTAGCGCCATATAAACCGTTGCGAAACCTCCGATAATCAAAACGGCTACCTGAATAACGTCGGTGTAACCGATTACTTTCATTCCGCCAAGACCGATTAACAAAGCCATCAGAAGCAATCCAATCATAATGATGTGAAGATTGTCGCCTCCTAACAAAGTATCGATTGCTAAAGCTCCCAGATAAAGAATTGAGGTCAAATTCACAATCACATATAAAAACAGCCAGAACACCGCCATAATCAATGAAACCGACTTGTTGTAACGGGTTTCCAGGAATTGTGGCATCGTGTAAATCTTGTTTTTAAGATAAATCGGGATGAACCAAACTGCGATGATAATCAATGCAATGGCGGCAAGCCATTCATAAGCTGCAACCGCGATTCCCACGAAAAATCCTTCACCGGACATTCCGATGAACTGTTCTGCTGAAATGTTGGAAGCAATTAAACTCGCTCCTATCGCCCACCAAGTTAGTGAACCTTCCGCCAAGAAATAATCTTTACTGCCTGTTGCTGCAGATTTTTTTTTGTTATAAATCCATAATCCGTAACCGGCAACCACCACAAAATACACTAAAAATATGATGATATCTATTGTTGCTAAATTTCCCATACCTATTTTTTAACTGAGAATTTATAAATCGTTTTAGTCTGATATTTTTGTCCGGGTTTCAATTCTGTTGAAGGAAATGAAGGTTGATTCGGAGAATCCGGGAAATGTTGGGTTTCTAAACAAAAACCGGTTCTGAATTCATTGTTTCCGCCTGTTTTAGTCTCAAATTTTCCATCTAAAAAGTTTCCGGAATAGAACTGAACGCCCGGTTCATCGGTTAAAACTTCCATCATTCTTCCAGATTCTGAGTGATACACTTTTGCAATACTTCTCAGTCCGCTTCCGTTCAAAATCCAGTTGTGGTCGTAACCTTTCCCTTTTTTCAGTTGATCATCTTCAGCAGAAATATCTTTTCCAATCGCTTTTGAAGCCGTAAAATCAAACGGAGTTCCTTTCACCTCTTTTTGTTCTCCAGTCGGAATCAAAGTTTCATTCACCGGCGTGAATTTATCTCCGTTAATCTGCAATTCGTGGTCAAGAATGGTTTTAGAGAAATTCCCTGAAAGATTGAAATACGAATGTTGCGTTAAATTCACAACTGTCGCTTTATCAGTTTCAGCTTCGTACGTAATTTCCAAAGCGTTGTCGTCTGTCAAAGTATAAAGAACCGTCGTCGTTAATTTTCCAGGATAACCTTCTTCGCCGTCTGCGCTGGTGTAAGTCAGTTTTAAGGTTGGGAATTTCACATCTTTTACAGGCTCGATGTCCCAGAATTTGGTATGAAAACCTTCTTTTCCACCGTGAAGACTGTTCGGTCCGTCATTTTTGTCGATGTCGTAGGTTTTGCCTTCCAAAGTAAATTTGGCGTTTGAAATTCTGTTTCCATAACGGCCAATTAATGCTCCAAAATAATAAGGATTTCCGTTGAAATAATCTTCAGGCTTCGTAAAACCTAAAACCACGTCTTCGTATTTTCCGTTTTTGTCGGGAGCGGTGAGTGAAGTGATAATTCCTCCAAAATTAATGACTTCCATCTTCATCCCGTTCTTGTTGGTGAGCGTAAATTTCCTGATAGAATCGCCCTTAGCCGTCACGCCGTAGTCTGAAACCTGTATATTTTCCATTTGTTCTTTTTGAGGCTGATTACTGTTTTCTTTTTTATTGCATCCGAAAATACTCAAAAACGCAACAATAATCAGGTTATAAGTTATTTTTTTCATAGTCTGAATGATTTTGCAAGTTTAACGATAATAAATCTCATTCCAACGAAGCGTATTTTTGAAATCACGGATTTTCGTATCTTCATCAATAACTAAAGACTCAATTCCTGCGATTTCCGCAAAATCTTCCAGCTGTTCTGCACTGATGTTTTCGCTGTAACAAGTGTGATGTGCTCCACCAGCTAAAATCCACGCTTCTGCTGCTGTGTACAAATCCGGAAGTGGTTTCCAAAGAACTCTTGCCACAGGAAGTTTTGGAAGTTCTTCGGTAATTTCCAACGCTTTTGTTTTGTTGATTAACAGTCTGAAATGATTTCCGAAATCCATTAAAGCCGCATTCAAAGAATCGATATTTCCTCTTGAATTGAAAACCAAGCGAACCGGGTCAGATTTTCCGCCAATTCCCAACAGATGTATTTCGCAAGATGGTTTATCCACAGCCAAAACAGGGTCAACTTCCAACATATGAGAACCTAAAACGGACGGATTTGATGGATTTAAATGGTAGGTATAATCTTCCATAAAAGCGTTTCCGCCTTCCAGACCTTGTCCCATAGTTTTCATTGCACGAACTAACGCAGCCGTCTTCCAGTCGCCTTCTCCAGCAAAACCGTAGCCTTTTTCCATTAACCTTTGAACGGCGATTCCCGGAAGCTGCTCCAAACCGTGGAGGTCTTCGAAAGTATCAGAGAAACCTTTGAAATTTCCGTCTTTTAGAAATTTTTCTAAACCTAATTCAATTCTTGCAGCAACTTCCAGAGATTTTCTGTTTGAACCTCCGGAAAGAAGAGATTCTGCCATTTTGTATGAAGCTTCATATTCTTCAATTAAGGTTTTGATTTCACCATTGCCAATTGAATTGACAACGCTTACCAAATCCCCAATTCCCCAAGTATTGACTGAAAAACCAAACTTGGTTTCTGCTTCTACTTTATCTCCATCGGTCACTGCAACATATCTCATATTATCTCCGAACCGCGCAAATTTCGCACCCTGCCAATCGTCCCAACCAGCTGCAACTCTACTCCAGTCACCGATTTGTTTCTGAACTCTATCTTCAGCCCAATGTCCAACCACCACTTTTCTGTTTTTGCGGAGACGGCTCACCATAAATCCGAATTCACGGTCGCCGTGAGCAGCCTGGTTCAGGTTCATAAAGTCCATATCCATCGTAGACCACGGAATATCCTGATTGAACTGTGTGTGCAAATGCAACATCGGTTTTTGCAAAGCCGTCAATCCACGAATCCACATTTTTGCGGGTGAGAACGTGTGCATCCACGTTACGATTCCGATGCAGTCTTTTGCGAAGTTTGCGGCAGTTAAGGTTTCGAAAATTTCTTCCGTTGTTTTTACCGTTGGTTTTAAAACCACTTTTACAGGAATTTGTGAAGAAGCGTTCAACGCTTCCACGATTTTCGCTGAATGTTCTGCAACCTGAGCCAATGTTTCAGGACCGTATAAATGCTGGCTTCCGGTGATGAACCAGATTTCTTTCGTATTGAGAGGTATTAACATATTTTTAGTTGATTGTTGTTGGTTGATTGTTGATAGTTTAATATTGTGTTTGTCATTCCGAGGAACGAGGAATCTCTATTGGTCATATTTAATTGAGATTCTTCACTACACTACGTTTCGTTCAGAATGACAGACTTTATTTAATTGTATTATTGTCCGTAATAGGCATTTTTGCCGTGTTTCCGTTCGTAATGTTTTTTGATTAATGAATCTTTCAAACGGGGCGCATTAGGATTAATTTGTCTTGTGAGATACGCCATTTCTGCAATAGTTTCCAAAACTTTGCTGTTATAAACGGCTTTCTCTGCATTTTCCCCCCAGGTGAAAGGTCCGTGATTTCCGATGAGTACCATTTCTACTTCTTCGTAAGACAAATCTTTTTCTTTAAAACAGTCGAGAATCTGGATTCCGGTATTGTATTCATAATTTCCTTCGATTAAATCATCACGCATCGGCGGTGCACAGGGAATATCTGACGTTAAATGGTCTGCGTGCGTCGTGCCAAAAATTGGAATATCCAGTTGTGCCTGTGCCCAAGCTACAGAATAAATAGCGTGCGTATGTGAGATTCCGCCGATTTTGTCCCAGTTTTTGTAAAGATAAGCGTGGGTTTGGGTATCAGAAGACGGTCTTAAATTTCCTTCAACGACATTGGCATCGTAATCCAAAATCACAATGTCTTCCGGTTTCAGCAATTCGTAAGGAACACCGCTCGGTTTGATGGCAAAAATTCCTTTGTCACGGTCAACGGCGCTTACGTTCCCGAATGTGTAAACGACGAGTTTCAACGCATCGAGCTGCATATTGGCTTCGTAACATTCTCTTTTCAGTTCTTTATAGATGCTCATTTTTTTTGTTTTTAAACTTTCGTTTGTCATTCCGTAACAATCTTTGCAAGTTTTGTATAGATTCCTACGTATTGACAAACTTCCTGGTTATAATTGATTGTGTTTTATGCTGAATCTGTAGCCCGGCTTGAGCGGAAATCCTTTTTTTTGCGTTGGGAAAAGCCTAGGCAAAAAAGATTGGGAGCGGAAGACGGATTAAGCTGCCATAATTATTTTAGTTGATAGTTTTTGGTTGATGGTTGTTGGTTTTTGTGTCTGAAATTTCTATCAACTATAAACTGTCAACCTTCAACTTTTTCTTAGACTTGATATTATTTTCAGTGAAATCTGCGAGAATCTGATATTGGTTCATCAGTTCTGCGTATTTTTCTACGTATTTGGTTTGCGGGAAATATTCGGCTTCGAAACCGGAACCCATTTTCTGGCTTGCTTCCTGAACATTTGGATAAATTCCTGCGGCAACCGCGGCATAAATGGCAGCTCCCAAAGCCGGAGCCTGGTCTGATTCTGCCACGATAATCGGCATATTGAGAACGTTCGCCAAAGTCTGCATAATGTAAGGCGACTTTCTGGCAACACCGCCAATCCCGATTACTTTTTCGATTTTCACGCCTTCTTCTTCGAAACGGTCTACAATTTTTTTGGAACCGAAACAAATTGCATTGACCAAAGCTTTGAAAATATGTGGTGCTTTTGTGCCTAAAGAAAGATTGTTGATGGCCATTTTCAGCTCCTGATTGGCATCGGGCGTTCTTCTTCCGTTAATCCAGTCTAAAGCGATTGGAACCGATTCTGACAGCGGAATTTTTTCTGCTTCCAGCGTCAGATTTCGAATTAAGTTTTGTTCTAATTCTTCTTTTAATAATTGTTTTTGATTGTCATCGATGATGTGGGAATTCATCAGAATATTCTGAGTTGGCCACATCAAAATGTTTTTGAACCAAGCCAGAACATCTCCGAAAGCAGATTGTCCCGCTTCGAGTCCGATTAATCCAGGAATCACAGAGCCATCGACCTGCCCACAGATTCCTTTAACGGTTTTGTCATCGATAATTTCATTGGGAGCTACCATAATATCGCAGGTTGACGTTCCCATAATTCTAATTAGCGTATTCTCCTCGACTTTTGCGCCCACCGCTCCGGAATGTGCATCGAAAGTTCCGACTGCGATTATTGTGTTGGTTGTCAAGCCTAATTTTTCAGCCCATTCTTCATTCAGATTTCCTGCAACTTCGTCGGAAGTATAGGTTTTATCGTACAGTCTGTCACGAAGTTCTGCCAAAGATAAATCTAACTGCGAGAGAAAATCTTTGGAAGGCAGTCCATCCCACAACTCGTGCCACATCGCTTTGTGACCTGCTGCGCAACGGCTTCTTTTGAAAGTTGCCAAATCCTGATGGTCGGAAAGTAAAAATGTAAGGTAATCGCAATGTTCCATCCAGCTGTATGCCGCATTTTTTACCGCTTCATCTTCTCTGTTGATGTGAAGAATTTTCGCCCAAAACCATTCGGAAGAATAGATTCCACCTTCGAATTTGGTATAATCTTCACCGCCCCATTTTCTCGCCAAATGATTGATTTCTTCAGCTTCGTTGATAGACGTATGGTCTTTCCACAAAACCATCATTGCGTTCGGGTTTTCTGAAAATTCAGGCAAAAGTGACAAGGCAATTCCTTCTTTATTAACAGGAAGTGGCGATGAACCGGTGGTGTCGATGCAAATGCTGACGATGTGTTCGGGCGCTATTTCACTTTCTTTTACGACGGTTGAAATGGTTTTTTCCAAACCTTCAATATGGTCCAACGTATGCTGGCGAAACTGATTGATTTCGGGTTTACAGAATTTTCCGTCTTTCCATTTTTGGTAGTAACTCACGGAAGTGGCGAGTTCTGCGCCGTTTTCTGTATCAATCAAAACGGCACGAACGGAATCTGTTCCGTAATCTAAGCCGATAACATATTTTTTCATTAACGAAAGAGATTTATTCAATTATTGTGGCAGTCGGCAAAGATTTGGCAGTAAGTTTTCATTTAACTTAAAGAAATCTTCGCATTTCTGATTTTGAGTTAAAGCAAATATAAGATTCTATTTTAAATAAATGTAATATTTACACTTAATTTTAATTTTCTCTTTATTGATGGTACTTCAGCGTTATTTAATCTTTAAAACAACTAAAGAATTTGCCGGAATATCCACCGAAATTTTTCCTTTTTTTAATACCTGCGTTTCTTCAACAGGTTTAATATTTTCGGTCTGGAAATTATTTTCATCGGAAAGACCTGAAGAAGTCAGGACGATTTTGGTCATCTGACTGCCCGATTTAATATTTTTAGGATTGATTTCAACCAAAGTTTCTTTTGTGTTTGAATTGACTATTTTGATGATAGTTTCACCACTTTTACTATCTTTGACTGCCGATGCATAAAGATTATTCTGACCTGTTAAGGATTTTCCGTTTTCAGAGATTTTAATTAAATCGGTCCCTTTGTTGTTCGAAAATAATTTCTGAACGTAATAATTCGGAGTTGCGTAGGATTTCAGATTATTGAACCAAATCAAATCCGGCGTCCACTGCCAACCGTCTGCGTGTGCCAAAAGCGGCGCGTACGAAGTCATCGTCACGACATCTGCGTTGCGTTCCAATCCCGTCATAAAAGCAGCTTCGGAAAGTGCGGTCTGCCAGTTATTTTTGTTATCCGGTTTCACTACGCCGACTGACTGCGCAGCGTATTCTCCGGCGAAAACTTTTGGTCCTCTTCTGTCGTATTTATCGTATCGGTCTGCATTTTTTAAAAACCAACCCGGTGAATTGTAGTAATGCTCATCCACGATTTGTGCATTCAGTTTTTTAAGTTCTTTCCAGCCGTAATCGAAAAATTCTCCGTCCGGCGACGGTCCGCTTCCTGATATGATTTGGATGTTTGGATATTTATCGTGAATCGCTTTTTCAAAAACTTTGTATCTTTCAATATAATCTTCGCCCCACTGCTCGTTTCCAACGCCGATGTATTTCATATTAAACTGTTTCGGATGTCCCATTTCTGTACGGATTTTCCCCCATTTTGAGTTGGAATCTCCGTTGGCAAATTCAATCAAATCCAAAGCATCCTGAACGTAAGGATTTAAATCTTCCATCTTCACCAATTCTGCGGTATTGAACTGACAGGCCATTCCACAGCTTAAAATCGGAAGTGGTTCTGCGCCTAAATCTTCCGCCAACTGGAAATATTCAAAAAAACCAAGTCCGAAAGACTGCCAATAATCGGGTGTAAGACGGTGCGCAAACCCGTTGTTCCATTTATTAATAAGATTTTCTCTGTCTTCTACTTTTCCGACCGTTTTTTTCCATTGATAACGTTCTGCCAAAGTTCGTCCTTCAACAATACATCCGCCTGGAAAACGCAAAAATCCGGGTTTCAAATCGTATAATTTCTGAACCAAATCTTTCCGCAGTCCACCCTTTCTGCTTTTCCAGGTGTCTTGTGGGAACAGAGAAATCATATCCATATTTACCACACCTTTTCCGGTGAAAGTGAGCTGTAATTTTGCTTTTTCAACCGTCGATTTTGGAGCGAAAACCAAACTGTATTTTTGCCAGCCACTACCTTTTATGATTGTTGAAACCTCCGAAATTACTTTTTCTTTTTCATCTACAAGACTTGCCCTAACCGCAGAAATATTGCCTGAAATATTTTCTAAATTAAAACTGAAATCATATTTTTCACCCTGATGAATCCCGATTCCTCTGAAACCTTCATTTTCGAGCAAATAGTTTTTATCATTCCAAACCGTGATTCTTGCGTAGTTTTTATTGGTTTTAGACTTGTCGGTTATAATCGTCAGAAAACCGGAATCCAGATTCGGAGACAGTGTTTTTGTGTTGGGCTGTTTCCAACCTGTCAAAGGTTCATCAAATTCGAAACTTCGGTTTTTGATGAGTTCAGCGTACAATCCGCCGTCTGCGGCAAAGTTGATGTCTTCGAAGAAAATCCCGTACATCGTTGGCTGGATTTTGATGTTGGTGGAAGTTCCGTCTAAATCGAGGAACTGCTTTTTTACATTTCCATTTTGTCCTGAAAAGAAGGCTACGCTTAAAGAAAATGCGGTAGCGAATATTTTGGATTTTGTTTTCATTCTTGATTTTATTGATTATTTTATCCAAAAAATTGAATAATTATATTTATCACGGAGCAATAACAAATATATGATTCTATTTTAATTAAATGTAAAATAAACACTTATTTTTTCAGATAACATACTAAGCATAAACTTCCCAACTATAATAGTGGATACAAAAGCCATCACAGAAATTCTGTGATGGCTTTGAATGAAAAAATGTTAATGAAGAAATTACTGTTTGATAAATTTGTTAGTTTCTGTCTTTTGGGTATTTCCAGAAATAATATAATATACTCCAGCTGCAAGTTTGGAAACATCGATTCTATTCTTACCTGATGTTAGTTTTCCTGTAAAGATCAAACTTCCTTTTGCATCTATAATCTTATATTCGGAATCCGAATTTTCGATTGTAACAAAGAGTTCGTCTTTTGCAGGATTCGGATAAATCTGTATTTTATATTTAGCTATATCTCCAATGGCAAGGGTTCCAAATTCTAATGGTAAAAGTAAAGCTGAATAAGAATTTTCTTCTGTAATATAGGCGCTGAACGCAGTTACAGTCTCACTTCCGCTCGTAATTTTGTGAAATCCGGGAGTTCCATTCACAGTTTTCAGGACATAACCTCCTGAATAAGCTTTGATTGTGCTGTAATCTGCATTGAACTGATTATAAACAATTGCTTTCGGTGTAGAAACAGTACCAGATCCAGTGAATACAAAAGTACCATTTCCATTAACCAATACTGGAATATTGGCCGGAATTTTACCATTTTCTATTGCAGTACATACTACCTTAGATGATGAAGGCAACATATTATAAGCTTGTACTCCATTTGGTACATTAGCTTCAAACGGAAGTATGATCACGCCATATCCATTTAATGTTTTTGTGTATGATGCGGCAGTTGCACTGAAAGTAGAAGGTACATTAAAATCACCGCCTTGGTCAGATAATTCCAATGACGCAGCAACTGTTCCTGAAACAACATTTGTATTGGCTGCTTTGGAAGAACCTATGCGGAATCCTGCACCACTGTTAACATAAAATATACTATTGGAATTGGCCATTTTGCTTTTCCAATCTGCCGAAGTACTGATGCCTGTTGTACTGGTAAAATCCAGCGATGTGTAATAGGCATTTTCGTAAACATCCATCAGATTACTATCGCCATCTGAGTAAACGCCTGCAAACTTCATCGCTTTTTCATTTGAAATTGCGAAATAAACATCTCCGAAATTGAATGTCAGAATAGAGCTGAAATTACCATTTCTAAGTCCAATGATTCCTTTGCAGCCTGTAGTAAGAACTGCTCTGGAAATATCAAATGTCAAATCAAAATTAGAAGAACCTGACGACGGCAAGTTGACAGTTCCATAATTATAAGATTTCACAACGCCTGCGTTATCAACATAATATAAGGTTGTGTTGGATGAAGTTGCCAGATTGCTGGTCGTATAACTATTGACATGGAAAACCAATTTGTTGTATCGGTCATCTAAACTGATGTATCCATTGGAATCTGTCATATTGGAACTGATCAATGGTGTGGAGTTGTATAACGTAGCTGTTTTACCACTTAATTGATAAGTTGTTCCGAACGCAGGATTGGTAACTGATTGGGTTTCAATTTTAGAATAATTAATATCCTGACCCGTCATATTGGAAACTTCTCTGATATTACTTTTATCAAAAACAAAAGTGATAACGCTTGATGGATTGACCTGAATGGTCGGACGGAAGGTTTCTGTAAAATTCTGATTAGAAGAAACCATATTAGAGGTCTCGTTGGTCAGAATCTTCTGCGCAGACGTCGTATAGAAAGGCAAATCTACTTTCAGAGTATAAGTATTGGCAGATGAATTTAAAACCATCAGCGTCACTTTATCTCCGGAATCATTGATGTATGCTGAACCCTGCATCGAGCCCTGATCGCTCCAGATGGCATCCAGTCTTTTAGAGCCAGTCGTATATTTTGCAAAGTGAGAAAGTATATAGCCACGCTTGGTAATTTCGCCAGCTACAGTTCCGTACAGACCATCGCCCATCATCCCATAATATCTTTTCGTAGCATAATGGATCCAGGCATTTCCTCCTCCTACCAAAACATCGTTAACACTTTTCGCAAAGTCAAACGCATCGGTATTCCAAGAAAAATTTCTTGTACCGCCATTAGAGTTCCAGTTAATCAGAAACTCTGTCATCCAGATTTCTTTGTTCGTATTCAGGAAACCTTTATATGCGGAACCTATACCGCCATATTGATGTCCTGCATAGATCTCAAATTTTGGCAATACATCTGCAGCAAGAAGTGCATTGGCATAATTGTTCGACATTCCCACAGTTTCCGGAGCGATGATCTTACAGCTAATAACATCTGAGTAATTTTTCAGAAAATTCGTCATTTGAGCAGTTGTCCATGTACATCCAGCATAATCTACGACATAATCCGGTTCGTTCTGCAGAGATATACCTTCCAACTCTACCCCATTATTCCTTAGATAGACAACAAAGTCATTCAGATAATTTGCAAAATCCCCATAATGTTCAGGTTTCAGAAAACCTTCCACCCCATTGTAAGTTCCTGCATCATTGCCATTGGTTTTCCAAATAGCCGGCGGCGACCAAGGACTGGCAAAGATTTTCAGACCTAAAGACTGGGCCAATTGAGATGTTTCCAATACTGTAGACCAGTTTTCCTGAGTGGTAGGAATATAAATCCTCATGATGTTGTATCCCGCTTCACTACCTGCTCCCCACATTTTCTGGATCTCAGCAGGAGTCATATGGTTGTAGGCAAACTGAGGACTACACACAAATCCTCCAAATCCGGTAATTTTTTGTCTTGGTGTTGCATCAATACGGACTTTCGGAGTTTGAGCAATCAACTGAAAGGTGGATAAAACAATGGCAAAAAATGCAATTCTTTTAATTAGTTTAGTGATAAATTTGTTCATAACATAAGTTTATTTTTAATGATTTTTGAATTTTTAAAAGAGTTATCAGTAACTTTTCTTCTTTATAAATACATAATACGATAGCTGATGCAATTTGAACAAATGCACATTTTTAACTAAGTTTTAAAAAGCTATTGAAGAGTTACCGTAGAAATCAAATCTTTAAATCTGACTAAAAAAACAAAATAGTAGATTTTCCAATTTTAAAGTCGGAATTGTTTAAGGAGGTAAATTTTCTAATTTCATATTAATTAACAATTAGATATTATTATAATCTAATATAATAAAAATATTCAAAGATTTACCATTTATTATAAATATAAATCAAATAAATAACCATTTTTAAAAATAATGCATAATATAAAAACTCAGCTATTTTATGAATAGCTTATCATTTAGTTAACAATTAGTTAATATGAAAATATACTATTAATGAAATTTCACAGGTCTGAAGATTATTTTTGATAATTAAAAAATAATGATGGTATATGATAAGGATTATGCTATTTTATTTGTAAAAAAAATCTAAAAAAATACATTTTTATAAAAAATATATCTTTTTTGTCACAAATTCCAATTAGTTTATTACCAAAAAAGAACATAACCTGACCTAATTTTTATATACTGAAAAAATATTTGAATTTTTGTATCCGTTTTTTTTGTCAAATTCAGTTAAAATTCATTCGTAGAACTAAATGAAATTCAAATCGAAGTATAATAGAAAACCCTTCCATTTTAACATAGAAGGGCAATTGATAATAGATTAATCCAGATCTTTTATTTCACATTCATCTGAAGACTCTTCAATCCGGATTCGTCAGATGTTCCGCCGTAGAAAATCGTGTAGTCTCCTGGTCTTGGAGCTAAATCATCCACTTTTTCATCATAAAATTTAAATGAATCCTGAGAAATAGTAAGCTGAACATCTTTTGTTTCACCTGCCTTTATGAACACTCTTTCGAAAGCTCTCAAAGTCTTTACAGGCGCAGAAGCATCGTTGTTTCTTTTCACATAAACCTCAACAACTTCTTCGCCATCTCGTTTTGAAGTATTTTTAACAGGTATGGTAATCGTCAGATTTTCAGTTGTATTAATTGTGTTTTTACTCAATTTAGCATCACCAAAATTAAAATTCGAATAGCTTAAACCGTGACCAAAAGCGTACAACGGTTTTTCTGTCATATAACGATAAGTTCTTCCGACCATATCGTAGTTTTCGAAACCTTGGTGTTTGCTGGTTTTTGACAAATTATTGTCGAGCTGTTCCAGATTTTTATAAAATGTAATCGGCAATTTTCCTGACGGATTATAATCGCCAGCCAAAACATTTGCGACAGCCGTTCCGCCGGATTGTCCGCCATACCAAGCGTTTAGTAAGGCGTCATAATTTTTTTCGTCCTGTTCCAAACCAAGCGAACTTCCCGTGCAAAGCACAAAAACGACTGGCTTTCCGGTTTTCCTTAATTCTGCCAACAATTCACGTTGAACTTTCGGCAACTCGATGGATGTTTTGTCGCCACCTTTGAAACTTTCGGCGCTCACTAACATTTCTTCACCCTCAAGACTCGGCGAAAGTCCGCCAGCGAAAATAATAACGTCTGCATTTTTCACTTTTTCCTTTACGGAAGCGAAATTCACAGGGTCTTTTCGGTACACATCGAAAGTGATGCTCACATATTTTCCTTTTTGGGTGTGGCGTAATTCGATGTTATACTCTTTTCCTTTTTCCATTTTTACAGGAAATTCGGAAGGATGTCTTGCGTCGGGACCTTTTCTTGTGGCGATTTCTTTTCCGTCAACAAAAAGTGTGTAAACATCGGAAGTTGAAGGTGAAAGAATCACATCGCCGGTGTAAGTACTTTTAAAAACGCCTGAAATAATCGCCGACGTATTTTCTCTCCCAACATTCGGGGCAAGCTGAGTTCCGCCAAAACTGTTGTAGTTGATTCCTGTTTTATTGACCGAAATATCGGCAGATTTTCCTTTGAATTCGTTATTATTGAAAAACTCGACCTTCATTCCTCTTTCGCCATTTCTCTGGCTTAGGAAATTTTGATACAATGACGTTCTGGTAGATGGGTCGGCCACTTCTGTTCCTTTTTCATAAATGATTTCGGCGTTTGGAAATTTAGCTTTAATTCCATCTAAAATAGTGACGATTGAAGAAGGTGTTCCGTTGTAATTTCCCAACTGCATCAGTCCGTCATCCGCATTTGGCCCCACAACTGCAATTTTTTTGATATTTTTATTTAATGGCAAAACATTCTTTTCGTTTTTCATCAGCACAATTGATTTTCGCGCCATCGTCAAAGCCTGTTTTTTATGTTCGTCAGAATCCACCACAGAATACGGAATTGAGTTCCAGTGAACGGAAGATTTCGGGTCAAGCATTCCCAATTCAAACCAACCTTTCAGGATTCTTCTTATTGAAATATCCAAATCTTTTTCTGTGATTAAGCCGCTTGCGAGAGATTTGTTTAAGTTATTATAAGTATCGCCACACTCCAAATCTGTTGAATGTTTCAAAGCATCTGCAGCCGTACTTTTTTCGTCGGGGTGCGTTCCGTGATATTGTTTCTGGTAAAAATCTGCCAAAGCCCAACAGTCGGAAACGACCATTCCATCGTAGTTCCATTTTCCACGGAGAATTTCTGTCAGCAAAGTATTGTTCGCACAGCAAGGCTGTCCGTCAAACGCATTGTAAGCGCACATCACTTCCCTTACATTTCCTTCCAAAACCAAGGCTTTGAAAGCCGGAAGATAGGTTTCGTATAAATCTCGTTTTGAAACTTCGGCATTGTAAGAATGTCGGTTCCACTCCGGACCGCTGTGAACGGCAAAATGTTTGGCGCAAGCGTGCGTCTTGAAATATTTCGGGTCATTTCCCTGCAAACCTTTTACGGCTGCAACGCCTAAAACTGAAGTTAAAAACGGGTCTTCACCGTAAGTTTCCTGACCTCTTCCCCATCTCGGGTCACGGAAAATATTGATATTGGGTGTCCAAAACGTTAAACCTTCGTAACGTCCGGTTTTGTTGGATTCATCGAAAGATTTATTGTATTTTGCTCTGGCTTCATCAGAAATCATTTCAAAAGTTTTGAGATGTTCCGGAACATCCCAGGTTGCCGCCATCCCGATTGCCTGTGGAAAAACTGTAGCTATTCCTGCTCTTGCCACACCGTGAAGCGCCTCGTTCCACCAGCCGTAAGCCGGAATTTCCAGACGTGGAACTGCCTTGGACTGGTCCATCATCATTCCTATTTTTTCTTCAACCGTTAATAATCCGATAAGATTTTCAATTCTCTGCTCGACCGGAAGTTTTGGATTTTGGAATGGATATTTGAAAGTTTGCGCCGATGAGAAAGCACAAATTAAGATGGATAAGGAGAACAGAACTTTTTTCATTATAATTTATTTAAAAATCATTGAAATATCAAATCGATTCAAATAATTGAAATTCGATATTCGGTTGATAACAAATATAAGATTCTATTTTTAATAAATGTATAATTAACACTTATTTTATTTAAATTAATGTAATTCTGTGATATAAACCATTTAATAAAAAACCATCAGTAATCCGATGGTTTAAAAATGAATTGGTTGAGATTATTAATCAGTTGAAAAACAAATTAATATAGTTGTATAACTTATTTCCTTTCTGCCGTATCCCGAATCTGCACAGGATATCTTTCGCCAACAATTTTAATAGTTGCTAAAGCTGAATTTATTCTGTTTAATTCCTCAATTCCTAACGAAACATTTGTCGCACCAATATTTTCCTGTAGGCGATGTAATTTTGATGTTCCCGGAATTGGAACGATGAAAGGTTTTTGAGCCAGCAACCAACTTAATGCAATTTGTGCAGGCGTTGCATTTTTATCTTTCGCAATGGAAACCACCAAATCTACCAAAGCCTGGTTTGCCTCACGATTTTCTTTGCTGAAACGCGGCAACATATTTCTGGTATCATCTTTAGCCAATTCCACATCAGCATTGATTGTTCCTGTCAAAAAGCCCTTACCTAAAGGACTGAAAGGAACAAAACCAATTCCCAACTCTTCCAAAACAGGAATAATTTCGTTTTCAGGGTCACGATAAAACATCGAATATTCGCTTTGTAAAGCCGTTATTGGTAAAACTGAATTTGCTTTGCGAATGGTTTCTATATTGGCTTCCGAAAGTCCAAAATGTTTCACTTTACCTTGTTGTATCAAATCTTTTACAGTTCCTGCAACGTCTTCAATCGGTACGTTAGGGTCGGGTCTGTGCTGGTAAAACAAATCGATAACGTCTGTTCTCAATCTTTTCAAAGAAGCTTCGGCAACGGCTTTTATGTTTTCAGGGCGACTGTCTAAACCTTGCCTAACATCACCGTTTTTCATACCGAATTTGGTCGCAATCACAACTTCTTTACGAAATGATTCCAATGCTTCGCCAACTAAAAGCTCATTTTCGCCATAACCTTGTGCCGTGTCGAAAAAAGTGATTCCATTTTCAACTGCCGAACGAATCAGCCTGATGCTTTCATTTTTTGCCGGTGCATTTGGAAAACTTAATCCCATACAGCCAAAACCCAATTCAGAAACTTCTAATCCGCTTTTTCCTAATTTTCTTGTATTCATTATTTATTGATTTAAAATTTAACAAAGCAAAGTTGGTTCAATAAAAAATGAAAGGATTTGTCATTTGGCAAAAAGTGATTTTAACGGATATTTTTTCTTATTCTGCTCAAGGAAGACTGCGTAATTCCAAGATAAGAAGCGATGTACGATAAAGGAACACGATTGACCAAAGTTGGAAATTTCTGAATAAAATCAAGATAGCGTTCCGTTCCGTCCTGCGAAACCAATTCGCTTCTCCGAATAATTTTTTCACTATGATATTTAGCAATTATTTTCTGAATAATATTGTCCCAATTTATTATGGTTTGTGAAATTTCTTTCCAGTCTTGCTTTGAAAAAATAATCAATTTGCAGTCTGTTATGGCGGACAAATATTCAGAAGGAACATATATTTCATCAATTGTATTTCCGGATAAAATCAAATGGTTTTCGTCAATGAAATATCTTGTAATTTCTTCGCTTTTATTGTTATAATAGAAAACCCGAATAACGCCATCTGTCAGGAAACCAATCTGTTTCACAGTTTTTCCGGCTTCCCAATAAAAATCATCTTTGTAAAGTTCGATTTCTTTGGCTTTGCTTGTGATGAAGTCTAGCTGTTGCCTGTTCAGGTTATCAAATTGCAGTATATAATCTATGAATTTTTCCATTTTATAAAATTACAGATACTTGGCTGACTGTCATTTGCCATTTGACAAAATGTTGTGAAATTAAGCTTACAATAAAAAACCACCAGAAATCTGATGGTTTTGCGATTATTAGTTTGAATACTCACTTTCCGGAGCTCCAAGATAACTAGGCTTCAATCCGCCGGTGTTGATGAGAATTTTCTCCAAAACAATTCCCGGTTCCAAAACTCTGAAACGTAACGTATGTTTTCCAGATTGTAAAATTTGATGTTTGGTCATTGATTTGATGATATGTTCGGATTGCCATCTTCCCAGTTCACCTTTATAATGACCATTGAAATTGACGATTTGAGGCGATTGTCCGTCGAAAGAAATTTCGTAGTGTAAACCTTTGTTATGATTATAATTTAAAGTTGGCGCTAACAATAACTGGACTTCAAACTCACCTTTTGATTCAAAATTAATATTGTATTCCAAATAGACATTTTCATCAGCTTTCGGGTACGCATTTTGCGGGAAAGTCGTCACGCCGGATTTGGTTTTCCCAAAATCAGGAATCACTTCCCAATGGATTCGGTCTGAATTATTCATTCTTGCGAAATTCTCTGCTTCGATGGAAACGTAACCGTTCCTTTCCTGAAAAACTTTGTCTTTTGAAGCATTATCATCATAAATATAAGTCACTTCGGGCATAATATTCTGTTTTCCGTCTGCCCAGGTTTTGTACCCGATTTTCATCTGGTCCATCATATGTTGCCACTTTCCGCCGGCAATCACATTATTGTACTGATTGTCTAAATAGGCATTTCTGTCAAAATATTCTTTCACTTTATCCGCATAGTAATTGGCTTTCAAATCATATTTGGCAGCCAATTCCCTGTTTTTGGCAACTGCGTAATACATTTCGTACAAATTACTGCAAGCATCAATCGGATATAAAACCAGCTGATAATACGCATCCTGATATTCTGCCGGAATCTGTTCTTTCAAACGTAAAGCTTCCAATGCCAATGCTCTGTAATCGTTTAAAGCGGTTTCAAATTCATTATAATTTTCAAGGCTGAAAGTTTTGCTGTCCAGCGTTTCCGGCGTTACACGGCGGTTGTATTTGGTATAAAGATTAATCATTCTGGCGATTTCTTTGGCGTGTTTTTCACCAAATTGTTCAGCTGACCATTTTTCGGTGTACTGCAAAAGGTTTTTTGAATTGAATTGTTTGGGA
Source organism: Epilithonimonas sp. (assembly GCF_032054305.1). Taxonomy (GTDB): domain Bacteria; phylum Bacteroidota; class Bacteroidia; order Flavobacteriales; family Weeksellaceae; genus Epilithonimonas. The sequence continues at coordinate 130,875 of NZ_DAMBSX010000007.1, forward strand.
TTCCACGCCATTTCCAGGAAAAAACTGATTGGGAATTCCATCGGTTTCAAATCTCCGACGTTCACGACCCAAAGTTTATCCACTTTATGCTCGTAAGAAAGATTCATCTGCTCCCAAACTCTCTGAATAGGGTTGATATTAATCCACTTCGAATTTCTTGGTCCACCTACATAATCAAAATGGTAATACATTCCGTAACCGCCTTTGTGCAAAGGTTTTGAAAGGTCCGGAAGTTTTCGCACGTTGCCCCAGTTGTCATCACAAAACAGTAAAATCACATCATCCGGAACGCGCATTCCTTTGTCATAATAATCCTGAACTTCTTTGTACAAAGCCCAGACTTGTGGCGTTTTGTCGGCTTTTTTTCCGGTCACATCAGCAATGATTTTCCGCTGGTCAGTCACCACTTTTTCAAGGAGTGAAATATTGGTTCCCTCACCCATCGCTTCGTCGCCATCGCCACGCATTCCGACAGTTACGAGTTTTTCCCAGTTTTTACTTCTTTCCAATCCTGATCTCCAGAATTCTTTCAACACTTTCTCATTTTTAGAATAATCCCAGACATTCGGCAGATTATTTTTCTTGATGTATCGATGCCAATCGGTCTGCGCCAAAGCCATCGGTTCGTGGTGCGAAGTTCCCATCACAATTCCCATTTCGTTGGCCAAAGGTCCGCTCAAAGCATCGTCGTCATAAAACGCTTTTCCCCACATCGCAGGCCAGATGTAATTGCCTTTCATTCTTAAAATCAGTTCAAAAACTTTCTCATAAAATTTAGAATTGATTCCACCAAAAGTTGCTCTTGCCCAACCTCCCAATGAAGGTTCTTCGTCATTCAGGAAAATCCCGCGATATTCTACAGCCGGTTCTCCATCGGTATAAATTCCTTTTTTAAAGTATAAATTTTCCTTTGCCGAAACCGGAACATCTGCCCAGTAATACCAAGGCGAAACGCCGATTTGCAGAGACATTTCGTAAATGCCGTAAATCGTTCCGCGCTTGTCGCTTCCTGCAATGACAATCGCTTCGGAAACGCCTGGAAACGGATTACTAACGTTCTGAATGATGTATTTTTCGTTTTTTCCGATTAAAGATTTTCCGTCGATTTTTTTCTGTTTAATTAAATCATCAACAATGGATTTTGTTCCGACGGTTCCGATGATTATTAAAGGTGAATCCATCCCTGGAATCTGATTTGAAATCGTTGGATGAGTGCCCGTTACTTTCTGAAAATCGGATTGCAGATTGTTGACCGCTCTCAAAATTCCATTATCAATTCCTGCATTAGTAAAAATGGAAAGACCGACAGATTGTTCTTTTAGAACTATATTTTCTGATTTTTTTTCTGTGCTGATGAACGGTTCTGTCGCGTTAATCTGCAGACAACATCCGAAAAATGCGACGAGAAAAAATATTTTTATTCGATTCATAATCTTTTATTTTTATTTATAATCAAATCTTGCTTATTTATGTAATTGAACCCTTTTCAGGGTTCGGATTTTATTTATATTTCGTTTTCCATAGGTTGCACCTACGGCTATTAATATTGAATCCTACGGATTCGATGCAGTCAAATAATTATTTTAATTCTTCAAAACAAAACCTCCGTTCGGCTGAATTTCTACCGTGAAATCTCCTTTTGCATTAACCTTCACTTCTTTTTCTGATGAATTTCCCTGAGCATCATCATTGATGAATTTAACCGTTTTTCCCGCAAACATTGGAAGGTTGATTTTAAGTTTTTTAACTGTTTTTTCTGCATTGATTCCAGCCACATACCATTGATTCTGATGTCTTCTCGCAATCACAGAATATTTCCCTGGATAACCGTCGATAAATACTGTTTCGTCCCAAAGCGTCGGAATTTCTTTCATAAAATCGAGTTGGAATTTTGGAACATCTGTCAGATTATTCGGCATCACAGCAAACATCTGAACGGGATTCTGAAACAGAACAGCTGTAGCCAACTGGAAACCGTCTGTAGTGTGTCTTCTATTCTTTTCTTTATTAGATTTCGTCAGGTATTTATTAAGGAAAGTTCCGCCAAATTCCATACTTCCGACCGTGTTTCTGATGAAAGGATGCAAGGTCGCAAAAAATGCTTCCTGCTTGCGAACATCCTCAGAAAAATATAGCATTTCTGAAGCTAAAACGGCCTCACTTCCTGCATAATTCGGGTACATCACTTCCCAACCTCTCGGCAAAGTAGCTCCGTGGAAAATGATGGTCAAACCAAAATCATTGGCATCCGACAGAATATCTTCGTACAGACGCATCGTTTCCTGCTTGTCGCCACCGAAGAAATCGACTTTCAGACCTTTTACACCGACTTCCTTCAGCCATTTCATTTCTTTTTTACGCTCAATGGCTGAACTCATTTTGTTTCTCGGTCCCATCGGCGCATCGTTGGCAGAACCGTTGGAATTGTACCATAATAAAACATTGACATTCTTAGATTTTGCGTATTGAATGAGGTCTTTCATTTTATCTTTTCCGATGTTTTTGTCCCAAAGTGCATCCATCAGAATGTATTCATAACCAAGTTTTGATGCTAAATCTATAAAAAGACTTTGGTCTTCGTAATTCATACTGTTGTCCTGCCAAAGAATCCAGCTCCAAGTCGATTTTCCGAAAGTGTATTTTTGTGAAGGCTCATACATTGGCTCAACCACATCAAAAGGAATCGTGGTTTCAACAATTGGTTTCAGAGAATCACCAATGGTGATGGTTCTCCAAGGCGTTTTTCCAGGAAGTGAAATGGATGCTCCTGCACTTCCAAAACCATTATTTTCTGCCATATTTGGATAAGCGACCTTGTACAGATTTTTATCTGAAGTTGTATCCAAATGGGAAGCGCAGTACAAACTGTTCACGCCTGTTTCAGACAATAAAATCCAGCCGTCATTCCCAACGTGAAATAAACCTGGAAAAACATAACCATAATCGGCTTTTGTTCCTAATTCCACATCGGCTTTGTATCCGCTTTCGTAGCTTGGTGCAGTTCGTGCAAAGCCAGTCATAGGCTTCATCATTGGCGAAAGGAAAGTTGTGGTTTGAGACGGGAATCTGTAACCTGTAATTTCTGATTGAACCACTGCGCTCAGACGTTCTTTCATCGGCGCAATGTCGTATCTGAAAGCCACATTATTGTTGCTAACCTGAAACTCAATTCCAATATTAAACTGATCTGAATTGGTAAAATTTACCGTTAAAGAATTAGCATTATAATCAACCTCCGATTTTTTCATTTTTTCGTTAGAATATTTTTTGGAAACCTTGTCTTTTTTGCTGTTAACGAATTTCAGGTTTTTAGAAAAATCAGATTCATTGGTGATTAAACCTAACGGAGATTTGTCCAGCATTGGTTTTCCCTGAAAAGTTACAGAGTATAACGCATTTCCATTTTCAGAAAAAACATTGAGCTTCAGTTTTCCATCGGGACTTGAAACTTCTGTAACCTGCGCCGAAAAAGTATTGAGCAAAAGAACACTCAGGATGAATGATAGTTTTAAAATAAATTTAGTCATAATTAATTATTTTCAAGAAATGTCCAAGAATCGAAAAACATAATGTCTTTTTCTGCTTTTCCGTTAAACACAAAATAGAGGTCGTGAACGCCGGTAATTTTTTCCTTTAATTCAGATTTCACATTTTCCCATCGGTCGTCTCCTCCGGTCAGCGGAACCTTTACCGTTGCAATCGTTTTTCCGTTGAGACTGTTCAATCGAACATCCATCGTCACTTCACTGTTATGCGTCGTTCCCACTCTCGCAGAAAAATTAACCGGACCATTTTTTCCAAAATCAACACTTTTGACGCTCGTGTAAGCGCCATTTTTCTTGGCTTTGATGAAAACGCCGGCTTCTTTATTCTGATAAGATTTCACATTTTCCGACCACGCAATCATTTCTGCCTGATTGAAAGCGTACGGATTGACGGTTGCAATGGCTTTGGTAATATTATTGGTCATTTTGAAAGGCGAAATAGAACCATCTTTGTTGAATTCCATTTCCTGAACACTGACTGAACGGGTAAATCCACTTCCGCCCGGCAACGCACCGTTGTGGTAGAAAAAATAGGTTTTTCCTTTAAAATCAATCACGCCGGGATGATTGGTAAACGATTTTCCTTCGGTTGGCATCACGATTCCGCCATATTTCCACGGACCTTGCGGACTTTTGCTGGTGGAATATCCTATGAATTCGGGTAGCGGACCGCCAGGCCAGAACAGGTAATACAGGTTTTTTCTTTTGTACAGCCAGGGTCCTTCCTCGTATTTTGTCGGTCTTTCCGGGTTTTCTTTTCCGTCTCTTTTTCCGAAAGATTCTGCAGTCATCGGAACTTCAACAATATCGCCGGCATAGGAAATCATATCCTGATTCAGCTTAACCATTTTAAGTTTAGGATTTCCCCAATACATATAGGCTTGTCCGTCATCATCCACAAAAATCGTAGGGTCGATATCGCCCCATTCGCTCTGAACCAATGGTTTACCAAGCGGATCGTGGAAAGGTCCGAACGGACTGTCGCCCACGGCAACGCCAATCGCACCTTTGTTGTTGGTTTTGCTAATCATCGGAACGTGCATAAAAAATTTCCCGTTCCTTTCGATGCACTGCGCCGCCCACGCATCACGCTTTGCCCATTCGAAATCTTTATAGGAAAGAATCGTTCCGTGGTCTGTCCAGTTCACCATATCGTTGGTGGAATAAACTTTCCAGTCGTTCATCGTAAACCAGGTAGAATCGTCTTCATCGTGCGTGGTGTAAACGTATAGCCTGTCGTTGTAAACCATCGGCGCCGGGTCTGCGGTGTAATTGGTCTGAATAATGGGATTCTGAGAAAATAATATTCCTGAATAACCTATTAGACAAATATTTATGATTGATTGTATTGTTTTTTTCATTGTGATTTACTTTTTATTAAAACTCCAGTGGTCGAAGTTGAAAAGTTTTCTTCCGGCTGTGATATTTTTTCCTTTAAATACAAAATAAACATCGTGAACACCGGAAACAGATTCTGTTATTTTTGAGGTTAAAGTTTTAAACTCTTCCCAACCTCCAGTTCGTGGAACTTCTATTTCAGCAATTTTATTTCCGTCTAATTTATCGAGTCTGACTTCTAAAATTCCGCCATCGATGCCTGCTCCTACAGACGCTGAAAACTCAGACGCACCTTTTCCAAAATCCACTGCGCGAACTTTAATATAACCTCCGACTCTGATATCGGAAACATAAACTCCCGTCTTTTTGTCTTCGGAAGTGCTGCATTTCTCCGACCACGCTATTGTTTCTGCCTCGTTTCTTTGGTAAGGATTTAAAGTTCCCACAGGGTTGACGCCTCCTTTGGTCATTATGATTTTTGGAATACTTCCGTCAGCATTATATTTAAACTCTTCAATTGAAGTTGAACGACCGTAACTTCCGCCATTTGGTAATAATGCGGTGTGGTAAAAAAGATAGGATTTTCCTTTATAATCGACAATTCCGCCGTGATTGGTAAAACTGTTGGTCGGCTGGTCGGTCATTATTTTTCCCTGATATTTCCATGGTCCGATTGGCGAAGAACTTGTTGAGTACGAAAGACATTCGGTGCGGTTGGTCATCCCGGCGTACATCATATAATATTGACTTTTACGCTTGTACAGCCAAGGTCCTTCCACATAAACATCATCAAATTTTTCCTGTTTCTGCAAAACTTCCTCGCTTTTTCCGGGATGTCTCAAACCACCAAAAGCCTCCACCGATTGCGGAATTTCCGTGATTTTACCGTTATAAGTCGTCATATTTTTGTTGAGTTTCACATAAAATAGTTTGCTGTTTCCCCAATAAAGATAGGCCTGTCCATCATCATCAATAAAAACCGTCGGGTCGATATTATCCCAGGTTCCCGTCGTCACCAAAGGTTTTCCCAAAGCATCTTTGAAAGGACCGGTCGGACTATCAGAAACCGCCACACCGATGGCCATATTATTATCAACAGTCTGAGCGCATATGTACCAGTAAAATTTACCATCCCGATGAATACATTGCGCCGCCCAAGCCCGGTCTCTCGCCCAGCTGAAAGTTTCAAGCGAAATCGGGGAACCGTGGTCTGTCCAGTTCACCATATCTTCGGTAGAATAAACCCGCCATTTGGTCATAGTATAAAAATCAAATCCCGGCTGGTCATCTCCCGTGTACGTGTAGAGTTTATTTTTGTAAACCACCGGCGCAGGGTCTGGCGTAAAATGGGTCTGGATAACCGGATTCTGAGCGGAAATCCCTGAACTCAAACCGCAAAAAAGAAGACCAATTATTATTTTTATATTTTTCATTTCTTAGTTTTTAAATTTATATTGATTTGATTTTCATTCATTTACAATAGAGAAATTACCGCGACAAAACCGCCACGTCTCAATAATTTCACGTCGACAAAATCCGTACTTTCTACGACAGAATCATCGGTTACAAGCTGTTTATCGTGTTTTCCGTCTTTAATTAATCTCAGTCTGTATTTTTTATTTGTATCTAGAAAATCAAATTTAATTTTGAGCATTTTCTCAGTATTCTCACCATTGATTCCACCGATGTACCAGTTCTTATTTTTGTTCCTTGCCATTACCGCTTCTTTACCGGGAAAGCCTTGTAATAAAAGAGTTTTGTCCCAACTCGTCGGAACTTCTGTTAAAAATTTCTTGGGTTCATAGGGCAATTCATAATAACCTTCGGGTCTGTCTGCAAAATGCTGAAGGGCAGATTCAAACAAAACGCTTAACGCAAGCTCGTGACCGTAAGACGTCAAATGCGGAAACTGTGAATTGGTGAACGTTACCGGCGTATAATCCATCGAACCGACCACGTTTCTAGTGAAAGGCAAAATGGTATTGTGAACAGGTGCAGTTGTTGTAAATTCTGGGCCGTTGTTGTACCATTCGGCACCGCGAACTGCTTCGTAGGTCATCAGATTTGGGTATGTTCTCGACCAGCCTCGCGGAACCAGACAGCCGTGAAAATAAACCATCATTTCAAACTTCGAAGCATCTTTCAGAATATCAATATAATATTTAATCATCTCCTGCTTTTCACTTTCAAAAAAATCTACTTTTACGCCTCCAACGCCGAGTTTTTTAAGTTTAGAAAATTCTGCCACACGGTTTTCGTGAGTCAGCATCCGGTCTTTCGGTGTGGAAGAAACCCACGTATGGTCGCCACCCGAATTGTACCACATCAAAGGTTTGATGCCTTTGGAATGGATGTATTTCAGAGCATCTTCAAGATTTCCGCCATTTTCCATTGAGTCCCATTCCCAGTCGAGCAACGTGTATGGCCAATCCATTTTAACCGCCAAATCTGCAAATTCACAAACGGTTTTGAAATCTTTGGTTCCGTGATTACTCGACCAATAATTCCATGAAACTGCGCCCGGTTTTATCCAATCTGTGTTTTTAATAACTGAAGGCGGTGCGACATCATCCACCAATGTGGAAGCTACAATATCATTAAGATTTCCAATGATGATTACTCTCCAAGGTGATTTCCAGGGAAACGTAATTTTGGGTAGAGATTCTCCTTTTCCGCGACCATCTTTCGGGTCGGGGAAGGTGATTTTGTATTTATTTTTATCCTCTTTATTGCTCAGTTTAGACCCGCAGTAACTGCCATCAACAGCCGATTCGTGAAGCAAAAACCAGCAATTATTATCTTTTGTTTGAAACAAGGCAGGATAACACCATTCTTCCTGCTGTATTTTTTCGCCAATCATTGAAGCGTAAAGTCTTTCGTTGGCAGGATTCCATTTTTCTGTCCAGCGAGTAGTTTTATGATTGATAGAATAAGAAGTCAATTCATCCTGCACCGTAAAATTTCCCTTTCCTGACAACGAATACCTGAAAGCAATCCCGTCATTATAAACACGGATAATCACATCCAGTTTTTTCTTTTCTTTGTTTTCGAATGTAAAAACAACTTCATTTCCCGTATTATGTCTTTGGGAAGATTTTCCGTGAGGCATTGTATAATTTTCTTTTATTAATAGCGGTTTTGAAGCTTTTAATAATTTCATTTCATCAAAAGAAACGCCTTCGGAAAGAATCAATCCCAAATCGATTGCCGAAATGGCTTCTGTAATTTTACCTTCGTTAAAATAATGTACCTTCAGAGACCATTTTCCATTATCAACATTATTTCCGTTAAAAACACTGACTGAAATCTTACCATTAGGTGATTTAACCATTAAATTCCCGGCTGAAACGGTCGTAAAAGAATACAGCAAAACCACCATCAAAATTGCTTTTGAGAATATATTTATGCTGATATGATTTTTAATGGTATTCATTTTTATTTTTTGATTTTCCTGAATGACTCTCGTTTTATTTGCCTGGACTTAACTTATAATAAGCCACACCGTGCGCCGGAATATCCAGTGATAATGCCTGATTCGTTGTATTGATTTTTGCAATATCCTTCTGTCTCCAGATATCTCTTACGGTTTGACGACCGGAAATCCCAAGCTGCTTGAAATCTTTGTAAGACATATTCACTTTTTCTCTTCCGAAATTGGCAAACGCCACCGCTTTTCCACCGTCTTCCAGTTTTTTCACATAAATTTTAAGTTCGCCAATCGTCTGCAGACAAACGCCCTGTTTTCCCAAAACGTCTTGGTTTACAGCGATTACCTCATCATTCGTCAAAAGATTTAAGGTAAAATCATCCAGTTTTTCAAGGTCGCAGCCAATCAGTAACGGAGCAGAAAAAATGCTCCAAAGACTGATATGTAAATATTGTTCATCGGGTTTCAATCGACTCTGATGTGGATTTCCCCAACCTACGATGCCTACCACTAGCATATCCGGGTCGTTCCAGTTTCCGGGCTTCGCAAATGTGGATGCTTTGTCCTGCGCCAAAGCAATATTTTTGACGCTCGCCCAGGTATCGGTAATGTCATTGGTCGTTCGCCACGATTGCGCATCGGCATCATTTCCCCATTTCCAGACGTCGCCCATCCCGTACTGACAAAGGTTGTAAACAATATCTCTCGGTTGCTGTTTCAAAAGATTTCCCATTAATTTAAAAGGTTTTACGCCTTTATCCAAATCTCCACCGCCTTGAAAATTAAGTGAAGCAACTTTGTTTGAGTCGTTATCGGGCAAACCGTCAATCACGCCACCGTAGCTACACCAGTCGTATTTCAGATAATCAATTCCCCATTTGGCGTAGCTTTCCGCATCCTGTTTTTCGTAGCCGTAGCTTCCGGCGCATCCACCGCAAGTCCAAGGTCCGGGAGAAGAATAGATTCCTGCTTTCAAGCCTTTTGAATGGAAATAATCGGTTAATTCCTTCATATCCGGAAATTTGGAATTCGTTAAAATATAGCCGTTTTCATCACGCATTTTCCCTTGGAATGATAGGTCTTTTCCATCTCTGTTAAATTGCCACGAATCATCGATATTAATATAATTCCAGCCGTGATTTACCAATCCTGTTTTAACCAAAGCATCGGCGGTACGTTTTACTTTGTCGGCAGAAACTTCGTGCCCGAAACAGTTCCAACTGTTCCAACCCATCGTTGGCGTGAGTGCGATTCTGTCATCAATTTCTATGTTTAATTTTTTTGAAGCGGAGCCTTTTGTATTTTTAGCATTTAAAACAACTTCGTAAGTTCCTTTCGTATCAATTTTTCCCGTAATAATTCCGGTTTCCGAATCGATTTTTAAACCTGTCGGAAGATTTTTAGCTGAGAAAGTCATCGGTCTGTCGCCTGTCGCGGGAATTCTGAAAAGAAAAGGCGAACCGGGACGAGCACCGTAAACGCCAGCCGAATTGAGTTTTGGCGTCGGAGCTGGTTTTGGCGTTAAAATATAAGGTTCGGAAGCGATTGGATTGAAGGTTTCCAAAGTCGTAAGTCCGTTAGTTTCAAATTTTGCATCGGCCCAATCGGCGTGGTCGTAATAAGGTCCGTTTCCGCCATCAGTAACGACTAATTCCAATTGTTTTATGCCTTCCAGCGAAACGGAAACAGGTTTTACTTTGTCGCCTAGTTTCATTATTCCGCTTGACCAGATTTTTTTGTTGTCGCCGTAAATTTCAAATTCGGCTGCGGGATTTTGACCTTTTATTTCATCATCCATTCCGACCTTTGCGGAAAAGCTTTTTGCTTTACCGTTTAATTTAATCAATAAAGAACTTTCTGCGTGTGTGCCGAAGCCTCTTTTGAAAACTTCGCCAGCGATGGTCAAAGGTTTGCCGTCCACCGAAGTATTGATCCCCGGTTTCCCGTGACCTTGTGTGGCTACGCTCAGGTCTAATTTATCCAGCCAAACCGTGGATTGAGCCTGATAAATATGCGACGATAATGCGAATGACAGGGCGAGTAAAAGTAATTTATGCTTCAACATTTTCTTCTTTAAATTTTAATTAAACTTCCACCAATCGAAATAGAAAAGGTCTTTTTCACCTTTGAAAATAAAATACAAATCGTGGATGCCTTTGATATTTTTTACCGGAGTAGTAATGGTTTTAAAAATATCGCCTTCCGCTTTTTCGGTAACTTTCACCGTTCCTAAAATTTGTCCACCCAAAGAATCGGAATGGATTTCAATCGTTCCGCCATACATTGAAGCAACAGAAACTTCTATGGATTTCGTTCCTTTTGAGAAATCCACACCCTGAACTTTCAGATAATCTCCATTATTGATGGATGAAACGACCATTTTGTCGGTGATTTTTTTGCCTGTATCGTAAGGATTATTTCTTTCCCACTCGGTCATTTTTTCGGTTTTCAAACCTTCACTGAAAGCGATGGTTTCGGCTTCCACTCTATTGTACGGATTGAGTGTTGCAATTCTTTTTACACCTTCAGGATTCCAAAAAGGTAACTTCTGAATCGTTCCGTCGGCATTGTATTTCATTTCGCTTACACAAACCGAACGGCGTTCGTAATGCTTGCTCATCGTCTGTTTTCCGATATTATAATTGAATCCGAAAACGTAAGATTTTCCTTTATAATCGATGATTCCTGGATGATTTCCGTTGGAACGTTTGTCGCTGTCCATAATCATTCCTTTGAATTCCCAAGGTCCGGTTGCAGATTTTCCTATTGCGTATCCAATTCCTTCCGGACAGCAAGTAGACGCATAAGCCAGATAATAATGTCCGTTTTTTTTCCAGACCCACGGTCCTTCCTGATAATGGAACGGGTCCGGCGAACCTTTCACTTTGGCAATAGAAGTATCTTTTATGACATCGCCATTTACAGAAATCATATCTTCATTCAGTTTTACGTACCAAAGATTTGGGTTTCCCCAATAAAGATATGCTTGTCCGTCATCGTCAATTAAAACAGTCGGGTCGATATCGTCGCTGGAATTTTTCACCAAAGGTTTTCCAATTGGGTCTTTAAAAGGTCCGTACGGACTGTCCGCCACCAAAACTCCGATTCCTCTTTGTCCGGGCATGGGACAATACATATAAAATTTGCCATTTCTTTCGATGACTTGTGGCGCCCACGCTCCGTTTTCGGGATCGGTCCATTTGAAATCTTTCAAGGAAGCTACAACGCCGTGGTCGGTCCAGTTGACCATATCGGTTGACGTGTACAGCAGCCAGTTTTTCATTTTAAACCCGAAAGCATCGTCCTCATCGTGACTGGTGTAGAGAAAAATCGTGTCTTTATAAACCATCGGCGCAGGGTCGGCGGTGAATTTGGTCTGGATGATTGGGTTTTGAGCGCTCAGTGATATTCCCAGGAACAACAATCCAAAATTCAATATATATTTCTTTATCATATTAATTATTTTTCGAATTAATATTTAATAATTTGCTCTGTCCATGTAGGACCATTGATGTAGAACATTCCTTTCTCATATTTTACAGGTTCTATTCCCATTTGCGGACCCAGTTCCCAAGGCTCGAAGGTCTGACTGTACGGATATGGTCGTTTTTCGTACATAAAATAATGGCAGGAATTCCAAAGATTTCCGTCCGGACCGATGAATAATGCGTTGTGTCCCGTTTCCTGATAAGGGTCTTCGGTATCGGTGAACTGCAGGTTTTCATAGCCTCCATCTTTTGCCATTTGTTGCCTATAACCTTTTTTGCGGGTTCCGAAAATTGGTTCAGGGGAAGCGAGTTCCCAAGGTCCCAAAGGTGATTTTGATTTCAGCAAACCAACTTCATAGCCTCTTGTCCAAGTAGAAAAAAACATAAAATAGGCACCTTCTTTTTTAGTCACAAAAGGACCTTCGATTCCGCCAACCATCCATTCCGGCCAGCCTGGTTGTTTTTTATCCAGAAATTTTTGAATAGGCGTGGTTAACTTTCCTGTTTTTAAATCAATTTTAGCCTGAAATAATCCATTTCCGCTGCAATAGAGATAAACCTGTCCGTCCTCATCCTCGAACAAAGTGGCATCGTTGTTATATTGTGGGGTAAGCGGACCGTTAACCAGTTTGTATGGGCCTGTCACTTTATCGGCCGAAAACAGCCAAATGCTGTGTGTCGCCATTCCTTTCGGGTCTTCTTTGGTTACCTTTCCGCTGTTTACAATCAAATAATATTTTCCTTTGATGAAATGAATTTCGGGAGCCCAGAAACGACCGTCATAAGGGCAATCTTTGGGAAGTTTTTTAGCATCAATTAAAAAAGAATGCTGTTTCCAATTCACCATATCTTTTGAAACCAACATCCGGACTCCCGGATTTTTGCCTTCCCAAATAGGATTGGAAGTTCCCACACAATACCATAAATCATCGACCTTAATGATGAAATGGTCTCGCATAGAAATGGCAGAATCTCTTTTAATCGGATTGGTGTATCGGAATTCTCTTTTGGCTGAAGTTTTTGATGTTTCACCCTGAGCAAAATTCAGATTTGAAGTAAAAATGAATAAAAATAATAACAGAATATCTTTAAAATTTTTCATATTTTGAAATATTTATCTTTTATAAGGACTTTCATCCATTTTCAAATACGTTTCTTCATAACCACCGTTGTCAATGATGATTTTGTGCAGTACAATTCCTGGGTCAAGAGGTTCTATTGTCAAAGTAAAATTGCCGTTCTGATTTGCCGGAACAACAAATGTTTCAACTTTTTCCACGATTCTTGCTGCTGCGGCAGGATACATTTTGGTGTAATTATTTGCCCAGGTCAAATCCTGATTGAGGCCGATGGTTTTTGCATTATTTTTATCGAGATAAGCTTTTACACTGTGTCCGCCTTTTTTAAACGGAAGCGTGGAATCAAAAATGAAATGAACTTTTATCTCGGAAGGTTTATTTTTTAGATTAAATTGATAACTTATCGTTGAACCAATAGTTTTTTCCGTATAAGGCATCAATGCAATACCAGAAAGCGTTCTTCCCAAATCAGGAATGACCATCCATTTTGTATTTGCTGAAGCTTTAGTCTCAAAAAAATGTTCGGCTTCCATTGCAACGACACCATTCTTTTCTTCAAAAATATAACTACCTGTTTTTGCTTCTTCTTTCGTGATTATGTAAACGGTTGGCTTGATATTTCCCTCTTTCGGTTCGTTCCATGATTTGTAGCCAATGTGCGTCTGGTCCATCATATAGTTCCATTTCCCACCAGAAATATTCAGGTTGTAATCTTTAGTATATTCTGCATCTCTCGCAAAACATTCATCGGCATAATCTGCCCAATCATTGGCTTTTAAATCTTTTTCTGCTGCCAGTTTATGATTCATTGCAACGGCATAATACATATCGTAAAGATTCGCCATCGCACGAACGGGATGCAAAACAATCTGTTTATAGGTGTCCTTATAAACCTCATCTAAATTGATAAATTGTCTCAAAGCTCTTGTTTCCAAAGCTAAATATGCATCTCTTACCTGCAAAAATTCGCCGCTTTGAAGATTGTAGGTTTTATCATTCAGCATTTCTGCCGAAACTCTTGAATTGTATTTACAGTAAAGATTAATAATTTCTGCAATTTCTTTCGCATTGGTCTTTCCAAAATGTTCTTCTGCAAATTTCACCGAATAATTTTCAAGATTGTCCTGTGTAAAAGAAGTGGGATTCCACGCCATATTCAGGAAGAAATCCATTGGATATTCGTTGGGTTTTAAATCCCCGACATTCAAAATCCATATTTTATCAACACCGTAACTGTACGTCAGCTGCAACTGTTCCCACATATGCGGAATCTGCGTCATATTCAGCCATTGATAGGCTCTAGGCGCACCGTGCAAATCGACGTGGTAATACATTCCGTAACCGCCCGGATGCTTTTTGGAATTCAGTTCAGGAAGTCGTCGCACATTCCCCCAATTATCATCGCAAAGCAAAATAATGACATCGTCCGGAACTTTCATCCCCTGGTCGTAATATTCCAAAACTTCACTGTACAAAGCCCAAAGCTGAGGAGTTCTCTTTGCAGGTTTTCCCGTTACTTTTTCAATGACTTTTCTTTGGTCATTCATTATCTGTTCCAACTGTTTGAAATTGGCTTCAGCACTTCCCAAATCGCTCATCGGTTCGTCGCCGTCACCACGCATTCCCATTGTTACAAGATTATCATAATTTTTATTACGACTGAATCCATCTTCCCAGAATTTCAGGAGTGCTTCTTTATTAGTGTGATAATTCCATTCTCCGTTTCCATATTCCTTACGGTGATTTCCCCATTCTTTTTGAGCTCGCATCATTGGTTCGTGGTGTGAAGTTCCCATTACGATTCCATATTCATCGGCAACTTTTGGGTTGAGCGTATCGTCTTCGTTAAAGGCTTTTCCCCACATTGCCGGCCAAAGATAATTGGCTCTGAGACGCAACAGAAGCTCAAACATATTCGCATACATTTTGCTGTTGATACCTCCGAATTTCGTTCTTGCCCAGGTTCCGAAAGCAGGTTCTTCATCATTGATAAAAATTCCACGATATTTTACTTTTGGTTCGCCCGAAGCAAAATATCCCGGAATGACGTACGCTGAAGAACGTTTCTGAACGGGAACATCATTCCACCAATGCCAAGGCGAAACACCAAGCTGTTTTGAGATTTCGTAAATTCCATAAATTGTTCCCCGTCTGTCACTTCCTGCGATGATGAGTTGTTTTTTAGAATTTGAATTTTCTATGGTTGTTATTACAAAACTTTCCCATTTTCCTTTCAAATCTTTAGCATTGATTTTTTTTGAGGAAATTAATTGGTCAATCTTCTTATTGGTCCCAACCGTTCCGATAATGATTTCAAATTCGGCGAAAGTCTCTGTTGTTTCCAAATTCGGTAGCTTTCCAGTCACTTTCTGAATGTCGGTCTGTAAATCTTTTGCAGCACGAATAACGGCAATATTTTCTGATGGGTCATAAAATAAACCGGCAACTTTCCCCTCTTTTGAAACAATAGGGAAACCTTTATCATCTGAAATGATATTTTCCGTGATTCCTGAGGTTTGCTGGGCAAAAGTTCTTGCTGCAAAAAACAGAAACAAGATGAATAGTTTTTTATTTTTGTGACGCTTTTTCATGAATAAGGTTTATCATTTAAAATCTACATTCACTTTTTTCCCGGAATAACTCACCGATTTCTCTTGACCATCCGGAAGAATCAGATTGAAATTTCGTTTATCAATCATCCCTTTAAAATTTCCTTTTCGGGAGTCTATCGTCAAGGTTTTTGATTTTTCATTCCAATGAAAAGGGATTTCTGTGTAATTGCCTTTTTCATAATTATAATTATCAAATTCATCTTCATATAAGACAAAGTCTGCATCCGTTCCCGGATAGATTTTTATGGTAAGATTATCCCATTTTTTCTCGGTAGCGTATTGTACATCAGGACCAAACGGAATGATACTTCCCGCTTTCACATAGAGCGGAATACTTTGAAGATTAATGGATTTTTCAATTTCCTGACCTCCTTTGTATTTTTCATTCGTCCAGAAATCAAACCAGTCTGAACCTGCCGGAAGGTAAACTTTTACGTTTTTATTTTGAGTGAAATCTATATTGGAAAGTGAATTTTCTTTTTTGCTGGCATCGGTTTTATTCCAGCCTTCATTTTCATCAGTTTTTACGATTTTTTCAGGCGTATATTGAGGATTAAGAATCGGTGCCACTAAGAATGATTTTCCAAAAAGATATTCATTATTAATGTCCCAAGTTTTTTTGTCTGATGAAAAATCCATCGAAAGTGCCCTCAAAAAACTGGAATTATTTTTAGAAACATCCCAGGAAACGGAATAAATGTAAGGCAACATACTGTAACGAAGGTTGATGAATTTCTCTATTATATCATAGACTACATCTCCTTTTTTTCCAAACTGATAGATTTCCCTTGGCACATCGGTTCCGTGCGAACGCATCATTGGCGTAAAAGTTCCGTATTGCAACCAGCGAACATACAATTCCTGAAACATCGGATTGTTGGCACCTCCATTTCTTTTATAAACACCGGCAAAGAAACCGCCGATATCAGAGTTGAAATTCGGATTCCCTGTCAGGCTGAAATTTAAACCTGCCGGAACCTGATTGCGTAACGACTCCCAGGAAGAGTTGACATCGCCCGACCAAGTGTTGGCTGCATATCTTTGCTGTCCTGCAAAAGCCGACCTTGTCAAAATGAAAGCCCTTTTATCACTGGTTGTTTCACGTTGATGGTCATAAACTCCGCCAACGGTCATCAGCGGATACGCATTTCTCACTTTTCGGAATGAACCAAGATGCGTTTTGGTATCTAAATCTTCGGGTTTTTGGCTCAGATGGTCGGGTTCCGAAGAATCCATCCACCAAGTATCGACGCCAAGACTGAAAACGCCTTTGTTCAGATATTTCCAGTAAATATTTCTGGCTTCGGGATTATAAGCATCATAAACGCGGACTCCTGAAGGGTAATTCATATCCGGAGGCCAGACGTCGCGACCTGATTCCGGCCAGGTTTTGAAATTGAAAAGCATTCCTTTTTTGTCCATTTCACGGTACGGATTCGTCATCGGTCCGAAAGACGACCAGATAGAAACTGAAAGATGCGCATTCATATCGTGAATATCCTGTATCATTTTTCTGGCATCGGGAAAATCAGGGCTGATGAAATCCATCGCATTCCATTGATAATTATTTCCCCAATACTGCCAATCCTGGATAATTCCGTCTAAAGGAACTTTTAAATCACGGTATTTTTTAACGACATCCAAAAGCTCATCTTGACTTTTGTAACGCTCTTTGCTCTGCCAGTAACCATAAGTCCATAAAGGAATCATCGGCACATTTCCTGTCAGATTTCGCATTCCGGCAACTACGCCATCCGCATTTTTACCGTAGATAAAATAATAATCCACACCTTCCCCAACTTCCGAAGAAAATGATGTTTTGTCCGGTTTATCGGTAAATTGTGTCGGCGAATAGTTATCCCAAAAAATGCCATATCCTTTCACAGACTGAAAAAACGGCACAAAATCCCACGTGTTATTCTGAATCATTTTTACATCCGTATTCCGCTGAGACATTTTTCCGTTTTGTAAAATTCCTAAACCATAGATGGGTTCTTCTTTTTCCAGTTGAAATGATTGAGACACAGAATAGGTTTGATTTCCTGCATCATTAAAAGGTTGGAAATCGCTTCCGGTTTCCTTCAAAAGTTCTTTTCCTGAAGGCGATTTGTATGTAATTGTTCCATTTTTAGCATCAATTAAAATATTTAAATCGTTTGTTTTTAATGAAATAATATGATTGTTTTCTGAAACTGAAAATTTAGTTTTCTGTTCTTTTTTGATGACCGACAGACTGTTTTTTTCAAATGATTTTCCAATTGGATATTTGATAATCCTAACTGTATTTTCTCCATACAATTTCACTTCAATAGTCATATTATCAGCTGAAAATTTCAATCCTGAATCTGTCTTCTGATAAGATTGCGCCGTGATATTTCCCGATACAATAACGACCGTGATAATAAGTGCTTTGATTTTTATTCTGTTGAAATTCATTGGTATACGATTTTGGATTAGAATATTTACAGTCTGTTCGGTTTAAATTTTCTTATTTAAAAAGTTCCTGCGCAAACTGATACAGACTGTCTCTCCAAACCGGCCAACTGTGACCGCCAGGATAATCTCTGTAAGAATATTTAATTCCGATTTTGTCTAATTCTTTCAACATTTTCTGGCCGTTTTCATAAGCGATATCGTCTTTTCCGCCCATTGAAACCCAGAAATTTTTGATGTTGGATGAAAATGCAGATTTATTTTCATTTAAAAATTTGTACTGTTTGTCGGCAACGTCCTGGAGCATCGGTAGCATATATCCTGAACTGAAAACACCCAGATTGGAAAACATATCAGAATTCTGAATTCCTGTATACAGTGTATAGATTCCGCCCATTGAAAGTCCGGCCAATGCACGATTTTCTTTGCCTTTTTTAATTCTGTAATTGGATTCGGCAAACGGAATGATGGATTCTTTCAGTTCTTTTTCAAACATCTGAAGATTGCGCTCGCCAAAATTTCGGAGTCCGCTTTGCCCGATGTTGGCATCAGGCATAACGATGACCATTTTTTTGGCTTTTCCTTTCGCAATCAGGTTATCCAAAATCAGATTGGTTTTACCCTGATTTGCCCAACCACTTTCGTCCTCGCCACCACCGTGAAGAATGTATAAAGCTGGAAATGATTCAGAAGAATTTTGGTCGTAGCCTGGCGGCGTGTAAATGAAAACTCTTCGCCAAGAATTGGTCACTTTAGAATAGAAATTTTTGATTCTCACATCACCATGCGGAACATCTTTTAAAGCATAAAAATCATCGCCGTCGAAAGGAACATCTATTCCGCTTGCGTATCTTCCCATTCCGTAAAATATCTGGCTTGAAGGATCTGCAACAGCAACACCGTCAATCAGTAACGAATAATAATGGAAACTTCCGCTTTGAGGATCAGTCGTTCCACTCCAGAAACCTTCAGCATCTTTTTTCAGGTCATATTTTTTTCCTAAATCGATCTGAACTTTTTGAGCATCAGGAGCTTTCACCTTGAACATCACTTTTCCGTCGGGAAGGATTTGAGGATACTGCGCATTCCTGATATTGGTAGCTGCAGGCGTTCCCAAAACGGTAAATCCATCAAATTTAGTTTTATCAACAGGCTTAAATAAAAGTTGCGAAAAGATGTACAAATCATTCTTCCAGACCTTAAAATCGTGACCGCCCGGTTCGATGTAGAAAATATGCGGAATTTTATTTTTTTTCAGATAATCGCTAGTTCTTTTGCTGAAAGGCATCAATCCATCGGCATCGCCGCAGGAAATAAAAATCAGCTTCAGCTTCAATGCATCTTGTGGATTGGGCAAAAGTTTGCTCGGTTCTTTCGTGTTGGGAGCCGAAGAAAATGCGCCCAGCCATGCAAATTTATCGATATTGCCGAAAGCAAAATTCTGTGTTTGTCCGCCCCCCATCGACAAACCGGCTAAAGCCCGGCTTTCACGGTCTTTCTTGACAGGATATTTTTTTTCTACGAATGGAATCAGGTCGTTCAACAAATCTTTTTCAAAGGTTGCGAAGGCTTCCACTTTGTCCTTAGCCATAATATTTCCTGTTGCTCGGTCATCCTTCATTGCACGACCGTTAGGCAAAACGACAATCATCGGTTGCGGTTTTCCCTGTGCGTAGAGATTATCCAGGATAACATTCGGTTTTCCCTGGTTGAACCATTCTTTTTCGTCACCACCAATGCCATGAAGAAGATAAAGAACAGGATATTTTTCCCCTTTTTTGAATCCCGGCGGTGTGTAAACCAGAGCTTTTCTTGTTGTTCCGACCGTTTTTGAAGCATATTGAATTGTATCAATTTTTCCGTGGGAAATCGTTGGATTTTCAACATCGAAACCTTGTGGAGCTTGTTTATCAAGAGTTTGTGCCGAAACAAATATTCCGGATAATACGGAACTTACTGATAATATGATGGATTTGTTCATTATTTTTATTTGTATTTTTTACACTTATTAATTTAGATAAAAAAATTATTCCTGCAAGTGGATTTGTTTTTTTAATTTTATTGTCAACTGTTTTGATTAACAGGTCGCCCTACGAGGCTTTGATTTTGTGGTTCAATGTTTTGCTACTAACAGTTTGCTCCTACGAAGCAATAATTTTCATTCTTTCTAAACAGCGAATCTCTCGCAGCCCGACCTGAGTGGAGCTCTTTTTGTGGAGCGAAGCGGAACAAAAAAGCGGGAACGGAGGGCGGATAAAGCTGCCCAAATTATTCAACTCTAATTATTCCGAACTTTTATTTACTCTGAAAAAATCTACATCTACAAAGCCTCCCAGATTTTTCGTTGCATAATTGAAAATTGCAAATTTGGAACCCATAAAAAATCTTCGGTAATCGAAAATCATTTTGTAATCTTTCGCTATTTCGGTCCAGTTCTTTTGGTTTGTGCTGTAATAAAAATTGGCCAAATCTTTTCCAAGGTTGAAATCGGCATCAATTTTAAAATAAACTTTGTCGGAATTCAGAGGAATTCTTTTCTTTTCTTCTTTCTTAACACCAGTTACCGCCTTAGTTTTATTATCTAAACTCACTTCATTTGTTGAAAAAACGACAAACTTTTTACCGTCTTCCATTACTACAGATAAAATCCCGGAATCACCGTTGAAAGCACTGAAACCTGCAACATCGCCATCTTTCATACCCTTTACATCCAAAGCCACTATGCCGCTGGATTTAGGACCTTCCATTCTTTGGGTCAACGTATTCGGAGCCAGGTATAGATTATCGACGACTCTATTCGTTTTTAACCTTAAAAAGCCTTTCCTGTCGGATAAAGACCAAGCTGAATTGACAGGATTATGATTCCATTGCCATTGGATTTTCATCTTTTTGTCAGAAAATTCGTCACTTTCTACCAAATGATTTTTTGGTTTAAATGGAGCTAATGGAACTTCACCTTTCAAAGGAACTTTTCCGTTGTCACCCAAAATTGGCCAGTCATTTTCCCATTTCACAGGGAGCAAGATAGGAACCCTCCCTACTCCATTTCTATCCTGGAAAATCAGTGAATACCAATTACCATTTTTATCGTCAATCAAAGCACCTTGTCCGGCGTAGGAAAATCCAAGAAAATTGTCTTCAAGAATGACCTTTTTCTCGTAAGGCCCGGTTACTTTATCAGCTCTGTACACTTCCTGACGACGTTTTCCGCCTCTCGGCCAGGAAATCATCATCATATAATATTTTCCGTCTTTTTTAATGATTTGGTTACCTTCCAAAAGTCCGGTTTCCGATTCATCTTTCTGAAAAACTTCCGTTCCATCCTGATTTCCGATAATGGTTTTAAAATCCGGGCTCAGCTCAAAAATTTTGTTGGAAGTAAAAACGTAAACTCTATCATCATCATCGAAAAGCAAAGATGCATCGTGAAAATGCCTGGTTCTCGTGATAAGCTTCCAATTGCCTTTTTCAGGATTGTCGGTAACATAAAAATAGGATTTGAAAGGCTCATCATTCGGGGAAAACAGAACGTAATATTTTCCTTTATGAAAACGGATGGAAGAGGCCCATTGTCCACGTCCGTAAACGCTTCCGTCAATCAAATCATATTTAGAATTATCATTTAACGTATCAAAAACATAACTTGACATTTCCCAATGGACCAAATCTCTGGAATGCATCACCGGAGCGCCTGGCATAAGATGCATTGTGGTGCTTATCAGGTAAAAATCGTCGCCGTTTCTGGTGACCGATAAATCCGGTGCATCTGCCCAAATAATCGGGTTTCTGAATTCTGTTGTCTGAGGTTTTTTGACAGGATTTACCTGAGCTGAAAGGAGATTCAGCCCGATAAATCCGAAAAGAGAAACTATGTAGAATGGTTGATTAATTTTCACGGTTTTGAATTTTGATGTTATTAAACAAACCTTGAAGGTTTAAAAAATTAGTTAGGCATAATATCGTTTGAAGACGTGCTGTACAGACCGATTAAACTTCCTGTGAAACCGCCTGCAACATCCGTTGAAAGAATATCTCCAGAAACCGGTCCACCCAGATTTTTGAAGTTTTTACCATCTAAAGAATAATTAAAACTGATGTTATCTTTCTCGCCAACAGCTTGGAATTTAATGGTTTTACCTAATGCAATTTTCTCGCTGGCAATCAGTTTTGAACTTCCTTTTTCAGTTCTTTCCAAAACGATGTAGAAATCTTTGTCTTTCTTCGTAATACCGAAAACGTAATTGAATGTTTCGCTTTGGTAGAGCGTGATTCCGGCCAATTCTTTTTCAGATTTTGGTTTGTAATCTAAGGTTACGGAAGTTTCAAAATCTTCGTGCTGTAATCTGTGGAACAATGATGAAACCGGAGCCAAGGCTTTGATATTCGTTCCCATCGGATTCACTTTCACACCAGTTTTCGTAGCCGTGATGAAGTTTTCACGAGGTCCACGCATTGCAATCCAACGGAAATCGAGATTTTTATCGGTTAATTTATCATTGAACGTAAAGTTTCCGTTAGGGAAAAATCCGTTTTGTCCGGTTTGATTTTGAACGCCTTCCGGCATTTTCAATTTTGGTTTCATCGGAACCAAACCATTCTGGAAAACAGGATATGTTCCGCTCCAGTCAACAGGAAGAATGAAGGTTTCTCTACCGTGATTTACACGTCCTTTCTCGTTGGGACGAATGGCTAAAAATACGCCGTACCATTGTCCGTTCGGACCTTCCACCAAATCTGCGTGACCTGCCCAGTCCACTTTGTCCTCTCTGTCTTTCGGAAAATATCTCTGCGTCAGAATCGGGTTATTTTTTGCGGGAACAAATGGTCCTTTCGGAGAATCTGACATAAAAATAACTTCGCTGTGATTGCCTCCAGTTCCACCTTCAGCACACATCAGGTAATATTTTCCTTTGTATTTGTACAAATGTGGACCTTCAATCCAGATGGGTTTTTGAGAAAGGTCAACTCCACCGTTGACGATAATTCTGTCTGAACCTGCGACAACCTGGTCTTTTTCCAGATCGTAATCCCACATTTTGATGACGCGGTGACCCTGATATTGCTCTGTTCCTTTTGGTGGAGCGTCGTTATGCACAATGTACGCTTTTCCGTCATCATCAAAGAAAATCGCAGGGTCGATTCCGTCGAAATTTAATTTTTGTACTTCGCTCCAGCCTTTTGCGGGGTCTTTGGTTTTCACGACCATATTTCCGACTCCGCCCGCAATCTGCGTGGTAATCATATAAAATGTGTCGTTGAATTTGTTGTATTTGATGTCCGGTGCGTAAATTCCGTGAGAAACTCCGCCTTTTTCCACTTTAAGTTGTGAAGGTCTGTCGAGGACGTGACCAACCTGCTTCCAATTCACCAAATCTTTAGAGGTAAAAATCGGAACGCCCGGAAACATTGAGAAAGAAGAATTAACCAAGTAATAATCTTCGCCTTTTTTGGTGATGCTGGGGTCGGGATAACAGCCCTGAAGAATCGGAGAATAGAATTCGTCTGATTTTAGCGGATTGTCAGTGTATATTTTGTCGTTTCCTTTGTATTGGAAATCGGTGAAAGTCTGCGCTGAAAGGCTGGTTACAGAAAGTAGTGCCAGTGTAGCAAAAATGCTGGTTTTGTTTTTTAGGAAACTGGGATTCATTGTTATCTTTTTCATATATAATTTAATTTTTTGTTATTATTGATGAACCTTTCGAGTTATTTATTTTACAGGTCGCCTCTACGAGGCTTTTAATTGCAATTAACTTTTTTCTATTAACAGGTCACTCCTACGGAATTTTATTATTTTTCTTGTTACTAGCATCTTTAAATCTTTCTATATAATTATCCGTTGAATCTCTCGCAGCCCGACCTGAGTGGAGCTCTTTTTGCCTCCGCTTCGCAGAGGCAAAAAAGCGGGAACGGAGGGCGGATTAAGCTGCCCAAATTATTTTTTATTTCATTTTTAAAATATAAGTTTTTCCTGCTTCTGTTGGGAAATCATACATCACAGATTCTTTTATTTCAACAGGATTTAATTTGGCTTCACTGGAAATCATTGGCTTTTTAATTTCAGGCGTTTCAAAAAAAGGATTCGGGTTTTCACCTTCTGCTTTTCTGAGTTTTGTTTTTCCTGCTAATTCCATTTCGTTGGGAATTCTGATTCTGCAGTTTCCGCCTAAATTCGATTTTACGGTAATTTCCTTGGCTTTATTATTTTCCCAAACAATGCTGACTTCAAAATCGCCGTAGGTTTTCAGACCTAATATTTTTCCGTTTTTCCATTCATCGGGAAGTGCGGGAAGAATGTCGATGAAACCGTTTTGAGTCTGCAAAAGCATCTCTGTAATCCCAGAAGTACAGCCAAAATTGCCGTCAATCTGAAACGGCGGATGTGCATCAAAAAGATTGGGATACGTTCCGCCTTTATTGCCCCAACCGTCTTTTTCCACCAAAGTCAACTGGTCTTTGATTAATTTGTTGGCGTGATTTCCGTCTAATAATTTGGCCCAAAGATTCACTTTCCAACCCATACTCCAGCCTGTGGAAACGTCGCCACGGTGCAGTAAAACGGTTTTTGAAGCGTCCAGCAATTCGGGCGTTGTAAAAGGATTGATTTGGCTGGACGGAAACAATCCGTAGAGATGCGAAACGTGTCTGTGATTGTCTTTCGGGTTGTCCAAATCTTCTGCCCATTCCTGCAACTGTCCGTATTTTCCGATTTTCATCGGCGGTAATTTGGAGATAATTTTGTTCCAAACTTGTATTTTATCTAAATCTGCATTAAGAATTTCGGCTGCTTTCTTTGTTTTGGTAAACAAGTCAAACATCAGTTGATTATCCATCGTTGTTCCGCTTGATAAAGCACTTCCCTGATGTCCGTCCGGAATATTCTCGGGCGACATTGACGGACTTACAATCAGCCATTGGTGCGTTGGTTCTTCAATTAAAAAATTTTCATAAAACTGAGTGGCAGATTTCAGAATCGGATAAATGGATTTTAAATAATTTTTATCGCCACTATAAAGATATTTTTCCCAAACATGCTGAGACAGCCAAGCGCCACCCATTGGCCACATTCCTGCGTTAGCAAAATCGACTACGCCTGTGATTCTCCAGATATCGGTGTTGTGATGGGCAACCCAGCCACGACTGTTGTACATTACTTTTGCCGTTTCTTTTCCGGATTCGCTTAGGTCTTTTACCATCTGAATCAGCGGTTCGTGCATCCCGGAAAGGTTGGTTTTTTCCGCTGGCCAGTAATTCATTTCCGTGTTGATGTTGATAGTATATTTGCTGTCCCACGCGGGTTTGTTGGAATTGTTCCAGATTCCCTGAAGATTCGCCGGCTGACCACCAGGTTGCGAAGACGAAATCAGAAGATAGCGACCAAACTGGTAATATAACGAAATCAATTCCGGGTCGTAACTGGTTGCAAAATTTTTAATCCGAACATTGGTTGGATTTTTTGAAGCTTCGGAAGTTCCTAAATCCAAATCCACTCTTTTGAAATACTTTTGATACGAAGCCAGATGATTTTTCAGTAACGTATTGAAACTTTTATGTTCTGATGCTTCGATGTATTTTTTGCTTTTTGAAACTTCGTCTGTATTTAAAGTTTTGTAATCTGTAAAATTGGTTGCAATGGAAATCAGAATCGTGACTTCATCGGCATTGCTTACCGAAATCCCGTTTTCTGAAACTTCTGTTTTGCCACCTTTGTTGATAATTTTTGCGATGGCATTGAATTTAACCTGACCTTGAACGCCATCTAAAGTTGAAGACAATCCGTTCATTTGCAAAGTTTTTGAATCAATGGCTTTGCTGTTTTTTTTGAGTTCGCTGTTGAAATTGGCGAAGAAACTCAGTGCATTTTTTTTGTCTGAACTTAGTTTAATCACAATCACATTATCCGGAATGGAAGCGAAAACTTCTCTTTTGAAATTAATTCCGTTGGCGGTGAAAGTCGTTGTTGTGACTGCTTTTTCAATGTCTAATTCTCTGTAATAATTTTTAACATCATTATTATTTTTAAAATCCAGAATCAAATCACCGATATTCTGAAATGCTGAACCGTGAAGTGTTTTGGCGGTTAAACCTTTATCAGCAAAGATTTGCGCTCTTTTATAATTACCATTGAATAAATAATATCGGATAGAATCTAAAACTTTCGGGCCATCCGGATTATCGTTTCTGGAAGGTCCGCCTGACCAGAAAGTCGCTTCATTCAGCTGAATTTTTTCCTGGGATGGGTCGCCAAAAACCATCGATGCCAACCTTCCGTTTCCAACCGGCAACGCTTCTACCCATTGTTTGGCGGGTTTGTCATACCAAAGTTTGTTTTTCCCGCCTTTTTGAGCCAAGGAAAATCCGCTTAGGAAAAAACAGAAGGTTAATATGGAAAACTTGACGTTCATTTTTTTAAATTTTCTTTTCTGAGACAGCATTTACGGTTGCATTTCTATTAATCAGCCAAATAATTCCCCACGCAGCAACGTAAGAAACGCCGGCAATGAAAAATATGATATTGTAGCCGCCGTTGATATTTCCCACTTTTTTAAACGTATCCAAAACAATCCCGATAAAAAGTGGAAAAAGAATTCCGGCAGCAGAACCGAGCATTCCGCCAAAACCTATGACCGAACTCACATAATTATTAGGTAATTTGTCGCCAACTGTTGTCATCAGATTTGCTCCCCACCCCTGATGCGCAGCGGTTGCCAAAGCAATGATAATAGTAATCATCCACATATTCTCAACATATTTTGAAAACATTACCGGAACGACCATCAAGGCGAACAGTAACATTGTAAAACTTCTCGCTCTTCCGATGGTCCAGCCTTTTTTAATTAATAATGAAGACAGATAACCGCCACCAATACTACCAATCGTGGTTCCGCTGTAAATGATAATCAACGGAATTGAAGGTTTGGTTAAATCCATTTTAAAAACGTCTGCAAAATAAGCAGGAAGCCAGAACATAAAAAAATACCAAATCGGGTCGGTAAGGATTTTCCCGATTGCAAAAGCCCAGGTTACCTTATATTTTAATAATTCCGAAAGCGGAACTTTGGATTGCTCTTCTGTCTGTCCAACTTGGTCGCTTTTGATATATTGAAGTTCTTCCTGACTTAAATTTTTAGTTTTTTCCGGGATATTGTAAAATCTCCACCACAAAACAATCCACAATAATCCCAATGCGCCAATCCAGACAAAAGTTTCTCGCCAGCCGTAATGTCCCAAAATAAAAGGAACCAGAAGCGGTGCCAAAATGGCTCCAACTGTTGCACCCGAGTTAAAAATCCCGGTTGCTAAAGCTCTTTCTTTTTTCGGAAACCATTCGGCGACAGATTTTATAGCTGCGGGGAAATTTCCTGCTTCACTAATTCCTAAAGTACTTCTTGCGATTAAAAATCCGACCGTACTTTTCACAAAACCGTGCCCGATAGATGCTAAACTCCAGACTATCAAAGAAACAGCATAACCAATTTTAGTTCCTACTCTATCTATGAATCGCCCCATTGCGAGATAACCGATAGCATAAGTCGTCGTAAAAGCCATCACAATGTAGCTGTAATCCTTCTCGTCCCAGCTGAATTCCTTTTCCAGAACAGGTTTCAGCAAGCCCATTACCTGACGGTCGAGATAATTTATGGTCGTTGCCAGAAAGACCAGAGACAGCATAAACCATCTGATATTGCGGTTTTTAGGAGCCTGCATTAATTTTGATTAAGTTGTTGTAATAAATTTCTCACTTTGTCTGTAAGCTCTTGCTCTTTCAAATCTGATTTTACCAAAGAACTTCCCAATCCAACGGCCATTGCTCCGCCTTTGAACCATTCATTGATATCCTCAACATTGGCATTCACGCCGCCTGTTGGCATAAAATTCATTCCCGGAAAAACGGGTTGGATGGATTTGATATAATTTTTACCTAAAGCATCAGCCGGAAATATTTTGACCAAATTAAGTCCACTCTGAAATGCCAGATTGACATCCGACGGCGTAAAACAGCCCGGAATCAGCAGCACATCTTTCTTTACCGAATGTTTGATGATTTTCCTGCTAATAACCGGTGTAATGATGAAATCAGCTTTTGCATTGGCATAATCGTCCATTTCTTCGGTATTTTTAACCGTTCCGATTCCTAATAAAAGTCCGGGAAATTCTGTGGATGAAATTTCCTTAAGTTTGGTAAAATTTTCCAAAGCCTGAGCGCCACGGTTGGTATATTCTATGACACGAATTCCACCATCGTAAAGGGCTTTTACTGTATTTTTTGAAACCTCAAAAGATTCGTCGTAGAACAACGGAACGATTTTCTGGTCTTTTATTTTTTGTATGATTGGATTCATAATTTTTCGATATTTATAGATTCATCGATGGTATCACCTTTCACAAATAGTTTTCTGAAAGCAACTTTTGTCGCATCATTCAAAATTTGTTGTGAAGGATTTCCTTTGATTTTTCCGTGAATTAATGCCGCCATAAACGAATCGCCGCTGCCAACTCTTTCCTCGATTTTCTCGGATTGATATTGTTCTGAGACCAAAAGTTCATCAGCGAACAAAGTCGCATAATAATTCACTTTTTCGCCATTTGTAAAACGGAAGGTGTTGGCAATCATTTCCACATTCGGGAATTGTTTCTGAATTTCTAACGCTGATTTTTCGGCTTGCATTAAAAGATTTTCATCATCGAAATTTCCGTTCAGCGCATATTCAATCGGGATTTCAAGAAACTGTTGGATTGACCAGATATTTCCCATCAACACATTGACGAAAGGCATCATTTTTCTGATTAATTCCGATGGATTTCTTCCCTGCCAAAGTGCTGAACGGTAATTTAAATCCAAAGAAACGGTGATATTTCTTTTTGCAGCTTCACTCATCAAATCGAGACATTTCTGGTAAGCATTTTCGCTCAACGCCGGCGTAATTGTACTGATGTGAAGCCATTTAATGTCAGAAAAAATTACATCCAAATTAAATTGCGAAAAGTCGGACTGCGTAAAAACCGATGGAAAACGATCATAGATTACCGAAGCATTCTGCAAATCGCCGTCCGATGACAGGTAAAAAGTTCCGATTCTGCCGTTGCTTTTTTCCGCCAAAATTTCAATTCCTTTATTTTTAAGCTGAATTTCCAATTGATCTCCGACAAAATTTTCCGGTAAAGCTGAAAGTAATTTAACCGGATTTTGCCATTGCGCAAGTGCGGAAGCTACGTTATATTCTGCGCCGCCAACGAAGATTTTCATAGCCTGTTCATTCAGCCAGTTTCCGTCAGAATCCGGTGCAAAATGAAGAAGCAATTCTCCGAAACACAATATTTTATTATAACTGGAATTCATTTTACTTAAAATTCAAAATAGTTTTTGGTGTTGTGATAGCAGATATCCTGAATGATTTTTCCGACCCATTCTTCGTCGTTGGGAAGCAATCCTCTTTCCATCTCACTACCGAACATATTGCACAACAATCTCCTGAAATAATCGTGTCTTGAGAACGATAACAAACTTCTGGAATCTGTGAGCATTCCTACAAAAGTGCTGATGACACCGATGTTTGAAAGCGTATTCATCTGTTTTTTCATTCCGTCGAGCTGGTCCAAGAACCACCACGCTGCACCAAACTGTACTTTGGACTTAATTCCGCCCTCATTGAAATTGCCGGCAAGTGTCGCCAAAACTTCATTAAAAGTGGGATTAAGATTGTAAATAATTGTTTTGGTAAGCTGTCCGGAAGAATTTAATTCATCCAAAAGAACACTTAATCTTTGTGCAAAATATTGTTCACTGATGGCATCATAACCTGCATTAATCCCGATTTTACCGAGCATTTGAGAATTGTTATTTCTGGTTGCGCCAACGTGAAACTGCTGAACCCAGCCTTTCTTATTGTACATTCTACAAAGTTCTTTTAATAAATAACCGCACAATGCTTCAGGGTCTGAAAAAGTCGGTTTGTTTCCCTTTAAAAATTCTGAAAGTTCGGTTTCAAGATTTTGATTCCAAAGGGTTGTATCTGGAAAATATTCGAAGCCGTGGTCTGCCACTTTTGCCCCGTTTTCTGCGAAATAATTAATTCTTGATTGTAGCGCATTCAACAAATCGGAAGCTGAATTAATTTCAGTTCCACAAACTTTTTCAAGTTTTTTGATTCCAGATAAATATTGTTCTGGATTGATGATGCTGATGTAAGCATCAGGACGGAAAGTCGGTAAAACAGAAGTTTCAAAACTACTGTCTTTCAAAGCTTTATGATAAGCCAAATCGTCTGCCGGGTCGTCTGTCGTGCAAAGTGCTTCGACTTTAAAATTTTTAATGATTGATTGTGGCAAAAATTCTGTCGTCTGCAGACTAGCATTCATCTGACTGTAAACGAATTTTGCATTTTTTGGCGAAAGATATTCTTTGATTCCGAAAGGATTTTTGAGCTCGAGATGCGTCCAGTGAAATAATGGATTCCGAAGCGTATTGGGCACAACTTCTGCCCATTTTTTAAATTTTTCTAAGTCTGAGGCATTTCCGGCAATGAATTGCTCATCAATTCCGAAATTCCGCATTGCACGCCATTTGTAGTGGTCACCATCCAGCCAGATTGCCGTTGGAGAAAGGAAATTCTGATTATTGGAAATGACATCAGGTTCCAGGTGATTGTGATAATCGATAATCGGCATCTCTTTCGCAAAACCAAAATAGAGATTTTCCGCCTTTGCCGATTCCAGCAAAAATGATTTTCCGAAAACTTCTATTTTGCTTGTGGAATGATTCATTTTTAAATTTAAATTGATTTTGATTTTGTAAAAAATCTTTAAAAACAAGACCTTAACTTATGAGAAAATCATTAAGGCCCTGTTTACTATATAAAGAAAATAATATTTATATTTAAACGCCACTGAATGCGCTGAAACCACCATCAATAGGCAATAACGCACCCGTGATAAAACTTGCAGCGTCGGAGCAAAGAAATTGTACAGCGCCGTTCAGTTCTTCTACTTCACCAAATCTCTGCATCGGTGTTTTGGCGATGACTTTCTTGCTTCTGTCCGTTAAAGAACCATCTGGATTCAACAAAATAGCACGGTTCTGGTCACCGATGAAAAATCCTGGAGCCACTGCATTCACACGGATTTTGTCTCCGAATTTCAACGCTAAATCCGAAGCCAACCATTGGGTAAAATTCGTAATCGCCGATTTTGCTGCAGAATATCCAGCTACTCTCGTAATCGCAGAATAAGCTGCCATCGATGAAATATTGACAATGCTTCCACTACCCTGCTCTGCCATTACTTTTCCGAAAACATAGCTTGGATAAACGGTTCCGTTGATATTGAGGTTTGTTACCTCATCCCATCCGCTCATATTCATATCGAAAAAAGATTGCTCCGGAGACAGCGTTGCGGTGGGAATATTTCCTCCGGCAATGTTCAGCAAAATATCTATTTTACCGTATTTCTCAATGATTTTTTTGGATGCATTTTCAAGACTTTCGATGTCCATTACGTTAGCTTCTACTGCGAAAGCGTCGCCTCCTAAATCGGTCAGTTCTTTCACACGGGAATCCAAAGTTTCCTGATTTCTGCCGACCGCAACAATTTTTGCTCCAGCTTCGATGAAACTTTTCGCCAGACTTCCGCCCAAAACGCCGGAAGCGCCTGTGATGACCGCTACTTTATCTTTTATGCTAAACATATCTTTCATTTCTACTTTTAAATTTCTTTCAAATCTTCAAAATTATTTCTGCAATTCTGACTGTACCGTTGCCATCACACCATCGATTTGACCTAAAGCCAGCATTCTTCCCAAAAAAGAATAACCAGGATTGTAGCCTTTGTCAACGTCTTCTGTCAACAATCTTCCGTGGTCGATTCTCATCGGTAAATCGGGATTTTCTTTTTCGAATACACTGATAACGTCAATTAATTTTCCTCTTCCGCCTAAGTGATGCGCTTCGATAAAATCACCGTTTTTAAAAACATTGGTGCTTCTTAGATGGACAAACTTTGTTCTGTGCGCATATTTCTGAGCTAATTTTGGAACGTCATTCTGAAGATTGGCGCTTAAAGAACCTGCGCAGAATGTTAATCCGTTGTGCGGATTATCGACGGCGTTCAGGAACCAGTCGATATCATCTTCATTGGTTACGATTCTTGGCAAACCAAGCAATGCAAACGGCGGGTCGTCCGGATGAACACACATCTGGATATTCCATTCTTCGCAAACCGGCATTATTTTTTCAAGGAAATATTTTAAATTTTCACGAAGTTGATTTTTATCAATTCCGTCATACAAAGCCAATAAACTATTGAACTTTTCTACCGGATTTAAATCGCCTTCTTTGATATTTCCATTGACGAAGCCCTGTGTTTTTACAATAACAGAATCAATCAAATCATTGTTATCAGCTTCCGTCAGCGTATTTTTTAATTCCTCAACTTTTTTGAGAATCTCAGGCGTATAATCTTTTTCTGCTCCATCTCTTTTCAAAATATGAATCTCAAAATAGGCAAATTTGGCTTTATCAAAATATAAAGATGATGAACCGTCTTCCCATTCGTGGAAAAGGTCTGTTCTAGCCCAATCGAGAACCGGCATAAAGTTGTAACAAACTGTTGTAACGCCTGCTCTACCGAGATTTTCGAGACTTTTAATATAATTTTCTATCAGTTGGTCCCTGTTTTCGCCTCCGTATTTGATAGACTCGCTCACAGCAAGGCTTTCAACTACAGACCAACGAAGTCCGTGACTTTCTATATAGTTTTTATAATCATTTACAGCCTCAAGACTCCAGATTTCTCCGTTAGGAACATCGTGCAATGCAGAAACAATACCTTCAACACCAATCTGCCGAAGTGTTTGTAATTTTATTTTATCATTCTTCCCAAACCAGCGCCATGTTTTTTCCATAATATTCTAGAAATTTTATTTAAAACAAAGCAGGTGTAAAGTTTACACCTACTTTGTTCTTGATTGATATGAACTTAAAAATTATTAATTATAACCAGGATTCTGGTATTTTGCTTTAATTTCTGCTGATACCTCCATTCTATCTAACTGATCTCTAGGAATAGGTCTGAGATAATGGTAGTTTTGAATAGATCTATTTACAGTTTGCGGAGTATGATCCCCATAATTTACTCCACCTATTGAATATGATGCAGCTTTTTGTCCCCAAGTTTGAGTTCTTACAAGATCATACCATCTATAGCCTTCTCCGAAATATTCTCGGGATCTTTCATCTAAGATATAATCCAATGTAATTGTAGAGGGTGTTGCCGCAGTCATCGCAGCACTATTGTCTTGTACTTTTGCAATATTTCCGTTCACACTCCAAACCCATTTCCCTGCTCTGGCACGAATTACATTAATCAAATCTCGTGCTGATAAAGAACCTGAAGCTCCTTTTACGGCAGCCTCAGCCGCTAAGAAGTAAAATTCTGAAAATTTCGCGGCTACAAAAGGACGTGTTAAACTTGGATTAGGATATCCTAATCCATTACCATTATCAGTACGGTAGGTTCCGATTTTCCATATTCCAGGATAAACAATCCTATTAATTCCGTTAGGTGCAACTACCCAATCTGCTCTTCCAGGTAAGGTTCCAGCACCAATATTACTTTGTCCACCTCCTGAACCATAAGAAGGTAACTGAGAATCGTCATTAAGAAATGTCAATATTGCATCTCCTGGATGAACTGGAAGACTATTAGCATTATAAAGTGTTGCTACATTTGTAAGTCCCGTTCCTTCCTTATTCCAATTTCCACGGTACGTAGTTACAAAAGTCACATCATAACGGGAATCGTTTGTTTTATCTGCAAAAGTATTCTTAATAACCTGAATGGTTGGAGCCATACGCGTCCAAGGACGACCTAAATCTTGGGTAGCAGCTCTTTGTACTGGACTCACTGAAGTCCAAGAGGTGCTGGAAGAACTGCTTCTGATATTTGTATAATTCCAAGTAAGCATCCAAGCCGCAAAATTGTTAGGAGACCATCCATCACCGTAGCTTGCTTGGATCACACCTTCATTAAAATACTCACTTGCTTCTGTATGATCGGCATATAACATACATTCGCTATTACGATCATTTGAACCTCTATGCAAATCATAGTAAGTAGGTTGTAAAGCATAATTACCTGGATTACTAATACCTTCTAATGCGATATCATAAGCTTTTTGGAAATACCATTGAGCATTATGACCATCTGGATCTGTTCTTGGGGTTTCCGGATATGTGGGAATACTATTCGGATTTTGCAACCACCACGCATAAGTTAAATATGCTTTTGAAAGATATAGTCGTGCTACATTTTTGGTAACTCCGCCTTTTACTCTTGCATTGGCAGGCAAATTATCTATTGCTTTAATCAAATCCGGAAAGATAGCTTTAGTATAAACTTCAGTTACAGTATTTCTTTCAGACGTAGTTTTAGGGTCAATATTGAATGCTAACTCACCCGAGCCTAAATCAAGCGGCACACCACCATAAGTTTGAACTAATAAAAAATAATAAAAAGAACGGAAAAATCTTGCTTCAGAAATCAATGATTCTGGAATACCTGCTCCCGATCCATTCTGGATGATTCCGTTAGCTGTATTAATCGAAGGAAAAACTGAACCCCAAACCATACTCGTAGGAAAAGTGCTAGAATTGATACTACCAGCGGCACCAGTCATATCGAGATCCCTAAAATTACCATCAGCACTTTGCGCCCATGTAGCTTCATCCGTACCTGTCATATTAGCATTCAACCAATATCCATTACCGTATAGTGTTCTCATTTGTCTATATAGCGAGGTAACACCTTGGGATATACCTCTTTCTGTAGTAAAATCTTCTGGTGTATATATACCTCTTGGCTGTTCATCTAATATCTCATTACATCCTATACTGAATGTTAACGATGCTAAAAAGATAGCCGCAATGAATTTTTTATTTAGATTAATCATGATTTAAATTTTTAAAATGTTAAATTAAGTCCCATCATATAATTTCTTGTAGAAGGATTATTGGTTCCAATAATCAATTGATTTCTTTTGTAAGAATTTACAGCTTGATTTTCATCTCCTCTAGAATTTGGTTCGGGATCCATACCGGAATGTCTATAATATGGAGAACCAAAGACAAACGGATTCTGTACCGTAACATATAATCTAAGATTACTTATACCTAAGTTATCTAAAACATCCTTGTTAAAATTATAACCTAATGTGATTGTTCTTATTTTTACAAATGAGCCGTCAAATAATGCAAGAGTTGAAGCATATTTAGGATTATCTCCACTCATTAGGCCGCCTGGTTTAGGGTATCTTACGTTTGGATTTTCCTCTGACCAATAATCTACATCCACATTATTACCTCTACCATTTAACCTGTTAAGATAACCTGCCGAACCATAAAGCGAACTAATAAGAACTCCTCCTTTCTGAAAGGCACCTACGATGCTTAAATCAACATTTTTATATGCTAATCTGGTATTGAAACCACCCATCCAATCTGGAGTAGTATTAATTATCTGTCTATCATCAGGCCCAATTGCTCTTACTGGTGTTCCATCTGCATTATAGCCTCCAGTATAAAGTACTTTTATCATTCCAGGTGCTGCACCTGCCTGCGGTTCTAGGATGTTAAGATATGGGTCTCCTTGTTGCCATAATCCGGTATATTGATAATCAAACAATGCATTGATATTGTAACCTACAAACCATAAATTACCTTCGTTTCTATCTGCCCCGGAAGCCAACGCTGTGATTTTATTTCTGTTTGCATACAAGTTCCCACCAACTTCCCAAGAAAATCCGTCAGGATTGTTAATAATAATTCCGTTAAGAGATATTTCTAAACCTTTATTCTGTGATGCGCCTACATTTTCAGTTACCGAGCCCAAGCCACTTGATTGTGGCAATGTTTTACCTAGCAACAATTTTTCTGTATTGGTAATATAATATTCTACCGTACCGCTGATTCTTCTATTAAATAAAGTAAAATCTAATCCATAATTATAGGTTTTGGAAAATTCCCAACCTAACGAAGCATTTGGAGCCGTATTTACATAGTTACCTATTACGTTATCATCTCCGAAGTTGTAAGGAACGGTACTTAAACTACCAAAGGTTGTGTACGGTGCTACTGCTTGGTTTGATGTCTGTCCATAACCGGCTCTTAATTTTAACAGGTTAATAAATTTAGAATCTTTAAGAAAACTTTCATTCGCAACATTCCACCCTACCGAAACTGCCGGATAAGTGTGCCATTGATGGCCTTTTGCCAAAACAGACGATCCATCTGACCTGACTGTAGCAGTTAACATATAACGATTATCATATTGATACATTACCCTTCCCATTAAAGACATTAGTCCTCTCTTATAGTATCCTTGATTAGCTGGATTAATGATAACTTCTCCTTGGGCATGTCCTAAGTTAAAATATTGGAAAGCATCGATTGGCACATCTCTTGCCGAAATGTAAGAACTATTAAATCTTGTCTGTTCTGCCGAATACAAACCAACAAAATTAACTTTGTGTTTACCAAATGTTTTGTCGTAGGTTAATAAGTTTTCTAAAACCCATTGTGTTTGTAATGAGTTTCCAATACCTGCTGATGACAACGTTTCAGCATTATAATTTAGCACCCCTTTTCCTGTATAATTTCCGCTATTGGAGTTTCTGTAATTTAAACCAACATTTAACCTGTATTTAAGGCCTTCAACTCCGGGAATTTTGAATTCACCATACAAGTTATTATAAGAACTGAAAGCATTGGTTCTATCTGCGTAAGCATCACCATAACTTTCGAGAGTTCTTCTCGTTTGAACAAAAGTTTGATCGATAGCTTGCTGTGTTCTCATAGTGGGCATCCCATTTTGATCATAAAGACTCAGCAAAGGTGAGATGCCTAATATTGGTGCACCACTTACGCCATTAAAGTCGTTGATTGAGAAATTAGAATTGGTAGAAAATCCAACTTTTAAATATTTACCAACCTCCTGATCAAGCGACCCTCTTATTGAGAGCCTTTTATAGCTTTGTAGAGGAACCACTCCATTTTGTTGAAAGTATGCAACGCCAAAGTTATAATTTCCCCTATCACTACCTCCCGTTACTCCAATATCATGATTCATCATCAATCCCACGCCATAATATTGATCTTGCCAGTCTGTATTGGCATTATCAGATTCATATAAGGAATTTGTATATAAATTATTTGCATCCTTTCGGAGCTTTGCTAACTGAGGACCGTCCATCAAAGGATATTTTGAAAAAAGGGTCTGAAAACCATTGTAACTGTTATAGGTAAACCTAGCTTTTTGCCCTTTAGCTCCTCTATTTGTTGAAATCAATATAACTCCGTTGGCTCCTCTAGACCCATAAATTGCAGTAGCTGAGGCATCTTTCAAAATATCTAAAGTTTTGATATCCGAGGGACTAATATCAGCTAAGGAACCTATAAATGGGATACCATCCAATACTATAAGGGGATCATTACTCCCTGTTAAAGATCTTTCTCCTCTAATACGAATTTGTTGTACAGCACCAGGTTTCGTAGAGGTTCTACCAATATCAACACCCGCAACACGACCTTGCATTGCATCAGTAATGTTTGCAGATGGCACTTCTTTAAGGGCATTACCGCTTAAAGAAGAGACTGAACCAGTCACTGCTTCTTTCTTTTGAGTTCCATATCCAATAACAACAACCTCCTCAATCTGCTTTTCTTTTGTAACAGTATCTCTTTTACTCTGCGAGTAAACCAGACCTGATGGTAATAGAGTCATTGCAAAAAACAATGCTGCTCTATTAGTTTTACTTAAATGAAATAGATTCATAATAATTTTGTTTTTAAGTTAGTTTTTCTAAGTGCCCTGATAATAGTAGATCAGCGCCCTTATTATTTTTAGATATACATGTTAACAAGAGCCTCAAAAAGTTCCTGTTTACCACTTTTCGGCAATGGTTCTCCAGATTCGTGGGCAATTTTCTGAAGGTCTTGCAAAGTCAATCTGCCATCTTCAAATGCTTTACCGTTACCATTGTCAAATGATGAATATCTTTCTGTTCTCAGTTTTATATAATCAGAATTCTCAAGAATATCTGTCGCTACCAAAAGTCCTTTTGCAAAAGCATCCATACCCGCTACGTGAGCGATGAAAAGATCATCTGCATCTACAGAATTACGACGGATCTTCGCATCGAAGTTAACACCTCCCGAACCTAAACCGCCACTTGGAAGAATCACCAACCAAGCCTGAGCTAGTTCAAAATAATCGATCGGGAACTGATCCGTATCCCAGCCATTTTGGTAATCGCCTCTGTTGGCATCAATACTTCCTAACATTCCTGCATCTACAGCAGCTTGTAATTCGTGTTCGAAAGTATGGCCAGCCAAAGTTGCGTGGTTCACTTCAAGGTTTAATTTGAAATCTTTTTCCAAACCGTGGCTTTTCAAAAATCCAATTACGGTTTCTGCATCGTAATCGTATTGGTGTTTTGTAGGCTCCATTGGCTTTGGTTCGATAAGGAAAGTTCCTTGGAAACCTTGGCTTCTCGCGTAGTCACGAGACATTGTAAGGAAACGGGCAAGGTGTTCTTTCTCACGTTTCATATCGGTGTTCAAAAGGCTCATATAACCTTCTCTTCCACCCCAGAATACATAATTTTCGCCACCTAATGCAATTGTTGCATCAATAGAATTTTTCACCTGAGTTCCTGCGCAAGCCACCACATCAAAGTTTGGATTGGTAGAAGCACCGTTCATATATCTTTCATGCGTGAAAACGTTAGCCGTTCCCCAAAGTAACTTGATACCAGTTTCTGATTGTTTTTCTTTAGCATAATCTACAACTGCTTGAAGATTTTTTTCATAATCTCTCCAGTTGTCCGCAGGATCTACTAAATCGATGTCGTGGAAACAGTAATATCCGAATCCCATCTTTTGCATAAACTCAAAGCCTGCATCCATTTTGTATTTGGCTCTGGAAACCGCATCAGTTCCCTGGCTCCAAGGATGGTGAATTGTAGGTCCTCCGAAAGGATCGCTGCCATCCGCACATAGTGTGTGCCACCAAGCCATTGCAAAACGCATCCATTCTTTCATTGGTTTTCCCATCACAACCTGGTCTGCATCATAATAGCGAAACGCCAAAGGATTTCTACTCTCTTTACCTTCAAATCTGATTTGATCTACCCCTGGAAAAAACGCTTTTGCTTCTTTTGAAATGTTCATATTTATTTAATTTATTTTTTAATATTTTCTTTAATTTTGATTGTAGAATCCCTTCCCCGCTGATTTTTTTGAGTCAGCAAGTGAATGTAAATTCGGTATGTTTTTTTGGATTAAATTATTTCTTGAAGATGATCTTTCCACCTCTCATAGGCTTCCAGATATTGTTCTCTCTTTTCGTGTTCAGGTTCTATAACAGTGATTTTTTCTAACGAAGAAAATGCTTCTTTGGAATCTACATAAAAACCGATTCCCATTCCTGCGGCTCTTGCGGCACCAACTGCTCCGTCTGTATCAAACAGTTCAATTGTTGCATTGCTTACACTTGCCAATGACTGGCGGAAGATGGAACTTAAAAACATATTGGCATTCCCGGCACGGATAACATTGATGTTCATTCCCATATCTCTCATAATATTCATCCCATATTCATAAGAAAAAACGATGGCTTCCTGTGCAGCGCGAAGAACATCTCCTTTTGAATGAATATTGAAGTTGATCCCGTGGATGGAACATCTGGTATCTCTATTTTCTAAAACTCTTTCCGCACCGTTTCCGAATGGAATAATGCTCAAACCTTTGGAACCAATCGGAGAAAGTGAAGCCAGCTCATTCATGTCACCATAAGATGATAATGAGGTTGCGAAATTGTGTTTCAACCAGGAATTAAGAATTCCCGTTCCGTTGATGCAAAGCAAAACACCCAATCTCATTTGCTCCTCAGTATGATTCACGTGCGCAAACGTATTAACTCTTGATAATTTATCATAATCCAACTGATCCAAAACACCGTAAACTACACCCGAAGTTCCTGCTGTAGAAGCAATTTCGCCCGGATTGAAGACATTGAGTGACAATGCATTGTTCGGTTGGTCACCGGCCCTGTACGAAATTGGTGTTCCTTCCTTTAATCCCAATTCCTCTGCCGCAGAAGCGGAAACCGTTGACTGAATTCCGAATGTTGGAACTATTTCCGGAAAGAAGCTCTTCGGAATTCCGTAATAATTAATCACATCTTCCGAGATACAGTGATTTTTAAAATCCCAGAAAATACCTTCGGAAAGTCCTTCTACGGTAATTCCAATTTCGCCGGAAAGCTTCATTGCGATGTAATCTCCAGGCAACATTATTTTATCGATCTTATCAAAGATCTCTGGTTCGTTTTCCTTAACCCAAGCCAGTTTGGAAGCTGTAAAATTCCCTGGTGAATTCAGAAGATGAGATAAACATTTCTCTTCTCCTATTTCTTTAAAAGCTTTCTCCCCATAAGGAACAGCGCGGCTATCGCACCAGATTATCGATGGACGAAGAACGTTCTGATCTTTATCGACCAAGATCAATCCATGCATCTGCCAAGTGATCCCGATTCCTTTGATATCTTCCGCATCTACATTGGCGTGAGACATCACAGATTGATGTGCCAATTTCAGATTGGTCCACCAATCG
Source organism: Epilithonimonas sp. (assembly GCF_032054305.1). Taxonomy (GTDB): domain Bacteria; phylum Bacteroidota; class Bacteroidia; order Flavobacteriales; family Weeksellaceae; genus Epilithonimonas. The sequence continues at coordinate 171,458 of NZ_DAMBSX010000007.1, forward strand.
GAAGGATTCTGCTCTGCCCATCCTGGTTCTTCTGCAATGATCTTCATTTCCTTTTTCGGAGAAAAATCAGAAGCCACGACCTTGCCACTGGACGCCTCTATAAGACAAACTTTTACAGATGAACTGCCGATATCGAATCCTAATAAATACATTTTGTTTTGAGGCTTATTTTATTTAATTAATTTATTGTGGGTTTTCTTATAAATCTTCGGATCGAACCTGTAAAATCTTGCCGCTCGGTGCGAAACATTTTGTTCAATCTCATCCAGTTGAATAATGTAGTTGAAAGATGAGATTTTCTTGTGAAAATTCTTAATATCAATTGTTTTCTCGCTCACTGCACTGTATAGCTGATACAATTGTCTGATCGTGAATTTCTTTGGCAAAAGAACAAAGATGATAGAGAAATCTGTTTCCATCCATTTACGGATCTCTATCAAAGACTCTCTGATAATTTTATTATGGTCAAAAGGTAACTCCGGGATATTGTCTATCGGATGCCAATCTACAGTATCATATTTTGAACTATTGATCTTGTGATCTATTTTGCACAACGAGAGATACGCCACGGTAATGATCCTATCAATATTTTGATTATACTCATTTCCCATCCAATTGATATCGTTCTGGTTGCTAGCTCTATTTGGATCTGCAAAACATTTAAATTGTTTCTGAATCATCTTTTTGATTCCCGTCAATTCGTAAAGAACTCTATTTGCCGCATCATCAACATCCTCATTGCTGAAAATCAAACTTCCGGGTAATTTTTTCTGACTGTCTGCAGAAACATTATCAGCATGTTTTTGTGCCAATAAAATATTGAGTCTGTTCTCGGCATCAAAACCGAAAACAACACAGTCTACAGAAACGTAAGTATGAATAAAATCTGGATTCATTTGATTGTTAACATTTGCGTAACATCACAAATATAAAAATAGAATCGAGATAAAAAAATAAAATTTTCATTATCACCACAAAACCAACACATTATATATCTATATTTTATGATAAGCAAAAAGCAATTTATATGATAAGCTTATCATATAATACACGATATCAATATTAAATCCTTATCTAAACACAAGAAGATCAAACGATAACAGGCGACTGGAGAATTTGGACAAAATTTCATTATTATGATAAGAAAAACAAAAATTTATTTGAAAAAAAAATTTAGAAACAAATCAAAAAATACATTATTTGAATAAAAAAATGTATTTTCAACACTTAATTTTGTGCCAAAATTTTACATCAAGATTCCAATTTTGTTAAAAACATATAAAAAATTCAAAATTTTATCGCGTAGTCAATATCAATTTGATAATGCCCTTGTAATTAAAAAAATTGGGTTAAAATGATTCTATAACTCGCTCCATAGAGTTTTACTAGATTTTTATTATTTAGTCATACATATTCAACCACGCATAAAACCATAATAATCAACATAATACAGACACCTATTAAACTAATTGAATGAGAATGAAATAAAAAAGGTACAACTCTATTAAAGCTGTACCTCATTTATTTTTAAAACTCCGATTTAACGAATGATTATTTTACTAACTACTTTGGTCTTAGAATCGTCCGATTGTACCTTTAGAAAATAAATTCCCGCAGGTACTTTTGTCGATATTTTTCCGTCAAAAAAATTGCTTTTGCTTACAACCCTGCCTGAGACATCGGATAACTCGTAGAATCCAGACTTGATAGTACTGACAAAAAAATCACCATCAGATGGGTTTGGATATACGCCCAATTTCTCATTTTTTTCCGAAACAGAAAGAGATTCCTCAGGCAAATTAACTTTGTAAAGTTCAGTACCAATCGTATCTGTACTGCTGATTCTTGCAACAACGTAAAGTTTGTCATTGTAAGCTAATAAGCTCGAACCTGATGCTATGGGCGCCAACATTTTTGTTCCAGCATCCGTCCCATCAGTCTCCCATATTTGCTTCACATTACTTGCGCTTGTTGCAAAAAAGTAAAGCTTATCTTTTACCACCACAAATTTCTCCGGAAAAGAACCGGATGTACCAGGGATAATATCCTTAAGCATTTTTGTTCCTTGTTCCGTCCCGTCTGTTACCCACGGCTCTATTCCACTTGTTAAACCATCTGAAGCTGAAAAATAAACTTTACCGTTATACTCCGTAAAGTTATTCGGATTAGACCCTGCAGTACCATTAGAAACATTGATATCTTTCAAAAGCACGGTTCCCGTCTCTGTACCATCTGTGATCCATGGTTCGCCCCCATTTCCTCCATTTGCGTTGAAAAGCGTCTTCCCCAATGCAGGACTGTACATAAAATATTGCGGATAAGATGATGTATTAGGATTTACATTTTTTATCAGAGCTGTAGATGTTCCGTCAAAGCCAAAAAGTTGAGTCAAAAGAGGATTTGCTGCAGTAGTAACTTGGGCATTCGCCAAAATTTTATTTGCGCCAAGACCGATATTTATAACATTAAGGTTGTCATCTGCGATAACTGCTTCTCCCGCACTGTTGAGATAAAAAAGTCTTGAGGTATTAGGCGTAACGTTTGTATTTGAAGCTTTGAAGTACAATGTGTTACCCAATTTTGTATGATTTGAGCTAAATTTCGCCACAGATGAAACCAGTTGTACCCCATTGGCCACATCGTATGACATCAACACTCCACTTGTATTGGTCCCGTTGATACTCATCGTACCGCTGAAATACAATTTATCATTAAAATTATATAATCCATTTGGCGAGGAGGAAGAGCTACCTGGAACAATGTCGGAAACCAATTTTGTTCCGGCTTCTGTTCCATCGCTTTCCCAAAGTTCCGCTCCTATAGATACTCCATCGACTGTTGAGCTGGCAGAAAAATAAAGTTTACCATTATAGATAGCGAAATTGGAGGGTGTAGAATTCTGTACACCAGGAAGAATATCCTTTACCAATGTGAAAGTGGTTTGCGCGGACACCAATCCGCATAATAGAAAAGCAAAAAAGTTAATTTTTCTCATAGTACTATAAATAAAAAGTTAGAATTATTAAATCATAAAGCCCGAAACGTTATAACCATCGATACTTTATTCGGCGAGTCTAAATTATGGCTACCATAATTGAAACAAAAGAACTAGACTGTCGTAATTATAAAACTTTCTATTATTTCGATATTAAAAAATAATATTTAAAACACTGATAAACTACTATTTAAAAACTAATAAATATTTTTTTGCCTGATTCTAATGAAAGAAGATTTTTGAGATCAAATATCCTATATCCAATGACCTATAACCGCAATTATTTATTATTATATCGGTATTTAAGAGCTACAAATTTATTGTGTTATCAACAAAATATTAATTTTATTACACTTTAACTCACCTAAATCAGAAAAAACGAATAGTAAATAAAAATAAAAGCATAATTTTATCCATTAATTCAAATTCGAGTGCCTAAGCCGGTTTTTATTTTTTTTATATTCTTTTTCGCTAATATCTGTGGGAAGACCATTGATCCGGAAAAAAGACAGCTCCTACACAAAGCTGCATATGATCTAGTATTGATGCCCGATAATACGATGGAAACATTAGATTATCTGGAAAAGAATTTTACATTGGACAGTGATGAAAAAAGCAAAATTGATTATCTGAGAATTAAGTCGTTTTTTTTTCAAAATAATCTTAACGAAGCTTTGAAAAGAATATCAAGTAATGACAAAGACCTACCTCCAAATATCCTTATCCTGAAAAGAAGCATCTTAAATCATTTAAGTCTAGAAAACCCTTCGGCTACAAACTATGATGAGGCAAATAATGACATTATTTTTTCTGATAAAATAGTCAAAATTTCAGACCAGATCAAGAAAAATAAACTGGGAAACATTAACCATGAATTATCTGAAATTGTAAAGAAAGGACAATCTGGCAATCTGATGCTGGCTAGGGAAAATCTGCTGAATTTATTTGTTTTGATTGCCGGAAGTGATATAAAATCATCCGAATTATTTCTAAATCAAATTAAGGACCTGTACAAATATGATGTAGAATTCAACATTCTATACGCCAATTATTTGGTAAAAAATAATGAATTGGATAAAGCTTCAACGTTTATCAATACATTTCCGAAAGATTCTCTAGAGCAAACTTCTAATTTGAATTTGAAATACGAATATTATGATCTGATGGTTAATTATTATTCGAAATCAAATGCTTTCAATGATTATAAGGAATACATAGATAAAAAAGAATCTATTTTAAAATTGCTGGATCAATCAAAATTTTCCGCAAAAAACAAGTGGTTCAATATTATTGAAAGTAGTTTTAAAGATAGACAAGAATCTCTATTAATTGCAAGAAAAAGGATTTTATTATATATTACACTTGCGGGATTTGTCATTATTACATTGATTTTGACAAGGTTACACCAATTAACTTCTCAAATCAACGAGTATAGAAATTTCATAGGTAAAATCAATATTCTGAAAGAACGGAAGATTGTGCAACCTCAATCTATTCCTGAAAAAACGGAAAACCTATTGTTGGAAAAATTAGAGATCTTTGAGAAATCCGATGATTGTATCAGTCCGAATATATCTCTTCAGAATCTTGCTAAAAAACTGGAAACAAACACCAAGTATCTTTCCGAAGCCATCAATAATCATAAACAGAAAAACTTCAATGCTTATATTAATGAACTAAGAATCAACTATATTATAGATAAATTAAAGTCAAAGCCAATCTACAGAAGTTATAAAATAAAATATTTGGCGGAGGAAAGTGGTTTTTCTACACACAGTGCTTTTACGGCTGTTTTTAAATCTGTTACAGGAATCTCACCTGCTAGCTATATTCAATTATTAAAGGAGAAAGAAGTATGAAGAAGATCATTTTAATTACTATGATTCTATTTGGTTTTTTCGGTATTGCCAATGAACCTTCTGTGGACGATATCTTGAATAAAGTGCAACAATTGATGTTGCAGAAACCACAGGAAGCTTTCAAAATGGCTCAAGAAACGTATCAGAAAAAAGATTTGGACCATAAACAGAAGTTACAATCTTTGTTCCTAATGACCAATGCGTCCAATATACTACAAAAACCTCTGGATGTTCTAAAATACGGGAATCAAGCTTTGAAAATGGCAACAGAGGAAGAAGACCTGGTTACTAAAATAAAAATTTTAAGCATCATAGGAAATACCTATCAATCTTTGCAACTAAATGAAAAAGCAAGGGCTTTTTTGAATCAGGCAGAACTTTTTTTGTCGTCACCAAAAATACCAGATTCCCTCAATCTTTTGAAAGGCAACATCTTCTATTTGAAGGGAATGAATTATTTTTATAGCCTAGACAGTGGCATTGCAATGTCATACTTCAACAAGGCTGTCAATCAATATCTTCAATCTAAAAATCCGCTGGCAGAAATCAATCTAAAACTCGCATATCTTAACAAAGGATTTGCACAACTACAGCAGAAGCAAATAAAACAGGCTGAGGAAAGTTTCAAATTAGCAAGTATTAATAAAAGGGAAACACCAGGAACTTATCCTCCACAATTTGTAGAGTTGCATGATGTTTTTATAGAGCTTGGTAAGGCAAAAATTCTTTCGCTAGAAAACAAACCCGAATTATCCAATAATATTCTTTTTGAAATAATGAATAAAAGAAAAGGGCAACCTGCTCGGGACGATCTAGAAAACGACATCTATGAGTTGCTTTCAAAAAATTATCTGCAACAACAAGATATTTCAAAACACGATCACTACGAATCTTTATATAAAAAACGAGTATCTGAAAGCAATCGTGCGGCTGCAGTTTTAACAAATCAACTCATTCTACAAGAAGAAGAAAACAACAAGATCGAGATGCAGTTGATTGATAAAAAATACTGGTCATTAATTTTTGTTACAAGTGCCTTTTTTTTAATAATTATTGCCATATCATTTATAAAAACAATCAAAAAAGAAAAAATGAAGCGTATACTAAAGCACGAGGTTACCAAAAACTTATAACACTAATAATCAAACTATTAATTCAATTATATCGACATAGTAAACATTTGTCCAAAAGTTGTCCCCACATAATTTAGGAAAATGTTTGAAAAATTTCATATTGGTAAGAAATTTCAAAACATGTTTTTTTTAAACCATTCCCCAATTTTTTACTTAACAGTATTTCTAGATTTAACCGGAAAAAAACGACAAAGAAGAAATGTTTTATTATTTCCCGATACAGTATCTAATGAAATTTATTAATAGTGGTTTAAGTAACATAAGGTCTACATAAGTGGTACAGTATTAAGATGCTGCAACCTCTTTTTTTCTACTTTTCCGCACGAATCTCGCCATCATAAACACCTATAAACCAATGTATTATATTTTTCGTAGATAAATTTAAAGATACATTTGTACTACTTCCGTACACCTCAAACCTTATAAATTCCTGTAAATTAGATAATTAACACTTCCCGAATGTGCCAGTGATAATTGATACATTTCGCCTGTACACCTTAATTTTCATCTTTGTTTGCGGGTCAGTAAGCTTCTTTGTATTCGCTTTACTTGTATTGCTGTTTTGTGACTAAAGCCTGCTACTATGGCACTGTTGGAGCTATCTTTCCAATAGCATCTCTCCTTGTTATTTTACTTTCCATATCTAGTAAGAGTGAGTGAGCCTTTAAATACTGATGATATTTCTATTACTACTGAAGGAAATAAAAATGAACTGATCCTTTTTCCAAAAGATGAGGATGTAAGGTCATTCCAGAAAACGACTTACCACTCTAACCATATACATTCTGACATTTTTTCTTTTATAATATGACATTTTTTCCAACATTTGTTTTGGTATATTGTTTGTAAATTTTCAAATGTGATCATTTAATTTATTGTTTAACATTAAAAAACGTTTGTTATGTCAATCGAAAAAAGAAACAATGGCAGTTTGCTCCCTGCAAATCCACGTACACTGTTCGATGACTTTTTCAGTCGCGAACTTTTTAATTGGGGCAACAATAATTATTCTTCCACTCTTACCACTCTCCCATCGGTAAATATCAGGGAGAATCCTGAAAATTTTGTAGTGGAAGTCGCCGCGCCAGGTATGGAAAAACAAGATTTCCAGATTAGCCTGGAAGGTAATCTCCTTACCATCTCGTCTTCGAAGAAAAATGAAACGGAAGACAAAAATGACAATTATACCCGCAGAGAATTTAGCTATCAGGCTTTTCAGCGTAGTTTTGAGCTCGCAAGAGACGTTGTGGATGAAGAGCATATTGAAGCTAAATACGAAAACGGAGTGTTGAAGCTCACAATCCCTAAAAAGGAGGAAGCTAAAAAACGTCCTCCTAAGATGATCGAGATTCAATAATACAACAGACAAATTTTATAATTGGTTTTCCTTATTGGAAAACCAATTTTATATACCAACGGATAAAATTAATTCATTATCAATTTTATGACTAAAAGTTATGGATGGATTACTTTGGGCTATATGCTTATTGTGCTTTATCACTTTGGGTATTATGCTTCTTTTGAAAAAACTGAACCAGCCTTACCTTATCGCTTACATCATTGCAGGTATTGTGTTGGGACCATACGTTCTGGGGGTCTTTAAAAAACCGGATGAGATAGAAGTTATCGGTGAGCTTGGAATTCTACTTCTGATGTTCTTTTTGGGTATGGAAATCAATGTTCCTAACAACAGGAGTTTGCTTATAAAACCTATTATTGCCCAGAGTATGAAAATACTTTTAAGTTTTATCTGCGCTCTAACCATAGGTTACATAACAGATTTTTCCCTGAATGATATAATTCTTATCACCATACTTTTCATCTTTAACAGTACTGCTGTGGTAAGTGAGTTTTTGAAGAAACACAATACTTTAAAAACAACATTCGGAATAATGATTCTTAATATGTTGATATTTCAGGATCTGCTTCTTGCTCCGGTTCTAACTTTATTGAAAGTCCAAGGTCAGGAAAGTTTTGATTTCCTTAACATCATAATACCTGTATTGGTATGTATTGCTATTTTCCTACTTTTGAAAAGGATAAGAAATATACAGGAGATTAAGTTCCCCGGTTTTTTTAATACGATTGAAATAGATCACGACCTTCAGGTTTTTTTAGGTTTGATTATCTGCCTTGGATTTGGATTATTTGCCGAAACAGTAGGCTTAAGCGGAGCACTTGGAAGTTTTATGGCCGGCGTTGTCGTGGGAAAGGTAAAATCTTTTAACTGGCTCGAACATTCGTTAATGCCTTTTAAAATATTTTTCACTACCCTTTTTTTTGTTTCTATAGGACTTCGCCTTGATCTTTCCTACCTGCTTTCTAATTTCAAAATGGTTTTGCTAGGCACTTTTTTTGTGCTTTCGAGCAATAGTGTTATGTCAGCTCTTATTTTCCGATTACTAAAATATAATTGGAAAGACAGCTGGTACGGCGGTGCCTTGTTATCACAAACGGGAGAATTCGGTATACTGGCATTATCAATTGCTTACAAAACCGGTATCATTGAATATACCTTATACAAGACCGGACTTGGAATTACTTGCCTGTCTCTGTTATTATCTACAATCTGGATTTCGATGCTGAAAGGAATGATAAGTAAAAAATCATTTCCTATCAGTAAAAAATAAGCTCTATCTAGCATGCCTATATAGATAGTCACCATCTTGGAGAAAGATAATTTTCACCATTAGTTCAAATAAAATATTAAAACTTCTATATTTGGATTAACACAAATAATGGCGTCGACTAATTATAGTTGGTGCCAATTTTTTTATATTCCTAATGATTTGCATACGTTCTGATTTATATTTTAGTAATCATTTTTTTAATTAATTAATGTTTTACGATAATTAATTATATATTTGCATTAACAAATTGATAATTCTCTTATGAATCAGAATAAAAACATTTCAAAGATCCTGTATTATCTGTGCCTTGTATTATCCGCAGGCTATCTTATCACATTCGTATATTCGGTGTTTTGCCTATTGACCGGTTTTGCCGTAACTCCTTACAAAGAAGATCTGTATCTGCATATTAATTATCCATTTACAGAACAGCCTTTTCTAAATATCGAAAACAATTACCTTTATATCATCCTGTCTTTTTTACTGGTGCTATTAACGTACGGAATATTCTTCTGGTTGTCAGCAAAAGTGTTTAAAGTGTTTTTTCAGTCAAAATTATTTACAGAAGGAAATATCGTACATCTTAAAAGATTTTATATGTATAATATATTCTTTCCTTTGCCCATCGTTATTACAGCAAGTTTTTTTGTAGAGGTGGAAAGTATTATTTGGGGATTGGTTTTTATCCACTTTATGCTGGGAATTTTCTGTTATTTCCTTGCTAATATTTTTAAACAGGGTTTACATTTACAAAACGAACAAGATCTATTTATATAAAATGCCGATTATCATCAACTTAGACGTTATGCTTGCCAAGAGAAAAATGCAGAGTAAAGAATTGGCAGAAAAAATAGGAATTAGTAATGTCAATCTCTCTGTTCTAAAAACGGGAAAAGCTAAAGGTGTGCGTTTCGACACGCTGGAAGCAATCTGTAAAGCTTTGGAATGTCAGCCAGGAGATATCCTGGAGTATAAAGAAGAGTAATTAAATATATCGAAAAGCTTTGTGACCTTTTGGTCAATTGAAGCTTTACCACCAACATTTTTACGCACAATTTGAAAAGCAATGGAGACATTGCCAGGAATTCTATGACCTAAAGTCAATCTTATGAATACTTTAACAATCAATAATTTAAGTCTTACCTACAAAAATGGTTTTCAAGCTATTAAAGATATTTCTTTGAATATAGAAAACGGGATGTTCGGCTTATTGGGACCCAACGGAGCCGGAAAATCATCACTGATGAAAACCATCGTCGGACTGCAGAAATCAACTTCAGGAACGATCATTTTCAACGGAATCGACGTTTCCGAAAATCCAGATCATATCAAACAAAATCTTGGATTTCTGCCTCAGGATTTTGGAGTTTATCCCAAAGTATCTGCGTATGACCTTTTGCAGCATATCGCTCTATTGAAAGGAATCAGCAACAATATAGAGCGGAATAATCAAATTTTAAGTCTTTTGGAAAAAGTCAATCTTTCTGATTTTAAAAACAAGGAAGTTCATACATTCTCCGGCGGAATGCGGCAGCGCTTCGGGGTTGCACAAGCTTTGCTAGGAAATCCGAAAATCATTATTGTTGATGAACCGACTGCAGGTCTGGATCCCGAGGAAAGAAACCGTTTCAATTCTTTACTTAACGAGATCAGCAATGATGTGATTGTGATTCTTTCCACGCATTTGGTTGAAGATGTCAGGAATCTGTGTTCGGAAGTAGCCATTATCAATAAGGGAAAGCTTCTTACAAAAGGAAATCCAAATGAACTAATTTCCGAGCTGAAAAATAAGATATGGTCAAAACCTATTGAAAAAGATCGGCTGGAAAATTATCAATCCAATTATAATATTATCAGTCAACAATTGATTGAAAGAGAATTATACATCACGGCCTTCTCGGAACACCCGCTTTCAGATTTTACACCAGTCCATCCATCGTTGGAACAAGTTTATTTCCATACGCTTACCCAAAAACCATAGTTATGAATGTTTTATTTTTATTTGAGGCCAAACGTACAATCAAGCGTTGGCCAGCATATCTCGTTGCCTTAGTTCTCTTGTTGATAGGTATTTTTTGTGGAAACCAATTCAATCTTACTGTTGGAGAGGGAATTTTCTTAAATTCTCCGTATACGATTGGTTTTATGACAGGTTTATTGAGTTTGGTCATTATATTTTTTGCGATAATTTTTGCAATTCAGGTAATTTTTAAAGATTGGGATTCAAAATTTGATATTCTCATTTTCTCGTATCCTTTTTCGAAACGAACGTATCTGCAGGGGAAATTTCTTACTTTTTTTCTTCATACTTTCCTCAGTTTTATATTTTTGATGATTGGATTTGTGATTGGACAAAATCTAAGAACAGGAAGTGAAATTCAGCAACATTTTCATTTCTGGCATTACTTCTACCCTCTTTTAATTTTTGGCGGAATCAATTGTATTGTAGTCTGCAGCTTTTTATTTTTCATTTCATTTACCACCAAGAAAAAACTTCTGGTTGTTGTTGGCGGACTGTTTCTTTATGTTCTTTATATGATCATTTTGGTGTTTTCCAATTCGCCGTTTATGGCAGGAAGCTTACCACAATCACTGGAAACTCAGCAATTATCAGCATTGATCGACCCATTTGGAATTTCATCTTACTTTTTTGAAGCAAGAACATTATCCGCTCTGCAAAAGAATGAATTGATCGTACCATTTACCGGATATTTATTGATCAACAGAATCGTTTTTCTGATTATTTCAATGTTACTTTTGATATTGACTTACAGGCTATTTTCATTCTCTCCACCTTCCCAAAACAAAAATAAAAGCAAAAACCAGGTCGCAAGTATTTCTTTTACTAAAAATTTAAAACCTTTTACAACTGCAAGATCTTCTTTTGGATTTATTTCTGATACAAAATCTGTCTTCTCATTTGCAAAAATCGACCTCATTTACCTTTTTAAAAGTATCACCATTGTAGCCATTTCAATATTGCTCTTATTTTTTGTAGGAATGGAAATTTACGCTGAAATCGAAAAGGGAATCCGCCTTCCTCAAAAATATGCGAGTTCAGGATTGATGTCGACCACCATTTCGGAAAATTTTCATTTATTTGGAATGCTGATCGCCATTTATTTTATTAATGATTTGTACTGGAGAAGCCATTCATCGGGGTTTTCACTGATTGAGAAAAGCACTTATTTTTCTAAAAATAAACTGAGCGGACATTTTCTTTCCATCAGTATCTTATTTTTCTTTCTTACGGCCATTTTAATTTCCGAAGGATTGATATTTCAGCTTACTTACAGTTATTTTCAAATCGATTGGAATGCGTATCTGGGAACCGTTCTTTTTAACACTTTTCCACTGATCCTTTTCTCAGCTTTTATTTTGTTGATCAACGACAATATCGGAAACAGATTTGTTGCGTTGGGAGTTTCCGTGCTTGCAGGTTTTACATTTGCCGGACCTGTCTCGAAAAAAATCATATCCAATCCATTATTGAGAATATTTTCAGATTACAAAGGCGTTTACAGTGATTTTAATGGATACGGACTTTATGCTTCAGCTTTTGCGGAACGATTGCTGTTCGGACTAAGTTTAATTGCTTGTTTTTGGCTGATCAATGAAAGCTTCAAAACAAAAAAACGGAATTTAAAACAACTCATTCTCACAGTTTTTATATTATCTGTCGGAGTTTTTGCCGGAAATGTTTTTATGAAAGGCTATATTCCTCAGAATGAAGATGAAAAGATGGTACAATCGGCTCAATACGAAAAGAAATTCAAATACTATAAAGATCTTGCACAACCGACGATTACTGATGTGACCACCGAAATACAGCTTTATCCATACGAAAACTCTTATAAGATCAATGGAACATATAGGTTGTTAAATCAAACAGACCAACCTATTGACAAGATTTTGATTAATTTCGATCCTGATCTCCAAATAGAATCAGCCCATTTCAAAACAGATTCTGAATCAAAAAAAATTGATCAGAAAGTAACTGAAATTGATTTAAAACAACCTTTAAGACCTGGAGAAAAAGCCACTTTAGATTTTAAAATTTCCTATCGATGGTCAGCCGTCAATGGTCACGATTCTTTCAATTCAATCATAGAAAATGGCTCTTTTATGAGAATCAGTCGATATTTTCCCACTTTCGGATATCAAGCTGATAATGAAATTGAAGATGAAGAAAAACGGGCAGAATTTAAACTCAAAAAGCAATCGGAATTAAAAAAATTAGAAGCTCCTGAAGTATTCAAAAAAGATTTCATTAATCTGGATATGACCGTTTCGACAGAAAAGGACCAGACCGCTGTAGGAACCGGACATCTGATTCAACATTACAGTAAAGATAACCGAAACTATTTTCGTTACAGATCGAATGGAATTCCGTTTCGTTTTGCGGTTTCTTCTGCAAGATATCAGGTAAAAAGCATCGTTTATAAAGGGATAACGATCAATATTTTTTATAACAAAAAACATTCGGATAACGTAGATCATTTACTTGAAAATGCAAAAATCACGTTGGATTATTGTACACAGAATTTTGGAAAATATCCGTCCAAAACCATAAGTTTTGCTGAAGTTTCTTCTTTCACAAAAGGTTTTGCAGCTACCGCTTATCCTTCATCTATTTTTATGACGGAAGATATGCTTTTCCACGCCAATATTAAAGCTGATCAAAATCAGGATGTTATCAATGAATTGGCAGGACACGAACTTTCGCATCTCTGGTGGGGAAACAGCCAGATCGATCCTGATGACAGAGAGGGCGCAGTGATGTTGACTGAAACCTTAGCGATGTACACCGAAATGATGATTTACAAAAAGATGCACGGTAAAGAAAAAATGCTGGAAAGAATAAAAGTGCATCAACAGATTTTTGATAATGAAAAAGGTTTATCTGAAAATCAGCCACTGTACAAAGTGAGCGGTGAAAACACTCATATTTCTTATTCGAAAGGTGCTGTCGTTATGGTGAAATTGAGCGAACTGATTGGCGAAGACAAGGTAAACGCAGCGCTTAAAAGTTTTCTTTTACATAATCAATATCCTAAAAAACCCACCACTTTGGATCTGCTTAAAGAGTTTTATAAAGTAAGTCCTAATGATGAGGTCAGGAAGAAAATCTATAATTTATTCAGTTCTGAATAGCTTTAAAACTTTTTTTAATTTCAGCTATATCCTTCATTTACATTATAAAATATTAGCGACCATTTTTACAATTAATTTAGACTATTCAACAAAATACTTTAATCTACTGATTAAATTTTAATAGAATTCAATAGATCTTATTAGATAAAACGGTTATTTATATTTCAATTTTCAGATTAGTATAAATTGCCATTTAACACCTTCAAAATATTGACATTATCTGCTAATAAATGGTTTTGGTAAAGTCCTGTTAAGTTCTGTACTCTAATCATTAGGTTTTATTTTTATGTAAAGAAAATTCTGTCGCTTCTTGTTGGATCTCATCATTTGATCTATGGCTATTTTTTAACAGCCATTCCTCAATCTTTTTTCGTTCAAAGAATAAAATTTTTCCAGAAGGTTTTGAAAATGGGATAGAATGGTATGAACCAATTTGTAGATATAGGATACACCTCAATTTTCATCTATTTTTAGGGCAAAATAATTTAAAATGCTAACAAGTATAGCTCAAATTTTATATTAAAGTATCTTAATTAATCTACCTATTAATTCTCTATTGGATTTACTAACTCCAAAATCTTTTGATAGTCTTGACCATTTACTAAGTGCTGAGGTTGTTTGCTCAATAACATTCTCTATGAATTCTTTTGATAGCTTAGCCTCATTTCCTAATTTAACCAAATGTTTTATACTTACATTTCTGCCCTCTCCCAAAACCATGGTACTCTGCTCTCCGCCAGGACCTGTCGAAAATGTTAAATCGTAAGCAGGAGAAAGTTTCCAGTTGCCGGTTTCGTCCATTAAAAAGCTAAAATTCTTTGCATGGTCATCCCTATTGTGAGCCATTACATTGAAGACTGCCAGTCGATACATTTTTTCGACTTCACGAATATCTTTTGTCAGGGTTGCAGTCAAGTTCAGTAAATCTTCATAATCAAGCGAAGGTAATCTGAAATTGCTATGAAGTAAACCACTTACAGTGTGCATATGTAACCTCTTATTACCATCCCTGTCGAATCTTTTTACAGCGAAATAACCGTTCCCATTTTGAGAAGGAAATAATTGCACATCCGGCATTGAGATACCAGATTCTGTGGCCATCAGCGCGTAGACATATTCAACGGCTCCCGAATCGGGACCGTCCTGCGAATTGGAAAACTTAACCAACCAATGTTCAAAAGTTTCGTTTAAATTTTGGGCTCCGTATAATATATTTTTTCGTTTGCTATCTACGCCAATGAGTGCTTTTGGTCTGGCACCTGCTGAAGAACCATTTAAAGCTAACAGCTCAGTAATTACTTCTTCCGAACTTCCTTTCAAGACTTTTTGAGTTTGTACAGCCAGAACATCCAGGTCAACTTTATCCTGCGGCACTTCAGGACTATTATCCGGCTCATAGACCAATGCCCCCATTCCGTGCATACCTACATGAGCCAGACGGTCCAGTGGTGAAACGTCTGATGGCATCAATCTAAAAGTTCTGATCATACGGTCAAACAGCAATCTTCCCCAGCCGTCCGGCAAGCTGTCGCTGAATACCCCGGCCAATCCGTCAAATGGATGCAGAGGTAATTCACTAACACCTCTTTTTAGAGGTAATCTGAAAGGAGATATTTCAAATCCATCGTTAACAAAATTGTCATCATATTGGAAGTAGATGATACCATTACGTATTGCAAGACGTCCAACAGGCTGGACAGCCAAGCCAAAATCTAATCCAACTTTTATTTCTGCAATAGGCTTGATCATTTTCTTCTACCTCTTTTTTTAATTGTATTATTATCTTGTTTCAAAACTTCATCTATTGAATTGAAAGCTGGCTTGTCTGGCTTAAGAGCATCAAGCAATTGTTCCAATCCTCCAACCACCATTAAGATTTTTAGAAGAGAGTCCAAAGATATCAATCCTTTTTGCTCAAACTTCCTGAGGGTAGAAAGTGCTACCCCTGAACGTTCAGCCAGTCCTTCCTGAGTAAGTTCCATCAGAAGCCTACGATCACGAACATGATCAGCAATCAGTTTCTGAGTTCTAGACAATGACATAAGTAACATAACTGTATTATTTAATTACAATAATAAATATTAATTATCATTATTGTATCACAAATATAGAAATTATAAATTTTATAATAGGATAAATGTATTGTATTATCTTTTTTTGGTTTTTGACCTGTACACTAATTAGAAACTTTTTTCAACGAAATCTGATTTAAATGATAATTCAAATAGAGCTCTATTTTCATCAATCCGCTCTTTGATAAAGCTAATTTTCATTTGTTCTTCTTCTCTTGCTTATATTGCAGAACAAGTTGCATTTTGATCTCAGAAATTTCTTCTAATGTTTTATCAAGTTCAACAATTTTCGCTTCGGTACACAACCCATTTAAAAACTCTATGAAGTTATAGAACCGGGTGTAGTTCCAGGGCGAATTGA
The DNA here is from genome assembly GCF_032054305.1 of Epilithonimonas sp. GTDB lineage: Bacteria > Bacteroidota > Bacteroidia > Flavobacteriales > Weeksellaceae > Epilithonimonas. Next base: position 187,662 of record NZ_DAMBSX010000007.1, read on the forward strand.
TCTCGAAGCGTTTATATTGCTTTCCAAACTCTAAAATTGATTTAAAGTTGGATTTTAACCATTTTATATGTGAACAAACAGATTCATTCTTATTTCAAGATACTGTAGAATACCAAAGGAAACAGGAAGAATTTGGGAGATAATATGACCGGTCTAAAACTCGAATATCAAAGCTTAACGTCAAATTGACCACTTTGGAATCTAAGGTTTACACTCTATATCATTTTTCAATCAAAGATCTCTGAATTTTTAGTGTGTTGGACAAGCAATTATCTTTTCCCATTATTAAAAAAGGAAGCAACTGTCCATTAAAAAAAATAAGGCGTTGGATGTAACAGGGAGTTGCTCATGATTGTCATAATAATGAACTATTAATACTATCATGAAGAAGACATTGCTTTCAGTTATTTTAATAACCCCTTTTCTCGCTTTCTCACAAAGGATCACAGGAAAGATCACACAATCGGGGAATCAGGTTTCATATGCAGAAATTATTGCGGTAAAAGACAAATTTAGACAAACTTCCATCTCCGACGAAAAAGGAAATTTTGCCCTGAAACTTCCTGAAAATGGCGTTTATCAAATAGTTTGTATTCTTGACGGCATCGAAGTTTTAAAAGATGATATCACTGTAAACGGAACTACAAAACACGATTTTGCTCTTGAAAATAAGCCTGCAAAAGAGATCGAAGGCGTAGTCGTAACGGCGAAAAAGAAATTGATCGAAAGAAAAGCGGACCGATTGGTCTTTAATATCGCCAATTCTATTGCTTCGCAGGGAATGGATGGCATAGAAGCGCTCAACAACACTCCACAGATCAGAGTTGATGAAAATGCGGGTATCTCCATGATCGGGAAAAGCGGGATCGCAGTGATGATCAATGATAGAATGCTGAACCTTACAGGGACTGAGCTCATCAACTATCTTAAAGGTATGCGTTCGGAAAACATCGAAAAAATAGAGGTAATCACCGCACCACCGTCCAAATATGAAGCTCAGGGTAATAGTGGACTAATTAATATTGTTCTAAAGAAAAACCAGAACTTGGGCTGGAGCGGCAACCTGACAACCAGTCTTTTTCAGACCACCTATGCCGGATTTTCCAATTCCGCAACGGTCAATTATCAAGGTGAAAAACTAAGGTCATCACTGAAGCTTAGGCAATATGACAGCGAGAAACATTCGTATGAGAACTACAAGATCGCAGGTATAGACGGAATGGCAAGCTCAGATGACAGGAGAGATTTCTGGAACGGCGGCGGACTTAATTATAGCATAGACTATGAGCTCAATAAAAAATCAAGTCTGGGATTGGTCTACGATTACGGAATGGGAAACTCCGGAATGGATATAACGAACACTTCAGATTATTTTCAAAAAGGGAACTATACCAACACTCTATCTACTTACGCAGAGCACCGCACCAAAAATAAAAACAACACCATAAGTGCCTATTATGATCTGAAATTCGGAAAGCGGGATAACAAATTGAGTATTACAGGAAATTATTTTTCCAATACGCCCTCAAGCAATATTGATTTCACAACGGTAGACAATTCCGGCAATGCCTTCATCGTAAAAACACCATCTGAACTCGATTACAAAATATATTCCGGCCAGGCCGATCTGACGCTTCCGTTTGAATTTGCAAAGACAGAAGCAGGTATTAAATTCACCAGCTTTGACAACAATTCCGACATCAGATACCAGAATCTGATCAACGGATCCTATATTACAGATCCGCTGAGAACCAATCTATTTAATTATAAAGAAAAGAACTATGCTGCATATATGAGCATGGAAAAGGAACTGGCAGAAAGATGGACTGTCAAAGCAGGCTTAAGATATGAATATTCTACCGTCAACGGTGCATCAGCCGCCACCGGGCAGGATACAGAAAATTCTTATGGTAAACTGTTTCCAACCTTCTATCTATCATACAAAGCTGATGATGACAACACTTTTAATATCAATTACTCAAAAAGGATCAACCGACCGGGATTCCGTGCCATCAATCCATTTCGCTGGTACACGAATATCAATTCCTACTATTCCGGAAACCCTGCTTTAAATCCTTCGATCAATCATAATTTTGAGCTTTCCTACCTGTACAAAGGGAAATTTTCTGCCTCTGTGTATTTTCAGAGAGAATTGGATGCTTTCAGCCAGCTCGTAGTTTTAGATGGAGAAAATAAGACAAGCAACTTCTATAATTTCTTTAATAAAAACAGTACCGGGATTTCATTAAGTTTTTCAGACACTTTATTCAGTTTCTGGGAATTAAATTATTCAGGTGATTTCTCTCATATGGAAACTCAGGTTTTTGCGACTGATGCAGCTTCTAGAAAAGGAAACAGCACGACTTTCAACCTCCAGAATAGTTTTGCTTTAAAAAAAGACAAAACAATCCAGTTTTTTATGAATTACTGGTTCCGACTGCCTTCAAATATGGGTAATGTTCATTCTTATTTTGTCGGAAATTTCACATCTGGCGTCAAATTAAATATGATGAACAAAGATCTTCAGATGAATGTATATGTTTCTGATATTTTCCGTCAGGCTAAAAGTCACGGGCAGATCTACTACGAAAGCTCAATCCACTCATTCAACAATTACTATGATGGACAAAATCTGACCGTTTCGTTGACCTACAGTTTTGGAAATAGAAAAGTAAAAGCCCAGGATCGAAATTTGAAATTTGATGAAAAGAACAGAGCGAATTAAGAATGATCAATTGACTTAGATCTTTTTAAGAATATATCAATTAGTGGAAGGTTATTGTTTATTACGGCCTATTTTTACATGGAGCCATTTAGAATAATCGGCGCTATTCAGGTATACCTAAAAAAACCTTCTTGAACAAGAAGGTTTTTGTCTAGTTAACATAAGGAAATTATGCTTTAGCCTTGTCTCTCAAAGCTTTAACCTTATCGTGAGAATCTCTCAATGATTGTTTTTGTTGACGCAGCAATACCTTGGTTTCCTCCATTACATCTTCATCCTCAATAGCTGATCTATAACCTTTTGCGCAGCATCTTCCCCAGCTTCGCAAGCACTCAGCACTGATGCACTGTCATTAACCGCAAAAGCAGACTTAACATCCATCCATGCTCTGTACAATTTTCCTGAAGTGGTAGTTCCCTGCTCTGTAGAACCTCCGTACTCGTGTATCTTGTTCTGCAATTCTGTTTTGTATTGCTGACTCTCGGTCACCATTGCACTGAAAACAGTTTTCCGATCAAAATGTTCATCGTCCTGCAATTCCGCGATTGCTTTTTTGTAACCTTCAATCCTGTCGTTGTTGATTTTGATTAGATCGTTCATTGTCTCAATGCATGCTTCGTGATTCAAACTTTTATTTCTATATTAATAAATTGGTTTGGACTCCAATACTTACAAAGACAGTTCCGATTATTCTAATCATGGTCAGCAAAAAATACATTTTAAGAATATTTCAATTCAAATAATTCCATCAATCGGTTTACAATATGATGAAATTCTATATAAACATAGCTCTTTCAAACCTATACTGGTAGGCATTTAAACCTGTAAACTTATCATCGTGTGACGTATAGGTGATCTCTACCGAAAAATAATGGAACTGGTAAGTGACAAAAGTTAAATCTCTGTTTTCCCTTTTGTTAACAACGAGACCATAAGAATCAACAACGGAGTGCTGATCCTGTAACGAGAGATTATTAAAATCAAAAAAAGAAATATCAAAGCTCATAATTATAATTTTTACGGTGTATTAAATCAAATTCTTTACCAAAAACAATTAATTTCCACCTGTGCTAAGAAAATTTATTGTACGAAAATTAATCGATCGTATTAGAAATAAAACACTGGTCATCAATTATCCATTCCTGTAATTATACCAATTGCTTCCCGTATCGTATGATACAAAGTACAGAAATCAGCCCAAGTGCCTTCTTTCTGATCCTCTTTATTTGGATGGTTGAATCCTGAAAAATTATTACTTTCTTAAACCTTAAAAATTGGATATTTTCAGCCCTATTTCTTATGGATATTAGTTGGGACTATTAAAAATTAATAACATATTTAATGAAACGAACAACTTTTTGTACAAATTTTGTACAGCTTTGATAAAAATAAGCAATGAATCAACAATATGAACTGTTCTTAAGTATTTTTTCTGCGGTATTTATTTCAAGCATATGCTATGGACAGCAGGAATCTCAAAAAAAATCCTCTTTATTTAATCCTGTTCCAAGATCTGAAATGCGGGAAATGGAAACAGATCGTCCGGATGTGACCGAATCTCCCTATACTGTGGACGCAGGACATTTTCAATACGAAACGGATCTAGTGAGATTAGTTCGGGAAACGTCCGAATCACAGAACACACACACCCTACTGATCAATCAGGGGAATATCAAGCTGGGATTAACCGGCTCTACTGCTGTGCAGGTCGGATTTCAGACCTATGGAGTACAAAAACAGACTGATCTTACTTCAGGAGGGATATCTAGATCAGAGGGATTTGGAGATATTAATTTAAGAGTTAAACAGAATATCATTGGTAATGATAAAGGAAATTTTGTAATGGCAATCCTGCCATATATTAAATTTCCGACTTCTCATTATGATACAGAAAGTAAATTGGAAGGAGGTTTGATCGTACCAATGCTTTACAGGCTGCCAGGTGAATGGAATCTGGGATTTCAGGTAGAAGCGGACCGATTGAAAGATAAGGATCAGCCGTCGATGCACACTGAATTTTTACAGACCTTAACGCTTAGCCATTCCTTGACTAAAAATATTGATGGCATTGCTGAAACCTATTATACCTATGACTTTAAAGCCCATCAATTCTCGAATTATATCAATGCTGCTATTCAGATAGAAGCGGCGAAAGACCTGAAATTTGATGCAGGGATCAATTACGGCCTACAACATTCTGCGGAAAGACATTTCTTCGTTGGCGCATCCTATCGTCACTAAAATCTGATCCGTCATGTGTAATTTTATTTTGCGATTATGGTATAGCCAAGGACTTTCTGGAATATATTTTGAATCTATATAGCTAAATCGAACTGAATGCAATATAAATACTCTCGATCCATCGCATTGATAGGAGGCGGACCAGCAGCATTGATGATACTGAAACATATCGTCGAAAATAAACAGTATCCGGATGCTATCACCATCTTTGAAAAAAATGACAGGCTGGGCGTTGGGATGCCTTATGGAAAGAATGGCTCTAATAAAGAACATGTGGCGAATATTTCTGCCGCAGAACTTCCGGATCTTGAGATCTGCTTTGAAGATTATATTACCAAGCATCCGCCTCATGAGTTTCCGGATTTCTATTCGAATGGCACTGAACTTGCAACTATTTTTGAGACAAAATTTATATACTCTTTATGCTACATTT
>NZ_DAMBSX010000008.1:0-185293 GCF_032054305.1 Epilithonimonas sp.
TACTCTTAAAGTTAAAGAGTATAAGAATCGTGTCCTAACAAAGTTAGCAACTCCACCCTCCCGTTTACAATAATTGTATGACCACTATTTTTTCCGACAACCTCAACTTTAAGACCAATATTCTGGTATTTTTCTTCCAGCTCTTTTATCATTTTTTGGAGAACAGGTTTTTTAAACTTCTGTCCACCATCAGATTTATTGGTCATTCTTTCCCTATCCTGTCTGGCTTCTTCTCTTCTTTTCCTCTTTAATTCTCTTGCTTCATTTCTTTTCTTAACCCTTTTTTCCGGAGCTGTCAAAGCATTATCCGCAACCTCTTCTCCAAAGCCGAAAACTTCATCTATGAACTTATTAAGGTCTGTAAAGATGGCTTCACTTCCTTTCTTTAGTCTGGCAGAGATAAAGGTAATAAAATCTATAAGCAGTAAAAAACCGCTTCGGATGAAGCGGTTTAAAATTAAGGTCTTTTACTTTGTACAAAATATTTATCTTTTTCTTCATCATAACCTAAATTTATTGAGCCATTACGGATTGATATTTTTCTTTTAGCTATCTTAGAATCATCATTAATATCTATAAAACCATAAATATATCTACCAAAGTCCTCTAAACCATAAGGAAAACTAATTAACCATTTATTGTACTCTTGATATTCTCCTTTCTCTATATATTTTACACCAATTTCGGCATTTACATCATATAGAAAATTAATATCTGTCATTATTTTAATTCCTAAAGCCAATGCTTCTTCTTTTGTTAAGTTCATTATTTTGATATTTTTTCTAATTCTTCTATTATTTTATATTCTGCTCCTTCTCTGCCACACGATTCTTTGTAATATTTGTAAGAGTCTATCAATTCTTCCTGTGTCCAACGATGCTTTTGTTTCCAAACCCTTTCCCAAACTAATTCTTCTGCTGTCCAGTTGGGTAAACTATTAAATCCTTCAAAACCATACTTTTTAAAATCATCAATATGCCACATCTCGTGTTGTATAGTAAGCTCTGTTGCATCATCCCTTAAAAACATTATTGGTGGAATCTCGTGAGTTCTGCAACTTGCCAAAATATCATTCGGATAGCTTGTCCATCTTTTATAACGTTCTGGATGGCTTCTTTTGGTTACAATTTCTACTTTTAAATTAATATCTACATATTTTTCTTCTATGCTTTTAGCAATTTGTCTTAAAGTACTTCTTCTATATCGTTGTCCTCCTCCTGCTCCTTTTTGTACTTTCCTAAAAATCTCTTCATCATCACCAGAAAGATAGCCTCCGTTTTTCTTTCTCTCAAGTCTTTCTGCTTGTGCTTTCTTCTTATCTCTAAACCTTTTCTCCGCAGGCGTAAGCGCATTATCCGCAACCTCTTCTCCAAAACCAAAAACCTCATCTATGAACTTGTTCAAATCTTTGAACAAAGCTTCTGAGCCTTTCTTCAGTTTGGCAGAGATAAAGGTAATAAAATCTATCAGTCTGTCAAGCAGTTTTTTGGTAACTCCCGCTATTTTATTGATGCCTGCTTCCACTTTTGCCAACGGGTTTTTGATAAATGCTGCTGTGCTTTCTAATAGTTTTGCAACGGCAGCCGTACCTCCTGTAATGAGTGTTTCTACAATAATGTCTATAATAAGTCCCACAATGTAGCCGAAATAATAGGCTATGCTTTCCAGAGAAACGCCTGTTACATTTTCCAAGACCCAGTTTGCCATTTTGATGACGGTCCTTATTTCAAAGCTGATCCAGCGGATAATAAAATCGGCATAATCAAAGGAGAAGATGCCCTCCATCATATTCTCCATCAGTTCCAGAAACATCTCGCCATAGTCTGCCTTGCTGGCACCAACATCTGCCATAGCAGCCACTGCCTCAAAGAGGAAACCAATCAAAGAAAACAGACCGGCAATGATGTCTATAAAACTATTATAAATCCCACAGAGAAGTGCATTGGCGGTCTGAAAACCTTTGTAGACCATCGCCTGTATACCTGTGGTAGGGTTTTTAAGATACTTCTCTATCTTATCGAACTGGGTAAAAAATCTGCTGACAGAATGTTTTATCTTTTTGAATAAGAGTTCTGGGAAGAATTTTAGTGTCATTGCCTGATCCAGGATACCAAGAAAATACTTTTTAGCAGAATCTATTTTCTCAAACAAGGACGAAACAATTTTGGTGATGACCTTCTTCTGCCCTTCCAACCCAACGTAGGGATTATTTGGGGAATCTGTATGTTCAAAATATCTCTTCAGTTCCTTGTAGACAGCCTCGGGAATCAATGCCGGCTCATAATTTTCTTTTTCAGGATTCCATCCGTTTTCCGGGATACGCCAGCTTGCGATATCACCAGCAATATCCTTTTTGAAATAGTCTGCAGCTGCGGATAATATCCCCTGTGTATAGAAATTAAAGATCTTGCTAACTGCAGCATCTTTTAGCCCAAGAAACCAACTAATGAAACTGACCTTGTTGCGGTAAATCCCTTCTTCAATTAATTTTTTCAGGACTTTGGGTGTTATGGTAACTTCTTGTTTTCTTACAAAGCTGAGAATATCAGCAAATTCAGAATCCTTCTTCGTAAGGTCGGAACCTGCGACAGCCCGAAGAACGGTATTGGTGTTATACTTGTCATCAATTTCCAGAAACAATATCAGTTCCTTGCTCTGCGGAACAGCCTCCAGATATCTTTGGAGAAGAAATGCTCCATTTTTGCTGGCGAAAAGTACCAGATCTGTATCTCCAATTTTCTTACTAAATCTGGATTTGTATAACTGGACCTCTTCTATTTCTTTATCAAGTATAGGGTCATCTGTATATATTTTATAACCTTTCCCTGTAGCAGTCGGCTTACCTTCATAATAGGTGTTAGCAATCTGCTGCGAGGTAAGCAGCTTGAGTTCCGGCGGTGATTTTTGTACAGGAAATACCGGAGCCACCTGATCTAAAACTAATGTGCTCATATTTTATATTTTAATTAAAAAGGGCGGCTTAGAAAACCGCCCCTCTAATGGATTAAACAAATGTGATTATTCTAAAGCTTGTTTCAGATCATCCAAAGAAAGTTCTGATACTACCTAATCATCTTCCGTGGTCAACTGCAGAGAATCCTCGTCCAATCCGATCTTGGCCACCTGCTTGTCGGCTCCGGATTCTATCATTGCATTGGTATTTTTGAAATTACTTTCTGTAATGACTTCTTCCGGATTTTCAAACAATGCAGGGTCTTCTTTCGTGAATGGAAGTGCAGATGAGACCGTCAAGCCAATACTCTGTGCCTGAAGAATAGTAAGCGATGTAGGAAGTCTTGTGATCCAAGGTTTACCTTGTGCTTCTCCTTTAATATCTTTCATCTCATCTACAATAGACAGATACATTGGATCTCCAATCACCGGAACTTCTCCACCATTCCACAATCTGCCAGTTGCCATATAGAACTGGACTGCATCTTCGAAACCCGGGCGAACGGTAACCACAACTCTTGCCATCCCACTTCTAAGGAAAGAACGGAACAATGGATCTATATTCTCGGACTGGTACATATCATCCCAATCGTCTCTCTTGCCCCAGTAATATGGGTAATAGTTGTAAGACATAATATCCCACTCAAAGGCCTGCTCCATGAACTTAGCCAATGATGCATAATCGTCTAGTCCTGTTCTGGTAACTTCAAATTCTTTTACCGTAGTTCCTGTGTAAAGTTCTTTTCCTAATACTTTATTGTTTTTGGAAACGCTATCATCTACTAGATAAGCGATACTGTTGTGTTTAAGAACTTCCTGCTCTATCTGGCGATAGAACATTGGATTGCCATCTTTGATACTGCTTGCCTTCGCATCTTCTTGTGCAATTTTGTCATTATATTCTGCTAATGCATCTTCGTAGGCTTCTATGATTGCGTTGAAGGTTTTTTGCTGGTACTGTTTTTTTGCTTCTTCAGTAAGCTCACATTTAACATCTAAACTCCCTTGAATAATAGGGCTTTCGCCAGTAGCAAAAGAAAACTCAAGTCTTTCTTTAACATTTAGACCAGATATAACTCCTCCTTTTTGCGTTGTTTGAACATCCGTAATCCATTCTGAGGATATACCAGCAACAGAAATAAAAGCTTGATGGTATCCTTTAAAGCCATGTGGGTAAGTATTAAATAAATATCTTACTTCTGTAGCAATATATCCTTCAGGTATAATAACTTCCCCATTTCCGTTTACAATTTGAGTTTTTTCTTCGTCTTTACCAGAAAATGCAGAATCTCTACCACTAAATGATTTAGTAATATTACAATATTCACTTAGTTTTTCTTCAATTTCAACATTATAAGTGCTAGTCCAACGTTTTAAAACCTTCTCGTCGCTTAAATCTGTATAATCTTTCATTGTCAAGTTGTCAGCTGTTCTAGGATCTACCGGTTTCTGAATCACTTTTTTAACAGAAGCTGCCGCCAATGTATGTAGCTTGGATGGCTGTGGGATTGCAAATTCGAACATCAATCGTTTTCCGTAATTCCAAACCTGATTTTTCATGAGTTTATCTACCCATCTGTAAACGCCTACTACATGCTGATTTCCCTTTCTGTTGTCAAAACCATGTGTATTGTTTTCCTCAAACTCTTCAATCATTTTCTCAATACGCTCCTGATGGACTTTTGTAACCACCCTGTCTAGTGCTCTCACTGTTACATCCTGAGCCTGAGTAACTGCCTGCCTCATGCTATCTTCTTTGGAACGGTGGTTTGCATAACTAGCTCCTAATTGTGCAGAGAAATTCCCAAAGCTTGTATTGTTGGAATAACTTGTATTGGCATTGATTCCAATATCTGTAGCTTCCTGAAGAATCTTTGCTATCTCGGACTGCATCTCAAAACGGCTGGATGTTGTCGTATCTGTAGACCTTTCTCTCTCTTTATCAGAAGATGATGTTTCCGTAGTTTCGCTTCTTCTCAGTCTTCTTGTGGACTGACTACGGTATTCGCGAGCCATGATATTCTCTATATTCGCAACTTCCCCTTCTACGTAAGCGTGGGTTGTCTGCTCTACCTTAAGATAATCTGCAATACCCAATCTTTTGATACCGAAACCTTTTGGGACGAAAGTATTGTTTGTGCTTACTGGTGTATTGGTATTGCCTGGGTTTTCTGGTTCACTAGGATTATCTGGGTTTTCGTTACCTGGATTTGTTGGCGGTGTATATGGCATTATATAGCAATTGTATCCAAACGTAGAATATTGACCAGAGGCTGCATTAATTGGATAATTAGAATCTCTAATTAATGTGAAATCCATATGATAATCCTTACCGTCTGAGAGTTTAAGTATCCCTGAAACGGTAAATCCACCTTCGCTGACATCATTTGGCTGTATAAAACTTTGATTATTAAATAATCTATAGGAAGCAGAGCCGATTTTATCCAACTCAGTACTTTTAATTTCCTTACTTTTCCCTTGAGCCTTATAATCCGCAGAAACAATGCTAACATTAGAGGCTTGAAATGTCACAACAACACTCCACATATTCGGCGCTACGGTAAGTGTTTGAGCCATAAACATGTAATTTTCTGATTTATCTTGTACCTCTTCATTATTAACAGGAATCAAAACACCTCCAACACTTGCATACTGTTGTTTTTCAACTTCTGTATTTTGATAGATCGTGTCATTCAGATCAGATAGTTTTGCATTGATGGTCTCAAGCATTTCATCAAAATTCTGGTTCTCATCTGCTGGAAGGATAAATTGGTCATCACCAATTGCTACAATATTTTCCTGCAATACTTCTCCATTATTCAATCTTCCAGACAGGCTTTCACTCTCAGCATATTCCCCTATCAGATTTACAAAAGACTTTAATGAATTTTCTGATAACTTGCTTTGTAAAAAACTTATATCTCTTTCTTTTCGGAACTCGAATTGAAACTCTGGTACTTCCGGTTTTGCCACTTGGCTCAAAGCTAATTTTTTAGCAGCTGCTGTCATTTCTTCTGTAAAAGTAGCCTCTACTTCCAACAGTGATTGATCATAATCATCATAAAGGGGCTTTATCAAATTCTGATAGTCTTTGGAAGCTAGACCATAAGCCTTGGAATATTGTTTTCTATAAATATTCTGAGCTTTGGTAAGATCTTTTTTAAGATCTTCCAGCTGTGTTTTTTCAGAAGAAGCCAAAGCCACTTTCTGACGTTTCAGCATAGATTCTGTTGGTAGATATGTTGCGTCTACTGCTACAGAATTCTCGACATTCTGCTCTTGAACTCTATTGGCATTCGCTCCTTTTATAGCATCATTAGAGCCCACCGCGCTTGTACCTACCGTAAAGTCTCTGTTTTGCTGTACAGTTGGTACAGTGGCAGAATCGACAAAAAGGAAATCTGGAATTACAACCTTGGCAGTTGCGAGCTCTTTTTGTTTTTCCTTCTTCTTTTCAGCGTTGGTTTCTGAAGAAAAATAATCTTGATTCTCTACATAATGGATCAGTTGCAATAGTTGCGACATAAGCTCTTTCAAGTAGAAATCTTCTTGCATCACAATCTGATAGATAATAGTGGTCCATATGTACTGCATATTGGGTTGTGTATTCCGTACATCATTCAAATCATCTTCTGATAATGATTCTACTCCTTCCATAGCAAATTTCTTAACTATTGAGTATAGATCTGTATATAACTCTTTAAAATGCTTTTCGCTTTTTATCCTGTTCTGAAACCATTCCGGATTGCTAATAATTTTTTTAATATAGTAATCTATTTTACTGGGTGCAAGGTTTGGGTTTTGATTCCATTGAATGGCCAATTGGTCAAAAGTAGTCTCTTCAACATTATCATCTCTGAAAATAAATTTCAGATTACCCTCTTTTTTTGCAAGCTGAGGATTTCTAAGGCTTACAAATCTGAAAAGTGTTTGTGTTGCAGGATTGGCTACTGCTTTCTGATTTTGATCTACCGGAACTGCAGCTTCCGGATTCGTGTTGTTCTTTTCTGTTGTCATTTTTTTGATTTTTTTAATTGTTGTTATTTTGATTTTTAGACATTCCTTTGCCTGTTCCAATGTTTATTAGTATTGGAATATTTGTAGGAATGTTTTTGTTAATTGTTTTTTTTCTCGGACTTGAGAAAGAGTAAATTATTCTAAAAGATTATCTTCTATTAGATTATTTTCTGAAATATAATCTTCCAGCTCTTGTTCTGTATCGAACTCGGCAGTTGCTAACCCATCGGGAACATATGTTGTTCCGTTGTCCAGCATTTTTAACTTAATTGCTCTTGTCTCGTTATCGTATATTACGATATATGATTTTGTTAAGACTTTTGTTTCTTCCATAACGATTATTTAAGATTTATACATTTACTGCTACTACTACACCTTTTTCCCTTAATACCTCAATCTTGGCTAAACCTGCAGAAGATGGTGCGGCACAAGATCCTTTTATTGAAATAACCTTCGTTCCATTTGACAACCAGCTAGTTGCTGCAAGATCAGTCAACAATTGATCTACCATGGATTGAGTCAATACGGCACGTCCAGCAATATTTACATAGCTCATATTCGCTTTAAAAGATTGGGAGGAATAACCATTCAGGGTATTATTACCTGTGATATTGATTGTGGTTGCACTGGGAATAAGTGAAAAGATATTACCTGTTAAAGTATTTTTCCCTGATATTGTGAAACTTGTACAATTTGGAAGAAACCCTATTGCAGATATTGTATTGTTTCCAGTAATTGCAACTGTAAATTTTTTGTCCGTTGTTTTTATAACTCCCGCTATTGTATTATTTCCTCCGATTATCAGAGTATCAATAGATGGTAGATATGTGTCAATATCTATCGATCCTGACATATTGTTATTTCCTCGAATCGTCAACTCTTTACAAGCCTGTAAAACAGGAATATTGCCTGATAGTGTATTATTGCCTTCAATATGAATGGTTGAACATAGAGACAAATCAGGAATGGTCCCTGAAATAGTATTTTTTCCTAATATTTTAAGATAGTTTAAACTATTTGTCCATATTGGAGGAATAGAACCTGAAAGAACATTTGACCCTTGTAATGACAAATGTCTTATATAAGGATTCAAAGTCGATAAATTCTGACCAATGGTATTTCTACCTAGTCTTGAAAATTCTTCGACCCAAACAGGTATGGCGCCGGTTATATTATTAGTAGTATTGGGTCTGTCTCCTCCTAAATTTATGATTTTACAACTAGTAGGAATATAGGATAGGTCTCCAGAAACATTTAAATAGGAATTACCTGTATTTGTAGCTAACTGTCCTGTTCTCAGGTACTCCAAAACAGAATTTGATGGTAACAAGTTTAAGTTGAAAGAGGCTGTAGTTAAAGGATAATCTACCTGGTGAAGATCCAATTTCTTTAATTTATCTCCACATTTAGTAGCCCATTCCCCTGTAATTTTACCTTTATAGATGTCAGTATTATTACTCCCATAACAATAATGTACAAGATAAAAAGATTCACACTCAGTAAAATAGTCCAATATGTTAGAATCTATTGCAAGATTTCTTACTGTTCCTGTTTGAGTCTGTTCATTATAATTGGATAAGCCAATGTTTATACTTATTTCTTTTATCTTTTTAGGATTGTTGAAAATTTTTATTTTTCCATTAAATAGTGGATTAAAGTTTCTAACAACATAAGAACCTTTAGTACCATTAATAGAAACACCATCTGTAAAACTGAATTTGGTCTTGTAAATAGCATCATCAAAAGATAAAAAATAGGGACCGTTATTGCCATTTCCAAAATGTGTGCTATCTATACAATCTATAGCATAATAGCTATTATGCGCTTCATATTGTTCAACTATATTCATGATCTAGGTGTTAAAAATTCTTACATAATAATCATTTCCTATCCGTTGCAACTTGGCGGTACTACCTACTCCCCCATTTAAGACGTTTGTATAATCCACAGATTTGATACTTACTCCCGAACCATTCTTGATTGTAATGCTTCCTGTACCAGCCTTTGTAATGGTACACATAAAATCCCGTTCAGAAGATTGCAAACATTGTAGATCAATATTGCTTGCCCCATTATTGATCACTACATTTTTCCCATGCATCTTTAAACCACTTACATCTTTACTATTTGTGTCAATGTTTGATGTTGCATCGATTGTGATCTGTGATGGTTCAACAAGTTTTGCTTTCCAGCTTGTAATATTTTCTGCAGAAAGGTTTTCTGCCGTTTTGTCAGCTTTGGAAGAGACATCGATGTTCAAATTGTCCATGGGAATTTTTTCGTCCTTGTGCCAATAGGAATCCATCCAGTCAGAAAAATGTTCTTGTTCAGGTTTGTCCCCTGTTTCAAATTTTTCTTTTAAATAGCTAATTTCTCGTTTCATAAAATTTTAATTTTAAAAGGTTAATAAATAATATCATTCTCAAAGTCTTCCCGGAAGAAATTTTCTATCTCGTCCAGATCATAGTCGTAGTCTAGATCTACGTTCTCTATGTCTTCCCAGTCTATACTGTAGATAGCATCTTGCGGGAGTTCTTCGGGTATGTTGTGTGTTTTGTTTTCCATATTATATTGTGAGTTTTGGGAATAGTTTTCCTTACCAGCTATTTTTGCTGATATCCTAAGTGATCGGTTAAAATTTGGTTTAGATCAATTCAAGGCCCTGAATGATGATCCAAAAGTAGAAGTTGGTGGCGACAAAACTCGTCGCATTAAATTTTATTTTTGATTAATTTTTTCATCATTTGTATTCGTGTATTTTGCTTTTTCTATACCTCAAAGATATCTTGCAGAGGCGACAGAACTCGTCGTGTTATATTTTATTTTTGATTAATTTTTCTGCAATTTCATTGAGAAGTACGTTGTTCTCCTCAACATAGCTCAGGCCAGCCTGTATCAGGGCTTCCAAGTGTTTTTTCTTCACATTGTCCATTTCCGGAGAAGCGGATTTAAGCGACGGATTGATCCTGTAATAATTCTGCCTGTTACGTTTTCCTAGCGTCATAAACATTTGTTTCAGTTGATAATCTACTGTCTCTGCATTTGCGGAAAGAAGAATATCTATAATTGGGTTGACCCAAGCCAGCTTTCCGGCATTCTGATATTTCTTGAAAGGATAACTTTTCATCTCTGTTCCCGTTCCGATAGAGATGATCATCATATCATTTACAGAAGGATAATTGGGTTTGAAAGGATTTTCAAAAATATTGGCGAAGGGTATCTTCCTGGCTTCTGCATAAGCACATAAAGTGGGGTTATTGGAAAATACACCACCATCGATCAAGCTGAAGATCTGGCCGTAAGACGACCTGATCTGGACAGGAGAGAAGTAAGTCGGCGCAGCAGAAGTCGCCCTGCAAACATCCCTCACAAAAAAATTCTGCTGACTCTGTTGTGCATTGATGGTATTGAAGAGTTTAGCCTTTCTGTTTTCGATATCATAGCTGGTGATGAGAGACGGTTTTATAAAATCTTTCAGTTCCAGGTCTCCAAAGAAATCCTTCAGTTGTCTTTCAAGATTATCCTGAGAGATCTTCTCGCTGAACAGACCAAAAGGATTGATCAGGCTTTCCCAAAGTGAAACATTGAAGATGTCTTCTCCCTTTTCCGTATAAAGGTCAAACGCTTTCTGGATAGAATATTTGGCTTTTCCGTTGATATCCGGACAAAGTAGGACGGAAGCGAGAATCCCACCGGTGCTGCTCCCTGCGATCATGTCAAAATAATCTCCGAGTTTTGCATTGGGATTATCTTTCTGCTGAAGAAGCTCTTCCAGATAGCGAAGAACGATGCAGGAGATAATTCCTCGGATTCCGCCGCCGTCTAAAGAAAGTATCGTGATCTTTTTCATTTTTCTTTTATTTTAATTTGCTGTGATTTGATATTACAAATGTAGAGGCGGGTGGCGACAGAACTCGTCGTGTTATATTTTGATTTTAAATATTTTTTGAATAAAAAACCGCCCAGGAAACTGAGCGGTTGTTAATTATTATTTTAAGCTTTGGGAGGTTTAGATTTTGGCTTAGGAGAGTCGTCCACATTCACGCCCCAGTCTGCCAGCTTTTTGGGATTATCGCCGAAGGTGGCTTTCAGCAGGTTGATGCTTTGTTTGACCGCCTTGGTCACGTCCGGCATCTGAAGGTCTCTTGTGGCGTATTGCTTCTCCATCTCACCTTTGTGGAACTCCGCATCTGCGTGCGCCTGTAGTCCTATGGTGATCTTTGGCTCTACGGTTGTCCAATCTACATCCTCCAACAGCAATAGCGGGCTTTTGTCGCCCAACTCCATGTGTTTGTCATATATTGTTTTGGCTATGTCCAGATGTTCTTTTGGGTTCTTGCTAAGTATGACCCGTCCTTTTGTTCTACTCATTTGTTTTGTTTTTTTATGTTAATATTAATAAACGAATACAAACAAATATATTAAAATAATCATACGAAAAATCCAAAGGAATAATATTTTCACTATAATAATTAATTGAAGTAAAAAAAACAAATTATCACAAGCGTTATTTTAATGTCGGAAATAGCACATCCGTCAGCGGAAATAACGTATCATGTATTGGATTTGGTAATTCCATTATTGGAAATGACATATCGCTCGTTGGAGATGGCGAATCTTATAGTGGATTTGGCATTTTCGTTAATTGAAACGGCATATCTGTAATTGGAGATGGCGAATCTGCTATTTACAACAGTAAAGTAAAAAGCACGGATTGCAAACCCCGATGTCGCGGATTTGTAATCCGTGACAATATCCAACATCAATTCTCGAAAATATTAAAAAAGCAATAACACTTTCTGTTACTGCTTTTATTTTAATCATTGTAATAAGCACGGATGGCAAATCCGAGCTATCGGGTTGATACTTTTGTGGCATTTCTTTGTGAATTGACTATGTTTGTACAAAACAAAATCATTTTTATGAAAAAAATATTATTCATTTGTATCCTCTTTTATAGCTTCTCACTGTATGCACAAAACATTAATGATGTTATAGCTCATAAAGAAATGGGACCTCCCCCTCCTCCTGGACCAGGAGATGTTAATGGACAACCCGCAAAAGATAAAATCTTTTATGAAGTAGATAAAAAAATAACATTTGATACTAAAAATTTATCTGATTCTTTTGATCATTCTATTATTGACCAAAAACACAAGCCAACTGAAAACACTTTTATTGTTTCTTTCGTTTCCGAAGTACATAAAGATATATCCGACCTAAAGATAGAAACAGGCAAAAACCAAGAGATAATTACAGGATTAAAAAGAATGCTTCTGCACTATCGTTTTTATCCTGCTACTGTTAATGGATGGTTTGTTCGAAGCTATTGCAAGCTAAAATTTATTTTTGATTATGATAACAATTCAATAAAAATAATTGTTTTATAAAACGTATCAAAAATGAAGAAAGCAGCACTATTAATGGCTGCTTTCTTCATTTTTGATGTTAATAAAATTATTCTCCTTCTTTTATTTGTCCTGTTTTCAGTCTTATCTGATGTCTTACCTCCAAATCTCTGGCTTGTTGCTCAGGAGTCATTAAATCCCATTCTAATTGGCGGATTTGTTCCAAATTACTAAAGTACTCTTCCCTTTCTTTGCTAATTGTCAACCTATAAGCATCTAATTCTTCATCTGTATCAAATCCAACAAATATTATTTTTGAGAGTTCTTTATTTCTATTTTTTAAAAAATCTAATTTTTCTTGCAAATTTTCCATCTTATTTTTCTTTTAATTTAATTTCTATTATTTTTTTATTTAAATCTAATGGATGGTCTATTTTCTTAACTCCAGTTACATCAAACTGTTTCCCATCTAAAAACATCGCTTCGGATTCTTCTGGCATATCTGAGATTTCTCTCACACTTTTTGCTGTTTTGCCTTCTATCTTCATAATCACGTTGTGTCTTTGGTTCTCCTGCAACCAGTATTTCAGGAAATCATCATAATCTGCTGATGCACTCATAAAGGCTTTCTCTTCGTAAACTCCACCTTCTTTGAACAAAGCTTTCAGCTGGCTTTCTTCCATATAGAAAGAACGATAAAGGGTTTTAACTTTAGAATTCGGGAGCTTGCCAAGTGCTTTTCTCAAAGCATCTGCAAAGGCGTCCAGTTCCCTTAAAACATCTTCATTTGTGATATCTAATACTTTTCTCAGATATTTGTTCAGATTATCATAGGCAGATGTGGTGTAATATCTGATTACGGCTTCTTCTTCAAAATTAATAAATTGTTTCAATAAATGGTATTTTTCCTGAAGGACTTTGCTGTATATATTTACAAATTGCTCGTTTTTCTTGAGGACGGAAAAATTGTATTTCCACTCCAGTAATTCTATCATTTTTTCTCCTTTGAGCCTCCACCAGTCTTTAAAAACTCTCGATAATTCTGCCTTGTTAAAATCCATAATTATCTCGCCTTTGTAGATGCCTGCATAGCTAAACTGGTATTTTCCTTCTCTCACTCCCGATATAAATACTACACCATTTTCCGCCATTTGTTGTCCCATCATTGCATATTCTCTTCCCAAGAAAATCTCCCTAGATTCTAAAATCTTTATCGTGTTTCTTTGGAAGTTGGAGATATTGGTTTCCAGAATGGCTTTCAGAACCAAAGTTTTAAGGTAGGTCTTTGCGCTTCCATCTGCAAGCTTTGTAAGCAATCTTGCGGCACCGGCATAGAAACCGCCAACCAAAGTCAGCCCAGCTATGGCAAAACCTCCCGTTGTGTAGATCTGTTCCCACTTATTCAGAAAATCCTCTCCGCCTTCTATCAGTAAAATCTGCTCACGAAAAGCCTGTATCGTGAGGTCTGCACCTGCCAGTGTGATATCTGCAATAGCCAGAAGAAGGAAATAGGGGTTGCCTGTCGGCAATGTGGCAATACCAATAACCACAGCCAGTAAGTCTGCAGCCATCCGGATATTTTGCATTACCACTTTCCATTCCTCGGCATCTGCCAATGCTTTCATGTAAATAGCGGGAACAAAGTAAGCCTGATCTGTCTCGGCTGATAGGTCTGTGAGATATACCATATCCAAAGGATGGAATTGTGCGCCATCGTCCAAATTGGTTGCTACAGTTTCTGTTGCATTAGGGTCATCTTCTTTTGCTGTAACTTTTATTCTTCGCTCTTCTTCTTTCTGCTGTTGCAAGAAGAAAGTACCCGCATCGGAATTACCAAATCCCAAGATACTTCCCAACTCCCAAAGTTTGGTGTTGATCTTATAACCTTTTCCTATTGTAAAGCTCTTGACAGCTTTATCATCTGTTTTAGAGTATAGACATAGCACCAGCATAATATTGGCAAGGATCATCTTGTTGCTTTGCTGTTTTCCCTCATACTCGCTATTACCATCCAGATTGTAAAAGATCGTATTGAGCTTCTCCGGAAACTTCCTGTAATAATCTGTAATATTTTGTGCTTTCTTCAATGCTTTGAAAATCTGGATAATCGCCGAACTCCCATCTTTAAATCCACTGAAAATCCCGTCTTTATCATATTTTGTAAGAATCTCCAAATGGTTGAAAAACGTTTTGTTCTCAACAGATTTATATAGATTTTCAAGAATAGAGTCTGGAATATTGGTATATAGAAACTTGAGGCGAACAGGGTCGGACTCATTATGCAGTGCATTTGCGAAATTTCTGAGGAAATAAAGATTTGCAGCATCTATCTCCCCAAGATTTCTAAAATTTAAAAAATTGTTCAGATTATAAAGTTCCTGATAAGAATAAGTCTCTAAAACAAATGCTTTTTCATCACTGTCCACATAATGAAATGTCAAACGATAATATATTTTTTGATTTTTGGCATCGATTTGTTGGCTAATGATAACATCTCCTATCTTGAGACTTACATTACCTACCTTTTTACTCCGATAAACTTTTAATCTTATGGTATTATTTTTATTATCTGAGATTGACCTATTCTGGAAATTAGACTTTATATCTTTAATATTATATAAAAACTGAAAATTACCATATTCATTTTTGAAATATTTGATACTGCCAATTAGCATATTCAAATTTACATATTCGTCTGTTTCCCAATCTGTAATATCTGACACAGAAGAGGCAGATTGATCAATGTTGCTCGTTTTTTGTGATGTTTGTTTTGACAGTAACTTGTTTTGCTGAAAAGTATTCGTTAATAATAGACCATCGTAGGCAGATAATAATATTTGCTGGCTTTCCTCATCGAAATCGTCAAAGTCCTTAAAATATTCTTTGTACTTCATGTTTTTAATTTTGGTTAAACAATGTTTTAGAAATTTCTTGCAAGAGTTATTTCTGAGCCAAATGTAGAGGCGGGTGGCGACAAAACTCGTCGTGTTAAAAATTGATTTTAAAAAACAACATAACCATCTTTATCTTTGGGAAGTTTGATGAGGTTTCTCCAAGTGGTTTTGATTTCGGAGGTTTTTGTTTTAATTGATTTCTTTTCGAAATGGGGTAGGTCTTTGAAGGCTTTCCAATTTCCGCCCCAGTCCCAGCCATGCTTGGCAAAGATTTTTACACACTCATACCAATCTGCTACTTTATCATTATCCCAATCTTTTGCCGTATCCCAGCTGGCAGTCTTTCCATCTATGATGAGACAGATATCGACCGCCAAGCCATAATTGTGAATACTTTGTCCTGCTTTTGCATTGGTTACCTTTTTTCCAGGCTTTGTTCTTCCAATCGCATAAAGCTCATCCTGCTCTTTGAAGCTTCGCAAACCTTGGGTAATTCTTATTTTCGCCCTGCCGGTCAATGCAGCGTCACATTCTGCAATGATTTTCTCTACTTCAACCTTTACTTTGGGATGGAGTTTACTGATTCGCTCCTGTGTAATTTTGTCCATTTTCAATTATTTTATTGAGGCAAATCTACCCGAGCACAACGACAAAATCTGACGTAACAAATTAAATTTTGCACAAAAAAAGGCCTCTTTTTCAAGAGACCTTAAATGTATTAAGTTAGCTAAATCAATTATTTTTTGATCAATTTTTTGTTTACAGTTCCGGATTTAGTTTCAATAGAAACATTGTAAACACCTTTCTCCAGATTAGAAACATCAAATTTATCGTTAACTGCTTCCAATTTGGATTTCACAATTTTTCCTGATATGTCATAGACTTTAACCGAAATAATATTATTTGTATTATTAATGGTGAAGTAATCTGCAGTTGGGTTTGGATATAATGTCAGATCTTTTTTGCTTAAATCATTCACTGCCATTAGTGGTACTGTCGTCACATCTATGTCATCTATACTGAGAAGATTTCCATTGGTATAATCATTAACCCAGGCGAGATAAATCGTCTGACCCGCATAAGCAGATAAATCAACGATATAAGGTGAAGTAAGGTCGGCAATAGGAGCATTAACAGCGTGAGCCACAGCCAAGATGTTTGTAAATGAAGCTTTGGCAGTATTGGTCGTAGAAATTTTCAGTTTAAAGCCATCATCATAAGGACTAACATCGTGTGATCTTGCAAAGAACTCAAGAGAAACCTTAGTATTTGCGGGTACAGTGATAGCTGGTGTGATCAGCCATCTATCAGCTGCCGCTACAGTAGTAAACCAAGATGGAGAAGTTGCCACGGTATTTCCTGCTTCAGCGGTCCAGGCAATGGTTCTCCAAGCTGTAGGAAATGCAGTTGCATATGTCCCATATGGCGTATTGGTATCATTATAAAGCGTCCAGCCCGATGCTTGCAAATCTGTAATTTCTTCAAAACTCTCATTATAGATTGAGGTTTGAGCATTGCTCATTGTTGAAGCTAATAGAATAGAAAATAGAATTTTTTTCATAGAATTAAATTATTTAAATATAAAGATATAAAAAAGCCGTAGAAAAATCTACGGCTTAGTATTTATAATATAATAAATTTAATTATTATTCTACAGAAGTTTCTTCGGTTGTAACTTCTGATGCTCCTTCTGTTACTTCTTCATCGTCATCATCTTGTCCTGCTGCTGCATTTTTGCTAGCATTTCTAGACATCTTAACAGCAACTACTACTGCGTTGTCTGGGTGCATGAAAGAATATTTGTCATTTTTAAGACTTTCCACATAGAACTTGTTTCCAATCTTAAGCGCTGTAATATCTACAACGATCTCATCTGGCAAGTTAGCAGGAATCGCTTTTACTTTTAGTTTTCTGAAAGTTTGTCTAAGAACACCACCAGCAACAACACCTTTAGAACGACCTGTGATTCTTACAGGAACCTCCATAATTACTGGCTTATCATCAGATAATCTGTAGAAGTCTGCGTGAATGATTTTGTCTGTAATTGGGTGAAACTGAATATCCTGAAGAACTGCAGGAATTACCTGTCCGTCAACCTCAATAGATACCGTGTGTGCTTCAGGAGTATAAACCAAACCTTTGAACGCTTTCTCTTCTGCAGAGAAGTTCAATGGCTCGCCACCTCCGTAAACAACACAAGGAACTAATTCAGCATCACGTAAAGCTTTTGTCGACTTTTTGCCCACGCTTTCTCTTTTTGTACCTTGAATTGTAATAGATTTCATTTTGTATAAAATTATTTTAAGGGTGCAAAGATATTAATTTTTTTTAAATAATAAACTTCTCACTTATAGATTTGTGTTCGTGTACCATATTCATCACGTCAGCAAATAATTCTGCGCAGGAAAGTACTCGGATCTTTGAAGATTTCTCAGTTTTTTGTGGAATAGAATCTGTGACAATCACTTCCAGAAGTTGAGAATTTTCAATATTCTCATAAGCTTTGCCAGAAAGAACACCATGCGTCGCCATTGCTCTCACAGATTTTGCGCCTTTTTCCATAAGGATATCAGCGGCTTTGCAAAGTGTTCCAGCGGTGTCAATCATATCATCGATAAGAATAACGTTCTTATCTTTAACATCACCAATCAGGAACATCTCCTCAACAACATTCGCTTTTTTTCTTTCTTTATAACAGATTACAACGTCTGCTCCAAGATGTCCTGCATAATTTTTTGCTCTTTTTGCACCTCCCATATCCGGAGAAGCAATCGTCAAATTATCAAGCGCAAGCGATTGAATATATTGTACAAAAATCGTAGAAGCATACAGATGGTCAACCGGAATCTCGAAGAAACCTTGGATTTGGTCGGCGTGCAAATCCATTGTCATAATTCTGGTTGCTCCCGCCGCAGTCAAAAGATTGGCAACCAATTTTGCCCCGATAGGCGCTCTTGGCTTGTCTTTTCTATCTTGCCTCGCCAAACCGTAATATGGAATTACTACTGTAATGTTTTTGGCAGATGCTCTTTTCGCTGCATCTATCATCAATAACAATTCCAACAAATTATCCGCTGGTGGAAACGTAGAAGCGATAAGGAAAACACGGCTTCCTCTTACAGATTGTTCCAAAACCGGTTCAAATTCTCCGTCGCTGAAATGCTGAATATTAATTTGCCCTAATGGCTGCCCATAAGCCTGAGCGATTTTTTCTGCCAACTCGTGGCTGGTTCTTGTAGAAAACAAATAACTTGCTTGATCCGACATTTTTACTTTTTTGCAAATTTAAAAAATAATGAAAAGTCTGAAAGCCTATTTCTGAACTTTTCATAAATAGATTTATATTTTTTATTAGAAATGATGTTCTATTGCCCTTCATCATTGGATTCTCAAGAAAATCCCAAGAATGATTTCATAAAAAAGACCAAAACATTTCTATTTTGGTCTTTCTTTTTATTAACAGTACTCGTCAAAAGCGGCCTGAAGATTCGCAGCAATGGCGCCTGCAGGATTACCTTCGATGTGGTGTCTTTCTAACATATGCACCAACTCGCCGTCCTTGAAAAGCGCTACAGCTGGCGAACTTGGAGGGAAGGGTGCAAGCAATCTTCTAGCTTCTGCAACCGCATCTGTATCAAATCCTGCGAAAGCTGTTACCAAATGGTCCGGCTTCTTCTCGCCTGTCAAAGAGTACAAAACGCCTGGTCTCGCTGCTCCTGCCGCACATCCGCAAACAGAGTTGATTACTAATAATGTTGTTCCGCTTTGTTTAAGCGCTTCGTCAACTTGTGCTGGTGTTGTAAGGTCTGCAAACCCTTTATCTGTAAGTTCTGCCTTCATTGGCAATACTAAATCTGCTGGATACATATTAAATATATTTTAGGTTAATTCGAATTGCAAATTTAATCAAATAATATTTTGATTATCTTATTTATCATTCTATTAAAATCATTCCGAAAATCTATTGAGACAGTTTGACCGATTTTACAACAAAAAACCTTGAATCCGAAAATTCAAGGTTTAATCAAATCGATATGCAAATTAAGTATATCCTTTTTGGTTGTTAGTTTTTGGTTGATTGTTGATAGAAATCCCATCAACCGACAACCATCAACCAACAACAAATTTTAAGAAAGTAGCTTCTTAACCATTTCGGAAATGCTCTTTCCGTCAGACTTTCCGGCTAATGCTTTAGACGCAACGCCCATTACTTTTCCTAAATCTTTAATTGACTGCGCACCAGTTTCAGAAATGATTTTCTTGATTTCTGATTCCAATTCTTCGGCAGACAATTGTTTTGGAAGAAATTTCTCAATGATTTTTGATTGAGCTTCCTCCACTTCAGCAAGGTCAGTTCTTCCCTGAGCCGTAAATTGGTCGTAGGAATCTTTTCTCTGCTTTATCATTCTTTGCAAAATCGCAATCTCTTGTTCTGCTGAAACTTCTGCACCTCTGGCTTCGGTTTGCAACAAAATAATTTGCGCTTTTACAGCACGAAGAGAATCCAAAGCCACACGGTCTTTTTCTCTCATCGCAGTTTTTATTGCTTCGCTTATTATAGTTTCTAAACTCATTTTGTTTGTATTAATGTAAAAGGTATTAATGTATTTATGATTAAAATGTAAAACGAAATTCTTTATCGTTAATACATTCTACGTGAATACATCAGTACAATTTTAGTCAACATCTTTGTTAAGAAAACGGTTTTCTCTCAACTGCATACTTCCATTATTATCAGACAAATAAGTGTTGATATTCTGGTCAGATGCATTAGAACCATCGATATTGATGTTCTTTCTTTTGAAAGCTGGAACTGTTTCGAAAACATTCTCATTATCCAATTGCTGATAACGGGAATTGAATTCTCTCAACTTGTTTCTTCTTTCCATTGCTTTTGAAGAATCCGGAGTTTTGTTGAAGAACGTGAATCCGCTTTCAGTTTCCTGAACTGGCTCAAACTTCTTTTCTTCTACAATTTCTTCCTTAGTTTCTACAGCGAAAGAAAATTTTGTTGGCTCTTCAATTTCCTCGATAATTTCGTTAACGATTTCTTCTCTGATTGGCGTTTCTTCAATTACGGAATCTTTGATTTCAGAAATAACTTGCTTTTCAATTACAGGAAATTCTTCTTCAACAGCAGGTTCATTGATTGTGAAAGTCACTTCAACAGGCTTCTCAATTCCTTCTTCTTTAAAAGATGCTTTTGGCTTGTCCTCCACTTCGAAAGAAAAAGATTGTGCTTCCAAATCTACTTCTTCGTAAGTTTCTTCCTCGAAAGTGAAAAGGTTATATTCTTGCTTTCCGTTGTTCGAATTATAATCATTTGAGAAATCTTGGATTCCCTCATTTTCGATGATTTCGATTTCTGTTATTGGCTCTTCTATAAGGCTTTCTGCAACCGAATTGGTTGGAAAATTAGAAGTTCCAAAATCGTCATCATCTTCTAAACGAAAAAAATTCTTTCCCGATTCTGTCTGTTGTTTAGTTTCTTCCTGAGCTCTGCTTTTGAACGGAGATTCTCTATGTCTGGAAGGACTTGGTCTGTCTTCCAAAGAATATTTAATCGTCTCAGTTACTCCAGAATGTTTTTTGTTATCGTTTGAAAAACCAGTTGCAATAACCAAAACGCTTACTGCATCGCCCAATTCTTCATCAGAACCAACTCCAAAAATAATGTCAGCCGTATTTCCAGCTTCTTTCTGGATGTGGTCCATAATCACACCGATTTCGTCCATCGTTACCTCAGTTGCACCGCTTCTGATTAGCAATAAAACGTTTTTCGCACCAGTGATTTTGTTGTCATTCAATAACGGAGAATCCAATGCTTTTTTAACTGCTTCTTCCGCTTTATTTTCGCCACTAGCAATTCCAGTTGACATCAATGCTGTTCCGGAATTAGCCAAAACAGATTTAGCATCACGGAAGTCAATATTAACATCGAAATAACCTGTAATAACTTCTGCCATTCCTTTTGCAGCGTTAGTCAAAACTTCATCGGCTTTTGAGAATCCTTGTTTGAAACCAAGATTTCCGAATTGCTGTCTTAATTTATCATTATTAATGACAATCAAAGAATCAACATTATTTCTTAATTTTTCCAAACCTAATTCCGCTTGGTCCAATCTTCTTTTTCCTTCAAAACTAAAAGGTACGGTTACGATTCCCACAGTAAGAATCCCCATTTCCTTAGCCACTTTTGCAATCACAGGCGCAGCACCGGTTCCAGTTCCACCGCCCATTCCTGCAGTGATGAAAACCATTTTGGTGTTTTGTCCCATCGCCGCTTTGATATCGTCGATACTTTCAATAGCTGCTTTTTCTCCAACTTCTGGGTCAGCTCCTGCGCCAAGCCCTTCCGTCATCGTTACTCCTAACTGAACTTTATTAGAAACCGGATTATTATCCAAAGTCTGAGCATCTGTATTACAAATCACGAAATCTACACCGTAGATTCCTTTCTCGTACATATGTTTCAGCGCATTGTTTCCACCGCCACCAACACCGATAACTTTGATGATAGCGGAATTCCCTTTTGGAAGGTCAAATGAAAATCCTTGTGTATTATTTATATTGTCCATAGTATGTTATTTTTTAAATTTTGTTAAATCGTTAAATCGTTGATATGCAAAATTGGCTTTTGCTGGTTTTACGATTCCACGATTCCGCGATTTTACAATTATTAATTACTCTTCTACTTCCTCGAAGAATTTTTTCACTTTATCCATTAGAGACTGTCCGAAAGTCGGTTTGTTCCTTCTGGCTTCTTCTTTTGGTTTTGCAACTTCTTCTATCTGCTGAACAACCTGTTGAGGTTTCTCCACTTCTGCAGTTGGCTGAGGTGCAACCGGTTCTGCCTTAGCTACAGCTTCTTCGATAATTTCTTCTTCTGTAGGAAGGATTCTTTTATCTCGGATTTTAAGGCTTTCCATCAACAAACCGATGGACGTTGCAAATTCCGGTCCTTTCAGATATTGGTTTTTGTCATTTGCCACATATTCATTAGCGAAACCAATTCTGCTGTCGAAACCTGTTGTGTAATTCGCCAACTGACGAAGGTTTCTCAAGTTGGAACCACCTCCAGTCAAAACGATTCCTGCAATCAGTTTTTTCTTTTGTTCGAATGCACCGTAAGCCTTTAATTCAGTATTTACCATTTCAAGAATTTCTTCAACTCTTGCATTGATAATCTGAGCTAAAACTTTCAACGAAATCTCTTTATCCGGACGTCCGTGCAATCCTGGAATTGTAACATACGTACTGTCTTTTTCTAATTCCGGAACAGACGAACCGAACTTCACTTTCAGTTGTTCTGCGTGTTTCTCGATGATTGAGCATCCTTCCTTAATATCATCAGTGATAATTCCTCCGCCGTAAGGAATCACGCAAGTATGACGAATGATGTTGTCTTTGAAAATTGCGATATCCGTAGTTCCACCACCGATATCAACAATTGCAACACCAGCTTCTTTTTCTTCTTTAGTCAGAACCGCTTCAGACGATGCCAAAGGTTCCAAGGTCAAAGCTTCCATCTCCAGACCAGCTTCACGAACGCATCTTGCAATGTTTCTGATAGAACCCATCTGTCCCACAACAACGTGGAAATTAGCCTCTAATCTTTTGCCGTGCATTCCGACTGGTTCCTGGATTTCGCCTTCAGAATCAACTTTGTATTCCTGAGGCAAAACGTGGATGATTTCTTCTCCAGGCAACATTACCAATTTCTTTACCTGGTCTTTTAGTTTCTCGATATCATCTTCTGTGATGTATCTATCCGGATGCTCCCTCATTATATAATCCGAATGTTGGAGAGAACGGATATGTTTTCCTGCAATTCCCACAGTTACCTTATGGATAGGAACACCAGCGCTGGATTGCGCTTCTGCAACTGCAGTTTTGATGGAATTGATGGTTTGGGAAATGTTGTTCACGATTCCTTTGTGAACACCAAGACTTTTAGCCTTCCCAACGCCCAGGATTTCGATTTTCCCGTGAGCGTTACGTCTTCCGACAATGGCGACAATCTTAGTTGTCCCAATGTCCAGACCTACTGAATACTCTTGATTTTCCATTATATGCTCGATTTGATTTTTTATTCTAATTTTTTTAACACAAAGTGCACTAAGTTTTTTTATTTTTTAGTTCACAAAGGCGCTTCGCTTATATAAGTTTTACTTAATCTATTATATATCCGTTTACAACTCTTCTTATTCCTGTTTTAAATAATTTTGAATTGAAGTTCAACAATAATCCTAATTTATAATCACCTAATTTCAGATAATTCAGAAGTTGTGCTGAATTAAAATCATTAAGTATTTCTTGTGCTTTTATTTCTAATACTACCTTATTTTCTACTATTAAATCAATTTTAAAGGCATTTTCAACTTTCAAACCTTCATAATTGATTGACAACAACTTTTGCCTTTCTACATTCAATCCTCTATTTTTCAATTCAAATTCCAAACATTGTTCATAAACTGTTTCATATAAACCCATCCCCAATTTGCGATGAACTTTTAAGCCGGAATCAATAACAATTTTTGATAATTCGTTTTCATTCATTTGTGTGTTTATTGTTTTTAAATCATTTGTCTTTTCTGAGCGAAGCGCCTTTGTGAACAATATTTTCAATATTAAAAATAATCTTCGTGCGCTTTGTGTTCAATTCTACATTGTTACTCTACTACTACTTTTGCTTTTTTCTTTTTATCAGAAGACGATTTGGAAGATGTCTCCTTTTTCTTTTCCGAAGTTTTTTTCGGTTCAGATTTCTTCTCTACTTTTTTCGGTTTCGAAGTTTCTTTCTTTGCTTCTGATTTCTTAGGTTCAGCTTTTTTTATTTCTTTCTTCGATTCCAGTTTGGGTTCCGCTTTTTTAGTTTCTGTTTTTGCCGGAACTGATGCTAAAAGTTGCGTCGGTTTTTCTTCTGGTTTTGCGATTTCAATTTTTGGTGCATTTCTCAGAATACTGTCGTTTTCTTTGAAATAAGGATTCAGTGTGGTTACAATCTGATTATTGTATTTGACCGAAATCTTTTTGTACTTATTCGGATTCTGATAAACCAGATATTTCTCTACAAAAGTTTTAAATCCTTTAACCTTGAAATCAATATTATCTAAATCTCCAATCTCAACTTTGTAATTTCCATCGCTTGTCAGAAGATTATAATTGTCTTTTTCTTTTTTGATTCCGATGAAATATTTTTTGCTGAAATCATCTTTGTCAATTTTCTCAACCAATTGGCCCAGTTCCTGATATTCCGAAGCTTCAACATCGCCCATTACCAACATACACGGATAAGAAAAGTTTCTCGAAATCGGGAATTCTACACCTTTTTCATCCACATAAAAATCTTTTCCGTTTTTGTTCAATCTAAAAATCGGAATGCGTTGTTTGATATCGACATTCAGATTTCCGTTCAGATTCATATAAACATTAGCACTGTCAACAAATGGAATCTCATTAATCTTCTTCTCCAATTCCGGAATCTTAACATCGCCAATCTTTTTCGTTGGATTAAATTGCTTTACCAAATCTTTGATATCCTTCTCATCTACAAAATAAACCGGCGTTTTGGTCTGGTTCATATTGATAGATACGTTCTCCATCTTAGCATTGTTGAAACGCTTCAACGAGAAACTGAGCAGAAATCCAAAAAGGACGACTGTTACCAATATCTTCAATATTCTCCACTTGTTTTTCATATTATTTTGTATAAAGTACAATGTATTCTGTACAAAGTATTTTTTTAAATTTTTAGTTATTAACTTTTAATTCGAGATTTGGAAGCCATTCTACAATTCCGTCGTAGAGTGTATCGATATTTCCTGCTCCAACGGTTAGAAGAATATCAAAATTTCTTTCTTTTATTTTTTCAAAAGTCTCTTGCAACGTGCAAACTTCTTTATTCTCTGTTTCGATTTTTTCTGCCAACCAAGTTGATGTGATGCCTTCAAAATTTTCCTGAAGTTCTCTAGCAGGATAAATGTCCAACAACAACAAATCATCTCCATTTTCCAGACTTCTAGCGAAATCCTCAGCAAAATCTCTCGTTCTGCTGAACAAATGCGGTTGGAAAACCACCAGCAATTTTTTGGTCGGATAGAAAGTTTTTATTGAACCAATGACTGCATTCAGCTCTGTTGGATGATGCGCATAATCATCGATATAGATTTTTCCATTATCGAAAATATGTTTTGTATATCTTCTCTTGATGCCTTTGAAACTGGCAATAGCTTTTTTCAAAGTCTCAAAATCAACACCCAAATTGCTCAGAATTGCCAAAGCAACGGTTGCATTTTCAACATTGTGAATTCCCGGAATTTCCCAAACAAAATCTTCAATTTCCTGCGTTGGCGTATGAAAATCGAAATAGATTTTATCGTGGTTCATTCTCAGGTTATCGGAATAATAATCCGCCTCCTCATTCACAGCATAAGTTTTGTGTCCTCTTCCGATTGCAATTCCTTTTCTCACAAATAGTTGATTATCATTTGGAACCAAACCTGCAAACTGACGGAAACCATCTTCTATCTGAACTCGGTCTCCATAAATATCCAAATGGTCAGCATCAATCGAGGTTACAACTGCCCAATCCGGAGAAAGATTCAAGAAACTTCTGTCGTATTCATCCGCTTCGACTACAGAAAACTGGTTACCGTTGTAATCGAAATTCGATTTGAAATTCTCAGAAATTCCGCCTAAAAATGCAGATGAAGGAAGATTTGCTTCTTTGCACAAATGCGCAATCAAAGTAGAAGTGGTTGTCTTTCCGTGTGTTCCAGCAACAGCGATACAATCTGTATTTTCAGTAATCAGCCCCAAAACTTTTGCTCGTTTCAGGATGACGAAACCTTCGCTGGTTAAGTAATCCAAAATTGACAATTTCTTAATTGCAGGTGTATAAATAACCAAAGTTGATTCTTTATCCAACGCTACAATTTTCTCATCAATCACATCTTCAAACGTAATATCAATGCCCTCAAAACCGATTTGAGCCGTCAGTTTTGTTGGCGTTTTATCATAACCCAAAACATTTTTGCCGTTAGCGTGAAAATACCGCGCCAGCGCACTCATCCCAATCCCACCGATGCCGATGAAATAGAAGTTTTGATATTTATTTAAGATGCTCATTTAATTCTTATCTTTTTGACTTTGATGCTCTGTATCTTGGAATACTGATTCTTTCCAACATATTATTATCTCTGTAAATATTGACTCTCACAGATTGTACACTGTCGTTTTTAGAACCTTTGGCTTTGAAAATAAAATAATCCAAAAAGTCCTTCGGAGAATAATTTGATTTTGCCTCACTCAGTTCTCCAATCGTGATTGTTCCGTATTTGCTTTCGTAATATTCACAGCTTTTTTTAAAACTTTCCGGAGTCAATTTATTCTTGAAATTGACATCCATTTTATAACCTTGAAACTCCGAATAATCCTGCTTTTCACATTTAGCAAAATAATCTGTTGCGAAGTTTTTTACTAATTTGATTCTTTCCGCACTTCTATTTTTTCCTTTCAAGTCAGGTCGATATTTTGATGCGCAGGAAACTGTCATCAACATCGAAAAAACTATACTTAAAATATAAAAACACTTCACTATTTAATTACTTTAAAAATCTCATCCACAATACCTTCCGCAGCTTTTGGCTTTGCAAAAAATTCCAGATTAGCTGACATCTCCTTTCTAAGATTTTCATTCTCACAGATTTCTGAAAGTGTATTCCAGAATTTGTCATTCATCTCAGAATCTTTGACTATTCTTGCCGCATTTTTCTCAACCAGAGTCAAAGCATTCTTGGTTTGATGGTCTTCCGCCGCAAATGGAAACGGAACCAGCAAAACCGGTTTTTTCGCAATCGCCAATTCGGAAATCGCAATCGCGCCAGCTCTGGAAACAATCACATCTGCTGCTGAATAAGCCAAAGCCATATCAGAAATAAATTCTCTAATCTGGATTTGGTTGTTAGTTGACAGTTGGTGGTTGTCTGAAATTTCTTTAAAATTTGTTTTCCCAGTCTGCCAGATGAGTTGGTAATCTTTTTCCTTTAGTTTATCTAAATTGTCTTTCCATCCGTTGTTCAGAGTTCTGGAACCCAATGAACCTCCGACTGAAAGAATCGTTAATTTATTTTTATCTAAGCCTAATTTTTCTTTAGCTGAATCTTTATCAATCAAATCCGTGATGATATTTTGACGGATTGGATTTCCTAAGAAATAAGTTTTCGTTCTGTGGAAAAATTTTTCCATATCCGGATAAGCTGTAAAAACAGCTTTCGCCTTTTTTGCATTGAAAACATTCGTCTTTCCTGGCAAAGAATTCTGCTCCTGAATAAAAGTCGGAATTCCCATTTTCGAAGCGATATACAAAGCTGGTCCACTTGCAAAACCGCCAGTTCCAACTGCAAAATCTGGGTTGAAATCTTTGATGATTTTTTTAGCTTTCATCAAGCTGGAAATGATTTTAAACGGCAGTCCGATATTCTTTAGAAGATTTCCTCTGTCGAATCCGGCGATGTTCAATCCTTCGATTTTGAAACCTGCTTGAGGAACTTTTTCCATTTCCATTTTTCCGTTGGCACCAATGAACAAAAACTCCGCATCGGGAAATCTTTTCTGGATTTCCTGAGCAATCGCAACCGCCGGAAAGATGTGTCCACCTGTTCCGCCACCGCTGAGTAATATTTTTAGTTTTTTGCTCATTAAGCTATATCATTTATTTCTTCCAAACTCTGTCTTTTGCCCAAACCTTCTTCATCATAAACCTGAATTCTAGAACTTACATTCAGGATAATTCCTAACTGAATATAGGTAACTAACATTGATGTTCCACCGTAACTTATCAATGGTAAAGGTTGTCCTGTAACCGGAATCAGATTCACGGCAACGGCAATGTTTACTGATAATTGGACAAAAATCATCAGTCCAATCGCCAGCACCAGCAACGAGCCGAAAAAAGCAGGCATTTTACTGGCTATCATCACAATCCTGATAATCATTATCATATAAAGGCTAACCAGAACGAAAGCCCCAATCCAGCCGTATTCTTCCACAATAATTGCAAAAATAAAATCAGAAACCGACTGCGGTAATGTCTGTTTCAAAGCACTTTTCCCTGGTCCTATCCCGTTGAATCCGCCGTGAACAATCGCGGCTTTTGCCTGCATCACCTGATAGTTTTTGGCTTTGATACTTTCATCCTCAACATCAGCTGTTTTCTTTGAACTTGTAAAGGTTTCGATACGGCTCATCCACGTGTGAACACGGTTTCCGCCGATTAAATTGGTGTTCAGTGCAATGACTAAAAACATCACAATGAAAACCACAGAAAGCGAGATGAATCCCGCTACATATTGCCAAGCTAATTGTCCGATAATCAAGATGATAATTGACACCATCATAATCATCAAAGCTGTAGAACCGTTGTCTTTCGCAACCAATCCGAAAACCAATAATATCGGTCCGAAAATGTAAACGATATTCTCAATCGGAACTCTTTCTCTTTTGATTTTTTTGGTTAAATATCTGCACAAATAGATAATTAGCATCAAATAAGCGAATGACGAAGGCTGAAAAGAAATCGGAGTTCCGGGAATCTTTAGCCAACGCGAAGCACTTGCACCTTCAATCTTTTGTCCTGTGAACATTGTAATTAACAATAATCCAATCGTGAACAAAAGTAGAATGGAACTCAGTTTTCCGATATATTCGTACTTAACTGTTCCAACGAAACGCATAATTCCCAAACCAATGAATACGAAAACAATATGCTTGAAAACGTGACCGGTTGTGGTCCCGTTGTTCACGATATATTCCAGATTCGAACTGGCGGAATAAACCGGAAATACGGAAAGGAAGGAAATCAAAATGATAACCGACCAAAGGACTTTGTCGCCTTTCAGTAGCTCGAATTTGTTTTCTGTAGTTTGGTTTTCCATCTTATAATGAATAATTAAAAATGAATAATGAACATTTTTAATTATTAATTGTTAATTATTAACTCGTTTAATACTTCTTCTTTGAATTGATTTCCTCGGTCCTCATAACCATTAAACAAATCAAAACTTGCGCAACAAGGCGACAATAAAACCACATCTCCTTTTTCTGCAATCGATTTTGAAACTTCTACTGCCTGATGCATACTGGAAGTGTCATAAATCTGCGTTTTTTTGCCTTTGAAGAACTCAATAATTTTAGAATTATCAATTCCTAAACAGACAATGGCTTTTACTTTTTTCTTGACTAATTCTTCGATTTCTGTATAATCGTTGCCTTTGTCTTTTCCGCCAACAATCCAAATAACTGGCTGTTTCATACTTTCCAAAGCAAAATAAGTCGCATTCACATTTGTTGCCTTACTGTCGTTGATGAACTTCACACCTCTAATTTCAGCTACAGGTTCCAATCTGTGTTCCACCGCTTGGAAGGTCATCAATGAATGCCTGATGCTTTCATTGCTGATTTCCAACAACTTTCCGGCGATACTTGCCGCTAAGCTATTCGCTACATTATGTTTTCCAACCAATGATAATTCGTCAATATTCATTGTGAATCCTTCATTGATATTGACAATAAAATTCTCATCAATCGAGAAAGCGCCTTTTTCTAATCTTTCATTCAAAGAAAACGGAACCTTGGTCACTTTCAAATCCAGTTTTTCAAGAATCGATTTGCTCATTTCGTCATCTTTATTGTAGATGAAAAAATTATTAGCATCCTGATTTTCAGCAATTCTGAATTTAGCCAAAGCATATTCTTCATAATTGTAATTGTACTGGTCAAGATGATCTTTTGACAAATTCAATAACAATGAAATATATGGTCTAAAGTTTTGAATATCATCCAACTGGAAACTACTCACTTCCAACACATAATAGTCAAAATTCTCTTCTGCAACCTGTTTTGCAAAGCTCTTCCCGATATTTCCACCCAATCCAACATTGAATCCATCTTCTTTCAGGATGTAATAAATTAAAGACGTTGTTGTCGTTTTTCCATTACTTCCTGTAATCGCAATAATTTTTGCATTGGTAAATTCCGAAGCAAATTCAATTTCAGAAGACAATCTGATTCCTTTCTCCTGAATCTTTTGGACCATTTCCGCCTTCTTAGGAATTCCGGGGCTTTTTATGACCCAATCGGCATTCAGAATTTTTTCTTCAGAATGTGTTTCATCTTCATAGTCAATCCCAAGCTCGTCCAATTCTTTTTTGTAATTCTCACGGATAGTTCCCATATCCGAAAGAAAGACATCAAAGCCTTTGGCTTTTGCCAGATACGCCGCACCAACGCCGCTTTCGCCTCCTCCAAGTATTACTACTCTCATCTGTGGTTATTAGTTTTTATCTAGTTTTTAAAGTGATTAAGCAAATAATCGCCAGCATTACGCCTAAAATTATCATTCGGTTCACAATTTTGCTTTCGTGAAATCCTTCTTTCTGATAATGATGATGCAATGGGGACATCTTGAATAATCTATTGTTTTGAGCATATTCCAGCCCGTATTTTCTTTTTCTGTATTTGAAAACCATTACCTGCAGAATAACAGAAAGGTTTTCGATAAGGAACACACCGCATAAGACAGGAATCAATAACTCTTTTCTTAAAATAATTGCTAAAACAGCTATCACGCCGCCCAACATCAAACTTCCTGTATCGCCCATAAAAATCTGCGCCGGATAAGTGTTGTACCAGAAAAATCCGATAACCGCACCAACCAAAGCGAGGGCAAAAATCGTAGTCTCGCCCATATGTGGGAGGAACATAATATTCAGATAATCAGCGAAAATCATATTCCCAGAAACATAGGCGAAAAATGCTAAAGTCAGCAATATCACAACACTTGTTCCCGCAGCTAAACCATCGATTCCATCGGTAATATTTGCACCATTAGAAACTGCTGTGACAATGAAAATTACAATCGGAATGAATACAACCCAAGCCCATTCGTGCGCTTTTGCATCATCCATCCAGAATAAAATCCCACTGTAATCGAACTCATTATTTTTTGTAAAAGGAACTGTAGAAACCGGAATTTTCTCGTCCGGCATAAAGTTCTGTTCTACATTATTTCTGTTGATAACTGTTGCGTCTGCATACTTTCTCTTAACCTCTACATCAGGGTGAAAATACATTGTAATTCCGACAATTAAGCCTAAACCAACTTGTCCAATTACTTTAAATTTTCCGCTTAATCCGTCTTTATTTTTCTTAACTTTTTTGAGATAATCGTCCAAAAATCCAATCGCTCCCATCCACAAAACCGAAATGATTAAAAGAACGATGTACACATTGGTAATTCTGGTAAATAACAAAACCGGAATAATAGTAGCCAAAATGATAATCAAACCTCCCATCGTTGGCGTTCCTTCTTTTTGCTTTTGCCCTTCTAAACCAAGGTCTCTTACCAATTCTCCCATTTGTCTTCTTCTCAGGAAATTGATGATTCTTTTTCCATAAGCCATCGCAATAATTAGCGAAAACAAAACTGCCATCGCTGCGCGGAACGAAATGTATTTGAACAAGTTCATTCCCGGAACGTGAATTCCGTGGCTGGAAAGATATTCGTATAGGTAATAAAGCATATTTTGTTATTTTCCCATTAATTGTAATAATTCCCTAATCGTTTCTTTATCATCAAAATGATGTTTTACACCATTGATTTCCTGATATGTTTCGTGCCCTTTTCCCGCTACAACAACTATATCTTTTGGTTCCGCAAATTTGATAGCCATTTTTATAGCTTCTCTTCTGTCCGGAATCGATGTGTATTTGCTGAAATTCTGTGGTTGAACACCAGCTTCTATTTCTTTAATGATTTGCGCCGGATCTTCCGTTCTTGGATTGTCAGAAGTGATAATTGCCAACGTTGATTTTTTGGTAGCAATGTCACCCATTTCCGGACGTTTGGTCTTGTCTCTGTCGCCTCCGCAACCGAAAACGCAAATCAACCTTTCGTTTTTGGTTCTGATTTCGTTGATGCTGTCCAACACATTTTCCAATGCATCGGGCGTGTGCGAATAATCAACCACGAAGAAAATTCCGCTGTCGGATTTTATCGTTTCAAATCTTCCATTCACTCTTTGAAGAACTGAAATCGCCTGAAGAACTTCCGTTTCATCCATTCCTAATTCCAAAGCAATTCCGTAAGCCAAAAGCAAATTATAAGCATTGAATTTCCCTGTTAAAGTTGTCCAGAATTCTTTGTTATTGAAATTCAGTAACATCCCATTGAAATCTACTTCCAAAACCTTTCCGTGGAAATCTGCCATTGTTTTCAAAGCAAAAGTTTTCTTTTTCGCTTTGGTATTTTGCAACATTACCAATCCATTTTTGTCATCAGCATTAGTAATCGCAATCGCAGAATCTTCTAACTCGTCAAAGAATCTCTTCTTGGCGTAGATATAATTTTGGAAAGTCTTGTGATAATCCAAATGGTCGTGTGTGATATTCGTAAAACCAGCGATTTTGAAGTGCAGGCCTTCAATTCTGTCCTGAGAAATTCCGTGAGAACTTACTTCCATAAAAGCATATTCACAACCGATTTCAACAGCTTTCGCCAACATTTGATTCAATCGAATCACGTCTGGCGTTGTGTGCGTTGAAGGAATAATCTCTTCTCCGATTCTGTATTCAACAGTTGAAATCAAAGCAGATTGATAACCCAACGTTTTGAAAATATCGAACAATAGAGTCGTTACTGTAGTCTTTCCGTTAGTTCCTGTAACACCGATTAAATTTAATTTCTCAGAAGGATTCCCATAAAAATTAGAAGCCAAATGTCCTAAAGTTTTGGAAGAATCTTCAACTTTCAAATACGTTACCTCATTATTAATTTCCGAAGGTAATTCTTCACAAACAATTACTTTCGCACCTTTTTCGATGCTTTGATTGATGTAAGAATGTCCATCCGAAACTGTTCCTTTCAATGCAACATACAAAGAATTTTCAACAACTTTTCTGCTGTCAAAAACCAATTCCGAAACCTCTCTTTCAAAAGTTCCGATGGTTTCCAGAGTTCCGATGGTTTCCAGAGTCTGGATTCTTTGTAATAAGTCTTTTAAAATCATATATCTAAGCTTTCGCTTTAATTTTTAGTTTTGAAGATTCAAATAAATCTTTTGGTTCTTTCCAATGGTCGCTCCTTCTGCAGGAAACTGTCCCATTATTTTCCCAACACCTTTGTAATCTACTCTGTAACCCAAATTTTCAAGTTGAGGAATCACATTTTTCCCAATCATTCCAACCAAATTTGGCATCGAATCTCTGGTTACGTTTACCTTAATATTTGGTGCAGTCATTTTATTAAGGTCAACTTTATGTTCAACCAAAAGGTCTTTCTCAACATTCAAAGGCGTTTTCAAGAAAGTCTTTCCTGCAATTTCTTTAAAAACTGGCGCAGAAACCGTCCCTCCATAAAATCCTTTTGACACATCTGGCTGATTAACAACAACTATACACGTATATTTAGGATTGTCGGCCGGATAAAAACCTGCGAACGAAGCCTGATACTTCATAGGTCCGGCTTTCCAGTATTCGAATCTTGCTGTTCCGGTTTTACCTGCAATTTTAAGATTCGGAGTATAGATACTTTTTGCTGTTCCTTTTTCAACCGCTTTTGTCAAAGCATTGGTCATCATTGTAATCGCTTTGTCCGAAGCCATTTTTTTAACCATAACTTCAGGTTTCGCTTCATAAAGAACTTTTCCGTCTTTCATTATTTTATCAATGAAAAGCGGTTTCACCATTTTACCTTTATTCGCAACTCCATTATAGAAAGCAACCAATTGCAGCAATGGAAAACTTGATGAATATCCGTAACCTAAAGAAGCCAGAGTTGCTTTATTCCAACGTTTGCTTTGTGGTGTTTGAATCGATGGTTTAGCAATTCCGGGAAGTTCAATCTGCATTTTATCAAACATCTTCCAGCGTTTCAAATGGTCTATAAAAACCTGAGGTTTATCTGCGTAATGTGCGGTAATTAATTTCGCTGCGCCAACGTTACTTGACTTCGCCAAAACATCGCTCACATCATAAGTTCCACCACCGTGACCGTCTGTAATTCTTTGTCCTGCGTAAGTCCAGACTCCGTTTCCGATGTTAACTTTTGTATTTTCATCAATGAAACCATCGTCCATTGCCGCCAAAAGCGAAACTGTTTTGAACGTAGAACCTGGTTCCTGAGCATCTTTCACAGTATAATTGTAAGCATCGACATAAATTCCCGGTTCGGTTCTTCTAAGGTTGACCATTGCACGGATTTTCCCTGTTTCAACTTCCATTACGACAACACTTCCGTGATTCGCATCGAATTTGATTAATTGATTTTCCAATGCGGAATGTGCAATATCCTGAATTCTCAAATCTAAAGTTGTATAAACGTCTTGCCCATCAACAGGTTCCTGAACTTTCCAGTAATCGATTGGTTTCCATTGTGTAGAAGTGATTTTTTGCTCCAATCTTTTTCCGTCAATTCCGGTTAAGAATTTACTGAACGCACCTTCCAAACCAGATTTTGATTCGCCATTATCAGCACCAATTGTTCCGGCTCCGATTTGAGTTGTTGCCAATTCTCTTCGGAAATTTCTTTCTACGATGAAACCGCCTTTATTTTTACCTTTTTTGAAAATCGGAAACTCACGGATTCTATCATATTCATCGAAGTCCAAACCTTTCGCTAAAAGATAATATTGATTATTTTTCTTGTTTTGTGCATCCAATTTCGCTCTGAAATAACTTCTCGGCTTATCAAACATTTTACTGAGAGAATCTGTCAAAGCGCCAATATTATTGGAATAGATTGTATCTCTCATCGATTTGAAATCCAGATAGATATCATAACGCATTACCGTCGTCGCCAGGATAGAACCGTCGGAAGCAAATAGATTTCCACGAGCTGCTTTCAAAGTTGCTTCGCGGTAGTTTTTACTGATATAATTATTTTCAAATTCCTCAACATTGGTGTTCTGAAGAATCATAATTCTACCTAAAAAAATGACAAACAAAATGAAAGCTCCCAAAACAAAAAGGTAGCCCCACTTCAACGCATTGGAACGCTTTTTTTCGTAATTGTTATTTGGCTGCTTTATCATCTGTGCTATCAACTTTTATCAATAATTTCATCGGGTGGCTTTCCAAACTCACCAAAGAATCCTGAACCATTTCTTTTCCCAGTTCGGATTCCATTCTTATTTTTATCAGCCTACTTTGTGCGTAAGCGTTTCTGGATTTGTATTCTTCCGTTTCTTCTTTAAGTTTGTTAACGTGCTCTATTTTTTTATTAACCAAATGGTTACTATAAATCATCACCATCAACAATCCGAAAATAAACACGAAATATTTGTAATGCGCTTTTACCTCATCACGGTTAAGGAAATTCCCTTTTATGATGTCCATAAAAGTGAGTTTCTTTTTCTGCTTATTGTAGGTTGTCTGCTTTGCCACGTTTTTATAATTGATAAGTGATGAATAATAATTGATAATCATTTATCGCTTATCATCTATCATTTATAACTTTGTTCCAATTCTCATTTTTGCGCTACGCGCTCTTGAGTTTTCTTCAATTTCTTTATCATCCGGAATAATTGCTTTTGTTTGCAACAATTCGAATGCTTTTGCATAATTTCCGTAGATATCACGCTGAGGTTCGCCTTCGAACATCCCGTTTTTCAGAAAACGTTTTACTAATCTGTCTTCTAAAGAATGATAAGAAATCACAACTAATCTTCCTTCAGTTTTTAAAATTTTGTAAGACTGAACCAGCATTTCTTTCAAAACTTCCAATTCCTGATTCACTTCAATTCTCACTGCTTGGAAAACCTGGGCAAAGAATTTATTCTGTTTAAATGCAGGAATATAACTGAACAGGTTTTTCAAATCCTCAGTCGTTTCAATTTTTTTTGATTTTCTATGATGAACAATTTCTCTTGCCAATTTCCTAGCCTCTCTCAGCTCTCCATAATGATAAAAGATGTCCGCCAAATCTTCCTCTTCATATTCGTTGATGATTTTCTTTGCATCAAGACCTTGCATCACATTCATTCTCATATCAAGTGGCGCATTACTTCTTGTGGAAAATCCTCTTTCCGCTTCGTCAAACTGATGAGAAGAAACACCCAAGTCCGCTAAAATTCCGTCAACGTGAGAAATTCCATAAGCCAGCATCGAATTTTCCAAAAACCTGAAATTCTGATTAACCAAAATAAATCTCGGGTCATCAATTGCATTTTTTAATGCGTCCAAATCCTGGTCAAAAGAAAACAACTTTCCTTTATCGGAAAGCCTGCTTAAAATCTCTCTCGAGTGACCACCACCACCAAAAGTGCAGTCCACATAAATCCCGTCCGGATTGGTTACCAGAGCGTCAACACTTTGTTTTAATAAGACAGGATTGTGATACATTTTGATTTTGATTTTTTGTATTAATGTCGAAAGTATTTATGTATTAATGATTTTTTCAATTCGTGAATACATTTTACGTTAATACTTTTTACAAATTTTCGTTATCGATTTCGTTAAGATTTCCCATTACATCTTCCGCAAGACTAGCGAAATCAGACTCACTGACTGAGATAACCTGTTCATAAGAATCTTTATCCCAAATCTCGAACAATTCGCCAGCGCTTGTAATCACGATATCTTTTCCAAGATTTGCAAATTGTGTTAAATCCTTACTGATTTGCAAACGACCAACGTTATCCAACTCTGCCGTTTTGACTCCAGCCGTAAACATCCTAATGAAATCTGCATTTTTTTTCACAAATCGGTTCAGACCGTTTATTTTTGCCATCAGTTTTTCCCAAGGTTTCATTGGATAGACCTCAAGACACTTCTGAAACACCGAACGCTTGATCACAAATGGCTCATCTGCAAAATGTTCCATCTGCTTCGTAAGCGAAGCAGGCAGTTTGATGCGCCCTTTGTCATCTATTTTACACTCATATGTTCCAATGAAGTTTTTCATTTGGAGCAAATTTATATAAAAATCTACCACATTTTACCACTTTCGCCCACTTTTATACTTAATGTTTATAACTTTTTGGTTTCACAGCTTTGTTGGCTAATGATTTGATAACAAATCAATTAAAATCATATATTGCGAAAAGCCTTACCATAAAGCATTTGCAATGAATGATTTAAAAAATTAGGATAGAAAAGTTTCATTATTTAAAATGATTCTAAACCAAAATCATAAATGAGTATATTTGTTATATGAATTATTTAGAAGCCCTTAACTGGCGATATTCTGTAAAAAAATTTGATGGAAGGAAGATTTCATCGGAGAAATTAAATAATATTCTGGAAGCAGGAAGACTGTCCGTCAGCTCATTAGGATTACAGCCTTATCATCTTTTGGTAGTCGAGAATGACGAAACAATTCAGAAATTGATTCCGGCATTTTATAATCCATCTCAGGTTTCGACTTGTTCACATTTGATAGTTTTGGTTTCTAAGACTCATATTAATAAGGAATATGTCGATAATTATTTCAGCCATATAATTAATGAGCGTGGTGTGACTCTGGAACAGTTGTCAGCTTTTAGAAATAATATCAATCAATTTTTAGAAAATTACACCCAGAAAGAATTGGAAAGCTGGTCAGAGAAACAAAATTACATTGTTCTTGGCTCTTTGATTTTGGCTTCTGCAGAAGAAAAAATCGACACTTGCCCAATGGAAGGCTTCAAAGCCGAAATTCTGGAAGATGTTTTGAAAATCGATAAGGAGAATGAAAAAGTTGCAGTTGTTTTGGCTTTAGGTTATCGTGCACAAGATGATATTTTTCAGAATTTCAAAAAAGTCAGAAAACCTGCGGATAAGTTCATCAAATTCATTTAACTTTATTCTTTTGAATTTTCTCAGATATTGAGAATCATTAATTCTTATTTATGATAAAAACAGACGTTCTTGTAATCGGTTCCGGAATTTCGGGCTTATCTTATGCCATTAAAATCTCCGAGCAGTTGCCAGACACCAAAATAATCATCGTCACCAAATCCAACGAAGACGAAAGCAATACCAAATATGCGCAAGGCGGATTGGCAGTTGTAACAGATTTTTCCAAAGATAATTTTCAAAAACATATTGATGATACTTTGCGTGCAGGCGACTATATCAACGACCCGGAAATTGTAAAAATTGTGGTGGAAGAAGCGCCTTTGCGTTTTAATGAAATTGTGGAATGGGGTGCAAAATTTGACCAAGAAAAAGGAAAATATTCGCTCGGAAGAGAAGGCGGACATACGGAAAACCGAATTGTACATCACAAAGATATTACAGGTTTCGAAATCGAAAGAGCACTTTTGGAAACTGTTAGAAACTCTCCAAATATTGAGATATTGCCCCATCATTATGTCATCGATTTGATTACTCAACACCATGTTCCCGGAAAAGAATTGGATAAAGGAAACATCAATGCTTACGGTGCTTATATCCTTGATGAGCAGAATAAGAAAATCAAAAAAATAACTTCTA
Source organism: Epilithonimonas sp. (assembly GCF_032054305.1). GTDB lineage: Bacteria > Bacteroidota > Bacteroidia > Flavobacteriales > Weeksellaceae > Epilithonimonas. The sequence continues at coordinate 38,684 of NZ_DAMBSX010000008.1, forward strand.
AAATTACGTTAGTCGCAACTGGTGGCGCTGGTCACGTTTATAAAAACACAACCAATCCAATTATTGCAACAGGAGACGGAATAGCTTTTGTACATCGAGCTCAAGGGAAAGTTTCGAATATGCAATATTATCAATTCCATCCAACGGCGATGTATTCTAAAAGAGACGGAATGTTATTCCTGATTTCCGAAGCTGTTCGTGGTGATGGTGCCAAACTCCGCACAAAAAACGGAAAGCCTTTTATGCAAAAATATGATGAACGTGAAGAGCTGGCCTCCCGTGACATTGTAGCAAGAGCTATTGATAATGAACTAAAAATCAGCGGTGATGATTATGTCGGTTTGGATTGTCGGGAAATGGACCAGGAAAAATTCATCAAACATTTTCCCAATATCTATCAAAAATGTCTGGATGAAGGTATTGACCCTTTCAAAGAGCTGATTCCGGTTGTTCCGGCTTGTCATTATCTGATGGGAGGCATAGAAACTGATAAAAACGGACAATCATCCATCAAAAATCTTTTTGCTGTTGGAGAATGTACCAATTCCGGGCTTCATGGCGCAAACAGATTAGCCTCAAATTCTTTATTAGAAGGCTTGGTTTTTGGTCATAATGCGGCGATGAAAACAGTTGAATTGTTGAAAGAGAATGATTTCAATTTCGATGACTTGAAAGCCGTTCCGGAATGGAATGAAGAAGGAATGAAAATGATGGACGAGATGGTTCTGGTAACTTATCTCAGAAAACAACTTCAAGAAATGATGAGTGACTTGGTTGCTATCGTAAGAAGCAATGCGAGATTGGAATTGGCCAAGAAAAAACAACGTGAAATCTACGAAGCGGTAACGGAACTTTACAATTATTCCATACTTTCGCCACAACTTTCGGAGTTAAGAAATCTTGTAAATGTTTCTTATTTGATTATTAAGCATTCTCTTGAAATGAAAGAAAACAAAGGCGCATTCTACAATAAAGATTTGGCTACAAAACCATTATTGATAAAAGAAAATTAAAACAATGAAAAGACCATCTTACGCTAATGATAAAGCTCTAAAGGAATTTATAAAATTGGCTTTGGAAGAAGACATCCAAAATGGAGACCATTCGACATTGTCAACAATTCCTAAAGATTTGGAGCAGAAAGCCCAGCTTTTAGTCAAAGAAAATTGCATTCTGGCGGGTGTTGAATTGGCAGAAATTATTTTCAAAACATTTGATAAAAATCTAACTATTGAAGTTTTTATCAAAGATGGTCAGCCAGCTAAGAAAGGCGATGTTGCTTTTATCGTTTCCGGTAAAGCAAGGTCGATTCTTTCTACAGAACGTTTGGTTCTTAATTGTATGCAAAGAATGAGTGGGATTGCTACGATGACGCACGATTGGGATTCCAGACTTGTCGGAACCAAAACAAAACTTCTTGATACCAGAAAAACAACGCCGAATTTCCGAGTTTGTGAAAAATGGGCAGTGGCAATTGGTGGTGGAACCAATCACAGATACGGACTTTATGATATGATAATGCTGAAAGACAATCATATTGATTATAATGGAAGCATCACCAATGCCGTGAAAATGGCGAAAGATTATGTCAAGAAAAACAAGTTGAAACTTAAAATTGAGGTTGAAACCCGTAACCTTGAGGAAGTCGAAGAAGCCGTAAAATCTGGTGCCGACAGAATTATGTTTGATAATATGGACGTTGAGACAATGACCAAAGCTGTAAAGATTGTCAATAAAAAATCTGAGACCGAAGCTTCAGGAGGAATTACACGCGAAGTGTTAAATTCGGTAGCAAAAACTGGTGTTGATTTTATATCTGCAGGTGCTATAACCCACTCTTCGAGCAATATCGACCTGAGTCTCAAGGCATTAAAAAATTAACAATCCATTAACATCTCTTATCATTTTTTTTAAGACTTTTGCGACATAAATCTTAAAAGAATGAAAATGTTATCGAAAAAACCAGCATTGGTCCTTATGCTGACGATGAGTACGGCAAGTTTTTATTTTGCTCAATCGACACAAGACACATTATCGAAAGACACAGACATCGAACAAGTAGTATTGACAGGAGTCGCTGATATCGCTAAAGATAGAAAGACTCCTGTCGCTGTTTCTACGATTAAAGAAGCTCAGATAGTCGAAAGACTAGGAAACCAGGAGTTCCCGGAGATTCTTAATACTACACCGTCAGTTTATGCGACGAAAGCGGGTGGTGGTTTCGGAGATTCTAAAATGAAAATCCGTGGTTTTGAGCAGGAAAATATCGCTGTTATGGTAAACGGTATGCCGGTTAATGATATGGAAACAGGAGCTGTTTATTGGAGCAACTGGTTGGGATTGTCTGATGTAACATCTGCAATGCAGGTTCAGAGAGGTCTTGGGTCGTCTAAGCTGGCAATTGCTTCAGTTGGTGGTACTGTTAATATTTTTACTAGAGCCGCCGACAAAAAACAGGGGGCACTTGTTTCCGTTGGTGTTGGTAATGATGATTATCACAAATCCTTATTTGCATACAATACTGGAAAATCCGAAAAAGGATGGGCGTCTTCATTTCTATTAAGTAGAACTGCTGGTTCAATGTATGCTGACGGGACAAAATTTGAAGGTTATAATTATTATTTTGCTTTAGGATATCAAAAGCCTGGCGGAAAGCACGATTTTCAATTTACCATTACTGGAGCTCCTCAATGGCATAATCAAAGGTCATCATATATCCCTATTGCAAATACAATCCTCTATAATCCTGATAAGGATGGAACTCCAGATATCAAATATAACTCTGACTGGGGATATAGAAATGGAGAAGAATTTTCCAACAGGGTTAATTACTATCACAAACCTGTAATGTCGTTGAATTGGGATTGGAAAATGAGTGAAAAATCCAAATTAAACTCTGTATTCTATGCTTCTTTTGGTAGAGGTGGTGGAACAGGAGATTTGGGGACTGTAAAAGTTGGAAATACTACCTACAGTAATATTAATGCATTTCCGAGAACTGCTGAGGGACTAATCAATTATGACGGCCTATTTGCAGCCAATGCAGCCGTTGATGCTAATTCTGCAACGGCAAGAAATACAATGGTCAGAAGATCTTCTATTAACTCACATAACTGGTTTGGAACTATTATCAGCTTCAATCATAAAATTAATGACAATCTAAATTTTACAATCGGTACAGATGATAGATACTATTATGGTTATCATTACCAAATAGTTTCAGATTTCTATGGCGCAAACGGTTACAAGGATATTACCAATCAAAACTTTTACACCACTTCTGCAACAAACGTTTTCACACCTACACCAAGGGTAATTACCAATTCGTTCAATCCAACTCCAAACTGGAATCCTTTTGGAGGAAAATTAAACAACGAAAGCGATATGGTAGCCTATAACAACGATGGAGAAGTGCTTTGGTATGGTGGTTTTGGACAATTGGAATATTCTAATGACAAATTATCAGCATATGTTCAAGGGGCTATATCCAACCAAAGTTTTCAAAGGATAGACCACTTCGTTTTAGATGGCAGAACATTGTTGAACGGTCAGATTGCTGGCACCAATTATACTCAAAATGGAACAACAATTACCGCTCAGCCAACGGCTTCCAATCCTGCACTTAATACCAAAACTGGCTTTAAAGATATTTTTGGATACAATGTAAAAGCCGGAGCCAATTATAATATTAATGATTATCACAATGTTTTTGCAAACATTGGTTATTATTCCAAACAGCCTTTTTTAAATGCTGTATATCCAAATAACAAAAACTACCTTAACCCGAATTTAACCAATGAAAAAATATTTGGTGTTGAAGCAGGTTATGGTTTTAGAGCATCTTTTCTTACTGCAAATGTTAACGTCTACAGAACATCTTGGAAAGACAGATTTCTAAGAAGAGGCGGCTTGCAGATTGACTTAGACAATAATCCTGCAACTACGAATGATATCATAACAAATGCATATGCTAACATCCAAGGTATTGAAGAAATCCATCAAGGTATAGAGGTAGAAGCGATGGCTACTGTTAATAAATATCTATCTTTTACAGCAATGGCTTCCTTGGGAGATTATTTTTATAAAGGAAATGCTACTAGTAATATATTTGATGAAAGTAATCAGCCTATTAATGCACCAGGTGCTGCAAGTGCAAGTACTACCTTGTATCTAGACAAGGTTAAAGTTGGAGGTTCGGCACACAGAACTTTAGCTGGGGGCATTGTTATAAGACCTACAGATTGGGTATCTGTAGATGGAACATATAGAGCTGTGAGCAGATTATACGCCAACATCAACCCTGTCAATTTTCAAACGGAAGCAGCTCAAAAACTTGGGTCATTGGAATTGCCGACTTTCGGTTTATTAGATCTGGGTCTAACTTTTAAAATTAAACTTAATGACCCTAAGCAGTTCTTCACTTTAAGAGGTAATGTTTATAACATTTTGAATAAAGTTTATATAGCAGAATCGAACACCAATAACCATGTAAAGCAATTGTCTGATTTCACGACAACTACAACCGGTGGTGTTACTACTACTGCACAGCAAAAATATGATGCTTACATAAACAACCCTTCGAACTTTTACAAAGGATTAGATACTTCTAACCAGGTTTACTTCGGATACGGAAGAACTTGGGCGGCAACATTATCTTTCAATTTCTAAAACAATTAAAACGTTTTAATTAATAACTCAAATCCCGGCAATCTGTCGGGATTTTTCTATCTTTGTCAATCAAAAATCTGGATATGGACTTCTTTAAAATTTTTCTTAGTGCGCACAAAGGTTTTGCGTACCTGGAGCTTGCATTGGTTGCAGCATTTTTAGTACTGTTATTGACCACAATGTTTGGTTATAGTGGGAAAATCTCAAAACCTTTTAGAAAAGTGACTCTTTTCACGATGGTATTCTTTCACATTCAATTTTTAGTGGGAGTTTGTCTATTATTTATTTTTTCGCCTGGTTTCAAGGCAGCTTTAGATGCTGGAACATTGATGAAAGACCCTTATGCCAGATTCCAGTATGTGGAACACCCCTTCTCTATGTTGATTGCAGCGGTTATCATGACTATCATCAACAAAAAAGTAAAATCTAACGACAAATTAACAATTCCTGTTGTCTCATTAGGATTGGTTGCCATTGCGTTATTCGTATTTGCATTCCCTTGGGCAAGAGTTTTTGGATAAGTATATATTATTAACAATTTTAATTAATTTAAAACAATGAAAGTAGCTGTAGTAGGCGCAACCGGAATGGTTGGACAAGTTATGCTGAAAGTCTTGGAAGAGAGAGATCTTCCAATCACTGAACTGATTCCCGTAGCATCAGAGAGATCTGTTGGTAATAAGATTAAATTCAAGGGTAAGGAATTCACTATCGTTAGCATGGACGACGCTATTGCAGTCAAACCCGAGATTGCAGTTTTCTCTGCGGGCGGCAATACTTCATTGGAATTTGCTCCAAAATTTGCTGAGGTTGGAACAGTAGTGATTGATAATTCCTCCGCCTGGAGAATGGATCCAACTAAAAAATTAGTAGTTCCTGAGATCAACGCCAACGTTTTGACAAAAGAAGACAAGATCATCGCCAACCCAAATTGTTCCACAATCCAGTTGGTAATGGTTCTTCACCCATTAAATATCAAATACGACATCAAAAGAGTTATCGTTTCTACTTATCAATCAGTTACCGGAACTGGAAAAGCAGCAGTTGATCAATTAAATTCTGAGATCAAAGGCGAAAATCCTGAGAAAGTTTACCCTTATCAGATTTTCAAAAACGCATTGCCACATTGCGATGTTTTTTCCGATGACGATTATACCAAGGAAGAGATCAAATTGATGAAAGAACCTAAAAAGATCATGGGTGACGATACTTTCAATTTGACAGCGACCGCAGTAAGAGTTCCTGTACAAGGCGGACATTCTGAAAGTGTGAATATCGAATTCGAAAATGAATTTGATCTGGAAGAAGTAAGAAAAATCTTATCTGAAACACCCGGAGTTATCCTTCAGGATGATGTCAAGAATAACGAATACCCGATGCCTCTTTATTCCGAAGGAAGAGATGAGGTCTTCGTGGGAAGAATCAGACGAGACCTTTCGCAACCGAAAACACTCAACCTCTGGATCGTGGCAGACAATCTCCGAAAGGGCGCTGCTACCAACGCCGTTCAGATCGCAGAATACTTAGTAGCAAACAACTTAGTTTAAACTAACAAAATCCAAAGAATCTTCGAAATTTCGAAGATTCTTTTTTTTAGCAATGAAAACAATAAATAAAAAAACAAATTCTAATATTGCATTTCAGAAGTGGATAGCCGCTGTCGGTATTATTCTTTTCATTGGAAAATTAGTTGCTTGGAAGCTAACTAATTCTGATGCCGTTTTCTCAGACGCCATGGAAAGCATCGTGAATGTCATCAGTGCTTTTCTGGGACTTTATGCTTTATATTTAGCTTCGAAACCGAGAGATGAAAACCATCCTTATGGTCACGGAAAAGTAGAGTTTGTGACTTCTGCCATAGAAGGTTCTCTGATCAGCATTGCCGGCCTCATGATCCTCTATGAAGGAACCGATAGTTTGATTTCCGGAAAAGTTCTCAACAAATTGGATATAGGAATATGGATCATTGCTGCAACAGCCATTGTCAATTACATTATAGGATATATTTCGATTCAGAAAGGAAAGAGAGAGAATTCTATTGTACTCGTCTCTTCCGGAAAACATTTACAGTCTGATACAATTACTACATTAGGTGTAGTAGTCAGCTTGATTTTGGTTTATTTTACTAAGATCATATGGATCGATTCTGTTGTTGCACTATTTTTTGGCTTCTATATTATCGTGATTGGCTACAAGATCATTAGAAAATCTCTGAGTGGAATTATGGATGAAGCCGACCCTGAAATGCTTGATAGATTAGCGACTTTCCTAAATGAAAATCGAAAACCAGAATGGATCGATGTTCACAACATGAAGATACAGCAATTCGGTAGCCGTCTTCATATAGATGCACATATTACACTTCCTTGGTATTTTGAGCTAAGAACAGCTCATGACGAAATGGAGGAGGTCATCAAACTCATTGCAAAAAATACAGACAGAAAAGTAGAGTTCAATTTCCATATGGATGATTGCAAGCCAACGTCCTGTGCCATTTGTCAGATATTCGAGTGTCCGGTTCGCCAGCATGTTTTCACCAAAATGGTCGAGTGGAACGGCGAGAATATTTCCCAGCCAGACAAACATACTGCAGACAATTGATCAAATTCCGATTGCTAAAGACAAAAACATGATCGTTAATGATAATATGAGCACCGTCTACTTCAAAGTTTCGGTTGGCGGCCATACTATTACCTGTGGCGACTATAATATAATATTAACAGTGGCGATTATAATATTGGTGTTGGCACCTATAATATTGGTAGCGGCGATTATAATATAAGCAGTGTCTGTTATAATATTGCTCATGGCGGGTTCAAAACATCCCTTGGCAATTATAATATAGGCAATGGCGGATAAAATGTTAGCTTAGGCAAGGAGAAAACATTCGATCATGTTAATTTTCCTGAATCATCTTCTTTCTATAATAAAAAATAGGAATGATAAGAATAACCGTCAAAGGCTGGATCACAAACCGTCTTACATAAAAAGAGAACAAATACCCGAACTGGAACCTATCATAGATACAGTACAGATAAATTGGAAAAACGATCACAAAAACTAATAAGATCAAAACAAAAGCCTGTTTCGTCCATTCCCTATTCCGGAAAAGAAAATGGATGATTATCAATGAAAAAAAAGTATTCAGGCCAAATCTTAAAAGAAGATTCAAAATTAATTTACTCCAGACAAAATTTGGGAATGTTGCAGAATGGTTTGCCGTTTTGAAAAATATCAGAAACGGATCGTAAAAGAAATGATCTTCTACCCCACGGATTGCTATCAAACCAAAAATACCAAATAGAATACAAAAATACCTAAACATGACGATAATGTTTTAGACCTTGCAAATGCAAAATAGAAGCAAAAGCGAACATTTATAAAAAATTAAATTAGTTAGGAAATAGTGTTATGGGATTTTCAATCCAAATAGATTAAAAAAACATAAAGCAATGATGTACTTACAAGAGTAAATTTTTTATAAACCGAATTGTAAAATATTTGAATCGGTATGATTCAGTAAAGAAATATCGAAAAGCTGAGGCTTAATAATAAATTTATTTTCCATTTTTTCATGTGTTAGATGACAAAAATATAAAAATAATTCTTATTAACCGCTAATAATCAACAATTAAAGTCGATGAGATAAAATCAATATTAAGAAAAGTATCTCTATTTTTTCTTCAAAGCAAAAAACTGAATCCAGATCAACCAAAGAATCACAACGCCTCCGTATATGATTGCAGGAAAAACATAGTCATGACCCACTTTTTCGTATTGAGGATATTTGAGATAAATGATATTCAATAAAGCAATTCTGAGAACGTTCAGAATATGAAGCGTAACAAGCCCGGCTAAAACATACAAAAATGTTTTAGCACCTTTATAGAAAGCAAAAACAAATGCTGCAAAAAGAATGGCGACCGAAAAAACATTACAACCCTCTACCATCCTTGTCGTGAATTTTCCAGATGTCTGGAATAATACGCTATGAAGCTTCATACTATCCACCAAAACTGTCGGAAAGCCCATCATACCCTGCAAAAATGCCACTTGTTTGGCAACCCATCTTGTGAAAGGGTCCACTACCTCATTTTCATAACCGTTTAGGTAGAATTGATATAGCAACACCAAACCAATATAGATCAAAACAAATCTTAACAGGATCTTGAGAACCGGCAGAAAATCTTTCATATGCAGATAGTCATTTTTTAAAGTCAGAAATCATACTTATGCATTTAGATTATAGTAATTTGCAAATCATGATTTCATAAAGTAAAATTACAATTTTTCACGGATCAAATTCTATTATTGATTAACTTTGTTTTCATGCAGGAACATCAGGAATTTTTCGAAGAGTTTTTAGGGGGAAAAGCAATTTTTTTCAAAGCTTTGCCACAAAGCGGGTCTTCAAGAATCAATTATATCGGAAAATCCGAGAATAAGAATTTCATTATTACTTACAACGAAAATAATCGTGAGAATGAAGCTTTTTTTTATTTCACAGAGCTATTCCAAAGTCTGAATCTCAACACACCTAAGGTTTTTAAAATCAATTCCGAAAGGAATCTTTACATTCAGGAATTCCTTGGAAGCAAAACACTTTCCGAGATCATTTCTGAAGAAGGATTATCGGGACGAGTGAAGGATCTAGTCAAAAAAAGTCTGGAGAAATTGTTTGAACTTCAGACAAAAACATTGGGAAAGGTAGATTACTCCAAAAGCTTCGAATATGAAAGCTATAATGATCTGCCCATTACCCACGATCTGTATTATTTCAAAAACTTTTTTGTTGACGTTCTCGAAATCGAATACCACAAATCATCACTTTTAAAAGAGTTTAAAGCAATCTCGGAAAAAATCCAGAGACTTGTCCCAAAAACGCTCATGATCCGGGATTTCCAAGCCAGAAATATTTTGGTGAATGAAAAAGATGAGGTTTTCTTTATCGATTACCAATCAGCAATGGAAGGGCCTACAGCTTATGATGTGATCTCATTTCTTTATCAAGCCAAGGCTAATTTTCCAAATGACCTCAAAGAAAAAATGCTGGACCATTACTTATCATTTTGGAAAGATGAATATGATAAAGATAATTTGAAGGAATCATTTAACTGGATGAAACTGATGCGTTTTCTACAGGTTTTGGGAGCTTATGGATTCCGAGGGTTGATTCAAAGAAAAGCGCACTTTTTAGCAAGCATTGAGCAAGGTATTGAGAATATATCTGAATTAAATCAAACCTGGCAGGAAATAGCGGTTGAGTTCCCTGAGTTATATTTTTTGATCCTGAGACTGAAAACTCAAGAAGTTAAGCTGAAGATCGAAGATCTGATCATAAAATAAAAACCTCAGAATTGCTTCTGAGGTTTTTTCTGAATATTTTCAGTTTCTCTAATTATTTAATACAGTTAATGCGTTCTCTTTTACCACTCGCTTGGCGAATCTGAATTTCGGTCCCCAATAGTTATCATCCAATGATGATACCATTACTCCTTTTGAAGTGGCCGCATGAATGAATTTGACCTCACCTTCAGGCGTTACTTCCTCTACAATTCCGACATGGGAAATTCTGCTGCCTCTGTGTGAGAAAAAAACCAGATCTCCTTTTTGTAATTCTGTTCTTTCTACAGCATCACCTTCTTGTGATTGTTCTGCTGCAACTCTTGGAAGATCCATTCCGGCAGCCGCACCAAAAACAGACAATACAAACGCTGAGCAATCTATCCCGCTTCTGGAAGTCCCTCCGAATCTATATGGAGTCCCCAGGTAACTTTCAGCTTCAGATAAGATGTTGTCAATGGTATTACTGTGCTTGATCGCATTTTCTATTGCTGACCTTTTGATTGCATCGTTGGTACTAGCCATAGAAGCTAAAATACGCTGTCCTTTGTTATTTGAATTATTAGATACCGCCTTTACTTCCAAAGATGCAAACTTGGCATCAGTTTTGTATGTTTGATTGTTAGAAACCACATAGTTAGAAACACAAGACTGAAGTGTGAAAAACGTGGTCACAAATAAGATATAAACTAGAACTCTTTTCTTCATATATATTTAATTATTTGTGTTAAACTTGGTTTGGTATTTTGTGATTGCATAGCAAATTTAACCATTACAGTTTAAAGGGTCTTCCATTTCAAACTGAGAGACTTTTAGTTTAACATATTTTAACAGTCTTTTACAGAATGTTAAAAAAAAACAAACCGCAAAGCCTTTATTTAGACTTTGCGGTTTTATTTTTAGTTAAGACTTTTTAACTTTTTAGAAATTGTCTATCTGGTAAATAACAATTCTCTATATTTTGTCATTGGCCAAAGTTCATCATCAACCATCATTTCCAAAGCATCAGAAGCTTCTCTAATGTTCTCAAATAACGGGATTACCTTGTTGCAATATTCTTCAGCTTGTTTCTGGCTACCTACAGTGTTTTTAGCCTTTTCTTTAGCAGATAAAAGGTTATCAACACCAACTTTGATCTGAGATACATTCCCGGAAATATCAGAAATCAAACTTAGCTGTTCTTTCGCCAAAGTCTTGAATTCTTTTTCAGAGAAAATTTCTTTCAAACCTTTAACATTCTCGATCAATCTGTTTTGGTAATTAAGCGCTGCAGGAATAATGTGGTTTCTTGCAATATCAGCCAAAACTCTTGCTTCGATATCAATCACTGTTGAGTATTTTTCTAACTTGATCTCGTTCCTAGCTTCAAACTCTCTATGTGAGTAGATTCCCAATTCCTCATAAAGCTCAACGAATTTTTTATCCAATTCCTGTTTAAGAGCTTCCGGAGTTGTTTTCAAGTTATTAAGACCTCTTTTCTTAGCTTCTTTTGCCCAATCGTCAGAATATCCGTCACCTTCGAACATAATGTTTTTAGATTGCTTGATATATTCTCTAAGGATGTTAAAAATTGCTTCGTCTTTCTTTAGACCTTTTTCAATCAAGGCATCAACTTCAACCTTGAAAGTTCTTAATTGTTTCGCAGCAATTACGTTCATTACAGTCATTACTTCCGCACAGTTTGCAGAAGAACCAACCGCTCTGATCTCGAACTTGTTTCCAGTAAAAGCGAATGGAGAAGTTCTGTTTCTATCTGTGTTATCTAAAAGAATTTCAGGGATCTTTCCAACAACATTCAGTTTCAATTCAGTTTTTTCTTCAGGAGATAATTTTCCGTCTGTTACCTTTTCCAACTCTTCCAAAACCCCGAACAATTGACTTCCGATGAATGCAGAAATAATTGCCGGTGGCGCTTCGTTCGCTCCTAATCTGTGGTCATTACTTGCAGATGCGATTGATGCTCTCAATAAGTCTGAATAATCGTGAACCGCTTTCAAAGTATTAACAAAGAAAGTCAGGAACTGAAGATTTTTCTTCGGATTCTTTCCAGGACTCAAAAGGTTTTCACCTGTGTCTGTCCCCAAAGACCAGTTGTTATGTTTTCCACTTCCGTTAACACCGGCAAATGGTTTTTCGTGAAATAAAATATGGAAATGATGTTTATGCGCAATTCTCGCCATAATATCCATTAGTAATGAATTGTGATCAACCGCAACATTCGCCTCTTCGAACATTGGCGCCAATTCGAATTGATTTGGAGCAACCTCGTTATGTCTTGTTGTTACTGGAATTCCTAACTTCATACATTCGATTTCCAATTCCTTCATGAAGTTCATCACTCTTGTAGGAATTGAACCGAAATAATGATCGTCCAACTGTTGTCCTTTTGCTGGAGAATGTCCCAACAAAGTTTTTCCAGTCAAAACCAAATCCGGACGAGACTGGTACAAAGCTGTATCTACCAGGAAATATTCTTGTTCCCAACCCAAAGTCGGAGAAACCTTCGTTACGTTTTTATCGAAATAAGACTTCATAACGTCGGTTGCAGCTTCGTCCACGGCATTCAAAGCTCTCAACAAAGGTGTTTTATAATCTAATGTTTCGCCTGTGTAAGAAATGAAAATAGAAGGAATGCAAAGAGTCGTTCCCATGATGAAAGCCGGAGAAGTCGGGTCCCAAGCTGTATATCCTCTAGCTTCGAAGGTATTTCTGATTCCGCCATTCGGGAAAGAGGAAGCATCTGGCTCTTGCTGAATCAACATTCCACCACTGAATCTCTCGATCGCTCTTCCACCTTCAATCGGTGTAAAGAAAGAATCATGCTTTTCTGCAGTAGCTCCGGTTAATGGCTGAAACCAGTGCGTGTAATGTGTCACACCTTTTGACAAAGCCCAGTCTTTCATCGCAACTGCCACCTGGTCTGCAATATGTCTCTGGATTTTTGTTCCTTTTTTGATCGCATCCAAAATGGAATTGAAAGCTTCTTTAGTTAAATATTCTCTCATTGTTTCTTCCGAGAATACATTTTGACAAAACAATTCGGATAGTTTTGCGGGAACTTCTATGAAATTATCTTTTCTGTAATTTCTAAATGGAAGCTCGGCTAAGGCTTTAAATCTTAATGTTGACATAAAAGTGTGTTATTTTAAACAGGGCAAATTTACAAAAAATATAAATTAAAATAAATTTACCCCTGAAAAATTAACGCTATTTATATTTAATATTAACCCATAAACCAAAACAACCCCAAATTTTAACACATTACAGAATTCACCTAACAAAATTTCATATTTAATAAATGTTATCAAAATATGAAGAAAATTTATTTTCACTTTTATTTTACTATATTAATAGGAAAGTTTAACTTTAAAAACCAATACAAATCAATAACCTAAAACTCAACAAAAGAAAGCAAACTATTGAAATTCAATTAATTAAATAATTATTTTTGATTTAAAATACATTTCATACCTTTGCAGACTTTTACAAAAATTTTAATATATGGCAAATTCAAGAGCAAGAGAAACCACAGAAGCTATCGAAAGATTGTACGTCTCTATGAGACACTTATTCTATAGAGGATTTTTCAAACCTTCAGGAGTGTCGGGGGAATCATTAAGAAAACTGTTAATGGTTATCAATCCTGAAATCTACGGAAGTATGAGTGTTCCCAACAAGATAGAACTGGATGGTTTACTTTATGTTCTTGACCGTCTTCCGGAAGGCATTGAGGAATGTTCTTTTATTCACTTAACCTCGGACGAAGGTTTTGACAAAGGAAGTTTCGAACCAATCGTTCCGAAGAAAAGACGTAGAAATTGCTACAGGATCGATGAACATCAGATGAACATCGAAGTTCTTTTAGGACGTTCCGAGATCTATGATATTTTGACTCACTTGACTTTCCTTTATCTGGAAGCTGATAAGATCAAAAACATCGGTTTTGATCTGGATAATGAAGGTCGCCCAAAGCGCATTTGGAAAATCATCGAAGAAGTGGCGAAAGGAGAGAAAAAATACAGCAGAAAGGAAAAAGAAGTAGCACTGATCCACCTTTCATCTTTCCTGGGAAGAACTTTTGATGAAACTTTGAACGCTTACAACAACTTTGGAGACGATAAAAATCCGGACCGTCTGTTCAAGATCATTTACTGGCTGGGACAAATCAGCCTAGAGGATTGGAAAGAATTGAGAGAAAGGGAGATCTATTTCTCAGCGATTCTTCAGGAAAGAGTTGGACATCACCTTTTTGGAGAAAGATGGGCCAACAAGATCAAGAAAATCCTTGTAGAAAACGACCTTCATATGCGTCCACTTCACATCATCAGTGCAAATATGCACTCTGTGAAAAATATGGTTTTTGCCAATGACGCTCTCAATAAAAAAGGAACAAAAGAAGTAGATTATAAATTATTTGCTGACATCAGTAACAAAAAGGACCTTCAGGAGAAAGTTCTTGACCATGCTTTGAAAGAAGGAATGATCTATATCGATGACAATAGCGGAAGTAATATAGATGTTCAAATCATCGACCTTGCTAAAACTGAACTTAAGAACACTGTGTTCGCAAACCAGAAATACAAAGGAGACGATGTGATCCTGGTTTTCGATTATGCTTTCGGAGAACAGGCTTACGAAGTAATGGACGAATTACTAAGACCTTACGAAGTGAAAGGCGAAGTCTATATGATGAAAGTGAAATCTGTTTCGATAATGGGTAAAGCAGGAATCTTAACTGGAGGAAAAGGCGACATTATGATTCCAACTTCTCACATTTTTGAAGGAACTGCTGACAACTACGTTTTCGATAATGCTTTAAAAGCGACAGATTTCGTGGATGATGAGGTTAAATCTTTTGAAGGACCAATGGTTACGGTTTTGGGAACTTCGCTTCAGAACAAAGATATCTTGTCTTACTTTATGACAACGTCTTGGAAAGCTATTGGACTGGAAATGGAAGGTGCTCATTATCAAAAAGCAATTCAGGTAGCGAGTAAGATCCGTCATCATATTTCTCCGGATTTGTTCGTGATGTACGCTTATTACGCTTCGGATAACCCATTGGAAACAGGAAGTACATTATCTTCCGGCGGTCTTGGATTGACAGGTGTAAAACCAACTTATATGATCACTCATAAAATCATCGAGAAAATTCTTGAGAAGAAATAAACTTGAAGGCCTCCAGATTTTGGAGGCTTTTTTTGTTTTAACTAAATATTGTGGTTTAATTATTAAATAAAATTCGCAATCGTATAAATCAGCAACCCAACCAATCCGCCAACCAAAGTTCCATTGATTCGAATGAATTGTAAATCTTTTCCAACTTCCAGCTCCAGTTTTCGACTCAGTTCTTTTCCTTCCCAATTTCCGACAGTTGTACTGATGAGTTCACCAAAATTCTTTGTGTTTTTAAGAATGTATTTGTAAGCCGTAACTCTTACCCAATGATCTATTCGGTTTTGGAATTGTTCATCGTTTTGAAGATTGAAAACAAACTCATTGATATTTTTTTTGACGTAAGATTTCAGTTTAGAATCTTCTTCAGATAGTTCTTTGATTAATGACAATTTCAGAGATTGCCAAATATCGTATGAATATTGTTTCAGTTTATCGTTATGAAGAAAATCAGATTTGATAGAATCAAATTCTGCCTCCCATTTTGGTTCATCTTTCAGTTCTTTAGAAAAATCCAGGATTTTATTCGTGATTTCTTCTCGTAATGGATGCTTAAGATTTTCTTCAACTTCCAGAAAATAATCACTCAAACCTTTTGTTATTTTTTCTGCAATTTTATTATCTATGGACTTTGGAATCAGAAAAAAGCTCTCCTTTCCTACTCTTTCGGAAACCATTTGCTGATTTTCAAGAATATATTTTTTGATTTGAGAACTTAGATTCGTAATGATTTTCTGATGGTCATTTTTGTTTAAGAGATATTCGATTCCATTTCCAATGACTGAATTTAACTTTATAGAATCAGTCATTTCTTTAGCTTTATTTGAAATGAAATTTACAACAGCTTCATCGTCTAGTTTATTTAAAACATCTTTAAGAATCGTGGACAATTCATTAATCAAAAGATTCTGATTTCTCTCTTTGGAAAGCCAATCTCCAACATAAGCCGAAATTTTTAGTTTTTGAATGTATGGCCGAATATTCTGAGGTGAAAGAAAATTATCGACCACAAAATTTCCGAGATTATCTCCGATTTTCTCTTTAGAATTTTCAATCAGATTCGTGTGTGGAATTTTGATACCTAAGGGATAATTGAAAAGTGCCGTCACTGCAAACCAATCTGCTAAAGCGCCAACCATCGCAGCTTCGGAAAATGCCCGGATGTAGCCGATCCAATGGGAAGGATTCTGCTTTTGCAAGATCGTCATCGATACAAAAGTCACCGCCATCAAGATAAACAATCCTGTCGCTAATGTTTTGTACCGGCTGAGCTGCTGTTTTTTCAGTTCATCATTCATACTTCAGGAAATTCGAAAATCATTCCAAACAAAATTAATCAAAAACTTAACTAATACACTTGAAAATCATGTCAGGAAATTAAAGCTGAGATAATTATTTTTTTAGTTTTGTGAAAGAAAATAATTTCATGAAAAAACTTCCTATTCTATTGATGGTATTTTTATCATCATTTTTCTTTTCACAAACTCAGGATCTTTATGCTTTGGCAAAAGGAGAATATCTTGGCTTCAACGCGTTATTTGACCAAAAGGATAATCTGTTCGGTTATGTTTCTATCTATTCTTATGGAAAAAGTAGCGACAAAACCAAAAAATTCGAATATGTGATCCTCGACAAAAACCTGAATCCTATCGCCAACAAAGAATTCGAAGGTGATATAACCGCAGGAGATTATTATGGATATATGGATTTCCGAGGTCAAATTATTTTGAAACCTTCCAGTATAGACCGTCAATATGTGACCAACAAAACAGTTTTCACGCCGTCTTCTATGGTCATTGACCTGAAAGATAATTCGGTAAAAAAGAAAATCTTTTATGATTATGAGAACGGAACTTTCAAAGAGATCACGGAACCGAAATCCTGGAAAAGTGCCAGAAAAGAGAATCGTGAGGAGAAGAAAGAGAAAGGCTTCAACTATATTTCGTATGTCGTAGAGATCAAAGAAGGCGGTTACATTGCTGTAGAATACAATGATTATGGGAAATATGTAAACAACAACAGCCTTGTGAAATTTGATGAAAACAAAAAGGAACTTTGGCGATACAAATACAATACTTCCGGTGATAAAAAAATAAATGAGGAGATCTCCTTGATTGATAAAGATGAAAAAAATCTCTTTTTCCTGGTCAAAAAAACGATAGAAAAAAATAAGCAATATTCTCTTTTGGTTCTGGACATCAAAACCGGAGAACAAAAAAGCCTCGAAAAAATAGATGTTTTAAATAACGAAACTCTGGATTACATCACGAGTTTGTACTCCTATACTTTTGGAAACATTGACAACGACAAGGTTTTTGATGATAAAATTATGATGCTCGGCAATCATATTACCAATGATATCAGAAAAATTGGTTACACCAGACTTTTGGTGGATAAAAATACTTTTAAAGTTAGCGTCTCAGACCTCGACCACCTTGATCTTGTAAGTTATATCCCGAAGATCAAAGAAAGTGGATTGGTAGAATCTGGTTATTATTTACATCCTCGCGATGTGTATTTTCTGAAAGATGGAAGCGTGGGCTTGATTTTGGAAAAATACAAGCCAGAAGGACAATACAGCGCACCAAAAACTACAGATTTAGTTTATATATTCACAGATAAAGATTTTAAAACAAAAGGCGTAAAAATCTTTGAAAAGGAAAAGTCAAGATGGTCCAACTCTGATTATCTGTTTTCTCAATATCTGAATGATGGGAAAGATTTGGTTTTCTTCTACCGGGATTATGTAAAAGACAGCGAAACAAAAGAAAAAAACTGGAATCTGTACATCAATACATTAATTGACGGAAATTTTAAACAAGAAGTTGTTCCAATCTCTGCAAAAGGTGATTATATGGTTTATCCGTATGTTGGAAAAGAAGGTTACATCTTGTTGAGAGAATTCAATCAGAAAGAAAAATACAATAAGATCCGTTTGGAACGTCTCAATTATTAAGACAAAAGTCTCTGAGTTTTCAGAGACTTTTTTTATTGTAAAATTCGGCGATGTATTTGATGTCATCCAGATTCAGATTCCACATAAAGTTGAGGAATTGCTGGTAACTCTCGTCCTGATTCTTTGGATCAACCCTGTCCAGATAGCGGTTGAGCTTATAATTTTTCCGAGCTTCAAATATCTTCTCGAAATTTTTCCCCAACCAGTATTTGTAGTAATCTGTATCCAGATCTTCTTTTTGAAGAAATTGCAATGCGGAATAAATCCCAACACCATAATCCTCCGATTGATAAAAATTAGGAAGGATCTCCATTTTCGATATTTTCTGAAGTTCAAGGAAATCAGATTTCGGTTCTTCTTTCGAAACCAAGTCCTGCAAAGGAAAACGCTTATCGAGATATTGGATCCTGGCTTCTATCTCGGGATGGGACGCTACAGAGTCTTTATTTATCTTCTCTTTGTAATGAGAATAGTCGTATCCAGAAAAATCTTCTTTTTTCATCCATTGCTCTTTGAAAGGATGGTTCTGAAGGTCAAAAAACTGCTTATAGGTTTCCGCTTTCACCATTTTTGGAGAAATTGTATCGTATTTTTTCAAATTCAACAAAGCTTTCCTGAAATCCGGCTTGGAAAAATTGGATCTCTGATAATAGATATAGCCAAGAGAATCGGCCTCATTTTCCTGTTTTCTCTTCTGTGCGCTGAATTTGTACAATTGTCTTTTATAAAACTCCTGTGCTCTTTTCCCTTTGTTATTTTGAACAAGTGTCAAAGTTTTGGCTTCTGCCTTTCCATTTTTTTCCAACTGAATATTCTCTAACTGAATCTTGATGGAATGGTCCAGGAAAAGATGTCCCAACTCATGACAAATTACTGAAGCCAACTGATCCTGATTATCCACCCAGTTGAAAAGCCCCATATTCACGACCAAAGTTCCATCTCCCATGCAATAGGCATTCGGGCTGTTATCTTTTTCTACGAGAACTTTCAGGTTCGGAAAATCAAGAGAGTTATTTTTAAGAATCTGCTCAACCAGCTGATTTATATATTGATTGAAAGCAGTATTGAATACAAAATTCTTATTCTTCACTTCATCCTGGAAACCCTTCTGAAATCTGGATAAAGAAACAGAGATCTCTCTACCAGTTTTTCCGTCATACTTGTCTTTTTGTTTCTTATTATAAATTTCTGAATCTTTGATGTAGGTAGTCAGGAAATTTTTCCGGTGAAGATAATCGGCCGTATCAATTGGTTTATAATTATTCTGAGCTTTGCAAAATGACAGGAAACTCAAAATAAGGAATAGTAAAGTTTGCCTCATTATCAAAGTTTTTAACAAAAATAATCTTTTCGGGTGATGATGATCACATATTCTATATTTTTGTAGCAAAAGCTTTCTATGAAAAAAATCATTAATGCTATCCTGCTGCTGATCGCTTCTGTTATTGTTCTCACGTACATCACGGGATATAATTATCTTTTTCGAGGAATCAGGCTTACATATATGAGAGGAGAAAGCGGACCGACAATAGATGATGGGAAAGATTTCCCTTCAAAGACCATTTCCAAAGGCGATTCAAAACCCTGGCCGACGGACATCAACTACAATAAACAAAAGCTTTCCCCTGAACTGGAAAAACACCTTAAAGAAAATGAATCGGTTTCATTTCTGGTAATTCAGCACGGGAAAATACTGCAGGAACATTATTGGGACAGTTACAACAAAACGACCGCAAGCAATTCTTTTTCCATGGCAAATACCATTACAACTTTGCTCCTTGGAAAATCGATTGACGACCAGAGGATAAAGGGGATCAATCAACCTTTTTCTGAGATCTACCCGGAATTTTCTGAGAAAAAGTTTGGTAAAGAACTTACTTTAGAAAATCTCGCCTCTATGGAAGCCGGACTAGATTGGAAAGATGATCATCTAAGCCCCTTTTCAAAAAATGCGGAAACTTATTATGGCTTTTCTTTGGCTAATGTCGTTTTCGATAGTCAAATCAAAACCAAGCCTGGCGAAAAATTCGAATATCAAAGTGGTGCCATGCAGCTTCTAGGATTTGCAATTGGTAGAGCAATGGGGACTCCTTTATCTTTCTATGCTTCTGCAAAACTCTGGAAACCTCTGGGAATGGAACAAAATGCCACGTGGACAACAGATGGTCTTGGTATAGAAAAATCATTTTGTTGCATCCAATCCAATGCGAGGGATTTTGCCAAAATCGGGTCTTTGATATTGAACAGAGGGAGATTCGGCAATATTCCTTTGATCAATGAAGATTTTGTTTCTCGGATGACAACTCCTACAGAAGGCTCAAACGGTGTCTATGGTCTTGGTTTATGGACAAATTATGATTCACGGATTCCTCATTATTATATGTGGGGACTTCACGGGCAATTTGTGATCATGGTTCCGGAATATGATATGATCATCGTAAGATTAGGAAACAAGGAAAATGAGGAAAAAGATTCCAAAAGCAGACCGAAAATTGTAGAATTCTACATCAATGAAGCATTGGGATTTGCCAATAAGAATTAATCCGCATCGTAATCCAATAATGCAAAAACACTCAGGAGCGTGCTGTTCTTAAGTTTCTGCTCAGCTTCTTTCATGTATTGCACATCTGTATTTGCAGGAACATAGATCTCGTAGAAGTTTTTATTTCTAATCACAAACAAAGTCGAGCCGATGATCATTGTCAGAATATCTTCGGATTTTGGGGCATTATGAAAAACTCCGGAAACGATGCCTCTTTTTACAATTTCATCAATTCTTCCCACACATGTCTGGTAAAACTCCAGAAGGTCATCTTTCACATTGTCTAACGTTCGCATCTCCTGTGTTACAAAACCGTGAAAATAGCTATACTTGAACAGCAAAGAGATCACATAATTCACTATTTCCTTCATTTGCATTTCTGGTTTTCCTTCCTTGATCGTCTGGGCAAACTCAGAAAAACTCTCTTTCGTTCGCTGAACACGATATTGATAGAGGTAAGACATCATTTTCTCCTTAGATCCAAAATAATAAGATATCATCGCTACATTGATGTTGGCCTTGGAACAAATATCCCTTACAGAAGTTCCTTCAAAGCCTTTTTTGGCAATCAGTTCTTCTGCCACATCTAGAATTTTGATCTGTTTATCAGTAAATTTTTTTCGCATTTGCCTTGAAAGATATTATGTAAAATTAACATAATTTTAATAATTAACAACAGATATTATTAAACATTTTGAGGAACAATATTTCGACTTTCTTTTTCTCATTTTTCCGAAAAAGTATGTTAAAATCCAATGGTGTGTTTGATTGATTCAAATAAAATAAAGAGATAAGTTAAGATGCATAATTCAATGTTAGAAAGCTTTATTTATTATCTTTGATTATGGATTTTCTGGATTTTCACCACCACAAACCAAATCAAGTTGGGATTTATAATTTAAATTTAAATGAAAATATCCCGAACAGGAGATTTTCAATTGGGCTTCATCCAAAAGATATCACAAAAAATTGGAAATCCGATTTTGAAAAGATCAAGGAAATCTCACTTTCAGAAAACTGTCTTGCAATAGGCGAATGTGGTTTGGATGGGTCAATTGACACCGATGAGAAACTTCAAAACGAAATCTTCCAGGCTCATATTTCCTGGGCAGAAGAAATCAAAAAGCCAATCATCATCCATTGCATTCGTAGATTTTCACAGATTCTACATTTCAAAAAAGCAAAAGTCCCTTTGATCATCCATGGTTTCAATAAAAAAGAAAATATTGCCAAAGAGCTCCTGAAGGCAGGCTTCTATCTCAGTTTTGGAAAAGCAGCCTTAGATAACTTATCTTTGCAAAAATTGATAGAAGATATTCCGATGCAAAGACTATTTCTTGAAACTGATAATGCTGATTTTGATATCATTGAATTGTACGAAAAAGTTTCAGAGATCAGATCTATTTCTTTGAAAGATGTGAAAGCTCAAACTTGGGAAAATCTCGAAAATGTGATTAATTATGGATAAATTTTGGTTGGAACGCACCGAATTACTGATAAAAGATGAAGGAATCGAAAAACTACAGAAAGCGAAAGTTTTAGTTGTAGGACTAGGCGGTGTCGGTTCTTTTGCTGCAGAATTTTTGGCAAGGGCAGGTATCGGAAAAATGATAATTGCTGATGGTGATGTTGTGGATATTACCAATATCAACAGACAGTTACCTGCGTTGCACTCAACAATTGGCCAACATAAAGTGGAATTGGTCGGTGACAGATTAATGGACATCAATCCAAAGCTTGAACTTACCAAGATCAATGAGTTTTTGGAGCCGGAAAGAATGGAGGAACTCATCAAATCAGAAAAATTCGATTATGTTTTGGACTGCATCGATTCTTTGACACCAAAATTGGCATTGATGATAACTTGTCGCAGAAACAGAGTAAAACTGGTTTCATCAATGGGAGCCGGCGGAAAGACCGACCCAAGTAAAGTCATGGTGCGGGACCTTCACAAGACAAGAGATTGCCTTCTTGCAAGACAGGTCAGAAAACGCCTGAAAAAAGAAAAGATCAACAAAGGCTTCCGATGTGTTTTCTCAACAGAGGTACAGGACGAGAACAGCTTGAAAATGACCGATGGTACGAACTTCAAGAGGTCTTTTTATGGCACGATCAGTTTCATCCCCGCAATTTTTGGTCTATATGCTGCAGCGGAAGTTATTAATCATTTAACGGGAAGAAAATAATATTTTCTTATGAAAATAAACGGCTACCCTTCCCACGAAAAACTGAAAAAAAAATACGAGATAGACCTGCTTTTTGGTAAAGGCAAATGGCTTTCTGTGGATAATATCAGAATTATCCATCTGAGATCTTCGGAAAAACTTAGTATCGATACCCATAGGATAGGCGTTTCTGTTTCTAAGAAATTTTTCAAAAAAGCCGTTGACAGAAACCGTATAAAACGCTTATTAAGAGAGTCCTACAGACTTAACAAATCTGTTTACACTGATGCTTTCGGAGACCGATCTATAGCCATGCTCTTTTGGGCATCCAAAGAGCTTCCAGAACATTTTTCCGTGGTTGAAAAACAGTTTTTGGACCTTTGCAAAAAAAGATCCGGATAACATCTTATTTTAATTTGTAATTTTAATCTCAAAGAAATTACAAATGGAAAACATTTTACCTTACATTCTGAGTGCTTTTATCGGAATTGGATTGGCAGCAGCATCTGGCTTTAGAGTATTCTTACCCATGTTTGCTGTCAGTCTTGCATCATATCTTGGCTGGATCCCGATGTCGGATAACTTTGAGTGGCTGTCCGGATTACCAACACTGATTACTACCGGAGTTGCTACCATTATAGAAATCATAGCTTATTATATTCCTGTTGTAGATAATTTTCTGGACACGATCACTATTCCATTAGCAACTATTGCTGGTTCTATTCTATTTGCGAGCCAGTTTATGGAATTGGGAGCATTTCCTCAATGGGCTTTGGCATTGATTGCTGGTGGCGGAACTGCTGCAACAATCGCCTCTGGTTTTGCTGGTACACGAGCAGCTTCTACAGCAACTACTGCCGGAATTGGTAATAATGTTGTTGCAACTACAGAAACTGCAGGCGCTGGTTTGATGTCTTTACTTGCTATTTTTATTCCTGTAATTGCTTTTATTTTTGCGATGGCATTGATAGTTCTGGTTTTATTTTTTGGAAGAAAATTGTGGCGGAAGATGAAAACACAGAATTCTGGAATATTCTAAACAAAAAGACCGCAAATTGCGGTCTTTTCGATATTTTAACGAGTAATGTATATTATTCTATGGTAATATTATCTATTTGTAAATCGTAAACTCCTGATGTACCTGTTTTAATTGCAAAAATATCTTTACCAGCGACCAAATTCATATCTGTTAAGGTGGAAACATTTATTTCTATCAATCTCCATTGTCCATTTGTATTAATAGACCCTGTATATGCATTAGCATCCGAAGGGGATAAAATTGCCCCAGTTGCAAAAGTTCCAAGGTTATACGTATAATACGCTGGTGTTCCAGACGTCTTGTATACATTAAATGAAAGAGATTTACCTGTTGCCGTTCCCTTAATGTACATAGTTATTCTCTTCGGTTTAGTAGGTAAACCTGAAGTTGCTACAGATGTAAATACATAATCATTAGCTGTTGGTGTTCCTTTAATTTGTAATGAATTTGTTCCATTATAACCTAGACCCACTCCTTGAGTTGCATAGGTTTTAAGCCCAAAGTTATTTACACTTGATAAGAAAGTAGTCCAATTCTCAAAATCTGATCCAGCGAAAAGATTTACTGCAGAAGCTGAAGGATTATCAGGTGCTCCTGGTAAAAATCTATTATTATTAAAATTGATATCCGAAAGCCCTCTAATTAACATCTGGAAGTTTCCATTATATCTACTAACCACAAATGTTAAATCTCCACTTTTTTCTGGTAATAAATTAGCCCCAAATGTAGAGTAACCCGAATTTCTAATAATTGTATTATTTCCATTCTTTCCATAAATAGCTCTATCAGTATCTTGTCCAACACCTGCAACATATTCTATGAAAGCTTTATGAACTGGTGTAATAAGATCTTCAGAAAATTGTACATCAGAAACCTGAACTAATGTATTAATGTATTTCTCATTTTTCGCAGCGTCAAGATTAGGAAGTTTTGTAGGAACAATAGTTGCAACATCCATCCTATTTCCATCACAAACACCTGCTAAATATCTTGTTAATAGAATACTAGGAATTCTTCCAATTGCATAAGTTGGATCCACTGATCCAATTTTTATCGTACCTCTATCCAATCCTAGAACTAATCCATTAGCTTTGATACGAACATGTGCTCCAACAGGAAAATCCGCATAATTTGAAGCTTTATCAACTTCTATTTGCAAACCTACAGTTGGATTTTCCGCTTTATCTTGGAAAGAGATTGTTTTATAAAAATTCCCGCTTTCGTCTGAGGAAATGACATAAGCATCAAAAATCACGGGAGATCCATCAGCTGGCACTTTATAAGTTGTTGCTGAATAAGTAGTTGAATTAGCAGGAGCTGGTGCTAATTTAACAAAATCCGCCATTGTAGTTGTTGGCGCATCGAATCTGTTATTACAAAGGATTTCCGGAGTATTCCAGTCATCATCTTTAACACACGAAGTAGAGGTCATCGCAACTATTGCAGAAAAGACCAATGTTTTGATTGTTGTATATGTTTTCATTATTTTATTTTTTAAAATCTTACTTGTAAATTTACGAAATAGGAACGCCCTTGTGTATACCAATATTTAGGAGCAAATAATTGTTGGCTTCTGTTAAAGTCTTCTTGGAAACCATCAAATTTAACGTTCCTTGTTTGCTCAAAACCTCCTGTAATATATTTCGTATTGTCGAAAATATTGTTAACAGATGCAGAAATCAACAAATAATATTTACCTATCAACCAAGACTTACCAACATTGGCATTGATGAAATAAGCAGCAGGTAATCTATTTGGTGCTAATAATCTTCTTAATTCTTCAGGAGTAGCCGTTTCATAAGGTGTTCCCGAATTACTATTCTGAACAAAACTTTGTGATCTCAACAATGCAGAAGGATCTAGATAATTGTTATCCAAGTAATTCCAGTTTGCACCAAACCACCAGTATTTTGGAGAACTGTATCTGAAACCAGCAGAGAAAGCTGTCTGAGGAGTTCCTCCTTGTTTGTAATCCTTGATATTAGCTTTTCCGAATTGTACAAATGACTGTCCGTTTCCAAAAACGCCAATCGCATCTGATGCAAAATAAACATTAGGGTCGTTACGGTATGTATATTGACCATAACTTGCAACACCTTGTAGAGACAATGTAGGCAATACTTTGAAATCAACCCCAAGTTCTGCACCCATGTTTCTTTTCTCTACATTAGACATCACCTGGGTCACAAAGGCACTTTGAATATACTGTCCTCCAGTATTGCTGTCGGTTGTTCCTCCACTTGCAGAATTATCGATTTGAATTCCATCCGCAAAAAACCTTTGCACACTTGTCTCGTTTTGAGTATCAATTAAAAATACAGATGCTCTGATTTTAAATAGAGGCGAATTGATGACATAACTTAAGTCATTCGCATTAATTACGGTATTCTTGATATTAGGAGCTACAGAAGCATTGAGTCTTGGATTGATGAAAAGATCTTCGAGATAAGGTGCTTGAGAGAAGAATGAACCATTATAAACTAGGAAATTTCTTCCATTGATTTTATAAATAATTTGTCCTTTCAAACCAAAATTCCAAAAATCATAATCTTTACTTTTTCCAAAAGAATCTGCATAAAGATAGTGCTTGAACAAACCTTCTCTGCTAGACGTTGAGTAACCTGCAAGTGCAGATACAAAAACATCAAATTTACCTTCCGAGAACTTGAATCCAGGATTAACCTTTACTTCTTGTCTTCTGAAAATATAGTTATATAGCAATCTATCTCCGACTTTTTTAGCCACATCACTTTCTCCTTCATTATATAGCGCAGAAGTACCCGGATTATTAGTTGCAGCAAATGGATCTTTATTGAATACAAAATCTGCTCCTAGTAAATCATTCACTTCTCTATAAAGTTCAGATTTGTAGTTTTGGTAAGAAACATTTAACATAAACTTAGCCTTATCTGTAAAGTTGTATGTGTAATGTGTTGCAGCATTCCAAATCTTATCATCACTTACATCATTTACAAGATAATATAATGCTCTTTTACCAGTCACTCCATATTGTGTAACAGGATTTTGTCCTATGTTAGCTGCATATAATCTATTCCAATTGATTTGTGTTACGTTCGGATCTCCGTTTTGCCAAGCAGCACGAGAAGTCTGATATGCGTCACCCGCACTCAAGTAAGTGCCAGAATTCGGATCCCATACAAAAGCATCTTCATTCAATGAGCCGAAATAACTTGGTAAATTTCTGTAATATGTGGGAGAAGGATTTGGTACACTTTGCCAATCTAGTCTAGATCCTTTGTCCTTGCCGAACTGATACGAAAGAGAAGTCCACAAATTTGATTTTTTGTTAATTTTCCAAAAATCCTGCAGTTGGAAGACAGGTTGGAAACCTTTTCTTACTCTTTCACTTCTTTTTTCTCCATCTTGCCATCCCCAATAAGAGTTATAATGTACACCTCTGTAGTCATAGACTTCCTGAGTGCTTGGACTAGCTGTAGACCTTCTGTACGGTGATGCAAAAGCATTAAAGGTTATTGTATGATTATCACTAAATTTCTTCTCTACACCCAAATAAGTACCATAAGCATCATAGAAAGTTCCTTCCTGGATACCTTCTTCTGCCCATCTCTTGGCTCCCATCAATGTGAAGGCCCAGCCACTTTTTGACATCCCAGAGGAATATCTCAGAGAAACTCTTTGTCTATAATTTCTATTGGTGATAGAATAAACAGCCTGGAATCCTTTTCTGTATTCGCTGGCTCTGGTATTTTTATAAATTACACCAGTCGCTCCACCAAAAGCATATTCTGAAGGTGCATGATTTGCAGCAATCTCCGGGTATCTTACAATTTCATTAAGACCTCCCCAGTTAGAAAAGTCGACATTTCCATTATCAGACTTTACCATAGAAACACCATTCAACATATTTTCGGAAGTTCGCCCATCTACTCCCCTTGGTCTGAACCAATAAGCGCCTAAGTCAAAGCTTGCTATTCTGTTGAAAACATCCTGAGATGATTGCAAAAGTCCAACTGTTGAAGTCTGACCACTACCTTCATCATCTGCATTATCAAGGATTGCAAGACCTTGATCAGCACCTGTTAATGTAGAATAAAGGGTAATAACCCCCAAATCTTTTCTTTTTTCTGTAGTAACATCAAATTCCAAAGTTTTCGTCTCGAAATTTGGTTTTGTCACCACAATTTGATAATGCCCGGATTTCAGATCTACAAATTGGAAATAACCAATTTTGTCCGCCGTAACATCATTACCTTCTCCTTTTAGATCTACTCTTGCTTTTTCCACTGGTTTCCCATCTGCATCTTTTAGGTATGCAAAGACAGTAGTCTGTGCAAAATAAAACGACGCTGGAAGCACTGTAAACAAGGAGATTAATGATAATTTTTTAATCATAAATCAATTAGGTTTTGTTTGCTCTTTTTTTCTAATATACAGTCCGTTATACACGGGAAGGCAAATGTAAATAATTTTTTGATAATTAAAACTTTTTAACATTTTATTTTTATTTTAACAGAATATCAATTTTTAGAAACATAAATTTACTTTAATGAAAAAGTTTGAAAATTTATTTTGCAACTATCTAAAAAAAATTACTTTTGTAGCCTTACATTTTTTATTATGAAAAATTTATTTAGCGTAATAGCTATATTTAGTATTTCCTTATTATTTGCACAGCAAAAAAGACAAGTGCGTGCTGCAACCGTAGGATTCTTGAATGTGGAAAACCTTTGGGACACCGTTCGCTCTGCTGATTATATCGACGGAACCAAAGACAGAAGTAACCCTGCTTTTCACAGAAGCGTGCCTTTGGATTCTATAAAATATCTGGAAGTAACCGAAAAAGATTATAAAGGACCTTGGAATGACGAGTCGCTCATCGGTAAAAAAGTGGTGAGAATTCAAGGCGGATCAGAAGAGTTCACTCCAAAAAGTGGTAAAAATTACACTTACAGCGTATATAAACAAAAATTAGCAAATGAAGCAAAAGTAATCTCAGAAATGGGAAAAGCTTACACTGGGACAGCCCCTGTTGTTGTTGGTCTTTTGGAAGTAGAAAACCGTCAAGTAGTGGAAGATCTTGTAAAAGAACCATCAATTGCTAAGTATGATTACGGGGTTGTTCATTACAACTCTTATGACTATAGAGGAATTGATATTGCTTTCATTTATCAAAAAAGAAGATTCACACCTTCTAAATCTTGGAAAAAAGAAGTGAAAATCTTCGGTGATGGCGGAAAAAGAGAATATACCAGAGACATTCTGGTTTTGACTGGATTTCTTGACAATGAAAAAGTTGCATTTTTCTTGAATCACTGGCCATCAAGAAGAGGTGGAGAAGCGGCTTCTCTTCCTAAACGTAATGCGGCCGCAATGGTTTTAAGACAACAAATGGACAGTGTGAGAGCTTTGGACCCTTCTACAAAACTATTTGCAATGGGAGATTTCAACGATGATCCGGTAAGCTCGAGTTTAAAAAATGGCTTCAAAGCTGTAGGAAACCCAAAAGACCTGTCCGAGACTTCACCTTATCTTAATTTAATGTATCCTTTGTATAAGAAAGGTGTAGCATCCTTAGCTTATCAGGATGCACCAAACTTATTTGATCAAATCATAGTTTCATCTAATCTTCATTCGCCTAATAATGAATTGAAGAAGGATTATACGGTTTTCAAAGCAGAGATCTTTGCACCAGATTATTTGATCACCAAAGAAGGAAATTACAAAGGCTATCCTTTCAGGTCCTGGAGTGGCGATACGTTTACCGGAGGTTATTCCGATCACTTCCCGGCATTTGTCGTCCTACAAAAAGAGCCTTAACATATTTAATCAACCGTTTCAAATCTTTGGAACGGTTTTTTATTTATTGAATAAAAAATTCGAAATGAAAAAATTAATTAAACTTATTATAATTTCCGGACTCATTTGGTCTTGTGCATCAGGCACCAGAAACATGTCGTTGGATTCCAAACCAAGTTTGTCAACACAGAAAAAGGCCGACTCTGCAGACGAATGGGAAGTCACCGTTTTCGATGCGGAGTACGAAAATTTTGTTGCAACCAGAGCCCAACCAAAATCGATGTTCACAGAAAGCAGTTTGAAATCCAGAAATCAGATTCTCGTAACCGAATGGAACAATAGATTCTATTCTAATGTCAATCCAAATTTTTACGAAGTTGCAATCGATTACGACCCAAAAGAAAACTACGGTTTCGATTTCGAATACAGATTATATCAATTCTTTGCTTATTGTAATTGGAAGTACGGCGTCAAGTTTACTGGACTAAGAGGAATCGATAAAACAAAATAAAAAAGACTGCATAGCTGCAGTCTTTAATTTTTTATAATGATTGAAATTTATGCAATTCCTTCTTCTTCTCCTTTTAGCTTTTCAGCATTTTCTGCCATTATCACAGCATCCATCATTTCCTGGATATCACCGTTCATATAAGCATCCAGATTATACATTGATTTATTGATTCTGTGGTCTGTTACTCTTCCTTGGGGATAATTATAAGTTTTGATTTTTGCAGAACGGTCACCTGTAGAAACCATTGTTTTTCTTTGTGCCGCAATATCACCTACCACTTCCTGGAGTTTGATATCGTACAATTTCGCTCTCAACATTTCCATTGCTAATTCTCTGTTAGCCAACTGAGAACGCGCTTGTTGACAAACTACAACTAATCCTGATGGTTTGTGTGTTAACTGAACTTTCGTTTCAACCTTATTAACGTTTTGTCCACCAGCACCTCCTGAACGCGAAGTCTGCATTTCGATATCTGCAGGATTGATTTCAACATCCACTTCTTCAGCTTCCGGCAAAACCGCAATCGTGATTGCAGAAGTATGAACACGACCTTGAGATTCGGTTTCAGGAACACGCTGT
This sequence comes from Epilithonimonas sp., assembly GCF_032054305.1. Classification (GTDB taxonomy): domain Bacteria; phylum Bacteroidota; class Bacteroidia; order Flavobacteriales; family Weeksellaceae; genus Epilithonimonas. Next base: position 69,440 of record NZ_DAMBSX010000008.1, read on the forward strand.
ACACGGTGAACACCAGATTCGAATTTCATAATTCCGTAAACGCTTTCGCCTTGCACTTTCATTATGAGTTCTTTATAACCTTTGGAAGCCTCACTAGAATCTGTAACTTCGTGTTTCCAACCTCTTGTTTTGAAATACATCGTGTACATTCTGTACATATCCTCCACAAAAATCGCCGCTTCATCACCACCCGTTCCGGAACGCATTTCCAGAATGATGTTTTTATCATCAGCAGGGTCTTTAGGAATCAGAAGGTATTTCAATTCTTCCTCAAAAGCAGGGAGTTTGTCCATAGCTTGATATTTTTCCTCCTTCGCCATTTCCACAAATTCTTTATCGGAACCGTCTGCAATGATTTCGTCAGACTCAGCGATTGTGTCCAATGCATTTTTATATTCATCAAAAACTTTCACGATTTTTCCCAAATCGCTGTATTCTTTGTTGAGTGTAGAGTATTTTTTTTGGTCAGAAATTACATCCGGCTGGATGATAAGGTCCGCAACCTCATTATATCGTTGTTTTATCGCTTCCAGTTTCGGAATTAATGACTTAGACATAGGTAATTTTTAGTTTGCAAAGATAATGATTTAAGAAACAAGAAGAAAGAGACAAGATTCAAGACTTGGAATTCATGAAAAATTATTCTGATCTTCAAAGAAAAATCCACTCTCGAAAGAATGGATTTCTTATATATTGTTTCGCTTTGAGTGCAATCTCTCACGAAAAGAAAATTGCCAAATTAATGGTGATGACCATGACTCACTGGTTTTTCTCCTGCTGGTCTTTGGTAGATAACCTCTACACCTTCCTGCTCATACAATTTTTTGTATCTTACTTTCTCCGGGTCGAAGTTTTTGTTGATTTTTCCGAAGTATTCTGCAACACCTTCTGTTAACCACAATGGTACGATGAATCCGAAGAACATCAGAATACACCAAAATCCACAAATCATCATCGTGAAGAAATAAACAGTCCAAAGAAATTGGTAAAACGGCCAGAATGCTGATAACATCATAATGCTATATATTTTGAGCAAAAATAGACGTTTTTATTTTATTTGACAAAATTTCCGGATTGATTTTTTTCATTTTGCTGAATTTTGACTTTTTAGTATTTTCGTAAGGTTGTAAAAATGTTGACTTTGCCTGATTTTTTTTTAAACGCAAAGTCCGCAAAGAATTATAATCTTACAACCTGTTTCCAGGTCGCAAAGCCGAAAACTTAGTAAAGAACAATGTTTCTGAGTTGATGAATTTCTTTTGTGACTTTTGTGGTAATTAAAAATTTAAATCAAATATAATGAGTTTCAGAATCGAAAAAGACACGATGGGCGAGGTGCAAGTGCCTGCTGACAAATTTTGGGGTGCGCAAACGGAGCGTTCCAGAAATAATTTCAAAATTGGTCCGGAAGGAAGTATGCCGCGCGAAATCATCGATGCGTTTGCTTACCTGAAAAAAGCGGCGGCTTACACCAATGCTGAATTGGGCGTGCTTTCCAACGACAAAAGAGATGCAATCGGGAAAGTTTGTGATGAGATTCTTGCAGGCGAATTGTACGACCAATTTCCTCTTGTAATTTGGCAAACCGGTTCGGGAACACAATCTAATATGAACGTGAACGAGGTTGTTGCTAACAAATCTCACGTGAACAGCGGTGGACAACTGGGCGAGAAAACAGAAGTTCATCCAAATGATGATGTGAACAAATCCCAATCTTCCAACGACACTTATCCAACAGCAATGCACATCGCAGCTTACACGAAAGTGGTAAAAGCGACTTTGCCAGCTTTGGAAAAACTAAGAAATACGCTGGACGAAAAAGCGAAGAAATATCAGAACATTGTAAAAATCGGAAGAACGCACCTGATGGATGCAACGCCTTTGACTTTGGGACAAGAGTTTTCTGGCTATGTTGCGCAGTTGGATTATGCGAAAAAAGCAATCAACAATACGCTTGACCATTTGAAAGAATTGGCGCTTGGCGGAACTGCTGTTGGAACTGGTCTGAATACGCCAAAAGGTTATGACGTTTTGGTAGCGAAATATATTGCAGATTTTACAGGATTACCATTTGTGACTGCTCCTAATAAATTCGAGGCTTTGGCAGCACACGACGGAATAGTGGAAACACATGGTGCCTTGAAGCAATTGGCAGTTTCGCTTTACAAGATTGCTCAGGATATCAGATTATTGGCATCGGGCCCACGTTCGGGAATTGGAGAAATCTTCATTCCTGAAAACGAACCAGGCTCTTCTATTATGCCAGGAAAAGTGAATCCAACTCAAAATGAAGCGATTACTATGGTTTGTGCACAGGTTTTGGGGAACGATACAACAATCTCTTTTGCAGGAACACAAGGAAATTATGAACTGAATGTTTTCAAACCTGTTATGGCTGCGAACTTCCTACAATCTGCACAGTTGTTGGCCGATGCGATGATTTCTTTCAACGACCATTGCGCTGTTGGAATTGAGCCAAATGAGCCGAGAATCAAAGAATTGGTTGATAAATCTCTGATGTTAGTAACTGCGCTTAACACGCACATCGGTTACGAAAACGCTGCGAAAATTGCCAAAACCGCTCACAAAAACGGAACGACTCTGAAAGAAGAAGCAATCAATCTTGGACTATTAACTGCTGAACAATTCGATGAATGGGTGAAGCCGGAAGATATGGTGGGAAGCTTGAAATAGAAAATAGCTTTTAGAAATTATAAAACCCTTTCAGAATCGAGGTTCTGAAAGGGTTGATTTATTAAGAACAGTATAAATAAATAGAATATGAACTGGATTTTATTAATCCTCGGTGGTCTTTTCGAAGTCGGTTTTACCTCTTGTTTGGGAAAAGCAAAAGAAACATCGGGCGCAGAATCTTACCTTTGGTACGCAGGATTTGGAATATCCTTGGTTGCAAGTATGCTTCTCCTAATCAAAGCAACACAAACGCTTCCGTTGGGAACCGCTTATGCTGTCTGGACAGGAATTGGTGCTGTTGGAACTGTTTTGGTCGGGATTTTTATCTTCAAAGAACCGGCGACATTCTGGCGTTTGTTTTTTATTTTTACCTTGATTGCTTCCATCGTTGGATTGAAAGCCGTTTCTTCACATTAATACAAAGGCCTCAGAAATCCTGAAGCTTTATTTTTCAGAGAAAAATTCTCGCAGATTTCGCAAATTTAGCAGATGAAATTTTAAATCCGCTTTATCTGCAAAATCCGCGAGACATTAAATAGCATTAATAGAAACTTGGTCTGCAAAATATTGCTCCAAATCTCTCAAAGTTTCCGGAGAAGTCTGGATATCTCTTACCAATTCGCCTTTGTTGATGACCACAATTCTTTCACAAACTTCTGTCGTGTGAGCCAAATCGTGGCTGGAAATCAGGAATGTGGAGTCTGAGTTTTGTGACCAATCCCTGATAAGATTTTTCAATTTAATTTGAGTTGAAGGGTCAAGGTTTGCGAAAGGTTCATCCAAAATGATAATAGCAGGCGTTCCAATCAATGCGCCGATGATTCCGACTTTTTTCATATTTCCTTTGGAAAGATCGCGGATATATTTTTTGGCATTCAGGATTTCGCCGTTGAAGAAATCGGTAAAATTTTTCAGGAACTCATCAACATTAGCTTTGCTTTGCCCTCTGAGTTCTCCCAAGAAATAGAAATATTCTTCCGGGGTCAAATAGCCAATCAGAAAAGTTTCATCGATAAAAGCACCGACCTTGTTTTTCCAGTTTTCAGATTCGTTAACTTTCTCTTCGTCTATGGAAACAAATCCAGAACTTGGTTCTATCAAATCCAGAATCAGACTGAATAATGTGGTTTTTCCCGCACCGTTGTTCCCAACCAAACCAATGGTTTGACCTTTGAGGAAATCGAGGTTTTCTATGGATAAGACTTTTTTGGTTTCGTAAACTTTGGAGAGGTTATTTATTGTTATCATTTTTTTATTGAGGTATTAGATGTTAGGATTTAGGTTGTGGTTTAAAAGTTGAATCTCTCGCAGCCCGGCTTGAGCGGAAATCCTTTTTGTTTTTTGCAAAAAAATAAAAAGATTGGGAGCGGAAGACGGAAATAGCTGCCCAAATCATTTTAATTTCCTTTGAAAGCTTTGATGGTTGAGTATTTTTCTTTTTTATACAATTTGACAATGAAATCGAAGAATTGTTCTCTTAGGAAAAAACCAATCAATCCCAAAACGCCTAAACTCGCCACAGCTGCAGTTGTCCCGAAAAAGTATTTTGAAACTCCGAAAACCGCCATTGGTAAAACCATTTGAGGCAAAAGAAGTAGGATATTTTTGAAACTGAAATTATTTTTCTTGCCTAATGTTTTTCCCCTCGCATTGAGGTCAATCGGATTTTTGTTAAATGCGCCCGACAACAGAACAACCTGAGAATTGACACCGACATTGTAAAGTCCGGCCGCCAAAAACGTAAAATACAGATCCCAACTCACAAACGCATAAGCAACTGCCAAAACCATACTCACGGCCACAGCACTCACAATCATCCACCATTTGGCTTTCAGATATTCTTTGTAAGGAACGTTCAGTGTCATCATCAGCGGATAGTAAGAACTGTCGAACGACGGAACTCTTTGCCCAAATAAAAACAGAAACCCACCAGTTACGAAAAGTCCCATAAACAACTGCATATAAGCGGTTTTGTAAGCCGGAGAACTAAACAATAGCAGTCCATAAAACAAAAATAGAAAGCTTCCTAAGGCAATGGATTTTGCAGCCTTACTTCGTTTTATCATTCGGATATCATTGTTGATGAAGGTGCCGAGAACGCCGTATTTATTAAGAAATTGAATATTTTCTGTTTTCCCGACTTCCTGTTTCATTTCAAGACCTTTGTCGAGATAGAAATTGTCATATATGAATTTTCTGCAAATGATGTAGAGAATAATGAATAGTGCAATCGGCAATATAATCGTAAACCAGTGTTTATAAAATAGCATAAAAAACTTCTCTGAAACGGTTGATAGCGCAATGATATTGTAGTAATCCAATCCGCCTGCAAGAATCAAAAGTCCACCGATAATCCAAACGGCTAAGTCTTTACCGTTCAGAAGGATATTAATCAGATTGATGCTGAAACTTAGAATGATTAATGCAAAAATCCATGCAAAACTTCCTAAAACAGAATAACCGTTATAAAGCAAAATTCCCAACAGCGGAACATAAATAAAAAGTCCACCCCAACTGAAAAATGACAGAAAGGTTTTGCTGATCATATAATTGACCAACGTACTTTTCTTGATATTCATCGTCAGAAATGGTTTGATATTCTGTGTTGGCATCTGCTGGAAAAAATATCTCAGAAACAAATCTGCCATCAGCCAATAAATAAGAAACTTACTAATGAATGGCAATGGGTCGATATGCAATTCCTGCTTCGGATAATAAAATGCACCGAAAGCAGATAACACAAACAGGGCAAGAATATACAGCATACCCAAAAGCTGGAAAATCTTGACAATAATGTTGGCGGCCAACGAACTGGACCTGAAAAAATTTTTGAATTCTAATCGGATAAATCGTTGTAGCATAAAGTTAATTTTAATTAAATTTAATGATTTCTGAATATCATTGTGTTTCCTATATATTAAGTTCGAGCTTTGTACATTTTGTTACAAAAAAAATGATTTATCAACAATTTCCTGTGGATTGTTTGCTTAAAACTAAATTTCCAAACTTTACAAAAAATTCTACCTTTGTAAGATGGTACAGAAGGAAACATTATCATCGCTTACGCAGGGTAATTTTGCAAAGGAACTCTCTATTTCGGATGGCAAAATGCCGCCCAATGCACTGGATTTTGAGAAAATTGTGATTGGAACTTTTCTAATTGACAGAAAAGGTCTCGACCATTCCATAGACTTATTGACACCCGAAGTTTTTTACGACCCGAGACATCAGACCATTTTTGCGTCAATCCTGAAGTTGTATGAGAGCAACTCCCCTATTGATTTGATGACCGTGATCCAAGACCTTAAAAAGAATGAGAAACTGAATCTTGCCGGCGGCGACCATTACATCATCGATTTGACAATGGGTGTGAGTTCTTCTGCACACATCGAATATCACGTACGCGTGATCCTTGAAAAATACATCCTTCGTTCTTTGATCAATGTTTCGGCGAACGTGATCGATAGTTCCTACAAAGAATCAACCGACGTTTTCGAATTGCTGGACAAAGCGGAACAATCATTTTTTGAGATCACGAACGGAACAATTAAAAAGGGATTTGATACCGCCAATTCATTAGTAAAAGAAGCGATTGACAAAATCAAAGCGCTTAAAGATAAAGAAGGCCTATCCGGAGTTCCATCCGGATTTACCGCCCTTGACAAGGAAACCGGAGGCTGGCAGAACTCAGACCTCATCATTATTGCGGCAAGACCGGCGATGGGTAAAACGGCTTTCATTCTGTCGATGGCTAGAAATATCTGTGTAGACCACCAGATTCCGATGGCATTGTTCTCCCTGGAGATGGCCTCGGTTCAGCTGATCACAAGGATGATCTCGTCCGAAACCGGAATATCATCAGAGAAATTGAGAAAGGGTCAAATGTCAGATGATGAATGGCAAAGATTATTTACCAATGTTTCTGCATTAGAAAATGCGCCTCTTTATATTGATGAAACGCCTTCTCTTTCCATTTTTGATTTCCGTGCTAAATGTCGAAGATTGGTAATGCAACATGGCGTAAAGATCATTATGGTCGACTATCTCCAGCTGATGACAGCCAGTTCCGGGAAAGGAGGCGGAAACCGTGAGCAGGAGATATCTATGATTTCTCGATCCCTGAAAGCCATTGCAAAAGAACTGAATGTTCCGGTAATTGCACTGTCTCAGTTATCCAGAAGTGTGGAAACACGTCCAGGAAAAAGACCGATGCTTTCTGATCTCCGTGAATCTGGGGCCATCGAGCAGGATGCGGACATCGTTTCTTTCATCTTCCGACCAGAATATTACAAAATAGCTGTTTGGGATAATGACGAAGATGGCGCAGAAACCAGCACAGAAAACCAGGCCGAGATCATCATAGCCAAACATAGAAATGGTGCTACAGCGGATGTAAGATTGGCATTCCACAAAAACATTGGTAAGTTTGCAGACCTTGGAACGAATTACGAATATACACCTTCCAACTTCGGACAGAAAGATGAGCCCTCCGGCTTTGATAAGATCAATATCACGATCGATCCGGGAGCAGCTTTTGGATTACCTAATAACAATCAGTTATCCGGTTCTGCAATGAATGATGATGACGATGACGATATGCCATTCTAAATTCTTTTTCTAATTTGAGAATCGAAATCTTTACCGATGGTGCATGCAGCGGAAATCCAGGACCTGGTGGTTACGGAATACTGATGCGCGTTCCCGAAAAAAAATATCAGAAAATCTATTCCAAAGGCTTCCGAAAAACAACCAACAACAGAATGGAACTGATGGCCGTTATCGTTGCTCTTGGAAATCTGAAAACCTCTGATAATGATGTCCATATCTTTACCGACAGCAAATATGTTGCAGATGCGATCAATCAAAAATGGATCTATGGCTGGATCAAACGAGGTTGGAAGAATGTGAAAAATCCCGACCTCTGGAAAGCTTTCTACAAATTATATCAACTCCATGAACCAAAGTTTCATTGGATAAAAGGACACGCCGGACATCCTGAAAATGAGTTGTGTGACCAGCTTGCTGTGGCAGCTGCCAAATCTGGAAAGTTGGAAATCGATGTATTCTTTGAGAATCCTGATGATGGCGGAATGTTCTAATCAAGACCTTTTTATTTTTTATGTAGGGCTTTAGCTCAATTTGGAATTACAATTACTAAAATGGGAACAGCCCCATTCCTATTGATATTTGAATCTTATACTTATACCAAACTCACGTTAATTAAGAAATAAAAAACTGTAAGCTCTATTTAATAAAATGAGAAGCTACCGGTTAAATGACGAGAAGCTATTAGTTGCCAATCGAGAAGCTACTAATTCTTAAACAGGAAGCCGCTCATTTTTATTCAGGAAACTAACAGCTTAATCATATTAGCCTTTCTTTTTGAAGTCAACTTGCGAAAGAGCTTTTGTGATGCGCTTGCCCGGTCTGTAAATAATCTTCACATTTTTAACATTAGCAGCCGTGAAATCTTTCTCATCCTCTACGCCCTCACTGGAAAGTGATGGGTAAAAACTCCCCAAAACATCCAGTCTCACAATGTTGCCATTGCAAATTTCTTCTTTGACAACATTCTCCATTGCAATTAGTACTCCACGGATATCGGCTTCTGAGAAGGTTGAAAACTTCTCTATTTTGGCAACCAAATCATCGATAGAAACTTCTTGATTCAAAAATGCATTAGCATACCATTTCTTGTTGCCACCGCCTGCAACACCTGGTTCTGGTTTTTTGTATAATTTATATTGTATAGATATGGAGGACTATTATGGTTGATTTAAACTAAGCGTTCCAAAAATCTCTGTCCAGACTTCTGTATTGTATTGCCTCAGAAATATGGTCTCCCTGGATATTTTCCGAATTTTCCAGATCCGCGATTGTTCTTGCAACTTTTAGTATCCGGTCATAGGCTCTTGCGGAGAGATTGAGTTTCAGCATAGCCGCTTTTATTAGCAATTGGGAAAACTCATCCAGTTCACAGTATTTTTCGATTTCTTTTGGTCCCATTTGCGCATTATAATTGACTTCAGAATCTTTATATCTTTCATTCTGAATGTCTCTCGCTTTATTTACCCTTTGCCTGATACTCTCACTACTTTCTCCTTTCTTTTTCTCGGCTAATTGTTCATACTCTACTTTTGAAACTTCGATATGAATATCAATCCTGTCCAAAAGAGGTCCGGACAGTTTGTTCATATACCGCTGCATTTCCATAGTTGAGGAAGTATTATTGGGGTCATCCGGAAAATAACCGCTGGGACTGGGGTTCATACTTGCGACAAGCATGAAGCTCGCAGGATATTCTATTGTAAATTTGGCTCGTGAAATAGTTACGACACGATCTTCCAGAGGTTGTCTCATTACTTCGAGAACCGTTCTCTTGAATTCGGGCATCTCGTCTAAAAACAAGACACCATTGTGGGCAAGAGAGATCTCTCCCGGCTGGGGATAACTCCCTCCTCCGACAAGTGCTACATCTGAAATCGTATGATGGGGAGACCTGAAAGGCCTAATTGTTATCAATGATGTTTCGGTCCCCATTTTTCCTGCCACAGAATGGATCTTCGTTGTTTCCAAAGACTCTTTGAGACTAAGTGCCGGCAATATGCTCGGGAGACGTTTGGCGAGCATTGTTTTCCCACTTCCCGGCGAACCGATCAGTATAATATTATGTCCGCCGGCAGCTGCAACTTCCATTGCACGTTTTGCGGCTTCCTGTCCTTTCACCTCGTCAAAATCAAAAGGGAAATGATTGACCTTATCCTGAAATTCTTTTCTGGTGTCAATCTCGAATTTCTGCAAGGGCTGGTCATCATTAAAAAAATCAATAACCTCTTTGATGTTTTCCACACCATAAACATCCAGCTGATTGACGATTGCCGCTTCTCTTGCATTTTGCTTTGGAAGAATTATTCCTTTGAAACCATCTTCTCTGGCTTTTATAGCAATTGGCAAAACACCTTTTATTGGCTGCAAACTACCATCAAGAGACAACTCTCCCATAATTAAATATTGTCCCAGATCATCTACTTCTATAAGGTCGGAAGCAGCTAATATGCCAAGAGCAATGCTCATATCATAGGCGGAACCTTCTTTGCGGAGATCTGCAGGAGCCATATTTATCGTAATTTTCTTTCCGGGGATTTTGAAACCGGAGTTCTTAAGAGCCGCAGAGATCCTATAGCTACTTTCTTTGATGGCATTGTCCGGCAACCCAACCAGGTGATAACCGACGCCTTGATCCACATTGACCTCTATTGTAATAATCTGTGCAGAAACACCATGAATGGCCGCACCGTAAATTTTGACAAGCATTTGTGTTTTGTTTTACCAAAAATAAAAAAAACTCCCTGATGAAAATCAAAGAGTTAATATTTTTTTGAGAAATAGTTTCTTGCTACATAAATCGTTCGCCTTTTTTTAGATTTTTAAGGTCTAGAACATAATCCTTTATAAGCTGGTCATTATCACGTGGGCAAATAAGTAATGCTTTTTCCGTATCAACAATAATATAATTTTTGAGTCCATCGATAACAGCCGCTTTATTTTGATTTTTGATTCTAATGACATTTCCTTTGGAATTATATGTCAAAACATTTTTAGAGTTTACTGCATTATTGTCATCATTCTTATCTGCATTGGTATAGACAGATGTCCATGTCCCAAGATCGCTCCAACCAAGATTGGCAGGAATAACATAGACGTTATTTGCTTTTTCCAAAATCCCGTTATCTATTGAGATTTTACTTACTGTAGGATAAACGAGATCTATGCATTCTTTTTCTGCATCACAGTTATATTCGCAACTATTGAATTGATTTGTCATTTCTGGCAAATGTTTCTTGAATGCCTTTAAAATGCTTTTTACGCTCCAGACAAAAATCCCTGCATTCCAAAGAAAATCACCAGACTCTATAAAACTTTTGGCAATTTCGAGGTCAGGTTTCTCTGTGAAGGTTTTGACTTTAGAAAAAACTTCATTCTTTTCCTGAATGAATTGGATGTAACCATAACCAGTGTCCGGTCGAGTAGGTGTGATCCCCAATGTGATCAGGTAATCATTTTCTGATGTTAATTTGAATGCTAACGATACTTTTTCCAAAAAGGTATTTTCCTTCAAAATCAAATGATCAGCAGGCATAACAATGATGTTTGCATCGGGATTAACCGCTTCTATCTTTTTTGCCATGTAAAGATTGCAGGCAGAAGTATTCTTCATAGCTGGCTCACCAACAATATTTTCGAGGGGTATCTCTGGTAATTGTTGTTGTGTCAGCTCTACATATTCCTGATTTGTAATAATATAAATGTTCTCTGTGGGAATCAACTGATTGATCCGGTCAAAACTTTGCTGAATCATTGTTCTACCCGTTCCAAGTATATCATGGAATTGTTTTGGGAATTTCTGAGTACTCATTGGCCAAAAACGGCTTCCGATACCTCCGGCCATTATTACGCAATAATTATTGTTCATCATCTACAGTCACTTTTTCAACCTTTGCCAAAGGTCTGAATAAATATTTTTTTGAATTTTTCAAATGGATACAAAGATATGATTTTTTCTTTTTTTCCAATATGATATACGCTTCACCTTTATAATGAAACTTGTCATTAATTGCTAAATCTTCAATAAAGATATTATTTCCGTCAGGTTCTTCGATGTGAAAGTAACGGACAAGCTCTGGACTTGCCATGAAATTGGCCTTCGGATTTTTTGCAAACCTCTTAATAATTGGCTTCAAATCGTTGGAATAAATATCAATACTTTCCAGAAGCATTTCTCTGAAAGTATCTTTCCATTCTTTTCCATGTGCCGAGATGCTGAAGCTGAACTTCTCAAAAGCAATAAGATGAGCCAGCTCATGGGTCAGGACAAAAAAGAAAAGTTGTTGATCCAATGTGGAGTTAACCGTTATCTGGTGTGATCTGTCAGGCATTCTTCTATAATCACCGAGTTTGCTATTCCTATTTTTTGTGATCTTTATATGAATATAATGGTCCGCAAACCATTTTTTAAGAAAGGGAAGGGTATTCTCGGGAAGATATTGTTCTAATGTATTGATTGACATCCAAGTCCAAATATAGGCAACAAAAATAATCAATACGCTTGATATTTTTTAGAAATACTAAGCTTTTATTATTGTTTTTTCTTAAATTTCGGATAAATTGGAAAAGTTGCCAAAATCTATTTTTTGTTTATTCGTATTACTCTTATTCTCGTGTTCTAAAAATATAGATTCACCAAAAACAACTCCGCAAAAAAAACAGATTAATCCATATTACGAGAAATCTTTTGCATTCTTAGACAGGAACGAATATGATAGTGCTTTCTATTATTTGGACAAAGGTAAAGAACTGTTCTTCCACAGAAAAGATTCTTTTGGCATGGGAAAAAGCCTCGTAAACATGGCCATTACCCAGGAAAATGCCGGGGATAATTTTGGAAGTATCGAAACAAGTTTGTTCGCTTTGAAATTTTTAAAAGAAAAAGATACAGCCCACCATTCTTTTCTATCCTGTAATTACAATAATCTCGGTGTTGCTTCTAATAACCTTAAGAATTACATGGACTCCAAACGGTTCTACGACAAAGCACTTCTCTTTACAAACAATCCAGTAGACAAGCTGATGCTGTTTAATAATATTGCTATTATTTTTCATAATGAGAAGAAATACGGAAAAGCAGTAGCTATCTACAAAAAGCTAATTGACAGCATTGGTACTGAAAGTGAATTCTATCCTAAGTTATTACTTAATTTTTCCAGGTCAAAATGGTTTGAGGATAGTAATTATAATCCTGTACCTAATTATCTATCAGCAGAAAGATCAAGTAAAAAGCTAAACGATAGCTGGACAGAAGATGCTGCATATGCTTATTTATCGGCCTATTACCTCAATAAAAAATCCGATTCGTCAAAGTTCTACGCAAAAAAAATGCTGAGCCTCGCAAAGAAACTAAAATACCCTGCAGATGAATTAGAAGCTCTACAAACTCTGATCAAGCTTTCGGATGGGAACAATACTCAAACATATTTCGATACATACTCTAGAATTCAGGATAGTCTTATAAATGCCCAGAATAGGGCAAAAAATCAATTTGCCTTGATTCGTTTTGAAAGCGAAAAAGCAAAGTCCGAAAATCTGATTCTCCAAAAAGAAAAAGAAATCAGTCAATATGCTATTATACGTCAAAAAATCATTATCTGGGCTCTTATTATAATTGTGACCATTGTTACTTTTTTTGTCTCAATATGGATCAAGAAAAGAAAAGAGAAACTCATTTTAGAGGCCAATAACAAATTGCAATATCAACGTCTGAACCTTTCCAAAAAAGTTCATGACGTGGTTGCAAACGGAATATATGAGGTAATGACAACCATCGAAAACCAAAAAGACCTCCCGAGAGCAAAAATCCTCGACAAGCTGGAACTGATGTATGAAAAATCGCGGGATCTTTCTTACGACAATACATTGGAGCAGGAGTTTAATGAAAAAATATCTGGACTGATAAGTTCCTTTGACAATGATAATACAAAAATAATCATCATTGGTAATGAGTCCGATTTTTGGGAAAACCTGAGTCCCGCCTTTAAAGAAGATGTTTACCATATCATCAGAGAATTACTGGTAAATATGAAAAAACATAGTTTTGCAACGCAAGTCATACTAAGATTCGGAAAAGAAAATAATTCTTACGAGATCATTTATTCTGACAATGGTGTGGGATTGCCCGACGATTTTGTAGAGAAAAATGGATTTACCAACATGAAGTCCCGTATGAAAGAAATAAGTTCAAATATGGTCATAGAAAAAAGTCCTTCCGGAGGTTTAAAAATCTCAATAAAACATTGTCCCTATGTTCAGTAAAGTATTGATCGCAGAAGATCACGAAAGCAGCAATTTTTCTGTTCAAAAAGTTCTGGAGAATCTATTTGTTCAGAATGTCGATTACGTTTACTATTGTGATGACGCCTTTTCTAAGGTAAAAAAATCATTAGAATCGGTTTTGGCTTATGAGGTTTTGATCACAGATCTTTCTTTTGAAGAGGACCATAGAAAACAACTTATAAAAGATGGTCGAGATCTGATAAAATCCTGTCGGAATATACATCCTGATCTGAAAGTGATTGTTTTTTCCGCCGAGCATAGACTAGGCGTAATAGATTTATTATTCAATGAGTTAAACATCAATGCTTTTGTAAGAAAAGCCAGATCTGATTCCAAGGAACTTAAAAAAGCTATTGAAGCCATTTATCATAATGAGACTTATGTCTCCCACGATTTAAAACTCCCTGTAAAAAGTATGAATACGCTGGAATTTAGCAACTTTGATATTATCCTTCTAAAATTGTTATCAGACGGGGTTTTACAAAAAAATATTCCCAAGATATTACGAGAAAGGGAGATCTATCCGAGCAGCTTGAGCAGTATTGAAAAAAGAATGAACGCTATGAAGTTAGCATTGACGGTAAAAAACAACGAACAACTGATTGCCTGTTGCAAAGATCTAGGAATAATCTAAAAAAAAAATCAAATATTTTTCGTTTTTACGGTTTCCCGTAAGGAAATGTAGTTAGATGTCTCTAACTTTGCACCCAGATTAATAACCGTAAAAACACAAAGCAAGATACATTCATTTTTCAGAAAGAGTCTAAAGCCATGCTTCAGACTCTTTTTTATTTTCTAAACATCTCTGTATGAGGAATATTGTCTTCCAAATATTTTTTATCTGTTTCCTGAAAACCAAATCCGGAATAAAACCTCAACAAATAATCCTGTGCAGAAATCCTAACTTCCGAAGTCCTTAATCGATTTTCTATAACTTCAATTGCATATTGTATCAATTGTTTTCCTAATCCTGTTCCTCTTCCTTTTTCTGTTGTTATAACCCTTCCGATGGATGTTTCCGGATATTTGATGCCTTTATCAAAAATTCTGCAATACGCCAAAACTTCGCCTTCTCCTTCTGCCCAAAGATGAATGGCTTTTTGGTCATAATCATCCAAATCCGGATAAGGACAATTTTGCTCTACAACGAATACGTTGATCCTGGCTTTTATAATTTCGTAAAGTTCGGTCGTATCGAGCTCGGAAAACGTTTTGATCTTCCAATCTACATTAGTCATCGAATCTTACTTTATTTTTAATCAGAAAATCATTGGTTTTCTGAATGAATTTTAAAATCAGATCACCACCTTCCTTCTTTTCTGCAGAAGTAATATATAAATCAGGTAGGTCTTCCCAAGTTTGAAGTAATTCATTTTTATAAATCTCCACATTTCTATCAGCTCCGCCAGATTTTAGCTTATCCGCCTTTGTAAAAACTATGGAAAATGGAACGCCGCTTTCCCCAAGCCATTGCATAAATTCAAGGTCTATTTTTTGTGGTGTATGACGGATATCTACCAGAACAAAAAGGTTGACAAGGTTTCTCCTGTTTAGGATGTAATTGGTAATGAGTTTTTCAAAATCTTTTCGAAGACTTTTAGAAACCTTGGCATAACCATATCCTGGCAAATCTGTAAGATACCAGCTTTCATTGACCAAAAAATGGTTGATCAATTGTGTTTTTCCGGGAGTTTGTGAAGTCTTGGCAAGGTCTTTATGATTCATCATCGCATTGATGAGGGAAGATTTCCCAACATTGGAACGCCCGATGAAAGCATATTCCGGCAAAGTTGGTTCCGGACAATCTTGCCATTTTTGACTGCTTTTTACAAATTCTGCGGTTTTGATTACCATATTTTCATAATTTAAAAACCATTAAGAATCAGATTTATTTTATTAAAAATCAATTTCTTAATGGTTCGGAATATTTTTATTTCTAAGTAAAACTTACATTACTTTCTTAAGCCAGCCATAAAGAATATCGTTAAATTCATCTGGCTTTTCCATCATAGCAGCATGCCCACATTTATCGATCCAATGCAATTCAGAATTCGGGATGAATTTGTGCATGTCTTCTGCAACTTCCGGAGGTGTCACATTATCCTGTTTTCCCCAAATGATGCACGTTGGACAAGTAATTTTAGGAAGGTCGTTCAGCATATTGTGTTTGATAGCACTTCTCGCTAACATCACCGTTTTTATACCTTTCATTCTATCGTTTACAACCGCGAAAACTTCGTCTACCAGCTCATCAGTGGCTACGATAGGGTCATAAAAAACATCCTGGGTTTTTCTTTTAATATAATCTTTATCACTTTTTCTTGGGAAACTATCACCAAAAGTCCTTTCATATAGACCAGAACTTCCGGTCAGAACAAGATTCCTTACCAGTTCCGGACGAGATGTCGTGAGAATCAATCCGATATGTCCACCCATGGAATTCCCAACGATAGTCACAGGTTTCCCAATAATATCTGTAATAAACTTTGCAACGAATTTGGAAATCGAAGCAAGATTGGTGTTTAGAATCGGTAGATCATAAATAGGCAATTGAGGAACAAAGACCTGATACCCTTTATCCGAAAAGTAATTAATCATCTTATCGAAGTTGCTCAAACCTCCCATCAGACCATGCAAAAGCACCATTGGGTGACCTTCACCCGCTTCTACATAACTATATTTCGTGTCTTTTTTAGTCTTAAAAATCATAATGCTCTCTCGATAACGCGCAAAAATACAAATAAAAGAATTATTTTTTTATGATAATCCTACTAAAGTGGTCAAAATTAAATTTATTTTAACACTGATGTCAATTTAAGGAAAATCTCTTAAATTATGCTTTATTAAATTTCACTTCAATGCAATCTGTCTTTTGGCTTCGCCTACAACAAACGCAACAGAATTTGCAATATTAAAACTTCGAATCTTCTTTGACATTGGAATGGTTAAATGATTTTCAAATAAATCCAAAACCTCTTGACTCAATCCACGACTTTCCTTTCCAAAAACGAGCCAATCTCCATCTTGGAATTCATTTTCATACATAGAGTTCGTTGCGTGTGAGCTCATTAAGAAAACTCTTGATTTATCAGGGATTTGCTTCATCCATTCTTCAACATTTTGATATTCTGTAACATCCAGATGAACCCAATAATCCAAGCCGGAACGTTTCAAATTGGCATCATTGATGACAAATCCAAACGGATGAATCAAGTGCAATCTACTTTCTGTTCCTACACACAAACGCCCGATATTTCCCGTGTTATTAGGAATTTCCGGTTCTACTAAAACTACATTTAACATTTTTGAATTTTAATATGAAACTACTTTCAGTTCGTTGATCCTATTGATAATTGGCAAAGCGAAAATCCCGCTGGTTTGAAGATACAATTCGTAGAAAGTTTTGGATTTGTCAGCAAAATCTAAATTTTTCTCCATTCTGTAATGAAACATAAAAACATTGCCGAGCATCTCATAATAATCTGCGTGGTCTTTGGTTTCCCGAAGTTTTACCATTTCAACCAATTCTTCTTTTGATTTTAATGATAATTCCTTGAAATCGATTTTAAAAATATCTTTCATCAAAGAATCGAAATCGAGTTCTTTTTGCATCAGACTTTCTTCCGGTTTTCCCAAAAGCAATTTTTCTAATGCTTGAGTTAATTGTCTAATTAATCTTAATGTAAAGTCTTTATCTTGAATCATTGATTTAGGTTTTAGCTAATTGGTATTAGGTTTTAGTTGGCAAATCACTAACCAAAAAATAAATACGCCAAAATTACTGAAACGACAACTCCCACCAAGTCAGCCAACAACATCGAACCAACTGTATATCTTGTATTTTTAATTCCAACCGAGCCAAAATAAACGGCGATAACATAGAATGTTGTATCAGAGCTTCCTTGCAAAATGGCGGATAATTTCCCCGGGAAACTGTCTGCTCCAAAGGTTTTCATCGTGTCCACCATCATCCCGCGAGCTCCGGAACCGGATAATGGTTTTATCAAAGCGGTCGGCAATCCGTCCACGAATCTTGTATCGAGATGTGATGCACTTGCAATCCACTTCATTCCATCGATTATTACATCAAAAACGCCGCTTGTTCTCAGTAATGAAATCGCAGTTAACATTCCAACCAAATATGGAATAATCTTCACACAAACCGTGAAGCCTTCTTTCGCCCCGTCGATAAATGCATCAAAAATGTTGATTTTTTTATAAACCGCGCCGAGAACAATCGCGAAGAATATCAACAGAATAATGCCGTTGCTCATTACTTTGCTGAAAGAATCCAATTCTTCTTTATTCAATTGAACCAGATAAATTACCAACAATGCGATAATCGCCGAAATTCCGCCAACGTAAGCCAGAACGATTGGCTGAAAAAGATTGATTCTCTGTCTGATAGAAACGATTGTCATTGCCGCCAAAGTCGCACAAAAAGTTGCAATCATACAAGGCAGGAAAATATCGGTTGGCGTCTCCGAACCCATCGAGGAACGAATCGCTATGATAGAGACCGGAATCAAGGTCAATCCGCTGGCGTGCAAACATAGAAACATTATTTGAGCGTTGCTGGCTTTATCTTTATCAGGATTCAGAGTTTGGAGACTTTCCATTGCTTTAAGTCCGAAAGGTGTTGCCGCATTATCAAGACCAAGAAGATTCGCGCTGAAATTCAGCATCATATGTCCGAATGAAGGATGGTTTCTTGGAATTTCCGGAAATAATTTTGAGAAAAATGGCTGAATCAGACGGCTGAGGAAATTGATTCCGCCTGCTTTTTCGGCGATGCTCATAAAACCCATAAACAAAGCCATAATTCCAATGAGCTTCAAACAGATATTAACCGCTGTTTCGCTGGTTCCGATGACGCCGTCGGTTTCTGAAACTCTGTAGGTTTTTACGTTTTGAAGCGAATCCATTTTGTAATGGATATGACTGTCTTCAAAATCCGGATTGCTTAATAATGATTTCTGAATCTCGGGAGAAATCTGAGCTAAAGGTTTTTGCGAAATCTGAATCGTGTCGCCTCCTTTTCCAACAACCATATCGTTGAAAATCTGGCTGTAATTTTCTGAACTGAAATATTTAATCGATGCAACCGCAATCGCAATAATGATGAAGGCGGACCAAATCCTACTTAGAACCATTTGTGGAAATTAATTTCAGTAAATGTAAGAAAAGATATGAGATGTTAGATTCTAGATATTAGAATTATTGATCGCAAAAACACAATATTGTCATTTCGTAGGAATCTCGACAATGAATTTGATAATTATATTTGGATTCCTACTGAATGACAAAGTTTATGTTAAGTATTTCGCTAAATGGGACAGCGAATCTGCGACCCGACTTGAGCGGAAATCTTTTTTACGAAATGAAGTGGAGTGAAAAGATTGGGAGCCCTTCGACAAGCTCAGGATATACTACAGGCGGATAAAGCTGCCCAAATTACTATTCTCAATATAGTTAAAACTGATATTTATCATTTAATTCAAATTATACTTGTTTGGTATGAATTGAATTTTTAGTTTTGCAAAGGCTTTTTTTAAAACACTATTATGTCAGGAAAAATGTTTTGTTGCTACGATTTAACTTTTCGAATATATATGAAGAAGTAATAATAGTGTGTTTATTTTGAAAACCTTTCATACTTCTATGTGAAAGGTTTTTTATTTTAATTGATAAATAAAAATGATTGAACTAACAAACGTTTCTAAACGTTTTACAACCAAAAATAAAACCGTCCAAGCGTTGTCCAATGTTTCCCTGACTGTTGAAAAAGGAGAAATATTTGGCGTGATTGGAACTTCCGGCGCGGGGAAAAGTACGTTGATTCGATGTGTGAACCTTCTGGAAAAACCAAATGAGGGAAAAGTAATTGTTGATGGAATTGAATTGACAAAACTTTCCGATTCTCAATTGACTCTGGAAAGAAGAAAAATTGCGATGATTTTCCAACATTTTAATTTGTTGTCATCAAGAACGGTTTTTGATAATGTGGCATTTCCGTTGGAATTGGAAGGAAAATCGAAGTCGGAAATCAAGGGAAAAGTGGATTCGCTTTTGGAATTGGTTGGACTGAAAGAAAAGGCAAAAGATTATCCTGCGAATCTTTCCGGTGGGCAAAAACAAAGAGTTGCGATTGCGAGAGCCTTGGCGAATGACCCAAAAGTTTTATTGTGTGATGAAGCGACCAGTGCGCTTGACCCGGCAACCACGAAATCGATTTTACAACTTCTGAAATCCATTAATCAAAAACTGAATCTCACGATTCTTCTCATCACACACGAGATGGAAGTGATTAAAAGTATTTGTGATAAAGTAGCCGTGATTGACAACGGACAATTAGCAGAACAAGGAAAAGTTGAGCAGATTTTCATCCATCCGGAAAAAGAAATCACGAAAGGTTTTATCCAGGCTTCTTTGAATGTAGAACTGCCTTTGATTTATCAAAATTCTATCAGCAATATTGACAGTGAGGACAATAATCCTTTGGTTAAAATTTTCATTAGCGGCAACGAAGCACAAAGTTCTGTTATTATTAATCTGTATGAAAAATTTCAGGTTAAAGCTAAGATTATCAGCGCCCAACTGGAATATGTTGGTCACTTAAATTTTGGAGTTTTGATTTTGGAATTGCAGGGAAAAAATATCAATGAGGCTTTGGCTTATTTGGAGAATGAATATACAAACACAGAAATTTTAGGTTATGTCGGATAGCATCATCAATTTGTTATTTCAAGGGACGATTGAGACGATTGTAATGACCTTGGTTTCAGGATTTTTCGGATTTGTTTTAGGATTACCGACGGGAATTTTTCTTTTCCTTACAAGAAAAGGTCAATTATTGGAAAACAAGATATCACACCAGATCGTATCAATTATAGTCAATATTTTCCGCTCGATTCCTTTTATCATTCTCATTGTCTGGATGATACCATTCACGAGAACCATTGTAGGAACATCGATTGGCGTTTCTGCAGCGTTGGTTCCGCTGAGTGTGGGTTCTGCTCCATTCATTGCGAGATTGGTAGAAAACAGCCTGTTGGAAATTCCTTCGGGATTGATAGAAGCAGCGAGAGCAATGGGTGCAAAACCGCTTCAAATCATCCGAAAAGTCCTTTTACCAGAAGCTTTGCCATCGCTAATCAATAATGTCAGCATCACATTGATTACTTTAGTTGGTTATTCTGCAATGGGTGGTGCAGTTGGTGCCGGCGGATTGGGACAAGTTGGTTATCAATACGGTTATATCGGATATGATTTTGCGGTAATGAATTCGGTTTTGATATTATTAATTGTTCTGGTTTTCATTATCCAGATTTCCGGAGACTTTCTTTCAAAAAAATTCAATCATAGATAAAATTATAAAAAATGAAATCGAAAATATTGGCTTTAGCGTTGGCTATTATCACATTATCAGCCTGCAACAAAAAAGAATCAAATCCAAATATTCTAAAAGTCGGAATCGCAACCGGACCAGAACAAAACCTTGCCGAAGCGGCGAAAAAAGTCGCGAAAGAAAAATATGGTTTGGACGTGGAATTGATAACCTTCAATGACTATGTTGTTCCCAATGAAGCTTTGAGCCAAGGCGATGTAGATGTGAACGCTTTCCAGCATTTGCCCTATTTGGAAGAACAATCCAGACAACGTGGTTATAAATTAGCAGTTGTGGGAAAAACTTTTGTTTACCCGATCGTGGCTTATTCTAAAAAAATAAAATCAGTTTCCGAATTGCAACCCGGACAAACCATTGTGATTCCGAATGACCCAACCAATGGTGGACGTTCTTTATTGTTATTACAAAAACAAGGTTTACTAAAATTAAAAGACGGCGTTGGTTTATTGCCAAAAGTAACCGACATTATCGCTAATCCGAAAAACCTGAAAATCCTGGAATTGGAAGCGCCTCAAATCCCAAGAGTTTTGGAAGATAAAGAAGTAGCATTAGCGATTATTAATAATAATTTCGCAGCTCAGGCAGGACTTGAACCTGAAAAAGAAGGATTATTCACCGAAGACAAAGATTCACCTTACGCCAATCTGATAGTGGCAAGAGAAGATAATAAGAATGATGAAAAAGTGAAAAAATTTGTACAAGCATACCAATCTCCGGAAGTAGAATCCGCGGCGAAACAAACCTTCAAAGGAGGTGCTGTGAAAGCGTGGTAAAACTTCTATTCTATATCTAATTTTTTAAGTTGGCGGTTCTTACGAATCGCCAATTTTTATTTATAATTAAACAAATAATAATTATGATTTTAAAATTATTATTACAAATAATAATCTAAAGCTACATTACTCCATTTATTTAAAGTAAAATATGAGATATTTTTATACAATGTCTCATTATGATATAAATCATTTTGTTATTTTTATTAGTTCTAAATAAATATGTTTGCAAAAAAAATTTAATTATATGCTTAATAAATATCTTTGTTTAGGACTGTTTGCAGCTTTTCTTAATATACAAGCTCAAAACTGCACGCCACAAACTGCAGGCGTCAACATTGGAGATAACGGTTGCGTGAGCCTTACTTATCAAAACCAAACTGTATTTTACAAAACCGTAAGAGCTGCTGACGGAAACGAATGGTTGCAACAAAATCTTGGAAGTTCAAATGTTGCAACAAGTATCGCTGATGAAGGTGCACGTGGTGATTATTTCCAATACGGACGTTGGGATGATGGCCATCAATTAAAAACTTCTCAGACTACAGAAACTTATCCAACTCCGAATAATCCTGTCGGTTTAGGAACCGGAACAAATTTATTCTATATTGGTGGAGGTTCGCCTTGGAATTCTAACTATACGGGCTGGTTTGCCAATCCTGAACAAAACGATAGCTGGACGGCAAAAAGTCTTTCTGAAGTAACAGAGCACAATGGAATGGACCCTTGTAAAGCAATTGGTAATGATTGGGAAATGCCTTCTGAAGTAGATTGGGACCTGGTTATGACAAAAGAAAACATATTCCCAAAACCCGCTGGCGCAACAACTGGTGGAATCGTAAGAGGTTTTGAAAGTAACCTGAAAATCGCTGGTGCAGGCTCCCGTAAAGATGCCGGTTGGGCTTTTGAAGGAACTCGTGCTTACATCTGGACAAGATCTGCGAGTGCAAATCCCAATTTTTACCGTTATGTTTATTTGGGAGCAGCAGCTTCTAGTACAACTGGTTTCGGTGGTGATGCAAAGAGTTTTGGTTACTCTGTAAGATGTGTCAACAAATCGAATAACATTTTAGCTGTTAATGATTATTCTAAAGCTGACTTCAGTTTTGGACCGAATCCAGCTGATAAATTCATCAAAGTGAATACAGAAAATGCTTTGAAATCTGTGGAAGTTCTTTCTATTACTGGACAAAAAGTATTGGAAACTAAAGAAAACACAGTTGATGTTTCTAGCTTAACGACAGGAAATTATTTCATCAAAATAACTTTCGAAAACGGAAAAACAACGACTAAGAAATTCATCAAGAAATAATTTCAATAAAAATCTAAAGGAAAAAGACGCTCAATCGAGCGTCTTTTTTATTCTAAATATATCAAGATATCTTTATCAACTTCTTCGTCCACAGATTTTATCAAAACGCCATTCTTAGTTCTTTCCTGCAATTCCTTAATAAAAAAACTACTTTCAAAAAACTGACGATGGACGCCAGGAATCAAACTCATAAAATAATCCATCCCAACTCTATTATTATGAAGGTCCATTTTGGTTTCCAAAGGCTTGTTTGGGAAAAGGTTTTCGTGCATATTCGTTAGTTTCTCGCACCATTCTAATGATTTTCTTGGCGAAGATACTTTGCAGAAATACATCATGATCAAACAACACCAATAAGCGTGTCTGAAAGCGTTCCCTTCGCCATTATTAGAGTTGGTTTCAGGATATAATTCTTTCGCTTTCGCAAAGGCTTTAAAGCTTGCGTAAGTGTATAAAATGGCGAACAAAGGATGCATCAATCCAATAGAAAAAACCTTCAACAGTTTTCCAAAGGTCAATGATTTTAATGTTCTAAAAAATATGCCTATAAATCTCATCAATAAAAAACTCTCCCAGATTTTGAGAGAGTAAATTTTTAGTCAAATAATTTGATTAATGATATTCGTGGATCAAAAGTTTTACCGCTCTGGAAACCTGTTGCTTGATTTCGGTTCTTTTTACAATGAAATCAACAAAACCTTTTTCCTGCAAGAATTCTGATGTCTGGAAACCTTCCGGCAGATCTTTACCAATAGTTTCGCGGATAACTCTTGGACCAGCAAAACCAATCAATGCGCTTGGTTCCGCAATAATAAGGTCAGCAGTCATTGCAAATGAAGCTGTGATTCCACCAAAGGTCGGGTCGGTCAAATAAGCAATGTAAGGCAAACCGGCATCAGACAGCTGAACCAACTTGGCCTGAACTTTTGCCAACTGCATCAATGAATAAGCCGCTTCCTGCATTCTTGCTCCACCCGATTGGCAAATGATCATATAAGGCAGTTTGTTATTGATACAATAGTCAATAGCTCTTCTGATTTTTTCTCCCATTACAGAGCCCAAAGAACCTCCAATAAAAGCAAAGTCCATACAAGAAACCACCATTTCTACACCGTTTACTTTTCCGGTTGCATTTCTGATAGAGTCTGTTAGTTTTGTTTTTGATTTCACTTCCTTCAGACGGTCTGTGTAAGATTTTGTATCCTTGAATTTAAGAATATCAACACTTTCTACATCCGCATCCAATTCCTTGAATTTATGGTCATCAAAAAGCATATCAAAATATTCTCTGCTTCCGATTCTTACGTGGAAACCATCTTCCGGTGACACGAAATTATTAGCTTTGAGCTCTTCTGCTTCTATGATTTTTCCAGTCGGTGTTTTATGCCAAAGCCCTTTCGGAACATCTTTTTTGTCTTCTGTGGACGTTGTAATGTTTTGGGTTTTCCTTTTAAACCAATCAAATGCCATTGATATAATTTTAGATTTTAGATTTTAGATTATAAAAATTAAGCATCGATGACATTTAAAATTTATAATCTAAAATTTATAATTTAATTAAAGTGTATTAATATTGTTCAGGTCTTCAAAAGCCTGCGTCAATCTCTTGATATACGTTTCTTCTCCTTTTCTTACCCAAACTCTCGGGTCATAGAATTTCTTGTTTGGAGCATCTGCGCCAGTTGGATTTCCAATCTGATGTCTCAGATATTCAATCTGTTCTGTCATATAATCTCTGATTCCTTCTGTGTAACCGAATTGTAAATCTGTATCGATGTTCATTTTCACAACACCGTAACCGATTGCTTCACGGATTTCCATCAACGTAGAACCTGATCCACCGTGGAATACAAAATTCACTGGCTTGTCTCCCGTTCCGAATTTTTGCTGAACATATTTCTGAGAATTATCAAGAATTTTTGGAGTCAATTTAACGTTTCCTGGCTTGTAAACACCGTGTACGTTTCCGAAAGCCGCTGCAATAGTGAAATTGTCAGAAACTTTTTTAAGGATTTCGTAAGCGTATGCTACTTCTTCCGGCTGAGTATAAAGTTTTGAGCTATCGACATCAGAGTTGTCAACACCATCTTCTTCACCTCCAGTAACACCCAATTCGATTTCAAGAGTCATTCCCATTTTGTTCATTCTCTCGAAGTATTTTGCAGAAACCTCTAGGTTTTCTTCAATTGGCTCTTCTGAAAAATCTAACATATGAGAGGAATAAAGAGACTTTCCGTTTTGTTTGTAAAATTCTTCACTCGCATCCAGAAGTCCGTCTATCCAAGGTAATAATTTCTTAGCACAATGGTCTGTGTGAAGGATAACTGTCGCACCATAAGCTTCAGCCAAAGTGTGGATATGTTTTGCACCAGCAACAGCACCAAGAACCGCAGCTCTTTGTCCGTCGTTGTTCAGTCCTTTTCCTGCGTTAAAGACAGAACCACCGTTTGAAAATTGGATGATAACAGGTGCATTCAGTTTTGCAGCAGTTTCCAAAGTTGCGTTGATATTACTTGAACCAATCACATTAGCTGCAGGAAGCGCAAACTGCTTCTCCTTGGCATAATCAAATATTTCTGTTACTAAAGAACCAGTGGCAACTCCTGCCGGAAATTTTCTGCTCATTTCTATTATATTTTTTAAGATTTTTTGGACTGTAAAGCTACGAAATTATTAACAATTCAAATTTCATTTTTACAAATCCTATGTTATAGATAGTAATTTTTGTTTTTAATTTCGTTTATCATTTCCCCAAAGCAGTTTTTGACGAATTGTTTCGTAGAAACTGAAATTTTTTGGTTTGATGAGAAATAATGAAAATTCAGCTTTTTCAATTAATATTTCACTTCCAACTTCCACATGATAAAGTCTAGAATCCAAAGCCAAAGTATATTCGGGAACGCGGCTTTTCACGGTCAATTTTATTTTTGCGTCGTCTTTCACGATCAATGGACGGACATTCAGATTATGAGGTGCAATCGGTGTGATGACAAAATTATCATTCGCAGGAGAAATAATTGGCCCTCCACAACTTAGAGAATATGCTGTAGAACCTGTCGGCGTGGAAACAATCAATCCATCACCCCAGAAAACATTCAGGAAATCATTATTAATATAAGATTCGACGGTAATCATCGAGGTTGTTTCTTTTCTCGAAAGACTGACATCATTCAAAGCAAAAGGAAAATCGATGTTGGAATTGCTGTCCGTTGTGATCTTGATCACCGAACGCTTACTGATATTATAATTTTTTTCGAGAATGATAGAATCCAGCTCATCGAAGATCTGATCTTTTCGGAAATTCGCCAAAAATCCCAATCGCCCTGTATTCACACCGATAATAGGAATTTCCAAATCCTGGATAAAAGTCAATGCGTTGAGAATTGTCCCGTCACCACCAAAACTGAAAACGATATTGACATTCTTATTCTTAAGTTCTTCTTTACAGGAAAACGTATCGAATTCCTTAGAAAAATTAAGTTTCTCGGCCATTTCCGAATGAAGAACCACAGAAACATCTCTAAGTGCCAGTTCAGAAATGAATTTATTGAGATATAAAAACGTATCAAGGTCTTTTTTTTGAGAATAGATAGCTGCCTTCATAAACTATATTTCCAAAAATTTCTGAAAGAACCCGAAACGGTCTTTCAACAGTTCTTCTTTCTCGTCGTCATAGTGCTTGTTGATAACATTATAACCATATCTCTCAAAGGTTTCGTCTATTGAACTTAGGTTCTCATTACTGATCTTAAGCGTGATCTCTATGCTGTCTTCCTTTATCGCGCTGATAAAAGTTCCATAGATCTTCGCATTGTTACTTTCCACGATCTGAGAGATCTCTGTCATGGAATAATGCAAACCGTTGGTCTGGATCGTAAGGATTGCACCATTCTCAGAAAATAAAGGATACTTCGAAAACTCATTAAAGATATCATCACAGGAGATATAACCCAAATACTTTTCTTCTTTTGAAATAACAGGAATTACGTTGGCATTGAAAGTGTGGAAAAGCTTGATGCTATCGAGCAGACTACTATCTTCAATGATTGCAAAGCGTTCGTAATGGATATTGAGGCTGTCCAATTTCCCTTCCGGGCTGTCTTCCAAAAAAGACTGGCTGAGCCCTCCGAGGAAAACACCTTTGCTTACTATAAAAACGTGGGAATAACCAAACTCCTTTGCAACCTCAGAAGCCTCTTCTATAGAATCTCTGTTGCTGAAAGCAGGGTAATCTTTGGAAATGTAGTCTTTTATAAACATTATGCTAATTTACAAAAAATCCTCAGCCACAAAAGATTTTAAAGTTTTTTATAAAATTTTACAAAAAGTATTGCTTCGTATCAAACAAAAAATATATCTTTGTCGCCTTTCATTTTTACTTTTTATTAGATTTATTTCAAACTGCAGCACTTCTGGTGCTTGCAGTTTTTTTATTTTCCAAGGCTAAGATTCTTCGCAAATTCCCAAATAACAATTCCGCCACAAACACTTACGTTCAGAGAATGCTTGGTTCCAAGTTGCGGAATCTCAAGAAAAGTATCAATATTAGGTAGAGCTTCATCACTGATTCCATCGACTTCATTTCCTAGAATCAAAACGTATTTTTTATTTGGATTTATTTCAAAACCGGTTATCATTTGACTTGATGAAGTTTGCTCAATTCCGATAATTTCAAAATTTTCTTTTTTAAGATTGTCGATTGCAACATTAATATCTTGTTCATAAACCCAGTCCACACTTTCGGTTGCACCAAGCGCTGCTTTATGAATTTCACGATGAGGTGGCTGAGGCGTGATGCCACAAAGCACGACTTTTTCAATCAAAAAAGCGTCGCCAGTTCTGAAAATCGCGCCAACATTGTGCATACTTCTCACGCTGTCCAAAATCACAACCAAGGGAATCTTCGCTGTTTTTTTGAAAGTCTCTACATCTATTCTTCCTAGCTCTTCTAGTTTCAGTTTTTTTGTCAAAATCAGGCTTTATTTAAAATTAAATCGATATTTCTCTCGATGTTTTGTGCGATAGATTCCATCGGGATATCATTTTCATCGTTGTTGAACGGGTCTTCTATTTCTTCCGCAATCAGTTCCAAACTCATTAAAACATAATAGACGAACATCGTGATCGGAATCATAAAAACGCCGAGATTCACAACGTTAGCGATCGGCAAAGCCATCACGTAAAAAACAATAAACTTCTTGATGAAGGATGAATATGAATAAGGAATTGGTGTGTTTTTAATTCTTTCGCAACCTCCACAAACATCCAGAAAACCTGAAAGTTGGGCATCAAGAAATAACATCTCCGTATCAGAAATCTTATTTTCTTTTTTGAGTTGATACAGTTTTTTGGTCAATAAAAAAACCAATTCTGCAGGTCCGTGATGTTTCAGTTCTTTTTTAAGGTCGGTAAAATCCTCATCCAAAACCAATCTTGTTGATTCTTTGGAAAGATGTGTTGCCAGCAAATGAGGAAAAAACTTAAGATATCTTGCAATCTGATTTTTGGTTTTAACATCTTTATCATCCAGAATACTACTTATCTTGATCATAAAATTCCGACTATCATTGACTAGTTTTCCCCAAAGTTTCCGCCCTTCCCACCAACGATCATACGCTGTATTGGTTCTAAAAACCAAAAGCAGGGACAAAACAAATCCTAATAAAGAGTGAATCAATCCAATATTAATAACGGACGATTTGGACGTCAAATGCAAATATTCTACTTCCAAATAATAGATGCCGTAAGAGTAAGCTCCTACGAGAAGCATTGTTGGAAAAAGGATACTCAGTGTGTCACTTTTATGGAGACTGATGAGTATTTTGAGGAAATTTTTTGTGTTGTAAGCGCGCATACAAAAAACATTTGATGACAAAGATAATCGATATCAGATAAAATCCTGTGATAACTTTAAAAACCTATTTTAATCCAATCAAAATATTTAATAATTAAGAGTTTTTAAAGAATATTATAATTCACTCAAGTTTTAAATCGTTTCTGAAAATTATTTTTAAATTTAAGGATTGAAAAACCAATCGATGTCAAATAAAGAAAAATTCATAACCGACCTGAACGCCAAATATAATCCGAAAGGCGAACACATCATTCTCGGAAAAGGAATGCTGGACGGAGAAGTTATTACAGAGGTCAATGTTTCGATTCCTCTGAAAACCGTCAACAGACACGGATTAATTGCCGGAGCAACCGGAACCGGAAAAACCAAAACACTTCAGGTTTTTGTAGAGCAATTATCTCACGCAGGAATCCCGACTTTGGTAATGGACATCAAAGGCGATTTATCTGGAATTGCCGAAGCCGGAACAGAAAATGACAACATCAAAGACCGATATTCTAAAACACAATTGCCATATTCACCACAGAGTTTTCCGGTAGAACTGATGACAATTTCTGGTGCGAAAGGTGTAAAGTTGAGAGCAACGGTACTGGAATTCGGACCTATTTTATTGAGTAAAATCCTTGGTCTCAATGACACGCAACAAAGCATAATGTCCATTGTTTTCAAATATTGTGATGATAAAGCTTTGCCTTTGGTTGATTTACAGGATTTGAAAAAAGTGTTGCAATATGTGACTGATAATCCGATTGGTAAAAAAGAATTGGCCGACAATTACGGCTCGATTGCTCCCGCTTCTTTGGGCGCCATTCTTCGCTCGATTGTCGCAATGGAACAGCAAGGCGCAACAACTTTCTTCGGCGAGCCAAGTTTTGAAGTGGATGACCTTTTGAAAACTAGAGACGGAAAAGGTGTTGTGAATATTTTCAGAGTCGATGATATTCAGAATAAGCCTAATCTTTTCTCGACGTTCATTTTATCATTATTTGCCGAGATTTATATGACTTTTCCAGAAGAAGGCGACAGTGGAAAACCAAAATTAGTTCTGTTCATTGATGAAGCGCATTTGCTTTTTAACGAAGCTTCAAAAACTTTGCTTTCCCAGATTGAAACGATGGTAAAATTGATTCGTTCCAAAGGCATTGGAATCTATTTTATTACTCAAATTCCGGGTGATGTTCCGGAGAATATTTTGAGCCAATTGGGTTTAAAAATTCAGCACGCTTTGAGAGGTTTCACGGCGAAAGACAGAAAAGAAATCGATAAAGCGGTAGAAAATTATCCAACGACAGAATTCTACAAAGCCAACGAGTTAATCCAAAACCTGGGAATCGGAGAAGCTTTTGTAACCGCATTAGACGAAAAAGGAATTCCAACGCCCCTGGTTCAAACGTATTTGATTTCGCCTGAAAGCAGAATGGATATTTTGACCTCATCAGAAATCGATGAACTAACAAGAAATTCTGACCTTGTCAAAAAATACGAGCAAGACATCGATAAAGAAAGCGCTTACGAAATCCTTAATAAAAGAATCGAAGAACATACTCAATCCGTGATTTCTACTCCAACAAGAGGAAGGGCTGCACAACCAAAAGAAGAGCAGGGAATGTTTGAGCAGGTCATCGAAAGCCGAGCCGGAAAAACCTTTCTGAATACTTTGGCAAGAGAAGGCGCGAAGTTTATTTTGGGAATGTTCAGTATGAAGAAGAGGAGATAAAATAGTGATTGATGGACTACAAACTGATTGAAAAAATACAGACATTTTTGCCCTTGGGTTATTTATATCTTATTATTTTAGGAATACTGAGAGATGGTGTTTTTTTCTATATGCTAGGAATTAATTTTCTAAAATATTCTTCAATAATGGACATTTTGATAAGTCCTATTGCAGAATTGACTTCTCAGCCCATCATTTTATTGACGGTAACTTTAATGATTATAGGATTCTTTCTTTATTATAATTTTCTTGCCAAAAACAGTCACAAAAAATGGGTTCGGGATTCTATCGTCATCAAAAAGTATCTTAAAAAAAATCCTGATTCAGCAGATAGCGATTTGAAAACTCACATCAAGAAACAAGCTTATTTTGCTGTGGCATTTATGATTGCCTCTTTCTTTCTTGGAGGCGGTTTGGGAATGGGTATGACCGCAAAAGACAGAATTGTCAACAATAAAATGAAAATTAAGCACAGAATAACTGATGATTCCGGAAATCAAAAAGATATTTATCTTATAGATTCCAATAGTGCCTATTTTTTTTATGTTGAGAAAGGACGTAAGACAGTTACAATAGTTCCGGTTGGTTCAATTAAGAAAATAGAATTGATTAACAACAAAATGTTTGAGAAAGGAAATCTCTCAAGTTTCTTAACTTTGTAGAACGAAAAATGTAGATGTATTCAGTAATAGACATAGAAAGTAACGGAGCACCCTTTCGAAAAGAAAGTATTATAGAAATTGCCATTTATCGTTTTGACGGTCATGAGATTACAGACCAGTTTATCTCACTCGTGAATCCTGAAGCGGAGATTTCTGCCTTCGTACAAAAACTGACAGGAATTACTCAAAAAATGGTGATTACTGCCCCAAAATTCCACGAAATTGCCAAACGTGTTGTCGAAATAACCAAAGATTCTGTATTAGTTGGTCACAATATAGACTTCGATTACAGGATGCTTCGCCAATCGTTCAAACGTCTTGGTTACGATTTCACAATCAATACTTTAGACACAATTCCTTTAGCTAAAAATCTGATTCCGGATGAGAAAAGTTATTCCTTAAGCAAACTTTGTAAGTCAATCGGCATTCCTCTCAGTGAGGCCCATCGTGCAAGCGGCGATGCAAGAGCGACTTTGGATCTGTTTAAATTATTGATTATCAAAGACAACAACAACGAAATAATCCAGTCACAACAGGAAGAAAATCTGGAGAAAGATTACATTAGCAAAGTTCAGATTTTGACAGAAGATTTACCAAATGAAAGAGGAATTCTATATTTCCAAAACTCGGATGGTAAAATCATCAGTTCTGATGTGGTGGAAGACCTTTACAAATCTGCCAGGAAAATTTTTGATTCTGATAAAGCTAAATATAAAAAAATCCAGGAAGAGACAGAAAAAATCTCCTACGAGCTCACAGGAACCGACCTCATCGCAAAACTCATGATGCAGAACAAAGGCATCCAAAAAAGACAACCATTGACTTTCGGATTGTTTTACAGAAAGAACAAATATATTCTTGAGAAAATTAAACTTCAGAAAGATAAACCTTTGCTGAAATTCAAGAGTTTTACACAAGGTCTAAAAGCCATTAATTACATCAAATCCAAAGAAGAGCTTAAAGATTTTATTGAATTCACCCAGAAAATCAATCTCAAAGGAAGAAATGAAATCTGGTCGTCATCCGGAAGAATTTTGGGCGAAAAATCGTTTTTGGTTTTGGAGAAAGGTAAATTAATTGGGTTTGGTTTTTATGAATTACACCATCAGATTCAGTCTTTGGAGAAAATTAAAAAACTGATGTTGCCTGTTTCGAGATTCACACAAGAGCTTCAAAACGATTTGCAATTGGCTCTTTTGAGAAATGAGTTTGAAGTAGCGGAATTGCCGAAGAATTGATTTAGATATTTAAAATATCAATTTATAATTATCATTAAAATGGTAACAAGCCACAAAAAATACGACCTGTTAGATAAAACTTTTATAGAAATATTAAAGTTCGATTCGCCATTCAGGCACGAGATGCCGATTGCTGAAAATGCTTGTTTTCATTATATGTTGCGGAATGATCTGCAGTACACTATAGACAATAAAGTAGAAAATATTCCTGCGCAGGAATCTATTTTGCTCAATTGCAGGAACATTGGAAATACGATGGTAAAAGTGGGCGAGAAAAGTAGCAATGAGATTCTACTGATACACTTCCATCCGGAAATTCTAAAAAAAGTGTACGACAGAGAGTTGCCTGCCATCTTACAGAATCCGAAAAACACCATTACCCGAAAAACGAGCGAACACATCAGCAATGATTTTCTCATCAATAAATATATAGAAGGTCTTTTGTTTTATTTTGAAAATCCAGCATTGGTGAATGATGATATTTTGATTCTTAAGTTAAAGGAAATCATTATTCTGCTCTCACAAACCAAGAATGCGGAAGCCATTCAGGTAATTTTATCGCAGTTATTTTCGCCTATTATTTATACTTTCAAACAAGTTATTGAGGCCAATATTTTCTCGCCGATTACTATGGAAACGCTGGCAGATTATTGCAACCTCAGCTTATCGTCCTTTAAAAGGGAATTTGCAAAGCTCTATAATGACACGCCTGCCAATTACATCAAAACCAAACGGCTGGAAAAAGCCAGCGAACTTCTCTTAAAAACGGATAACCGCATTACCGACATCGCCTTTGAAAGCGGTTTCAATGATTTGGCCAATTTTACCAAAAGTTTTCACGATAAATACAATGTTTCCCCCTCCAATTTTCGATTGAACCAAATCGACAAATAATTGAACTTTTCTACAAAATACTTTTCTTTTTTGCATCGCATCTTTGTACTGTCAATAATGGCAAACAATTTAAAAGATAAAAAAATGAAACGTACAGCAAATGCACATTGGGCAGGAAATCTAAAAGAAGGAAAAGGAAATCTATCTACACAAAGTGGAATCCTCAACCAAACCAACTACAGTTTTAAAACCCGCTTTACCGGAGAAGAAACTGGAACTAATCCGGAAGAATTATTAGCAGCAGCACATGCAGGTTGTTTTACAATGGCCGTGAGTGCCATCTTGACAGAGAAAGGTCTGAGTCCAAACACATTGGACACACAAGCTACAGTATCAATGGAAGGCTTGAGCATCACAGCGGTGCATCTCAATATCACAGGATCTGTATCTGGAATTACAGCGGAAGAATTTGAAGCGATTACCAAAGGTGCAGAACAAAATTGCCTTATCTCAAAGGTTCTCAATATTCCAATCAGTTCAGAAGCGCATTTTATCGCTTAATTCAAATAAACAAATCCATTAAATTTAAATAAAATGAAAACAATAAAAAACTTCGCTCTTTTAGTATTAATGCTATTCAGCACTATAATTTTTGCACAACTGAAAACAGATGAAAAACCAACCATAATTTTCGTACACGGAATTTGGGCAGACGGCTCATCTTGGAGTAACCAAATCACTGCATTGCAGGCAAAAGGATATCCAGTAATGTCGGTTCAGAACCAAGTGGCTTCACTCGCAGGTGATGTAGAAGCTACAAAAAAAGCCATCAGTCTGGCAAAAGGGAAAGTGATTTTGGTAGGACATTCTTGGGGAGGAATTGTCATCACTCAAGCAGGAAATGATCCGAAAGTGGCCGGTTTGGTTTATATCGCTGCATTGGTACCAGATTTAGGAGAATCCATTAGCAGTTTATCTGCGACTGGCAAACCAAATGATTTAGGAAAATATTTGGTTCCTGTTGATGGCACATTATATTTATCAGAAGAAGGCGTGAAAAATGCTTTTGCCCAAGATTTACCACTGGCACAACAAAAATTTATCTATGCTACACAAACGCCGGGAGCGCAAACCGTTTTTGGAGAAAAAAGTGGTGAGCCTGCATGGAAAACAAAACCTAGCTGGTACGTGGTAGCCAAAAGCGACAGAAGCATAGACCCAGACCTTGAAAGAACAATGGCAAAAAGAGCAAAATCAAAAATCACAGAAATAGAAGGTAGTCATGTGGTAATGCTTTCGCATCCAAAAGAAGTTTTGGGAGTTATCGAAGATGCTATCAAATCTCTGAAATAATTAAAGTTTAAATCGTAGAAATACCATTTCTGAAGTGATTGTCATTCCTTAATGGTATTTTATTCTAGTAGAATTTCCTTCTCCAAATAAAAAATAAATTAAAACATTGCAGGATTTATAGATAAACTCTAATTTTGCGAAAAATTTTAACAAAAGCAATGCAATATTTTAAACAAAGCAAAATCGGGAAAAAGGGAGCTGTAAGGTTCTCTAAGGTTTGGAATGTATAAAGAGTTGCGTGCATAAGAT
Source organism: Epilithonimonas sp. (assembly GCF_032054305.1). Classification (GTDB taxonomy): domain Bacteria; phylum Bacteroidota; class Bacteroidia; order Flavobacteriales; family Weeksellaceae; genus Epilithonimonas. The sequence goes on from NZ_DAMBSX010000008.1 coordinate 104,421, forward strand.
ATCTATTGCGGCAGACTCTTTTGATAAAGAATCTGCCTTTTTATTTTAAAAATCTACCTTATGACAAATCAGGATTTGCTAAGTATAGCAAAAGAATTCGGGACACCCGTTTATGTTTATGATGTTAATTCGATACGCGAACAATATGAAAAACTGACTTCTTCTTTCTCGAAGAACACACGATTTTTCTACGCAGCCAAAGCTTTAACCAATATCAACATCCTGAAATACGTCGAAAAGTTAGGTGCTTCTCTTGACTGTGTTTCTATCAATGAAGTGAAATTGGGGCTGAAAGCTGGATTTTCAAATGACAGAATCCTTTTCACACCGAACTGCGTTGACCTTGCAGAAATTGAGGAAGCGATGTCTCTGAATGTTCATATTAATATCGATAATATTTCGATTCTGGAACAATTTGGGAACAAATTCGGAGGTTCTTATCCGATTTTTGTAAGAATAAATCCCCATATTTTTGCCGGAGGAAATTATAAAATTTCTACTGGACATATCGATTCCAAATTCGGAATTTCTATTCACCAACTTCGTCACATCGAACGTGTTATGAAATCGACCAACATCAATGTTGAAGGTCTTCATATGCACACTGGAAGCGAAATCAAGGATACTGATGTTTTTATCCAAGGTCTTGAAATCATGTTTGAATTGGCAGAACATTTCCCAAATCTGAAATATCTGGATATGGGAAGCGGTTTCAAAGTTCCTTATCAGGATGGCGACTTGGAAACGGATGTAAAATCTTTGGGAAAAAAAGTGAATGCCGCCATCAAAAAATTCGAGGAAGAATCCGGGAAGAAGTTCCAGCTTTGGTTTGAGCCTGGAAAATTCTTGGTGAGTAAAAGCGGACATTTTTTAGTAAAATCAAATGTTATCAAACAAACAACAGCAACAGTTTTTGTAGGTGTTAATTCCGGATTCAATCATTTGATTCGTCCGATGTTCTACGATTCTTATCACATTATCGAAAACCTATCCAATCCAAAAGGTCCGGAAAGAATCTACACTGTGGTTGGAAATATCTGTGAGACAGATACTTTTGCTTGGGACAGAAAAATCAATGAAGTGAGAGAAGGTGATGTGATTGTCTTCAGAAACGCTGGAGCTTATGGTTTTGAAATGAGTTCGAATTTTAACTCAAGATTGAAGCCAGCAGAAGTAATGTTCTTGGACGGAAAAGCACATCTCATCAGAAAAAGAGATGAATTTGAAGATTTATTAAAAAATCAGATTGAAGTTTTGTAATTTGTTGCTAATCAGAATTATTTTGGCATAAAATTTCATTCTAAAATCATACAAATCAAATACTATGAAATCAATACTATTTTCATTAAGTCTGCTTGTCAGCTCATTTGCTTTTGCACAAGCGAATAATGATGTTGAAGAATCTTTGAATATCGATATTCCAATGGCGGATGCTTCTACAAGTTCTGTGACTTACAGTGTAAGAGGAATTTATCAAATAAAAGACGAGTCTTGTAATCCTTCTCAGTTCAAAAGTTTGAGATATCCTGGTGGAACAGATAAATATATCAAAGAATTAAAAGAGAAACTTCAACAAAACGTCAATTGGAACACCTACTCTATCAATGGATTGTTCTTTGTAAAACTTGACATCAATAAAGACGGAATTTTGTCTAAAGTTGAAGCCGGACCAAAAGTTGCGAACAGCGAACCTTTCCTCAAAGATTTGAAAGACGCCGCAACAAAGGTTGGGAAAACCTGGATTCCTGCAAAATGTAATGGAAATCCTATAGATTCTAAAGCCATTCTGAAAATCGATTTTTCATCAATGACTTATGACAATGCTTTTAATTGATATAAAAACAGAAACCGCTAAATTAATTTAGCGGTTTTTTTATTTATTAGTTTCTACCCTTCTATCATTGCTAAAAAAAGCATTCAGATTTCTCTAAACGCCTTTCTTCCCTCATTCGGATTTTTTAATCAGAATTGATTTTAGGCAAAAGTATGTTTAATTTAGTTCAAATAAAATGAACCATGGTTAATAAATTCGTTTTCTGATTCGGCTAAGTGCCTGTGGTGTAATGCCCATATAAGAAGCAATATGTTTCAACGGAATTTTTTGAAAGAGGTCTGGCTGCTCTCTCAAAAGTGAAAGGTATCTTTCCTCAGCTGTTTCACTTAAGAAAGAAAATTCTCTGTTGAGTTTTTCTACATAAAGCGCTTCAACCGTCAGTCTACCAACCAGATTGCCAATAGCCTGAGTTTTGTAGATTTCCTGCAAATCATCGTAATGGATTTGCCAGATTACCATATCTGTTAACGCCTCTATATCGCATCTGGAAGGCGTTCTTTGAGTAAAAGAATCATAAGCCGTAAGGAATTGATTTTGAAACACAAACCTTATCGTCAATTCTTTATTTTCCTTCATAAAGAAAAGCCTTGCTGCTCCATTTTCTACAAAAGAGAGGTAGTTATCCACCTCTCCTTTATTAAGAATCACATCTTTTTTTTTGTATTCTTTCCTAAAGTTTTTCTCTACGAAAGGTCTCCAGTTTTGTTCGGTAAGCGGAATGCCTTTAGAAAGCAAATATTGTCTGATAAACTCCATTCATTTTTATTTATAAATTGAATTGAGTTCGTTCATATATTCATAAGCTGTCAAATCAAATTTTATAGGTACGATGCTGATATAACCATTTGTCAAAGCTGTTTCGTCTGCATCCTCAGACTCATCCATATTGTTGAAATAGCCTGTCAACCAGTAATATTTTCTTCCGTGCGGATTGGTTCTTTCATCAAAACTTTCTTCCCATTTGGCATTGGCTTGCTTACAAACTTTGATGCCTTTGATTTCTTCCTTGTTTAATTTCGGAATATTAACATTCAGGACAACACCTTTAGGCATTGGGTTTTCCAAAGTTTTCAGAATAATATCTTTGATAAAATCTTCAGCCTGGTCAAAATCGGCTTCCCACTTCAAATCGGAAAGTGAAAATCCGATGGCTTGCAAACCTTCTACTCCAGCTTCCACCGCCGCAGACATCGTTCCTGAATAAATAACATTAATGGAAGAATTCGCGCCGTGATTGATTCCCGAAACTACCAAATCTGGTTTTCTTGGAAGAATTTTATCTAAAGCCATTTTCACGCAATCTACAGGCGTACCGGAACACGAAAAATCTTTCTGAGGTCCATCCAGATTCAGTTCTTCGAAGCTTAAAGTTGAGTTGATAGTGATGGCGTGACCTTTTCCACTTTGAGGAGAATTGGGTGCTACGACAATAACGTCTCCAATTTGGTTGACTATGCTAATTAATTTTCTGATGCCCGGCGCAGTAATTCCGTCGTCATTGGTTACCAGAATCAATGGTTTACTCATAAATTTTCTTTAATTTTTTTCGCTTTTTGCGATATTTTCATAATTCTTTCAAAAATAACCAATTTATAATACTTTAATTAAAATAAGGTGTTAAATTTGGTTTCGTTTTTGAATATCTTCGTAACATTCAAAACGAAAAAAATACTAATCCAAGTACAGATTTAAAAATTATATGTTCAAAAAAATCAAGTTCAAGAAACTGCTGATGTTTGCGCCCCTGATGACGCTGATGTTCTGTTTCAACTCCCCACAAAATGATGACGAAAAAATGCAGACCATAATGGTAAGCGTGAAAAATACACTTTCCTATCTTCATTACAGTCCAAAACCGATCAACGATGCTTATTCCCAAGATGTTTATGAGAAATATTTTGAAGGTGTAGATGCTTCAAAAAGATATTTTCTGCAGTCTGATATGGACGAATTCAAAAAGCATTATACCAAACTCGACGATTATCTCAACCAGGGAAATCTCGTTTTCTATAAACTGACAATTGACAGACTTTATCAAAGAGTCGACGAAATCGATAAAATGACCCAGGATATTCTTTCCAAACCAATCAATCTGGAGGAAAATGATGAATTGATCCTTGAGCCAAAGAAAAGAACCAATCCTGTTGATGCCAAACAACAGCGTGAAGAATGGAAAAAATACATTAAGTATAACATTCTTCAGGAAATTGAAACGATGAACAGCAAGGAAGAAGCTCAGAAAAAGAAGAAAGATTCTGTGGTAAACAACAAACTTCCGGACACGATAAAATATGCGCCACTTTCTATGGAAAAGAAACGTGAGAAGGCTACTGCTGAAGTGAAAGATTTGATTACAGATTCTTTCAGAAGATTCAAAAAGAGAAAGAAAATGGACTGGTTCACTGTTTATATGAATGCTTATACCGAAGTTTTTGACCCGCACACCAATTATTTCTCACCGAAAAACAAAGAGGAATTTGATATGCAATTCACTGGAAAAGTGATTGGCATTGGTGCTTTGATTCAGGAAAAGAAAGGCTATTTATATCTTGGTGAATTGACAATCGGTGCACCGGCGTGGAAATCAAAACAATTGACGGCTGGCGACAAAATCCTGAAAGTAAAATCTAAACCAAATGAAGAACCTGTGAACGTTGTCGGGATGTTGTCTGACGAAGCTGTAAGACTGATTCGTGGGGAAAAAGGAACGCCTGTAACTTTAACTGTTGAGAAAAAAGATAAAACCATCAAAGAAGTAACGATGATTCGTGAAGAAGTGGCAATCGAAGACACATTTGCGAGAAGTATTGTGGTGAATTCCAAGAATGGAAAAAAATACGGATTCATTTATCTTCCAAGTTTCAATGTGGATTTTGAAGACCCGAAAGGCCGAAATGCTTCTGATGATATCAAAAATGAATTGATTAAACTTAAGAAAGAAAATATAGAAGGAATAATCCTTGATTTGAGAAGCAACGGCGGCGGTTCTTTGACCGAAGTTGGCGATATTATGGGATTGTTTATGAACGCTGGCCCTTATGTTCAGGTAAAAGATAGCAGAGGAAAAATTCAGGTTCTTAGTAATAAATCGAATGAGCCAATCTGGACTGGTCCGTTGGTGGTGATGCAAAACGAATTGTCTGCGTCAGCTTCTGAAATTTTGGCGGGCGCTTTCCAGGATTATGGCAGAGCAGCAATAATCGGTTCGCCAAGTTCTTTTGGGAAAGGAACGGTTCAGACTTTTGTGGAATTGAATAGATTCCTGAACACGAATGACGATTTCGGAGCTTTGAAACTGACGATTCAAAAATTCTATAGAGTTTCCGGAGAATCGACTCAAAGAAAAGGTGTGGAATCTGACCTTAAAATGAAAGATTTCTTCTCTTATGCAGAAGTTGGAGAGCGTTTTGACCAATTCGCTTTGCCTTGGGACAAAATCGAAACTACTTCTTACAAGAAATTGACAGGACTTAATGTTCCTCAATTGCAAGCGGAATTAGACAAACAATTGCTGGATAACAACAATTATAAAATGTTGCAGGAATCTGCAGAATGGAAAGAAGCTTTGGACAAAGAAGAAACAATCACGTTGAATCAAACCAAATTCAATGAATTGATGAAAGCACGCAAAGCACAAATCAACAAGTTCAAAGGTTTGGATAAATTCAATAACGGATTGAAATTTACCCTTCATACAGACGAAGCGGAAAGAATCAAAAAAGACGAAGCGTTTGCCAAGAAAACAGAAAACTGGAGAAAAAATCTTGAAAGAGATTTTTATCTGGAAGAAACGGTGGATGTGCTTTCGAAAATCAAATAACAAAAAAGCGGAACTCAAATTTAGTTCCGCTTTTTTATGCTTAATGAAATACTTTATTACTTCAAACTCTCAAAACTACGTTTGATAAAATCCGTTAGTTCTTTTCCTTTTAAAAGATTCTGAGACAATTTTGCCAAATCCAAAGCCTGATTAATCATCGCATTTTTCTCTTCAGCATTATTTTTTTTCAGCAATTCTCCAGCGAAATCAGAATTAGAATTTACCACCAAATTATACATCTCTGGGAAACCGCCCATTGCGAACATTCCGCCACCGCCGGTTGCCTGCATATCCTTCATTCTTCGGAAAAACTCCGGCTGAGTCAAAGTAAACGGTGCATCTGTAGAATCCAAATCCTCTAACTGAACCGTAAACTTATTGTCATTGATAGATTCCTCAATTTCTTTCTTCAAAGTTTCCTTATCCGTATCATTTAGTTTAGAAATCTTAGGCTCATCTTTTTTAATCAAATTATTGATGTGGTCTGCATCAACCCTCGCAAAAGAAACATTCTCTTTCGAAGCTTCCAATTTCTGAATCAAATGCGGAACAATCGGAGAATCCAACAATAGAACCTCATAACCTTTTTCTTTCGCAGATTGGATGTAGCTGTGCTGTTCATTGGCATTGTTAGCATAAAGAATCACCGTTTTTCCGTCTTTATCAGTCTGAGTTGGTTTGATTTTCTCAATCAATTCATTCCAAAGATAATAGATTCCGTCAGTCGTTGGATAAAGCGCAAACTTGTCAGATTTTTCATAGAATTTATCCTCCGAAATCATTCCATATTCGATAACGATTTTGATATCATTCCATTTTTTATCATAATCTTCACGGTTATCATTGATCAATGAAACCATTTTATCCGCCACTTTTTTCGTAATATAAGAAGAGATTTTTTTCACAGCGCCGTCAGCCTGCAAATACGAACGCGAAACATTCAACGGAATATCCGGTGAATCAATAACTCCACGAAGCAACATCAGGAAGTCCGGAACAATTCCTTTCACCTCATCCGTAACAAACACCTGATTTTGATATAATTGGATTTTATCTTTCTCAATATTCAGGTTGTTACCTAATTTTGGAAAGAACAAAACGCCTGTCAAATTGAACGGATAATCCACGTTCAAATGAATATGAAACAACGGGTCTTCAAACTGCATCGGATACAATTCTCTGTAGAAATTATTGTAATCTTCATCTTTCAGTTCAGAAGGAGATTTCGTCCAAGCCGGATTCGTGTTATTGATGATATTATCAACCTCAATTGTTTCTGGTTTTGCATCCTCAGCTGAACCTTCTGGTAAAGGCAAAGTCTCAGTTTTTGTTCCGAATTTAATCGCAACTTGATTGAACTTATTATACTTTGTCAGCAATTCACGAATTTTAGATTCCTCTAAAAACTCCGTCGAATCTTCAGCAATATGAAGTAAGATTTCCGTTCCTCTATCAGATTTTTCCGTTTCTTCAAGCGTATATTCCGGACTTCCGTCGCACACCCAACGAACCGCTTTTGCATCTTCTTTATATGATTTCGTGAAAATTTCCACTTTCTCCGCCACCATAAATGCCGAATAAAATCCAAGACCAAAATGGCCGATAATTCCAGCATCTTTCGCAGAATCCTTATATTTTTCAAGAAATTCCTCTGCACCGGAAAAAGCAACCTGGTTGATGTATTTTTCAACTTCCTCACCTGTCATCCCGAGACCTTGGTCTTTGATAGCCAGAGTTTTAGCCTCTTTATCAATCTTAACTTCGATAATTGGATTGCCATAATCCACTTTTGCTTCCCCAATTATCGTCAGATGCTTCAACTTCGTCGTCGCATCCGTCGCGTTAGAAATCAACTCACGCAGAAAAATCTCATGGTCGCTGTAAAGAAACTTTTTAATCAGCGGAAAAATATTCTCCACCGACACATTAATACTTCCTGTTGCCATATTTATATTATTTTTTATTTTATATTTTGAAAGTCAAATCTCAAAAAAAAGACCATCTAAAAAAAGAATGACAAATTGTCGCTTGGAATAAAAAACTCTAATTCCAAAAAAGTCTTCGACTCCGCTCAGACTGACATCGCTGAAAATGAAACCATAGTATTAGACTTGTCACACTGAGCGGAGTCGAAGTGTCATCAGCCTTCTTCCTTTGATGAGTTTTATGCCTTTGTGCACTTAAAAATATTTTCAATAATGGAAATAATTCTTTGCGTCCTTTGCGTTTAAAAGAATACATACAAATGAATTTTTGAGCACAAAAACTTTTGTTCCTTTTGTGGTCCACTACATTTTCAAAATTCCTTACATTTACTTTCATCAAGAAAAAGGAAAAATGCGCCACAAAATAAAAAACCAAAACCCTGATTTTCAAAACATTGAATCCAATTCGAATTTAGAAAATTATTCGTTTGAAAAAGATGGTTTGGAACTTAAATCGAAATACATTGCAGAAGACGTCAAAAACAAAAGCATTTTGAATGGTTCCGCAGGCATCGCACCTTTTCTGCGAGGTCCATATTCCACGATGTATGTTCAGAAACCCTGGACCATCCGTCAATATGCCGGATTTTCCACAGCCGAAGAATCCAATGCTTTTTACAGAAGAAATCTCCAAGCTGGACAAAAAGGACTTTCCGTAGCTTTCGATTTGGCAACACACCGAGGTTACGATTCCGACCACCCAAGAGTCATTGGCGACGTTGGAAAAGCAGGCGTTGCGATTGATTCTGTTGAAGATATGAAGATTTTGTTTGACCAAATTCCACTCAACGAAATCTCAGTTTCGATGACGATGAACGGCGCAGTTCTCCCGATTTTGTCTTTCTATATTGTGTCCGCAGAAGAACAAGGCGTTTCGATGGATAAATTGTCAGGGACGATTCAAAATGACATCCTGAAAGAATTTATGGTTCGGAATACTTACATCTATCCGCCAACACCATCAATGAAAATCATCGCCGACATTTTCGAATATACGTCTAAAAATATCCCGAAATTCAACTCGATTTCGATTTCAGGCTATCATATGCAGGAAGCCGGCGCAACACCGGTTTTGGAAATGGCTTATACATTAGCCGACGGTCTGGAATATGTCAGAACAGGAATCAAAGCCGGAATGAACGTCGATGATTTTGCGCCAAGATTATCCTTTTTCTGGGCCATCGGAATGAATCACTTTATGGAAATCGCCAAGATGCGTGCTGCACGATATATTTGGGCCAATCTTTTGACACAGTTCAATCCTCAGAATCAAAAATCATTAGCCTTAAGAACACATTCCCAAACATCCGGATGGTCTTTAACAGAACAAGAACCTTTTAATAATATCACAAGAACTGCCATTGAAGCATTGTCTTCGGCTTTAGGCGGAACGCAGTCTTTACATACGAACGCTTTAGACGAAGCTATTGCTTTACCGACAGATTATTCCGCAAAAATTGCCAGAAATACCCAAATCATTCTTCAACAAGAAAGCGGAATTTGCGACGTTGTCGACCCAATGGGCGGAAGTCATTTAGTTGAATCATTAACCCAGCAGATGATTGACGAAGCGATGAAATACATCGATGAGGTGGAAAAAGAAGGCGGAATGACAAAAGCCATTGAAGCCGGAATCCCGAAAATGAGAATTGAGGAAGCTGCTGCGAGAAAACAAGCAAAAATCGATAGTGGAGAAGAGTTCATCATTGGTGTTAATTCCTTCAAATCCAATCTAAAACAAACAGACATCGACATTCTCGATATTGATAATACAGAAGTCCGCAGAAAACAAATCGAAAGATTAAACTCCATAAAAACAAATCGTAACGCAGAATCTGTCGAAGAAATTTTAAACAAAATCCGAGAAACCGCCAAAACAGGAAACGGAAACCTTCTTGAACTTTGCATAGAAGCAGCAAGAAGAAGAGTAACTTTGGGAGAAATGAGCGATGCAATGGAAGAAAGCTTCGGACGTTACAAAGCTAATATCAGAACTATATCAGGAGTTTACGCTATGAATGCAGGAAAAAATGAATATTTCGAAAAAGCAGTTTCCTTAAGTCAGAAATTTGAAGATGCAGAAGGAAGACGACCAAGAATTATGGTGGCAAAAATGGGACAAGACGGTCACGACCGAGGCGCGAAAGTCGTTGCGACAGCCTTCGCCGATATGGGATTTGATGTCGATGTTGCACCGTTATTTCAAACTCCGGAAGAGGTTGCGAAACAAGCGGTGGAAAATGACATTCATATTTTGGGCGTTTCCTCTTTGGCCGCAGGTCACAAAACTTTGGTTCCGCAAGTTGTTGAAGAATTGAAAAAATTGGGAGCGGATGATATTACCATCGTCGTTGGAGGTGTAATTCCGAAACAAGATTACGAGTTCCTTTATAAGAATGGTGCGGATTTTATTTTTGGTCCTGGAACCAATTTACCGAAGTGTGCTGTGGATATTTTGGAGAAATTTTTAGCTTAAATGAATATTCTACACGAAAAATCAAATCTTACAAGACTAGCTCAGTCACACAAAGGATTCGAACCTTTCAATTATGACTTTTCTGTAGATTGGGCTATCGAACTTCTTGAAAAAGGAATAGCAACTGAGAATATTCAAATTCTTGCATCATTTCCCAAACCTACAGATGCTTGGGAGATAAAATCATACGTTCATAAAGTTTTAAAAGAATTTGACCTCGAAGAATTTGAAGATGAAGAGGCAATTCAAAATATGTGTTATTATTACATATTGTCCATCATCAATGAAGAAGGAAATTTAAAATCTCATCTCGAAAAACTATCATACTTCTGTATTAAATCAGATTATGAATCAAGTATTTTTCCATTTTATCTATTAAAATTTTCTTGGGAAGATTTACAAGATTTGGGTACAAGTTATCATTATGACGGAGTTACGCTTCAAAACTTTAATACTGTTGTTAGAAAAGAAGCGAAAATATGGATGGAAAATTTTGAAAAAAAATCGCAATAAATTTGCCAATTCAAAAAAAATAATATCTTTGCATCTGAAAATCAAGTTCAACCAATAAAAAAACAACGAAGCAATGTTCAAATATAATCTACATACATCAGTAGGATTGCCTTTTGCAAAGGCGAGGCTTCGTGGTTTGGTACACTCATAGAATAACAGTATATTGAAATATCAAAACCCGAAGTCGTAAGATTTTCGGGTTTTTTATTGCGCAATATTTCAAACTCAAAACAGTTTCCCCGAAATCTTTTTTTAGGAGCTATTTCCCGCTTTCCGTTGCAATCTTTTTTGCCAGACGTTTTGTCAGGCTGAGGCTCTCGAAGCCCAAGCAAAAAAGGATTTCCACTGCAATCGGGGCTAGGGATTTCGTCTCCAAATCAACATTTGTCATAAAAACATTGTGACAAAAAATAATTCAACTAAAATATTTGTTGAAAAAAAATCCGATGCAAGATTATCAATCATCTTTCATCATTTATCAATTATATAAAACAATGGGAAATTTAAAACTTAAAGGAAAAGATATATTAAAATTAGGGTATCCAAATAATCAGAGCGTCAACATCGCTTTGGAAGTTATGAAAAGAAACTTCGCAACCAAAAATATTCATTATGTAAAATCTCTTTTAAAGGAAATCCAGCAAAATCCGGAGAACTTCGAAAAAGATTTAACCTTCGGACAAATCGCAGAAGCTTTGCTTTCATCGAAGAAGACCGAAAAAAGAATGCTCAATACCAACAGAGCAAATTTCAATATTTTTGGTAATAACATTTCAGATGAAGCAAAAAACCAACTGTATACCGCTTTGAAACTGCCGATTGCAATGCAGGGAGCTTTAATGCCCGATGCACACAGCGGTTACGGACTTCCAATCGGTGGAGTTCTGGCCGTAGAAAATGCCGTAATTCCTTATGGAGTAGGGATGGATATCGGTTGCAGAATGTCGCTCAGTATTTTGGATACGCCAATTTCATATCTCGACGGAGCAAGAGACAAATATGAAAAAGCTCTTGCCGAACACACGAAATTCGGAATGTACGAAACGCACAAATCCCACATCGAACACGAAATTTTCGACAGAGGTACGTTCGATTTGATTCCAATATTGAGAAGATTAAAAGGAAAGGCCATCAAACAAATGGGAAGTTCCGGCGGTGGAAATCACTTTGTAGAATTCGGGGAAGTGGAAATTACGGAAGAAGATGAGCAAATCAGTCTTCCAAAAGGGAAATATCTCGGAATCCTTTCACACAGCGGTTCGCGTGGATTGGGAGCGGAAATCGCTCAATATTATTCGAGAGTTGCGACAGTACAATGTCCGTTGCCAAAAGAAGCACAAAATTTTGCCTGGCTGGATTTGAACACACATCTCGGATTAGAATATTGGACAGCAATGAACCTCGCAGGAGATTACGCTTCCGCCTGTCACGACGATATTCACAGAAGATTGGTAAAAGCGGTCGGCGGAAGAGTAAAAGCCAGAATCGAAAACCATCACAACTTTGCGTGGAAAGAAATCCACAACGGAAAAGAAGTGATTGTTCATCGAAAAGGTGCAACTCTGGCCAATGAAAAAGAATTGGGAATGATTCCCGGTTCGATGACGGCAAAAGGTTTTATCGTTCGTGGAAAAGGAAATCCGGATTCGCTGAACTCAGCTTCACACGGAGCTGGACGGGAATTTTCAAGAGGAGAATGCAGAAACCGCTTCACTCAAAATGACATCAAGAAAGAATTAAAACTCAAAAATGTCACATTAATGGGCGGAAATGCCGAAGAAGCACCGATGGCGTACAAAGACATCAATGAAGTGATGAACGCTCAAAGGGATTTGGTGGACATTCTAGGAACTTTTCAACCGAGAATTGTGCGGATGGATAAATAAACTTTACAGTTTGTCATTCTGAACGGAGTGAATAATCTCAAAAGTTCAATAGAGATTCCTCCCTCGTCGGAATGACAAATATAAATTAAGAAAAACAATGGACAAAATAATACAAATAACCTCGGGAAGAGGACCTTTGGAATGTCAATGGGTAGTTGCCAAAGTTCTGAAGGTCTTGCTTGAGGAAGCAAAACAAAACAAAATCGATTACGAAATCATACACCGTGAAAGTGGCGATGAAAATCTGACTTTGAAATCTGCGACTTTAATTTTAAAAGGAAAAGAAACCAATGAATTTCTAAAAAACTGGCTCGGAAGTATTCTTTGGATTGGGAAAAGTACTTTTAGAAAATTTCACAAAAGGAGCAACTGGTTTGTTGGGATTTTCGAACTGGAAGGTTTGGAGAAAATTGAGTTTAATGAGAAAGATATTCAGTTTCAGACGACGAGAAGTCAGGGAAGTGGCGGACAAAATGTGAATAAAGTAGAAACCGCAGTTCGTGCAACGTATCTAAAAACCGGACAAAGCGTATTCGTGCAGGATTCCCGTTCGCAATTGGAGAATAAGAAACTTTCGATCATCAGATTAAAGGAAAAAGTGATGGAATTCCACATTCAGCAATTGGAAAAACAAATGCAGGAAACCTGGAACAATCATTTGAATGTTCAAAGAGGAAATCCTGTCAGAACATTTTCGGGAACCGATTTTAAAAAGAATCATCAGAAAAAATCTTTCAAAAAAGAAAGAAACAAACTGAAAAACGAATTAAAAAACCACAAAAATGACCTTAACTAAAAGTAAATATTATTTCGAAGCGCTGGATAATTATCCTTACAATTTGCCTGATTGTCTGGAAGCATTGAATTACGCACTTTCTTACGACCCGGAAGATGCGGATTCGCTTTGTTTGATGGGAAGAATCTATAGCGAAATGCTCATCGATTATGAAAAAGCAAAACTCTATTTCGAGGAAGCGATGCAATGTGACGTTACAAACCTCAACACGCCAAGATATTACATCAAATGTCTTTTAGATAATGAGGATTTGGACGAAGCAGAAAAACTCATCGAGTATTCTTTGAAAATAAAAGGAATCGATAAATGCAGAATTTTAATCCAGAAATCTTATCTGTTCGAGATAAAAACGGATTTCAAAAAGGCATTGGAAACTTTGAAAGAAGCTAAAAGTTTTGCTTACGACCAATCGATGGTTGATTTTTTGAAGAGTAAAGAAAAATTCATCAAAGAGAAAATTCCGAAAAACTCGAAAACAAAAACCAAAAGTAAAGGTAAAAGCAACAAGAAAAAGGAAACCAATTAATAGTTTCCTTTTGTTTTAATTTCAATATTATTTCTTTGCATTAACCGTTACGTAAGCCAAAACCCAATTGGTTTCATCCGGATTGAGTTTTGCTTTCGGAGCCATTCTAGCAATGATTTTATTCCATTGTTCCGGAGTATGGTCAGAAGCTTCCGGAAGTCCGTGGCATTTGCCACAATTGGCATCGAAAACCGTTTTTCCTTTGGTCACATATTCTGCGCTTGTGTTGATAGAAGCTGTTGAGGTCGCCACTGTTTTTGTTGTACATGAGTAGATAATTGCGCCTACAAAACATAAGGCATATATTGTTTTTTTCATATTTTTGAATTTTATTCTTATCAAAAATAGAAAATATAAGAATCCGAAAATTACCCCAATCCTAATTTGTAACAATTCCAAATGACAAAACAACTTAGCTTGCAGGATTATATCAGAGGAATCCTATCTTCTGATAAAAGGATTTTGGGAAAAGCCATTACATTGATTGAAAGCAAAAAGCCCGAACATCGGGAATTGGCTGATAAATTATTGAAGGAGATTCTGCCTTTTACAGGAAAATCTATTCGGATTGGAATTACGGGTGTTCCGGGCGCGGGAAAATCGACCTTTATCGAAAGTTTTGGAAAATATGTGATCCAGCAAGGAAAAAAAGTAGCAGTTTTGGCGATTGACCCGAGTTCATCTATCAACAAAGGAAGTATTCTTGGCGATAAAACCAGAATGGAAGAACTGGCTAAAGATTCAAATGCGTTTATCCGCCCAAGTCCAAGTTCCGGATTTTTAGGTGGAATTGCAAATACAACGTTTGAAAGTCTTTTGATTTGTGAGGCAGCTGGTTTTGACCATATTTTGATAGAAACCGTTGGTGTTGGTCAAAGTGAAACCTTGGTCAATGATATTACAGATGTTTTTCTTTTTCTGAAAGTCATTGGAACTGGTGACGAATTACAAGGAATCAAACGCGGAATAATGGAAATGGCCGATTTGATTTTCATTAACAAAGTCAACTCTGAGAATCTTTCTAAAGCGAAAATGACCAAAACTGAACTTTCGAGAGCTTTACAATTCATTACACCAAAAGAAAAAAACTGGAAAATCCCCGTTCTTTTTGGTTCTGCGTTGGAGAAAACTGGATTGGATGAAGTTTTTAATAAAATAGAGGAATATATTTCGTTGAAAACTGAGAATGGAACTTTCCTGGAAACTAGAAAAAATCAGGCTCAAAAACGATTTGAATTCTGGGTTCGAGAATATATTCTTGAAAGAGCTAAAAACGACCACTCGTTAGAAAATTCTTTCCTGGAACATAAAAAAAATGTTTCAGAACTCTTGTCTAATCCAAGTTCCGAAGCGAGTGATTTTGTAAAAAAGTTATTTGGAAATTAATTATTTGGCAGCAGAAATATTTCCGTCAAAACTGATTGGCTGCCTATTATTGGATTGGACAGACAAAAAAGCACTACCGTTTTTGAAGATCTCCAGACTGAAAATAAAATTTTCCCTTTGATCTGTTGGCGTGATCACAAAAAGTGTATTTCCTTTTTTACTTTTCGATTGTTTTACTGAGAATTCTTTAGATTCAAAGGTCAGGCCTCCTTTTGTAGTATCACCAGGATTTACATTAAAAGCTCTTCCAAAATACGGTAAAGCAACACTGAACAAATCTTTTTTGAGATTGAATCCATAACCAGGGTCAAGATTCAAAAGCCGTGTGGAAGTTGAACCAGGCATCGAATTCAAAACATTAATAACATCATAATTTGTTGGAAACGCCCTCGTTGCATTGAAATCAAATTCTTTATTTTCTATCGAGGAATTTAATGTTACCGGGTCAAGATAAATTTGGCTTCCGCAGCTCATTGTCATCAGCGCAACACTTATCATTAATATAAAAGCTCTCATATTCATTATTTTTAGGAAGTTATTGAATCAAAAATCGTACAAGCCTTAGATTCGATAAAAAAGGAAAAGTTAATGGCTGTGCTCCAATTCTTTTTTGCAGTCTGAGAATATTTTAAGAATTTTGTCTTCCTCATTTTCCCAACAAAGTTCATCTGCGGCTACATTCAAATTATGAAGATAAGCAGCTTTTCCTTTATCCAGAACTATTTTTAATTTCTCAGCAAGATGCTCTGGAGAATGATTTTCAGTAATTTCTCCCACTTCGAAAGTCTTTACAATGCTCGACATTTCTGGAAAATCGGAAACAACAACAGGAACTCTGGATTGGATATAATCAGAGATCTTGTTGGGTAAAGAATAATAATAGCTTAATCCGTTATTTTCTTCGATACTTAATCCAACATCTGCTTTCGGCGTAATTTTGCGAAGATCTTCAGGACAGAGTTTCCCAAGAAATTTGATTTTATTCTCAACATTCGCCTGTTTTGCAAGATTTCGAAATTCGTTTTCCATTGGACCGCCGCCAGCAATCCAAAGTTCTGCATTTTCAATCGATTGCATTGCCAGAATGGCTTTATCGATTCCTCGGGAATAGTTGAGCCACCCTTGATAAAGTATTATTTTGGTCTCGTTTTCTTTTGTTCCGTTAAATTCTAATTTTCGAGGCAAGTTCCTTAAAACTACAGGCTTATCAATTCCATATTCTTTGGAAAACCAGTTAGCATATGACTCGCTGGCAGCAATCATTTTTTTGATTTTTGGAACGAAGGTCTTTTCTATCTTTTTCCAAATATGTTTTACCCAGCGTCCCTGTATTGTGGGCATTTCTGTAAAGATCTCGTGACTATCAAAAACCAGAGGAATCCCAAGTTTTTTGGAAATAAGATAATTTGGCATTAATGTTTCCAGGTCATTGGCTAATAAAATGGTATTATTGTCAGCATTCTTTTTAATCTCGTGATACAATTTCCGCTGATATTCTATATAAGCAAAACGGAGAACTTTTGACTTCAAAGAAATCCTGAAAAACGGGTAAGGTCTTTCCATTTTTGGAGCACCCAACCAATTATTACCAATAAGAATCGGTTGATATCCGCTATCATAAAGTGTTTTGCAGACCTTTTCCACTCGTTGATCCGTGTAAAGATTATTGAAAACACTTACAATAACTTTCATTTTAATTCTTTTTTAAAATGTTATAAATCTGAATTACCGCAAGAATTCCGTTTGGAATAATGATGGGCCAAAGCATCCCGCTATAGATTCCGTAGATTACAAAACAGATGCAGCCCAATAAATTGATGGTTCTTATCGTTCTAATATCTTTCAGCAAAAAACTTGCAACCACAAAAGCTGAAGCTAAATAACCAACATATTCTGACCAATTATCCATTAACATTTTTTTAAGGATTACAAACCTAATCAATTTTACATAGATAAAAAAATAATGTCAGAAAGTCCTGTTTTTTCTAATGGCAACCTATTTGCAACCAAATATTGAAATTTTACAATAATTTATTGTAGGATTGATCATAAAAAACATAACTTAGTGTATAATTTTAATTATGGATTATAAATTTTCAGACGGTTTGAACCGCGTGTTCAAGCAAAGCAAAAATGAAGCAAGGCGTTTGCAGAGTGAGTTTCTGAATACTGAACATTTCCTTTTAGGAATTATCAAAACTGAAAATTCTGCAAAAGAGATTTTGGAAAATCTCAATGCAGACCTCACCCAGATAAAGCGAAAAATAGAAACCCTGAGCGCTGTGAACAGCAATCCTTTCACTGCAAATATGGGAAGCATTTCTTTTACAAAAATGGCCGATCAAGCTGTTAAAAGATCAGAATTGGAATGCCGCCAGTATCAATCTGCGGATATCAATACTGTGCATCTTTTGTTAGGCGTATTATATAAACAGGAAGATCCTACATCAAGCATTCTTCAGGCTTATGATATCGATTACGATGCTGTACAAAAAGCATATAGGACAATGTTGAAAAACACCGACCAATTGCCACAAAACAGCGCTTATGATGATGACGAAGAAAAAGAAGAGCCATACAGCCAGATGAAAAAACCTTCAGGCAATCTTGGTGCTCAGAAAAGCAAAACGCCTACTTTGGACAACTTTGGTCGTGATTTGACGGCTCTTGCAAGAGATGGAAAATTGGATCCTGTTATTGGGCGTGAAAAAGAGATTGAACGTGTTTCTCAGATCTTGTCAAGAAGAAAGAAAAACAATCCTCTTTTGATCGGTGAGCCTGGTGTAGGTAAATCCGCAATTGCAGAAGGTTTAGCTTTGAGAATTCAGCAGAAAAAAGTTTCCAGAGTTCTTTATGGTAAGCGTGTAATCACTTTGGACCTTGCAAGTCTTGTTGCTGGAACCAAATATCGTGGACAGTTCGAAGAAAGAATGAAAGCGATAATGACAGAATTGGAGAAAAATAGAGATGTCATTCTTTTCATAGATGAGCTACATACCATTGTTGGTGCTGGAAGTTCTACCGGAAGTTTAGATGCTTCTAATATGTTCAAACCTGCCTTGGCAAGGGGAGAAATCCAATGCATCGGAGCTACAACTTTGGACGAATATCGCCAGTACATCGAGAAAGATGGAGCTTTGGAACGTCGTTTTCAAAAAGTAATGGTTGAACCGACTTCTATTGAAGAAACGATTCAAATCCTTCATCAGATCAAAGATAAATACGAAGACCATCACAATGTTCATTATAGTGATGAAGCGATTAATGCTTGTGTTAATTTGACAGCCAGATATATAACAGACAGATTCTTACCGGACAAAGCAATTGATGCGATGGATGAGGCCGGGTCTAGAGTTTACATCAAGAATATGAAAGTTCCTACAGAAATCATCGACCACGAATCCCGTATCGAAGAAGTGAAGGAATTGAAACAAAAAGCGGTGAAAGCTCAGGATTATCTGGAAGCAAGAAAACTGAAGGACGAAGAAGAAAGACTTCAAATCGAATTGAATCTTGCCCAAGAACAATGGGACAAAGATGTCAAAGAGAAAAAAGAAGAAGTAACAGAAGAAAGTGTTGCGGAAGTTGTCTCAATGATGAGTGGTGTTCCAGTAACCAAAGTTGGCAAAAACGAGTTGGATAAACTGGCTCAAATGGATGATAAGCTGAACGGAAAAGTAATCGGTCAGGAAGACGCTGTGAAAAAAGTGGTAAAAGCCATTCAAAGAAACAGAGCCGGCCTCAAAGATCCGAACAGACCTATCGGAACGTTCATTTTCCTTGGAACAACTGGTGTAGGTAAAACCGAATTGGCAAAAGTAATGGCTCGCGAATTATTTGACTCTGACGAAGCTTTGATCAGAATCGATATGAGCGAATATATGGAGAAATTTGCGGTTTCCAGGCTGGTTGGAGCGCCTCCGGGATACGTTGGTTATGAAGAAGGCGGACAATTGACTGAAGCTGTCAGAAGAAAACCTTATGCTGTTGTACTTTTGGATGAAATTGAAAAAGCACATCCAGATGTTTTCAATATCTTATTGCAAATTCTGGACGAAGGTTTCGTAACGGACTCTCTTGGAAGAAAAATTGATTTTAGAAATACAATTATCATTCTGACTTCCAATATCGGAACCAGAGATTTGAAAGATTTCGGAGATGGTGTAGGATTTGGAACTTCTGCAAAGAAAACCAATACGGACGCAAGAGCCAGATCAACGATAGAAAGTGCCTTGAAAAAAGCATTTGCTCCAGAATTCCTGAACAGAATCGATGATATCATTATCTTCAATTCTCTTGTACAGACCGATATCAGAAAGATCATTGACCTTGAGTTAGGAAAACTTTACAGCAGATTAGAAAAATTAGGCTATAAAGTTGAATTGACAGACGAAGCCAAAGATTTCATTGCTGAGAAAGGTTGGGATAAAGACTTCGGAGCGAGACCGCTAAAACGCGCCATCCAAAAATACATCGAAGATCTATTAGCAGAAATGCTTGTCAATAAGCAATTCAGCGAAGGTCAACAGGTTGTTTTGAAAGTCAATGAAGCGAAAGATGGTTTGGAAGGGGAAGCCCATAAAGAAAAAAAAGAAAGTGTAAAATAAATTACATCAAATTAATATGACCACCTTTTTAGGTGGTCTTTTTTATATTATGGAGGAAACATTAAAAGAATATCTACTGAAAAATATTCCGGGACTTAATAAAGACGACCTGAAAATACTTTTACCTAATGTATCTTTCAGAAAATGTAATTCTGGGGATATTTTTATACAGCCGGGTGAGAATAATACAAAAGTCTACTATATTAAAAGTGGTATTGTCCGTGTGTATCATCTCCTGGATAACGGAACGGAAAAAACTGTTCTTTTTCATAATAAAAAAAGCTTTGTTGGTAATTATGATGGTATTATTTATAATCGCCCATCAAGATATTTTTATCAATCCATTGGAGAAACCGAGGTTTTTGAACTGACCTATGATTCTATAAACCAAGGCTCTCAGAAGAGCATCACACTTAACAATCTAAGAGGTAATATGTTTCTGATGATGATCGGTATCTTATTGAAAAATATTGAGGACTTTGTACTTCTGAATCCTGAAGAAAGGTACCAAAAACATCTTGAAGAAAACGCCAATGTTCTTCAAAAAGTACCGTCAAAATATATTGCTTCCTTACTGGGAATCACGCCAGTATCTCTCAGCAGAATAAGAAAAAGAATTTTTAAGGGAAATTAACAAATATAAATTTTTAATCCATAAAATCATTTTAATTTTGCGATTCCCAATAAGGTCCTCTGAAAAATCTACCCAAACACGAATGATAACAAATTGAGAGGGCTTTATTTTTTATAATCCCACTACAAAGCCGATACTTGGAATGAATCCTGTACTGAAAATACTTTCGTTTTCTTTCCAAAGCACATTATACATTATCCCGAACTGTGCAAAAGCATTATTGCCCAGACTCTGCATATAACCACCACCAAGATAGAGCGCAGTTTCGTCAGTATTAAATTTATAGCCTGAGAATTTTTCTTTCGAATTGATGAAATATTGCTGAAGAATCGCACCTACGAAAAACGTACGGGCAAAGTAATAATTGGCAAAAGGTCCAACACCAAACATTGTAGAAATGTAATAATTATCTTTTTGCCAGGAAACATTTCCGATGATTCCGCCTTCTAATTGGTCTGTGATTTTGTAACCAACTCTCGGAGAAACCTGAAGATTGAAATAAGAATTGCTCCCGAATCCTACGCCTAAACCACCACCAAAAGTCCAACGGTTGGTTTGAGTTCCGGAACTCATTGCGATTTGAGAAAAGCAAAAAACATTCAATACAATTAAACTTAAAGTAAATATTTTCTTCATAAGATTGTTTTTATCGATGCTTAAAATTATGGTTTTTTTTCGAATGTTTTAATCGTATTTTTGCAACCTCAAACTAAGAACTCCCGTCAAGAGTTTCGTAAAATTGAAATCAAATGAAAATAGTAGTTGGCCTTTCCGGAGGCGTAGATTCTAGCGTGACCGCTTACCTTTTGCAACAGCAGGGTCACGAGGTTATCGGACTTTTTATGCGCAACTGGAATGATGCGTCGGTAACTTTGGAGGACGAGTGTCCTTGGATAGAAGATAGTAATGATGCGCTTCTGGTCGCACAAAAATTAGGAATTCCTTATCAGGTTATCGATATGAGTGAACTCTACAAAGAAAGAATTGTAGATTATATGTTCGATGAATATCAGAAAGGACGAACGCCCAATCCCGATGTTCTTTGTAACCGGGAAGTGAAATTCGACGTGTTTATGAAAACAGCTTTATCGCTTGGCGCTGAGAAAGTTGCGACTGGACATTATGCCAGAGTTCATTCAACAATTGATGAAGATGGAAAAGAGATTTTTCATCTTTTGATTGGGAAAGACAACAACAAAGACCAAAGTTATTTTCTTTGCCAATTGAGCCAAGACCAATTATCAAAAGCGTTGTTCCCGATTGGGGAATTGACGAAACCTGAAGTTCGTGAAATCGCGAAAGAACAAGGTTTGGTAACGGCGGACAAGAAGGATTCGCAAGGACTTTGTTTCATCGGGAAAGTGAGTTTACCAATTTTCCTCCAGCAACAATTGGTTCCGAAAGAAGGCGAAATTGTAGAAATCTTCAATGATTTTGCTGAATATTCTAAACCTCAACCAACTTTCAATTCTAAACAGGAAGAACTGGAATATTTGTCTGCTAAAATCAATTATAAAAGAGAAGATGGCAAAGTGATTGGCAAGCATCAGGGTGCACAGTTTTTTACCATCGGACAAAGTAAAGGTCTGGGAATCGGCGGACACAAAGAGAGTTGTTTCATCATCTCGAGAGAAATGGAAAACAATATCATTTTTGTTGGTGAAGGAAGAAGTTTCCCCGGACTTTTCAGAAAAGCTTTGAAAATTGACAATTCAGAAGTTCATTGGGTTCGGGAAGATTTGAGGTTGAAAAACGGAGAATCTATGGACGTTTTGGCCAGAATCAGATACCGACAAACTTTAGAAAAAGCAAAGATTTATCAATTCGAAGATGGATTTTTTATGGAATTTGAAAATCCTCAATCTGCGATTGCTGAAGGACAATTTGCAGCTTGGTATTTGGAGGATGAGTTGATTGGAAGTGGCGTTATCAGTTAAATTAAAAATGTATTTAAATAAAACCATTCAAGATTTTGAATGGTTTTTTTATTCAAATGTCTCAAATAAAACGGTTCATCTATACATTTGATTTCTTCATCGGCAAATAGTTTCCATTTGTCTATAATGCCCTAATAATAGTACTTTCAGGCATTAATATTGAATCTTACTAAACAAGAACGCTAATTAATATTAACATTAAAAAATCAAGTATTATGAAAAAGTTAGTTTTAGCAGCAAGTTTATTTATTGCATTCGCTGCTAGTGCACAGAAAAGAGAAAACGGAATGAGAAACGTAAAAGTTGAAACGCATCAATATCAAAAAGATTTTGCCGGAATCCGTTTGACACCGGCTCAGCAAAAGAAAATCGACAACCTTTCAAGAGAAAGATTGAGCCAGAGAGAATATGACACCAGAATCAGAAAAATCCTGAACAAACAACAATATGAGAATTATATGGCTTACCAGCATAAAGACTGGAAAAAAGACAGAGATTTTGCAATGAATGGTCCAAGGAGATAAACTCAATTTCGCACTCATTATATTTTAAATAAAATGCCCGGTAATCTCGGGCGTTTTTATGTTAGTTTCCTGCCAGCCAATCTTTAAAATCCTTCACTCTTTCCCTGCTAACCGTAATCTCTTCGTTCGGTTGGAAGTCCAAATCAACTTTGTAATTCGGGGAAGTGTGGATGTTTTTGATGTAATCTGAACTGATGATGAATTGTCTGTTCACGCGGAAAAATTTTGTTTCGTCCAATACATTTTCCAATTCATCTAATGTGAAATCTGTTGGAAAATTTCGTTCTTTAGTTTGTAAGTAAACGATTTTATTTTCGCTATAGAAACAACTGACTTCGTTGATGGAAACAACTTTCAGATTATATCCGATTTTTACTAAAATTCTTGAAAGCGTGGATTTTTCTTTTCGAACAATCTGTTTGATTTCCTGCGAATTAACAGTTCCTTCTTCCGGCAAAAATGACTTGAATTTTTCAATGGCTTTTGCTAAATCTTCTTCTTCAATCGGTTTCAGAAGATAATCAATGCTATTAAGCTTGAAAGCTTTCAAGGTGTATTGGTCAAAAGCCGTCGTATAAATGATAAAAGCTTTGGTTGAGACTTTATCAAAAATATCAAACGATAATCCGTCACCTAAAACGATATCCGAAAAAATCAGTTGCGGATGTTCATTTTCCTGAAACCAATCGACTGCTTCTTCCACAGAATTAACGCTTGCAACTAATTCTAAATCAGAGAATAAACCTAATAATTTCTCAAGTCGTCTGACTGCTGGTTTTTCGTCCTCGATGATTATCGTTCTAATTTTCATTGGTTTAATAAATAAATGGTATTAACTTTTTTGTCTGTTTTTTATAATCGATATAATCCTGTCCGAATTGCTCTATAAGAGCTTTTTCTTCAATTTTAATCCTATACAAAAATGCTAAAAATGGTGGAATAAAAGCAATAATTAGTGAAATCCAATTATCCAAAAACAAACCCAAACCCAGAAACGTTAGCAAAGAAGCAGAATATGAAGGGTGTCTCAGGAGACTGTAAACTCCGTCTTTTTTTATTTTATGGTCTTGGCGGATAGTCACATCCACAGTAAAATATTTGCCTAAGGATTTTATGATTAAAAATCTTGTGAAAATCCCTATAAATAAAACGATGAGTCCGAGATAGATTATCCAGTTCTGCGTTGTTATCATCAAACTAAAATCTTCAAAATGAACGTATGAAACAAAAATCGATAATGATATTGATGAAATAATAACAATCCAAAGCAAGCTGAGAGAAGACTTATCCTTTCCTTTTTGATCAGAATTATTGGAGGACATTTGGCTTTTATAAAAGACCTCGGTAAAAAGCCAAGCTCCCATTAGAATATAAAAAAATATCTGTATCATTTTATTTATACTTCTCTGTCAATTCTTTGATTTTCTTGTCTTCCCAATCTTTTCCAAAGAAGAATCCCGGACAGAAAACACCTACAGCTTGCGCTATCAATCCAATTCCCCAAAAAACAGGTACTGCCCAAATCTGCCAAGTCCAAATGCTGTGTTCATCCCGAATCTCGCTCCAGTTGGCAAAAATAAGAAATAGGTTCACTAAGACATAGATTGTCAAATGCGTGTAAAAGCTTTTGAGGCGTTTTACTTTTCTTACGGCTTCACGATATTGGATATCGTTTTTATCTTTAATAAGTTCCATTGTTTTGCTTTTTGATTTCTTTGTTGATCATATCATTTTCCCAATCGGAGTTGAACAAAAACAGTTTCGCGCCTTTGATGGCCAGAATCAGTCCCCAGATGATAAAAACCCAGGAAACGTGCATCTCGCCAAGGTTCTGCGGAAATCCGTTTTTGAAAAATCTGACGCCGTAAACAACGCCAAATACGATGGCAAAAACCAGGATTCCGGTATAGAATTTTTTGATTTTTTGTACTCTTTCCACAGCCATTGCGTAACGTGGATTGTCTTTGTTAATATTTTCCATTGTTATTGATTTTTAAATTGATTTCTGATCGTTCATTATTTCACGAATCTTCTTTTCTTCCCAGTTTTTACCGATGGCGAAGACAGTCATCCCGTGTGCCAAAAGTCCGATTCCCCAGCCTAACATTGGCCAATAAAACCAAATTTGTTCAGGCGAAGTCAATAGGTTGATGATAACTAAAAAAGGAATGACTATGCAGTAGGAAATCAAGTTTCCGTAGAATCCTTTCAGTTCTTTTACTCTTTTTACCGCTCTTTCGTAAGCGACATTTTCTGTGGTTTCTGATGTATAAGTTGTCATTGTCTGAGATTTTTTTTCTATTAATATGGGGATTTTGACTTTAAAGGTCTGTTCTGATTTTTCTATAAAAACGTTTTCTTTGGTAAGCAGTGCATAACGCTGAACGATATTGGCCAGACCGATTCCAGCACTTTCTTTCAGTTGTTCTCTCACTTGGATATTATTCTCGATACAAAGAAATTTCCCTTCTGTGAAGATTCTGATATTCAACGGTTTTGATGAGGTAGCGAAATTATGCTTGATACAATTTTCTAATAATAATTGCAAGGAAAGCGGAACCACGAATTTTTGTAAATCATCAGGATTAACATCAAACGTGAAATTCACACTGTCTTCGAATCTGGTTTTCAAAAGATTGCAATAGATTTTAGCAAATTCTATTTCGTCCTCCACTTTTACCATTTCTTTGTCTTTCTG
This sequence comes from Epilithonimonas sp., assembly GCF_032054305.1. GTDB lineage: Bacteria > Bacteroidota > Bacteroidia > Flavobacteriales > Weeksellaceae > Epilithonimonas. Next base: position 130,043 of record NZ_DAMBSX010000008.1, read on the forward strand.
TTCCAGAACATATCTGTAAATCTTTGACATCGATGTCGTGAATTTCTGTGCCTGCTCCGGATTTTCATCAATCAATGCGGTTAAGACATTCAGAGAATTAAAAAGAAAATGCGGGTCCAATTGATTCTTCAACGATTCGAACTGAGCGTTGGCAGATTTTGCAATCAGTTTCTGTTCTACAACTTCCTTCTTGGTGTTCTTTTTCAGCTCTTCCATAAAACCTTTGGCGTGAAGGAAAGCCGAAATCATCAAAGCAATATTGATTGTGAACCAATTGATAAAATTATATTTACTCGAAAAGAAAGTTTCTGCAGTCGCCGTTTTCTGAATCACTACGAAATTGAGATAGCCGCATAGATAACTCACCACAACATTTACAATAACTAAAGCAATGATTCCGAAAATAGTTCGGGTTCTGGTTTGTTCTGCCCAGGGGAATTTCTTATTCAGGAATTCATTGGTCAATCCATTACTGACTCCGATGAATAATGAGTACATCAGACAAACCAATAATCCGTAGAAAAAGTTCTCCACTGTTTTCTCATCTGTATCCACGATAAAGAAAAAAAGGTTGACGCCGAAACCGACCCAAAGCAGTGATATGATATTTTTTCTTTTCATTTCTTAATTTCTTGGTTCAAAATTATTTCAATCATAGAAGTTAAACAATTATTAGTTACTGAACTGTAAAAAAATTCGACTGAACTGTAAAAATCCGTCTTGAAAATAAAAAGGAACACTATTTGCTTATGTGTTTGGACAAAATTTTATTTATGAAGAATAGTTTAGAAATCATAGTTGCAGGACTATTTGGAACAGCTGCTGTTCTGGGAATTTTTGCAGCCCGAAAATATTTTAAGAACAAACTTTACAACAGCGATTATTCTGACCATCATTTGCTATTTGGTTCGCCAAGAAAAGCGTATGCCAATCCGAATGACGGTGTAGAATTGGACGCTTTCCTTTAACACCAACACTATTTATATTATACAAATCTCCGGTTCTTATGAGCCGGATTTTTTTGTGGAAAACTTTCCGAAATTTTAAGATATTTTTCATTTTTCATGTGATAATTTTGAAACAGAAATCCAAACGAATTTTTGTCGTAAAGCGAAATTTAATTTCGCCAATCCACATAACTTGTTGTAAATGAAAATTTTACAACAAAGTTTTTCGTCATCAATATTAAAATTAAAATGTCAGATTTAATTCCAAAAGGTCAAGGTGCACAACGTAATGTCATCAACCGATTCGATAGATATACTTTCGAGCCGGAAGACTATGAATTGGACAAAATCAAGACCCAGGTTACAGAAGTATTTCCGAAGACAATTATTAACGTCATCAAAAGCCCTGACCTCTCAATGGATTACTCAATGAATCCTTATCAAGGTTGCGAGCACGGTTGTTCCTATTGTTTTGCAAGACCAACTCACGAATTTTGGGGTTACAGCGCGGGAATCGATTTTGAAAGAAAATTGATGGTCAAGAAAAACGCGCCGGAATTGTTGGAAAAAACATTTCAAAAGAAATCTTATGTTCCAAAACCGATTATGCTTTCCGGAAATACGGATTGTTATCAACCAATTGAAAGACAATTTGAAATTACCCGAAAACTGCTTCTGGTTTGTTTGGATTACAGACATCCGGTTTCTATCATTACTAAAAATGCTTTGATTCTGAGAGATTTGGATATTCTTGAAAAAATGGCAGAAAAAAATCTGATTTCTGTGAATATGAGTATTCCAACTTTGAATGAAGATTTGAGACGAGTTATGGAACCAAGAACTTCTACTGCAAAAAACAAACTGAAAGCGATTGAAGTTTTATCCGATAAAAACATTCCCGTGAATGTGATGATTGCGCCAGTTATTCCTGCATTGACAAGTGACGAAAGTTTATTCATTATGAAATCTGTTTCCGAGGCCGGCGCAAGAAGCTGCGGTTACACTTTGGTCAGACTGAATGACACGGTTGAACCCGTTTTCGTCCAATGGCTGGAAGCACATTTCCCAGACAGAAAAGATAAAGTTCTGAATCTCATCCGCTCAATGCGTGGTGGAAATCTGGGCGAAAAGCGATTTTTCCAGCGTTACCAGGGCGAAGGCAATATCGCCGAAATGATTCATAAAACTTTTGAAATCGGGAAGAAGAAATTTTTTAATAACCGGGAAAGAGCCGTTTTGACGACCGAACATTTCACGGGAAGCAGGACGCAGCAATTGCGATTGTTTTAAATTCAAAAAATCTCTCGCAGATAGAGCAAATTCTGCAGATAGAAATTTGCCAAATCTGCATAATCAGCGAGAAATATTATTAAGGAGTTGAAAAGCTTTCATTAAATTTGCAAACTGATTTATTTCTCAGTAATTTTCCAAAATGAAGCAATATTCCGCAAAACGCAGCATCCAAATTCTAGCACATATTCTTGAACAATACAGCATCGATAAAATCATCATTTCTCCAGGTTCCAGAAACGCGCCTTTGGCAATTCATTTTTCTGAGATTGATGCGTTCCAATGTTACAGTATTGTGGACGAAAGAGCCGCTGCTTTTGTAGGTTTGGGAATTTCAAAATCGATTAAAAAACCTGTTGCCATAACTTGTACAAGCGGTTCTGCCGCAGCGAATTATTATCCTGCCGTAGTGGAAGCTTTTTATCAGAATGTACCTCTTTTGGTTTTAACAGCAGACAGACCTGCAGATTTTGTTGATATTTTTGATGGACAAACGATTCGTCAAAAAAATATTTTCCAGCAGCATTCTTACGGTGATTTCGAATTGTTGGAAGATGAAAAAGACGGCGCTGATGATTATAATTTCGAGACGATAAAAAAAGCGGTTGAATTATGCATCGAAAAAAGCGGTCCGGTTCACATCAACATTCCTTTAACAGAGCCACTTTACAACTTGTTAGACGAATTGCCTGTGATGCCAGTTGTTGAGAAAACGATTCAGAAAAAGAATTATGATGTTCCATCTAATCTGATTGCGGATTGGCATACTTCCAAAAGAATTATGATTTTGGCTGGAACATTGTCTCCAAATCCTGAATTGGAAGCTCAGCTTTCGCAATTAGTTAAAAATCACACCGTTGTCGTTTTGACGGAAATGAATTCTAATCTTCATCACGATAAATTTTTCGCTCATATCGACCGTTATATCACCGATTTTTCTGAGGAAGATTATCATACTTATGCGCCAGATTTATTGATTACAATCGGGCAGAATGTAGTTTCCAAAAGAGTGAAGCAATTCCTGAGAAAAGCAAAACCAAAACGGCATTGGCATATTGATGAATATTGGCAGCCAGATACTTATTATGTTCTGAGTCAAAAGATTGAAACAAAACCTGAAATTTTCTTTTCAAAATTATTGAAATCTATCAATCTGGAACCAAGAGCTTATTTCAATCTTTGGGATGTTCTGAAAGATAAAAAAGATGCGAAACACGAGGAATATCTCAATAAAGCACCTTTTTCGGACTTTTATCTTTTCAATCAATTATCGAATAATATTCCTGAAAATTATAGGGTTCATTTTTCAAATTCTTCGGCAATACGATACGCACAATTATTTGAATATCAGAAATATGATGTGTATTGCAACCGCGGAACCAGCGGAATCGATGGCTGTACTTCTACCGCAATGGGATTTGCGATGATGGAAGATGAGCCAACGATTTTGATTACCGGTGATTTATCGTTTTTCTATGATATCAATGGACTTTGGAATCAGTACATTCCACCTTACACAAGAATCGTGATTTTCAATAATGGTGAAGGGAATATTTTCAAAATCATTCCCGGACCAAGTGGAACGAATGCTTTGGACGAGTTCATTGCAACACAGCATCATAGAAATGCTGAATTATTAGCCAAGAATTTTGGTTTTGATTATACACGAGTTGAAGATGAGATTTCTCTTGACCGTGTTTTACCAAATTATTTCAAACCAGATTCTAAACCCAAAATATTGGAGGTGATGACTTCGGAATGTAATAATGCGGATATTTTGAAGCAATATTTTGAAGCTCTGAAGTAAGAACACTTCGACTCTGCTCAGTGTGACAGTTCTAATACTAACAGCTTATTTTAAGATATGTCAGTCTGGGCGGAGTCGAAGACTTGAAAATTTAATTAAAACTCCAAATCCGATTCTTCTTTCGGAAGATTGATGATTTTTTCAATCGGGTAAATGAACATATCATCGAAGTCATTCAATGCATTGATTAACTGAAAATGTGTGAATTCTTTGATATTATCTAAGGTGATTTCGGTTTCTTTTATTTCTCTTCTTTGCAAAAGATTTTGCCTCATTACGCCATTCAGGAGATAGCTTTTTGGTGTGAACCAAGTTTTGTCTTTTAAGAACAAAAGATTGGAGTATGATGTGTCTGTAATCTGGTTATTTTTCACAATAATTACTTCATCAGCATGACTTTTGTCTTTCAATCTTTGTAATTGATTTCTGTCAGCAGACTTAAAGCTATAGCATATTTCATCATCAATAACCAATTCAAAATCACCTAATTCTAAAATTGCATAAGGAATAATCTGCGTCTTGAAATTGTTCTCCAAATCATATTCGATTCGAAATTTGTAAAGTCCGTCTTCATCGTGTTCCAGATTTAAAAATTGACTATAAATATCAATCTTACATTCTTTTCCGAAATACGAAAAAGTGTCGTTCATTCTTTTCTGATGAAGTTCTTTCAGGAAAATTTTCTGGTCTTCAACTTTAATGCTTTCAATAAATCGGGACATAGATTTTGTTTTTCATTTCTTCGTATTCGCTGATTAGGTCACTTTGATGGGTAATTCCACCTCCGCTTTTGAAAAACAGTTTCTCATTCTCTTTTTCAATAAAACGTATCATCACGCAAGAATCCAAGTTTTCGCCGTCAAAATAACCTGCTATTCCTGTATAAAATCCTCTGTCATATTGCTCGGCTTCCAAAATAATTTCCAAAGTTTTTAGTTTCGGCGCACCGAGAATAGAACCTGCCGGTAACAACTTTTGAAGAATAGTTCCAATCTTATTCTTGAATTCCGGTTTGATTTCGCCTTCGATTTCGGAACTCATTGCCAAGAGATTTTTTTGCTTGGTTTTTATATAATCGATTCTTTGAAATTCTTTCACCTGAACGTTATCTGCAACCATACTCAAATCATTTCGAAGCAAATCAACCACAGTGTAATGTTCCGCTTTTTCTTTCGGGTCATTTTTCAGAATATTTTCTGCATTTTCTATTTCTGCATCGATTGTTCCCTTCATCGGATGTGTGAAAATCTTGTTGTCAACAATTTCTACAAATGTTTCCGGTGAAAAAAATACAAATTCATCTGGAACCAGAACTTTATATTTTGCCTTTGAAAATTTGAAAATATCTTCCAAACTTAAGTCAGTCTCGATTTCCGTTTTTGTAGTGTAATTTGTTAAATAAGAATTTCCTTTTCTGAGATTCTCTTGAACAATTTCGAATCCTTTTTGATAATCTTCCAAAGTTTCTGGAAATGATTTCCACTCAAAACTAGGGATTGTCGCTTGTTGATAATTAACGTTCGTATTATTCGGAAAATCAATCAACAAAACTTTATTTTCAATTTCGTTTTTTGTGAATATTCTGACTTCATCCATCAAAAAATTAATCAGAAAAAAGAAAGGTTCTTTTCTCTCTGACAATTCGTCCATCTTTTGAAATTCTGGATTCTGAAACATAAAAACAAAAATAAGAGAAAAGATGATAGTTAAAAGTTAAAATCCCTAAAGTTGTTGAAGTTTTTTGGAACGCCATACGATTGCAGTCCGATTTGAGCGGAAATCCTTTTTGTGGAGCAAAGCGGAACAAAAAGATTGACTTCGTCGAACCACTACGTTAGGTTTGGGAGCGGAAGGCGGAAATAGCTGCCCAAATTATTATGCTTATCCGTTTCAATGCTTTATTTTTGCAAAAAAGTTTGAGGAATGACGACGCAAAAACCGGAAATTGGAAAAATACTGACAGAAGCCTATCAATATTGGATGAGAACTTTGCCGTTCCAGCTGTTGTTTACGGTAATATACTTCAGCATTTATATGTTTGCAGCGATGTATGCGTTCCGATATTACGGACTTTTTGAAGAAATCCAGAAGTTCCAAAATCTTTTTTATTCCGACAGTTCAGCATTCTTAACAAAATATGCAGAATTGATGCAGACAGAAAATGCGGTGAATTTTTCTATTGCAGTTTTGATTATCAAATCTGTGATTTATCCTCTGAATATTGGCTTTTTGAAAATTTATAGAAAGCTGGATATTGGCGAACCGTTGGAGTTAGCGGATTTGTTTGCCGGATTCAGAGGTTATCATTTTTTAATTTTTGTGGCTTTTGCGCTTATTTGGAATTTTATCAATAACTATTTGTTCATCATTTCTCTCATCTGGATGCCTATGTTTTTGCTGGTTCCGGCTTTGATTTTCTTCAAGAATTATAATTTCTTTGATGCTTTTAAACTGAGTTTTCAGGTTTTCAACAAGCATGCTCTGCTGATGATTGTGGTTGTTTTGGCTTCTATTATTATTTCTTTTTCGGGAGTTATTGTTTTCTTTTTTGGACTTTTTGTGACTTTCCCTTTTTGGAATGCTGTAAATTATGTTCTTTACAAACATCTGATTGCGGATTTTGAGGAATAATTGTCTTTGAGTTAATTCTTTTCAGAGTTTTTTTGTGTAGATTTGATAATCAACTATAAAAATAAACTCAATGGACAATTTTAATGAATTCGATTCGCAAGCTACATCTCCGAACAGGGAAGCAGGAGCAATAATCTCTCACGCTCTGGAGATTTTCAAAAACACTTTTTTATACTGCTTTCTGGCAGTGGTAATTTATTTTTTATTAGGCTTCATCATACAAATGATAACGGGATTTAATTCACAGATTCTGGTTGAACAAATAAAAGATTCTGGTGGCAATATCAATTATCAAGACATCATCGCAGCACCAGGATTTGCCGCCTATAGTGGTGCAAATTTTTTTGTCACACTTCTTCTAGCACCTATTTTTGTAAGTCTGATTTATGTTGCTAACAAGTCTAATTTTAAGCAATCCATTACTGTTTCTGATATTTTCTTTGCTTATAAACAGAATTTCATCAACATCGTTATTTACGCATTGATTGCTCAAATTGTTTTAACAATTTCGTTTTTAATGTGCATTTTACCTATTTTCTTTGTTATGCCGTTTTTCCTACTTGGTTATCCTATTTTAATTTTTGAAAAAGCAAGTGCGTTTGATGCATTAAAGAAATCATTCAACATAGCTCAAGAAAACTATGGCACGATTTTGTTTACTGCTGTTTTGGCAGGACTTGTAAGTATAGCAGGTATTGTGCTTTGTTGTGTAGGAGTCTATCTCACAATGCCATTCGCTTACATTGCAATGTATTCAACATATTGTGCTTATTTCGGAGCACCTAAACAATTAGAATAACAAAAAATAAACTATGTCAGATTCCGGTAAACCAATAGATTCTGTTGTCATCAAACAGGTTGCATTAATTCTTGTTATAAGTGTTTTAGTTGGGCTAATTTGCTGGAATCTGGCATTATTCATTCCTTCAGTCTTAGGAGCGGTTACGCTTTACATTGTCTGTAGGAAATTCAATTATTACCTCATCGAAGAAAAAAACTGGAAACCTTGGTTATCGGCTACTGTTCTGATGTTAGCATCACTGATTATTTTGATTCTTCCCGTTTACTTCATTGTAGATATGCTTGTTGCAAAAGCAGGAAATGCACAAGTTTACATGGAAAAGTTCAACATTTTTTTGGAGAAGATTCATCAATTTGTTTTCCAAAAAGTAGGATTTGATATTCTAAGCAAAGAGAATATCGCAAAAGTCACCAATTTTGCAGGAACCCTTTCTACAAAAGCTTTGAACACCACCGTGAATACTTTTACGGTAATCATGTCGATGTATTTCATTCTGTATTTTATGTTTGTAAAAGCTCGGTTATTTGAAAGAATTGTGGCGAGAGCAATGCCTTTTAAAAGAAAAAACATTCAGCTTCTTGGCGATAAATTTGTAAAATTGGTAATGGCAAACGCCATCGGAATTCCGGTTGTTGCCTTGGGACAAGGTTTAGTAGCATTGATTGGTTATTGGATCTTTGGATGTCCAAGTCCAATGCTTCTATTCGCCTTGACCGCAGTTGCGTCTATGCTACCAGTTGTTGGTGCAGCAATCGTGTATGTTCCGGTCGGAATTTTTATGATTGCCGAAGGACAAACTGGTCCGGGTGTTGGGATTTTGATTTATGGACTGGTAGTAGTTGGTTTGACAGATAATCTTCTGCGATTTACTTTGCTGAAGAAATTAGAAGACATCCATCCATTGGTAACAGTTTTCGGGATTATTCTCGGGATGAATATTTTTGGTTTCATGGGATTGATATTTGGTCCGATTCTGATGTCAATCACCGTAATGCTGATCCAAGTTTACAGAGATGAGTTTTCTGAAGATGACACACCACCTTTGGAACTACCGCCCGATCAAAATGATGTTCTGGAAAATAAAATCGACCTTATAATTTGAAATGGAAGGCATCAATCCTCAAATACTGAAAGACATCTGCGAAGTCAAAATGCCTTTTGGGAAATATAAAGAAACAATTTTAGCCGATCTACCCATCTCTTATCTCGAATGGTTTATTCGAAATGGCGGTTTCCCACAAGGAAAATTGGGAATGCAATTGTCAACAATTTACGAAATCAAACTCAATGGATTGATGGATCTATTAAAACCTCTGAGACGTTAGTTTTTTCGGTAAATTTGCAACAATAAAGTTTTATGAAGAAAAAGATAAACGCCGTAAGAAGGTCTGTTATGAAAAGCCTTACCAAAAATATTGGTAAGTCGCATGCTGAGGGAAAACTTAATAAAGATTTCAAAGTAAAAAGAGTTCTGATTTCCAGACCCAATCACAGGCTTGGAAATATTCTTTTGCTCACGCCACTGGTTCAGGAGATAGAAAATACATTTCCAAATGCAAAAATCGATTTGTTCGTAAAAGGTGGAGTAACGCCGATTATTTTCAAGAATTATAAAAGTGTTGACAACATTTATCAACTTCCGAAAAAACCATTCAGTAATTTATTTCAATACATAAAAGGCTGGTTTGCTTTGAAATGGAATAAATATGATCTGGCCATCAACGCAACTCAAGGTTCTTCTTCCGGAAGATTATCGATATCGTTTGCAAAAGCGGATTACAAATTTTTTGGTGAAGAAGTTGAAAATATCAAAACTCAACATTCTGATTATAATCATATTGCAAAAAATACCATTTATAATCTCAGATACTATCTGACTCAGATCGGACTTGATGAAAATAAATCTGAAGTTCCTTTTTTAGACTTGAAATTAGATCAATCAGAAATAGAAGATGGAAAGAAAAAACTCTATGACATTGTAAAAAATGACAAAAAAACCATCTGCCTTTTTACGAACGCAACTGGTGACAAATGCTATTCAGAGTCTTGGTGGACAAGTTTTTATGATAAATTGGAAACAGCTTTTCCGGATTACAACATCATCGAACTTTTGCCAGTAGAAAACATCTCGAAATTAAACTTCAAAATCCCGAATTTTTATAGCAAAGATGTGCGTGAAATGGGAGGCTTCATTGCTAATTGTGCTGTTTTCATTGCGGCTGATAATGGTGTAATGCATTTGGCTAGTGCTTCCGGAGTTCCAACTATCGGTTTGTTTTCCGTGACGGATGAAAATATGTATAAGCCTTACAATCACAAAAGCTTATCAATTAATACTAATAATATTGATAATGATAAAGTAATGGAGCTGATCAAAACGTCTTTAAAATAATATTAGAATCAATAACTTTAACCTTGAAGTAATATTATTATGAACTTTATTCTTTCAGAAGCTTATTCCCAGTATAAAAATGATATTCTGAGAATTCTAGATAATTTTAAGACTGATGGTGTTATTGTTGGTCACGGCAATAGAAATACGGTTAAGTTTTTCAATGTTGATCAATTGAAATTCAATTTCAAGTCATTTAAACAGCATAATTTTATCAATCGCCATGTTTACAAATATTACAGAAAATCTAAAGCCAGACGTTCTTATGAGTATGCGAATCTGCTTCTAAACAAGAACTTTTACACGCCCACTCCTATTGCGTACGTTGAGTTTTATGATTTTTGGGGATTGACGTCCAGCTATTACGTCAGTGAGCAGTTGGATAATTGTTTTCCATTGACCGACGCACTTCATAACCCAGAATTTACAGATAGAGATACGATTTTCAAAAGTTATGCTTCTCTCATTTACAATCTTCACGAAAATGGGATTGAGTTTATAGATAATGCTTCTGGAAATTTCTTGATAAAAAAAGAAAACGAGACGTATAATTTCTATTTGGTAGACCTCAACAGAATGAATTTCCACACAGATTTTCCGACCGACAAAAGACTTAGGAACTTTGCACGATTGACGGATGATACCGAAACTATGAAAATCATCAGCGCAGAATACTCCAAACTATCCGGAGTTCCCGTAGAATATTGTCTTCAAAAAATCAATGAAGCGTCCGAAAAGATGGTAAGAAAACGTAAGATCAAAAAGATTCTGAAGTTTTACAAATACTTTTTGAAAAAATAAATTACGCTTTCAAAGCTGCGATTTCGTCTCTCAGTTTTGCAGCTTTTATGAAATCAAGATTTTTCGCTGCATTTTCCATTTCTTTCTGTTTCTGAGCTACGATTTTTTCGATATCTTCATTTCCGTAGCTGGCTTTGGTTTCTGCAACTTCTCTTAAAATTTCTTTGTGCGTATATTTTTCATCCGGGAAATCTTTGCTTCTACCAACCAGATTTTCACTGATCTTTTTGTTTAAAGCCTGAGGAACTTTGCCATTGTCAGCATTATATTTCATTTGCTTTTCACGACGATAATTGGTCTCATCGATTGTCGCCTGCATAGATTTCGTCATTTTATCAGCGTACATTATCGCTCGACCATTCAGGTTTCTCGCAGCTCTACCAACAGTTTGAATCATTGACCTTCTAGAACGTAACATTCCTTCTTTATCTGCATCCAGAATCGCAACTAAGGAAACTTCTGGCAAATCCAGACCTTCTCTCAAAAGATTGACACCAACCAAAACATCGAACAATCCCAGACGCAAATCCTGCATGATCTGGATCCTTTCCAAAGTCTCTACATCAGAATGAATATATCGAGTCCTGATTCCAACCTTTGTGAAATACTTCGTCAGCTCTTCAGCCATTTTCTTTGTTAAGGTTGTAACTAAAACTCTTTCGTCCAGCTCTACTCTTTTATGAATCTCTTCAATCAGATCATCAATCTGATTCATCGTCGGACGAACTTCGATAATCGGGTCAAGAAGTCCAGTCGGACGAATAATTTGTTCAATGTAAGTTCCGCCGGATTTTTCCAATTCATAATCTGCAGGAGTTGCTGAAACATAAATCACCTGATTCTGCATATCCTCAAACTCATTGAATTTCAAAGGTCGATTGTCCATCGCAGCGGGCAAGCGGAAACCATGTTCTACCAGAACTTCTTTTCTGCTTCTGTCACCGCCGTACATAGCGTGAACTTGTGGAACGGTTACGTGACTTTCATCGATGACCATCAGGAAATCTCTCGGAAAATAATCCAGCAGGCAGAAAGGTCGCGAACCAGGCAAACGCCCATCCATATATCTGGAATAATTCTCAATCCCAGAACAATAACCAAGTTCCCGAATCATTTCAAGGTCCAATTCAGTTCTTTCTTCCAAACGTTTTGCTTCCAACGGTTTTTCGATCTCCCGGAAGAAATCTACCTGTTTTACCATATCATCCTGAATCTGTTTAATGGCACTTTGCATCGTTTCAGGCGTTGTTACGAAAAGATTGGCCGGATAAATATTGATCAAATCAAAATTCGAAATCACATTTCCGGAAACTGGGTCAAAACTTTGAATTTTTTCCACATCATCTCCAAAAAACTGAATCCGAATCGCAGTATCGGCATAAGCCGGATAAATGTCTATTACATCACCTTTCACACGAAACGTACCTCTCTGAAACTCGTTCAGTGCCCTAGAATACAGCGCACTAACCAATTGATGAAGCAATCTGGTTCTTGATAATTTTTCGTTTTTCTCAATAGTAATAAGTGATTTATGAAACTCAGTAGGATTTCCAACACCATAGATGCAGGAAACCGAAGCAACGATCAAAACATCTCGGCGTCCGGAAAGTAAACTTGCAATAGCTGAAAGTCTCAATTTTTCAACTTCTTCGTTGATGCTCAAATCTTTTTCAATATAAGTATTCGTAGAAGCGATAAAAGCTTCCGGCTGATAATAATCGTAGTAACTTACAAAATATTCTACCGCATTATCAGGAAAAAACTCTTTGAACTCCATAAAAAGCTGAGCCGCCAAAGTCTTGTTGTGCGCCATCACAATCGTTGGTCGCTGAACACTGGCAACCACATTGGCAACGGTAAATGTTTTTCCGGAACCGGTAACTCCGAGAAGGGTTTGATATTTTTCGCCAATATTAATACCTTCTACCAATTTCTCAATCGCTTGAGGCTGGTCTCCGGTAGGTTGATATTCTGATTGAAGTTTGAATTGCATTTAACAAAAATACGAAATAAAAAAACGTTCCGGAATGTGGAACGTTTTAAGTTTATAACAAAATCGTTTATTCAAATTTCATTGTAATTGGAAGCTGAAAAACAGTTGCAGCCGCTTTTCCATCTTCCGTTGCCGGTTTCCACACTTTATCTTGAGTAACAGCTTTGAGCGCTTTAATCGCTTCATTGTTAAAATTTGAATTTGGTCCATCTGCTTTTATATTGGTAGTTTTTCCATTTTCATCGATGGAAATATACAAGTTGCTTTTTAGGGTTCCTTTTCCACTTAAAGATGATGAATCAAAGACATTCATAAAATTCGTTCTCAATGCGGTCAACCCTTCGGGAAACTCCGCAGGAGCTAAATTTCTTGCTGGAGGCGGCGGTGGCGGAATCGGCAATTCATTTTCCTTCATCTCTGTTGGAGGCGGTGGAGGCGGCATATTTTTCTTTTCTTTGATTTTTACATTGGTTTGAATTGCTTTTTTACCAGGGATTGTATCTAATTTTACAGAATCATTTGTAGCAATTTCCGGAATATTAGTTTTGACTTGAGGTTTAGCTTCTGAAGCATAAACTTTCTGTACAAAAAGAATACTCAGTCCGGCAAAAGCTGAAACTGCAATTAGTTTTTTTGTTGCTTCAAATTTTGACTTTTTAATTGTCATCATAATAAATCGTTTTTTGGTGTTATTGTAATTGAATTGGTGTGTCAGCCTTAGATTTTGTGTTTGGAGAATTTCTGAAAGAATCAATGTCTGATAATCTTTCACATTATTTTTTTGCTGAATAATGCTTTCATCCGCCAGAAACTCGTGGTTATCTGTCATTGCTTTTTTATAAAAATATAAAGCTGGATTGAACCAAGAAATGACCTTCAAAATCTCTAAAAACAGAATATCCCAAGAGTGCTTCTGAACAATATGCGTTTTCTCGTGAAGGAAAATCCTGTTATCTATTTGTTGATTTTCGAAATAACTTTTGCTCAAATAGATTTTGTTCCAAAAACTGAAAGGCGGTAGATTTTTATCAACCAGTTTCACTTTCTGATTATGATAAATAATATCCATTCCTTTCAGATTAATAATTTTCATAATTGAAATGATTGACTTGATAATCAAAACAACAGAAACCAAAATACAAGCTACAAGAATGGAATTCATCCAATCAAATTGTGAGGTTTGATTGGCATTCTGAATCAATTGTTGTGTTGGGATTTCTTCAAAAATCAATTGGTTCTTCTGTTGAGAAATTCCAGGAAGGTTGATTTTCACAAACGGAATCGTATAAGAGAAAACCAAAGCCAGCAAAAGGTAAAACCTGTTAAAGCCGAACATTTTCTCTCTTTGTAAAAACAAATAATAAACTCCTATCAATAATGATGAACAGAGAATTATTTTGAAAATAATGGTTAACATTTTAGTCTGTTATTTCTTTGTCAATGATATCTCGAAGTTCTTTCAATTGCTTCTGGGACAATTTTGCATTCGAAGTGAAAAATGATGCAAACTGACTTACAGAATTATTAAAAAAACGGTCAATCATCGAAGACATTTCTTCCTGGAAATAATCTTCTTTCTTCACTTTTGGAAAATATTCTCTCGAGTTTCCATAAGTTTTATACCCTATCAAATCCTTGTTTTGCATTCTTTTGAGAAGTGTTGCAATTGTAGTTGCAGCAGGTTTTGGCTCAGTATATTCTTCCAAAATATCTTTCATAAAAACTTTTTCTTTTTGCCAAAGAATTTCCATCAAAACAATTTCTGTATCTGTTAATTTTTGTTCTTTCATTCTACAAACATAAAATACATTCTACAAATGTAGAATTAAAATTTCAACTAACAAATATTACTGGCATTATTTTTCCATTCGTTAAAAAAAATTATCTGTTATGCTGAAGTCGATAATTCTTCCAATATTCTGTTTTTCAACGATTTTAATTTCCTGCCAGGAAAAGGAATCCGTCAAAAATCTTCTACCTGTAGAAAAAGAAAAGCCAAATTCGGACTACAAACCAGCTTTTGCCGGACAAACCAGAATCCAAGGCTATAAAACCCAGACAGAATATAAGGTAGATGTCATCAATAAACATCTCGGAAGACCTTGGGGAATTGCACAATTGCCAAATCAAAATTTCTTGATCACAGAAAAGACGGGATTTATTAATCTTGTCTCCCCAGACGGAAAGTATATAACTAAAATAAGCGGCCTGCCTAAAGTTGATAGCCGTGGACAAGGCGGTCTTCTCGATATTGTAATTGACCCGGATTTTGAAAATAATCAAACCATTTATTGGTCATTTTCAGAACCTTATGAAAAAGGAAATCTGACGGCTGTTGGAAAAGGTGTTCTTTCTACAAACAAAATTGAAAATGTCAAAATCATTTTCAGAGCAACTCCTTCTTATGATGGAAGATTGCACTACGGAAGTCGATTGGCTTTTGATAAATCCGGCAATCTCTTTGTAAGTACGGGAGAAAGGTCAGACCTGGAAACACGACCTTTGGCACAGGATCTAAAAGCTTACTTGGGAAAGATCATTAAAATCGATAAAAACGGAAAACCTGCCGCAGGAAATCCCTTTATTGGAAGTAACAAAGCACAGCCAGAAATCTATTCTTATGGACATCGAAACCCACAAGGAATTGCTATTCATCCTGAAACCGGGGAACTTTGGGAGACCGAAATGGGACCGAGAGGCGGTGACGAAATCAACCTCATTCAGCCTGGAAAAAACTACGGCTGGCCAACCATCACCTATGGAATCGAATACTCTGGACAGAAAATCAATAATGGATTGACAAAAAAAGATGATTTGGAACAGCCGATTTATTATTGGGACCCTGTTATTTCTCCAAGTGGAATCACATTTTACACGGGAAATATTGTCGAATGGAAAAATAACCTGTTTATTGCCTGTCTCAGTGGTGAAAAAATCAACAGAATTATCCTTGAAAATAATAAAGTTGTTGGAGAAGAACGTTTGTTAGAAGACCAAAACGAGAGATTTCGTGATGTTTTTGACGGGAAAGACGGGAATCTTTATGCAGTTACAGATAGTGGGAAATTGTATCGGATCTCTAGGAAATAATTATTGCTTTTTAACTCTATCAGCTTTTTTAATTCCCTGAAAATCTTTTAGATAAAAAGGTTCAAAATAAGCAACATCTTCAAAATCTTTTTGATTGAATTTCTCGACCGATTTTTTAATTAAACCTTTTGCAGATGGATAGATATCATATCTGAATTCTGCATTTGGGAGATTCATTATTTCCCGAGCTTTTTTTGCGCCATCGCCGACAAAAAGAATTTTTTTGTCTATTAATTCAGCAAAAGAATTTTCATCGAGGATTCTGGCTTCGGTTTCAGAGATCAATTCGCCAGATTTTCCATCGAAAATAGCGGTGTAGACTTCCATCCTTCTTGCATCAATCAAAGGAATAATCAATCCAAATCCTTGGTTTATGAATTCCTCAACCATGGAATCCAAAGAATTAACGGCAATAAGAGGAAGCTTTAAACCATAACAAAAACCTTTGGCAGAAGCTGCTCCAATTCTAAGTCCTGTGTAAGAGCCCGGGCCTTTGCCAAGAGAAATAGCATCCAGATCTTTCAAAGAAATTTCTGCGCCTTCCAAAGCCCATTCTACAAAACTGTGCAGACTCTCGGATTGTTTATAATTATCGGAAACTTCCTCGCAAAGGCATAATAATTTTTCGCCATGAGAAATGGCGACAGAACAGTTTTTGGACGAGGTTTCTATGTGAAGGATTTTCATTTGCCAAAGTTATGAATTAAAAAATCCTTTCTAAAATTTAGAATTATCTAATAATTATTTTTCTCTATTATTCTATTGATCTTCGGTTGTAGAAACCAAATACCAATCGGGAAGAACCAAAGAAGAAAAAACTCACCCGCAAAGTCTACAAACATTGCATCTTTTTGCAATTCGGCCGTTTTGATCGATCTTGCCGTGATAAACACAACATAGAAAAAACTAAAAACAGCAAACAGATGTATCGGAAAAATCAGAACTATCCACCAAATATGGAAATTGCGTTCGGTTGTAGTCAAAACAAATCCTGTCGGGAAAACGAGAAATGCCAAAAACATATATACTACAGGAAAGATCATGAAAAACCAAATACCGTTAGAAGAAGATTTCAGGTTTTGGTCTTTTATTTTCTGATTCATGCCATGATTCAGAAAGTAATACCAGCTTAATAACAAGCTCAAAGAACCTGCGCATCCTATTGCCATCGCAAATCCGGTATATATTGTATCTTGAGAATAAGTCAATGCAAGATAAAAAAGGCCGATAACTACGATAAAAGTTATAAAAAACAATAGAAAGACATTCCAATGTTTTGATCTGAGAAAAAAGCGTTCCATATGTTTTGTTTTATGATGGGTTACAATTTTGATGTCACAGCTTGCCGGCTCCATAATTTCCAAATTCCTTTTTGCCGAATCCAGAATTCGAGAACGGAAAGCTTCATTTCAAATAAATCATTTTTATAAAGTCCTTTCACAGCAATGACTCTTCTGACGTTAGCAAATCTACTCTTGATTTTCAATTCTTTAAGTTCAGTTTGTTTTACCGATTCGTATTTCACTTTTCCAGATTCGAAATCCTTTTTGAAATCTTCATAATTCTGGACCCAGCCATTGGAATGTCCAAAAGAAATATCATCACAAAATAATTCTAATATCTTGGAATTGTTATTTTGCATCAACGAATCCAACTTTGAAACCTGCATTAATAATGCTTTCTCTGTCTTAGAATATTTCTGCGAAAATCCCAGCACAAAACCGAAGAACAATAGAGCCTGCAACAATCTCATTACAATAATTATGAAATATTATTTTTACAAAAATACACCTTAAAATTGAAAAATCCCGAACAGGTCGGGATTGATTATTATCATAAAATCAAAGATATTTTGTTTTTTTAACGAAAATAAAATATCTTTTTTACTTTCTGTAGATTGTTCTTGGTTCTGCCTGAGCTTTTGGATAAATAGCAATTTCTGCAATTGAAACTCTTTCCGGAACATTAATGCAATAAGCGATCGTATCCGCAATATCTTCTGCTTTCAAAGCTTCATAACCAGTGTAAACCTTTGCAGCTCTTTCAGAATCACCTTTGAATCTAACCTTTGAAAAATCGGTTTCCACAGCGCCCGGCTGAATATTTGTAACACGGATTCCAAATTCTGTCAGCTCGATTCTCATTCCTTCAGAAATCACATCGACTGCTTTTTTTGAGGCGCAATAAACAACGCCATTCGCATAAGTCTGCCTTGCTGCAACGGAGCTGATATTGATGATCTGTCCGTTTTGTTTTTCTTTCATTAATTTAATGATTGGCTGAGAAACATACAGCAAGCCTTTTACATTGCCGTCCATCATGGCGTTCCAGTCATTGATATTTCCATCAGAAATAGGGTCGAGTCCGTGCGCATTTCCGGCATTATTGATCAAAACATCAATATTTTTCAAATTTTCAGGAAGTGAATCAATCGCTGAAAAAACCTCATCAGAATTTCTGACATCGAAACTCAATGTAAACACTTCAGTTTCTTTTGATAGTTCGGTTTTGAGTTCTTCGAGAACATTTTTATTTCTCCCGCAAAGAATCAATCTGTTTTTTTGTTGTGCTAATATAATTGCTGTGGCTTTCCCTATTCCTGAAGTTGCTCCGGTGATGAATATTGTTTTCAATTTTAAATTAGATTTAGTCTCTTACAAATTTAATCGATATCAAAGAAAAATCCCGAATAATTCGGGACTGATTTATTTCTTATCTCGTTGAAAATCCAGACTAACTGAATTCATACAATATCTGGTTCCTGTTGGCGGCGGTCCGTCGTTGAAAACGTGCCCCAAATGCGAATCGCAACGTTTGCATAGAACCTCGATGCGTTCCATTCCGTGAGAAGAATCTCGTTTGTAAATCACGCCATCTTTGTCTGCTTCAAAGAAACTCGGCCAGCCGCAAGTGCTTGCAAATTTGGAGCTTGAACGGAACAAATGATTCCCGCAAACCGCACAATAATATTCACCGACCTCATCAAAATCATTATATTTCCCAGTGAATGGGTATTCTGTATTCGCTTCTCGCGCAATGGCATAAACTTCAGGAGGAAGGATTTTTTTCCATTCCTCGTTAGAAACATTCAGTTTGGTTTTGTCGGTTCTTGAATAGTACGGATTGTTGGCGTGTGTGTTATCTTCCATTGCTGTTTTAGGTTGTTGAGATTTGGTTAAATCCACTTTTTTCTGCGCACATTGCTGCAAAAATAAGCTGATTAATATTAAAAAAAATACATTTTTCATCTGTACATTTTATTGTTTAAAAGGTCAGATAGAACGTAAGCGTTTCATCTGAGTAAAATTACAAAACTTAATGTTGAATTACATTAGCATATGATATTAATTTGTAACTTTAAACAAAAAACTATGCCGAAATTCTATCTTTTTATTCTAGTCATTTTTACAAGTTATCTTTTTGCTCAAAATTATTCGCCTTTGCTCGTTGAGGGAAACAAGTGGCAAGTTGGATTTTACGATGGTGAAATCAATTCTAATTGTCTCAATATCACCCAACAAACATCTTATGCTTACAAGATAGATGGAGACAGCATCGTGAACGGTAAAACTTACAAAAAAATTGTTTTTAATTTTATTGGATATCCACCTATCAGAGCATGTGGCGAGCCTTGGGTTATTAAACCAAATACTTTGGCCGCAATTTTAAGAGAAGACATCAATGAAAAAAAAGTTTACAGAAATATTAATGGAACCAATGATGAAACAGTATTGTACGATTTTTCACTAAACATAAATAATCCAATCCCTAATCTAGGCTATGATTTTGATGCCTATGGAGAGCCAACTGTTACATCTATTGTAACTGGTGACGTTTTCAATAAAAACGTAAAAGCATTTGCTGTTAATGATGGTTACATCTATGAAGGAATCGGTTCGTCCAACGGTTTGTTGGAAGCGCCAAGACAGCAACCTTTCGAATCTGGTCATTGGTTGAATTGTTTCGAAACTTCTTCTGGAATTTCCTGCAATAGTATTTTAGCGAATTCTGAATCTGTTTTTAAATCTTCAAATCCAAAATTATATTTTTCCAAATCTGATAAATCTTTCAAAGTAATTACACCAGAAAATAAGAATATTAATGTTGAGTTTTTTGATTCTGCAGGACAATTAATCAAGAAAGTTGATACAAAAACAAATCAGTTATTTTATTTAAATCGAGATTTTAAAGGCCTTTTGTTCTATAAGATAACCGATGATAAAATGTATTCTGGTAAAATTATTTTGGAATAATTTTTAAACAAACGCACTCATTCCGGTAATTGAACGACCGACAATAAGAGAGTTGATTTCCTTGGTTCCTTCATAAGAATAAATGGCTTCTGCATCCGCAACAAAGCGGGCAACATCGTGTTCTAAAAGAATACCGTTTCCGCCCATCACTTCCCTTGCCTGTGCAACAACATCACGAGTTCTTAAGCTACAGAAAACTTTTGCTAAAGATGCATGTTCGTCTTTCAAAATACCGGCATCCTGCATCTCGGACAATCTAAAAACTAAAGTTTGCATTGCCGTAAGATTTGATAACATTTCTACTAAATGTCCTTGAATTAACTGAAAAGCTGCAATCGGCTTTCCGAATTGTTTACGTTTCCTTGTGTAATCCAGTGCACTTTCATAAGCACCTCTTGCACAGCCTGTCGCCATCCAAGCAACGCCGGCTCTTGTGATTTGAAGGACTTTTGCGGTGTCTTTGAAACTGTTGGCATGTTCCATTTTCTGCGAATCGGCAACGAAACAATCTTTCATTGTGATGAGTCCGTTTTGCACAATTCTGAGTGCCATTTTTCCCTTTATTTTTTCGACAGAAAATCCGGGAGTATCTTTTTCAACAATAAAACCTTTGACCTGATTATCATCTAAATCTCTTGCCCAAATGATAATGACATCAGCAAAAGTGGCATTTCCAATCCATTTCTTTTGTCCGTTCAGAATCCAACCGCCTTCTACTTTTTTGCAAGTTGTCGTTAATCCGCCAGCTGCTCCGGAACCAACTTCCGGCTCAGTCAATCCAAAAGCACCAATCAAATCGAATTGCTGCATTCCCGGCAAATATTTTTGTTTCTGTTCTTCGGAACCGCATATATAAATCGAACCCATTGACAATCCGGACTGAACTCCGAAAAATGTCGCCAATGACGCATCCACTCTGGCGATTTCCATTGCAATAACGCCTTCCATTAGGAATGGTAAATTTGGGCAGCCGTAACCTTCGTAAGTGACACCGCAGAGATTCAGTTTTTTGAATTTTGGGATGAGTTCGTGTGGGAAATCATCGTGAAGCCAATAATCGTTGACCAAAGGTTTTGCTTCTTTTTCCATAAACTCACGGACTTTTAGCTGAATTGCTCTCTGCTCATCCGTCAGTTTCAAATGCAGCTCATAAAAATCGCCGTTGATGGGCGGCAATTCTCTTTTCTTTGCGGAAGAATCCAGCATTTTCGTCAAACCTTTGATTTGATTTTCGTCCAATTTTGAGAACTGATTCATCAGTTTTGGAAGGTCAACTTTTTCAGAAATTTTTGCGATTTGGTCTATATCGATATGTTTCAGGAGATTGAAAATTCCTTTGATTTTGGAAATAGTGCTATTCATAGATTCTGTTTTCTTGTAGAATGCAATTAATATTCCTAAAACGCTTTTACAAATAGCTAATCATCTACTTTTTTTTTGAAAATTAATTTTACAAAAAATTAAAAATCAATTAGTTAAAACTTCAATTTTGTTTACAAAGAGTTTCGGATTGATTTGCAAAATAGCTTTCATCTTAATTATCAATTTTGAGTCAGACAGAAACAAAAGATATTTTAACCAGTTTTTTGGAACGTCATACGATTGCAGCCCGACTTGAGCGGAAATCCTTTTTTGCCAACCTTCAAGTTCTATTTAAACTGAAATCGTCTGCAAAAAAGATTGGGAGCGGAAGGCGGATTAAGCTGCCCAAATTAATATCAATAATTAATATCTTAAAAAAAACATCATGAAAACTAAATTCTTATCAATCAGTTTACTCGCTTTACTTTTAATCGGATGTAAAAAAGGAGAAGGGGTAGAATCTGCGTACGCTTCTTCAGATTATGCTGTTGACAGCGCATCAGTTTCCGACAGCATTTCTATGGCTGCGACACAAAATGTGAAAGACCGACAATTTGTGAGAACGGCGGAAGTGGATATGGAAGTGAAGGATGTTTATGACGCGACAATCTCGATTGAGAAACAGTTGCAGACAATTGGCGGATTTGTTACCAAAAGTAGAATGGAAGCCCAAACTTTGTCGGAAGATACTTACAATACGTCGGATGAATCGGCGATGTTGATTAGAAAATTCCAGAATCAAAACAGAATGCAGGTTAGAGTTCCGACTCAGAAATTAGGAGAATTTTTGGATTTTATTAATGACAAAAAAGTGTTCCTCAATTCCAGAATTATTTCTGCGGAAGATGTTTCTGCCGGTATCCGATTGGCAAAAATGGAATCTGAAAGACAGGCTAAAACTCAATCCAATATTTCTCAATTGAAAGCCGGAAAAGACAAAGTGAATCTTGATGACAACAATATGTCGGAAGCGAATATGCAGAAATATTCTGACGAAATTCTTGCCGATAATTTAAAATTCTCAACCGTTGATATTTTCATAAAAGAACCGAAAATGAGTGTAGCAAAAATCCCTATCATAAACACCAAAAATATTGACAACGAGTACAAATACAGTTTCTTCTATGATGTGAAAAATGCTTTTGTGGAAGGATTCTATTTGATTCAGCAAATATTTGTTTTTCTGATTTCTATTTGGCCGATTGTTTTGATTGGAGGTTTGGTATTTTATTTTTTGAGAAGAAGAAAAATGACTATCAAACCATAATTTTGTCATTCCGTAGGAATCTAGCCGTTGAGATTCCTACGGAATGACAAATTGTATGTTATTTTTATTTCATAATTTTGCAAAACGATGTTGAGAAAGTTTCAATTGATATTAATGATTTTCTGTTTGGGAATTTTTGTATTTCCGAAGCAGAATTTTAATGTTCAAGTTGCTCAGAGTTCTTGTTGTGAAGCTCAGAAATCAAATTCTGATTGTTGCAAAAAAGAAGAGAAAAAAACAGATTCCTGTCATCATGATTCCAAAAAAGAAAAAGACTGCAAAGACAATTGCACGACTTGCAAAACCTGCAGTTCTGGATTCGTTTTTTCGGTTGTTTTGAATAACTTCGACAACAAATTGAAAACACCGATTTTCACAATCAACAATCAATTTTCTTACTATTCACAATCGCCTCTTGCGCGAACTTTCAATATTTGGCAGCCGCCTAAACTTGGTTAATTTTAATTAGTAATCTCTCGCTGATTAAGCAAATCTTGCAGATTTTTTCTGAAAATTAATCTGCTAATCCGTAAAATCTGCGAGAATGTAAAACTTCAAGATTTTTATAAAATCTTAATTCAAACAATTAAAATTAATCAAAATGAATACAATCATAAAATCAGGAATCCTATTCCTTTCTATATTTCTATTCTCCAATTTTTCTGCTCAAACCAAAACCTTTAAAGCCAAAGTAGAAGGCAATTGCGGAATGTGCAAAGAACGCATCGAAACTGCTGCTAAATCTGACAAAAACGTAAAGTCAGCGGTTTGGAGTATGAACAAAAAAGTCTTGACTGTAAGTTATGACGCGTCTAAAACTGACAAAAAATCTATCCTGAAAAGTGTTGCAGAAGTTGGTCACGACAACGAAATGTTCCGTGCTTCTGACAAAGTTTATGATGATTTAGATGCTTGCTGTCAATACGACCGTCCTGACAACAGTAAAAAATTGGCAAAAAACGCTAATACAAAACAAGTCTGCGAGCTTAAGTAATTAATTAAATTTTTTGACGATGAATTATTTAAGTAGAAAACTTATGTTTTCTGTGCTGCTCGTTTGTTCCGTATTCTCTTTTGCACAAACCGTAACAGAACAGTTTTTGGTTAAAGGAAATTGCGGACAATGCAAAGCCAGAATAGAAAAAGCAGCCTTGAAAGCAGGCGCACAAACTGCCAACTGGACCGCAGAAAATCAGACTTTGACGATGACGCTTGACGAATCGAAAGTGAAATGTGATGATATCCTGAAACAAATTGCTGAAGTTGGTCACGATAACGAGAAATTCAAAGCGCCTGAAGATGCTTACAAAAATCTACCTCCTTGTTGTTTATACACAAGAGGTTCTGATTTTGAAAAACCAAATGACACGCTTGAACATCACTCAGATTCTGATAAAAAAACCAATCAGATTGAAGGCGTAAAGCTGACGAGAGAAAAAGAAGCAACGGCTATCAGTAAAAAAGAAGCAGGATTGATTTTTAAAATTAGTTCCAAAGAATTGCTGAAAGCGGCGTGTTGTAATCTTTCCGAAAGTTTTGAAACCAATGCGACTGTTGATGTTTCATTCAGCAATGCTGTGACTGGAACTAAGCAGCTGAAAATGCTTGGACTTGACCAGAAATATACACTTTTGACTAAGGAACAATTGCCTGAAATCCGTGGATTAGCTTCACCTTATGGATTGAATTTCATTCCAGGAAAATGGATTGGCGGAATCCAATTGACAAAAGGCGGAAGTACGGTTGTTAACGGTTACGAAAGTATCACGGGACAAATTAATACTGAACTTTTGAAGTCCCACGACGATGATAAAAAATCGGAAACGGAAATCAATTTGTTTTCTGATAACAACGGTCGTGTTGAAGCTAATGTGACAAGTACCTCTCCAATTTCCGACAAGTGGAATCAAAGTGTTTTGCTCCACGGCAACGGCACTTTTGGCGATACGGATATGAATGATGACGGTTTTCTTGACAGACCCAAAGGAAGTCAGCTCAATGTAGCTTATTTGCTGAATTACAATGATTTGGAGAGCTCAGGTTTTGCTTCGCATTTTGGGATTAATTATCTGAAAGACGAAAGAACAGCAGGGCAAATCGGATTCAATAAAAGGATTCCGCAGAAAGACCAATCGCTTTATGGGGTTGGAATTGATATCTCAAGATTTCAGTTATGGAACAAAACAGGTTATGTTTTCAAAGGGAAACCTTATCAAAGTCTCGGCTGGATGAATCAATTGACTTATCATCAGCAAGATAGCTTTTTTGGATTGAGAAATTATTTTGGGAAAGAAACCTCTTATTATTCTAATTTGATTTTCGAAAGTATCATCGGAAATACAAACAACAAATATAAAGTTGGAGCGAGTTTCCTTTATGACAAATACGATGAAGATTATCTTTTGGACAATTACAAAAGAACCGAAACAGTTCCGGGATTGTTTGCAGAATATACTTTGACAGGCGAAAAATACACTTTGGTAACAGGTGCTCGTGTTGATTTTCATAATCTTGCAGGAACACAGTTTACGCCGAGAATGAATTTCAAATATGATTTGACTCCGAAAACAATTTTCAGAATTTCAGCCGGAAGAGGTTTCCGAACTGCGAATATCTTTGCAGAAAGTCAGTCTTATTTTGCATCCAATCGTCAAATCCAAATCATCGATAATGGTGGCGAAATCTATGGTTTGAAGCCGGAAATCGCTTGGAATTATGGTGTGAGTCTTCAGCAGGAATTCAAATTGTTTGGAAGAAAATCAATCATTTTGGCAGATTTTTTCAGAACCGATTTCCAGAATCAGGTTGTGACAGATTTGGATGAATCTGCACAGAAAATTTTATTCTATAATCTTGAAGGAAAATCTTTTGCAAATAGTTTCCAGACGCAATGGGATTTCCAGCCTGTGAAAAATTTGGAATTCCGAGTGGCTTACAAATATTATGATGTGGCTTTGAATTACTTAAGTGGATTGAAAAAAGTGCCTTTTATGGCAAAACATCGTGGATTTGCAAACTTGGCTTATTCAACCAATAAAACGGAGAAAGGTAGATTTTGGAGCTTTGACACAACTTTAAATTTAGTCGGAAAACAAAGACTTCCAAACACCAAATCAAATCCGGCAGAATTCCAGATTGGAGATTATTCGCCAAGTTATTCTACATTGAATGCTCAGATTTCCAGAAACTTTTCTGAGAAAATCAGAGTTTATTTGGGTGGAGAAAATTTGACCGGTTATCAGCAAAAAGTGGCAATTCTTGATGCAGCTAATCCGTTTGGAAATTATTTTGACGGCGGAATGGTTTATGCTCCGATTATGAAACAGAATTTCTATGTTGGCGTGGATTTTAAGTTTTAAGTTTTTAAAAATCAATAAAACAAAACCTCGTCAGATTGACGAGGTTTTGTTTTATTGATTTTTTCTTATTCTTGAGAATTAATTAAGTTATAATTCTTTTTTAAATAATATCCTAGGCAACTACTTATAAAAATAAGTCCTAAATATTGGAAAATAACAGGTTTATAAGAATCTTTTAGAAAAAATCCAATGATAAAACCTAAACACAAAACTCCAGAGAGTGTTAAAAAATTTTCAATGAATCCTTTGTTTTTATCCATCATAAAAATATTGATTACTACAAAAAGTACCATAAATGTAGGCATCAATGTGTCTTGAATATTATCTCTATAACCAAACATTACATAAATGATATTATAAGTAATTGTGGTTAATAGAATTTTTAAAATTTTAATTTTCATATTTAGATAGTTGTTTTTTTTAAAGGTCATCTGGAATCACCAAATCTTTGTTTGTTTGCAAATTTGTTAATGGCGATTTCGTAATATCTTATTTTAAAGAGTAGTGCCTGTGCAAGATTGATATCCGAAAAATCCGCAACCATCTTCTGTGGGAGTACAAGAGTCAGTGTGACCATAAGACATTCCACAAGTCCAGCGACAATTACAAGGAGGTAATTTATTTAGTTCATTAGTTTTACTCCATCATAATTCGGTGAAGTTGCATTTCCAATTTCGTTTTTTAAAATAATAATTAATCCTCTCTGATTATCACTTATGTCCTGTTTCAAAATTTGATTCAGTTTACTTTGCCAAATTCTTACTTTATTTTCTGTACTAAGATTTCTAAAAGCTTCTTTTTGCGCTGGTTCAGTCTTTAATTGCAATTCTTCACGATAATTGTCCATTTTTTCATCCGATGATGAACGACAAGATTGAATTGCCAAAAGTGAAAACAACGTGATAAAAGTAATAATTTCATATAAAATTTTAATATTAATAATTACAAACTTATCAAAGTTTTCATTGATAATATTCACAAAAAAATTCACAAAATCGGTGTATATTTTTACACAAAAACCTTAACTTTGTTTTAAAACATAACTGATGATAGTTGGAAATAACTTAAGAAGACTTAGAATAAAATCTAAAAAGTCTCAGCAAGACATTGCAGATATCTTGGAAATAGACCGTCGTACTTATATTAAGTGGGAAAACGAAGAAAATGATGTGAAATCTGAATATATTCCCAAACTTGCAAAAATTTTTGATGTAGAAATTAAAGAATTGTTTTCGGATTCAAAAAGCAGTATTCAAATCAATCAAGAGAGCAAAGAAAATAAAGATAATTCTATTAATGGGGTTGTTTTTGTTCTGACTGATAAGGAAAGTATTGATAGATTAGCTGAAGTATTAAAAATTAATTTATAAATTGTCTTTTTTATAAAATTCAGTCATCAATTCATTCGCTTTTTCGAAATCATTTTCTGAGACTTTCAGCTGAACACCACCGCTTGTATTATTGAATAAATTGTAAGTATTTGCTAAAACATTTCCGAAAACAAATGCTTCAATTTCATTTGTTTCTAAGAAAATTCTTAACATTTCCGCTTCGATTTCTGTATTGAAAATCTTCAGTGTAATTAATTCCATATGTCGACATTTGTATAACACCTTAGTCACTTAAGTATCATCATAATAAGGATAAAGTTCACTTGAGTTAAAAAAAATCTTCGATTTTGAATACTTAGGTGTTCTTTCGTGACTTTTGTGGTTAATTCTTAAAAACTTAAGTGTTGATTTTAATTTTTCTTCTGACGAAGAATAGCTTTGTTGATTTCACTAATCAATTCCGGACCTTCGTAAATGAATCCTGTGTAAAGCTGAACGAGACTCGCGCCAGCTTCCAGTTTTTCCAACGCATCTTGTGCCGTATGAATCCCGCCAACGCCGATTATTGAGAACGATTTCCCGCTTTCTTCAGACAAAAATCGGATAACTTCTGTCGAACGTTTCGTCAAAGGTTTTCCGGAAAGTCCGCCAGTTTCGGATTTATTTTCTGACGTTAAATTTTCTCTTGACAAAGTCGTGTTGGTTGCAATAACGCCTGCTATTTTTGTTTCATTAATGATACCAATAATATCCAAAAGCTGAGAATCAGTCAAATCTGGTGCAATTTTCAGAAGAATTGGTTTCGGTTTTGGCTTTTCGAGATTTAAGTTTTGAAGCGTTGATAATAATTCTGTCAAAGGTTTTTTATCCTGAAGTTCGCGGAGATTTGGCGTGTTTGGCGAACTGACATTGACCACAAAATAATCAACGTAAGGAAATAATTTCTCGAAACAGATTTTGTAATCATTGACAGCTTCTTCGTTTGGGGTCACTTTATTCTTTCCGATGTTTCCGCCAATCAGAACGTTTTTATTTTTCTTCAGACGTTCAATCGCTTCATCAACACCACCATTATTAAAACCCATTCGGTTGATAATGGCAGAATCCTCTTTCAGTCTGAATAATCGTTTTTTATCATTTCCTGGCTGAGGTTTCGGTGTCAAAGTTCCAATTTCTATGAACCCGAATCCGAGGTCAGACAACTCATTGAAGAGTTTGGCGTCTTTATCGAAACCCGCGGCCAATCCAACCGGATTTTTGAATTTCAATCCAAAAACTTCACGCTCGAGACGTTTATCTTCGATTGGTTTTGGTAAAAATAATTTGGCAAGAAATCCGAAATTCTTCAGAATAGAAAAGGTAAAATAATGAACTTCTTCGGGGTCGAATTTGAAAAGAAGTGGACGAATTAGGCTTTTGTACATCGGAGTAAAGTTTTACAAATTTACGTTTTTGCGAGGATAATTGATTAAAAAAATCATTTAATAACGAGTTAAACGCAAAGGCACAAGTAAATTTAAAATTGATTGTACTTTAAAGACTCAAGCAATTCTAAAAAATTTTTACCACAAAAGTCACAAAAGGAATTCGCGGAAAATCTTTTGTGACTTTTGTGGTTTCAATAACATTTCAGAATTCAGGAAAAATAATCCAAAATCTTTATATCTTTACTTAGATTTTATCCGAAATTTTAAATGATTCCACATACTTTTTATAAAAGTTTAATTTATATATTTTTCTTTCTGTTTCTGCCTTTTCAAGCATTTGCAATCACACCAAAAGATTGCGAAAAAATGATTATTGAAGGTGTGGAAGCGATGAATAAAAAGGATTTTGCAAAGTCACTTCAAATCCTTTTCAAAACGAAAAAAATCGCTCAGGACAACAAATTTTACCGTGAGGAATTTCTAGCCGTTAATAACATTGGCGCCAATTACTATATGATGCTGGATTACGGCGAAGCGCTGAATAATTATTTGGATGCTTACAAAATTGCAGTAGCCCATTTGGATGAAAAATCGGAAATGACAGTTCTGAACAACATTGCGATTCTCTATTCCCGTGACAATAAAATTGATAAAGCCAAAGATTATTTTTCCAAAGCTTATGAATTGGCTGGAAAGGTTAACAACAACACTTCCAAAGGTTTATACGCCATTAATCTCACAATTGTCTATAATGAAAAAGGCGATTACAAAACTGCCAAGAAATATATCGATGAAGCGCTGAAACTCACAGCTGATTCACCTTATTATATATTGGCAAAATCCACGTATATGGAAACGTTGGTGAATCTAAAACAATATGATGCAGCTGAAAAAATAGCCAAAGAGCTACTTCCGAAACTGACTGGTGTGGAATATGCCGAGTATAGAACGCAGGTTTACTATAACCTTTCGACGATAGCCGAGCAAAGAAATGACCTTCAGAAAGCGTTTCAATTTTTGCAACTGGCCGAGAAAAACAATCTCAACTTCGATTTTAAGGAAAATCTTTTCGAGAGATTCAGTAAACTTTACCAGAAAGCAAATAATATCGACCGCGCTGTGTCTTACAAAGATTCGATAATGGCGGTGAAAGATTCGGTGAACAGAATAAAAAATGGACAACTTTTCGAGAATAGTAAAATCAAATTCGAACTTCAGAATTCTCAGAAAGATTTGGCGGAAAGTCAAGGAAAATTGACAACTCAGCGGTCTTTTTTCATCAAGGGAATTCTGCTCGCTATTTTCATTGTTCTGATTATTTTCTGGGCTTTGCGAAACAGCATTGTCAAAAATAAACAGCAGAAAATCATCGAACAAAGTAATGCGGAAATCGCCAAACTGGAACTTGAAAAAGAGAAAAAGAATAAGGAAATTCTTGAAAATCAGTTAAAAGAAAAAGAAGTTCTGGCACTTTTGGAACAAGAAAAATTCAAAAATGAAATCGAGGCCAAGAACAGAAAACTCACGACCAAAGCTTTACAACTTTCCACAAAAATTGAATTGATAGACGACCTCATCAGAACGCTTTCCCGTGAATCTGATGATTTGCAGAATGTGGACATTAGTAATATCATCAAACAATTCAAAATCATTCAAAAACAAACGCACGAAGAAGAGAGTTTTCTCGTCCATTTTGAAGAAGTGAATCAAGGTTTTTTGTCTAAGTTAAAACAACTTCATCCAGACCTTAACTCAAACGATATTCGATTCCTTTCTTATGTATATATGAATCTGTCGATGAAAGAGATTTCTACCATCTTTAACATCACTCCCGAGGCTTGTCGCAAGAGGAAAGAACGTATCGAAAAGAAAATGGGACATGATGAAAACTTAGACCTATATAATTATATTACAAGTATTTAGAGAAAATGTCACTTTATTTCTGAAACTGCGTCCTACTATTTCCGCATGTTTTTTTTGTATTGCTAATTTTTATCACAACATTTGGTTTTAAAATTAGATATATGAAGAAAATTACTTTTTTTGCGGGATTACTATTCGCTCTTTTTACCAATAAAATGAATGCTCAAGTTGAGGTGTTGGGCAAGAACGAA
The DNA here is from genome assembly GCF_032054305.1 of Epilithonimonas sp. Lineage (GTDB taxonomy): Bacteria > Bacteroidota > Bacteroidia > Flavobacteriales > Weeksellaceae > Epilithonimonas. The sequence goes on from NZ_DAMBSX010000008.1 coordinate 160,909, forward strand.
TTCGGAAGAATCTTCGAAGTTACATACAGTACAACAGAACAAAATACTGTTTACGCCACAACAATTACCAATCACATTTTGGTTTCCAAGAATAATGGCGTTTTCTGGGAAGTATTTTATTCGGTTCCAACAGAAATCGGGAATATTACCAAACTGAACATCAGCAAAAATGGCTCATTCCTAACATTTTCTACTTTGAAGAACGGGATTGGTGAAGTTCATATTTTTGATATTGCCACCAAAACGATTACGAAAACCTTTTCGATGCCGAATTATTCCGAAGGTGCTTACGTTTCGGCTTATAATTTCTTTGGTGATGACAAAGATAACCTGATCGTGAGTTCACAATTTCCTTTCGGTTTTGGAACAGCAAACCGAGTTTATACGACGAATGATGGCGGAAATAATTGGAAAGAAATCTATTATTCCGTAGATGATAACGATAACATTATTACAAGTTATGTAGCATTTAGCCCAACTGATAAAAACAAAATCTACATCGCAAACGGCAACGGAAGTACAGACCGCGACGGTGGTTTATTAATTTCTACTGATGGTGGCGATACTTTCACAGAAAAACTGGCTGGAAGTGTTTTGAGCACTATGGCTTTCAATCCGAATAACCCAAACGATATCTATGTTGGAACGGGAATTAGTTTTGGAATGGCACCAGAGAACCTTCATCATTCATCCGACGGCGGAGAAACTTGGGAAAATAAAAATATCACTTGGGGAACCAATGGAATCCTGAATGACATTATCGATATCAGATTCAATCCGTTGGACAATAATCACGTGATTGTTTTGGAAGAAGACGAGATTGTTTCTACAAAAGATGGCGGTGCAACTTGGCAAAGTGTTGAATATCCTTACGACAATCTGGACAGTTATTATTACGGAATTAAGGCGACTTTTAATCCTTTCAAAGCTGGAGAATTGTTTATTACAGCGAATTACAAACCTTTGTTTTCCACAGATAACGGTGCAACTTTAACGCAATTACAAACACCTTTTTTCAGCTCAACAGGAAGAGTGAATTTGTTTGAAAGTTCAACCGCTAAACATTTGTTTTACAGTGTTCAGAATGGTTTTGTTCATAGAAATTTGGCGGATAATGCAGAAAATGCCTATAACATCCAACCGCTTAATATTTTTAGCGTCAATGGTGGACCAGCATATATTTCTGACTCTAAGAAAGAAGGAAGAATCTATACTTTCCAAGGCGGATTTATGGGGTCAACATTATCCGTAAGTGATGATTTCGGAGCGACGTCTGATACTATTTTCGAAACGTTTACGAGTGGTTTGACCAATATTATTCCTGACCCTCAGGTGACTAATCAGATCTTTGCCACTTTCGATAATTGGGGACAAGGCGAATTGGATAAAATCAATTTCAACGACCAAAATAATATTGTGACAACTAATATTGCATTGCCTGCGCAAGCAAGTGTTTACAAAATTTTGCATCCAAATAATATCTCTGAAGAATTTTTTATTCTTATTGGTTCAGAAATTTATAAAACAAACAATGGCGGAACAGATTGGACGCCAGTATCTTTAGACAATTCTTTCCCTTTTGAAGCAGCTGTTTTCGATATTGTTCAGAATCCAAAAAATGCTGATCAATTAGCTCTTGGAACATCGAGCGGTGTTTATGTTTCGAATGACAAAGGCGCAACTTGGACACTTACTGGAGAATTTGTAGCCAACAAAGTGGCTTATTCTGATGTCAATTCCGGTGTTCTGATTGCGACAACTTATTCTTCTCAATATACTCAATTCAATGTTTATTATTCTGTGGATAATGGCGCCAATTGGGAAGGTGTCGACAGAAAAGACCTTTTGTACTCAGAAACCAGTTCTGTAGCGATAGATTTCTCAGACAAAAATGCTTACATCTATATCGCATCTGCCGACTTGGGATTGCTAGGTTATAGCTTGAACCTTGATGTTTTAGCAACCGGAGAAGTTTCCGGAGACAAGGCAAAAGTCCTGGTTTATCCGAATCCTGTTGTTGATGTTCTTCACATAGATGATAAAAATTTGAAATCTGTTGTTCTTTACAATATGGAAGGAAAAAAACTATTGGAAACGAAGACCAACGAAATGAATGTTTCTAAATTACCAAATGGTGTTTATATTCTTAGAATCGTAACTTCTGACAACAATATTGTCAGCAAAAAAATCATCAAAAAGTAATAGTTAATAAAAATGATCAGAAAGGCTTCTCAGAATTTGAGAAGCTTTTTTTATTTTTAATTTGTAACATTTTCCATTCAACTTTCTCTAAACTTTAAAAAGGTCCAATGCAGAACTTAAGCTTCGAAGACATTTATCACGATTACTGGAAGAAGATATTTCGGCTTTGTATGGGTTATGTGAATGATGATGATCTGGCGAAGGATCTCTGTCAGGAAACATTTGTCGCCGTGTTTCAACAATTGCCAAAATTCCGGCAGGAAGCAGCGGTTGGAACCTGGATCTACAGAATCGCTACGAATATCTGCCTTAGGCAAATCAATCTTGAAAAACGAATGCCTAAAAGCGAATTACCTTATCAGATCAAAGATAATTCAGAAAAAGATAACAAGCTGGAAAAAGATAAAATGACGGATTTTCTTTATGAATGTATCTCAGAATTGCCCGAACTCGAAAGAATCATTATTTCGCTAGAACTCGAAGAAATGAAACAAGCAGAGATTGCCGAAGTCGTAGGAATTTCGCCAGCCAATGTAAGAGTCAAAATCCACCGAATCAAAGAAAAATTAACAGAACAATTCAGAAAGTATGGAAACCAATTATAATTTTCAGGACATCTGGAAACAGAAAGAAACTATAGCTCCTGACAGCCAATCTATCATCAAAAAAGCTAATAATTACAAAAGAAAACGGCTCTTGATTGATATCAGAATGCTAGCTTGTATGTTGGCAACTGCTGCTGGAATCATCGTCATCTGGAATTTGATTGATTTCCAAATGTTCACAACACGACTAGGAATAATTCTAATTCTCATTGCGATTGGAATGTATGCCTATCTATTTACTCAAAATATCAATGTCATCAGTAAAATCAATCCTTCCACAAGCAACCAAGAATATTTATCAGCGATAAAAAAACTGGAAAAGCAGCAAATTTATATGCAGACGAGAGGAATCAGCATTTATTACATTTTGCTGGGAGTAGGCTTTGTTTTTTACTTTTATGAATTTGCTTTGCGAATGTCTTTATTAGGTGTGGTTTTATCTTATGGATTGACATTTTTTTGGATGGCTGTCACTTGGTTTTTCATTCGTCCAAAACAAGTGAGAAAACAAAAGGAAAAAATTGCGGACGTCATAAATTCTCTGGAAAGTCTGGAAAAAGGTTTTGAAGAATAGCTTTATAACAAAAGTGCAGACCAATATCTGCACTTTCTGTTGATATGTTTAATGGTTATTAGTTTCCTTTTATCGCATTGATAATACCTTCCAGATTTTCATTAAGGTTCATTATTTCTGCAAAGACTTTGTCGTCTTTTCCGAGTCCGCCGTGTTTGTTGTTTTTCCTGAAAATCTCTTTGATCTCCTCCCAACGTTTTGTTTCGTCTTCTGAAATCAATCCTGCAATTTCTTTAAGTTTCAACAAATTGCTTTCTGTGTCAGCCGTCAAAGTTTGAGACTCGCTTTCGTAATGTGCTAACAACAGTTCATCAATCTCCTTATCATTCATCATCGGAACCACTTGCGTTACCAGTTTGCTCATATTTCTGTAAGAACCTTGCATCTTGAAAGACGGTTCGGTTCTATACGCATCTTGCATTGCTGCAGACAGAATATAATTCTGATTGACCTTCACCACGACATTTCTGATTTTAAGAATATGCTTTAGAACAGCCATAAAACCGTCAACTTCCTGTTTAAGATAATTGCCTTCCAAATCGGGTAATTGTTCTGCTCCGGATTCTACAAAATCTATCAAGGCATAAAAATCTTTAAACGATTTGCTAGCTATTTTTTCCAAATGCGTATTTTCTATTGCTGCATTTTCTATCAAACTGAGTTTGAACAGATGTTCCGTATCACCAATCACATCTCCCAGATTATACACATCAGCACGGTTTGCCAACATATCCGGAATCTGGAATTTGGAACCACTTTCAGTGTAAGGATTTCCAGCCATTACGATACAAAAACGTTTTCCTCTCAAATCGTAAGTTTTGCTTTCACCATCAAAGATTCCATCGATTTTTCTTTGTCCATCAGCCAAGGAAATGAATTTCTGCAAAAACTCCGAATTCAAATGCTGAATATCATCCAGATACAACATCACATTATCCGCCATCTCAAATGACAGATTGATTTTTTTCAACTCTTCCCTTTCTCCGGAAGTCTTCGCTTCAATCGGGTCAATGGATGTGATAGAATGTCCGATTGTTGGTCCATTCACTTTCACAAAATGCAATCCCATTGTTTTGGCTAGATATTCCATCAAAGTTGTTTTTCCGTAACCTGGCGGCGAGATTAGAAGCAACATTCCCATTCTTGCCGTTCTTTTGTTGTCTCCGGCAGCACCTAATTGTTTTGCCAAATTATTTCCGATTAATGGAAAGTAAACTTCGTTTATTAATTTATTTCGGACAAAAGAAGTGAGAACTTTTGGTTCAAACTCATTGATTTTAAGTTCTTTCTCATAGTTCTTACTCAATTGTTCTTTCAGCTTTAGGAAAGAATCGAAACGAGGAACGCTAACAATCGCAAAAAAAGATAACTTATGAATAAAAGCATAATAGTTGATTTTGAGAGTTCCGTTAATTAAAATCGTATGATTCCCTTTTAGGTCAGAAACTTCCGCTTCATCTTTCCCGAAAATCAATTCGTAATCATCTTTTGGAAATAGTAAAGATGTTGCCGTTTCTTCGATATAATTTCTGGAATGTTCCAGACTTTCATTCTCATCGATAAAGGAATTGAGCCAATTCAGAACCAAGTAATATCTGTCAACCAAAGAGAATTGCTCATTTTCCAAATCGGTCTGGAAATCCTTCAATGCCTTTTTGGATTCTAATAATCTGATGAATTCTTGTTTCAGATGATCAGAAATTTCACTTAAAGAAAATTTCCCATATTTGGTGAATGTCTGAAATAAATAAGTTGCAATTTCTCTCGAATCAATTCCTGTACAATCCAAAGTCGTTTTCCAATTAGAAAACTCAGTAGTGATTTCATTAATGACAGATGCATACCGATTTGAGTTTGGGAATGTCTTTAAAATCAAATGTGTGGAATGGATTAAAGCATTGATTTTGTTTCTTCTTTCCTCGGACAAATGATGCCAAAATAATTGCGCCGTTGCACGAAGATCACCTTTGTATCTAAGCAGATCCAATTTCTCATCCATCGATTTTATCGCATTATAGATCTGCAACGCATCGAAGTTATGAACGCCTTTGATGTAATTTTCAGAATAATTCTGCTCAACGGTTTGTGTGATAAATTGCTCAGCATTAAAATCCTTCACACCCTTTGAAGCCAGAAAAGTCTTGTAAGCCAAATATTCTGCACGATAAACTTCTTTGTTCTCAGAAACCAATTCCTGTTCCCAAATATCCTGAAAAGTCGTAATCTCGTTGTTTTTAACCTTCTGATAAAAACTCGTTCCCGTAAGATGATAAAACATTTCTCCGTTTCTGTTGAGAAGTGTTAAGCTCAAAGACTGATTATTAACGGTAAACCTGTGTTTCCCTAATGCGATGATGTTTTGACCGTCAACATATAGTTCGGTTTTATCTCGCAGGATTCTCAGTGCATCTTCCTGGGATTTTTTGATGAGATTTTCTAAGTTTTCGGCTTTGGAAACATCATTCAACGATTTCAATTCAGAAACCAACTGGCGAATCTTATCCACCATCAAATCCGAAGCATAAAAACTCAGTACATCTTCTCTGGTAGTAAAAGTTTTGGACTTGTTCTCGATGTTTTTCAGGACTCGCAAACCAATTTGTTCCAATGAAGAAGTCCGTTTATTGATCTGCTCAATGATCTGTTCTCTTCTCGTGTTGAAAGCCTTGATGATCTCATCTCGTTTGTCAGCGATCTTCAAAGCAAAATCATCGAATTCTGAAAATTTACTTTCCAATTCCTCAAGCTGGACAATGATCTTTGTATAATACTCATCCACTTTTTCTGCCGAAGTAGAAAGCTCGAGATAATTGGTTACCGATTGTTCCAGTAAAGTCAATTGAGCCGAAAATTCTGCAATGGCCTCACTGCTTTTGAGAGAGTTCAGTTTTCTTGTGAGTTGCGCACGAACTTCATTCAAAGAAGAAAAGATCAAGGAAATCTTTTCAACAATTTTTGTCGTTTGAGTCGCATCTTCTATCTTCAAACTATTGAGAATATCGATCAACAATTCGAGTTCAGAAGATATCGCAGAATTCGTTTCCTCAATTTCCTTTGCATCAAAAACTTTGGTTATTTGCTCAACTTTCTCCTTTTGTTCGGTTACTTTTTTCTCGTATGGAATCAGCGCTTCATCCCTCAGAAGAAAAGCAATTGTTTTCGCAGAAAGCTCTGCATTAAGCTTCTCTAGCTTTTCCAAAAGCTCATCAGCCTTTTCAACATCTACATACCGAATGTTCTTCAAATCGATAACTTCACCTTGCAAACGTCTTGTATCAGCTAGTTGATGTACCATCTGATCCAATGTTTCCACCAATGTACTGTTGATACTGAACATCAGACCTTCCAGCTTCTTGTCTGTTTTCTGAAGTATCTCCAGAGCAAACTTCCTTTGTGTCTGTACTTTTACAAACTCATCAATAGCAGTATTGGCAACTTCTTTTATATGTTTTAAAGGTTCACCTAAATTTTTAAGTGAAGAGTCATTTATCCAAAAATAAGAATCGATCAACGACCCGGATTTTCTTAAAATATCTTCATACAGACCTTCGTAGCTATCTTCTTTGTTGATGAGTAAAACGACTTCCTGTGCTTCTGCCATTGCCTGCACTATCTGTTTGTTCCCTACTTTGTATAAAGGATCATCCTTTTTTTCATCATTCTCTATGAGACGTTCCATATAAGGTGTTTCCCAGATCTGAACCTGATGATGCCTGTTTGCTTCTGGCTCTGTTCGGAAATAGATCATGCTTCCGTCATTGAAAATCGTAAATCCATTACAGATGATCGGGGTTTCTACCAATTGCTGAATGATATTATACGACATCAAAATGTAAGTATTGGTCTCCCTTTGCGTAAAAATATAGAGAAAATCCTCTCCATTCGGTGATGCTACTTTTCTTATAAACTGAATGTTTTCCAGTTGTGCATCAAAAATCTTATTAGTTCCGTTCTGGAGATAATATCCATTGGAAAAAATAATTCCCTGATTATCCGGAAGCAAAATAGCAGCCTCATTCATCGCAGGAAGATTGACCACTTCTTTTGTCCTGACATTGAAAACAAAAGCACGGAAATTTTCCTGATAAGGTTTTATCCTGATCGCAATCAGATTACCGAGATCAGCGTAATAGTATTCGGCATCATCCAATTGCTGATCGACGTTCGCAACTTTTTCTGAGTAGATTCCTTTTCCGGTATCTGTATTATCTTCTATCTTGAAGGTAATATCACCACCAATGGCCTCAATAAAAACTTTATCCAGAATAGAAACATGCGGATGTTTACCAAGGCGGCGATCTTCCAAAGAGGTTTTTATCCATTCGAAATCCAACTGCGGCGGCGTTTTGACTTCGTGGATACTTCTGTCATCCTGATAGATCAACTTCCCGTTTTTTATCAGCCATTTGAATGCTTTGAGGTCATCTGCATTTTTGCTGATCTGGAAGATCATATAGAGATAATTCTCTGTCTTTCTGAATTTTGAGAATATAGAATCTCTGTAATATTTGTATAAATTCTGATAATCTGTAACGAAGTTCGCGTCATCGATCAGATCCAAAGATTGCGGAATAAACTGTCCTCCATCAAATTGATAGATGCTGAAAACATCCTCCAACTGAATCTCTGTCCGAAGCCCGAAATGAACATTGTAGCCAAAAATACACAGATCCTCTATCGCAATGATTCCTCTTGCAACGCCTGTATTTTCCGTATCAATTCTTTGGTTGGCCTTCAGAACAAAACTTGTAGAGCTGAAAACTTCTTTTCGAGCTTCATTAAGATCCTGCAAACGGTGGATCAATTCGTCTTTCTGCGTCTGAAGACGTTTTTTGATGATGTCGTAAGTTCCGGAATCCAACTGATTATTTTGATTTTTTGTTTCTTCTTGCATTTAATTTTATGTATTAATGCGTTTTGAAATCCATTATACAGATTGTCATTTTGTTAAGAGTTTAAAATTTAACAAGCTCTAAATTTCAAAATGACAATCGTATAACAATCTAAATGAAAATTATCCTAATTTTTTATTAGAGATCCCAAGATTTTTTGCCATCCCGAAAAGTGAATTGACAAAATTTGTATCATCGGAATTCTCAGCAGATACAGCCGCTTGTTGTAGCTTGATCAAAGCTGCTGTAATAGTCAGGTTTTTGATATCATTGGATGATATTCCGTAACGATCCGCCAAACCTTTGATCTTTTCAGCTAAATCTCCTTTTCCATCAGGCCCTAAAAGTGAGTCTTTGATATCCAAAGCGTGCTGGGAATTATTGATCAAATGATCGAATCCTTTGGCATTGGAAATCTGTTTTACAATATTCTCGAAGAACATTGTTTCCCCACCTACAATATCGATCTTAGCATTTTTGAGTGCTTCTGAAAGAACATTAGCCTGAGCAGAAGCAATATCTTTTTGGATATTGATTTGAGCCAATTCTACATCTTTCTCTTTCTGCAACTGTAGTTTGAACTCTTCGTGAGATTGTCCTGCTTCGTTAAGAATCTTCATTGCAGCAGCTTTTTCTTCGATACCTTTTGCTTCTGCAAGTGCTTTTTCACGAACCACTTCTGCTTGCGCCAAGCCTTCCTTACGAACGGCTTCAGCTTTTTTCTCTATAATGATGGCTTCTTTTGTACCTTGGATCTCTACGGCCTCTGCTTTTGCAATCATCACTTCCGCTTCTGACAGACCTATTGCCGCTTCTTCTTTTGCCTGAGCTTCTGCAATGATCTTTCTGGCTTCGGCTTCTTTTGTTGCTGCTTCTTTTTTAGCTTCAGCATCTATCAGCAACTCTTGTGCTTTACGCTCTGCAATTAGCTTCTGGGCGTCTGCATCGATCACTTTTTTCTCTTTTTCCTGCTCGGCAGCAATTCTTGCAGCTTCTGCAGCTTTGACCGTAGAAACCAATTTTTCTTCCGCTTCTTGACTTGCAGCAATTACGCCCGCTTGTTTTTTACGTTCTGCATCTCTGTAAGTCTCAACATCTTTTATATTTTGCTGTTCTTCCACAACGCCTTTTTCCAGCTGAACGCGCTCTTTGATCACATTCTGAATCGATTTCTTCTCCGTTTCGATAGTTCTTTCTTTCTCGATCTGAGCCAGTGTAACGATTCTCTCTCTTTCCGTCTGTTCCAAAGCGCGGTCTTTTTCCACTCTTTCGGTTTCCACAGCATCGGTTCTCAATTTGTTTTTTTCAGCGATGATGATTTGACGAAGCTTATTCTCTTCTTGGATCGCCAAAGATTCTTCAGTGGAGATCCTTACCGTTTCAGCTTTAAGCCGTTCTTCTTCATTGACCTTCAAAATCTCTGCATTTTCACGTGCTTTAATATTTTCTATCTCACGTTTTTGGCGTTCTTCTTTTTCTGCCAACTGACGTTCCAATTCCAATATTGCTTCACGGGCTTCTACATCTTGTTTTTTGATTGTTTTTTCTTCTGCTCTTCGGATCAGGTTGGCATTCATATTTTGTTGAGCTGTCAATTCGGTAATCTTTTTGATTCCTTCAGAATCAAGAATGTTATCAGGACTTAAGAATTTTAGTTCTGTCTGTTCAAGATAATCTATCGCACAGTCATCGAGGATATATCCGTTAAGATCGGTTCCGATGATATTAAGGATCTCATCACGAAATTCTCTACGAGCTTCGTACAATTCTATAAAATCAAATTTTTTACCTACTGTTTTCAAAGCTTCGGAAAACTTAGCCTCGAAAATACTTTTCAATGTATCCGGATCGCTTGCTCTTTCTGTTCCCAAGTTTTGCGCAACGCTGATCACGTCATCAACCGACTTATTTACTCTAACGAAAAATGCAACCTTGATATCTGCACGAATGTTGTCTTTACAGATCAATCCGTCGTTCTCCATACGGGCAATATCTATCTTTTTAACAGAAATATCCATGATTTCCATTTTGTGAAAAATAGGGACAACATACATCCCTTTGTTAAAGGCCACTTTGGTTCCACCAAAACCCGTTCTTACGATTGCTTTACCTTGAGGAATCTTTTTATAAAAAGAACTCAAAACCACCAAGAAGGCGAAGAATAAAAATACAATTACTCCAATTGCAATGAAAATAAGGTTGGTTCCACCAATCGCTAAAATAGTCATCTGTGTCATAGTTTATGATTATTTAATTTGTTAATTATTAATGATTTGTTTTTAATATTTTGATTAGAAATTCCTGATGTTGATCTCTTTTTTTACCCAATATATCTTTTGATTTTTATCTTCGTCCACCACAATAATCTCATCGTTGTAAGCAATAGCCTCCCCATCAACGCTTTTGACATTCAAGCGGATAACGTCTTTGTTGATCTTGAACTCGGCGGAACCAATTTTACTTCCGTCCACAGAAGATTTCATCACGCCCGTCCTTCCTAAAAAGTCCAAGGGTTCTTCTCCGTGATAACCGACATTTTCATAAAACTTAGCAATTGGTTTTGTGATCCAATGCATCAAAAAATAAGTGACGATGAAAATAGGAATCAGTATCAAAAGTGACCAATATCCGAACCTGCCAACAGAAATAAACAATGATGTTGTAATGGTAATGATCCATCCAATAAATTTGAACAAGGTAATAATTACCATTATTGGCGCTTTTCCTATATTGATAAAATCTAATGCTTTAGAAAAAAATCCAGGTTGAGCATCTCCTGCGTCAGCATCTCCATCCGCATCGCTTATATCTCCAATTGCGTCAGCATCCAAATCTCCATCTAGGCCAAAGTCTAAGCCATCTCCAGAAAACAGTACAAATACCCAATACAATAATGATACGCCTGTAAGCACCGTCATGACTCCATTCGGGAGTGGATTGAATAATAGATCAAAGATTTCTACCATTAGTTATTGTTTTAAATGATTACACAATTTTAAATCTCTCTTTTAAAAGTATAGAAAAACTGCTCGTAGAACCTTGCCCCCAATTTCTGCTCTCAACACTTACCAATTCCCAGCCTTCCATTCCCAGCTTATTGAGATCATTATCAATATCCGAAGGCTCGAATCGGGTTGACCAGAATCCTTTTGGCTCTATTACCAATGTTTTGTATTCAAATCTCTTTTTCATTTTTTTGTTTTTAGAATTTACATTCCCAATTGTTTTTTGAGTTCTTCCAGATCTTTATCTACAGAATGGGTTCCCAATGCTTCATCTATCTCATCCGTCACACTTTTACTTCCTAAAGCCATCGTCCCGTAAGCCTGTGAAAGTGCTTCATCTTCTTCCACTTTTTCTTTCATCCTTTCCAGCATGCTGATCGTGGAATTGGAATCTATTTTTGCCATTTGGCGGTTCACTTCCTTTGTAGCATTAGAAACTTTTACTCTTGCTTTAAGAGTAGAAAGCTCATTTTCCCACTTATTGATATTAAATTTCAGAACATCAATATTCTTCTGCAATTCCAAAACAGAATTTTCATGAACAATAGCTTGTTTATTAAGCTCTACAGATTCTGCTATAAGTTGTTTTTTCAACATCAATGCTTCTTTTGCTAGTGATTCTGCTTTGTCAGCATCCAGCTCATTATTCTGCAATTTTTGTAAAAGCAAAACCGCTTTGTTTGCAAATTCGCCGGATTCTTCTTCTTTTTTATTTGCATTGTTTTTGGTTCGAATTGCCAAAGCTTTCACTTTTGCATAAGCTTCTAAAGATTGGTCAAGATCCTCTCTCATTTCTCGGATACCTTGTTCCGTCATCTTGATCGGATCTTCCATTTTTTCCACAACAGAATGTATCTCTGCTTGTCCTATTCTAAAAATTCTTTTAAAAATATTCATTGTCGTGTAGTTTTAACGTTTTGAAAATTGAATTAATTGTTCATAATATTCACTCATCAACAGACTTAATGAATTGATCGCCGCCTCAAACTCATTAAAATCAAGATTATGAATCTACAAAGTATATCTAAAGATCACTTTCTTCCCATCTTCGGTTATTGCAAACGCTCCGTGGATCATATCTCTGTTTTTCATCAAAAGAGATTTGAACATATCCATTGTATCATTATTAATAGTGAACAGATATTGTTCAAAAATGATAACTGGAGGTGCAATACCTACAATTAGATTTCTTATTCCGTCCAGGGTGTTCTCTATTACAAAAACACCAGTTTCTTCGGACTTATGCATGACCTTATAATCAAGGTCAAGGATATATTTTTCTACTGTTTCAAAGTCCATTGTTAGTTGTTTTTTTACTATTTGTTTGTATGTTTGTTACAAATATAATAAATTTGCTAAAATAATTAGCAATATTTAACAAATTTTTTTGCAAAATGAGTCAAATAGGACATAATATAAAGAAACTCAGAAAGGTAAAAGGCCTAAGCCAACAGGCTTTCGCAGAGTTATTTGAGCTTTCAAGGGGTAACATTTCTTCCTACGAAGAGCAGAGAGCAGAACCAAAAATAGATGTTGTGACAAAAATTGCTAATTATTTTAGCATTCCTTTAAGCCATTTACTAAATAATAATATCTCCGTAAACGAAATCCTGAATTTTGAAAATCACTTTGAAACCAAAACGTCAGAAACTGTTTCAGATCTCAAGACCATTCCTTTTATAGATCGCAATCATCTTTCACAGATCAATAGTTTTAATGAAAATCTGGACGCTTTACCAAAAATCCAGTTTCCAATTTACAGCCCAAAAGATTTTATCGCTTTGGAGTTAGACGAGTCTGTTAATCATCATTCTGATTTTCTTTTCCGAGAAACAGATATTGCTTTTTTTAAAAAATTAGAAGTTGACCTGCTTCACACGTTGGATCAGCAATATGGTTTATTCTTTACCGAAGAATCTTTTTTCATCGGAAAATTCCGAATTGAAGATAAGCAGATTTTTCTTTTGCTAAATGATTGGCATGAAGAGAAATTCGATATTAATACAATCGATAATTTTTGGAAGTTTTATGGGAAATTTGAGAAAGCAATTTGAATAAAAATCTCTTTAAAAACTACATAAACTATTGAAGATCAAAACCTAATATTTTTCCTATTTCTAAAAAGCCAGGATTCACATTCAAACTTGCATTGATGGAAATATTTTGTTCTGTAATGGGATGTTTAAAATTAAGTTGATGAGAATGCAAAGGCATCGCGGTCACATTAAAAGTATTTAGCCACAATTTATTCTGCTTATTGCAACCGTGTTTTCTGCAACCTAAAATGGGATGTAAAATATGTTTGAAATGTTTTCTTAATTGATGGAATCTCCCAGTTTCGGGAATCGCTTCTACCAAAGAGTAACGAGAGGTTTGATGTTTTAGAAATGGTAAATCAATTTCAGAAATCATCAGTCGTTTATAGTAAGTAACTGCATTCTGAACGATCTCATTTTCGTTGGTTAAGTCGTAATCAATCGTTTCTTCCTCTTTTGTCCAACCTCGAAGAATCGCCAGATACTTTTTTTCCACTTCACGATTCATAAACTGGTCACTCAATAATTTAAGCGTTTCTTTATCGAAAGCAAACAATAAAACACCCGAAGTTTTTCGGTCTAAACGATGAACAAGATGAACCTTTCTGCCGATTTGATTCGTCAATTTTTCTACTGCATATTCATCTGCTGGGCCGGCATATTTTGACTTATGAACCAAAAGTCCGCTCGGTTTGTTAATCGCAATAAGGTAGTCGTCTTGATAAAGAATTTCTAACATTTTGCAAAAATAGAGATTTTCGACTGACTTTCTAGCCCTGATTGTAGCGGCATCCTTTTGTCTGCCTTGCGCAACGTAGTGGAGAAAGGCAGACAAAAGATATAGCGAAAAGCAGGTTCCCGGCTCCTAAAAAAAATCATTCAAAATCACTTAAAATCGTTATTTTTGCACTTCAATTCAACATAAATTATGGCAAAGCAAGAAGATGTTTTCAAAAAAGTGGTTTCCCACGCTAAAGAATATGGTTTTATTTTTCCTTCCAGCGAGATCTATGACGGACTTTCGGCCATCTACGATTATGGACAGAACGGCGCGGAACTGAAAAATAACATCAAACAATACTGGTGGAAAGCGATGGTTCAGCTGAACGAAAATATCGTTGGGATTGATTCTGCCATTTTTATGCACCCAACCATTTGGAAAGCTTCCGGACACGTGGATGCGTTTAACGACCCGTTGATCGACAACAAAGATTCTAAAAAACGTTTCCGTGCGGATGTTTTGGTGGAGGATTACTGCGCTAAAATCGAAGACAAGGAAAATAAAGAAATAGAAAAAGCGGCGAAGAGATTTGGTGACGCTTTTGACAAGGCTGAATTCGTAGCGACCAATCCAAGAGTTTTGGAATACAGAGCAAAAAGAGAAGCCATCCTTTCCAGATTGGCAAAATCTCTTGAAAAAGAAGACCTTGCGGATGTAAAAGCTTTGATCGAAGAATTGGAAATCGCTGACCCGGACACTGGTTCTAAAAACTGGACAGAAGTGAGACAATTCAACCTGATGTTTGGAACTAAGTTGGGTGCTTCTGCAGATTCTGCAACGGACCTTTACTTAAGACCCGAAACGGCTCAAGGTATTTTTGTGAATTACCTGAATGTTCAGAAAACTTCTCGTCATAAATTACCTTTCGGAATTGCTCAGATTGGTAAAGCCTTTAGAAATGAGATTGTTGCGAGACAATTCATCTTCCGAATGAGAGAATTTGAACAAATGGAAATGCAATATTTTGTTCCACCTGGAACTGAGTTGGAATTCTATGAAACTTGGAAAAAAACACGTCTTAACTGGCATTTGGCACTTGGTCTTGGCGAAGAGAATTACCGTTTCCACGACCACGAAAAACTGGCGCATTATGCGAATGCTGCAGCTGATATTGAGTTTAATTTTCCATTTGGTTTCAAAGAATTGGAAGGAATCCACAGTAGAACAGACTTTGACCTTTCGGCTCACGAGAAATTCTCTGGCAGAAAGATCCAGTATTTTGACCCGGAAAGAAATGAAAATTATGTGCCTTACGTTGTAGAAACTTCTGTTGGTCTGGACAGATTGTTCCTGGCAATTTTCTCCAACTCTCTGAAAGATGAGGTTTTGGAAGATGGTTCTGAAAGAACAGTTTTGAGTTTGCCACCAGCTTTGGCGCCTGTAAAAGCAGCAATCCTTCCATTAGTTAAGAAAGATGGTTTGCCTGAATTTGCGGATAAGATTTTCAATGACTTGAAGTTTGATTTCAATGTGATTTTTGAAGAGAAAGACAGCATCGGAAAACGTTACAGAAGACAAGATGCCATTGGAACACCTTTCTGTATTACAGTTGACCACGATTCTCTGAACGACAATACTGTAACTATTAGATATAGAGACACAATGGAGCAGGAAAGAGTTCCGGTTTCTGAGTTGAGAAGAATTATTGATGAGAAGGTGAATTTTAGAACGTTGCTTTCTAAGATTTAAGAAAATATTATTTTTATATAATGAAAATCCCGACATTTGAGTTCGGGATTTTTTATTTTAAACTATGAATCAACCAATCACTTTTTCCGCAGAAATCCAACAACACCAAGACATCAACGCTGCTTTTGTCAATTTTCCATTTGATACAGTAGAATTATTTAGCAAAAAAGGACAAGTTAAAGTCAAAGTTCTGCTTGATGATAAGGTAGAATACAGAAGCAGTCTTGCGAATATGGGCGGTAATTGCCACAGATTGGGATTAACTCAAGCGATTAGAAAAGAATTGGGGAAGACATTTGGAGATATTGTAGAAGTTAAGCTTTGGGAAGACAAAGAAGAACGGATTGTGATTGTTCCAAATGATGTTCAGAAATTACTCAATCAGAATGAAAAAGCGAAAGAATTCTATGATAAAATGTCCTACACTCATAAAAAAGAATACATCCGCTGGATAGAAGAAGCTAAAAAAGAAGAAACCCGCGAACGCCGGAAAATCAAAATGATAGAAATGCTTCTGGAAAGAAAAAAGGGGATTTAAAAATTTTAAATCCCCTTTTTGTATTTTTACTTGACTTTTGCCAAATGAATCACATTATTCCCCTGAGAGATCAATAATGAATCTTCTGATGCCTCTGCAGAAATCGTGTTTCTTTCATACAATTCTCCAGTCGGTGTGGCTTTCTTGAAGTCCAGAACATATTTCATATTATTGGCTTCGATAGTAATTGTTTTGGCCTTGCCATCGCTTAAAAACGTTGCTTTTGCACGACTTCCGTCACTGGCTTTATAAGGGAAGGAAACAGATGTTGTTTTTTTGCCGTCAACTTCTTTTTCTGCGCTTGTAGTCGTCATACTATCGATTTTACCATTCTCATCAGTAACAGTTGTTTCTGTGGAGTAAGATTCTGATGTTCTTTTTGTGTCATTTTTTTTACAGGAAACTAATGCCAAAGCAATTGCAAAGCCTGAAATTAATGTGTTTGTCTTCATAGTTATGAGATTTAAAAAATTAGTGAATAATCTGCATCAAATTATTGTCCAAAAACAGAAAATCCCAAAACTAATTTCGGGATTTTATTGATATGTTTCTAAAAATTATTTCTTCAACGTTTTGATTCCCATTTCAAACAATGCAAAACTCAACAAATCAGCATTTTCGCCAATCACTTGTTCTGTAGAACGGCCTGCGCCGTGACCTGCATTTTTCTCGATTCTTAGTAAAATTGGATTGTTACAAGCTTGTTTCTCCTGCAATTCAGCACCAAATTTGAAAGAATGTGCAGGTACTACTCTATCATCGTGATCACTGGTGATGATCATTGTGGATGGATAACAAGTTCCCGCTTTTACCTGATGGACCGGAGAATAAGACTTCAAATATTCGAACATTTCTTTGCTGTCCTCAGCGGTTCCATAGTCATAAGACCAACCAGCACCAGCAGTGAATTTGTTATATCTCAACATATCCAAAACCCCAACACCAGGGAACGCCACTTTTGCCAGATCTGGTCTGATTGTCATCGTAGCACCAACCAAAAGTCCACCATTGGAACGGCCGGAAAGAGCCATATATTCCTTGGAAGTATAACCTTTCGACTGCAAGTATTCTCCCGCCGCAATGAAGTCATCAAACACATTTTTCTTTTGTTGCTTAGTTCCTGCATCATGCCATTTTTTACCATATTCGCCACCGCCACGGATATTGGGAACAGCGTATATACCGCCGTTTTCCATCCAAATGGCATTGACTACAGAGAAACTTGGCTGAAGACTGATGTTGAAACCGCCGTAAGAATATAGAATGGTTGGATTTTTCCCATCCAGCTTAGTTCCTTTTTTGTAGTTGATCATCATTGGAACTTTGGTTCCGTCTTTCGAAGTGTAGAAAACCTGTTCAGAAACATAATCTTCCGGGTTGAATTTCACATTCGGTTTTTGATAAACCTCTGATTTTCCAGAATCTACATTGTATTTGTAAATAGTTCCCGGCGTGATGTAATTGGTAAAAGAATAATAGATATCTTTCTCCTTTTCCTTACCTCCAAAACCTGAAACTGTTCCTTTTCCCGGCAAAGCAATTTCTCTGATTAACTTTCCTGTCTTATCAAATTGCTTCACAAGACTGATGGCATCTTTCATATATTTTCCGAAGAAATAACCGCCACCTTCAGAAATACTCAACACATTGTCGGTTTGAGGAATGACATCTTTCCAGTTTTCAGGACTTGGATTTTTGATGCTCACTTTTACCAAACGCATATTCGGTGCATCTTTGTCTGTGAAGATGAAAAGGTCGTCACCTTGCGTATCCACAATATCAGCATTGATGTCAAAACCTTTGTTGACCTGGACAAAATCTCCACCGTTTTTCAAATCTTTGATGAATAACTCATTCCCATTAGTAGCATTTGCACCAGAAATAATCAGGAATCTCTGGTCTTCGGAAACTCCGGCAGAAAGGTATCTTCTAGGTGTTTTTTCCCCACCGAAGATCAGTTGGTCTTCGGATTGTCTTGTGCCTAATTTGTGAAAATAAACTTTGTGCTTATCCGTCATTCCATACAAAACAGTTCCTTCTTTCGGCTTATCATAGCTGGAGTAATAGAAACCTTCATCACCTTTCCAAGCGATTCCACTGAATTTCACATCAAGCAAAGTATCATCAATCTGCTTTTTAGAAATCGCATCGATGATAATGATCTTGTTCCAGTCACTTCCACCCTCCGAAATAGAATAAGCGGCAAGATTTCCTTTTTTGTTGAAGGATAAATTGGAAAGTGACGTTGTTCCTTTCTCAGAAAAAGTATTCGGGTCTAGGAAAACCTCTACATTTTTGGTCTTCTCGTTGGTTCTGTAAATCACAGATTGCGCCTGCAGACCATTATTTTTGGAATAATAAGTATAATCGCCTTCTTTGAACGGTGCAGAGATTTTTTCATAGTTCCAGATGTCTCTCAGTTGACTTTTGATGGTTTCTCTGAAAGGGATTTTGGAAAGATAATTCTGGCTGTACGCTACTTCTTCGTCCACCCATTTTCTAGTCGCTTCGGAATCATTTTCCAGATCACGAAAAGGATCTGCGACCTGTGTTCCGAAATAGTTATCGACTTGAGTTCCTTTTACGGCTTTGGGATAGGTAGAATTTGTCATAGATTGAGCTTGGACACCAACATAAAAAACAACGGCAGCAGTTGCAAAGATTGATTTTATTTTCATTTTTAATTTTTTGAATGTTTCCAAAATTAATGAAAATTCTCAGGATAACTTGATTAGAGTCTAAACAAATTCTGGTCTAGTTCCAAAAGTAGATCTTTAATATAGCAATGGTGATTCTCATACTTTTGCTGAAACAGATCGTTCTTCTCCCAAATCTTCTGAGGTGGGTTCTGATGCTGAGATTTTTTCTTTCTATTCCATTGGTCCCGTATTTTTTGGTAATATGAATTTTTTTTGGAATCAGATATTGATAGTTCCCTAGTTTATCTGTATAGATATTGTTTGCTCTGGCATTTAGTAATGTTTTTACCACGACATTTAGGGTCTTGTTGTTCCTTCTGCCGATATAGAAAGCTACGACAAGGTTGTCTTGTCCATCGCATAGGTCAGCCACATTGGATTGCTTTTCTTTCTGATGAAGAATCGCATTTCATCTACTTCATATGTTTTGCCAAATGACAAAACAGGAGACCGAATATTTCCAGCAATATCTAGAATCCTTTTGAGTAATGTAGTAGTGGAAATGTTCAGCACCCTTGCAATCGAGCGGATGCCGAGTCCTTCCTTTATGAGTTGGATGATCAGAAAATCAATGTCTTTCCTATAAGCATTGTATGAATAATAGTTCAAAAACCTGTGATTGCATTGTTTGCAGATGTGTTGTTGTTTTCCGGTTTTGGTATGCCCGTTCTTGATGATTTTACAGGAATAGCAAAAAGTACAAATCCTCGTCTCACTAACTTTGATACATCTATTATGATTTCCAGTCATTTGCGAAATCTATTTTCTTCAAAAATAAACGAGAGCAGGGTTATCTTGCTCTCGTTTTAATATTTGTTGATTATTATTTTATCTGATTTTCAATAACTTAATATTAAAAATCATTTCCATCACTAACTTTGGAACATGACCTGAGGCCTTGATCTCTATAGGTGTCCACATTATACTCTTTTCTCCAGTTTTATAATTAAACTTGAAGCTGACTGGTCCATAATTTAGAGTTTCTTCAGCTGGATTTTCAAATCATATCCGTCACAAGTTTGCAATATGACCAATAAAACCGCCACTTGTTCGAGTGGCGGTTTATTTTAGGGATATTCAAAACCAAATAGAATTTTATGAAGCTTTTTGTCTTTTAGATAAAACTCCATAAAATACGGAGGCATTTCATATTGTTTTATTTTGGGGTCATCAGGATTATCAACTATATATTTTATAATTTCTTCATCAGATTTTTTTTCAACCTTATAGTCACTACCTTTTAGATTGGTTATTTCTTCTAAAGTCATTCCTAATTTTAGACCTGATTCTGTATTAAAATTATTGTATTTAGTTTCTGTAACATCTTTCTCAAGTTTAGGGTCATCTTTTAAATATCCTACCTCGAAGCAACTAAAACTATTCTTTACATCTCCCTCATATTGATACGCAAGTAAGTATTCTTTTTTTTCTTTATCTGTAAAAGCAATCACAGGGGAATATCGTAAGTTATCTAATAATCTTATATTTTGAGGATAAAAATTATTTACAGAACTTTCTTCTCTTAATTGTAATTGATTTATTTTAAAATCTGGTTTAGAAAATTTTTCTATAATAACAGTTTCATTTTCTATCTTTTCTTGTATCTTTTTTTCTGATTGATGACAGCAAAAAAACAGAAAAAACAATAACAAAAGACTATTCATTAACATTTGGTATTTTCGTTCCACTTCTACCATTATTATTAGGATTATTTTGAATATTAATATTTACAGGTACTGGACCTCCTGTTTTTATCATACTTCTTAGAGTATCTCTAAAATTGGTAAGAACAATTTTATCCCCAGACATTCCGATACAACCCAGAGTTCCTTCATTGTTTCCATCAGGATGTATTCTTAACAAACTTCTACCTGTACTAAATTGCGGATTAAGATTAAAGCTAAATCCAACTCTGTCCCGATTCATTCCTTTGTTATACCATCCATTTGGACTTCTGTCCTGATAACTATCAACAGTATATTCTCCATTTTCTGGTGCACCATTTCCAAAGCCTCCTGCAACAGCTTCATAAGAGCCTATGTTTTTTGTTTTGCCATTTTCAAATGTTGCATTCAACTTAACGTCAACATCACCAATTTTAGAATTTCTCATTTCTCCTGATATCCCTACATTTACCTCTTTTGCAGGAGAGTAATCCATTTTACCACTTGTATGATACATTTCTAAAACAAGCCCTTTATGATGTTTGTTATCCCAGGTTTTTGCTCTTTCATAATAAGTTCCTCTATAAGTTTCACCTTTTTGAAGTACACCTTTATCCTTATAATTTTTGGCTGTAACATCGTCTCGCCAAATAACATCTCCATTTTTAGACTCAACCCAATCCATTCCATCTGGGTCAACAAAACGTATAGGGTTATTGTTTGCGTACATCATTGGATTCAAATCGGGATGTTTTTCAGAAAGCGGGTCTGGCACACCCCATCTTCCAATATCCGGTAAGTATTGACGGGCTCCATAGTCATACATCCCCGTCTCCTGGAGTTCCTTGCCATTATATTTATAGTTATGCAGGCTTCCCATCGCATCGAACTTGGAATAGTAATTATTGAAGTTCATCCCGAACGGATAGTAGTCATTCCTGTCAAGAACCTCTATGCCGCCAGTTGCGGTATCCTTTGCGTAGCTCAAGCGCACATTCCCCAAGTGGTCCTTGTACTGCAAAATATACTTAGAATTCTCCACATCATAAAACCCCTCCGCTGTCGGGAAGAATGACAATACCATCGTGGTGATAAACGAAGAGGACAGAGCGATGATAACAAGATTCCTAGACCTTACAATAAGGGATTATAAAGCTAAAAAAGCTTACTCATAAATAAAGCTACCCAATTGGGTGGCTTTATTTATGAGTAACGGATTACAAATCCGCGACATCGGGTTCATTCGTTGAAATTTAGATATGGATAATCATAATATTCAACATACCATTCTTTAAAATTCTTGTTATAACAAACTGATATGTAGTCATATTTTTCTTTAGGTAGAATTTTAATTTTTAATCCATCAGAAGTCTCAAATTTTATATTCTTCTTAAAATTTTTCTTAACATTGACAAAAATAGTCCCATATTCATTTTCATTTTTCAATTTTGGGAAATCTTTTTTCATCGTATCATTAATAGTTACCATTTGATTAAGGAAACATTTATAATTTAACATTAAAGAAACTTCAGTATTCTTCTTGGGGAATGCTTTTTCAACCTTTTCTCTATATAAAACTACTCCTCTTCTTTCTTCTTCAGATAGATTTTGGTATTCATTAAAATATATATCTTTTTTGTTTGGCAAGAAAGCATACACAGCGTAAAAGAACAAACTAAAGAAACTATTTTTTTATTGATTGCCATTTGTATTTTGTTTTTGAAGTTCCTGTTCTTTTCTTTCTCGGTTCTCGTTGGTAATTCTGATATGATTTTTCATATCAGTTGTTTGAGAAGGTGCTAAATTGGTTCCTGAAGAATCTCTCAGTTCAGGCTTTTGTTCTGTTGCTCCTGAATTCATAAGATTTTTCTTATTATCTTCGGTATTTGAGACTTTACTGCTTTCGTCAAAAATATGTGGCAAACCAGCTTTGTGCCCTAATTCGTGAGCAAGTGTTCTCGGACTGTCTTGTGAAACAACTTTTCCATCATAAACGTTCCCATCCATTACGGTATAACCATTTGTTGTAACAATACCATCTCCCTTCTCATTCATTTTTGCAGTTGCAGGAGAAAGGTCTATTGTAAATGTTGCATTTGAATCTTCAATTACTTTTACAGTTAATCCATTTTGACTTAAAACATCTCCGGCATCTTGTAAAAGAGTTTTACTATATTCTGTCCCCAAATTATTACTTACCTTAACTCTCCATTCAACCGTAGTATCATTTACCAACTTCGCTTCCAATCCTTCCAGTTCTCTTGCATCAATTACTCGATTTTCAGAAAATGCATAAGTACTATTGTAAGTATATTTTTCAGCAAGCGGGTCTATGTTAAAGAACCTTCCCACATCCGGCATATACATCCTTGCCCCGTAGTCGTACATTCCTGTTTCCTGCAGTTCCTTCCCGCTGTACTTGTAGTTTTACAAGCATTCCATTGTTGGAAAAAATTCTGAAAATGTAACGCTCCATTTATTATTAAAATTTCCGTTTATAATAATATAATCAATTCCTTTTTTCAGCTTAAAATCCATCTCCTCTTTTTTCTTAGATGTAATCTTAATTTTTCCATCTCTTTTTGGAACTCTAATTTGTGTATATCCACACGTATAGTTTTCAAAATTATAGCTTTTACCATTTATAGTAATAACATCATCAATAAAAGCCGCATTATTGAAGGATAATAAGACTTCGTCATCTTTTCTAAGAAATTCTTTTGGAATATTTTCCAAATAAGATTTATATGCAGCATTATCTGCTTCCGTTGCTTTCGTTTTATCTTGATAATAAAAATCAATATTATTTTGTGCGGAGCAACTATTGTTGGTCAGTAAAACCAATATTAAAAAAAATGCTATTTTCATTATTTTTTATTTTGAGGTAATCTAAATGAGTTAGCCTTAACAGTTTCTTCCATTTTCTGTATCTGATTTTTATTAAATTCTGTACCTAACCCTTTCATTGAAGAAGTCGGGTTTTCATATGAATTCATCCTATTGTTAATATTGGCAGGAGTATTTTCAACACCTGAGTTTGGCTCCCATATGTGATCTGATCCAAACGTATGACCAATTTCGTGTGTAATCGTATCCGTATTTCCATCCTTTGCCTTCACAGTTGCAGTAATAGGATCTCCAAGGGGTGCGTCTCCGAGAACTGTTCCTGTCCTAGTAGTACCGTTATCATTTACTATTGTTACAGATTCTCCTGGATATGTCATATCAATTTTATATGTAGCACTATTGTCTTGAATAATTGTAAGATTAATTCCATCTTTTTTAAAATTATTTTCTACAGTTGAAAGTTTTTGTTCTACTTGTTCATTGGTAAAAGATCCTTGTACAACATTTGCAGTTAATTGAATTTTTGCAGGGGTGTTTACAGGATAACCAGATACATCATTAGACAAAGGTGTATTCCTTGTCGATTTATTAATTACCTCAGCCTCTAACCCTTCCAATTCTCTCGCATCAATAACTCGATTTTCAGAAAATGCATAAGTACTATTGTAAGTATATTTTTCAGCAAGCGGGTCTATGTTAAAGAACCTTCCCACATCCGGCATATAGTTTCTCCACTTAAAGGCGTAAAATCCGGTCTCTTGGAGCTCTTGTTCCTGAAACTTGTAGTTATGCAAGCTTCCCATCGCATCGAACTTGGAATAGTAATTATTGAAATTCATCCCGAACGGGTAAT
>NZ_DAMBSX010000009.1:0-106434 GCF_032054305.1 Epilithonimonas sp.
GTCTACAAAAGAAACTTTTAAGAAATAAAAACCAAAGAAAATCCAAGAAGAAAACTGTACTGGATAAAACTTATTAATACCCAAGGATGGTGGAACAATAATCTTCTAAAGCTTTTCTTTGTTCTGTTGTCAGGTCAGCCTTGGGATGATAACCGATGTAAGAAGGTAAAGGCATTTGTAAATCCCGAACAGTACTGATGGTTTTTTTTATTGCGTTTTGCTTGAGGTCATTATTATATTTTCCCCATTCTGAAAAATTGAGATATTTGCGACCTTCATTGATATGATCTTTAATAGTCCAGGAAATCGGAGCTATATAGGAATATTGTGGATAAACAGTTTCATTGGAATGACAGTCATAGCAAGCGTTCTTCAAAATTGTCCTTATATTTTCCGGAGTCTTATAAATATCAACGAAGTTATCTCTCCTATCGACAGGTTTATTTTCTCTATCAACAGGAATAAATTGTATTGCCAGAAATACAATAACTATCCAAAAAATTATTTTTTTCAATTGACGGGCTGCTCTTCCTTTGTTAAATCCCAATTTTCATTAATCTCCCACATTTGTCGTGCATTGATCTTGCTCATTACATCTTTTTCTCCAACCTTTTTGAAGAGAAAAACATCTTCTGCCAATGTTTCGGTTGCAAAATCGGCACTATCCCAGTATCCATTCTCATTGTTGTCAACCAAAATCCTTAGTTTATATGCCCCCGGCTTTATATTGAGAAATGCAATTTCAGATTGATTGGTATATTGCTGATAGGCGGCTTCATTTTTTTCATTAAGTAATTGTATCCAGAATTTCTGAGCAGGAGGATTTATAAGATGGACTTTAAAACTCCCGAAGTCTTCCGGCTTTGCAACTTCGAAATCAAAACGAACACTTTCACTAGATCTGTTATAATAAGAAATGACCGTATTTTTAGGAACAGTCAATTTATATTTCTTTCCTGAGATAAAATTTGACTTAACAATAACTTGTGTCGAGTCCAATTCCGAAATCCTTGCTGTGAAATCCTGAGCAATACTATCAGACTCCAACTTCCAGTTTTCCGGCTGAATCTTATTAATCATATAATTAGAAGAAAATCGGAAATCTGTTTCTGGTGCTAATTTATTCGAAAAGAGATTTGCAACGGTCATTTCATCTTTCGCAGGTTTCTTGTAAAATACAGACATTGTGTCTTGTTTGGAACCCGTGTCATAAGAGAATTTCAGATTTTCACTTACAGTTGCTCCAATATTCTCTTTTGCAGCATCGAACCAAATTCGCACAGAATCTGATTTTGCCTTGTGTGTCACTTTATAATCTGCCGGTTTTTCTCCTACCGTTTTCACAACAACTTTATCCGGATTACCCTCAAAGATCATTGCCACACCTCCAACAGAGGCAGCCATTTCTTTGTATTTTACCACTTTTTTGGATGGGAAAACTTTCATCTTCATTCCCGAAATACTATTTTCAAGGTCAATTTCCGTCTTTTGGAAAGCAACACCCTCCTTTCCCGAGTCATAAATGGAATTACCATTCTCATCATCAAAACCAATGATCCTATATTTTCCCGGTGTCAGGTAATTGAGTTCAAAATAGCCATCCTCATCAGCTTTTGTAATATAATAAGGTTTTTGACGGTAATTCATACTATCTTTCACCTGATAAAGTCCCACTACTAAATTTTTCTCTTTCCCTTCCGAGTTTTTAATATTCCCCAATGCATCAGAAATTGTCCCACTTATATAGAGGTCATCCAATTTTTCTCCCGTTGAAAAAGCAAAATTGAAATAGGGCAACACATTACCTTCATTAAGGTCCACAACTGAGTTGCCAAAATTGAAGTTATAAGTCGTATTTGCCTGCAAGGAATCTTTCCACTGGATTTCCAGATACTTGTTACCAGTAGAAGAAGGAAGGATCTTCGTATATTTTATAGGCGGGGAAATGATCAGGTTTTTACTAATATCTTTCAACTGGATATATTCGTTAAAATATATTCTGAGCTCTTTGAGATTCTTAGAAACATTAACCCTGGTTGTATCAATATTAGAACCTATCATTTTTGGAGCGATAGAGTCTTTTTTTCCACCCACAGGCGAACCCACTCTGGCACAACTTACCAAAACCAACGATGCAAAAAGCCAAAGAAGATACTGCTTCATTATAAATTTAGATATTAGATTTAGACTTTAGGCTAAAATCTTAGAATGCAAAAATAAGGAAACTTTGCTACAAAACTATTTCGACAAACTGTAAAGTAAGTTAAATTGAAAACAAAAAATGAGTTTTAAAAATTAAAACTCATTATATATATACTTCAAAATCTCTTTGTCCACTTCTGTGATCGCTATTTTTCTTCGCTCCATCGCCTTTTCGGCAACTTCATAGGATTTTTCCAATTTGAATTTCTCATCACCCTTCATTCCTCCCCAGGAAAAGTTATCTACTAAATTTGGCGGAAAACCGGATTTGAAGATATTAGCTGCAACGCCAACCACAGTTCCCGTGTTAAGTTGTGTATTGATCGCTGTTTTGGAATGGTCTCCCATTATCAGTCCACAAAATTGTAAACCTGTATCGAGGAATCTTTTCTTTCTATAATTCCAGAGCTTTACAGAAGCATAATTATTTTTAAGGTTTGATGAATTGGTGTCTGCACCGAGATTGCACCATTCGCCAATCACAGAATTTCCAACAAAACCATCGTGACCTTTGTTGGTATAACCAAAGATCACAATGTTATTGACCTCTCCACCGACTTTGGAATGTGGCCCAATCGTAGTTCCGCCATAAAGTTTGGTCCCAAGATTAATCTTTGAATCTTCGCAAAGCGCCAAAGAACCACGAATATTGGAACCTTCCATAATCTCAGCATTCTTTCCGATGTAGATTTTACCCGTTTTACAATTGATAGTAGAATATTCCACAACAGCGCCTTCTTCTATAAAAAGGTTTTCCCGGTCTCCAATAAAACCATTCGTGGGCGATAATTCCTGAGAATCCCGGTCTCCTTTTATCAAATCGAAATCGAAATTGATGGCAAAATCGTTATGTGAAAAAATATCCGTTGTTTTTTCTATGAATAATAATTTCTCATGAATATCCGTCATTTTATTGATCTGGTTCAAAGAAAAATTCTCCATATTGATGTTTGCAACTAGTACCTCATTTTCATAAACCAAGGCTTCTCCTGGTTGTAAATCTTTGATCTGTTTTAAAACTTCTTTTGAAGGGAAGAAATTTGGGACAATGAAAAGACTTTGTTTTGGTTCTGGTTTTTTGAATTTATCCTGAAGATAATTTTCAGTTATATAAAAAACATCATCTATCTCAAGAAGTTTTTTCCATCTTTCTGAGAAAGTCAGAATCCCCATTCGCATTTCTGCAACAGGTCTTGTAAAAGTTAGCGGAAGAAAATCTTCCCAATATTGTGCGTCTGAGAATACTAATTGCATTGTTCAGTTATAATTTTCGTGTTCAAAGTTGAGCAAATTTACAAATAAAAAAGCCTTCCGAAAACGAAAGGCTTGTATTTATAAAATCAGCTAAGATTATTTAGCGAATTTTTTGTATTTGTTCATGAACTTATCAACTCTACCAGCAGTGTCAACCAATTTGGTCTTACCTGTGTAGAAAGGGTGAGAAGTTGAAGAGATTTCCATTTTGATCAAAGGATATTCCTGTCCTTCGAACTCGATCGTATCTTTAGTATCAGCAGTAGACTTACAAAGGAACATTTCATCGTTGCTCATATCTTTGAAAACTACCAATCTATAATTTTCTGGGTGTATGCCTTGTTTCATTTTCAGAAGTTTTAAAATTTGTTATAATATGAGTTTCGGACTAATGGATCCAGCAACTCTGGTTTTGAGGATGCAAAAATAGGAAAACTTTTTTATTCTGCAAATATTTATTATTAATAATTAAAAAAAGCCTTCTTTTATAATTTTTATCAATTAATCATTAATAAATGCTTATTAATATTGTCACTATAGTTTTCTTTATATATTTTTATACCACCTAAAAAACATAAAAATATGCCTACATTAATTACTCGTGAATATACTTCTGCTATTGAGAACTGGAATCAAGCAAAATCAAACTACTCTGAGATACAAAGCGTTATCTCTCCTGAAAATGTTTTTACACTCTATCCTGGCCAGGTAGAATGGCTGGATGCTCAAAATGATGCAGAAGCTTATTTCTGTTTAGAGATCGGTATTTTTAACAATCAGCTAATATTAATCTGCTCTCCAAGAACCAGTACGGGAGACATGAAAATCTTACCGAGTTATGAATACACCACATTAGCTCCACTACAGAGTGACCTGAAACTGACCCAAACCAAGACCTATACCTTGACAAGTCATTATACTCTTTCTGTTGACCTTACCAAAAGCAAAAATGATTCCGATGTCAACTTTCCTATTATGAATCAACCCGTAACTGGACAACAGATTGCAGTAGATGAAATAGAATCTTGGAGAGAAAACGGAATGGACTGGCTAAGTTTGGAATCTAACGAGTTCAACGGGGAAAGAATCTTCCAGAACTTTTTCGTCCCAAAACAAGATCTTTTGCAAAACCCGGAAGATACAACCAGCATCGTAGGTGTTTTTGGATTAAAGTATTCTCCGGTTTATCAAAGGTTATTGCCGACAATAATCTTCATCTCATGTTTTGATGATGCCTCTGCTGCAGATATTGCGACAAGAATCCCTTCCAACACTTACGATTGGACAAGACCTAGCCCGCCTTATAGATATTCTATAATAATTCAATAAATACTGTGGAACAGTTTTTCAAATTCAGTGGGATACTAGCTGATATTTTTTTAGGTATTGCTCTGGTTCTCGCAATTATAAAATATAAACGCTTTACAAAAAACGAAAAATGGTATATCTATTATTCCATTTTTGTCTTTTGTATAGAAATAATAATGTTTTTCAAGATAGAAGGAAGCACCAAATTTCTATATCCCGTTTACATAGCTGGAGAATTTTTTTTATTGTCAGGTATATTTATTAAAAAACTAAAACTCCATAAGTACTATTTCATAGCAACAGCAATCTTAAGTTTACTTTTTTTAACAATAGGCAAAATACTACCCCAATATGAAAATGATTATTCGAAAGCTGTTTCTAATCTTATTATAATCGTTCTTATTGCTTATTCCCTCATTCAGGAGATCAAAATTTCATCCGGTAAAAATAATTTTTTACTTCTAGACGGAATGCTTTTTCTGTATTATACGGTCAGTATATTTATATTTATGTTCCAACAACAACTAATAGAGTTTCATTTAGATTCTTTTTATATTTTTTGGATAATCAATAATTCATTACTTGTTTTTCTATATTTTACAATCTTATATACTTTTTTAAAATTAAAGAAATAAAGATCAATATCATTTTTCTAATTATGTTGGTAGTCGTTTTGATTATCATCATATCCTTTATATTGTTGGTTTACAAAAGTTTTATCCAAAGAATCATTCATGAGAAGGACAAACAGTTTCTCGCAGAAATGGACCATCAAAAAGAACTGTCATTAGAAAATATAAAAGGACAGGAAGACGAAAGAAAAAGAATTGCTATTTCTGTTCATGATGACATAGGCAATCGTCTTAACATCCTTTCACTTTGGTTAAACAATCTGGAACCTGAAAATCAGGAAGCTTCCAAAAAAGTCATTACCACACAAATCACAGAACTTATAGATTCTACCAGAAATATCTCTCATTCGCTTTATCCTGTGAATTTGGAGAAGTTGGGTCTGGTTTTATATTTACAGGAATTAGTCACTAATCTTTCTCATAAATTAAATCTAAATTTACAGATCAATTCCAAATATGAGAAGAAAGATACTTTCACAGAAGTTCAGATCTACAGGGTAATTCAGGAGTTCACGAGCAATGTAATGAAACACTCGAATGCTGATGAAGTCACCGTTTATATTAGAAAACATTCGAAATATCTGACCATAATCCTTTCTGATAATGGAGAAAGTTTCAATTATGAAAAAGCAAACAAAGGAATGGGACTTAAAAATATCGAGTCACGAATAAACTCTGTGAAAGGTTTTTATAAATGGAAAAACGCGATTGGAAAAGGAAGTCGATTAATCATTAATATTCCTAATTAATTATGAGTGAAAAAATTAAAATCGTGTTGGTGGATGATGAGCAACTCATTCTGGAAGGGATCAAGATGCTGCTTTCCGCACAAACAAATATTTCTGTAGATCACACAGCAACATCCGGTAAAGATATCTTGGAACATTTGGAAAAAACAAACGCCGATGATTTTCCGGATATTGCCATGGTTGATGTCCAGATGCAACCGATGGATGGATTTGAACTTGTTGAAATTCTGAAAAAAAATTACCCCGACCTGAAGATCATTATTCTTTCTTCACACTACAAAAGCAGTGTTTTAGGATACATGATCAAATTGGGGGTTTCCGCTTTTCTTCCAAAAAACTCAGATAAAAAGACTTTTATAGAAGCTATTGAAGCTGTTGATCAAAATGGGATGTTTTTCACAAAAGAAGATCATGAAATGCTTCTGTCCTATATGAATGCTCCCTCTCGAAAAAAATCGTTATTTGAAAATGATGAAACGCTTACCAACCGAGAAATAGATGTTGTAAAACTGATCTGCCAGGAAAAAACCAACCATGAGATTGCTGATATTCTATTTCTAAGTCCCAGAACCGTGGAAAGTCATCGTCAAAGGATTCTTGATAAGATAGGCGCAAAAAACACAGTGGGAATTGTTATCTACGCTGTCATTAATAATATACATACCATTCCTATTAAATTATAACTTCTAAATATTCAGTATTTCTACTCTAACATAAGATTATTTTTTATTATTTCTTTGAAGTACGAAAATGTAAAAAACAACTATTCAAATTTTTTACAATATGTCTTCCCCAATAGAAATAGTGAACTCTACCAATTACATCATTTCAGGTGAGATTTCTTACATGACTATCTTTTGCTCCAGTCATTATTTTTTCATGAAACCTAATGCGAATTGGAAATCAGAAAAACGGAGGATCTTTCCAATTCTTGAGGTTTCTGCTACGATCAGAACACCAAGAGGTACTTTTACGGCCAAACCTTTTATTTGCATTGGAATCGGTAAAAATTTGTTTGAAGTGATACAGATCAGAGAAAACATCTTTCATATCATAAAATTGAGACGTACTTAATAAAAACAGACGAACTTCATATTTTTAAAGCTTCATCAATATATTTTGTATGGAGCTTTTTTTATACGTTCAAAACTTATTGGTATAAATACCTAATCTTGAAATTGGTAATTTTTCCTCTGTTTTAGTGCTTGCCTTCTCAACTATCTTTGTATAGAAGATACGGACACAAATTCATATATAATAGTTAGTAAGTTCTGCCGATGAGAGTAGAATACTCCAAAATTAGAAACTAATAATGATGAGAATGTTTCAGAAAATTAAGTTATGAGTCGGATCAGCAACTTAATCTCTTAAATGGAGAAAATCCCTTTCCAATTGGAAAGGGATTTTACTTGCATATTTATTTACTTTTAAAACTATTAATAGCCTTCACAGTAAAATCTGAAAGAACCAAATGCCCGCTGATTCCAGCACGTTCTGCTAATAAACCATCCCAATGTTCTGTTCCTTTCCAGAAAATTTCTTTCAGTTGAGACATAGCTTCGGGATTTGATTTTGCTAATTTCTCAGCCAAAATCTGGATTTCTGCGTCCATTTCTTCCGGTGTTTCATATACATCCTGATACATACTTTTTTCCTGTGCCCATTCCGCAGAATAAAATTCGGTTGCATTGATTGCTAATTGTGCAAAAGATGAAGCACCGATTTTCTTTTCTACAACCGGTCCTATAACGAAAGGTCCAATTCCGACAGCCAATTCGCTGAGTTTTACAGAAGCATTTTCAGTTGCAAAAGTATAATCTGCCGCACAGGCAATTCCAACGCCACCACCGACAGCTTTTCCGTGGATTCTTGCAATAATCAGCTTCGGAGATTTTCGCATCGCATTGATGACATTAGCGAAGCCTGAGAAGAAAGTTTTTCCTGCTTCGAAATCTTTGATGGAAATCAATTCGTCGAAAGAGGCACCTGCACAGAAAGCTTTTTCGCCGCCACTTTTAAGGATGATGACTTTTGCTTCGTCATTATGACTTAGATTATTGATTTCTTCAACAAGATTTTTAAGTTGCGAACTCGGCATCGAGTTGCTTTGCGGATGAAAAAACTCGATGGTTCCGATTCCGTTTTGTATGTTTGATTTTACGTATGCGTTCATTTTTGTTGTTGGTTGATAGTTGTTAGTTGATGGTTATTCATATATAGAATCTGCTGCCCGACTTGAGCGGAAATCCTTTTTTGCGTATTCTCAAGTTCTACTTAAACTGAAGTCGTCTGCAAAAAAGATTGGGAGCGGAAGGCGGATTAAGCTGCCCAAATAATTATTCTTGATTAAGTTTTTTTACCATTGTCAAAATCGTAGCAATCGCGACAGTCTCTCCAGTCTCATCATAAACATCGACTAGCCATCGCACGATTCCTTTGGCAATATCTTCTTCGTCACGTTTTTCCTGACTGATTTTTTCTTTGCAGGTAAACTTCACGCCAATCGTCATTCCTGGATACACAGGCTTTACAAAACGACATTCGTCCAAACCATAATTCAGTAAAACCGGCCCTTTTCTTGGGTCAACAAATAAGCCTGCAGCTTTACTCAGAATGAAATAACCGTGCGCAACTCTGCCTTCGAAGATTGTTCCTTCCAAAGATGTTGAATCCATATGCGCATAGAAATTGTCACCTGAAACATTGGCAAAATTGGTAATGTCCGCTTCTGTAACCGTATGCTTCGCCGTGATGTAAGTTTCGCCAACTTTCAACTCTTCAAAATGCTTTCTGAATGGATGAATATTATCCTCAAACTGTTTTCCGCCGTATTGATACTGTTGCGTGATATGTGTCAAAGTCGTTGGCGAACCCTGGATTGCCGTACGCTGCATATAATGAAGAACGCCCCGTTTTCCGCCCATTTCCTCGCCCCCGCCGGCTCTGCCCGGACCGCCGTGAACCAGCATTGGCAACGGCGAACCGTGACCTGTACTTTCTTTTGCACAGTCTGAATTTAGAATCAGAATTCGGCCGTGCATCGATGCAGCGCCGATGACAAAATCTCTTGCAAAATCGTCATCAGCCGTCACAACCGAACAGCAAAGCGAACCTTTTCCCATTCTCGCCAGTTCAATTGCTTCCTCGAGATTATTATAAGGAATCAAGGTGCTGACAGGTCCGAACGCTTCGATATTATGACAATCTGTGTATTTAAAAGGGTCTGAATTAAGGAATAAAATCGGGGAAATGAAAGCGCCTTTGTTTTTGTCCGCACCTTTCACTTCAAAATCATCCAAATTTCCGAAAACAATATCCTGAGTTTTGGCTAATTCCTGAACTTTCTCGGAAACTTCCTTCACTTGGTCTTTATTTGCCAAAGCGCCCATTCTCACGCCTTCGACATTCGGGTCACCGATGACAACGGTTGAAAGTCTTTGTCCAAGAGCAATCTGAACATCCTCAACCAAATTTGCAGGAACTAATAATCTTCTGACCGCCGTACATTTTTGTCCAGCTTTGGTTGTCATTTCGCGTGTTGCTTCTTTAATGAACAAATCAAATTCGGCTGTTCCGGGTTTCGCATCTTCGCCTAAAACCATTGCGTTCAAAGAATCGGCTTCCAAATTGAAAGGCACAGATTCTTCAAGAATTCTTGGATGAGCCTTCAACATTTTTCCTGTGGAAGCCGAACCTGTAAACGTCACAACATCTTCCATCGTCACATTTTCCAGAATTCCGTTGGCCGAACCACAAATCAATTGCAGACTTCCTTCTGGTAAAATTTGGGAAGCGATGATTTCTTTAACCACAACTTCGGTCAAAAAACTTGTTGCTGTAGCAGGTTTTACGATGGCCGGAACGCCAGCCAAAAGATTGACCGCAATTTTCTCCAACATTCCCCAAACCGGAAAATTAAATGCGTTGATATGAATCGCAACACCACGTTTTGGGGTGCAAATATGATGTCCGATGAATGTTCCTTCTTTGGAGAGCTTCACCGCATCGCCATCTATATAATAAGGTAAGTCGGGAAATTGTCTTCTGAGCGACGCATTGGCAAAGAGATTTCCGATGCCACCTTCGATATCAACCCAAGAATCTGCTTTGGTTGCGCCGGTTGCCCAACTCACTTTGTAGAAAATGTCTTTCTTTTCCAAAAGATGAAAAGCGAGTTTCTTCAACATCAAACCTCTTTCCTGAAATGTCAGTTTTCTCAAAGCCGGACCACCAATTTTTCTGGCATAATCCATCATCTCTCCAAAATCCAAACCTTTGGAAGTCGCCGTCGCCATCAATTCGCCATTGATAGAATTATATAAAGCCTGCCCTTCTCCTTCTCCTTTTATCCATCTCCCAAGTGCGTAATTTTCTAGTTGCATTATTTCTTTTTGTATTTATGTATAATGTAAAAGGTATTTATGACTTATTGTAACTACTTCAAATATTGATGCAAATCGTGAATACTTTTTACATCAATACATTTTACAATTCACTAAACTTTCTCAATTACCACCGCAAAACCTTGTCCCAAACCTACACACATTGTAACCAGGGCATATTTTTTATTTTGGTTGTGAAGTTCATACATTGCGGAATTCAGAATTCTTGCGCCGCTCATTCCAAGTGGATGTCCAAGTGCAATCGCTCCACCGTTCGGATTGATTCTGGCATCATTATCATCCAATCCCCAAGCTCGGATGCAGGCTAAACTTTGAGCAGCAAAAGCTTCGTTTAATTCGATAACATCAATATCACTAAATGTCAGTTCAGCTTTTTGTAATGCTAATTCAGCTGCTTTTACCGGACCAATTCCCATAAATTTTGGTTCAACACCAACAACAGCACTCGAAACAATTCTAGCTTTCGGCGTTAATCCAAATTCTTTAACAGCATTTTCTGAAGCTAACAAATTCGCCGCTGCACCGTCATTCAATCCTGAAGCATTTCCTGCTGTGACTGTTCCATCTTTTTTGAAAGCTGTTCTTAATTTTGATAAACCTTCTAAAGTTGTATCGCTTTTAGGAAATTCATCTTTATCAAAAATCAAATCGTCGCCTTTTCTTTGCGGAATATTAATAGATACAATTTCCTTCGCTAATCTTCCATTTTCCTGAGCAATCTTTGCTTTTTGCTGAGAATTAAAAGCAAATTTATCTTGGTCTTCTCTGGAAATTTGGTCTCGCTCAGCCAGATTTTCTGCCGTTTCGCCCATTGCATCAACGCCGTACATTTCTTTCATTTTAGGATTGATAAAACGCCAGCCGAAAGTTGTGTCATAGATTTTAGCATCACCACCAAAAGGGCTTTCGGATTTTGAAATCACTAATGGCCCACGCGTCATATTTTCAACACCACCGGAAAT
This sequence comes from Epilithonimonas sp., assembly GCF_032054305.1. Taxonomy (GTDB): domain Bacteria; phylum Bacteroidota; class Bacteroidia; order Flavobacteriales; family Weeksellaceae; genus Epilithonimonas. The sequence continues at coordinate 11,511 of NZ_DAMBSX010000009.1, forward strand.
CATCAAATCAGCATCGCCAACCTGGATTGCCCGTGAAGCATTAATCGCTGCTGACAAACCCGAAGCGCAAAGCCTGTTGACGGTTTCGCCAGGAACGTGATAATCCAAACCAGAAAGGAGAGCCGACATTCTTGCAATGTTTCGGTTGTCTTCACCCGCTTGATTAGCGCAACCTAAAACAACATCATAGATCCTACTTTGGTCGATATTCGAGTTTCTTTCTAATAGTTTTTTGATGGCAAAAGCCGCCATATCATCGGGGCGAACAGAAGATAAACTTCCTTTCAACTTTCCGATTGGCGTTCTTACTCCGTCTATTATATATACTTGATTCATTTTTATGATTGATAAATGATAGTTGATGATTGATTTGAACACAAAGGACACAAGAAATCATTTTGATTATGCTTTAAGCTCACAAAGGCGTAAAACTTATAAGAGAAATTATTTCCCAATCTTATTCTAAGCGAAGCGGCTTTGTGAACAAAAAAAAATAAAAAACTTTGTGAGCATTGTGTTCAAATCATTAATAAAAAGTTTTATTTTGTTTGACTAAATTTCTAATGATTGGACTGCATCTGTAACGGTCTTCATGATAATAATTATAAAGTTGGTCCAATTCTTTTTCAAGATTTTCCAAACCAAATTCATCTGCCCATTTTAATAATCCTTTTGGATAATTCACACCTTTTGTCATTGCCAAATCGATGTCTTCTGCGGATGCGATGTTTAAGAAATAGGCATCTGAAGCTTCATTCATCAGCATTACTAAAATCCTGTTGAAAATCGTTTTGAGCAATTCCTGATTTTCATTTGGTATTGGTTGTTCTGCATTTTGGCTCTTTTCAGTCGCCGAACCACTGGTTTCAGAGTAATCATAAAATCCCCTTCCTGATTTCTTTCCAAAAAATCCAGCTTCGAATAATCTTTTTTGTGTGAATGACGGTTTGAATTTCGGGTCATAGAAGAATTCTTTGAAAACACTTTCTGTCACTCTATAATTGACATCGTGACCAATGAAATCCATCAATTGAAACGGTCCCATTCTGAATCCACCTAAACTTGTCATTGCAAAATCAATAGTCGCACAGTCTGCAATTCCTTCTTCCAGAATTCTGATTGCTTCTCCGTAAAAAGGTCTTGCTACACGATTTACAATAAAACCGGGTGTGTCTTTTGCAATAACCGGTAATTTCTTCCAGCTTTCTACTAAACTCTTCGTTTTCGAAATTAAATCTTTATCAGTCTGAATTGCAGGAATAATCTCTACCAAAGTCATCAAAGGTGCTGGATTGAAAAAATGAATTCCAATCACACGTTCCGGTTTCTGACAAGCTGATGCAATCGATGCAATGGATAATGATGAAGTATTGGTTGCCAAAATGCAATCTTCGGAAACTAAGCTTTCCAACTTTTGGAATAACTCTTTTTTGATTTCCAAATCTTCAATAATAGCTTCGATGATTAATTCGGAGTCTTTTAGTTCTGATAATTTATCACTCAATCTAATATTATCGAAATAAGTTTCTGCTTCTTCGTAAGTCAGCTTTCCTTTTTCGGCCAATTTCTGGAAATGCGTTTCCAGATTTTGTCCGGCTTTTTCTACAGCAATCGGATTGCTGTCGTACAACAAAACCTGATTTCCGGCTGTTGCAAAAACCTGCGCAATTCCACTTCCCATTGCTCCGCTACCGACTATTCCTATTTTCATTTCTTTTTGTAAAATGTATTTTTTGAACGCAAAGTGCGCAAAGTTTTTTAACTACTAAATGTTTTTAAGTTCGCAAAGGCGTAAAACTTAGCTAAGAACTCAAAGACTTATTATTAAATCTAACAACTATAAACCATCAACTAACAACTATTTAATGGCATTTAAAATAATCAAAAGGTTCTCTGCAATCATCACATTGATACAAAGCTTTGCAGGCTGTGGAACCAAACTGACTTATCAAATGTGTATGTTTTGAACCACAAAGTGGACATTCGACCTCATCTGTTTTTGAAAATAATTCGTCGCTATTTTTTGAATAGACAGGTGGTGCGATGCCGTAAGCTTTTAGCTTTTGTTTTCCTTCTTCCGTCATCCAATCGGTAGTCCACGCAGGACTTAATCGATTGGTCAATTTAATATTATTGAAACCTTTTTCAATCAGTTTCATTTTGATAGCCATATTAATCATCGAGGTTGCAGGACAGCCGGAATAAGTCGGTGTCACTACAATTTCGACTTCGTCTTCATTAAGATTCACATCACGGATGATTCCCAAATCCAAAAGATTGAGAACAGGAACTTCCGGGTCGGGAACTTCTTCTAAGATTTGCCAAATATGTTCTTCTGTGACTGTCATTTTTTGTTTTTATCGCAAAGGCACAAATAATTTTGATTAATTCAATGTTTTAAGTCGCAAAGGTGTACGCTATATTTTGCGACTTAAAGCAATTTTTATACACAGTTTTTACGCTTTTGCGTAATATTTCTACCATTCCATATTAGGATAAGTGCGTTGCATCACTTGCATTTCGGCCAGGATGTAACCCATTTTTTCCGTGTGTTTGCCGTCTTTTCCGCCCGTTAATCGTCTCGATTTTGAGAAATCGACAGACAAAGTTGCTTCATTAAGGATTTCAAGAACTTTTGTTTTCCATTTGGTTCGGAAAATTCTGATATCTGGAATTATATTTTGTTCAATTAATTCTAATTCCCAATTGGTTGGAATAAACATTTCGTCTGTAAAATCAATGATACTTTCCACTGATTTTTGAATTCTGTTATGACTTTCTTCTGTTCCGTCTCCTAGACGAATCATCCATTCGCTACTCCATTTTAAATGATAAGTCACTTCTTTCAGAGACTTTTCTGCGATGGAAGCGAGTTTCAAATCGGAATGATTTTTCAGTTCGGTCAATAAAAGATGATGATAGGCATCGAAGAAAAACTGTCTTGCAATCGTATCTCCAAAATGTCCGTTTTCTCTTTCGACTAAAAGCAGATTCCTGAATTCGCGCTCGTTTCTCAGGAAAGCTAAATCATCTTCCGTTTTTCCTTCATTCTGAATTTCGGCTGCATACTGATAATAGTTGGAAGATTCTCCCAACAAATCCAAAGCAATATTGGACATTGCAATATCCTGCTCCAAGACTGGTCCTTTTCCACACCATTCGCAAAGACGTTGTCCGAGAATTAAACTTGTATCTGCAAGATGCAGAATATAATTGAGCCAGTTGTTTTGATTGTTTTCCATTTTATTAAATAACGCTCTTTTTAAAAGTTGAATTACAGCAGCCCGACTTGAGCGGAGCTCATTCGCCAGAGGCGGATAGCGGGAGCGGAAGGCGGATTAAGCTGCCCTAAAAATCATATTACATATTTTTCACCTCTTCCGGAACGTGATAAAACGTCGGATGACGATAAACCTTGTCTTCCGAAGGTTCGTAAAATGCCTCGGAATCATCGGGATTTGTGGCATGGATGTGCTTGGATTCTACCACCCAAATGCTGACACCTTCCATCCTTCTCGTATAAACATCGCGCGCATTTTGTATTGCCATTTCCGCATCAGCAGCATGAAGACTGCCAACATGTTTGTGGTCAAGACCTTGCCTGCTTCTGATAAAAACTTCCCAAAGCGGCCATTCTGTATTTTGCATAATTCTTATTTTATTATTTCTCGCAGATTTAACAGATTATGCTGATTTTGTTTGAATAATTTGCTAAATCTGAATAATCTGCGAGAGAAAATTTACTTACCAAAAATCTAAACTGTTTTTCTGTTTTGTTCTTCTCTTAATTTTCTTTTCTCGTGATAAGCAGTTGCGGCTTCTCTTACCCAAGCGCCGTCGTCGAAGGCTTTTTTGCGGGTTTCAATTCTTTCTTTGTTACAAGGTCCGTTGCCTTTGACCACTTTCCAAAACTCATCCCAATCGATTTCTCCGAATTCGTAATGTCCGGTTTCTTCATTGAATTTCAAATCTGGGTCTGGAATTGTCAAGCCTAAATATTCTGCCTGAGGAATAGATACATCTATGAAACGCTGTCTCAGTTCGTCATTCGTGAATCGTTTGATTCGCCATTTCATTGATAATTCTGTATTTCCAGAGTCGGCATCTTTTGGTCCGAACATCATCAAAGTCGGCCACCACCAACGGTTGAATGCATCCTGAGCCATTGCTTTCTGCTCTGGTGAACCTTGAGCGAGTTTCATCATCAGCTCATAACCTTGTCTCTGGTGGAAACTTTCTTCTTTACAAATCCTAACCATCGCTCTGGCATAAGGTCCATAAGATGCTCTACAAAGCGGAACCTGATTCAGAATTGCGGCACCGTCAACCAACCAGCCGATTGCGCCCATATCTGCCCAAGTCAAAGTCGGATAATTGAAAATGCTGGAATATTTAGCCTTTCCGGAATGTAAATCGTTAATCGTTTCATCTCTTGTAACACCCAAAGTTTCGGTGGCGCAATAGAGATAAAGTCCGTGTCCTGCTTCGTCTTGAACTTTTGCCAACAAGATTTTTTTACGATTCAAAGTTGGTGCACGAGTAATCCAATTCGCTTCCGGCAGCATCCCGACAATCTCGGAATGCGCATGCTGAGAAATCTGACGAACCAAGGTTTTTCTGTACGCATCAGGCATCCAGTCTTTGGGTTCGATACGGATTTCTCTGTCTATTTTATTCTGAAAATGTTCTTCTAAATTGATTTCTGTTGTTTCCATAATGTTTTGGGGTTAATGGAATTTATTTAAACGCAAAGTGCGCAAAGTTTTTTTTAACTACTAACTGTTTTTAAGTTCGCAAAGGCGTAAAACTTAGCCAAGACTAATTCTAAATTATCTTTGTCATTCCGTAAGAATCTAAACTAGCGAGATTCCTACGGAATGACAAACTTTTGTTTATAGCCTTACTTGTTTTACACCAATTTTGCAGCCCGACTTGAGCGGAAATCCTTTTTTGCGTGTACTTCGAGTTCTATTGAAACTGAAATCTTCTGCAAAAAAGATTGGTAGCCCTTCGACTTCGCTCAGGATAAACTACAGGCGGAAATAGCTGCCATAATTATTATTTTATTTAATATCAAAATTAACAACCACTTCCTCCGACCTCGGATGTGCTTGGCAAGACAAGATAAATCCTGCTGCAATCTCGTCTGGTTCGAGAGAATAATTGATGTCCATTTCTACTTCACCTTTCTCTAATTTGCATTTACACGTCGCACAAACTCCGCCTTTGCAAGCGTAAGGTAAATCGGCTCCGTTTTGTAAAGCTGCATCCAAAATCGTTGGTCCGTGATAAGCTAAATCCAACTTCAAAGCTGTTGCATCCAATTTCACTGTGACTTTGCTAAAATCATCATCGGATTGATTGATTGCTAACTCGTGTTCCTTTTTCTTTTCCGCGGAAGCCGCACTGAAGAATAATTCGAAATGAATTTTCTTAGCTTCAACGCCTGATTGGATTAAAGTATCTCTAACGCTCAGAATCATTTCTTCCGGTCCGCAAAGAAAAACCTCATCTATTTTCTCTGCCGGAATGATTTTGTTGAGGAATGATTTTGCTTTCTCAGAATTGATTCTGCCACTCAATAAATCGGCGTCTGCAACCTCGCGACTGAGGATATGATAAATGCTCAATCGTTCCATAAAAAGGTTTTTCAAAACTTCGATTTCTTCTTTGAAAATGATGGTTCCTTTGTTTTTATTGCCATAAATTAGGATAAATTGGCTTTGAGGCTCGCTTTTCAAAACCGATTTGATAATGGAAATTATAGGTGTGATTCCACTTCCTGCTGCAAAAGCAACGTATGTTTTCTTATTTTCGGGATTCAGTTCTGTGTAGAATTTTCCCATTGGAGGCATCACTTCCAGAACGTCGCCTTCTTTCAGGTTTTCATTCATAAAAGAAGAAAACAGACCTTCGGGAACTTTTTTGACAGCGACTTTCAATTCGTTTTCGTGCGGACTGGCGCAAATCGAATAGGAACGACGAAGTTCCTGCTCGCCATTCATTTGTTTGAATGTCAAATATTGTCCTTGCGTGAATTTGAACTGTTCTGCCAATTCTGCAGGAACATCAAAACTCACGGAAACACAATCCTGCGTTTCTTTCTTGACTTTTTTTACTTTTAAAGGATGAAAAACTACTGACATTTATTTTTAAACGCAAAGTGCGCAAAGTTTTTTTTGATTAACTATATGTTTTTAAGTCCGCAAAGCCGCTTACGCTTAGCTAAGATTTGAATTTAATTATTTAAACCATTCATTAGCAAAGTTTTCAGATCATCTTCCAGTTGCTGTGGTGTGATTTTTCGGCTTGGTTTGTACCATAATTCTATCCATCGGATTGAAGACAACATCGTGAAAAGAGCAACAGAAACATTCATTTTTTTGAATTCTCCGCTTTCCATTCCCTGTTCTATGATGTTGGCAAAGCTTTTTTCGTAGGACTTTCTGGTTTCTTTGTATTGTTCTTTCTTATCATTAGACAAATATTTCCAATCGTTGTTCGCTACTGAAACCGATGCTGCATCTTCTATAATCAGTTGAACGTGAAGTCCAATGATGGCATTCAGTTTTTCCTGAAAGCTTTGGTTGGTATTTTCTATTTCCTGAAGCTGGGAAATATATTGGTTGGCAATTTTAAAACAAATCAATTCCAGGATTTCGTCTTTGGATTTGATGTGATTGTACATACTTGCGGCTTCCATTCCTACTTTCTCCGCCAAGTCACGCATACTGGTTCCGCCAAAACCTTTTTCTTTGAAAAGCATTGCGGCTTCGGACAAAATCAATTCTTTTTTATTGATTTTGTTTTTCTTATTAATTATTAATTCCTGTATCATAATGTGTCACTCCTACGGAGTTCCTTTAAAAATAAAAATCGTTTTGCTACAAACATTTCGCTCCTACGGAGCTTAGTATTTCAACAGTTGTTCTATTTCTTTAATTAATTTCTGTGTGTTTGGCAACATCTCCTTTTCCAATTCGGAATTGATAGGAATTGCAGGCAAATCTTTTGCACCAACCACTTTTACCGGAGCGTCGAGATGTCTGAAACAATTGTCACTGATTCTCGCTGCCAGACTTTGAGCGAAACTATTATTCACAGGTTCTTCGGTCAAAACGATGCAACGGTTATGTTTTTTTACACTTTCGAAAACCCGGTTCTCATCCAAAGGTGCGAGTGTTCTTAAATCGATGATTTCAATCTGATTATCAAACTTTTTCGCTGCATTCGAAGCCCAATAAACGCCCATTCCATAAGTAATGATGGTTAAAGTTGGCTTATCCTGCTGATTTTCACAAAGTAAAACTTCTCTAGCTTTTCCAAACGGAATAATGTAATCTTCGTCTGGCTCTATAGTTTTTGCAGTTTCTGTGCCTTCGATTTTTGTCCAATATAATCCTTTATGTTCTAACATCACAACTGGATTTGGGTCGTAGAAAGCAGCTTTCATCAAACCTTTTAAATCTGCACCTGTTGATGGATAAGCGATTTTGATTCCTTTAATATTGCACAAAACACTTTCCACAGAACTCGAATGATACGGTCCACCACTTCCGTATGCGCCAATCGGAACACGCAGAATCATTGAAACCGGCCATTTTCCATTAGACAGATAATAACTTCTGGAAACTTCGGTAAACAACTGATTCAAGCCTGGCCAAATGTAATCTGCGAACTGCACTTCGACAATCGGCTTCAAACCAACGGCGCTCATTCCGACTGTGGAACCAACGATAAACGCTTCCTGAATTGGTGTATTGAAAACGCGTTTCTCTCCAAATTGACCAGCCAAGGTAATTGCCTCACGGAAAACGCCTCCCAATCTCAATCCGACATCTTGTCCATATAATAAGGCTTCCGGATGTTTTGTCATCAATTCTCTGATGGCAAACAATGCGCAATCTACCATTACCGTTGGAATTTTTCCATTTGGAGAACGTTCTCCTCTTTCTTCGGTGATTGGCGTTGGTGCGAAATCGTGTTTGTACGTATCTTCCGGTTTTGGGTCTTCTGCTAAAACAGCATTTTCAAAATCATTTCTTACGATTTCTGCAACTTCTTTTTCTATGGTTTCAATTTCAGAATCTTCGATGCTGAATTCTGAAAGTGTATTTCTTAATTTGATTAATGGGTCATTCTTCGCACATTCTTCCAAATCATCGCGATACCATTCTTTTCGTACGCCAGAAGTGTGGTGATTGAGCAAAGGAACTTTAGCGTGAATCAACATCGGTCTGCGTTCTTCCCGAATGATTTTGATGCATTCTTTGACGGTTTCGTAAGATTTAATAAAATCAGTTCCGTCGATGGTTCTGGTTTCGATGCCGTTAAAACCCTGCATATATTTTGTGATGTCTTGCGCTCGGATTTCGTCTGCACTGGCGGAAATATCCCATTCATTGTCCTGAACCAGATAGAGAATCGGCAATTGTTTCAAGGCAGCCATTTGAAATGCTTCGGAAACTTCGCCTTCTGTGCAACTGGCGTCGCCGAGTGAACAAACTGCGATTGGTTTTTCGGTAAAGTTTTCGGCGATTCCTGTTTCTTCTTTGTATTTTATTCCCATTGCAATTCCAGTGGTTGGGATGGCTTGCATTCCTGTTCCGGAGCTTTGGTGAATCATTTTCGGGAAATCGTCTCGTCGCAAACTTGGGTGTGAATAGTATGTTCTTCCACCAGAAAACGGGTCGTCGCGTTTTGCTAAAAGCTGAAGTGTCAATTCATAAGGCGTAAGTCCAACACCCAATAAAATCGAGTCGTCTCTATAATAAGGACTCACGAAATCCTGTGACAACAATTGCATTCCCAACGCGAGCTGAATCGCCTCGTGTCCGCGGGATGTGGCGTGAACGTATTTCGATGTGATTTTTTTTTCTTGTTCAAACAAATCGCTCATCGTTTTGGCCGTAAACATCAAACGATAAGCAGATTTCAGTAAATCAGTCAGGCTAATTTCTTTGTTTAAAAAATGTCTTTTGGTCATTTCCATATTTAAACATTTGACATTCAATTTATTATTCTCAGTTTTGATAATTGAATGTGATTTATTCAAAAATACACTTTTTTATTAAACTAACAAATGTTAGTTAGTTTTTATGGGTGTTAAATTTATTTAAGAAAATTTGAGCTTTTACAAAATAAAAATTTAAATTTTGTAGTTTTGAAGATTAAACAAGATAAATGAAAATTAAAATACTTTTTGGAATTGCATTTTGGTCACTTTTGCTTTTGGCAGGTTGTAATCGCGATGATATTTCTTTTGATTCCCCAACTCAACTTTTGAGATTCTCTACCGATACAGTTTTTTGTGATACAGTTTACAATCAGATGCGTTCAGAAACTTATGCCGTGAAGGTTTATAATAATGAAGATAAAGATATTCTAATCCCAGAAATCAAGCTGGAAGGTGTCAATGCATCTCTTTATAAAATAAATGTTGATGGGAAAGTAGGCACTAGTTTTGACCGGGTTGCACTGAGAAGAAAAGATAGTCTTTATGTTTTCGTGGAAATTGCACCTACTACGACAGTTCCCGAATCTATTGCAGAAGCTCAAGTGGTTTTCAGAACGCCAGCCGGCGAACAGAAAGTAACACTTTTCTCGGTTGTTCAGGATGCAGAATATTTTATTAAAACAGATTCAAATCCTAATATCATTTCAGAAAATACAACTTGGACCAAAGATAAAGTGAAAGTGATTTTTGGAGATTTGACTATTGCTGAAGGTAAAACTCTAACAATGGAGCAAGGAACGAAAGTCTATTTCCGAAAGAACAGCGGGATGAATTTTGCGAAAAATTCGGTTCTTGATGTGAAAGGTGCTTTGGGCGAAGAAGTAATTTTCCGAGGCGACAGAAGTGACACCAAATATGATACTTTGCCAGCCAACTGGAACGGAATCAAAATGGATGAAGCGACAGTTCTTAATATGAATCATGCCAGAGTTTTTGGAGGAAACGTAGGACTTCAATTGAAAAATAATAACAACGCAATCATTAATAATTCGATTTTCCATACTTTCCAAAATGCCGGAATTTATGGTATTCATTCAAAATTGACAATGAACAATGTGGTGATGAACAACTGTGGCGAAGCTGATTTGGCAGTTGCAGGAAGCGGAACTTACAATGTCAATTATTCGACTTTGGCGAATTATTGGAATCTCAATTCATCAATGTCTGCAGTTGGAATTTTCGCTAGCAACACTTGGGAAAATGAAGAAGGCATTTTAGAATCTGGATTGGTAACTTTGGCTGTCAAGAATTCCATTATTTATGGAGATACATTGGATTTGGTTTCTTTTAGTAACAATTCTGCTGGAACAGCAGTTAGTGCTCGCTTTGATAATACATTATTGAAATTAAGTTCTAGCTCAGCATTCACTCCGATTGGCGATAACATTATCAAAAACGAAGATCCGAAGTTCCAGAATTATTTCACGCAGAAAATGAATTTGAGAGTTAAAGCAGATTCGAAAGCAAGAGGAAAAGGAACTAATCTTGGAGGGATCACAGCTCAAGATATTACCGGAAATACAAGAACTTATCCTGCAACTTTAGGAGCTTATCAATAATGGAAATTACAAGTCTCCAAACTCAGGTTGATGAATGGATAAAAACCATTGGCGTTCGCTATTTCAATGAGCTGACGAATATGGCAATGCTCACTGAAGAAGTTGGCGAAGTTGCCAGAATCATCGCCAGAAGATACGGCGAACAATCTGAAAAAGAATCCGATAAATCCAAAGATTTGGGCGAAGAATTGGCCGATGTTCTTTTTGTAACGCTTTGCTTAGCCAATCAAACCGGAACAGACTTGCAATCCGCATTCGATAAAAAAATGAAAATCAAAACTGATAGAGACAAAGACCGACATCAGAATAATGAAAAATTAAAATAATTTGTAAAACGTATTAATGTAAAATGTATTCACGAGTTGAATCAAATCATTAATACATTAATACTTCTTACATCAATACATAGAAATGATTATAAAAAAGTCTGAACTTATAGACGGAAAAAATATCCAAATCACCGGTTCGAAAAGTATTTCGAACCGTCTTTTGATTTTAGGGAAATTGTTTGGGAACATTGATATGCTCAATCTTTCCAATTCTCAGGACACAACTTTGCTAAAAAAAGCTTTGGAATCTGATTCAGAAACCATTGATATCCACCACGCTGGAACTGCGATGCGATTTTTGACTTCTTATTATTCCATTTTTGAAGGCAGAAAAACCATTTTGACAGGTTCTGACCGAATGAAAAACCGTCCCATCAAACCTTTGGTAGATGCACTTCAGTCGCTTGGTGCAGACATTATTTATCTTGAGAAAGAAGGTTTTCCGCCGTTGCAAATCATCGGCAAAAAGATTGAAAACAATTTAGTTAAAATCTCAGCCAACGTTTCCAGCCAGTTTTTGACTTCATTAATTTTAATCGGAGGAAAATTGGAAAACGGACTGACGTTGGAATTGGAAGGCGAAATCACCTCAAGACCTTATCTCGAAATGACTTTGAAAATCCTGAACGAAATCGGAATCAAGTCTCATTTTGCAGAAAACAGAATCGAAATCGTTTCACATAAAAACCATATCAGGACCGAACATTACGAAGTAGAAAGCGACTGGTCGTCAGCATCTTATTTTTATTCTTTATGCGCGATTGGCAGAAAATCAATCACCTTGAAAAGTTATCATACTTTGTCTTTGCAAGGCGACAGCGTGATTAAGGAAATCTACTGGAAATATTTCGGAATCAACACGGTTTCGGATTATGCAGAAAACTCGATTTCGCTTTTGCCAGAGCCCGCTTTCGAATATCCGGAATTGATTACGATTGATATGAACGATTGTCCTGACATCGCACAAACGCTTTGTGTGACGGCAACAGCGTTGAAAATCCCTTTCGTCATCACAGGACTTCACACTTTGAAAGTGAAAGAAACCGACCGTTTGGTAGCGCTTCAAAATGAATTATTGAAAATCGGCGGAAAAACTCATATCACGGTCGAGAAAATAGAATCTTGCGAATTCATAGAACCTCAAGAAAACATTTCGATCGCGACTTACAACGACCACAGAATGGCGATGGCTTTTGCCCCGTTTGCTTTGGTTAAGGAACTGAATATCGAAAATGAAGATGTTGTGGAGAAATCTTATCCTGAGTTTTGGGAGGATTTTGCTGAGGTTACTAAATCAAATTAAATGAAAAACATCTTTTCATTTTTAACCTTAATATATTGTTCAATTCTCCAATCTCAGGAATTGAAAGATTTCGTAGTTCCAAAAACTTACGAGAAAATCCTTGAAACTAAAGGCGACCTCGATAAAGATGGAAAAGATGAAATTGTAATGATTTTTAATATTACTCCAAGAGAAGAAGTATCGGGCAGGAAACTTTATATTCTTAAAGATGTCAATGGAAAATCGAAGATTTGGAAAGAGAATTCAACAATAATTTTTGACAGTAAAGAAGGATTTTATCCCACTGAAAATAAGTTAGAAGTAAATATTAAAAACAATAGTCTGAATATCCTTCAGTCCTATTACAACAATTCCCGCCATTCAGATACAGCAAAATACACTTTTCGGTTTCAGAACGGCGATTTTTATCTAATTGGAGCATCCATTTGTTTTGATGACACCTGTGAATTTAATTTCAAAAATGAGGTTAATTTCTCAACTGGGAAAGTGATTATTGACAATCAATATTCGGATTGTGACGACGATTCTGACAGGAAAATTCCTGAAAACTATTACAAAGAATTTACGCAAAAATTCCCTAAACTCATCAAAATGAACGATTTCAGGATTGGCAAAAATGAAATCAAAATCCCTAATTCAACAAAATCATTTAATTACTAAATGTCAAAAACTATCATCATCACAGGCGCTTCATCCGGAATTGGATTCGCACTGGCAGAATATTTCGGAAAAAAAAGAAACAAAGTTTACGGATTGAGCCGAAAGGTCGTGAGCTCTGAATATTTCGTGTCTATTCCGACTGATATTACAGAAAAAAAACAAATCGATAATGCCATTTCTGAAATCTTGAAAACGGAAACCAGAATCGATATTTTGATTAACAACGCCGGAATGGGAATGGTTGGTGCAATTGAAGATTCTACGAAAGACGACATTTTGAGATTATTTAATCTTAATCTAATTGGTTCTGTTCAAATGATGACAGCAGTTCTTCCAAAAATGCGTGAGCAGAAAATGGGAAAAATCATCAACGTTTCCAGCATCGGTTCAGAAATGGGATTGCCTTTCCGGGGATTCTATTCCGCATCCAAATCGGCTTTGGACAAGGTTACAGAAGCAATGCGTTACGAAGTTTATCCTTGGAACATCAAAGTTTGCTCGCTTCATTTGGGTGATATCAAAACCAATATCGCAGAAAACCGTGTCAAAACCAAGGTTTCTGAACCTTACAAAAATGTCTTCGAAAAAGTCTATTCTTTGATGAATTCTCACGTTGGCGACGGAACAGAGCCTTTGGATGTTGCCGTTTACGTTGACCAACTTTTAGGGAAATCAAAATGGAAAGCACATTATTATTTTGGTAAATTCGGACAGAAAATCGGAGTTCCTTTGAAATGGATTCTTCCGCAGAATACTTATGAGAATCTGATGAAGAAGTATAATAAAATGGATTAACCTCGGTTTTAAATATTAAAGTCTTCGTCGAAGTTTATATTGAGCGAAGTCGAAATACTCAGCCCGACAGTTAGTAAAAAAATAGTTAGTATTAGCGATGTCACATTGAGCGGAGTCGAAGTGCTTCCCACAAGATGAAACAATATTATGTTTACATATTAAAATTTTCTGATAACTCTTATTACACAGGAGTTACAAGCGACTTGGATTCTAGAATTAATAAACATCAATCAGGACATTATCCTGAAAGCTACACGCATAGCAGAAGACCAGTTCAATTGGTTTTTTATACTGAATTTAATGAAATCGACCAAGCTATTGCTTTCGAAAAACAAGTAAAAGGTTGGACTAGAAAGAAAAAAGAAGCTATAATCAATGACAATTGGGAGAAATTAAAAGAATTATCGATTTGTCAAAATAATAGCCATTCAGACAATTTTGAAAAGGGCTTCGACTCCGCTCAGCCTGACAACTCAAACAATTCATCACAACATTAGATTAAAATTCATTGAGTCGATTTCTATTCATATTAGCTTTATTCATATCTTTTTTCTCCAACGCGCAGAATAAAGAATATTGGCTCATCGACAAAGAAACAAACACCAAAAAAATCGTTTCCGATTCTGCCAAAGCAGTTAAATTTCTGGATTCATTAGCAGAAAATTCTTACTTCTTCACAGAACTGAAAGACGTTAAAAAAATAGAAAATCGGACAGAGATCTATTACGACAAAGGCCCAAATTTCAACAAAGCGAATGTGAAATTTTCAGATTCTTTGATGACAGATTTGAAGTTTCAGAAGAATGAGATTTACACCAAAAACTTAGATTCGCTCAAGAAAAATATCAATCAAAAATATCGGGACAAGGGTTTTGCTTTCAACCGTGTGAAAACCAAATTCCAGAAAATGGAAAACGGAATTCCGTCGGTCAAAATCTCAGTCGTTCCGGCTTCGCAACGGAAAATTGATGGCATTGTTTTCAAAGGTTACACGCGTTTACCGAAACAATTCGTTAAAAACCTCAACAAACAATATCTCGGTAAAAACTACGATGACAAGAATTTGGTTTTAATGAATCAATCTCTGCAAAATCATCAGTTTGTATCGTTGGAAAAACCGCCTCAGACTTTGTTTACCAAAGATTCTACCCAAGTTTTTCTCTTTACTCAAAAACGAAAAACCAACACTTTCGACGGAATGATTGGTTTCGGAAACGATAAAACCGAGAAATTTACCGTCAACGGAACTCTGAATGTCCAGATGAAAAATATGTTCAACAGCTTCGAAAGCATTGGCATCTATTGGCAGAGAAATCCCGACAAAGGACAAACTTTTGATTTGCAGACGGACATTCCTTACACGTTTGGAAGCAATGTTGGACTGAACGTGAACGTCAATATTTTCCGCCAGGATTCCACTTTTGCGAATGTCAAATTTTTGCCCGCGGTTTATTATCATCTTTCGCCAAAACAAAAACTCGGTCTCAAAGGGACTTTCGAATCTTCTGCGATTCTGGATTCACTTTACACAAGCGGTCGCGATTATAGCAAAAAAGGGATTGGTGTTTATTATCAATATCAGGAAGGGAGCGACATTCCACTGTTCATCAACAAAAGCAACATACGTGTTGAAGCTGATTTCCTCAAAACAACTTACGACGACACGCAGGAAAAGTTTGACCAAATCCGGTATTTTCTTTTTGCAGAACACAACTTCAATTTGTCCGGAAATCACTTTCTCAATATCAAAGGAGAATCGGCTTTGCTCAGTTCTAAAAACGAATTATCGACAAACGAACTTTTTCGGTTTGGAGGCTGGAACTCGCTTCGAGGCTTCAATGAACAGAGTCTTGTAAGCGATTTTTACGCATTTGCTGGAGCCGAATATCGTTATCTCGTGAACGACCAAGCCTTCTTCGACCTTTTTGCACAATATGGTCAAATGTCCAACAAAGCGCTGGGAATCACGCCAAAACTCTACAGTTTAGGTTTGGGTTTCAATTTTTTCCTTCCTGTCGGTCTGATGAGTTTCCAAATCTCCAACGGAAATGAGTTTGGCAATCCGTTTAAATTTAACGAAATAAAAATTCATTGGGGAATCCTCAGTCGATTCTAGAATTTTTAGGAGCCAGGAACCTGCTGTCCACTATATCTTTTGCAAAATCCATCCAAGTCCAAAGCTATTTTTGCAAAAGGATGTCGTTCCCATCAGGGCTAGGACATCAGACATCCAATCATCATTTCTCAGAATATTAATTATTTATCAAATAAATTACGATATTTTCAAATTCAATAAAAATAGCTTAATTTTGCAAAGAAAGTAAAGATGTCTATTCATAACAAAATTGTAGAGACAGCCATCACTTTCGATGACGTTCTTCTAGTCCCTTCTTATTCAGAAGTTTTACCTAATCAGGTTTCCCTAAAATCAAGACTTACAGACAAAATTTCGCTCAATGTTCCGATAGTTTCCGCAGCAATGGATACGGTTACAGAAGCTGATTTGGCAATTGCACTAGCGAGAGTTGGCGGCTTGGGTTTCATTCACAAAAATATGCCAATTGCAGAACAAGCTTCGCAAGTCAACAGCGTGAAACGTTCCGAAAACGGAATGATTGCCGACCCGGTGACATTGTCAAAAGACCACACTTTGGCAGAGGCGAAAGCATTAATGGCGAATTATAAAATCTCTGGACTTCCTGTAGTCGATAAAAATAATTACCTCATCGGAATCATCACCAATCGTGATGTGAAATATCAGGAAAATCTTGAAATCAAAGTTGAGGAAATTATGACCAAAGAAAACCTCATCACGTCCGATAAAACTACCAATCTTGAAAAGGCGAAAGAAATTTTGCTAAAAAACAGAATCGAGAAACTTCCGATTGTTGACAAGAAAAACAAATTAGTCGGATTGATTACAATTAAAGATATCGACAATCAATTAGAATATCCAAATGCCAACAAAGACCAAAACGGAAGACTGATTGTCGGAGCTGGTGTTGGTGTTGGTGAGGATACGATTGAAAGAATTACAGCATTAGTAAAAGCTGGCGTTGATATTGTTGCCATCGACTCTGCTCACGGACATTCGAAAGGTGTTTTGGATAAAATCTCTGAAATCAGAAAAACTTTCCCGGATTTGGATATCGTTGGTGGAAATATCGTAACAGCGGATGCTGCAAAAGATTTGATAAAAGCAGGAGCTAATGTCTTAAAAGTTGGTGTTGGGCCAGGTTCTATCTGTACAACGAGAGTTGTTGCCGGAGTTGGAGTTCCTCAGCTTTCTGCAATCTATAATGTTTATGAATTTGCTAAAAAGAAAAATGTAGCTGTTATCGCCGACGGTGGAATTAAATTGTCTGGTGACATCGTAAAAGCCATTGCAAGTGGTGCAGGCGCAGTAATGCTCGGGTCTCTTTTAGCTGGAACTGATGAAGCTCCGGGAGAAGAAATTATTTTCCAGGGAAGAAAATTCAAGTCTTATCAGGGAATGGGTTCTCTTTCAGCCATGAAACGTGGCGGAAAAGAGCGTTATTTCCAAAGTGAAGCCAAGAAATTTGTTCCCGAAGGCATCGAAGGCAGAGTTCCTCACAAAGGAAAACTGGAAGATGTGATTTTCCAATTGACTGGAGGTCTTCGCGCTGGAATGGGCTATTGTGGCGCTAGAGATATCGAAGCGTTGCAGAAAGATTCGAAACTGGTTATGATTACAGGAAGCGGATTGAAAGAATCGCACCCGCACGATGTAATTATTACGCAAGAAGCTCCGAATTATTCTTTGTAAAATAGAATATTTTCGAATTAAATAAAAGCTCTGATGATTATTAACTAATAATTCAGAGCTTTTTTATGATATAAAGATTAACAACATAAAAAAGAGCTACAAAAATGTAGCTCTTCAATTCTATTTAAAGTTTTAGAAATTACTTCTTGATAACTTTTGTGGATTCTTTAGAACCATCAACATACTTGATGTTTACGATATAAGAACCTTTAGCTAAATTCTCTACGTTGATAGAAGTCTCGGCTGTAGTTTTTACAATTTTACCAGCAACATCATAAATAGAAACTGATTCTACTTTCTTATCAGACTTGATATTAACAACATTCGTAGCAGGGTTTGGATAAACACTTACAGACGATTTTTTAGTTACATCAGATACAGCCAAGAAAGGATCTGTATTAGTAGCACTTACAGTAATATTATCAAATCCTGCAGTAGTAATACCAGCTAATAAAACATCTAATTCTTGAGGAACCAAGTCTGGAGTTCCTTCATAAGTAATAACATCACCATTATCTACTTTTATTTTCACTTCCCCAGTTGTCATATCATATGAAGCTTTGATATGGTACCATGTGTTAGCTGTTACATTATCAGCAATAATTATTCCAGCAATCTCATCCTGTAATGAAATATAACCTTCTCCCGGATCCCATCCAATCATCATTGGCATAGCATAGCCAGCATCGACATCATATATTTGTATATAGGCAGCCGCATCGGAACCACCAGTATCAGTTCCTGTGTAATAATCATATTCTACCACAAAAATGTTATTTCCACTTGTAGCCCCTTCCCAATTAGTCGCATGATAATGCCAAACACCATCTGCATTAGATGCTATACTGCCTAATTGAAAAGATTTTCCGTGAGTTGCGTCGATATTAGCTACTTTAGTCCAGTTTGCATTTCCACCTCCATCTCTAGCCCAACCTCCTTGAGTATTTAGGTTACCAACAGTATAAGTTTCAAAATTATCATTCCACAAACTTTGAGAATAAGCAGTAAAAGCCATTACTGCTGTTAAAGAAAAAGATAAAATTCTTTTCATAATAATTAAATTTAAAAATTAGGATGTCAAAGTTATTAATTATTTTTCAAAAAAAACAAACAAACATTTAATTTTTAATATTGATTTCTAATTTTAACGTTTACATTCACAATACCCATTTGTAGTATTTAACTATAAATAATTAAAAAACAAATATTTAGACCCAATCTTTACAATAAATAATAAATTTAATTTAACACATCTATTTTTCAATGGTTAAATTCAATATTTTCATAATTTAAACAAAAAAGCTCCTAATTTTTGTGTTGATTATCAAATATCTTAATAAATTTGCAACTTAGTTTTTACAATGAAGAAGACCACACTTTTCCCACTATTATTCTTAACCGTTTTTATTTTTGGAATGCTTTCTTTCACATCGAACAAGAAAGTAATTGCCGTCGTTTTCAACAAAGAAATGACAAGGAAGGACCTGATGAGTCTTCAGAAAAATCTGAAAGATAAAAACATCATCTTGGTATTCAATAAAATGAAATTTACTAAGAATCGATTGAGTTATATCGATTTTAGTATCGATTTTGGGGATGGTTTTTCAGGAACTTCAAAATCTGTAATTACAAAAAACACAGAAATCGGTTTTATGCGAGATTATAATGATGATGCCGAACAGCCTTTTGTTGTCGGTAATTTAAAATAAAAAAAGCTTCCAAATTTGGAAGCTTTTTTTATGTATTATTCTGGTTTTGTTTTCTTTCTTTTCTGATTTTAAGGTCATCTTCAAAATCATCGATTCGATAATCTGTCAACGAGTTTCCTTTTCTGATTTTCTCCTTAGAATAAAGTTTGAATTCGTTCTCAGTTTTCTCCAAAAGATAATCATAAGGTCCAACCGAAGAAATTAGTTTAATCAAAACCGGCGAAATTTCCAGAACAATAAACAATCCCATAATGAAACTTGCTGCCAAAGCGATGATTGCCGAATTTTTTCCCAACTCATCCAAAGCCTGCAATCTCGCTGCAAAACCATTGAACTTATCTTCAATCCCTTCAGTTGATTTCCTTTCGGTTTCAAGGTTAGAATAAACTTTGGAAATTTCGGTGTCCAAGTATTGCAGTCTCGGTTGCATTTGCTTTTGATAATTTTCAAGGTCAGCTCGTTTCTGTTCTTTCAGTTCGGCTTTTCTTTTGGCATTGGTTCCGTAACCAACTTTTCCGCTGGTTAAACCAGATTGTTTTCCGAGAATTTCTTTCTCCAATTCTACAGAAGCGGAATCATAAGTGATTTGATAATTTTTAATCTGATTTTGGATTTGTTTTTTTTCCAAATCAAAAGGACCGGATTGTTGCAGAATCCTTCCGCTCATTTCTGCCTGCAATTGTTTCTTATTTCTTTGAATAATCGTATTCAATTGTTTGTTAACTTCTTTCTCAAAGATTTTCAGTTCCAAAGGTTTTGAAATAATGATTCCGAGAAAAGTCGCTAAAATCAAACGTGGAATTGTCATCAAAACTTGATTCCACCAAGTTCCTGTTTTTTTGATTGAGGAAACAATATATCTATCCAGATTGAAAATCATTAATCCCCAAAGAATCCCGAATCCTACTGATGCCCAAAGATTATCGAAAACAGTAAACATTGCATATCCTGCGGATAATGTTGCAAAAATTGCAGTGAACAAAACAATTCCTCCGATTCCGGCAAACTTGTTCCATTCTGATGATGATTTTTTCAGCAGATGAATATTTCCACCGGAACAAATCATCAGAAAATGCTGAAACCAATTCATTTTATGTGTGTTAGTATTTTTCATTTAATTTGAATTCATCATAATTTGTCATTTAAAACGTTAATTTGTTACAAATAGTATTAGGCTTTACCTAATAACTAAATCTATACCAATTTATTTTTATTCATATTAAATTTCTAGGTATTATATTTGATGACAGACTTAAAAATATTTTATGAAAAACCTATTGTTACTAGCAGCTATTGCAACGCTTTCGTTCTCTTGTAAATCCACAATCAATCCAGATAATCTTCCCAAACCTCTTCCAGAAAGGCCAAAAGAAAGTGCGGAAAATGGAAATCTAACACAACAAGAAGCGCAGGAAATGGAGAATTTAAAATCCGAAATTCTGACAATGGCAAAAAGTGAAAAATGCGTCAATTCTGCTGATTGGAAATCTGTTGGACTTGGCGTGAAAGCTTGTGGCGGACCTGTTTTTTATATTGCATTTTCATCTAAAATAGATGAAGCCAAGTTTTTGGAAAAAGTCAATTTGTATAATCAGAAATCAACAGAATATAATAAAAAATACAATCTGGTTTCAGACTGTATGTTGATATTGCCACCGGAAAAAATCGAATGTGAAAACGGAAATCCTGTTTTCAAATATTAGATTCCGGATTCTGCGGCGTAACATTTTGCGCTTCAGAATCTCTGTATAATTTTTGTTTGCTCCATTTGGCGTGTTTAGACGGAACGATGGTGTGCCCTTTCCTGTAAGCATAAATCTTAGTAAACTCAGCCCCAAAGAATATCAATTGACAGGAATAATTAATCCACATCATCAACAGAATTACAGTTCCGGCTGCGCCAAAAATGGAAGTCGGCTTAGAAAAATCAAAATAAAAACTTATCGCCATCTTACCTAAATTAAAAAGTAATGCCGTAACAATCGCACCAATCCAAACCGATTTCCATTTGATTTCCACATCCGGCAACACTTTGAACATAAAAGCAAACAACACAGTTACAATCGCCAATCCCAGAATAAAATTACTCGCCTGGATAATCACATAAGTTTCCAGACCAAAATATTGCGTAATCAAATTGTTGGCGAGTCCAATCAGAGAAGATAAAAGCATACTTACCAGAAGAAGGAATGCGATGATGAGAATCATCCCTAGAGAATTGGCTCTATCCAAAATAAATTTCTGCCAGGCTTTTTTCGGTGCAGCTTCCACATCCCAAAGATTGTTAAGCGTACTCTGCATTTGAAAAAATAGACTGGTTGCACCAAAGACTAAAGTTCCGACTCCAAGAGCCTTCATCCAGAAATTCTGCTTATCAACCATTGCACTGGCAATAATATCCTGAATACTTTTCGCGCCTTCATAACCCATTATGCCTTGCAGTTGTCGGCGGATTTCGCCATTCACAGCTTCTTCGCCAAAGAAATGCCCTGCAACCCAAATCACAATAATCATCAGACCAGGCAGAGAAAATATTGCGTTATAAGCCATACTGGCGCTGTCTTTAGCAGCAGTAGAAGACATCCATTCGTTGAAGGTTTGTTTGAGAACTTCCCAAAAAGAGTTAAGCTTTTTCATTCCTTAATTTTCTTGGGAAATTCAATCTTTATACCAACTTAGTCTTCTTTATACCAGCTAGAGTATTTAACATAATTATTGGCTATTCTGTCAATTTCGCCCGTAATCAGGTTTTGGGAAACATCTTTCACTTTTTTTGCCGGAACGCCAGCCCAGATTTCACCTTCTTTGATATGTGTATTGGCCGTTACCACAGCGCCTGCCGCCACAATCGAGTTGCTCTCTACAATGCAGTCATCCATTACAATAGCGCCCATCCCAATCAGAACATTATCTTTTATCGTACAGCCGTGGACAATCGCGTTGTGACCAATCGACACATTGTTTCCAATAGTGGTCGGACTTTTTTGATATGTACAATGTATCATCGCATTGTCCTGGACATTCACTTTATCGCCCATTTTGATGAAATGAACATCGCCTCTCAAAACCGCATTGTACCAAATACTGCAGTCGCTTCCCATCATCACATCGCCGATTATCACAGCAGTTTCTGCCACAAAAGTATTCTCTCCAAGTTGAGGCGTTTTGCCTAAAAGTTCTCTTATAATTGCCATATTTTTTATAATTGATAAATGATAGTTGATAAATATTTTTAAAGTGATAATAGTTTGGGCGCCTTAATCCGTCCTCCGTTCCCGCTTTTTTGCGCCAGAGTTTTCCCAAGGCTTACAAAAAGAGCTCCACTAAGGCCGGGGCGCAGATTCGTGTTCCAAATCCCGTTTTGTCATCTGTTTTACAAAAAATCAATCTCATAGAAAAAATCGAAAATCCGTAAAGCTTCTCATAATCAAAACTTAACACAACATTGGGATTCGCCCGCTTTTTTCTTCCACCAAATTACGATATTTTTGTAGTTCAATATACTTAAAATGAGAGAAATCATTATAGAACCTACAGAAAACAAGAAAGTGATGAAGTTCGTGACGGACTACACTTTGATTCCCGGTTCACTGGAATTGGACAGAGATTCTGACATTTCCGAAATCCCGTTAGCTCAGGAATTGTTCAATTATCCTTTCGTGAACAGAATTTTCATTACGGCTAATTTTATTGCTGTGGCTAAAGAAGATACTGTAGAATGGGAACATGTTGCAGAAAGCCTGAAAAACATCATCGAAGACGAATTGTTGGCAAACCCGAGAATCTATCTTCAGAAGAAAAAAGAGATGTACCAAATCTATTCTGAGATGACGCCCAATCCTGCGGTGATGAAATTTATCTCCAGCAAGATGCTAATGGACGGATTCATTGAAGTTAAATCCCGTGAAGAAGCGGACGAAGTG
Organism: Epilithonimonas sp.; assembly: GCF_032054305.1. Classification (GTDB taxonomy): domain Bacteria; phylum Bacteroidota; class Bacteroidia; order Flavobacteriales; family Weeksellaceae; genus Epilithonimonas. The sequence goes on from NZ_DAMBSX010000009.1 coordinate 34,592, forward strand.
CCTTTGGCAAAAGAATTATATGAAGCTTTTGATTTTGTGAAAGAAATCTATGTGAGCGACAATTTCGTGGCAGTAACTCGAGACAGCCAATTTGAATGGCACGAGATCATGAATCAAGTTCGTTCTTTTATCGCCGAATTTCTTCAGGCTGGAAAAACAATTTCAAATCTGGAACCTCACGCGCACGAGAATCCCGTCTTGAAAATCATCAACAGAGAATACACGAACGACGAGCAAAAAATCAGCGATATTCTGAATGAATATGTGGCACCAGCTGTAGAAAATGACGGCGGAAAAATCTCTCTTATCGAATATGACCAAGAGAACAAAACCGCAAGAATGTTGCTTCAAGGCGCTTGCAGTGGTTGCCCGTCATCCACAGCGACTTTGAAAAACGGCATCCAGAACATTCTGAAACAGTTCGTCCCGGAATTGGTGGAGAATGTAGAAGCAGTAAACGGATAAAATAGGTTCTCGCAGATTTAGCGAATTTTGCAGATTTTTAAAGTAAGATTTAATATCGGCTATATCGGGAAAATCTGCGAGAATTAAATATTTTTAAAAATTATTAAAAACTCATTTTGGAAAATAGCAACAAAAAAGGAATTCTCCTGGTCAACCTCGGTTCTCCGAAATCGACGGATGTCAAAGATGTTAAAGACTATCTGGACGAGTTCCTGATGGATGAAAAAGTCATCGATTACCGCTGGGTTTTCCGTGCATTATTGGTTCAGGGAATCATTCTGAAAACCAGACCGAAAAAATCTGCCGAAGCGTACAAAACGGTTTGGACGGACCAAGGTTCGCCTTTGATTGTGATTTCCAAAAAACTTCAGGAAAAACTTCAGGAATTGGTGGATGTTCCGGTTGGTCTGGGAATGCGCTATGCAGAGCCATCAATCAAAACCGGCATTCAGGAATTGGTTGACCAAGGCATTACAAATATCACGTTGTTCCCGCTCTATCCTCAATACGCAATGAGCACAACGGAAACGGTGATTGACAAAGCAGAGGAAGTTCGACTAAAATTCTTTCCCGATATCAAAATTAATTATGTAGAACCGTTTTATGACCGCGAGATTTACATCAATTCTTTGGCAGAAAGTATCAGAGAAAAACTGCCTGCGGATTTTGATTTGTTGCAGTTTTCTTATCACGGTGTTCCGGAGCGTCATATTTACAAAACCGACCCCACGAAGACCTGCAATATGAATAATTGCTGTCAGAAAGAAGACAATCCTTCGCACAAATTCTGTTACAGGCACCAATGTTATAAGGTGACGGAGTTGGTTTGTGAGAAGTTGGGCATTCCGAAAGAGAAAGCATTGGTGACTTTCCAATCACGATTGGGGAAAGATAAATGGATGGAACCTTATACAGACGCTACTTTGGAAGGTCTTGGCAAAAAAGGCATTAAAAAACTGGCGATTGTTTGTCCTGCTTTCGTTTCGGATTGTCTGGAAACCTTGGAAGAGATTTCTGAAGAAGGCAAAGAGCTATTCCTGCACGGCGGGGGCGAGAGATTCGATTATATCCCGTGTCTGAATGAGGAACAAAGTTGGGTCAATGTTGTTAAAACGCTTTGTGAAGAAAAGCTGGACGATTTTTATTTTCATTAATTTCTTCATCCAATGATTTTTCGATACGCAAGACATACTCAGAATCTGGAGAAGTTGATTGGCTTCTACACCAAAGTTCTGGACTTTAAAGTTCTTGGAGATTTTAAAGACCACAACGGTTATGATGGAGTTTTTCTTGGAAAGGACAATGAGAAGTGGCATTTGGAATTCACCCAAGATAACAACATTCCTGAATCTCAATTTGATGACGATGACATCCTGGTTTTCTATCCGCAATATTTGGAAGAGTTTCAAAAGATTGTCGCTAATCTTGAACTTTATAAAGTTCCCATTTTGCAACCGAAAAATCCTTACTGGAAAGAAAACGGAATCTGTTTTGAAGATTGTGACCGTTATAAGATTATTGTTTCTGACATTAGAATTACGCAATAAATTAAAAAACCGCCTCAATAATCTGAGACGGTTTTTCGTTTTATAAAAATTACTTTTACTTCTTGTTAAAATCTCCTGCAAATACAGAACTCATCTTATCTTCACTGATGTACTTTCTTAGAACATCATTTACCTGAGAGACTTTAAGCGCCGAAACTTTCGCTTCCAAAGCATCATACTCATCCAAAGACTGACCGTACTGTAGTTGGGAATTGACCAAATTCATCAAAGTATTATCGTTTCCAAGACCTGTTTTTCTAGAGTTGAGCCAAGAAGTCAAATTAGATTTGAATTCTTCTTCCGTGAAACCATCTTTTACCGCTTTGTTTACTTCTTCTTTCAAAGCTTTGTTCACCGCATCTTTTTTGGTCGGGTTGAAGAACGCGTACCAAGCCCAAGATGCAACGTTGTTATCAATCGGAATATTGACATAAGAACCTGCGCCGTAACTGATTCCTTCTTTCTCACGAAGTCTGGTCGGGATTCTCGCCGTCAGGAAACCGCCGCTTCCCAACATTTCGTTGGCAATCACAAATGCTGGATAATCCGGAGATTTTCTGTCCATAGAGAAACTGATCTTCCCTACAGCCGCCCCGTTTTCTTTGTCCGGCGTCAGATAATCTTTGTCTTGTTTTTTAGTCGCAAATAATTCCGGTTTGATGAACTCGTATTTAGATTTGGAATCCCATTTCCCGAAAGTTGATTCTAATAATCCTGCAACCGTTTTGCTGTCAACATCTCCGATAACAGAACCAACACCGTTGTTTCCGCCTAAGATTTTGTTGTAAAAATCTACCAACTGTTCTCTCTTTACTTTCTTGTTATTATCAATCTGTTCCTGAGTAGAAGCGGTGTAGTAGATACTTTCCTTAGGATAATTTTCAGTGATTTTCTCAATCTCTGTGAAAGCGATAGACTGAGGGTCGTTCAGAGAACTTTCGAGATAAGTATTGTACTCGCTGATAGTTTTAGCCAATTCTGTTTCCGGAAAAGTAGATTCAGTAAGGATTTCTTTAATAAGAGCCGTTACTTTTGGCAAGCTGTCTTTGTAAGTACTGAAATTTACGAACAATGTCTGACCACTGAACCCGAAATTGATGTTAGATTTCCATTGGTCCAGCATATCTTGGATTTGCTCTTTGGTATGGGTTTTAGTTCCTGTTTTAAGAACCTGAGCCATTAGAGAACCAACGTCAGATTTACCATTCAAATCCTTAGCATTACTCACAGGGAAACGGAAGCTTCCCAAAACTTTTCCACCTTTGATATCTTTTTTGATCAAACCGTATTTCATTCCGTTGCTCAATTTGCCTTCTGTCAAATTAGCTTTCAGATTTTTGATACTCGCTTCGAAAGGTGCTGCTTCTTTCTCAAGTGCCTTTCCTTTGTAGTCATTAGTAAGGGAGGCGATTTGCTCATTGGTATATTCGATATTCTTCACTCTTACCTCATCTTTTGCAGGGATGAAAACGCCCACAGTTCTGTTATTGGCTCTGAAATATTTCTCAGCCACTCTTTGAACATCGGCTACAGTCAATTTTTCAACTGCATCTCTATAAAGAAAGCCTAATTTATAATTTCCAGCTCCAACAATTTCCGTTAAATTAATGGCATAACCAATCGTATTATTTTTAATATTTTCGATTTGCTTCAACAATTTAGCTTTAGCTCTTGCAACATCCTGCTCAGTGTATTTGGTAGTTCCAACTTTATCCAAAACTGCACGGAAATCATTCTCGGTTGCTTTGATGTCTTTATCCGCCGGAACATCCAATCCGAAATACATAAAACTAGCATCTCTAACAGTCGGCTGATATGCATAGATAGAAGCTGCTTTGTGAGAATCGATCATGGCTTTGTAAAGATAACCTGAAGGGTCAGCTGTCAAAATCTCCTGCAATGCATCCAACGCCGCATAATCTTTGTCCGCAAAAGGAGCCGTGTGATAAAGCGCTCCCACAACTTTACTATCTCCAGAACGTTTAAGCTCTACAAAACGTTCCCCGTCCTGAGCTGGTTCAACCGTATAAGGTGTCTCGAGAACTCTTGCGGGTTTTGCAATGGTTGAGAAATATTGAGCAATATATTCCAAAGCTTTTTTCTCATCAAATTTTCCGGCAACAATTAGCGTAGCATTGTCCGGCTGATAATATTTTTCATAGAATTTCCTAAGCGTTACGGCTTTTACTCTTTCTACATCTTCCTTACTTCCGATTGTGCTGTTTCCGTAATTATGCCAAAGATAAGCCGTTGACATGATTCTTTCCATCAAAACACCACTTGGGCTGTTTTCTCCAATCTCGAACTCATTTCTAACAACAGAAAATTCTTTATCCAGGTCTGACTGAAGAATGGTTGCATTGACCATTCTGTCTGCTTCCATTTCCAAGAACCACTTCAAGTTCTCATCATTGGAAGGGAAAACTTCGTAATAATTGGTTCTGTCATAATAAGTTGTTCCGTTGGCATTTCCACCTTTGTCAGACAACATTTTCTTGATGTCACCCAATTTTTTTGTGCTTTTGAACAACATATGTTCCAGCAAGTGCGCCATTCCCTTTTCACCATAACCTTCGTGCTTGGAACCAACATTATAAACGATGTTAATGACAGCATTACTTTGAGAAGCGTCTGAAATCAAAAGGACTTTCATTCCATTACTTAAGGAATATTCTTTGATTCCTTCTGTATTACTGATGAATTTTGGAGTTTCGGCTTTTTGAGAGAATACAGGTGTTGCATAACCTGCATAGAACACGACTGCCGCAGTCAGTAGAAGATTCTTCATATTTTGATTGTTAATTTTTTAGAGTTCTAAAATTAAAGACTTTTCCTTAAAAATAAATTTTTCATTCGGTTTTTATGAAAATCTTAACGTAATTTTGTCAATATGGTAGTGGAAAAAGTAATTTTAGGTGTTGATCCGGGAACCGCAGTAATGGGATTTGGGATTATTTCTGTCAAAGGGAATAAAATGGAACTGATTGCCATTCACGAATTGATTCTTAAAAAATATGAGAATCACGAGACCAAACTTAAAGTGATTTTTGATAAAACTTTAGCCTTGATTGATGAATACCATCCTGATGAAACTGCTCTGGAAGCTCCTTTCTTCGGAAAAAATGTTCAAAGTATGTTGAAACTTGGAAGAGCTCAAGGTGTCGCGATGGCTGCAAGTCTTCACAGAAACATTCCAATTACAGAATATTCTCCCAAAAAAGTAAAAATGGCAATCACTGGAAACGGAAATGCCAGCAAAGAACAAGTTGCAGGAATGCTTCAGAATCTTTTAAAACTGAAAGAATTTCCTACAAAATATCTTGATGCGTCTGATGGATTAGCCGTAGCTGTTTGTCATCATTTCAATTCGGGAAATCTCTCATCAGACAAATCTTATTCTGGATGGGATAGTTTCTTGAAGCAAAATCCGGATAGGATAAAATAGTTGATGATTGAAGGATGATTGTTGATGGCTTTTGTCAGGCTGAGGCTCTCGAAGCCTTTTGTTTAAAGCCTTATTCCTTTTTCTTGATTTTTCCCTCTTGATTCTTGTCTCCTGATTTTCTATCTTTGAATCGATGAATGACTCTCTTTTTGAAATCGTAGAACATACTAACCGAAGCATTTTCCTGACAGGAAAAGCAGGTACCGGAAAAACTACATTTCTAAACGATTTTGTAAAAAAAACCAAGAAAAAACACATTGTAGTTGCACCCACGGGTATTGCTGCTATCAATGCCGGCGGCGTTACCATCCACTCTATGTTCGGATTACCGCTCAGAACTTTTCTCCCGACCACGGAAAGAATCGACCAAAATCTGGCCAACAACATTGCGGATCTGATGCCGCATTTCAAATACCGAAAAGACAAACTCAAACTTCTTCGCGAAATCGAAATTATCATTATTGATGAAGCTTCGATGCTACGTGCAGATGTTTTGGATATGATGGATTTTTCTCTGAGACACGTCCGCCGGAATCAGCAGAAATTCGGAGGTTTACAGATGCTGTTCATTGGCGACCTTTACCAGCTGCCTCCTGTGGTGAGGGATGAACATATTCTTTCGATGTATTATTCATCGCCTTTTTTCTTTCATGCCAAGGCTTTGGAAGGAAGCAATTTCATCACGCTGGAACTGACAAAAGTTTACCGACAGACCGATGAGCATTTCCTGGAAATTCTCAACGCCATCCGGGACGGAATTACAGAAGATATCGATTTCGACACGTTGAATGAACGATACCAACCCGATTTCGACCCAAAAGATGAAGCTTATGTTTATCTATGTTCGCATAACAAAATGGCGGATGACATCAATCAAAAAAAGATAAAGGAGCTTGGTGGAAAATCTCATACTTACACCGCAGATGTTGTTGGCGATTTCAAGGAAACACAATATCCGAATGATGAAGTTCTGGAACTGAAAGTCGGCGCGCAGATCATGTTCATCCGAAATGACACTTCGCCTGATAAAAAATATTACAACGGAAAATTAGCACAAATTTCTTATCTCGATGAAGATGAAATCTCGGTAATTCTCGATGGAAGTGAAGAAGAAATCACGTTAAAAGCAGAAACTTGGGAACAGAAAAAATATTCTTTGGATGATGAGAAAAATATCAAGGAAGAAGTTCTGGGAAGTTTCAAACAGTTTCCAATCCGTTTGGCTTGGGCAGTTACAATCCATAAAAGTCAAGGTTTGACATTTGATAGATTGATCATCGACGCGGGAAAAAGTTTCGCTTCCGGACAGGTTTATGTTGCGTTATCACGTTGTCGAACTTTGGAAGGAATTGTCCTTAAATCCAAAATCACACCCGAAGTTATTTTCTCTGATAAACGAGTTTCGAAGTTTCAGGACGAGACTCACGCCAATTCCAAAATAGAGGAAATCCTCAATTCTGAAAAGTACGATTACAGCATCCAGAAAGTCATTAGAAGAATCGATTGCGTTTGGTTTCAGTCTGCTTTGGAAAATTGGATGGTTATCAGCAGAAGCAGTAAATTCATTGACAAAGAAAAAGCGGATTATCTCTATCATTGTTTGAAAGCTGATATAGAAAATTACATTACTATTTTCCAAAAATTCGAGAGAATCTTAGTCCAGAAAACTCAGAAGTTCCTGCAGGGCGAAGAAGAATGGCAAGAAATTGAAATGAAAGCAAAAGGTGCTGTCAATTTCTTTTTCACAAATGTCAATGAGAAAGTTTTTTCTCCGCTTAAGGATTTCTATTCCGAAACAAAAGGTGTAAAAGGGCTGAAAGCTTTTAATGAAGATTTTCGTGTCTGGCTGGATGATATTGAAGATTATCTTAAGGACTTGAAAGATGTTTATCTTTTGGAAACACCTTTATTCGATAAAGAAAAAGATGTGGAAGTTTCTATGGCCATCAAGAAAGTTCCAACTCACGTTTTGACATATCAATTGTTCCAAGACGGAAAAACAGTTTCTGAGATCGCAAGAGAACGAGGCTTAGTCAACTCTACGATCTTTGGTCATTTGTCAAAATATGCAGAACAGAATCTATTGGACAGAAACGATTTGCTCAGAATCTATCCTAAGGAAAAAGTGACTGCTTTTGAAAAGATTTTCAAACAGAGCCCAAAAGATAATATCAATGATTGGAAAGCCGCTTTGCCATCGGATTTTGATTATGGCGAGATACGATTGATCTGGAATTACTTTTTGAATTTGAAGAAATAGTTTTAAACGCAAAGCCCGCAAAGATTTATTTTCACTGAATGTCTTTAAGCTCACAAAGGTGCTTCGCTCAACAATACTTTTACACTAATTTTGTCATTCCGTAGGAATCTAAACTTAGCTATCGAGATTCCTCCGGAATGACAATATTGAGACTAATAATAAGAAATAAAAAAGTCGCAAAGTAAAATTTGCGACTTTCGTATTTATGTTAAAAATCTGAATTAATTGATCAATTCAAATCTCGCATATTCTGCGATTTTCTTTGGCAATTTGATACCGTCTGCGGTTTGGTTATTTTCCAACAAAGCGGCCATAATTCTTGGTAAAGCCATTGCAGAGCCATTCAGCGTGTGAACTAATTGTGTTTTGCCATCGCCTTTGTAACGGCATTTCAAACGAGTCGCTTGAAACGTTTCGAAATTAGAAACAGAACTTACCTCCAGCCATTTTTCCTGCGCTGCACTCCATACTTCAAAATCATAAGTCATTGCCGATGCAAAACCTGTGTCACCTCCGCAAAGCCTCAGGATCCTGTATGGCAATTCCAGATCTTCCAAAATAGACTTGATATGCTCTACCATTTCTTCCAAAACAGCGTAAGAATTTTCCGGTTTCTCTATTCTTACAATCTCCACTTTCTCGAATTGGTGAAGTCTGTTCAAACCTCTCACATGTGCACCGTAACTTCCCGCTTCTCTTCTGTAGCATTGGGAAAACGCAGTATTCTTGATCGGAAGGTCTTTCTCATCCAACAAAACATCACGATAGAGATTCGTAACCGGAACTTCTGCAGTTGGGATCAGATACAGATCATCTGCCCCAACATAGTACATTTGTCCTTCTTTATCAGGCAATTGTCCTGTTCCATAACCGGAAGCCTCGTTCACAACGTGAGGCGGATTCACTTCCAGATAACCTGCCTCTGTATTTTTGTCAAGGAAATATTGAACCAAAGCTCTTTGTAATCTTGCACCTTTTCCAAAATAAACAGGGAAACCTGCACCGGCAATTTTAACGCCTAATTCAAAATCGATCAGGTTATACTTTTTTGCCAACTCCCAATGTGGGATTGCTCCTTCGCCAAGACCTTCAACCGTTGTAGATTCATAAATGATCTCATTGTCATCGGCAGAAACGCCGGCAACTACCTTTTCATTAGGAATATTCGGAAGCTGGTAAAGTATGTTGATCAAGTTTTTCTCAGCTTCATTCAGTTGAGTTTGTAATTCTTTGCTGGATTCTTTGTATTGCGACGTTTGAGATTTTGCAGCTTCTGCTTCCTCTTTCTTTCCCTCTTTCATCAGAATTCCGATTTCTTTGGAGATCCTGTTCATTTCGGAAAGTTGTGAGTCCAGCTCAAACTGTAATCTTTTTCTCTCGTCGTCAGCATTTACAGCTGCATCGACCAAATCTAATTCCTTGAAGTTTCTTTTCTTCAAGCCTTCCAAAACGCGCTCTTTGTTCTCGCGCAAAAAATTAACCTGTAACATAGTTTGGTTGTTGGTTGATAGTATTTAGTAATCAGAAAATCAATTTCAATTCTCTGACGTTTGCAAATTTAAGGATTTTATTTCACGATTCTGACCACATTTCTCTGGCCCTGAACTTTTGTGAACTTCAGTTGCTCATTATACCAAAGTTTCGAAATTTGAAAAAGTGATGGTTTCCAACTGTATTCTATCCTAATGGTATCCTGACTGCTAAGAGTCGATACGGAATTTACGATTTTAAAATATTGAATTATAAAATTAGAATAATAGATCTTTTCTTGCGAATCGGATGTAATTGTATCTTTCAAAAGTCGAATTGCTCCAGCTGGATAATCCATATAAACTACAGTATCTGCATCTTTTGGAAAAGTCTGACCCGAGATAGGTTTGTCAGCTGTAGTTTCATCCAAAAGATCCAACAATGCAACAGAAGAATAAGACCCTGGTATTTTAGAATTAAGCATATCCTGACCTGTAGCGTTGTGAACATACATCATCAGGACCTGATCTATTATCTGGGTGTTGTCTTCATCTCCGCGGCAGCAGACCAATGTAAGTAAGGCAAATGCGATTGTAAGAAAGTATTTCTTCATAACACAAAGGTAAAATAAAAATACGTTTATCGGTTTTCAAAATATTTCTGATACCAAAGTTCAAATGTAACAAGTTGCCAGACCTTCACAGAATCATATTCATTATTTTGATTATTCCACCAATCATCAATGACTTTCGGGTTGAAAAAATCTCTCTTTTTCAGACTATCCAGATTTTCCAAAATAAACGTCTTCACCTTAGGTTCGGTTTTGATGAAATGTGAGAGCGGAAATGAGAAGCCTCGTTTTGGCATTTTCAGAATCTCGGGATGAACATATTTTTCGGCTACTTTTCTCAGAAGCGGTTTATTCTGAACCCCGTTATATCTTAGATTTTCCGGCAATGTTGAAACATAATCGACCAGGTCATTGCTCAAATAAGGATAACGGAATTCTACACCATATTTCATCGCGCTCAGATCATCACGGAAAACATGATGGGAAGACAGAGAATATTTCATATCATATTCATAAAGACCTTGATAATCTTTTGTTTCTGATAATTTTTTATTGTTTAAATCTGAGTTGATCTTATTAAAGATCTTTTTCTTAAAAACACTTTTAGTTTCGAAAGGCTTCATTCCAACCTGGCTTTGTCTGAAAAAATCCAGCATACTGTCTTGAGAAAAATAATTTTTGACCTTTTTTGAAAAGCTGTCATTGGTAAAAATAAAATGACGGATAAAATTAAATTTTCTCATAGGCTTCCATTTATGAAGTTTCAGAGAATGGGAATATCCCGCAAAAAGCTCATCAGCGCCATTCCCGCTCAAGACAACTTTGAATCCTAGATCTTTCGCATATTCGGCTGCATTCATGAGAACTTCCAGACTGCTGTAGGGTTCCTCGAAATGTTGGATATTTTCTTTTAATTGATCCAGCACTTCTTCATCGGTAACATTTTTTATATGATGAGGGATTTCAATTTTCTCAGCCATCAGAGAAGCATTCTTCACTTCATTTTCTGAAAATTGATATGCAATCGTAAAGGCGTTGATATCTTCTTTGTAAGGTTTTGATTTTGCCGTGATCAGGGTAGAATCTATTCCGCCACTCATCATGCTTGTCACTGGAACATCTGCGAAAAGCTGTTTTTCCACACTTTCTGAAAGTAGTTTATCAACTTCGGTAATTGCCTCTTGTTCTGTTATCTGTATCAATTTTTTCGTTGGGAATTGCCAATACTTTTCTTTTGATGATGAAAAATCATTCATATCAAAGATCAAAAAAGTTGCAGGCTCCAGAGAATAGATATTCTGAAAACAGGTTTCAGGAGCTAATGTGGTCTGAAACAGAAAATTAGTATAAACGCCTTGCCAATTGATCTCGGGCGTGACACATTCATTTTTAAGGAGTGCTTTTATCTCGGAGCCCCAAATCAATTCGTTTTCTTTTTTATAATAGAACAGAGGTTTCATCCCTATCCTGTCCCTTGCCAGAAGCAACTTTTTTTTATCCAGATCGACCAAAGCTATGGCAAACATCCCGTCAAATCTGGAAAGCATATCCGTTCCCCATTCTTCATAAGACCTTAAAATAACTTCCGTATCAGAATGACTTTTGAAATGATGCCCCAGATCTTCTAACTCCTTCCTTAATGTTTTGAAATTATAGATCTCCCCGTTGAATGTGATCGTAATCCTTTCATTGTCAGAGAGCATCGGCTGATGTCCTTTTTCTGATAGGTCCAGAATAGAAAGCCGACGAAATCCCAATGCGATATTAGATACTGAATCTGGTAGAACCGGAAATGTATTTTTGACTTTTTGTGTAGAGTTCTCGCCAGAAAAAGATTGTCCTTGTTGTCCGTCCGAGAGCCAAAACCCTTCATCATCCGGACCACGATGCCGGATCGCATTATTCATCTCCAAAATATTCTTAGAGGAAATTCCTTTCTTTGATAAATAATAGCCACAGATTCCGCACATGTCCTGATCTTTTTCGATTCGTAAAAATAAGTTTTTGATTTCTATTTCTAAGAACTCCTGAATAGAAATATTAGTATTTTTTCCTGGAAAAAGTTTGTATCAGATTGGTAATTTCACTTTTTGATATCAAATAATCCTGAATTTTGAAATCTGTGGTCCGATAGAATTTCCAAAACAATATCGATCCTGAAACCAAATAAGAAGCTGATGTTACAAAACATGCGCCCCAAATCCCCCATCGCGGAATAGCAAAATAAGAAAGGATAACTGTTATAAGTAAACCTATAATTGATTTTACATTTAAGATCTTAAGCTGCTTGACCGCAGAAAAATAATAGCCGATCATATCACTTATTGCTATTGCGAAGATCCCGGGAGACAGCAGAAGCATAATTTTTTTGGTCTCGCTAAATTCATTTCCGAAAATCAAAACATAAACTTGTGCCGGAATAATGATAATTCCGATAAGAAAGACAAGCATGAGTGTGAAAGAAAGCTTGAGCGAAGATTTTGTCTTAACAACAGATTCTTCTTTGCTTTTAGAATTGACCACATCGGAATAAAGAACGACAGCAATACTTCTTGTGATTGTCCAAATCGCTTCGGAGAAAGTAATACCAATAGAAAAAATCCCAACTGCAGCAATGCCTTCAAAATATTCTAAAAAATAAAATGAAAGCCTGTAATTCAGGAATTGGACAAATGCACTCAATTGTGTTTTCCAACCGTATTCGAACATATCGATGAATACTGTTTTTGAGAACTTAAAATCTCTGATCTTGCATTTTCTTATGATCTGGTAAAAACTCAATAAAAATAACAACATCAGACATAAGGTCTGAGCAAGGAAATAAACAGAAACGTCTTTTAGTTTTACAAAATAGATCAAAACTACTATGAACAAAACGTGCATCAGCTGTTGTAAAACCGTATAAAGGTTGAACATCTTGATATTCTGAGTTCCTATGAACAGACTTATATTGGTCGTAAGCAGCGATGAAAACACAGAAATACCAATAAGATAATATAAATATGAATTCTGAAAAGAAGCAAAACTGAAGAACAAAGGAACAGAAATACCTACAATTATAGACCAAACATAGGAATACATCAGAACTTGCTCTATCTTGAATTTATGAGCAAAATATGATGTGCTGCTGCCGGAGAAAATACTACTGAAAAAACTTACAATGGCAACATTTGCAATGACAATCGAAATTGTTCCTTTTCCCTCGCTTCCCCAGATATTGGTAGAAAAGATGACCAAGCCAAAACTTAGTATCAATATCAAAAATCGGGAAATGAAAGTCTGAACAACTTTGAGCTGCTTCATTTTTAGCTTTTTGGTAAAGAATTTTCAATAAAGTTAACGAAAGAATCTCTAATGATATCCCAATTATATTTTTGCACAAATTCTCTTCTGGCAGCTTTTGCATGTAGGTCATAAAACCTAGAATCAGAAATATATTCTTCTATACAATCTGCAATATATTTAGATTCTTTTGGATCTACTAAAAACCCGAAACCTGATACATCCATATGCTTTCGAATCCCCTTCAAATTGGAATAAATAACAGGTTTTCCAGCTCCTATATAATAAAACAGCTTGATAGGAAGGGAATGATGATTCTCAAAATTAAATTCCCTTAAATCAAAACAAACATCGGCATCCGAAAAAGCCTTTGTAAAATCTTCAAATGATGTCGGTTTTCTAATCTCTATATCTTTGATTGATAATTTTGCAAGCTGACCATCGAAATAGACCTGGTCTTTTTCTGTTCTCGCAGAGCCTATGATGAGGATTTTAATGATCAATTCCGGTCGCCTTTTTGCAAGAATTTCGATAGCTTTGAAAAAATTCCCAATTCCCTTATCCTCAGAAAGTGCACCTGTATAACAAAGTGTGATCTTGTTATTTTCGATTGTTCTTATATTCTCAACAACGAATTTCTGATCCGGATAATATGGCAAAATAAGTTTCTTTTTGTAAGGGAAAAAATAAGCCAGTGGAAATTTTTTGGTCTCTTCCCCAAAAATAAAGTCTGTACTTAGAAAACCAGCGTATAGCTGAATCAGAAAAAACTTGACCCCATGAATCAATTTCATCGGAAAATTATGATTCTGAAGCATTGTCATCGCAGGATACCACTCTGTAATATCGTAAACAACACTTATCTTTTTATTTTTTCTGAATTTGTGAGCTGCAATTACCGCAATCGGTTCCGAACAGATAATGGAATCCGGCTGATAATCTTTACAAACCTTCAAAAAAGTTTCTATTTTTTGCCTTGAATTTTGGTTTAGTATTGAGTATGATTCGATTTGAATATTGCCAATAACTCCTGTAAATTCTGAACAAAGGCTACAAATTTTCACATCAAAACCACGTTTCACAAGTTCCGTTGCCTGATGATAAAAAATCCGATCATCATCATATTTGTGAGCCGTGGTCAGGAAAAGTATTTTCAAAGTGTGATCTTGAAATTTATTGAATCTGGAATTTAAAGAAAACTAAGCAATAGATGAAGCCCAGCTTCTTGCAAAAGGTTGTAAAAAATGACTGAGAAAATCCAGATAAGTATTTTTAGAAAAATCAAAAACCTCGATGTCTTTTGATAATTCACCACTTCTGATCTTACTTTTGAAGTCCGCCAGTTTCAAGGTTTTAACCTCTCCGTTTTCTACATAACTGGCTTTCATCCTGTCAAACAATCCCAGATCAAACTCAGCGTCCAATTCTCTCATTACTTTTCCCAAAGCATCTATACTACAGCCAGAAGCGGCTTCTTTTTCCTCGTCAACACAAATGATAATGAATTGATTTTTTTCGACTTTGAAAGACGAAGACAATTCTTTTCCGTGTGCTGCCCAATCGCCTAAGAAATCATATAACTTTTCTGCAATAACTTTACTTTCTTTCGCTGTAAAAGGTCTGGAAGCTGGGTATATGATGACGCGATAATCGTTTGTTTCTACAATGCTGGATTCCTCGATTTTCATAAGAAGATATTTATTGTTCTTTATTTGTCTTATGGAATCGCTATCGGCGATTTCATTGCTATAATTTTGAAGATATAAAATTACGGATTTTTTATCTAAAATGTAAAATGAAAATACCTCAGGAATCCTGAGGTATCTTATTATAATATTATAGGGATTTATAGATCTTCCGCTTCTGCTAAAAGTTCTACAATATCTTTAACTTCTACTTCTGTATTTTTATTGAAATGTTTAACACCATCCGTCATCATCGTATTACAGAAAGGGCAACCTGTAGCGATGATTTTTGGCTCGAATGAAAGTGCTTCCTCGGTTCTTTCCACATTGATATCCTTATTCCCTTTTTCAGGTTCCTTGAACATTTGTGCACCTCCAGCTCCACAACATAAGCCGTTCGTTTTGCAACGTTTCATTTCTACCAATTCAGCATCCAATTTCTCCAACAACATTCTTGGTGCTTCATATTCATCATTCGCTCTCCCGAGGTAGCATGGATCGTGGAATGTGATTTTTTTTCCTTTGAAACTTCCGCCTTCTATCTTCAGTCTTCCTTCCTGCATCAATTGCTTTAGGAATTGAGTATGATGCATTACTTCATAATTTCCTCCAAGACTCGGATATTCATTTTTCAAAGTATTGAAACAATGCGGACAAGCTGTTACTATTTTCTTGACTTCATAAGCATTCAGAACCTCGATATTCGTCAAGGCCATCATTTGGAAAACAAACTCGTTTCCGGCACGTTTTGCAGGGTCGCCGGTACAAGATTCCTCTTGTCCCAGAACAGCGAACTCAACATTGATCTTGTTAAGGATTTTGCAAAATGCACGTGTGATCTTTTTCGCACGATCGTCAAAACTTCCGGCACAACCTACCCAAAAGAGAATTTCGGGAGATTTGCCTTCCATTGCATATTCTGCCATTGTTTTTATAGTGAAATCCATTTTCTGTAAAATGTATTTTGTATTAATGAAAAACGTACTTTACTCAAAATCAGTCATTAGCCCAGTTCAAACGATCTGCCTGGTTATATTGCCAAGGTGCAGCATTGTTCTCGACATTGTTCATCATCAGATTCAATTCTGTAGGCGCTGCGGATTGTTCCATTACCAGGAATCTTCTCATCTCAAAAATGATGGACAATGGGTCAATCAGAACAGGACACGCTTCTACACAGGCATTACAAGTGGTACACGCCCAAAGTTCTTCTTTGGTAATGTAATCATTCAATAGTTTTTTTCCGTCATCAACAAACTTACCCCCATTTTTATTAAGATTTTTACCGACTTCTTCCAGACGATCTCTGGTCTTCATCATGATCAATCTTGGAGATAATTTTTTCCCCGTGATATTCGCCGGGCAGACAGAAGTACATCTTCCACATTCTGTGCAAGAATAGGCACTCATCAACTGATGCTGATTGAGGTCAAAGATATCTTCAGCTCCAAACTTCGCAGGAGCTTCCGCCTCACTTTCAACGGGAGCCGCATAAGGGTTGGCATTCGGGTCCATCATCAACTTGATCTCCTTCGTAACAGAATCCAAATTGTTGAACTTGCCTTTTTTCTCAAGATTCGCAAACCATGTATTCGGAAAAGCTAAAATGATATGAAGATGTTTGGAATAATACAGATAATTCATAAAGAACAAAATCCCGACAAAGTGAAACCACCAAGCTGATTTTTCTATAATATGAAGTGTTTCCAAACTAAAATTCTGAAAGAAAGGAAACAAATATTTTGAAATAGGAAAATTAGAACCAAAACGAACTGAATCCGAATAATAATCTGCACCGTTCATCGTGAAGAAAGCGACCATCAAAGAGAATTCGATGATCAGGATCCAATTGGCATCTTGTTTTGGCCAGCCGAACAATTCTTTCATCGTCAATCTCTTGACACCATAAAAATTTCTTCTGATAAAAAACACGACAACTGCCAATACGACCAAAGCCGCTAAAACTTCTAAGGTCCCTGTAAAAAATGAATAAACAGAATCCCCTAAAATGCTATCTAAAAAACGATGTGTCCCGAAAATCCCGTCAATAATGATCTCCAATAATTCTATATTGATAATCACGAATCCGACATATACAAAAATATGTAGAATACCGGCAATAGGACGTTTTACCATTTTACTCTGCCCAAGAGCAACTCTTGTCATGATTGCCCAACGCTCCGATTTCCTGTCAGTTCGGTTGATCTCTCTGCCTAATTTGATATTGCGATATAATTCTTTTAGACTTTTGGCAAATAATCCAAAGCCTGCCACCAAAAGAATTAAAAAGATTACATTGTCAATATATTGCATAGTTATTTTTTATCCGAGTTTTTTCCAAAAACAGAGAAATTCAAATATCTTTTTGGGTTGGCCTTAAAATCTACCACTAGCTCATTAAGATTATTAGAAGTCTTTGTTAGATTGTTGTAAAGCTCTTCATCTTTTGCCAATTTACCAAGAGAACCCTCTCCGTTTTGTATGCCGGAAATAACGTTATTCAATTTATTAGCAGTCTGATTAAACTGATCGATTGTCCCATTCAATTTCTCAATATCCACACGTTCAGCAACAGAGCCATATTTATCCAATGTTTTATTGGCTGTTATCATTGCTTGATTGGCGCTTGCAACCACTTCGTGCAGACCTTTTTCGTTGCTCGCCAAAATACCGTTGGTTCTATCGGAAGTCGCTTTGAAGGACTCGATCGTCCTGTTGAGATTGCCCAGCAATAATTTGATCTCCCTTCTATTCTGCTCATCTACAATTTTATTAGTACTTGCTAAGGTTGAATCTAACTTCAACAAGACTCCGGACAATTGATCTTTTACCGGTTTTACTTGGGAGGACAATGAATTCAGCATCGATAATTGATAATTACCTTTTAAAGTATCTCCGTCTTTTGCTGTATCTCCACCGTAGAATAGATTGATCTTGATCTCTTTTCCAGACATCAATCCCGGTTCGAAGATCTCAACCGTAGAGTTCTTTGAGAATTCAAAATTATCATCAACTGTCAATTTCACGACAAAATGTAATTTTCCACTGTTGGCTATTGGTTTTATCTCATCTACCTGTCCTACTTTTAATCCATTTATAGAAACGGGATTGGAAACAGAAAGACCTTCCACATTGTCATACTTTACATAGAAGATATTATCAGTAGTAAAAAGGTTTTTCCCTTTCATAAATTGATAAAGCACGACAAAGCTAATAATAGCAAATATGGCAATCAATCCTGTTTTTAATTCTTTACTTAACTTCACGTTTTTGTTGGTTTTTACTAATTAGCAAATATAAGAATATTGGATCTATAATTATTATAAATAAAAAAACAACAAAAGCGACAATCATGCCGCTTCTGTTTATTTTGATATAATATTGAATCTAATTATTGAGCCGCTTTGTCCCAAACTTCTATTCTATAATCCTTGATATCGGCATTATCCTGAAGGCTCTTTAGGAATGCACCTGTAAACTGTTGAGAATTCTGCTGATTGATAGACTCCGTGATCTGTTTGATATCTCCTGGCAATTTGTTGGTCTTAACAGATTTTTTAACTACCAGATAAACACCTGTCATCCCTTCGATTGGCTGAGATAATTTGTTTGCAGCTACTCCAAATGCAGCTCCAGCAACTTTAGGTTCCATCGCTCCATTTACAGCAGGATTGAATAGGTTGACATCTGCACTTCCTTTTGTAGTGCCAAAAGCTTTTGCTGCCTGATCAAGAGATGCATATTTTCCTGCATTGATCTTTTCGATGATCTTCTTAGCAAGAATTTTATTCTTCACAACAGGTTCGATCTGATCTCTTACAGTTTCCGGATCGGCAAGACCTTCGTCCTGTTTTCCTACAACGTAGGCTACGATTCTGTCACCTGTTCCTTCTACGGTAAAGATGTCTGTATCTCCAACATTTCTTTTCTTATCGAAAGCCCAAGCAATCACATCAGAATCTTTATCAGTATTAAGACCTGGAAGCGTTCCCTGGAAACGGCCTACAGATTTAGGATTATCGAATCTGTATTTATTTTTTTCAGCCAGACTTTTGAATTGATTAAAGCTTTTACCTTCTGTCTGTTGGATAAATCTTGTAGCTTGGGTCAACACTTGGTTTTCTGTTTTGTCAGAAGCTTTGATAGCTTTAGCAAGGTGAGCAATTTTGTAGGTCATTGCCCCAGATTTTTTGTCTTCAACATTAATAATGTGATATCCGAAAGCCGTTTCCTGCAATCCTGTTGCTCCTTTAGGATTATTGGCTAAAAAGCTCAAATATCCTGGCGCGAACTGACTTGCCGGAGTAGTCCAGCCTACACTTCCGTTTCTTTCAACAGCATTTGGTTCATCAGACAATTTAAGTCCATCAGCAAATTTCGAAGGATCAGCTTTGATGACAGCCAATAAACTATCTGCAGTTTTCTTAGCTGCCTCTTTAGTCCTGTTAGACGTTGATCTTTCGGCACCTTTATAGGCAATCAGGATATGCTTTGACAAAGTAGAGTCAGATGCTTTTTTATCTAATAATTTTGAAACCACATAAAGGCTTTGCTCTTTGTAAGGTCCAAAAGTCTGACCGATTGCGGCTGTGGCAATTTTATCTTTAAGTTCTGCTGGCAATTGTGTAGGACTTACATATTGAGGAATAAAGGGAACATCAGAATTAAGCTCTACAAACATTGAGTCATTCTTTGTATTTTGAAAGTTCTCTGTTCCGTTAGAAGCATCTGTTCCTTTAAGGAAAAGCTTGTTGATCTCGTTAAGCGTTGCTGCATCATCCTGTGCACTTGGTGCAGCTGGGAAATAAGCATATGCCAAGTTTCTGCTTGCAGTTGCTTTGAATCTTGTTGGATGCTGCTTGATATAGTCAGCAAGATCCTGAGTTGTAACTTTTACGTTGTTCTTTTTAGAAAACTCAAGATAGTCAACTTTTACGAAATCGATGTTGGCCATATCATCACGGAACTTCATCATCAACTCAGCTTCTTTTTTGCTGGTCGTGATACCAGAGGTCAAGTTTCCGAAAAGCATTCTTGCCATCATTCTGTACTCGATTGCTTTTTTGTTTTTCAACCAATAAGAATAACTTTCAGGATTCGTAGCTTGAGACGCTTCTATTTCTGACTTAAGTTGCTGCAGTTTGAAATTTCCTTTTTCATCAAAGTATTGCTGACTTTGAGCAAAAATCGGGTCATACTGAAGCTGACTCCAGAATATCTCGTCTGTAAGTTTCAGCCCCATTTTATCAAACTGTTGTTTTATCAATTTTGACTGGACAAGAATTTGCCAGGCTTGCTCTTCAAGACCTTTGGTCGGTTGCCCTTGTTGCTGGGCCTGTTGCTGCATTATGAAAAGCTGGTCGTTGAACTCATCTCTCGTAATATCGTCACCATTTACCTTCCCGAAAACATTCGGATTCTTTGAAAACATCTTGTCAAAGGTGTCAGCATTAAAAAGAAATGATACTAATCCTAAAGCTATGACGCCTAATAATAGCCACGACCTTTTTCTAATTTCGCCTAAAATTGCCATTTTATATTATGTGTTTATAATCAGTTTGCGAAAATACATATTTTTAAGAGAATAGGAAAAATAATTTGGATACATTTGTAAATGTGCCTGATAAAATAAAAAAACCTCTAAGATTTAGAGGTTTTTTTATTCTATTTATCGTTTTTCTTATCCAGTATCTTTTCGCGCATTTTGCCTTCGTTCTGGAAAAGCTTCAAAACCTGTTGTGGCGTCAGAATCTTTAAAAATTTGTCCGCATAATTTCTTCTATTATTAAGTAACTGTTGCCCAACTTCAAAACTCTGATTCAATCGATTGGTTGCCTCCTCATCAGAAAGTTTATCAAAATTCTTATCGGAATTGAATTTTTCCTTTATCTGTTTCTGATTACTCTGATATTCAGCGAAAAGACTTTTGAACTCCTCTTGTTTGTCTGCTGGGATGTCCAGGTCATCAATAGCTATATTCTCTTTCATTTTTTGGAGAAAAGCCGAACGTTCCTTTACGGACATATTACTTACCGCTGTTCTTTTTTCATCGATATTCATCGTTTTCCATTCAGATGCTCTAGGAATACTCGTTTGTCTCTGATAAGTTCCAGCAGGCGATAAAGATGATGCTGACGTTGAACTATTTCTTAAAGAAGAATTTGGAGTGCTTCTTTGTGTTGTATTTGTATTTCCCGATCTGCGTTCTTGTCCTCTTGCTGTGTGCGCAGAAAATAATCCTGCGATCAAAATAGTCAATAACAATTTTTTCATCTCTCTAATATTTTGTTATTAATTATAAAGGTCAAGGTAAACATCCTGTTCACTATTTCTATCAATATCTTTTATCTGGTCGGGAGTAAAAGCTACAAGAACTTTTTCAACTTCAGATTCAGATCTTCTTTTTGTTTCTACAGCATAACTTTGTCTATCTGTATTATCAAAACTATTGCTTCTATGATTTTCAGACTTAGCTAAGTTTAAATTATTAATAGATGGATGCGATTTCAAATGCTCAACTTTACGCCCAACAGATGGAGTTTGATTTGAAGCAGAATGATTATCAGCCATTGTATTGGCAGGTTTTTGTTCAGTAGAATGAATTTCGTAAACGCTATCAATAATTGGTTTTTGTTGAGCCATTTGCATTTCTAGATTATCATTAAGTCCAAAAAACGCAGTAATTCCTGCAATCAAAACAACTGCTGCCGCAGCCATCCACTTGAAATTCGGAGAGAAAATTTTTGCTTCTTTCTTAACTACAACTTGTTGTTCTCCAATTGTTTTCAAAATCACATTATCCTGAAGCGTTTTGAAAAAATCGTCCGAAGGCTCCGGGTAAGGCATTTTCCTGTTCAGTTTTTCTATATCGATTTTCATAACTTTTATAACTTAAAACTCTTCTGAGTAATTATCTTTTATATATTGTTCAACCTTATCTTTTGCGTAGTGATAATTGGTTTTCAGAGTTCCGACCGACATATCCAATATCTTCGAAATCTCTTCATAGGGCAAATCATCATAATATCGCATATTGAAGACCAGTTTTTGCTTTTCCGGCAAAGTCTGTATCGCTTTTTGGAGCAATATCATAATCTCTTCTCCATCTTTCCCATCGCTATCAGCAACCAGATTCTGCATATGATATTCTGCATCTTCGTCTGTTTTCTTCATTCGGTTCATCTTGTTGAGCTGCTGCAAAGATTCGTTGGTTGCGATTCTATAGAGCCAAGTGTACAATTTGCTATCGCTCTTGAACTGATGAATGTTCTGATACGCCTTGATAAAGGTATCCTGTAAAACATCCTGCGCCTGGTCATGATCAACAATCAATCGCCTGATATGCCAATAAAGACGACTCTGATAGATATCCATCATCGCGCGCAAACCTTTCTCTACAGTCTGAGGTGCAGTTAAAAGCTTTACAATTTCCTCATCCTTGAGCTTCATTCAGATGTTTCGTTGTTTTGATTAAAAAATAAGACCAAAGTTAAATTATTTTTTCAATTTTCTTTGAAAAACCTCAATCCAAAATCAAGCCTTTTCTATTAATAAGTCATTTCAATTTATCAAATTATTACCTTTGTTAGATGCAAACAGTAATTATCGGTTCGGGAAATGTCGCTTATCATTTAGCAAAAGCTTTTACCCAAAATAATATTAAAGTTCATCAAATTTTTGGGCGAAATGAAATTGAATTAAAAAAAATATCTGAAGAATTCAATATTCCTTTTTCGACTGAGAAATTGGAAGATGCCGATTTTTATTTGATTTCTGTTTCAGATTCTTCGGTTGAAGAAGTTTCAGAATTAATTAAAAAAGAAAATACTTTGGTTGCTCACACTTCCGGCTCGCTTCCAATGGAAATCTTGAAAGGCAATTACAGAAAAGCAAGCTTCTATCCTTTGCAAACTTTCTCAAAAACCAAAAATCTCGATTATTCCAAAATTCCTTTTTTCATAGAAGCTGAAAATCAGATTGATGAAAAATCATTATTTGAATTGGCTTCGATTATTTCCGAAAATGTTGAAACTTCGGATTATGAAAAAAGAAAATACATCCATTTGACCGCAGTTTTTGCCTGTAACTTTGTTAATCATCTTTTCGCAAGAGCGAAGGAAATTTCGGATTCTCAGGACTTAGATTTTAATTATTTTATCCCTTTGATTGATGAAACTATTGAGAAAATCCATCATCTGGAGCCAAAATCTGCGCAAACAGGGCCTGCCGTAAGAGGCGACAAAAGAGTTCTAAAGATTCACGAAGAATTGATTACCGACGAAGAACATTTGAAAATCTATCAATTGATGAATGAATCAATCAAAAAAATGTATCAATAATTCTGTAACATTTTTCAGAATCCTGCACTAATTAGTCAGAAACAAGAAATAAAAAAATATGAAATCTCTCAAAAAATTAGTCATTCTTCCTTTGTTATTATTAGGATTAATGGTTTCTGCACAAGAAACAGCTAATCGTTTCTTTTATGAATTAAGTTTCAAGCCAAAAAAAGATTCGGCAAAAATTGATAAAGTAATGGCAACGCTTGATATTGTGAAAGATAAATCAATCTATCAGGATTTTACCATCACAGCTCAAGATTCTATCATCAAAATGGCGGTGGAAGAAATGCAGAAAAGCAAAACATGGAAAGACTTATCGAAAACGATAAAAATGCCAAAATTCGCTTTCAAGATATATAAAATCTATCCTGATATGAAAGAGCAATATGTGGATAGAATCAGCAAAAATCTTTTCGCTTACGAGGAAACAATAAAATTTGACTGGAAAATCCTTTCTGACAAAGAAAAAATCGGAGAATACAACACACAAAAAGCAACAACAGAATTCGGTGGCAGAAAATGGACAGCTTGGTTTTCAACAGACATTCCTTTCCAGGATGGACCTTACAAATTCTACGGACTACCTGGATTAATCGTGAAAATTGAGGACGAGGGCAAAAATTACTCCTGGTTATTATCCGGAAACAAATCTGTAAAAGACTGGAAGGAGTTTTCTTATGTAGAAGAATTACAGGCACAATCCGGAATGATAAGTAATGAGAAAAAAATAATTCCGAAAGATAAGTTTGACAAAGCTTACTCCGCCTACAAACAAGACCCAATGGCAGAATGGAGAGCTCAAGTTCCGCAAAATATGCTAACGATGAAAATGCCAGGAAGCGATATGACAATTGGAGAAATGATGAAGAATCAGGAAAAAATCGCCAAAGATTTCTTTAATGCTAATGACAACCCGATAGAAGTGGTACAAGTCACAGAGAAAAAGAAAAAATAAATAAGAAACCGGAAATTAAATTTCCGGTTTTTTTGTGACAAACATCTTATTTAGATTAATTTGAAATAAGCTATCTTTGTAGTCCAAAAATTTTAGTCTTGCAAACAAAACACATCGATAAGCTCTGTTGTTTTCCGAAAAATAAAATCGGGAAAATTCTTGGTTACGACAACGAAAACCTTCAGATGCCAACCAAAATAATCGAAATGGGATTGCTTCCGGAAACTACATTCAGAGTTCTTTATCAGGCTCCTTTTAATGGACCTCTTTATATAGAATACGGTTCGGATAAAACCAGAATCGCCCTGAGAGAAGCAGAAGCAAGATTTATTCAGGTAGAAGTTTCGGAGTAATGCAGGAGAAAAAACAAAAACAAATTCTGTTGGTAGGAAATCCCAATGTCGGGAAATCCACCCTTTTCAATATTCTTTGTAACAGAAAACAAAAAACGGGAAACTACGCTGGTGTTACGGTTGCAAGCCATTCCGGAAATTACATTTACAAAAATGAGGAAATCGAGGTTATCGATTTGCCTGGTTCTTACAGCATTTACCCAACTTCCGAAGATGAAGCTATTTTTTCCCGCTATCTGATTCAGGAGCAGGAAAATTATTCCGGCGTCGTTTATATCGCAGACGCGATTAATATGCGAAGAAGTCTGTTGTTGTTTCAGCAGATTCAGGATTTGGGAATTCCGGCGATTATGGTTGTCAATCAGATTGATGAGGCGGAAAAACGCGGCATCACAATTGACACAAAAAATTTATCCGAGATTCTGAATATTCCGGTTTTTGAAACCAACGCTAAAAATAATATTGGAATAGAAACGGTTCGTGAGGCGGTTTTTAATAATGATTTCAAAATTGCAGAGACCAACTCTTTCGAAATTCCATTAGAACAAAAATCTTTGGTTTATAAGATTTCCTCTAATACATCTGAAAAGAACTTATACAAAATCTGGACACTTTTAGCGGCGGATACTTATCTCGGGAAAATTGAAAACATCCACGAGATTATCACTCAGGAAGACACCAAATGTAGTGTTCCAAAAAGATTACAAATCACAGAAACGGTAAGACGTTATCAGAATATTGATAAAATTACTTCCGAAATCACGGAGAAAAAACCACAGCTAAAAGAATTATTAACGGAAAAATTGGACAAAGTTCTGGTTCATAAAGTTTGGGGTTACGTCGTTTTCTTATTAATTCTATTATTGATTTTCCAGAGTGTTTTCTTCCTTGCAGAATATCCAATGACTTGGATTGAGGATTTCTTCACTTGGTTATCAGAGTTTTCAGGCGAACATCTTCCGGAAGGACCAATCAATTCGTTGGTTTCCAGCGGAATTATTCCAGGAATTGGTGGGATTCTAGTTTTTGCACCACAAATCGGGATTTTGCTTTATTTCCTTTATTTGTTAGAAGATTCTGGATATATGGCGAGAGTTGTTTTTTTGATGGACAGGATGCTAAGACCTTTTGGATTGAACGGAAAAAGTATTGTTCCATTGGTTTCCGGAACAGCTTGTGCAATTCCGGCGATCATGTCGACCAGAAACATCGAAAATGTCAAAGAAAGATTGATCACCATTCTCGTAACGCCTTTTATGACGTGTTCTGCGAGACTTCCGATTTACAGTATTATTATTGGATTGATTATTCCCGACGAGAGTTTTTACGGCATCAAATACAGAGCGATTACCTTAATGATAATGTATCTGTTAGGATTCTTGATGGCATTATTGTCTTCACTAATTCTGAAAAATTTCATCAAAACCAAAATCAAAAGTTTCCTGGTAATGGATTTGCCAACTTACAAAATGCCGTTGTTTGGTTATGATTTCAAATTAGTTTTGGGAAAAGTCTGGGAATTTATTTCCGGTGCTGGAAAAGTGATTTTTACGGTCAGCATTATTCTTTGGGCCTTGAGTTATTTTGGCCCGCCACAACATAATAATGAAGTTTTAGCAACAGATTCTTCGCTCGACCATTCTTATCTGGGAAGAATCGGAAGGACGATGGAACCCGCGATTGCGCCACTCGGCTACGACTGGAAAATGGGAATCGGAATCCTGACAAGTTTTGCAGCAAGAGAAGTTTTCGTCGGAACATTATCTACACTTTACAGTTTGGACGATGAAGCACCGGAAGGAAAATTAATTGAAAAAATGAGATTGGACATCAAACCGAATGGCGAAAAGGTTTTCAGTTTTGCAACAGGTGTCTCGATTTTGATTTTTTATGCATTCGCAATGCAATGTATTTCCACCATTGCCGTTGTTTACAGAGAAACAAGAAGCTTGAAATGGACAATGTTACAAACCGTTTCAATGACAATCTTGGCATACTTCTCGGCGTTGATTGTTTATCAAATTTTGAAGTAATTTTAAAATGGACAATTCTCTAATTATACAATATATTATCGTCGGCGTTATTGTTTTAGTGGCCGTTTATGCGATTGTCCGAAAACTCTCAAAAACGTTTTCCAAGAAAGATAACGGAAAAAACTGCGGCCCGGATTGTGGTTGTTCTTAAAACAAAAAAAGTTCGTATTTTAGACTTAGAAACTCATCAATGCGAATTCTCACTTTTATTTTGCTCAATTTCTGCATATCAACATTTGCACAGAATGACAGCATTAATAAGAATGTGATTTCGTATGATGAAAAAATCATCCTTCGTTTCAATCTTAACACAAACATTGATAATTATGTGATTTCTTCTAGGGAATTAGACATCAAACCCAGACTGAATCTCAATAATAAAATCAACACCACTTTCGGGATAGATTATAAATTCATCAATGCGACTATTTCTTTTGCACCTGATTTTCTTCAAGGAAACAATAACGATTTGAAGGGCAAAAGCAGTTTTACTAATTATACTTTCAGATTCTTTCCGAAGAATATTATCCAGACTCTTTCTTATAAGAATAGTAAAGGTTATTATATCAGCAATACACGCGATTTCGTGAGTGATTGGCAAAAAGGAAAAGACGTTTATTTGACATTTCCGGATTTGAGGATTCAAAGTTTGGGTGGTTCTACTTCCTATATTTTCAACAAGAATTTTTCTCTGAAGGGAATTTATTATCAAAAAGAATGGCAGGAAAACAGCAGTGGAAGTTTTGTGCCGTCGCTCAACTATGATTATGTAATTTTTTCAGACCAATTAAATTCAATAAAATCTCGCGAGCATCAGCTAAATTTGAATTTTGATGTCGCCTATTATTACAATTATGTAGTGACAAAGCATTTTAACATTGCTCCTTTTGCCTTTGCAGGACTAGGAAAAAAATGGAGCAATTACAAATCAGACATCACAAAATCTGAGAAAGAGAAACAAAACTTTTTCACTCAAAACTTCGGTGCAGGTTTGCATCTTGGCTATAATTCTGATAAATTTTTCTTTGGTTCGAAGTTCAATTATTCTGGTAATCATTATGAGGACAATGGTTCTAATATTACCAATAATGATTTCTATGTTCTGTTTTTTCTCGGTTATAGATTAAATGCACCTGCAAAAGTGAAAAAAGTCTATGAAAAAATACAGGATAAAATCCCTGCACTTTGATACGAATTCGAAAATCATAATCACATCTTTTTAATACATTTGCAATCAGAAAAAACCTTAAAACTATAAAATGTCATTAATAAAATCAATCTCCGGAATCCGAGGAACAATCGGCGGAAAAGTCAATGATAATCTGACACCGCTGGATGTGGTAAAATTTGCTTCTGCATTCGGAACTTGGCTACAGAATAATAAAAACAAAAAAGATTTGACTTTGGTTATCGGTCGCGATGCGAGGATTTCCGGTCAAATGGTTTCTTCTTTGGTCGCTTCCACCTTGCAAGGTCTTGGAATCAATGTGGTAGATTTAGGTCTGTCTACAACGCCAACTGTTGAAATTATGGTCCCGGAACTTAAAGCTGATGGCGGAATTATTCTGACTGCTTCTCACAATCCAAAACAATGGAACGCTTTGAAATTATTGAATGACAAAGGCGAATTCATCAACGGAGAGAATGGTGCTGAAGTTTTGGCGTTGGCAGAATCTGAAGATTTTGATTATGCAGAAGTGGATGATTTGGGGAAATATGAAACCAGAGATGATGCTTTTGATATTCACATCAAGCAAATCCTTGACTTACCAACTGTGAATGTTGAAGCGATAAAAGCTAAGAAATTCAAAGTGGTTTTGGATGCTGTAAATTCAACTGGCGGAATTTCTATTCCACCGCTTTTGGAGAAACTGGGCGTTGAAGTCGTAAAGCTTTATTGCGAACCAAACGGCCATTTTCCGCATAATCCGGAACCTTTGAAGGAACATTTGGGTGACATCTGCGAACTGGTCATCAAAGAAAAAGCAGATATGGGAATCGTAGTTGACCCTGATGTTGACAGACTCGCTTTGGTAGATGAAAAAGGCGAAATGTTTGGCGAAGAATACACTTTGGTTGCCGTTGCAGACTACCTTTTGAAAAATAAAAAAGGTGTAACAATCTCCAATCTCAGTTCTAGCCGAGCTTTGAGAGATGTTGCAAAAACCCATAAGTCCGAATATTTTGCAAGTGCGGTTGGAGAAGTGAATGTCGTTAACCTGATGAAGGAAAAAAATGCCGTAATCGGAGGTGAAGGAAACGGTGGCATCATCTATCCGGAACTTCATTACGGGCGTGACTCTTTGGTTGGTATCGCATTGTTTTTAACACATTTAGCTAAAGAAAATAAAACAGTTTCTGAACTGAGAGCAGGTTATCCGGCTTATTTTATGGGCAAAAAGAAAATCGAATTGACGCCGGAAATCGATGTTGATGCTTTGCTGGTGAAAGTTCAGGATGAATTTAAAAATGAAGAAATCTCTACCGTTGACGGTGTGAAAATCGATTTTGCTGAAAACTGGGTTCATTTGAGAAAATCTAATACGGAACCGATTATCCGGATTTACACCGAAGCTTTTTCGCAGGAAGAAGCAGATAAATTGGGCGATGATATGATTGCGAAAATCAGAAGTTTGATATAAAATTCAAGGAAGCAAAATTTGCTTCCTTTTTTATTTAGTTACAATCGCGCTTGTTTTAAACAGAAGTAGTTTGTTTTTTGTTCCAAACATTTTGCGGGAAACAAAAGTCATTCGTATTTGGTTACAGACAACCTTGTTTTAGACTTCCGTACTTTGTATTTTGTTTCAAACAACTTGCGGGAAACTTCCGTAGTCCTTCTTTGGTTAGAGACAAGTTTGTTTTAAACCTCCGTAGATTGCATTCGGTTTCAAACACAATGTTTGGAGGTTTTGCAGATTTTAATACTCCATTTTCCTCAACTTCTTAGAAGTTGCTCCGATAAACAATGCTGTCAAAACCGTCATCGCTCCGCCAAAAACAACAGAACGCACAACGCCCATCAGCTTCGCTGTCAATCCACTTTCAAATTGCCCCAATTCATTACTCGACATTATGAAAATCGAATTGACGCTCAGAACACGTCCACGGATATCTTCCGGCGTTTTTAATTGCACAATTGTTCCTCGTATCACTACGCTGATTCCGTCCAGCATTCCGCTTAGAACCAAGAATGCGAATGACAGCCAATATAGTTTTGACAATCCAAATCCGATAATACATAACCCAAATCCAGTTGCCACAAAAAGCAATATTTTCCCTTGATTTTTTCTTAATGGAACCAGAGAAAGCGTAATGATAATCAACATTGAGCCAATATCAGACGCCGCATTCAGCAATCCAAAACCTTCCGACCCGACTTTCAGAATATCACTAGCAAAAACCGGAATCATCGCCACTGCACCACCGAAGAGAACGGCAAACATATCCAGCATCTGAGCACCCAGAATTTCCTTCGTTTTATAGATATAAGCCAGACCTTCCTTCATACTTTCGAATACCTTGATATCCTTGTTTTTGTTTTCAGAATGTTGTTGGTTAATCGTCCAGAAAAACAAAGAAGCGAGAATCATACTACAAACAATCACCACCAAAGTCCATTTTATGGTAATCATTGCAATCAAAAATCCTCCCAGGGCGTGACCAGAAACCGAAGCTATCAAAAAAGTCGCTTGATTCAATGTCACCGCATAAGGCAGATTTTCCTGCTTCACAATCCTCGGAATCATAGACGGAACAAGCGGCCCCAGAAACGAACGGGAAATGCCCGTAAAAAAGATGACCGCATAAATAAAGTAAGTGATCTCGTGTCCCGTAAAATGAATTTTGTGCCCTAAAAATGCGGGAATCAAAAGCAAACTAATCAGAATGACATACGCATAATTACAAATCAAAAGTAATCTTTTCTTCTCATTCATATCGATAATATGACCGGCATAAAGCGCACAGGAAACGGCAGGAATCACCTCCGAGAGACCAATCAACCCGATAGAAAACGGATCCTTTGTCAATTGATAAACCCACCAGCCAAGAAGTGTTGCGAGCATTCTGAAAGCAATAATCAGAAAAAATCTCCCTGTAAGTAGATGACGAAATTCTATATTTTTTAAAACGCGGAGTGGTGTAAAAGAAATCATTATGCAAAAGTAGTCGTTGCCTGTCAATTACATCCCAATAATCCTGTAAAATTTTGGAACCTATTGACTTCAACAATTGTTTTGGGGCAATTCCCGCTGTCCGCTATAGGTTTTTTGTTTTTTCAAAATTTGTCATTCTGAGCTTGTCTCAGAATCCAAAACAAAAAAAGATGCCCTTAGTCAGAAAGATTTTTTTATAACAAAACATTCCAGCCCTTATCGGACTGGAATATTCTGAATTTACATCTAAAATCTATGTTCTAATAATAGTAATAATTATCAGTAGAATTGTTAACCAGTGAAACGATCAATGCAACAAATGCAGTTACGCCAGCAACAGAACCAACTACGATAGCAGTTGTCCCTCCAGGGTTGCTTTTCTTAATGGTTTTAATATTCTCTTTAGCGATGGTAATTTCCTGGTTGTTAGAAACTCCCACGATCTTATTTTCTTCTACAGCGGAAACCCTCACTTTGTTTTTAGGCTTGTTGTATTCATAAAATGTATAGTTCTTTCCCGTTTTGATAGAGGAAAAATCATTTTTATTTACGCTATTTTTATAGATAGTCGTGGTACAAGATTGTAAAAGGAAAAGGATAGAAATAATAAAGGAAAAAGTTCTCATTTTAAATTTAGTTTTTCCAAATATACTGCAATTTTTCTATCGTTTGCAAGCCTTGGGATTTTATTTTGTCCTCCTAGTTTCCCTTCAGATTTCGCATAATACTGAAACGCATTCTTCTTGAGTTTTGTAATGACCAATGGCTGCAGAATATTTCCTGAAATTAGATCATCATAATAAGTATTCCGTTGTCTAAGTTGAAAATCCAGTTCAGATTTGAAAGTTTCAAAATTTTCAGGTTCTTTTTCAAACTCGATGAACCATTCGTGGTAAGGCAAACCTTCTGCAGGATTGACTTGTGGTGCAAGATGAAACTCTGTAATCTGAGCAGGAAATTTCTCAACTGTTGCCTTCAAAGCTTCTTCCACTTCAAACGCAATCACGTGTTCCCCAAAAGCCGAAGTAAAATGTTTCGTTCTGCCGGAAACTAAAATTCTGTACGGATTTTTATCTATGAACCTTACAACATCTCCAATCGAATATGCCCAAAGTCCTGAATTGGTCGTCAGAATCAACGCATAATCTTTGTTCAGCTCAACATCTTTTAATGTCGATCTTTCTGCATTGGATTTTCCATATTGTTCGAGTGGGATGAATTCGTAGAAAATTCCATGATTGGTCAAAAGCAATAATCCTTCTTTTGTATAATCATCCTGAAAAGCAAAGAAACCTTCTGACGCTGGAAAAGTTTGGACAATATCAACTGGTTTTGCAAGCAATTCGTTCATCTTTTCACGGTAAGGTTCATAATTAACGCCGCCTGTAATTATCAGTTGAAGATTAGGGAAAATTTGGGTTATTTTTTTTCCTTTTCTTTCAATGAGTTTTTCGAAATACATGATGAGCCAAGGCGGAATTCCGGAAATCAAGGTCATATTTTCGTTCTCGGTTTCTTCTACTATTTTATCGATTTTGGTTTCCCAATCTTCGATGCAATTGGTTTCCCAACTTGGCAGTCTGTTTTTCTGGAGATAATTCGGGATGTGATGAGCAACGATTCCTGATAATCTTCCTGTTTTTACGCCATTGACTTCTTCCAATTCGGGAGAACCTTGAAGGAAAATCATTTTTCCATTGACAAAATCCGCATTATTTTTTTTCTCAATGTAATGGAAAATCGCACTTTGGGCAGCCGCAACCTGAAAAGGCATTGCTTCTTTGGAAATCGGAATATATTTGGAACCGGAAGTTGTTCCGGAAGTTTTGGCGAAATATTCCGGTAATCCCGGCCAGAGGATTTTAGCTTGTCCTTTTTTGACTTTCTCGATATAAGGTTTCAAATCTTCGTAATCTGCAACAGGAACTTTATTTTGAAAATCTTCAATGGTTTTGATATTTTCAAATTGATGTTCTCTTCCAAATAATGTTTTTTCGGCTGTTTTGACCAGATCTAAAAGCAATTCCTGCTGATTCTGAATCGCATTGGTTTTAAAATTTTTGGATTTTTCGATATGTTTTTTCGCCCAGATGAGCGCAATATTTTTCTTGATGAAATTTAGCATTGATGAAATTTTCAATTGTCAAATTTATGAACAATTCTTTATGTATAATTAATTACAAGTACAATCTTTGTCATTCCGTAGGAATCTCAGCAGTTTAGATTCTTACGGAATGACAAAACTATATTTTTATGCTGACTATTTGTTTTTATGTTAAAATCCGCAGCCCGACTTGAGCGGAAATCCTTTTTACGCAACGAAGTGGAGTGAAAAGATTGGAGCGGAAGGCGGATTAAGCTGCCCAAATCAATATTAAATATCAGGCAATTAAATATTTGCAATTAATGTTGTAATTTACAAACAAAATGTTTACTTTTGCACCTCGAATAATTATAAAAATTTATAAACAATGTTTGCAATTGTAGAAATAGCAGGGCTTCAATACAAAGTTGAGCAAAACCAAAAGTTGTTTGTGAACCGTTTGAAAGGAGATAAAGGCGCAAAAGTTTCTTTTGACAAAGTTCTTCTTACTGTGAATGGTGCAGTAACTGTAGGTGCCCCGGCTGTAAGCGGTATCACCGTAGATGTAGAAATTCTTGACCACGTTCAGGCTGACAAAGTAATCGTTTTCAAAAAGAAAAGAAGAAAAGGTTATGCTAAGAAAAATGGTCACAGACAGCAATTAACTCAAATTTTGGTAACTGGTATTACTGGATTTGACAGTGCGAGAAAAGAGGCTAAAAAAGCTGCTCCTAAGAAAGCTGCTAAAGCTGAAGTAACAGAAACCAGCGAAACAGCTGAATAATTTTTAATCCAAAAAAGCTTAAAATAAAATGGCACACAAGAAAGGAGTCGGTAGTTCCAAAAACGGTAGAGAATCTCACTCTAAAAGACTAGGTGTTAAGATTTTCGGAGGTCAAGAAGCTATTGCCGGTAACATCATCATCAGACAAAGAGGTACGCAACATCACCCAGGTGAAAATGTTGGTATGGGTAAAGACCACACTTTGTTTGCATTGGTAGACGGTAAAGTAGTTTTCAGAAAGAAAGCCAACAACAGATCTTTTGTTTCTGTTGAACCAAACGCATAATCAACAGCGTTTTATAAAATAAAAAATCCCGGCTTTTCAGTCGGGATTTTTTATGTTTGGATTTTTAAATTACATTGATTCCAATTGTTCTTCTGTGAACTCCATATTGTGAAATACATTCTGAACATCGTCATCTTCCTCAAAGCGCTCCAGCATCTTCATATTGGCTTTGAACTGGTCGTCGGTCATTCCTTTTGTATTGTTAGGAATTCTCTGTAATTCGGCACTTTTTGCCTCGATTCCAAGCTCATCAAGCTTATGAGACATAGAACCGAAATCTTCGAATGCTGTTGTAATTAATACTTCATTTTCGTCCTGGTCAATTTCTTCTGCACCACCGTCAATCATTTCCATTTCAAAATCATCCCATTCAGATTTGATTTGAGACTTTTCAATGGTGAAAATACCTTTTCTGTCGAAGATAAAAGCTAACTCCCCATTCTTACCTAAGTTACCGTCGAACTTGTTGAAAATCGCTCTGACATTGGCTACAGTTCTTGTTGGATTATTAGTCGTACATTCTACAAAGAATGCTACGCCGCCTTGTCCATAACCTTCGTAAGTGATTTCCTCATAGTTTTCCGCATCTGCACCACTTGCCTTTTTTATAGCTCTTTCGACGTTATCTTTTGGCATATTGGCTCCTTTGGCATTTTGTATACATCTTCTTAAGGCAGGATTGGATTCCGGGTCTGTCCCGCCGGCTTTTACTGCCAGTGCAATATCCTTTCCTATTTTGGAAAATGTTTTGGCCATCTTATCCCATCTGGCCATTTTTGAAGCTTTTCTATATTCGAACGCTCTTCCCATTTTGTGATTAATTTTATTTGTACAAAAATACTGAAATCCGAAAACAAAAAAAAATACCTCCAATAGAATTGGAGGTATTTATATTTAGAAAATTAATTATTTAAAATTATTTTTTCTTTTTAGCTGGAGCTTTTTTCTTAGCTGGAGCTTTTTTCTTAACTTTTACTGGAGTTGGATCATCGTAGTCTCTTTTCTTAAGAGCATTCCATTGTGCAGCATCTTCGATAGCTGTTACAACTACTTTTCTGTCAACTTGTCTTTCAGCATCAGTTGCAGTAGCAGGAACAGTAGCTTTAGCTTTACCTACTCCGATAGATTTAAGAGCGGTAGGATCTACACCTCTTGAGTCTAAAGCAGCAACTACAGAAGCAGCTCTTTCTCTAGATAATTTCAAGTTGTAAGCTTCAGAACCTTTAGCATCTGTTCTACCTTCTAATAGATAGTTACCTCCGTCTTTTTTGATTAATTCAGCAGCAGCATCTAAAGCACCTTTAGATTCAGCTTTGATAGTCGCTTTATTGAAATCGAAGAACACACCTCCAAAGATTTTCTCAGCCTCTTCAGCAGTTACTCTCTTAGGTTTAGGACAACCTTGGTATTCTTTCAATCCAGGAACTGTAGGACAAGCATCATCTTTGTCTAGTACTCCGTCTCCGTCTGTATCTGGCCAAGGACAACCTTTGTTTTCAGCTGGACCAGGAACATCAACACAAGCATCATCTTTATCTAATACTCCGTCTCCGTCTGTATCTGGCCAAGGACAACCATTATTTTCTTTTGGACCCGCTACATCTGGACATTGATCATCCTTATCTGGAACTCCATCACCATCTGTATCAGGACATCCTTGGAATTCTGGTAAACCTGGTGTGTCAGGACAAGCATCTTCCTTATCTGGGATTCCATCTTTATCTCTATCAGTGTTACCAAATCTGAACAACAATGAAGCAGAAGCTTGCCAGAAGTTAGCAACATTAGATTTATCAACCGGAGTTGTTACATAATCTCCTTGAACACCTAAACCGAAGTTTTTAGTTACCCAAAGATTAATACCAGCACCTGTACTAACTGTAAAGTGATTTGCTTTCCCAGTCAAGTTACCATCTTTATCATAAGCACCATAATACTCACCTCTTGTATCAGTTGCAGGGAAAGACAATCCTGTATAATCATGTCTCAAGTAGTTAGCACCAACTCTCAGGTAAGGATCGAACCAAGATTCTTCATCCCACAAAAGACCAGCTGCTTTGAACTGCACCCCAAGACCTGTTTGAAGGAAAAATTCCTTGTCCATAGAAAATCTCTTATTCTCAACATTCCCCACAGTAGTTTGCCAGTCAAGCACAATACCTTTGCTAAGGCTTCTCGCAACTGTCAATTTAGAAAGTGGTGGTGTAATAGAATATTTGGAAACACCAAACAAGTTGTCTTTAAAATTGTTGAATGACCAAGTATTGCTGAAATTACCTCTCTGAGCAACGTGATTCACTCCATGAGCACCTACTCCAATAACCCACGGGTTAGAAGTAGTTTGTGCGAAAACAGTAGAGGCAACAGTAAGCGCCAATGCTGAAATTCCTAATTTTAGATTTTTCATAGAATTAAATGATTAAATAATTGATAATGCAAAATAAATATAATTTTTCTTTATAAACAAAGTTTTTTTAGTTTTTCTTTAACAATCGCTCGATGTTAACTTTAT
This sequence comes from Epilithonimonas sp., assembly GCF_032054305.1. Lineage (GTDB taxonomy): Bacteria > Bacteroidota > Bacteroidia > Flavobacteriales > Weeksellaceae > Epilithonimonas. Next base: position 70,822 of record NZ_DAMBSX010000009.1, read on the forward strand.
TTTCTCTATCCTTTATAGCTTCCCTTTTGTCATACAGTTTCTTACCTCTGGCAAGCGAAATAAGCAATTTTGCTTTTCCGCTATTATTAATATATAACTTCAAAGGGATTATAGTATTCCCAACATCCTTTAACTTTTTTTTAAGTTTTTGCAATTCGTAATTATGCAGTAGCAACTTCCGTTCCCTTTTTGTTTTATGGTTATAAAATGTTCCTAATTTGTACTCATCTATCATCATATTAATGACGTACAATTCATCATCAATAAACTGACAGAAGCTTTCCGTAATAGATGCTTTGGAAGAACGCAGGGATTTTATTTCTGTGCCTGTCAATACAATTCCAGCTTCATATTCATCCAGAATTTCGTATTCGAAGCGGGCACGCTTGTTAAGAATATTAACAGATTTTTCTATTTTGACTTTCATAATTATAAGTAATTGTGGACACTTCACTATCCCAACTTATTTTCGTATTTTTGCGACAAATTTACAAAACTATATGTTAACAGTATCTAATTTATCATTACAGTTCGGGAAGAGAGTTCTCTTTGACGAAGTTAATATAAAATTCACAAAAGGAAATTGTTATGGGATTATTGGTGCAAATGGTGCCGGAAAATCTACATTTCTTAAAATATTAAGTGGAAAACAAGAGCCAACTTCTGGAAATGTGTCTTTGGAGAACGGAAAAAGAATGTCAGTTCTTGAGCAGGACCACTTTGCTTATGATAATTTTACGGTTTTAGAAACCATTCTTAGAGGAAACAAGAGACTTTTCGACATCAAAGAGGAGATGGACGCACTTTATGCAAAGGAAGATTTCTCTGATGAAGACGGAATCAAAGCCGGTGAATTGGGCGTTATCTATGACGAAATGGGTGGATGGAATTCTGAAGCCGATGCACAAACTTTGCTTTCAAATGTTGGCATTACAGAAGATATGCATTACCAATTGATGGGCGAATTGGAAAACAAAGACAAAGTAAGGGTCTTGCTTGCTCAGGCATTGTTTGGTAATCCGGACGTTTTGATCCTGGATGAGCCTACCAACGACTTGGACATTGCGACGATTGCTTGGCTGGAAGACTTCTTGGCTGATTATGAGAATACAGTAATCGTTGTATCTCACGACCGTCACTTCCTAGATACAGTTTGTACGCACATCGGAGATCTGGATTACTCCAAGCTTAACTTGTATACAGGTAACTACTCTTTCTGGTATCAAGCATCTCAATTAGCTACGAGACAAAGAGCCCAGGCTAACAAAAAGGCGGAAGACAAGAAGAAGGAATTGCAGGATTTCATTGCGAGATTCAGTTCCAACGTAGCAAAAGCTAAACAAGCAACAGCTCGTAAAAAGATGATTGACAAATTGAATATCGATGATATTAAACCTTCCTCCCGTCGTTATCCAGCAATCATTTTTGATGTGGAAAGAGAAGTTGGAGACCAGATCCTGGATGTAAAAGGCCTTGAAAAAACAAAAGACGGTGAATTATTGTTCACAAACGTTGACCTTAACCTTAAAAAAGGAGATAAAGTTGCCGTTCTTTCAAGAAACTCATTGGCAATTACAGAATTTTTCCAAATCCTTTCTGGAAATGTAGAGGCTGATAAAGGCGCTATCGCTTGGGGTGTTACGACCAACCAGTCTTATATGCCTTTGGACAACACCGATTTTTTCCAAGATGACCTTAACTTGGTAGATTGGTTGAGACAATTTACCAAGAATGATGAGGAGCGCCATGAAGAGTTCATGAGAGGTTTCCTGGGAAGAATGTTGTTCTCAGGAGACGAAGCTTTAAAATCGTGCAAAGTTCTTTCCGGAGGCGAGAAAATGCGTTGTATGTTCAGTAGGATGATGCTTCAGAAAGCCAATGTTCTTCTTTTGGACGAACCGACCAACCACCTGGATTTGGAGAGTATCACGACGTTAAACAACTCATTGAATAACTTCAAAGGAAACATCTTGTTGTCTTCTCATGACCACGAATTGCTTGGAACGGTCTGTAACCGAATCATCGAGTTGACGCCGAAAGGAATCATCGACAGAGATATGACTTATGATGAATATCTATCGGACAAAAAAATCAAAGAATTACAAGAGCAGATGTATTCTTAATTCTTAAAAAAAAAAAATTAAAAAAAAGCATTTCGAAAAAACTCGGAATGCTTTTTTTATTTGGAAATTGTCTTTTTATTTTGGCGGAAGCTTTGTTTGTTTTGGCGGATGACTTATTCACTTTGGCGGATGGCTTATTCGTTTTAACGGAAGGCTTGTTTGTTTTAGCGGAAGCCTTGTTCATTTTGGCGATGGCTTATTTGTTTTGGGATTAGGCGTTTGTACTTTTTAATCCGAAAAGAATTAAAAATAATTCAATAACTTAATTGGTCTTTTTTCTAATTTTAGAGAAATATATAAGCCTTATGAATTCTCTGAAATATCTTCTTTTAATTCTGATGATTCCTTTTTTGGGAATTTCGCAGACCAAAGATCCCCGTTATCAGCCAAAGCCTTACTTGCAGCTCAAACATCCGGAATGGAGCAAAAATGCAACGATCTACGAGGTCAATATCCGTCAATACACAAAAGAGGGAACTTTCAAGGCGTTTGAAAAACATCTGCCGAGACTCAAAAAAATGGGTGTCGATATTCTTTGGCTGATGCCAATCCATCCGATTGGAGAAGAACATAGAAAAGGAATACTGGGAAGTTATTATTCTGTAAAAGATTTCAAAGGTGTGAATCCAGATTTCGGAACCTTACAGGATCTGAAAAACTTAATTGACAAGATCCACGCAATGGGAATGCATGTTATCATCGATTGGGTGGGGAATCATTCCGCCTGGGACAATCCTTTGGCCAAAGAACATCCGGATTGGTACACAAAATCCAGAGAAGGTAATTTCCAGCCAACTCCCTGGTATGATTGGAATGATGTCATTGATTTTGATTATAACAACCCTGACTTTCGGGAGTATATGACCGGTGCTCTGAGATATTGGGTAAAAGAAGCCGATATTGATGGTTACAGATGTGATGTTGCAGGTTTCATCCCGGTTGATTTCTGGGAAAATGCACGAGAGGAACTTGACCGGATAAAGCCAGTCTTCATGCTGGCAGAATGGGAATCGCGTGACCTTTACAGAAAATCCTTTGACATGACCTATTCCTGGACGCTTTGGGACAAACTGAAACTCGCAACAACCGGCGGAAAAGGCGCCAATGCACTATATGAATATATGGCACACGACGTTGGAAGTTTTCCTTACGATTCTTACCGAATGTTGTTCACGGATAATCACGATAAAAACTCCTGGGAGGGCAATCAATTCTCTAATTTCGGAAAAGGATTGGAAACTGCTATGTCACTTTGCGGAACAGCTAATGGAATGCCTTTGGTTTACAGTGGACAAGAAGCCGGATTGGACAGAAGCCTTGAGTTTTTTGAGAAGGATGAAATCGTTTGGAAAGACCACAAATTCTACGGAATGTATCAGAAATTATTTGATCTGAAACATAAGAATCAAGCACTTTGGAACGGAAAATGGGGTGGCGAAATGATCAGAGTAACAAATAATCAAATGAATGACGTACTTTCTTTTTATAGAGAGAAAAATGATGATGCTATTTTATCGGTTTTTAACTTCTCGGACAAAAGTCTTCCGACTACTGTTGAGACCAAATATTATTTCGGACAATATCGAGAATTATTCACCGGAAAAATTTTCAATATCAATTATGAAAAGACAACTATCAACCTGAAACCTTGGGAGTATTTAGTTTTAGTAAAGAATTAAATTCAAATCACTAAAAGGCAGATTTTGCAAATTTGTTTTTAATATTAAAATTTTCAATTATAAATAAAATTCAGCTTCGTTTATACGAGGCTATTTTTATCTGCGTAATTCAGTTTGAAAAATATAAAAGTCATTATCGAGAATGCCAAAAGCGAACTTCCTCCGTAACTGAAAAACGGCAACGGAATCCCTACGGTTGGAAATAATCCCATAACCATCCCGAGATTGATGACAAAGTGGATCAATAAAATAGAGGCAAAACAATAGCCAAATACCCGGTTAAATGTTGATTTTTGATTCTCAGCGAGATAATAGATTCTACCAATGAAAATAGCATAACAAAGAATCAGAATTGTGCTTCCCAAGAAACCCCATTCTTCTCCAACAGTACAGAAAATATAATCGGTTTCTTGTTCAGGAACAAATTTTCCTTGTGTTACAGAACCTTGCTTATAGCCTTTTCCCATCATTCCGCCAGAGCCAATTGCTGTCTTGGAATACAACAGGTTATAGCCCGATGTATCCCGGAATTCCCTTTCCCCTTTATACAAGACCTCTACTCTTTCCTGTTGATGTTTGGGTAATTTCTCAAAAACAATTGGCGAAACGATGGATAATCCGGCTAGTAAAACAATTATCCCGGCTGCAGGCAACAAAGAATAAATATTTTTGTGCAGCATCGCAACATTGAAGATAAACCAGATCACGCCCAAAATAAGAATGATGACCGTAAAATACCAAAGATCGATTTTCAACGGATCATTGAGATAATTGGCAATAAGGAAAACAGCGGCGAATAATGTTCCGACCAAGAATAATTTTCCCGACAAACCTTCTCTATACAAAGCAATAACAAATGCAACAAATACCAATAATGACCCCACATCCGGAATCATCAAAACTACAATTCCGGGAATAGCGATGATGGCTAAAGACGTGATCAATGACCGCCTGTTGTCAATATTAAAATCCTGATTAGAAACATAGTTTGCCAGCATCAGTGTTGTTCCGATCTTTGCAAATTCTACAGGCTGCATCGTGAATCCTCCGAACTTGTACCAGTTTTTTTGTCCTAGGATTTCCGTGCCAAATGGAAATAATCCTATCAAAAGTAAAACGCCACCAACATAAATGATTGCCGACATATTCTCGAAGAATTTGGTTCTCATAAAGAAGATGATCATCCCAACGAAGCAAGAAATTCCAAAGAAAATCAATTGCTTTTGTCCCAACTCTTCTTTAACACTATAAATATTAAGAATTGCGAAGACACACAACAGAACGTATAATGTCATTCCTAATTTGTCAATCCCTTCTGCCCACTTCATTTTACTTTGGATTTTAGAGGTTTAACTTTAGAACTGTCTTTTTTTAATTTCTTATCTTGAATAGCCTTCAGGCTGTCTTTAATTTTCTTAAGCTGAACAGAATCTTTTGGCGGTTCTTTGTACCAACCCTTCCGCTTCATGTCGGCAATATACTGTCGTTTATACTCGGGCATAAAGCTGGAGGTTATCATTTTTTTATAAAGATGTTCTCTTTTCAGTTCTCCAGTGATGTATTTCTCAGCAATCGTTGAACAGGCCGGTCCGGCCCAAGTTGCTCCAAATCCAGCGTGTTCCATAACTGCTGCTACCACAATTTTCGGTTTATCAGCAGGTGCAATCAATACAAAAATTGAATTGTCTTTTCCCTGTGGAACCTGTGCAGTTCCTGTCTTAGCCAATTGCGTAAAATCTTTAGACATCAGACTTCTTCCGGTTCCTCTCAGCATTACTGCTTCCATCCCTTGTAGGACAACATTATAATAATGAGGGTTCTGGATCAAGGTCATATGTTTTTTCTTGAATCTAGGGTCTGGGTTTGGTTTTCCATCAATTGATTTGACCACGTGAGGCGTATAATACCAGCCTTTGTTTGCAATAGCAGCTACGAAGTTGGCCATTTGCATCGGTGTCAAAAGAACATCGCCTTGTCCCATACCATTATATATAGCTCCTGTCGGCATCTCGTCCCAGTTTTTATAATCTGTCCGTTTAGAGCCACTCGCTTTGTAAATGGATTTCATTCTCTTTTCATAAAACTCTCCGGAAGGAATTCTGCCTTTTGCACCAACAGCCAAATCGTTGTTAAGGAATTCTCCAACGCCAAAACTATTGAGAATTTTTTTCCATTCATCAACCCCTTTTGATGGGTTTCCCGGATATTTTTTTATGATTGATATATAGGCATAAGTGAAATAACAGTTACTGGAAACCTGTATAGATGGGATTAACGGATCTGCACCACCGTGCCCTTTAATGCTTTTCCCACGATAAAAGAAACCTCTTCCGCAAGGGAAAATCGTCTTATCTGTCATCACGCCCATTTCCATTGCAGCCAAAGCGGTCAGCAATTTGAAAGTAGAACCTGGTGGGTAAGCTGCCTGAACAGAACGGTCAAACGTAGGTTTGTTTTCGAAAATCGTATCGTTGGCTAATCTGTAAAGATTTCTGGATTTGTTTGGTCCGGTGAAAAGATTGGGGTCAATGTCCGGTCCGGTTGCCATTGTTAAGATTTCACCATTATTTGGGTCTAATGCTACAACTGCACCATGTTTATTAACTAACATTTCCTCCGCCATTCTTTGCAAATCGTAATCGATGGTTAATGTTAAATCTTTTCCAGTTACAACTTCTTTGTCAAGCTCTCCGTTTTTATAAGAACCTATGCTTCTTTGGCGAATGTCTTTCTGGATATATTTCATTCCTTTTTCACCTCGAAGTTCTTTTTCGTAAGCTTTCTCGATTCCACTTTTTCCAACAATATCTCCTGGCAAATAATACAATGAATCTTTCTTGATATCATTATCATTCACTTGATTGGTATAACCCAAAAGGTTTCCGGAAGTATTGATTTCATATTGTCTTTGTGGACGAGGAACTATTGAAAAAGCAGGATATTTGAAAATCAACTCCTGAATTCTAGCCATATCTTCACGACTTAGATTTTTCATAAAAGTCATTGGGGTGAGCTTAGAATAGTACTTTTCTTTCTCAATATTTTTCATCGTTTTGATGAAATCCGGTTTGGAAATATTCAATAATTTACAAAAACCAAGCGTATCAAAATCAGGTTTAAGAAGTGCTGCTGTATAAGAAATTTCGAACGCAGGCTGATTTCCTACAAGTATTTTCCCATTTCTGTCAAAAATAACGCCTCTTGGTGGAATGACGTATTCGATTTTAATAGATGTATTGGCGGCATTCAGCGCATATCTATCTGTGAATAATTGCAAATAAGAAAGCCTTGCAATAAAAATTAATGCAATAATAGAAAGAGCGAGAATGATTCTAAGATATTGTGATTTCATATGTACTTTTCTATATTTTCAGATGACATATGCAACCTCGGCTTCAAAGAGCGTATTTTTTGGTTTTGGATAAACATTCTTTCGGTTCAGACTTTTTGTTTGATTTTAAATGCTAATGTATAAGCTAATATAAATACAAACGAGATTATACTGGTAACTATTACATTAAATAAAATTTCAAAAAATCTATCGAACTTGAAAAACTCGATGTACTGCACCAAAAACTGATGGATAAAAATACTGGTTATGATAAAAAATATGAACTGTGTCCACTGGATACTTTGGAAAGAGAAAAAATCCGTAGTCGTATCAGTCGATGTTCTAAATATAATTGTTCTAAAATAAGCGATAACCGTCGTTGCAAAAGCATTGATTCCCCAAGTGCCTAAAAATGCATCCACACATAATCCCAATAAAAAACTCAATCCTAAAAATTGAAATTGATTTCGGAAAAATGGATAGAACATTACAAATACAGGATAAAGCACAGGAATGTATTGCCCAAACAAAGCAATCCTGTTCAGAATGAAAACCTGAAAAGCTGTAAGTATTGCTATTAAAAGCAAGTCTGATGCAATGTTTCTACTGACCATCTTTTTTAATTTGAGCTTTTAAAGTATCATCTATTTTCTGAACTTCAGATTTTTTAAGGTTTCTCACAACGTAAACCGTACTCAGTTTCCCCACTTTTTCGCTAAGTTCTACAGAAACATCCCAAAAACCTGTTTTGCTGTCAACCTGATAACCTGCCACAGTTCCGACCAAAATTCCTGCTGGGAAAATGGAAGATTTTCCATCCGTTACAACAGTATCTCCGACTTTCAATGGAACATATTTCGGAATATCAGACAATGTCATTGTTCTGGAATCATCGCCTTTCCAAGACAATGTTCCAAAATAACCAGACTTCTTAAGCGATGCGCTGATTTTGATTTTATTGGTACTCAAAACCGATTGAACCAAAGAATAATTATCTGTTGTATTGATAACGATTCCGGCAATTCCTCGTGGTGCAATAACACCCATTTTGGAACTCACGCCCTGCAAACGTCCTCTGTTGATAGTGAAATAATTATCTTTTCTATTGATAGTATTGTAAACAACTTCTCCGTCAACAAATGTGTAGATCTGTCCGCCTCCAATCGTATCATAAACTCTTCGGAAGACAGGCTTATCCAACTTTTCTTTTCCGTAAAGTTCCTTCATCAAGGCTTTATTTTGAATGACAAGGTCTTCATTGATCTGTTTTAATTTCAAGTAAGAAGTACCTTCGTCGATATAACCTGAAACCCAAGAGTTAAAGGCCGCAGTTTTTGCTGCCAAGAAACTTTGCTGCATAGAGTTTTTGCTGAATATCAGTACAATTGCAACCAATTGCAGGAATATAAAGAACACAAATAATGCATTCTTGGAAAAAAATCTCAGCAAAGCACCCATCTAAATTATAAATGATAATTGATAAATCATAAATGATCTGATATTAATTTGAATCATAAAAATATCGAACCATTAAATTTATTCAAATTTTAGAGAAAAAATATTATTTGATCAGGAAATTGAATTTATCCATATTTTTAAGAGCAATTCCAGTTCCTCTTACAACCGCTCTCAAAGGGTCTTCTGCTACGAAAACAGGAAGTCCCGTTTTTCTGTGCAGTCTGTCTGCCAAACCTCTCAAAAGAGCACCGCCACCAGCAAGATAAATTCCTGTTTTGTAGATATCAGCAGCCAATTCCGGAGGAGTTAATGATAAAGTTTCCATTACTGCATCTTCGATTCTGATGATTGATTTATCAAGAGCTTTGGCTATTTCTTTATAATTAACCATAATCTCTTTTGGCTTACCAGTAATCAAATCACGGCCTTGAACAGGAATATCATCAATTGGAACATCCAGCTCTTCAACAGCAGAACCAACCTCAAGTTTAATTCTCTCCGCCGTTCTTTCTCCGATATATAAATTATGATGCGTTCTTAGGTAATAAGCAATATCATTGGTGAAAACATCACCAGCGATCTTCACAGATTTATCACAAACGATTCCGCCAAGCGCTACGACAGCAATTTCCGTGGTTCCTCCACCTATATCGATGATCATATTACCTTCCGGTTTCTGAACATCAATCCCAACCCCTATCGCGGCTGCCATTGGCTCATAGATCAAACGAACTTCTTTGGCATTCACTTTCTGGGCAGAATCTCTTACCGCTCTTTTCTCAACCTCAGTAATCCCAGAAGGAATACAAATCACGATTCTAAGTGCCGGCTGAAAAAGTTTCCCTTTGATGCCCGGAATTTGTTTGATAAATTCCTTGATCATATGTTCTGAAGCGTGGAAATCCGCGATAACGCCATCCTTCAAAGGACGCACCGTTTTGATATCCTCGTGGGTCTTCCCTTGCATATGCTTCGCTTGCTCCCCAACGGCAATTGGCTTACCGGAAGAACGCTCTATCGCAACGATAGAAGGCTGGTCCACAACTATTTTGTTATTGTGAATTATAAGCGTGTTCGCAGTCCCTAAGTCAATCGCAATCTCTTGCGTAAACATATCCAATATACCCATTTTGTTCAGTCATTATTAAGTTTACAAAGATATAAATTTAGACTTATTCTCTATCTCGATTTCAAAATAATTTGGTTAAAATTTCCTTAAAATTTCAAGAATTTTCCATCACAGATAAATCTGAATTTCAATTAGAAATCAAAAATTATTACTCCGATAAAAATTTCTTCAAAACATTATTGTTCTTATATCTTTTTGAACTGAGTTTATAGATTTTATCAATTTTCGAAAATGAAATTCAGAAAGAGTCTTTGTTTTAAAAATTGTAATTTTGCAAACTGAAAATGAGTCCAAAACATAAATTTCATCAAACATCAGATTTTGCCGTTCTAAGCATCAGTTATGAAAAAGCCGATGCTGAGACCCGTGGGAAATTTGCTTTTTTTGATGACCACATAAAATCTTTTGCCAACAAAATCCATGAAGAGGATCTGGGCGATGCTTTCGTGGTTTCCACTTGTAACAGAACCGAAATATACTCTACAACCAAGAATTATCTTCATATTGCCGAGTTGTATTGCAACACAGTTGGCGTTCAGCTTTCAGACTTTTTGAAATATGTGAATGTGATTCAGCGAGAAGATGCTCTGTTTCATCTTTTCCGTGTCGCGGCAGGTTTGGAAAGTCAGATCATCGGTGATTTTGAGATTGTTTCTCAAATCAAGAATGCTTATCATCGATTCAAAAAATACAAGGATTTTTCTAATCCTTACTTGGAACGCGCCATTAATTCATCGATTCAGATTTCGAAAAGAATCAAGAACGAAACGGGAATCAGCACTGGTTCTGCTTCGGTTTCTTACGCAGCGGTTCATTATATATTGAACAACACGAGACATCTTCACGAGAAAAATATTTTACTTCTTGGCGTTGGCGAAATTGGACAAAATACGATTGAAAATCTTGTGAAGCACGTTTATCAGCCAAAGATCAAAATTGCAAACCGTTCTTTTGAAAAAGCTGAGAAAATTGCCGACAAATACAATATTCCTCAAATCGATTTCAACAGTTTCCCTGAAGAACTCAAACAAACTGATGTTCTGATTGTCGCAACCGGCGCTCAGAAATATATTATTGATGAGTCTAATTTTCCTAAAGATAAAGCAATGCTGGTCATCGATTTATCGATTCCAAACAACGTTCAGAAGGAAATCGGAAACTGTGAAAATGTGACTTTGATAGATGTTGACCAATTGTCGCAAACCATCAAAGCAACGATGGAACAGCGAAAAAAGGAAATCCCGAAAGCGGAAGAAATCATCAAAGAAATGGCAAAGGAATTTGTGGATTGGGAAAAGAAAAGAAAACTGGCTCCGAATATCAATCATTTCAAAAATTCTCTGAAAAAAATCGAGGAACACGAGATGCACACGATTCATAAAAAATTCAATTACGCCAAAATTGAAGATATGGAGCTCTCTAATAAACTTGTTCAGAAACTAACCAACCGATTTGCAAAATACATTCTTGAAAACCCTTCCCGCGCAGACGAAATCACGAAAATGATGGAAGATATTCTGGACATCCATAAACAAGAATCCGATGACGACAATAAAAATAGGAACGAGAAATAGTCCGCTTGCACTTTGGCAGGCTCACGAAGTTGAATCGAAACTGCAGAATCTTGGTTTCCAAACCGAGATTGTTCCTATCCTGAGTTCTGGCGACAAAAATCTGGACCAACCGCTTTATGCATTGGGAATCACAGGTGTTTTCACAAAGGATTTGGACATTGCCTTATTAAATAATGAGATTGATATCGCTGTTCATTCCTTAAAAGATGTACCGACGCAATTGCCAAATAACATTCAGATTTCTGCCGTTTTGGAACGAGATTTTTCTGAGGATGTTTTGGTTAGAAACAGCGATTCTGAACCTTTGGATTTGGAAGTTTTGAAAATCGCCACCAGCAGTTTGAGAAGACGTGCTTTTTGGCTGAAAGAATTTCCTGAAACTGAATTTACGGATATCCGAGGAAACGTCCAAACCCGTTTGAAAAAGCTGGATGATGGCGTTGCCAATGCGACTTTATTTTCTTTGGCCGGAATCAAAAGAATGAATTTGGATGTTCATTATGAGCAGATTCCGTTTATGTTGCAAGCACCGTCACAAGGTGTTGTTGCGATTGCCAGCAAAATTGACAATCCGGAATTATCATCGATTTTAAAATCAATTTCACATCCGGAAACTGAAATTTGCGTTAGTATAGAAAGAGAATTTCTAAAAACGCTGGAAGGCGGTTGTACAGCTCCAATCGGTGCGAAAGCTGAAATTCTGAATAACCAAATCAGATTCTTGGGAAGACTTTGTTCGCTTGACGGCAAAAACTGCATCGAAACCGATGAAATTTTTGACTGGAACGATTCTCAAAACTTCGGAGAAAAAATCGCTTTGAAGGTTTTGGAAAATGGCGGAAAAGAGTTAATGGAAGAAATTAAAAAATCTCTGTAGTTCTCTTTTTTGATTCATCATCAAGTTTGTCATTCCGTAGGAATCTCAACGGCCTAGATTCCTACGGAATGACAAAATAATGTTTAATAACTTTTATCTATTGTCAGTCTGAGGTTCTCGAATACCATATAAATATGAAAATCCTTTTTACAAAATCACTGGATAAAGAAAAAGTTTCTGAAAAGTTGGGAACACTTGCACTGAGCGGAGTCGAAGTGTCGGTTGATTTTGTTGAGGTGATTCATACTAAAATTTTAAAAACTAAACCTTTCGGTTTAAAAAACAATTCTTTGATTTTCACGAGTGTGAATGGGGTAAAAGCGTTTTTTGAAAACGGATTTTCTGCGAATGAGAATTTTGCTGAACCCAAAAATTACAACAAAATTTATGTGGTTGGTTCGCAGACGAAAAAGGAATTGAGGAAACATAATTTTGGGACTTTTAAACTATGTAAGAATGCGAGTGAGCTTTCGCTATTCATTGTAGAAAACTCGGTGAATGAGAAGTTTTTGCATTTCTGTGGCGATATTGCGTTGGATATTTTGGATGAAAAATTGCCTTTACAAAATATTTCTTACAAAAAAATGCCTGTTTATAGGACAGAACTACTCTATCCGAAAATCGATGAGAAATATCAGGCGATAGTTTTTTTCAGTCCGAGCGGAGTTCGTAGTTTTGCGAAGTTTAATCAATTTGATGACGTCAAGATTTTTTCGATTGGAAAAACAACGACTTCTGAATTGGAAAAACTAACTGATAATAAAATAATTACAAGTTCAAAAAATACTTTAGCTGATTTGTTGAATTTGATTTTAAAGGAAAGTTCAACTTTCGGAAATCTTGATTTGAAGGACTAAAGTTGTATTTTGCGAAGCGCGCCCCGACTTGAACGGAGCTCTTTTTCTTTTTTGAATAAAAAAAAAGCGGGAGTGGAAGGCGGAAAAGGCGCCCAAAATAATATTTAAAATGATTAAAAACGACCTATATTTAAAAGCACTTCGCGGGGAAACCGTGGAAAGACCGCCAGTTTGGATGATGAGACAAGCCGGAAGATACTTGCCAGAATTCATCGCTTTGCGCGACAAATACGACTTTTTCACGAGATGTCAAACGCCGGAATTGGCGTCGGAAATCACGGTTCAGCCGATTAGACGATTTCCTCTGGACGCGGCGATTTTGTTCTCCGATATTTTGGTAGTTCCTCAAGCAATGGGAATCGATTTCAAAATGAAAGAGTCGGTTGGACCTTGGTTGGACAACCCAATTAGAACAGCTCAACAAGTTGACGATGTGATAGTTCCGGACGTGAACGATACTTTGGGTTACGTTTTTGATGCGATAGAAATGACTTTGGAAAAGCTGGACAATGAGATTCCGCTGATTGGATTTGCCGGTTCGCCTTGGACGATTTTCTGTTATTGCATCGAAGGACGAGGTTCGAAGGATTTTAATATTGCTAAATCATTTTGTTTTTTACAGCCAGAAGCGGCGCACAAATTGTTACAAAAAATCACTGACACGACGATTGCTTACTTGAAAAGAAAAGTGGAAAAAGGCGTTTCTGCAGTTCAGATTTTCGATTCGTGGGGTGGAATGCTTTCACCTGCTGATTATCAGGAATTTTCCTGGCCATATATTAATCAGATTGTTGAGGCTTTGGCACCGTTGACGCACGTTGTAGTTTTCGGGAAAGGTTGCTGGTTCGCATTGGACGAAATGACGAAATCTAAAGCTTCCGCACTTGGCGTTGACTGGACAATTACACCGGAAAATGCGAGAAAATTCACTAATAATGCTGTGACTTTGCAGGGGAATTTTGACCCTTCGAGATTACATTCTACACCGGAAACCATCAGGAGAATGGTTCACGAAATGATTAATCGTTTTGGGAAAGACCAATATATTGTGAATCTCGGACACGGGATTTTACCGAATATTCCAGTAGAAAACGCCGAAGCTTTTATCAAAGCCGTGTTGGAATGGAAATTATAAAAAATTAAAAGGAGCAAAATAATTTGCTCCTTTTTTATTCTAATTGTCCGGGCGCTGGTTGCGCTTGTGGTTTTATTGCTTCGTCTGTTAGACCATCTCTCCGCGGCATCGCTGGCTGAGCCACTTTTTCATCTGCCTCTTTTTGTCTTTGTTCTATATTAGCAGTATCGACCATTTTCGGCGCGTTGCTTTTTTGAGTAGACTTTGCAGATTTGAGCATCGTTGTCTTTGTCGCTGATTTTGTTTCTACTTTCTTTGTCGTCTGAGCGGTCATAAATACACTTCCAAAAGCTAGAAAAGTGGCTATCATTAATATCTTTTTCATAATATTTTATTTTTAGTATTAATAAGACTAAGCCAAATATCAAACCAAATTTTTATAATTGAAAATTTCGCAATCATAAACGATTTTTCAAGCCAAAAAAAACCAGAGTAAAAACACTCTGGTCATTTTTAAGTTTACCAATTTTTATCTTGTTGGATTTGGATTAGTTGGACTATTTGGTCCTAAAGGTTGTTGTGGTACTGTCGAATTGTTTGGATTCGTTGTGTTTGGATTTTGCAAAGTTCCGTTGTTTGGTGAAGTTGTATTCGGGTTTTGCAATGTTCCATTGTTTGGTAAAGTATTTTGTTGTAATCTATCTGGATTACTCTGCATCTTTGACCTGTTGTTGATGGTTGCAGTATCAACAGTTCTGTTCATTCCGTTGGGCTGAACAGTTTCCAGAGATTTTTTCTTCATCTTTTTCTCTGTTTTTGTTTTTGTCGTGTCTTGTGGCGGTGTCACCTGTGCGGTAACAAACATTGCTCCGAAAATAATCAGACCGCCTGCTATTAACTTTTTCATAATACTTTTATTTAGTGTTGATTATGAAGACCAAACATTAAACCAATATTATGTTAAATTCGGAAATTATATGTTTTTTGGGAAAACTTTAGGATAATTTATTTTTCTAACACTTTTCTCAATTTCTCTACAAAAACATAAGCAGCAGGACAGATCAAAGTGTTCTTAATCGTAAGATTATTGATCTGATAAATCTTTTTTCTATCAGTGTGAGGATATTCTCTGCAAGCTTTTGGACGAATATCGTAAATTGAGCAAGTATTATCGTCATTCAGGAAAAAGCATGGCAAATTTTGGAGAACTTTATCGTTTTCTTCATCAACTCGTAGAAACTTAGATTCGAAATCAGCTTGTTTCATCCGTAGATGTTTGGATATTCTTTCGATGTCTTTTTCTGTATAAAGTGGGCCTGTCGTCTTGCAGCAATTCGCACAACTGAGACAATCGATCTCCTCAAATGTTTCTTCGTGTTTTTCCAAAACCAGATAATCCAGATTCTTAGGTGGCTTCTTTTTGAGTCCGTCCAAAAACTTTTTATGCTCTTTTTGTTTTTGCTGTGCTTGCTTTTTATATAAATCAAGGTCCATTTTGCAAAATTAGTGGTTTTTCAAACAAAAACTGACATTAATCTTATTTCAAGCTTATCCAAAAAGCAATAACTTTGATAGAATAAAAACATCGAATTATGAAAGATATTACAACCAGAAATGATGTGGAATTTTTAGTGAAGGAGTTTTATGACCAAGTTATTAAAGATGACTTGATTGGATTCTTTTTCACAGATGTAGCGAAAATTGACCTCAGCAAACACCTTCCAAAAATGTATAATTTCTGGGAAAGCATTCTTTTGGGAAATCCTGTGTACGAAGGTCATCCGATGGCAAAACATTTCCCAATCAATAAAGTTTTTGCTTTGGAGGAAAAACATTTTAACCGATGGTTACAGATATGGGAGAAAACCGTCCATGAAAATTTTGAAGGAGAAAATGCTGAAAATGCAATTAAAAGAGCGCTGAATATCGCCAGAATTATGAGTTTTAAAATGACGAATGCAAGAAATAACGATTAATAAATCATACATTAAAGCATTGAATTGCCTGCAGCCCGACTTGAGCGGAAATCCTTTTTTGTATGTTTCTTAAGTTCTATTTAATCTAAGCTTTCTGCAAAAAAGATTGGGAGCGGAAGGCGGAATAGCTGCCCAAATAATTATAACTCTAAAAATTCAGGTTATGTAACTGGCAATCTATCCAATCAGTTAGCATATGAAAGAGTAAACCAACGCCAATAATTCTTGGAAACCCTCTAAAAAATAATAACAGAAAGTAAACGCCAATCGCCCAATACGTGTGAAGCGGATGAAAATTGATGCTGCATCTGTCCGGCGCAAAAACAGGTGTGCTGAGCAAATGGTCTACATCTACCAACATTGTCCCAAGCATTATGAAATAAGCCTTTTTCCAGTTTTTTCGAAAAAAAACATAAGCCAACACAATGGGAAATCCAAAGTGTAAAAAGTAATGCAAAACCGGTCTTAGCCAAAAATAATCCATCAGATTTTTCCTTTCAAATAATCTTGCCGTAACGTCTCGTCCAGTTTCTCAATCGCATAACGGAGGCAAGTTCTTGGCATTTCTTTATAATGAAGATTGAGGAAGTCCAACAATTCGGTTTCGTTCATTTTTCCCATTTCGCGGAGAAGCCAGCCGTTGGCTTTGTGCATCAAATCGTGTGGATGTTTCAAATTCTTCAATGCAAAAATTTTTGTCAAATCAAATTGTCCTTTTTTGATGTGAAACATTGTTCCGACAATCGCCATTCGTTTTTCCCACATATCATCAGAATCTGATAATTTTTCAAGGATTTTAGAGTTCTGACTTTCAAAACAATATCGACCTAAAATTTTATAACAGGATGTATCAACCAAATCCCAATTGTTGATGTATTTTGTATGCTTCAGATAAAAATCGACGATTTCTTTTTGTTGAATTTTATGCTTAGTCTTCTCGAATTTGTAAACCAATATCAACAAAGCCGTTAAGCGATGTTCGTGAATTTTGGAAGACAATAATTCACTGAGTTCCTCGGGAGAAATTTTGTTGTAAAATGCTTTTGCAATACTTCTTTGGTCCGGAACAGTTACGCCAATAAACAAATCGCCTTCGCCATATTCACCTTTTCCGGTTTTGAAAAAGGTCTTCATACTTTCTGTTTTTCCTGGAATGACGAGGATTTCGAGAGCTTGTTTTATTTCTGTTGAGAATGGCATTTGTTTGGGTTAATTTGTGAAAACATTGAACTCCCTACGGAGTTCTTTTCTGGCTTGGATCAATTTTCGCTACAAACGGATTGCTCCTCTGGAGCAAGTTTATGTTTAACTAAAAAAGCTGAATTATTTCAAATTAAGCTGATTCTGAAATTCCTCCAAATATTTTGCAAGATGAAAACCATCCATCAAACCGTGATGCGCTTCCACAGAAATAGGCAACATTTTCCGTCCATTCTTTTCAGAGAATTTTCCAAAGACAATTTTAGGAATAGATTCTTTTGGGTCAAAATCTGTCGGATGAAGCAAACCTGTAAAATGAGTCCAAGGCATCGTAGAATGTCGGATATGATTCGGTGGCAATTCCTCATTTCTGATTCTTAAACCTGTTGAATTTTGAATTTCATCAATTTCTTGTTGTAAATTTTGATTAAATATTTGAAAATCATCAGAATATTCAAAGTAAGAGAATCCAAACGTTCCATCATTTCTGGCAATCGTAGAACCAACGTGAACGATATCAAACGCTATAACTTCACCATTTACAATTCGATATCCAAATTCTTCTACCGAATTAATCGCCTTCATTGATTTGTGAAGATAATGGGCGAAGAAAGATTCGTTTTTGTCTTTAGCAAATTGATAAGTTTCTGTACAATCAACTTCGGTTACTATTCCAAAATAAGGACTTTTCATTCCGGAAAAGAATTCGAAATGTTCTTTTCTTTTCCAGTTTTTTACATCAATGACTTTCATCTGTGTGAACTTCTTCTAATATTTTTTCTTCCGTAGCAATTTTCTTAGGATTCGCTACTTTAGCAATCGTTAGTCCTTGAACTATAATCGAAAATACAACCACGCAGTAAGTGATGCTGATGATAATTTGGCTGTACTCATTAATCGGAATTGATAAAGCCAAAGCGATAGAAACACCACCACGGATTCCGCCCCAAACCAAAACTTTCACAGTTTGTGGACTGAATCGATATTTAAAAGCCATAAACTTAGTCGGAACAAAAATCGCAACCCACCGTGCTAACAAAACGATTAAAATACAAATTCCACCAGCTACTAAATATTCATTTAAGTCTTTGATTAATAGCAATTCAAACCCAATAAACAGGAATAGAACTGCGTTCATAATTTCGTCAATTAGTTCCCAAAATTTTATCAAATAATCTTGAGTTTCGGATTTCATTTTGAAACTTTCACTGAAATTTCCCATGAATAAACCTGCAGCAACAATCGCCAAAGGAGCAGAAATATGCATCTCGTGAGCAATCAAATAACCGCCCATAACTACTGACAATGTGATGAGTACGGAAATAATATAATCATCCACAACTCGCATTGCTCTCGACGCCGAATATCCGAGAAGAACTCCTAGAAGTAAACCTCCACCCGCTTCACGAAGCAAAAGCAACCCGATATTTTCAACATTCAAATCGATTTCTTTTCCGATGGCAATCTGCAACACAACAGTAAAAACCACGACCGCCATACCGTCATTAAACAAAGATTCTCCGGCAACTTTGGTTTCCAAAGATTTGGAGACATTGGCCTGCTTCAAAATACTTAGAACCGCAACTGGGTCGGTTGGAGAAATCAGCGCTCCGAAAACGATACAATAAATCAGTGGCATCTGAACACCTACCAACGGCAAAAGATAATAAACACCAAAACCAACAGCAAACGTGGAAATGATAACACCGACAGTAGAAAAAATCAAAACTGGTCCAAATTGTTCTTTCAAATCTTTGATGTTGATATGGATTCCTCCCGCAAAAAGCAGGAAATTAAGCATCGCCCCCATCAGAACTTCTGTAAAATCGAAGTTATTTACTAATTGAGTAAGATGACTTGTAGTTTTTGGTAAAAAATTATCGCCCGATGCAACCAAGGTTACAGAAACGATAATCGCAATCACCATTATCCCAATTGTACTCGGTAATTTGAGAACGCGGTAATTGATATAGGCAAATAAAGATGCTAAAACGATAAGAACTGAAAATGAGTAATATAACTCCATTTATTTTTTATTTTGTGTTGATTGTTGAGATTTTCCAACTTGATTCAACTTATTTAAATTTATTTTATATTCTTAATTTTCTTCTTCGTCCTCAAAATATTCGAACAACAAATCATTGTACGGGAAACGTGAAATATGAATCCTGTGAACTTCATCATAAATCATTTTCTTCATCTCAGGGAAATTCTGTTTGTTAAGCGCAGAAATGAAAACCGTCGGGTATTTTGATTTTGCCATCCACGTTTTTTTCCATTCTTCCAGAGAAATATTCTTTTTAGATGAAGGCGTCAAATCATCTTCATCTTTCTTCTCATAACTGAAATCGTCAATCTTATTGAAAACCATAATCATCGGTTTCTGATGCGCATCAATCTCCTGAAGAATCTGATTAACAGAAGCAATATGGTCTTCGAAGCTGTCGTGAGAAATATCGACAACGTGAACCAACAAATCCGCCTCACGAACCTCATCCAAAGTGGATTTGAAAGATTCTACCAACTGAGTAGGCAATTTTCTGATGAATCCAACCGTGTCGGTTAAAAGGAATGGAAGATTTCCAATCACAACTTTACGAACTGTTGTGTCAAGCGTTGCAAACAATTTATTTTCTGCGAAAACATCGGATTTTGACAAAGCATTCATCAAGGTAGATTTTCCAACATTGGTGTAACCTACCAAAGAAACACGCACCATTTTACCTCGATTTTGTCTTTGAGTTCCCATTTGTTTGTCAATGACTTTCAATTTATCTTTCAGCAATGTGATTCGGTCCCGGATAATCCTTCTGTCGGTTTCAATTTCCGTTTCACCTGGACCACGCATCCCGATTCCCCCCTTTTGTCTCTCAAGGTGGGTCCACATTCTGGTTAATCGAGGAAGAAGATATTGATATTGAGCTAATTCAACTTGTGTTCTTGCGTAAGAAGTTTGAGCTCTTTGGGCAAAAATATCGAGGATAAGATTAGTTCTGTCTAAGATTTTGACTTCCATATCACGTTCCAGATTTTTTAACTGGGAAGGCGATAATTCGTCATCAAAAATCACAGTTCCAATTTGATGTTCTTTCACGTAATCACGAATCTCCTCCATTTTTCCTTTCCCCACAAAAGTTTTGGAATCTGGCTGAGACAATTTTTGAGTAAATCTTTTATCAACTGTAGCTCCGGCTGTAAAAGCCAAAAACTCCAATTCGTCCATATATTCTGTCAGTTTATCCTCATCCTGATTTTGGGTGATTACACCTACCAAAACCGCTCTTTCATACTGATGTTCTTTCTTTTCTAACATTTAAAATTTATAATTTTCTGATTCTCACAAGATACTATTTTTAGACAAAAAAACCAAAGAATATCTTTGGTTTCCTATAATTCGAGTTTAACTTAAAACTGAATTTTCAAATTAAACTAAAGTCGCAGTCAGCGATTTTTCAAAACTGAAAGCTTGACTTACAGGGCAATTTTCTTTGGCATCTTTTGCAATTTTCTGGAAATCATCCTCTGAGATTCCAGGAACTTTTGCGGTCAGTGTCAATTCTGACAATGTAATTTTTCCATCAACCAAAGAGATTTTACAATCTGTCTCCAAAGATTCTGGAATAAAACCTGCTTCCGACAACAAAGCTGAAGTTTTCATTGTAAAACATCCGGCGTGAGCGGCGGCCAATAATTCTTCCGGATTGGTTCCAACGCCGTCTTCAAATCTACTTTTGAAGGAATATTGTGTATCGTTAAGCGTTGTACTTTGCGTAGTTAAAACGCCACTTCCGTCTTTTACTGTTCCTTTCCAAAAAGCTTTTGCACTTCTTTTCATAATTTTTTTATTTTGGATTTATGATTTGTTTTTTTAGTCCCAATCTGCAGCAACAAACTTCATTGTTGATTTTCCGTCTGTTAAAGTTAAGAAATGTCCTTCGATTTTGTACTGATTCATATTGGGCAATTCTTTTCCAAACGATTCTTCCAATCTCATTCTGCCGTCACAATACATCATCGTAGAACCAACGCCAGAAAATTTAGCTTTCCCTTTATTGAATTCTGCCGTGAAAAACATCCCATTGCAACCCATTTTTGCAGTGTAACGGTTGGGCGCATCAGAATTGTTCGTCAAATCCATATTGGCTTCTAATTTTACAAGTTCATCTTTTGTGAAATCCTTGTATTCAACCAACATCCATTTTCTGTGAATATTTTCCATTGTTGTAGCGGATTGATTCGAAGTTTTACAAGAATACATTAAAAGCATTAACAATGATAAAACACCTATTGACTTTAGAAATTTCATCTTTTCAAATTTACTCAATCTCGTAGCCAAATTCATACCATTAGATTTAAAATAATCATTAAATTAGCCAGCAAAATAATATTCTCAATGAAAAAAATATTTTTAGCATTAACCCTGATTCTGGGCTATGCACAAATGAGAGCCGACGAAGGGATGTGGCTTCTGATGCTCGTTAAACGTCTGAACGGAGTTGATATGCAGAAAGAAGGTCTGCATCTGACGCCGGAAGAAATTTATTCTGTTAACAATTCCAGTCTGAAGGATGCTATTGTAAGTTTTGGTGGTTTCTGTACGGGTGAGATTGTTTCTAACCAAGGTTTGATTTTTACCAATCACCATTGTGGTTACGATGCTGTTGCGGCAGCTTCAACGCCTGAAAAAGATTATCTGAAGAACGGATTCTGGGCAATGAAACCGAATGAAGAATTCAATGCTAAGGGTTTGTATGTAAGATTTTTGGTGAGAATGGATGACGTTTCTGAGAGAATCAATTCCAAACTGAACAACAATATGTCTGCAGCTGACAGAAAAGCGGTTATTGATGCCGAATATAAAGCCATCCAGACAGAAAATTCTGAAAACGGAAAATATACGGTTGTAGTAAGAGATTTCTTCAACGGTAATGAGTTCTATTATTTTGTATATCAAGACTATAAAGACATCAGATTGGTTGGTGCGCCACCTTCATCCTTAGGAAAATTCGGTGGTGATACAGACAACTGGGAATGGCCAAGACACACAGCAGACTTTACTGTTTTCCGTGTTTATGCCGATGCTAACGGAAATCCGGCGGAATATTCTGAAGCCAACACGCCTTTGAAACCAAAACATTTCTTACCGGTTTCGTTGAAAGGTTATAAACCTGGTGATTTCACAATGATCTTGGGTTACCCTGGAAGAACCAACCGTTATCTGACGTCTTATGGCATCGAGCAAATGGTGGATAAAGATTATCCGGCTTGGGTAGAAGCTTCTAAAGTCGCAATGGATGTGATGAAGAAGTATATGGACAAAGACAAAGCAACTCAGTTAGATTATGCTTCTCAGTACGCAAGTGTTGCCAATTACTGGAAAAACAGACAGGGAACGATTGATGCGGTGAAGAAAAACGGAACAGTTGCTGAGAAACAAAAACTGGAGCAGACTTACAATCAGTGGGCAGCTCAGTCTCCAAATGAGCAGACTTATTATGGTGTTTTACCTGAAATTAAAGTGTATTACAACCAAGTTTCCGGAAGAAATGTAGAGAGAAATTATGCCGGGATTTTACAAAGAAATGCACATTACATTGCTACTGCTTACCAATTGGGAAGTCTTTTCAAAACGTATGCTGACCAGGATGATGCCGGAAAAGCAGCAATGAAAACTAAAGTTCTTGACGCTGTTGAAAAAGCTTACGACGGTTTTCACGACAATGTGGAAGGCGAAATGTTGAATTCTTTGGCATCACTTTATAAGGCAAGAGTAGCTAAGGAATTTGCTTCTCCAACTATTCTTGCTGCTGATGTGAACAATCTTTCTACAATGGCTTATGAATCTGTTTTCGCTAATAAAAAATCTGCTTTGGCTTTCATTGAAAATCCTGACCGATTGAAAATCGACGCTGATAAATTGAGACAATTTGCCAACGGCATTGTTGAAGACCAAAAATTAGGATTGGAAAAATATTCTAAAGTGGATGAGAATTTTGCTAAAAACAGCAGACTTTTCTTAGACGGACTTAGAAAAGCGCAGCCTGAGAAAAAATTCTATCCGGACGCTAACTCTACAATGAGATTAACTTACGGAACAATTGAAACATTGCCCGAAAGAGTGGACAGAAACTACAAAGGCATCAAGGAAAACTATTATACCGACATCAACGGTATGGTTGCCAAATACAAAAAAGGTGACGAAGAATTTGACCTTCCTCAAAAAGTTCTTGACCTTGCCAAGAAAAAAGACTATGGTCAATATGCGGATAAGAAAGGTGGATTTATGCCAATCAACTTCCTATCAAACAATGACATCACAGGCGGAAACTCCGGTTCGCCAATCATCGATGGAAACGGTCATTTGATTGGTCTTGCGTTCGATGGAAATAGCGAAGCTTTGAGTGGCGATATCGTTTTCGAACCAAAATTGCAGAGAACCATCAACGTTGACGTCCGTTACGTTCTTTGGATTATCGACAAATATGCTGGCGCAACAAGACTCATCAGCGAGCTGACTTTGGTTAAATAACATTAATTCTCTAAAATATTTAAGCCACCAGGATTTTGGTGGCTTTTTTGTTGCAACATTCACTCAAAACCATTTTCAGTAATTTTTTGTAAATTAGAGAAATCATTTTCTATGAGTATAAAAACTTTATTTCACTGGTCTTATATTTTTCCGATTTTAGCATTAACTTATTATCTGTTAGGCGTCACAGATGACAGTCCTTTACTCGCTGCTTTGGGAGGCGTTTTATTAATTTCTTCCGTTTTAGGCGCTGTACATCACGCCGAAGTTGTGGCACATAAAGTGGGCGAACCATTTGGAACCATTATTTTAGCAATCGCCATTACCGTTTTAGAAGTAGGATTAATTGTTTCATTAATGGTTGCTGGTGGAAAAGAAACCGACAAACTAGCAAGAGACACAGTTTTTGCAGCAGTAATGTTAATTTTGAACGGAATTCTCGGCGCGTGTCTTCTTCTTGGTGGTATCAAATTCAAAGAACAATTCTTCGCCAGAACTTCTGGAAATATGGCTTTAATAAGTCTTGTTGCGATTGTCGTAATGACTTTGATTTTACCTAATTATACAACCAGCGAATTGTCTGCCTCATTCAGCAAAGCACAATTAATATTCTTCTCAATTGCTTCACTTGTTATTTACAGTACATTTTTGATGGTTCAAACCGTGAGACACAGAAATTATTTCCTTCCTGAAAACGATGATGAGCCACACGCAGAACCACCAACCAACTTCGAAAGTACAATGAGTTTGATTTTTCTGATTATCTGTTTAGGTGTTGTGGTCTTTTTAGCAAAAGCATTATCGCCAAAGATAGAAGAAGTTGTTCATAATTTCGGTGCACCACAAGCATTAGTCGGAGTAATCATTGCAGCTGTAGTCCTTTTACCAGAAGGAATGGCAGCGATAAAAGCGGCACGACGTAATCAATTTCAAACGAGTTTAAATCTGGCATTAGGTTCTGCCATCGCAAGTATTGGATTGACGATTCCATGTGTTGCGGTAGTTTCTATTATTTACGAAATGCCACTATTACTCGGACTAGACATCAAATCAATGGTTTTACTGGCATTGTCTCTTTATACTGTTATGTTATCCTTAAACCGAGGAAAAACGAACATTCTTTACGGCGTTGTACTTTTGGTCAACCTTTTTGCTTATATTTTTACCGTTATCGTTCCTTAAATTTTATATTTTTGGTAAATGAAAACCTTCGAAACCGAACGATTAAGAATGAAACTCGCCGACCTGGACGATGCGGATTTCTTTTTGGAATTGTATAATTTGCCATCATTCATCAAGCATATTGGCGATCGAAATCTCCGTACCAAACAAGATGCTGAACATTATATTAAGGAAAGATTCTTACCTCATATTGAAAAATTAGGTTACGGGAATTATGTTGTGATTCATAAGGAGCTCAACAAAAAAATCGGTGCGGTTGGCGTATTTGTTCGAGACGGAATAGAAGTTCCTGATATTGGTTTTTCTTTCTTTCCTGATTTTGAAGGAAAAGGATTTGCTTATGAATCAGCTTCGAAACTAAAAGAATTAGTAGCTACAAATTTCGGTTTGACAAAAATCTCAGCAATGACTTCTGACGAAAATATTGCTTCTCAAAAATTGATTGAGAGATTGGGATTGAAATTCCAAAAATATGTCATTTTTTCTGATGACAATGAGGAATTGAGATATTATGAAAATTAATATTACCACATAGACACATAGTTTTCTATTATGGTTTAAGATTAAATAGTTAATCTCATAAGTCTATTTAATCTTTTTATTAATTTTAATATTTCATTTTCTATGTGCCTATGTTGTCCAAATACTCTAATAATTATGTCAAAAACTTACGAAACAGAACGCCTTATCATAAAGCTTGTCGATATTGATGATGCTGAATTTCTGATGCAATTGGTCAACACAGAAAAATGGCTGAAAAATATTGGCGACAGAAATATTCATACTATCGAAGATGCACAAAAATATGTGCGAGAAAAGAATCTTCCCCAGATTGAGAGACTTGGTTTTGGGAATTGTATTGTGATTCTGAAATCGGACAATACAAAAATCGGAACCGTGGGTTTGTATGACAGAGAAGGGATTGATGGCGTTGACATTGGCTTTGCCTTTCTGGAAGAATATGAAGGAAAAGGTTACGCTTACGAATCTGCCAAGAAAGTGATGGATATCGGAATCAATGATTTTGGAATTAAAAAAGTGAGTGCGATTACTTTACCAGAGAATTTTTCCTCAATTAAATTGATAGAAAAACTTGGATTGAGTTTCAAAGAAGTTGTCAGAATCCCGAATGACGATGCAGATTTGAATCTTTATGAATGGAATTTACAATAATGAATTTATCTCATAGAATAGAAATTATTGATTCCAAAAAATTGATTGGATTCAGCATCGCAACTTCTTATCAAAATGATCAAACACCAATTGTCTGGAGAAAATTGATGATAAGAAGAAATGAAATCGCCAATCGAATTTCGAATCGATTATTCTCGCTTCAAATCTATCCTGAGAATTTTACTCCGAATCAAACTTTCACCAAATATGCTTTGGCAGAAGTTTCTAATTTTCAAAATATTCCTGAAGAATTTGAAACTTTCGAATTAGAACGTGGAAAATACTTGGTTTTCAGTTATAAGGGCAAAGCGGAAAATGGGCCGGAAATTTTCAGATATCTATTTCAAACTTTCATTCCGGAAAATCAATTTGAGATCGACAACAGACCTCATTTTGAAATTTTCGGCGACGATTACAATCCTAATGATGATTCTGCCGAGGAAGAGATTTGGATTCCGATAAAATAGTTATTCCGTAATCTCTATGATATTATTTTCCGGATCTAGAATTACGCTTTCGTAATAACCGTCGCCAGTCGTCCTCGGTTCGCCAATGATTTCTAAGCCTTCGTTTCTAAGCCTTTCGGTCAAAGTATCAACCTTCTCTTTGCTTCCTGTTGAAAAAGCCAGATGAATCAATCCTAATTTCTGGACTTCATTGTGATTATTAGCTTCTGTTATGTCCGGACGAAACATTATTTCCAAACGAGACCCATTTTCAAAACTTGAAATAAGATTCAAATTTTTTAATCGGATTGATGTATTTCTCATTGGAAACCGCATCAAAATAAGTTTCGTAAAAAGACCTCATCTTTTCCAAATCCTTTACCCAAAAGGCAATATGTTCTATTTTCATTTTTTATATTATTGAAAATTAATTATTCTAAAATCTGAGCCGCATGGTCTTTGGTTTTGACTTTATCAATAACCTGAGTACAAATTCCGTTTTCATCAAAAACAAAAGTCGTTCTCACAATTCCCATAAACTCTCTCCCCATAAATTTCTTCAACTGCCAAACTCCAAATTTATCAATGATATCATGACTCTCATCGGCTATGATATCAAATGGCAACTCATTTTTATCACTGAAATTTTTTTGACGCTTCACAGAATCTGCACTAACACCCAATAACTGATAACCTTTCTTCTTCAAAACTGAATAATTATCTCTCAAATTACAAGCCTCGGCGGTACAACCCGGCGTGCTTGCTTTTGGATAAAAGAAAACAACGAGTTTTTTGCCTATCAGTTTTTGAGAATCGATTTGTTCTCCGTTTTGATTTGTTCCGATAAATTCTGGTAAAGAATCGCCAAGCTTCAACATAATTTCTATTTTTGTGTTACAAATTTACCATCAAAATGACGAAAAAGCAAAGAGCAAAAATAGTTCAACAAGAATTAGAAAAAATATATCCCGAAGTTCCGATTCCGCTGGAGCACAAAGATGCTTATACTCTGATGGTTGCAGTTGCCCTTTCTGCACAGACGACGGACAAAAAAGTGAATCAAATCACACCAAAACTTTTTACAGTTGCTGACACGCCTGAGAAAATGGCTAAGTTGAGCGTAGAAGAAATCAAGGAACTAATCAAAGAGATTGGGCTTTCAAATTCCAAAGCCAAAAATCTAAAAAAAATGGCTGAAGTTCTGGTCGAAAAGTACAATTCCGTTGTTCCTCAGACTTATGAAGAATTGGAAGGTTTGGCCGGAGTTGGTCACAAAACAGCTTCTGTCGTGATGAGTCAGGGATTTGGTTTTCCTGCGTTTCCTGTTGACACACACATTCACAGATTGATGACGCAATGGAAATTAACTTCTGGAAAAAATGTTGTCGAAACCGAACGTGATGCAAAAAATCTTTGGGATGAAAGTGTCTGGAACAAACTGCATCTCCAGATCATCTTCTACGGACGGGAATATTCGCCGGCGAGAGGAAATAAAGAGAAAGACCATATTACGAAAATGT
This sequence comes from Epilithonimonas sp., assembly GCF_032054305.1. Taxonomy (GTDB): domain Bacteria; phylum Bacteroidota; class Bacteroidia; order Flavobacteriales; family Weeksellaceae; genus Epilithonimonas. Next base: position 98,951 of record NZ_DAMBSX010000009.1, read on the forward strand.
TGTTTGAAAAGTAATTTAATCCAATAATCTTCTGTGATAATTGATTTGTCCAAGATGATAATCCAAATGAGAAAGCAAATGGATTAGGAAGTATCCTGTTGTCATTTTATAGCCTAAAGCTTCTGTAGGATAATCTTTTTCCAGATCTTCCTGAGATAATTTATCCAAAGTAGAATCAATCATTTTTATTGTAGCTTCTACTTTTTCAATAAGTTCGGTTTTAGGAATATTTTTTAGAGAAAATTCGAGTTCACGATTTCTGACATATCCAGTTTTTCCCAATTCTGCGCCAATATAAGTATTGAGATTTCCTACTAAATGAAGACAAAGATTGCCCGCAGAATTTGAAATGTTTTTATCAATTTTCCATATTGAATCTTCACTTTGATAAGATCCAATTTCAAATTTTAATTTGTTCAAATCTCTATTGTAAAGAGATTTCAGACTTTCTATTATCATAATTTAATCTTTATTCTTCATCATTCTCCTCATATGAACATATTTGGATTGACGAATTCTGTGTGGATATTTCCTTCCTTTCGGAATATTATTGAAAATCAGGGCAACAATTAATAAAATCAATGCACCACTCAAAACCGGAGACAAAGCATACCAATATCCCAATTCCTGAATCTTATCTGACGGAAGAACTGCGATCAAAGCTGTGGCCCCACCTGGCGGATGCATTGTTTTTGTGACCTGCATCACAACAATCGAAGAAGCAACTGCAACAGAAGCATTCAGCCAAAGAATTTCCGGTAAAAATTTAAAGACCGTAACACCTACCAAAGCTGACAAAACGTGTCCGCCAATCAGATTTCTTGGCTGAGCTAAGGACTATTAACAGCGCCATAAATCAAAACGCTTGACGCGCCGAAAGAACCAATTAGAAAAACATTTTCAATCTCGGAGAAATCTTGAGATTGAAGAAAAGCAATCAATCCAATTCCGAAAAAAGCACCAAGAAATGACCAAAAATGATCTTTGAAATCAACAAGTGTTTCCTGATAAAAGATATATTTGGTGTATCTTAGTCTTCTTTTGATATGCATTCTCATTATTTCACACCTTTCGCCCAAAGATTCATTTTTCTTTCCAAAACTTCCAAAGGAAGACAGCCTTGGCTTAAAACCTCATCGTGGAAAGAAGCCAAATTAAATTTCTTGCCCTGCTCTTTTTGATATTTATTTCTTAATTCTCTTATTTTCATCGCTCCGGTTTTGTAACTCAAAGCTTGTCCAGGCAAAGCCATATATCGCTCCACTTCAGCCGTTGCTCCGGCTTCGTCATAAGCAACATTGCTCAAGAAATATTTAATTGCTTCTTCGCGAGACATTTGTCCTGTGTGGATTCCTGTATCAATAACCAAGCGAACAGCGCGCAACATCTCATCACTCAAAGAACCCATTTTCTGATACGGGTCTGTATAAAGTCCAAACTCTGGCCCGAGCGATTCACAATATAAAGCCCAACCTTCACCATAAGCACCAATCCAGCCGAATCTCATAAACTTTGGCAACTTCAAGTTTTCCTGCTGAAGAGAAATCTGATAATGATGACCCGGAATAGCTTCGTGAAGGAATAGAGATTCCATTCCAGAAGTTACATTGAATTTTTTTGGGTCGGGAATTGGTGTGTAAAAGATTCCAGGGCGTTTTCCATCGGGACTTCCTTGGATGTATTCTGCACTTGCGCTGGCTTCCCTATATTTTTCCGTTTGACGGATTTCGAAAGGTGTTTTCGGGGTTACATTAAACATTGTTTTCAGCTTCGGAGTGATTTTATCCAGAATCGATTGAAAACCTGCCAATACTTCAGCCGAAGTTTTAAAAGGCATTGCTTTTGGGTCGGTTTTCACAAAATTTAGGAATTCTTCCAAAGAACCTTTGAAACCAACTTGAGCCTTCACTTTCTCCATTTCTGAACGGATTCTCTCAACTTCAGAAAGTCCTGTTTTATGGACTTCTTCCGGCGTTTTATCTGTTGTCGTCCAGCTTTTCACATAATAAGAATAGATATTATTCCCGTTTGGCAAAGCGTTATAACCATCAGTTGTTCTGGATTTTGGAAGATATTCTTTCTCAAGAAAATCAGCCATTTTAAGATAAGTCGGAATCAATTTATTTTTGATAGCGTCCTGATAAAGCTTCGCATATTTGTTCGCAATTACGGGTTTGAAATCTTTTGGAATATTCTTTATTGGACCATAAAAAATATTTTTTTCTATTTCAAATGTTGTAATCTCTTCTGCTTTCATTTGAGGAATCATTTTTATGACTAATGACTTTGGAAGAACCACATTATTTTTGATTCCTGCTCTGAAGTTTTCAATTGCGGAATCCATCCAGATTGGAAATTCATCAATTCTTTTCAACCAGTTATCATAATCTTTTTCGGTTTTAAAAGGCTGAATTCCACTTCCACTTCCCAACATAGGAAAAGTCAATGGCAAACCATCAAACTGTGTAAAAGGAATGTATTCCGGATGATAAGCGTAACGCTCCTGTTTGTCAATCAGTGTATATTCTAGAACATCGAAAACCACTTTCTGATCATTGTCTAAAGAATTGTAGTCCACAGATCTCAACTGATTCTGAACCGAGTTATAGAATGCAATTTCTTTTTTGATAAAATCCTGACTTAGGTTATTCGGTAAAAGGTCGTTGTATCTTTCGTCGCCTTGCGAGGTTGCTTCTAGAGGATAAAACTTAAGATATTCTTCGTAATAATTTGATGCAATAGAATCCAGGTCCGAAGATGCAGAACCTACCGAAGTCTTCATCATAGGAGAATCTCCTTTTTTACAGGAAAAGATGAAAAGGAGAGCTGTAAAAAATAATATTTTGTAAAAAGATTTCATTCTTAATTTTTTAGGCAGTGTAAAGATAATATTTTAAGATTATAAAAACTGACCTCAATTTTTTAAGGGGATCACGGTCTAAGATTAACACAATATCAAGAATTACATCAATCATTATGATTATTATCAAAAATAATCGTTAAAAATTTTTCACTTTCATCCAATTTTTTATCTTTGTTAGACACAATTAAAAAATTTTATTTCTAATTTACGATCCTTACAATGAAAGGAATATTGAAGATATACCATCCAGAGGAAACTCTGAAGTATTTTATTGACAGTACTTATTGCAAATCTGTCTATAGCAACAAGCAGAATTTTTTGGAAGTTGAGGTTATAACGAACGATTCTTTGGACCATGTTGAGGACGACTCGCTGCAATACAATTTTCCTCAGATCGCCCTTAATATTTTTGATTTTCCAATTACAACATCGGAATTGGAAGGACAGACTTTCTCTGTGGAAGATACGGATGATGATTCCTACACAGAAGTTGATCTTTTTGATGATGAGGAAGCGTTCTTGTTTGACAATAATTTGAAATTTGATAAAAACGACAATGATGACCTTCAGGTTTGTTGGACAGGAAAAATAACAGATTTCTACACCGGTTCCGAAAATCCTATCGAATTCAAGCTAAAATGCAACTTCCGTCCGGATGAGATAGAAGTTGACGATTGATCTTTTCAAAAAATAATATTTATATTTACGATTCGTTATAGATAATAAGTTATAACGCAAACAAGTTATTCCCTATGTATCAGGATTTAGATGATATTATTTTCGAAGACCGACATAAAGCTTACGGCGCCTACGAGTACCGAAAACATTATGATTTTACATTGACCAAGGCTTTGGTGGTTGGGATTTTTATTTTTTCCATCTTATTTTGCATCCCTGCTTCTTTTATCAAATCAAAAAAAATAACGGCTGTTAATAGCGAAAATATCATTCCTGTTGAATTGACAGAAATGCGTATCAATTATGGCGATAACAGAAACGGAAAAGACATAGAAGAACCGAAGGAGGAAGAAGGAAGCCCTGCTCCAATAGTTGAGAAAAAAGAGGAAAAAGAAATCGTAACCGAAGTTGAAAAAACCTCCAAAGAAAAAGCTGAAAAAGACATCCCGGAAAATGTAGTACCAACACCTACGAGAACAAAAAACCCACCTGTTACAAGCAAAAAATCGAATGAAAAATCTAATTCTCCAGTCATTGCCAATTCTACAAAAAATACAGCTGGAAAAAGTAACGCAAAAGGTGACATCAAAAAAGAAAATGCAACTGGAGACGGAAAAGGAAATGCCGCAATTGGAAATCTACTGAAAGGGAGAGGAACCAAATCCGGCTCTCAGGGAAATGGAACAGGACCCGGAAATTATGGAGACCCTCTTGGCGGCGATGGTGATGGAACAAGTTTAATTGGTGTTGACAGGAAGCTGATCGGGTTTATCCCCGGGACAATGGGAAGAGGCGGTGCGCAGCCCAACCACGAGTGTTCAGCAAGCGGAAGCATTACTATTTCTTACACAGTTGACAAATCAGGAAAGGTAACTTCCGCAAGAAGATTAAGTGGTGTTTCTGACCCTTGTGTTTCAAGTACAGCCACCAATTGGGTGAAGCAATATGTGAAAGCGGAATCCTCCAACACCACATCTAAAGGAACCTATAAAATTGTTTTTTAGCATTCCTATTAATAATCATATTTCGTAAAGTTTTCTTTAATCCACTTCGATTAATTCTCTGGTAATTCATAAATTTGAAACTGTAATAACAATCAATAAACTATGGCAAAACAATCGTCAATATCAATTTGGGAATTTCTTTTTGGAGGAGGTTTACTTAGTGTTTCCCTTATCATTATCCTCATATTTTTAGGAATTGCAGCCCTAGTTTTTTTTGGACAGAAATTATATGCCCTTAATAAAGAAAATCAGGTTGACCCTTACCTTTTGAAAAACGTGAATGACCTTCTGAACGACGGAAGAATCCAATCTGCTGTTGATTTTTGCAGAAGAGACAATTCTCCGGAATCCCGAAGTGTAGAAAAAGGACTTAACAGACTAGGTCGCCCGATAGGCGAAATTGCCAACGCAATGGAAACTCATGCTCAGATAGAGCTTAATAAAGCAGAAAAAAACATCAATTTTCTGGCAACACTTTCCGGTGCGGCTCCTATGTTGGGACTTCTTGGCGGTGTTCTTATTTTAGCTTCCACATTTGGAACAATTTCCAAATCCGAAACAGTTGTTGCCCAAAATCTTTTGGCCGCTGATTTTTACAAAGCACTTGCACCTTCTGCAATCGGGCTTTTGGTAGGATTTTTATCTTATGTTTTTCATAATATATTAGTTTCAAAAGTTGATTATCTCTTGATGAAGATCCAATATCACACCAACGAATTTTTGGATATCATCAACAAACCTTCTTAAGGAATGGAATTCAGCAGAAAAACAAAAAAATTATCTGGACTTCCGATTGCATTTTATGTAGTTGCGTTGTTATTTTTTGTGCTTTTATTTTCCTTTAATTCTCTTTACTACAAAGCTTCTGAACAACCAAAACCAATCATTGCAAAAGTTGAAAGACCCATTATCGAAGAACCCAAACAAGATTCTGCCGTAAAACCAGAAATCTATGTTCCGGATATCGAAGTCCTGCCTCCTGACACCGTTTCTATTACTAAAGCTTCTCCAAAAGAGGAAAAGAAAGAACAAACTAAAGAAGAGAAAAAGCCAACAGAAAAACTTGTAAAAGACGATAAAAAACTCACTAACAAAGAAGAAACAAAGGATTCTAAAAACATAGATTCCAAGGATGACAAAATCACCAAAATAGGGAAAGACAGAATTCTTACAGCTTTCATCCCTGGAACAATGGGAAAATCCGGAAAATTACCCCCTCACAATTGCCAAACCAAAGGTCAGCTCGTGATGTTTATTACCATTGATAAAGCCGGAAATGTAACCAACGCCGGACGAAGCAGCGGAATCAAAGACCCTTGCAACATTACTGCAGCGGTAATTTGGACAAAGCAATATGTGAAAGCTAAAAAATCTCAGAATATTTCGCAGGGAACTTATACGATTAATTTTTAACATCTTTCGGGTAATAGTTTATCAATCCAATTTCCACAATCAATTTTGGTTGATTGCTCCTCATTCATAAATTACAAATATGACCTCACTAGAATACCAGAAAGCTGTTGACTGGCTTTTTGTCCAAATTCCAAATTATCAAAGAGATGGTTCTTCGGCATATAAACCCGGACTTGATAATATCAAAAAGTTATGTACTTTCTTTGGAAATCCACAAGATAAGATCAGGACCATCCATATTGGCGGGACGAATGGAAAAGGTTCTACAAGCAATATGCTGGCGTCAGTTCTCCAGGAATCCGGTTATAAAATCGGGCTTTATAATTCTCCACATTTAATTGATTTTACCGAACGAATCAAAATTGACGGCCAAAATTGTAACAAGGAATTCGTTTACAATTTCATTCAGAAACTTAAACAATTACCAGAAGATATTCTTCCTTCTTTTTTTGAATTCACAACTATAATGGCTTTCGAATATTTTTATCAGCAAAAAGTTGATCTTGCTATTATTGAAGTTGGTTTGGGTGGACGATTGGATTCGACCAATATCATCAAACCTTTGATCTCTGCAATCACGAACGTTCAGCTTGACCATCAGAATATCCTTGGCGATACAATCGAAAGAATTGCCAGAGAAAAAGCCGGAATCATTAAAGAAAATACGACAATTATTTCCGGGGACGAAAATCCCTCGGTAAAAGAAATCATTATCAATAAAGCCAAAGAAACCCATTCTCCTTTTATTGATGCAACAAAAATCGAAACGATTCTAGAATCCGATTTAAAAGGTAATTATCAAAAGAAGAATATAAGAGTGGTTTTAGCGCTGGTGGATGAACTGAGAGAACAAGGAATCAATATTTCGGATGAGAATGTAAAATCCGGACTTCTGAATGTTCATCACAATACAAACTTTATCGGCCGTTGGTTTGAGTTTTCCAAAGAACCATTAACGATTTGTGATACTGGTCATAATCAAGCCGGGTTGGAAGAAGTTTTCAATCAATTGAATACTTACTTACAGCAAAAACATATTGTTCTCGGTTTCGTCAATGATAAAAAAATTGATGAAGTTATTCCAATGCTACCTTCAGAAGCAGAATTTTATTTTGTAAAACCAAGCATCAACAGAGGAAGACACCCCGATGATTATGAATATCTGCTGAAAAAATCAGAATTAAATTACAAGATCTTCGACAGCGTCCAAAAAGGCTATCTCTCTGCAAAACAGAACTGTAAAAAAGGTGAGATGATTTTCATCGGTGGAAGCAACTTTGTGGTTGGAGATTTTTTAGAAAAAAATTTGCTGATGACGTAATAAGTTGTATATTTGCACCACTCAAAACGGAAATCCGTTGCGGGCTCTTAGCTCAGTTGGTTCAGAGCATCTGGTTTACACCCAGAGGGTCGGGGGTTCGAATCCCTCAGGGCCCACAAAAAGGATACTGAAACCTTTTAAAAAATTTCAGGGCTCTTAGCTCAGTTGGTTCAGAGCATCTGGTTTACACCCAGAGGGTCGGGGG
>NZ_DAMBSX010000009.1:106534-152978 GCF_032054305.1 Epilithonimonas sp.
TTCGAATCCCTCAGGGCCCACAAGATCTCTCAGGAAACTGAGAGATTTTTTCTTTAAAGTCAAATTTTGGGCAGTTAGCTCAGTTGGTTTAGAGCGTTGCGTTGACATCGCAGAGGTCACTGGTTCGAATCCTGTACTGCCCACTTTCTTAAAAATTATGTTAAATCACATTTTTTCTACTTAACATAATGTTAAAGTTTTATAAAAAATCTAATCATTTGTTTAATTCCGAGTTAACGGAAAGATTTTTGATACTCTATAATAGATAAAATTGTTGCGCCTTGTTACTTGGTATAAAACTCTTTTAATTACTAATCCCCTCAAAAGGAAACCTATGAAAAGATATTATGCAGTGTTGATTTTCTTCTACACATTTTTTTTATTATACATGATGTTTTACGGATGCGGACGTCATCCAGAATTTGGCTTTATACAGAAAAATCCTTTTCAAAGTATCAAATATTTTCTTCATTACCATCAGATTTTTTCAGAAAAATTCATGGTAAATATTATAGGTAATATACTAGTATTCATCCCCTACGGATGGCTAGGCATTTTAGATAAAAGATTAAATAACCTGCCGTTGCTATTTTTTGGATTCGTACTGTGGATCTGCGCTATAGAATATACACAATACTGGACAGCCAGAGGTACTGCCGATATAGATGATGTTTTCCTTAATACATTTGGTATGTTAATAGGATATTTTTTACTTAAAGTTGTAACTTGGCTTAATATATCTAATATCAGATTGGAATTGGGGTATCAGAAATTTAATTCTTATTCATATAATAGATAAGCTGGCCTAGCTTATAAAAATCTAAAGCTTTTAATGAGGCATCTCCTCTTAAGAGCTTTTTTTTGATATATTCTTTTGAAAATTTATAAATCAACCTGTAAATAAAAATACCTCCCGTTTTTTTCAATATGGAATAAGCTTTTGCAAGCTTTATTTTAGAGATTCTTTCGACATCTTTATCAGTTTTAATAAGCTGAGAAAGACTTTTTGCAGATTGATCGGCTTTAGCGAGAAAAACCTCATTGGTCTCAACATCATTATTGAAAATCGGATTATCAATATGGTCAATAAAAATATTGTTTTTGAAAAGGTCTTTCGCAAAAATCAAATCTTCGTAACCATATTGCGTAATTGTTTCATTAAAAGGATTTTTTTCTAAGACCGATTTTCTAACGATAAAATTATTAGTCTGAAAATCCAGATAAGGAGACTTTAAACGTTGTTTTAAAGGCAAGTTCTCTCTTTCTACAGCGAATTTCCATCTAAGACCATATTCCGCAGAGGGCTTTACATCACTCACTTTTCTGCCTCCAAAAACCACATCTGGATTTTTAGTATTAATAAAATCGGTATAGTGCTTAAGAAAATTTTGATTGATTATTTTTCCATCGCAATCTAAAAAAAGCAAGTAATCTGACTGAGAATAATTAAGGAATAGGTTTCGGATTTTAGAGCGCCCAATATTTTTATCGAGGAAAATAAACTGTTTGACAGCCTTTTCTAAATTTTTATTTTTATTGATAAATTCAGTTTTAGAAGCATCATCAATCAAGATAATTTCCGCATCCAATTTATTTGAAATAATCTGATTTTGAAGGTCTTTTACCAAATCATTGACATCGAAATTATAAACAGGAATACAAATACTCAGCTTCATATTTTGTCTATGATTTTCTGAATATCTAATTCCTCGAGACAAGCATAATCGCCTCGGAAGCATTCTTTATCACCAAAAACAGAGCAAGGTCTGCAAGACAGATCTTTAACATGAACAATATCATCTTCACTTTGCCCGTAACCTAAAAAGCCAGCAAAATGATGGGTAGAACCCCAAACCGAAATACATCGGGTTCCCATGAGACTTGCCAAATGCATATTCGCAGAATCCATAGAGATCATCACCTCCAATTCAGAGATCTTTTTGAGTTCTTCTTTCAGGGATAATTTTCCGGATAAACTATGGGTATTAGGAATTTGTTTTTCCCATTTTGTAAGGATCTCATTCTCCTCTTTTCCGCCGCCAAAAAAGTAAACCTTATGCGTTTTCGCTAAGATTCTCGCCAGTTCAAAGGATTTTTCTTCCGGCATCATTTTACCCTTATGTTGTGCAAAAGGGGCAAAGCCAATATCTTTTTTATTATCAGATTGATTTCTTAATTGATGGGATAATTCAACATCAAATCCCATTCGTCTGAAAACATCAGCATACCTTTCAACAGTTCTTTTAAGTTGAAATTTATCCAGATTCCAAATATCGGTCAGCTTTTCCTTCTCATCCTTACCTTTATCGATTTGAAAAATTTTGTAGCCGTGCCTGAAAAAAATAGAATTGATCATTTTGGTTCTGATCACATCGTGAAGGTCAGCAACATAATCTGGATTAAACTGTTTGATCAATTGTTTTGTCAGTTTTCTGATCCCGAAAATCCCTTTGTAATCGTCGAAGCTGATTCCGTGGAACTTCAGTCTCGGATGTTTGTCAAAAAGGTCTTTGAAGTTGTCTCTGCTCACAAATACAATTTCAACATCAGGATTCTGTTCCAGAAACTCTACGCAGACAGGAACTGTCATCGCTACATCTCCGAATGCAGAAAAACGATATGCCAGAATTCTCTTCACCTATTTCTTTAGTTGAAATGCAACTGCGTAAAATTTGATCTGCTTGGTCATCGCCATCAGTCCATTGGCTCTGGATGGAGACAAAAATTCCTGTAATCCGATTTCTGAAATAAATTCGAAATCAGAATCCAAAATCTCCTGTGTAGAATGTCCACTGTAGATTCTCACCAAAAGTGAAACAATTCCTTTTGGCAAAATCCCGTCAGAATCTGCATTGAAAAACAATTTCCCATCTTTGAATTCTGCATCGATCCAAACTTTGGACTGACAACCTCGGATTAGATTTTCATCCGTTTTTTTGTCCTCAGAAAGTCCTTTTAATTCTTTCCCAAGGTCTATAATATATTCATACTTCTGCTCCCAATCGTCCAGAAAGGCGAATTCTTCTATTAATTCCTGTTGTTTTTCTTTGATTGTCATTCAGAATTGATTTGAATTAAAATTAAATTATTTTACCGATTGAGCAATATTAGCAATCACCTTAACGGCTGCCAACATACTTTCCAAAGGTACAAATTCATAAGGTCCATGGAAATTGTGTCCACCAGCGAAGATATTTGGGCATGGCAATCCCATATACGACAATTGCGCACCGTCTGTTCCACCTCTGATCGCTTTGATCTTCGGTTCGATTCCGGAATCTTTCATTGCCTGTTCTGCGATATCTACGATATGCATTTTACCTTCGAATTGTTTCTTCATATTGAGATATTGCTGCTTGATCTCTATCTCAGCAGTTTTAGCGCCATACTTTTTGTTGATTTCCTCAACTTTTTCAGCAATCAGTTTTTTTCTGTCTTCAAATTTCTGGTCATCGTGGTCACGAATGATGTATTGAAGTTTAGCCTCTGAAACATCACCTTCGAAATCTGTTAAATGGAAAAACCCTTCGAAACCTTTTGTAGTTGCCGGTGTTTCATTAGCTGGAAGTGAATTGATGAATTCTGAGGCCACTAAACCTGCATTCAGCATTTTCCCGAAAGAATAACCTGGATGTACAGACAATCCGTGGATTTTTACCACAGCTCCGGCTGCATTGAAGTTCTCATATTCCAGCTCACCGATTTCCCCGCCATCCATCGTATAAGCCCATTCAGCTCCAAATTTTTCTACATCGAAATGATGTGCGCCTCTTCCAATCTCTTCATCCGGATTAAAGCCGATAGAGATTCGTCCGTGCTTGATTTGAGGATTAGCCAGAAGAAATTCGGCTGCCGTAACAATCTCCGCTACACCAGCTTTATCATCAGCACTCAGCAATGTTGTTCCGTCTGTTGTGATAATGGTTTGTCCGACATACTTTTTTAAAGATTCAAATTTGGTTGAGGACAAAGTGAATCCAGTTTCTTTGTTCAGTAACAGATCTTCTCCATCATAGTTTTCCCAAATCTGTGGATTCACATTTTCGCCATTGAAATCCGGTGACGAATCGTAATGCGCAATGAATCCGACTTGTGGAACTTTATCTTCCTTATTAGAAGGAATGAATCCAAAAACGTATCCTTTTTCGTCTATACTCACATCTTCCAATCCCAAATCCTGTAATTCTTTATACAGATAATTAGCAATATCCCACTGCCTTTCTGTAGAAGGTGTAGTCTCACTTTCTGCGTCGCTGGTTGAAAATATCTTGATGTATGTAATGAATCTGTTAAGGAGTTTTTCTCTCCAAATACCGTCTAATTGGATGTTTTCCATATAATTTGCCATATCTCCGCAAAGTTATATATTTATGCAGTGAACGACAAATAATATCTGATGATTGATAAGTTGTGAATTATCAAAAATCTGAGATGTTGTTGTGTGCGAGCGAAGCGAGCGCCGATGAGTCCTGTTGGAACACAGAATCTCTTGCGTGAGCGATTGCAGCGGCATCCTTTTTACTTTGCAAACCTTAAGAATGAAGGTTTGCAAGAAAAAGATATAGCGGAAAGCGCGACCTGCTTGTTCCGATTTATCGGGACAAAAGGGCACCCCCAAATAATTATAAAAACGATACGAATGTTCTTAACCGAGTGTCCACGCGACGCGATGCAAGGCTGGGGAGAAATGATTCCCACGCAGAAAAAAATAGATTACATCAACCGACTGATGGAAGTGCGCTTTGATGTCTTGGATTGCGGCAGCTTCGTGAATCCGAAAACGATGCCCCAAATGGTTGATTCCGGAATTGTGGTGGACGAAATTGACAAATCGCTTTCTAACACAAAACTGTCTGTCGTTGTTGCCAATCTTCGAGGTGCCGAAAAAGCTTTGAGCCACGAGCAAGTCGACATTCTGGGTTTTCCTTTCTCAATTTCTGAAACATTCCAACACAGAAATACCAATAAAAGCAGAGAGGAAGCTTTTACTGAAGTTGTGAAGATATTAGAGCTAACAAAATCTGAGAGCAGACAATTGAATCTTTATTTCTCGATGGCTTTCGGCAATCCTTACGGCGAAAGCTGGAAATGGGAAGATGTGGACTTTTGGGCAAAACGTTTTGAGGAAATTGGAATCAAAGATGTTCTTTTATCGGACACAACTGGTGTTGGCGACGTGGAAAGAATTTCGCTTTTGTTTAATAAAATTCCTGCCAAATATCCCGGCATCAATTTCGGAGCGCATTTTCATAACCGATACAAGGATTCTTACCTCAAACTGAAAGCGGCTTATGACGAAGGCTGCAGAAGATTTGACAGCGCCATAAAAGGAATTGGTGGTTGCCCAATGGCGGAGGATGATCTGGTTGGAAATATGCCGACTGAAAAGGTTTTCACTTTTATGCAGTCAGAAAAACTGGATATCCATCAAAATCTTCTCCATTTTGAAAGTGCTTACAACATGGCCAAAGATATCTTTCATTTTTAATTCGAAGTCCAAAATATAAATTATATCATATTTTAATAATTATTCACATTCATAATTCGGGATTTCAAAAAAATGATGTAATTTTATTACAGAAAAAACAATTAAAAAAACTATCGGTTATGACTTCAAAAACAACTTACTTAGGAGAATCCAAAATTGAATCTGTGCATGAAGCCTCCGGTGAAGTATTCTCAACGTATGTTCCATCCAATGATTTTACTGTCCGTGAGCATTTTTCTCCGACAGACATTTTTGCAACGGCTTTGGCAGAGAGCGTATTCGCTTCACTTGTTGTTTTGGGTAAGGACAGAAATATCGACATCACGGGTGCGACTTGCGAATTGAAAAAAACCATGTATTTTGAACCAAGAAGAATTGGTGAAATCTTCTGTGTTTTCAAATTCCCAAACTCTTACACTCCGGCAGAAAAAGAGTTTATCGAGTCTACGGCCAAGAATTGCCCAGTATATCTCAGCCTCAATTCAGACATCAAGAAAATATTCCTTTTCGAATATAAAGATTAAAATAAAAATCCTGCAATTAGCAGGATTTACTTTTTATAACATACCAAGTTCAAACTTGGCTTCTTCACTCATCATTTCTTTGGTCCAGGTTGGCTCAAAAGTAAGTTCGATTTTCGCAGATTTTACACCTTCCACTCCTCTCACCTTATCTTCTACTTCTACCGGTAATGTCTCTGCGACAGGACAGTTCGGAGAGGTTAATGTCATTATGACCAGCACTTCTCCTTCATCCGAGATCTGCACATCGTAAACTAATCCCAATTCATAAATATCAACCGGAATTTCCGGGTCGAAAACCGTTTTAAGTTCTTTGATTATTTCTTCGCCAATATCTGCAATTTGGTCGTCTGTATATTTCATTTTAATCTAATCTTTTTAGTAAATCTTCCTGACGCATCCGCCTGAAAACATTTGCCAAAGTTAAGACATCTTTTTCACAATAATGAATGATTCTGTCTATATCGCCCTCTTTGTAGTATATATCGGCAACCATACTTCCATCGATATCATCCTTTGGTGTGGGAATTCCAAAAACATGAGCCAATAATTCCAGCGAAACATAACTTTTCCAATCTCCGAATTTCCAAAGTTCCATCGTATCAATATGAAGGATTTCCCAAGGTTTCTTCCCAAACATTTGGAATGGAACCGGTGGCTGAATTCCATTAATTAAAAGCCTTCTTGCGATGTAAGGAAAATCGAACTCTTTTCCGTTGTGAGCACAAAGAATAACATTATTCAGTCGAGGACTATTGAACAATTCACAAAATGAAATCAATAAATCTTTTTCCTCTCCAGAATAAGTTTTGATTTTAAGCTTACCAGAATTATTATCAATCATTCCGATTGAGATGCAGATTATCATCCCGAATTCAGCCATAATGCCTGCACGTTGCTCATAGAAATCAGAAGCTTCGATTTCTTCTTTTCTTTGAACTTTTGTCTTCTTATCCCAAAGGTATTGAGATGTAGAATCGAGGTTATTCCAAGAGTCAATTTGTGGAACAGTTTCGATATCAAGAAAGAGAATATTTTCGATTGGAATTTTATGAATCATTTGTATTTATTTGTTTAAATGTAATAAAAAAACCCAACATTACTGCTGGGTTATATTTTTGATTTTCTATATTAATTAGAAAGGATATTCGTAAATCTCCGACTCATGGAAGAATGGGTTTCCAGTAGGCATCAATTTTAATTTAGATAAAGCTGTCATTACTGTGAATGTAAATAATCCAATCACAAATACAAATGAACCTAATACTAATAAAGCATTTGAAGCATTGTTCCAATATGGGCCAACTGTTCCCGGCATTACCATATTAAAGTAATCTACGGCGTGACCTATAATTACAACACAAGCCATAAACGTTACCACTTTGTAATTTCTCTTGATGCTGCTACTTACTAAAACCAATAGTGGAGCAAGGAAGTTAATAATCAACATTGGTAAGAATGTCGGTGTATAATATTCGAATCTACCAAAGAAGTAGTTAACCTCTTCCGGAACGTTAGCATACCAATAAAGCATAAACTGACAGAACCACAGGTAAGACCACAACATACTTGTAGCAAATAAGAATTTACCAAGGTCGTGAAGATGGTTATTGTTGAACTGAGGGTAAACTCCTTTTTTCTTAAGATATACACTAATGATGATCATTACAGCAATAGAAGTTGACAAACAACTAACCATTGAGTACCAGATGTAAAGCGTGGAATACCAGTGAGGGTCAATTGACATCAACCAATCCCAAGCCCAAGCTGCAGAAGCAAACCCGAAGAATGCGATATAACCAACACTCCAGCTATATAAGCTTGCATAAATCTTTCTATCCCCTTTGTTCTCATCGACTTTTTTAGAAGTACTCTTCAGTTTCCAAACAAAGAAAGACGCACCAACAACATAAATCAATGTTCTGATAGCATAGAAAGGAATATTAAGGAATCTTTTCTTTTCAAATAAAATAACATCAAAATTAGGATCTCCCGGTGTAGTAAGACTTTCGTCCATCCAATGGAAAAGGTGACCTTGGTGTGTGATATTCAAAAGTACTATGATTACTAGCAATGCTCCTCCATATGGAATGAAAGAAGCAATAGCTTCCATTACTCTTGTTACAATGATAGACCAACCAGCGTGAGCAGCGTGTTGGATACTGTAAAAGAATAATGCACAACAGCTGATTCCAAAAGCAAAAACTGCAAAAGTATGAATTGCCGCCAATGGTTGATTATGAATCTGATGCTTTGCGTGCTCTAAATGTGAATCGTGGTCTTGAGGACCAACCAACTCACTAGAATGTGAAGGTGCTTCGTGCCCCTTTGAATGAACAGACTCCATCCAATGAGAGATTGCAGTATCATCCAATCCGTGGTTAAGTGCATAACCAATACCGAATAAAGCAACTCCTACAACAATGAGTATAATTGAATATAATCTTAATTTAGGTGAAAAACTATACATTTTCTTCTTTTTTTATTTAGCATTGGTTTTAGCTTCAGCTGCTGCAGGAGCAGTAGAAGTTTTCTCTGTCGTAGCTAGAGCGGCAGCGTCCGGAGCTGCTGTAGCAGTTGGTGCTTTAAAAGTATTATAGACATATAAAGCCACTCTCCATCTATCTCCCACATTCAATTGTCCTGCATAAGAACCCATTGCGTTTCTACCATTAGTCAAAACATAGTGGATAGAACCGATTGTGATATCTCTATCAGCATAATTAGGAACTCCAGAATAAGCACCGCTTTTTACAATTGGTCCTTGTCCGTCTCCGCCTGTACCATGACAAGCAGAACAAGTATGATCAAACAATATTTTTCCTCTTGCCAGATCTTTTTCAAGATTTTTAGGATTCAGTGGTGATTCCTTTATCAATTTTGATGCATCATATCCAGCATTGTATTCATCAACATTTTTAGGTAGAGTTTCCTCACTTACGATTCCGTCTTTGTTTTGAGGAACAGTTCCTTCTACAGGAGAAAGTCCAGTTGCTCCGTTATGAGCTACAAAAGCAGGAATTTCGTTTTCATGGTCAGAATATGCGTCCTTAGCTTTCATCAAAGGATCATAAGCTACTGGGAAATACATATCTGGAAAATATACCAATGGTGGATTGTCTTTTGGCCCACCGCAAGAATTCAGTAAAACAGTTGTTAAACCAAAGATTGCTGTAAATTTTAATATACTATTCTTCATCTTAGGCATCTTTAACAGTTATTTCTTCAACACCTGTATCAATCAACAGTTGTTTAATAGTTTCAACATCATCAGACACAAACTCCATCATAAATTTGTCATCCGTAGTTCTTGGGTCTGGATTCTGAGGTTTTGCACCAGGATACATTTTGTTTCTTACCAAGAAAGTTAATGACATCAAGTGAGCAGAACAGAAAACCATCAATTCAAACATTGGATCAATGAAAGCCGGAAAGTTATGAATCCAGTCAAATGATGGTTTACCACCAATGTTCTGAGGCCAGTCGTGGTTCATAATCCAAGCTGTTAAAGTAATACCGATGGTAACTCCATAACAAGCATAGATGAATGCTGCGTCAGAAATTCTGGTTTTCTTTAATCCAAGAGCTTTGTCAAGTCCGTGAACTGGGAATGGCGTATAAACTTCGTTTATAGATATTCCTTTATCTGTGAAGGCTTTCACGCCGTGCATCAAATCATCGTCGTCGCCGTAAAGTCCATATATAATCTTAGTGGTGCTCATCTCCTTCTTTTGCTTTATAAGTTTCACCGGAAATTTTCAAAATACTCTTCAATTCGGCCTGTGCAATTACAGGGAATGTTCTTGCATATAAAAGGAATAATACAGAGAAGAATCCGATTGTTCCAAGATATACACCAACGTCGATAATGGTTGGCTTAAACATTGTCCAAGAAGATGGTAAATAATCTCTTGACAAGTTGATTACTATAATATCAAAACGCTCAAACCACATACCGATGTTGATGATCAATGCAATGATGAAAGTCCAGAAGATATTAGTTCTAACTTTTTTGAACCAGAACGCTGCCGGCACAACCAAGTTGCAGATAATCAACGCCCAGAATGCCCACCAATAGGGTCCAACTGCTGCTCCTGGAGACAGATAGGTAAAATCTTCAAATCTCGATCCAGAATACCATCCGATAAAATATTCAGTGGCGTAAGCTACAGTTACCATACCACCTGTTACAACGATGACGATGTTCATAATCTCGATGTGGTACATTGTAATATAATCTTCTAAGTGACAAACTTTTCTTGCTACCAATAAAAGTGTTTGTACCATTGCAAATCCTGAGAAAATAGCTCCGGCAACGAAGTAAGGAGGATAGATTGTTGAGTGCCATCCTTTGATTACCGAAGTAGCAAAGTCAAATGATACTGTCGTGTGTACGGAGAATACAAGTGGTGTTGCCAAACCTGCTAGAACCAAGGATAACTCTTCAAATCTCTGCCAGTGTTTTGCTTTTCCACCCCATCCAAATGCAAGAAGAGTATAAATCTTTTTATTGAAAGGTGTTTTTGCTCTATCTCTGATCATTGCAAAGTCAGGAATCAAACCCATAAACCAGAATACAACTGATACAGAGAAATAAGTCGAGATTGCAAATACGTCCCAAAGTAATGGTGAGTTAAAGTTAACCCAAAGAGAACCAAACTGGTTTGGCAAAGGGAAAACCCAGTATCCAACCCAAACTCTACCCATGTGAATTACCGGAAAGATAGCCGCCTGACAAACTGCGAAAATCGTCATCGCTTCTGCAGAACGGTTAACAGACATTCTCCATCTTTGTCTAAATAATAATAATACAGCGGAAATCAATGTTCCTGCGTGACCAATACCTACCCACCATACGAAATTGGTAATATCCCAACCCCAGTTGATAGTTCTGTTAAGTCCCCACGCACCGATACCGGTTCCGACTGTGTAAGCGATACAACCAAATCCATAAACGAACAAGATTAAAGCTGCATACAAAGATGCCCACCATAATTTCCCTGCACGTTCTTCGATAGGTCTTGCGATATCTTCTGTAATATCGTGATAAGTCTTATGACCAATAATTAAAGGTTCCCTTATCGGAGCTTCGTAATGTCCTGACATTTTTTACCTATTTATTATTTAAACGTTTTTCTCTTCTTTTCTGTTTCTGATTTTTGCATGATAGAATACGTTTGGTTTGGTACCAATTTCTTCAAGCAAAGTATATTTTCTATTCCCGTTGAACAAGCTTCTAACTTCAGAATCTACGTCATTCATATCACCGAATTTCATAGCTCCCGTAGAACAAGCTGCAGCACAGGCACAAGAAGCTTGGAACTCTGCATCAGTTACTCTTCTGCCATCTTTCTTAGCATTCAAGATTGTTAACTGAGTTTCTTGGATACAAAGAGAACATTTCTCCATTACCCCTCTTGTTCTTGTTACAACATCTGGGTTAAGAACCATTCTTCCCAAATCATTGTTCATATTGAAGTCGAACTTATCATTCAACGCATAGTTGAACCAGTTGAATCTTCTTACTTTATACGGACAGTTGTTTGCACAATATCTAGTACCAATACATCTGTTGTAAGCCATTTGGTTCTGACCTTGCTTACCGTGAGATGTTGCAGCAACCGGGCAAACTGTTTCACAAGGTGCGTGGTTACAGTGCTGACACATTACCGGCTGGAAAATTACGTCTGGATTATCAGCAGCATTTTCCAATGCTCCCTCAATTCCTAGAAGACTACTACCATAAAGTTCAGGAACAGCCATCCCTTCTTTAAGACCTTCGTAAACTTCAACTTTTTGTTCAGTAGAATAGTAACGGTCAATTCTTAACCAATACATATCTCTAGACATTCTAATCTCTTCTTTTCCAACAACAGGAACGTTGTTTTCTGCCTGACAAGCTATAACACAAGCTCCACAACCAGTACAAGAGTTAAGGTCAACTGATAAGTTGAAGTGAGGACCGTCTGTATCATCAAAAGAATCCCAAAGGTCAACTTTTCCAATTGGAAGCTCACCTCCAATCGTGTGCATTTTTAAAGGTGCGTTCCAGTCATCAACAGGTTTATTAATGAAATCCTCCAAAGACACTTCTTTAGCAATTTCATAACGACCCATCAATGTATTTTGAAGCTGCATTCCTGCGAATTCGTGAGTTTCTCCAGTTTTTTCAATTTTAACATTAGAAATAACTGTATTGTAACCGTCGAATAATGGATATGCATTGATTCCTGTTTCAGCAACTTTACCGGAATCTTTCTTACCATAACCAAGAGCCAATCCTAATGAACCTTCTGCTTGACCAGGTTGAATAAATACAGGAACGTTTTCAAGAGTAACGCCGTTTACTGTCAATTTAACAGTATCTCCATCCAGCTGCATTCTGGCATTAAGACTATTCTCAATATCAAGAGTCTTCGCATCTTTTGGAGAAATTGTCAAGTAGTTATCCCAAGACAATCTAGATATCGGGTCCGGAAGCTCCATCAACCAAGGGTTGTTAGACTGTGTTCCATCACCGATACCTGGTTTGGTGTAAAGTTGTAATTCGAATTCAACATTTTTAAATGCTGACAATTCTGAAACAGCCTGAGCTGCGTTTCCGCCGGAATAACTCAATCCCATTGAAAGACCTCCGTTCGTGAAACCATTATAAAGGTTTTTGTTGAAAGAAAGACCACCATTAAGAACTAAAGCGTTTGCTTTTAGGTAATTATAATAATTATTAGCTGGACTATTTTTACCGTTGATCCAAACTAATAAAGATTCTTCAACTTGTCTAGAAGTATAGATCTTCTGAATTGTAGGCTGCATCAAAGAATATGCACCTGTTTCCGGTGTGATATCTCCCCAAGATTCTAACCAGTGCGTATAAGGAATCACTGCTTTAGAGGCTTTGTACATATCATTCTTCTTATCTACTATCGCAACAGAATAAGGCACTTTTTTGAATGCTTCAAATAAAGTTTGCCCTTTTGCGTGAGAATAAACCGGATTCACATTATTGGTAATTAAAACACCAACTTGTCCTCCATTTAACCAAGAAACAAACTCATTGAATCTTGCATTATCATATTCTTTAAGGAAATTAGCTTTACCAGTGAAAGCTTTAGATCCTAATTTTTGATTGATCAAATGTGCTAAAACATAAGCTGCTTTTGAACCGTCTGCAAATACAACAGCTTTGTCGCCTTTAGCCTGAAGTTCTTTAACAATTGCAGAAGCTAACTTATCAGAAGTCCCACCATTAAGACCGTTATAAACTTCTACCAAAGTTTTGAAAACTGCACTTGGCTTCAATTTATATCTTGAATCTGAGTTAGCACCTGTCAAGCTCATATTAGATTCAACCTGAATATGTCTCAACATATTTTCTCCAGGTTTTCTAGCAGCAGCATAAGAAACTTCCAGACTTCCTCCGTTATAATCTCCTAAGAAATCTGCGTTGAAAGAAACTACCAATTGACTTGAACTCAAATCATACACTGGCAATGCTCTTTGTCCGAAAACCTCTTGTGCAGCATCCAAAGCCGCAGCGTGAGGATATGCATCGTAAGTGATTAATTCAGCAGAAGGATATTTTGTTTTGAAATCAGCAAATAACTTTTTGAAAGTTGGACTTGGGAAAGAGTGAGATAATACTACAATCTTTTTACCGCCAGCCTGAGATTCTGTTAAACCTTTAAGAACAAAATCATCAACTTTATTGAAATCATCCTGCTCCTGTCCATTCAAAGCTGGTTTTTTCACTTTATCATTATCATAAAGAGAAAGAACACTAGCCTGAGCTCTGGCATTAGTTGTACCTAATGATCCGGCTGCTGGGTTAGGGTCAATTCTGATAGGACGACCTTCTCTTGTTTTTACCAAAACACTTGAGAAATCGAAACCGTCAAAATATGAAGATGCGTAAAAATTCGGAATACCAGGAATGATATCGTGAGGTTTTACAACATAAGGAATCGTTTTAAGAACCGGTGCTTCACAAGCTGCTAATGTAACAGCTGCAGTAGAAAACCCTAATATCTTAAGGAAATCTCTACGAGAAGTTCCTGAACTATTAGAATCGTCTAAGAATTCTTCAACCGGAATTTCATTCTGGAACTCTTTTGCCGCTAACTTTCCAGTCAAAGTCGGGTCTTTTAGTTCGTGAATACTTCTGAATTGTATTTTATTTGAAGCCATTTATACTTCTAATTTTTGTTATTAATAATGACATTTACCACACTCAAGACCTCCAATCGCATCTACGGTAATCTTACTACCTTCACCATATTGTTTTTTCAACTTATCGTGTAGATTTTTGAAGTATTCTTTATTATAACCGTTGTTCATATCTACTTCTGTAGTCCTGTGACATTCGATACACCATCCCATTGTAAAGTTGTTAGCCATTTGAACTACGTTCATTGTATCAATTTTACCGTGACAAGCTTTACAAACAACATCGATCTTGTTAGCTGCATCTTTCTGCTTAGCATTGAAACTATTGATGATTGCTTGCTCACCAGCAACAACGTGTTGAGAGTGATTGAAATATACGAAATCTGGCATATTGTGAATTCTTGTCCACTCAACTGGTTCAGTTTTACCAGTATAAGCCTGCTTATCTTCGTCCCATCCCACGTGCTGATAAATCTTCTTGATTTCTCCTGTGTAGAATTCTCTGTCTTTTCCTGGCTCGATGTATTTTCCTTTGTATTCAGAAATAGAACGGTGACAATTCATACAAACATTAAGAGAAGGAATCTCAGAAACTTTACCATACTTAGCACCTGAGTGACAAAGCTGACAGTCGATCTTGTTTTCACCAGCGTGGATCTTGTGAGAGAAGTAGATTGGCTGTTCCGGAGCATATCCTTTGTAAACCCCTATCCACATCAACCAGTTCCACACGCCATACAATGCGAATACAGCCAATAGACCAACAAGCCCTTTTCCTACATAACTGTATTTTTCATATAATTCCGAGAAAGAAGTAAGTCTTGTCGAATTAAGTTCTGATAATTCCGGAGTCTGCTGTAGTTTAACTAATTGACGGATTTTAAGCAATAACCATAACAACAAGCCAGCAATTGCAATTAGGGCAGCAACTACAATTTTGGAGTTCAGCTGTTGTGCTTTTTGAGCTTCAATTGCAGCAGTACTATTTACATCAGTACCTTGTGTTGCCGCTTCAGCTGCAGGCTCTTCTTTTGGTGGATTAGTTGTGTATTCTAAGATATCATCGATATCCTGATCAGAAAGTTTCCCTTCGAAAACCTGCATCGCAACCTTTCCATTCTCTTCATAAATCTTGTTTGCGTATGCATCGCCTGACGCTCTCAGTTTTTCGTTGTTGCTGATCCATTTGTGAAGCCAGTCGACATCCTGACCATCTTTTTTAACTTTCTCAACAACACCGCCAAGCGCAGGTCCTACAACTTTTTTATCCAATGCGTGACAAGCTGTACAGTTCGCCTTGAATAGCTCCTGTCCTTTTTTCGGATCGCCTTGTGCATAAACGGAAGCGCCGGTTGACAACAATAAACTAATTGCTATCAGACCCTTTTTGTAATGCTTTCTCCAACTAATCATTTATATAATCTTGGGTTAGTAAATTTTGTTCAGTTTACATTCAATCCGGCAAAAATAACACTTTAACAAAAATTAAGAAGCCCTTATCGTATGCTTTTTTTCAATTATAATTAATTTGTAAACGTTCTAAATAACAGAGTTTGCGTTTAATTCAATTTATTTTAAATTTGCTGAAAATATATTTATAATGAACAATCTGCTTAAGCTTTTCATAATCTCAACATTATTCTGTTTTTACCAAATTGATGCTCAATACATTGTAAAAAAAGACACTTTGTCGGGGACTGAGCTTTCTTTTGCATTAGATGAGCGTGTGAATGATGCTTTGGAAAAAATCGAAGACAACTGTAACAGAAATTCTGGTGCTCCTGTGAAAACGACTCCAAAGATCCTAGTTGCAAACAGAGAACTGACGAATGCAGAAATCTGCCGAAAGAACCCCAAAATTATGGGTTTTAAAATTCAGGTTGTGGTTGTAAAAAGCAATGAAGAAGCCAGAAAAATAGCAACAGAATTCAGAAATGATTTCAGAAGTTTGAAAGTTGAAACGGATGCTTCATTGAGACCAAATTATAAAATACTTGCCGGAAGCTACTTCTCCAAACAAAGCGCTTCTGATGATTTGAGAAATGTTAAAAAAGTTTATCCTTCGGCGACAGTTATTCCTTATGCCGTCTTCTGTGTTGAAGCCAAATAAGAAGAAAATCCATAAAAAACCTTCGGAATTCCGAAGGTTTTTTATCTGTAATAGGTTTCTAAAAATTGGTAGAATTCGGTCAATCGATAAAAATTGCTGACTCCAAGATAGACCGTCATTATCAAAAGTAATCCGTAGAACAAACTGAGTGAGTTCCTTTTATTTCGATAACCGGAAAACAGCCAGCCCAACAAAAGCGGGTAAACAAAAACAAAATGTCCGCCGTAAATATAAGAGGTGTGAAGTCCGAATTTCAGAACGCAATGAATCAGAATATCAACTAAAAACGTGATCACAAGAATCCAAACCAACTTATTTTTATAATTCTTCACAACACTCCAAATAATCATCAACACAACCAGTGCGATGAAAATATAAGGAATCACAGAGCTGTAAACATCCATAAACAAAGCTTTGTAATAAAAGGTTTTGTCTTTGTTATGATAATCTCGGATCTCGTAATTCGAAAATAAAATATTGCCTCCGAAAAACCAGGAATAAATCATATCCCAAAGTGGCGTTGCTTTTGGTTTGGAGAATTTGTCGTATTGTTCTTCTGTTTTGTTAAGGAAATTTTGAAAATTAAAATTCAGTCTCAGCATAAAAAGGAAAACAACAACAACAACCGAAGTCGCTATTTTCGCAACAGCTATTCCTATTTTTTTCCAGTTCCAGAAGATCTTTTTCTCAAACAAAAACGGGATGTAAACTTTAACAATATTCGTAATTGTCAATCCACCGATGAAAATAGAACCGAAAATTGTTGAACCAAAGGAAATCGGTTTCTCTTCCTGAATTTTCTTTGCCGAATAATAATTGAATATTGATAAGAAAAGTAACGTATAAGTATAAGTTTCCGGTGTGAATGACAACAAGATATTCGTTACAAACAACCCGTAGAAAGCCAAAATCAACAGACTGATTTTCAGCGGAAGTTGGATGACATTATTTAAATATTTGAAAACCGAAACATTCGCTAAAGCAATCACAACGGTCGAGAACAAGGCCAAAACCAATCTAAAAATAGAATCATATCGATTTCCAGAGATCCATGATGCAAAATTTCTGATCTGATCAAAGAAATAATTGGACAAAGGATGCCTCTCAAAACCACCGCCAGTCTGAACAATCGCTCTATTATCAAAACTGAAATAACCATCCCAGGGAATCCTGTCGTCATAGATAATGCTGAAATTCTCAGCAATGAACCACGCATTTGCGCCATAAAGAATGACAAAAAATAAGAAAATCAGTAATTCTGTTTTGGTTGACGGAAAAATGATTTTCAGGATGGATAAAGTTTTATTCAGAATTTTCAAACTGTGATCTTTTCTGCAAAAATAGAAAAACCATATTTATACAAAAAGTCACGAATCATAAATCCGTGACTTTAACGAGATATTATTTTCTTTATTGATTATATGTAAAAATTGTAGTGTGGCTACTTCCCGCCTGATTACTACTATTATATTGAGTTTCTGTAATCTGATTAGGATAATCTTTATTATTGTAAGAAGTTGTATACATTATTTTATAGCTAGAACTTGCAGAATTTGTTGGAGTATTAGCATTCGTAAAAAGTACAAGATTCTTTTTTCCTGACAAATTATCATTAGAAGCCCAAGGATTATATAACTCCATTTTATCAAAGCCTAAAATATTTTTAAAAGGATTATTTTTATCATCATAAGTATAAGTCTCTGTAAGATTTCCAGCTAAGACATTATTATGATAATATTTTTCTTTAGAAGAAATAACGTCTCCATCTTTTACTGTATAAACTATATCTGATTTATCTGTTTGTGAGTTTCCTGCAAATGTATAATTTCGAATTTGGGTACAGTTTATTGTTGTAGAATTTGGATAAGTATATGTAAGAGTTTTTGTACTTGTAGTATTACTACCTGAGGTTATACTAACTTCCTTTACATTTATCAACTTGTCACCATCATAAGTAAAATCAGCTGTGCTTCTAAGTGAACCATTAGAATAATCATTGATTTGAGTTATAAAATTTCCTGTATAGGTATAAACAAATTTGTTCGATCCATCAGAGTTTGATTCTTCCAAAATTTTTATGCCATCATATTTGACAATGTAAACATCACCATCAACTATCGCTTTAGTTACCAAAATTGGATATTGTGGATCTACAATGATAGTTTCGTCATCATTTGAAGAACTACAAGATAAACTCAAAAAGATTAGAGAAGATAAAAAAATATTTTTTTTCATAGAATTGTTAATTTCCGGCAAAAGTATAATTTTAATAATTAAAGACGTTAGAAATTTAAACTTATTTATAATTACGAACTACAAGACAACTGGCTGCAACCTGTTTGATTATCGTACTTCGAAGGGCGCTTTTGATTGAACTCCGGAAATCGGTTTTCGTAGGGATTTTGCAAAGCTTCTTTCAGCTTGAAAAACAGTTCGTAACATCCCTTTTCAGCTTCTTGGATTGCTTCGAATAACAGATAATTCCTCAGAATAAATTTTGGATTTGTTTTGAACATCAATTCCAAAGATTCTGTCTCTGAGATTTTATTTTTAAGTTTTCTTTCTTGATATTTCTCGATAAAATTAGAAAGTCGTTTCAACTCATTTTCATTCAGATTTCGATAAAAAGAATTTGAGAAATCATCAATTTTAATTTCTGAAGCAGGCTTTTCAAGACTTTGGAAAAATAAGGTGTAATCGAGATTCAAATCCTGCATCAGTTGCTGCCATTCCGTAAAGAACCTTTCATCTTCCGGCAAAACCTCATCAAAACCGAACTTATCTGCCAACATTTTGTCGTGTTCTGTCCAGAAGCGTTTCCCGTAATCATTCAGTATTTTTTCAAGAATTTCGGGATCATTGATCAAAGGAAAAATGGCATTGGCCAAAGTAGCCAAATTCCAATGTGAAATCTGCCCCTGCTTTCCGAAAGCATAACGTTTTCCGGGTAAATCTGTTGTGTTTGGCGTGAATTCCAAATCGTAACCATCCATCATTGAAAACGGCCCATAATCAATCGTGAGCCCAAGAATCGACATATTATCGGTATTCATCACACCGTGGACAAAACCAACACGATACCAATCGATTATCATTCTTAACGTTCTGTTACAGATCGCTTGAAACCAATCGATATATTGATTCGGATTATTCTCCGAATTGATTTCTGGATAAAATTTTTCAATAGTATAATCCGACAATTGTTTTAACAAATCCGTTTGATTTCTGGCAGACAGCAATTCAAAATGCCCGAAACGAATAAATGATTCAGATGTTCTCACGACAACAGCTCCTTGTTCCTTCTGTGGATTTCCAGAATACTGAATATCACGAATTACATCTTCCCCGGTTTTCGAAAGACTCAAGGCTCTGGTTGTAGGAACGCTTAGATGAAACATTGCCTCGCTCATAAGATATTCCCGAATCGAGGAACGTAAAACCGCTCTTCCATCTGCATGTCTCGAGTATGGCGTTGCACCGGCTCCTTTCCACTGGATTTCGGTTTGATGATCTCCATGGAGAATTTCTCCTGCATAGATAGCCCGTCCGTCACCCAATTGTCCTGCCCAATTCCCAAATTGATGCCCTGCATAAGCAGTTGCATAAGTTTCGATATTCTCGGGAAGATCTTGTGCAGCTAAGAAATCTTCATTGTTTTCTAATGTCCCCAAACCAATTTCGATTGATAATTCTTCATTAAAATCAATCAACTCTGTTCTATCAAAATCTGCAGGTTCAATTGTACTGAACAAAACATCTGGCGTTTGTCTCTGCATTTGATTTCCAGAAAAATCTCCTGGAAATAGCTTGGTGAAATTATTAGTAATACTTTTTAAATTCATTATCAAAAAACCCGTCTCGCTTGATGCGGACGGGGATTAAATTATTTGTTAAAGTCTATATCATCCGAGGAATTAATAGCTTCATTAGAATTGTCTTCTTTTTTCACTGGTTTATCCGGGATAATCTGTGTTGGATTTTTGAGTTGATCAATAGACTGTAATCCACCTTCATCACCGTATCCATTTCTGAGATTATTAAGATCAGAACAACTGCCTGTCCAATTCGCCGGTTTTATGAATTTGTCTTCCGGAAGAATATTTAATGCTTTGTCTGCAAAAACTTTTTTCATATAAATAGCCCAAATCGGAAGTCCCATTTTAGCTCCTTGTCCTTCGCCTGTGCTCCAAAAGTGGGTTGCTCTATCTTCCCAACCAACCCAAACATCAGTCGCTAGTTTTGGAACAATTCCTACAAACCAACCATCTGAGTTTTTCTGAGTTGTCCCGGTTTTACCTGCGATTTCTACACTTGCAGGAATCCCTCTACGTCTCAATTCTCCAGACGCTGTACCGAATTCTGTTACACCTTTCATCAAATCAAGCATTGTGTAAGCGTACATCTCATTCATAACTTCTTTCACGACAGGTTTCACTTCTTTGATCACTCGTCCGTTGGCATCCTCTATTCTCCAGATCATTTCCGGTTTTGTATAGTTTCCGAAATTAGCAAAAGTACTGAATGCCCCTAACATTTCATAAATTGTAATATCAGAAGTACCCAAAGCCATGGGCAAATGTTTATCGATAGGATTTGTTACTCCCAGATCCCTTGCTAATTGGATTACATTTTCCGTTCCTGCCATTTCAGCTAATCGGATTGCAACTGGATTTTGTGATTTTGCCAAAGCATCTTTGAGTGTCAACATTCCCCCACTACCCTTTACATGCCAATTTCCTTTGGAATAAGAAGCATTGGACACTGTGGAACAAGGTGTCATCCCAAGATGCATAATGGCCGTTGCATATACAAATGGTTTGAAAGTTGAACCCACCTGTCTCTTACCTTGCTTTACGTGGTCATATTGGAAATGCTGCCAATTGATACCTCCAACCCAGGCTTTAATATCTCCGGTTGCCGGCTCCATAGACATCAGACCAGCTTGCGCGATCTGCTTATGATAACGGATAGAATCCCAAGGAGACATTTCAACTTCCTCTTCTCCTTGCCAAGTGAATCTTGTCATTTTAGTAGGCTCGTGGAATTCCATCATGATAGAATCCTCCGGCATTCCTTCAGCTTTCAGCTGTTTGTAACGGCCTGTTCTTTTTACAGCTGCCATCATCAGATCATTGATCTGGGTTTTGGAAAGATTGTAATAAGGACGATTCGGATTACGCCTCATCTCTCCATCAAAATTTCTCTGAAGATCGGTCAAATGCTCTTTGATTGCTTCCTCTGCATATCTCTGCATTCTGGAGTCCAAAGTCACATAGATCTTAAGACCATTTTTATAAAGATTGAGCTCCTTTCCTGTTTCCTTTTCGTACGAATCCAGATATTGCTGAATTTCTTTTCTCAGATAGAATTTGTAATAAGAAGAGAAACCCTCTTCCACAGTTTTGATCTCGTGGAAATCTACAACGATTGGTGTTGCTTTCGCTTTCTCATAAGTTGCATTATCAATGTAACCAGTTTCCAACATCTGTTTCAAAACAACGTCTCTTCTGTCTTTGGCCCTTTCTGGATTTCTGTAAGGATTATTTCTTCTAGGAGCCTCCAGCATCGCAACAAAAGTCGCCGCTTCAGGCAATGTCAATTGGCTTGTAGATTTGTTAAAGTAGACCCGGGAAGCCATTTCAATCCCTTTAGCATTGAAAAGAAAATCCATCTTGTTGAAGTATAAAGCAACAATTTCTTCCTTTGTATAACGCTTTTCAAGACTTACTGCAACGCACCATTCTTTTAGCTTTTGGAAAGCCCTTTCTATCTTGTTTTGAGAAGCATTTCCTGTAAACAAGAGTTTAGCCAGCTGTTGTGTAATAGTTGATCCACCACCTCTCTCTCCACCATATCTGACAGCTCTAAGAATAGATTTCAAATCGATACCAGAATGTTCTTTGAAACGCTCATCTTCCTTTGCCTGGAGTGCATAAACCAAATATGGCGGAAGCTGTTTGTAAGTAACGGGTTTTGTTTTTTCTTTTTCAAATTTTCCTAATAGCACATTGTCAGAAGAATAGATCTCCGAGGCTACATATATGTCAGGATTTTCCAATTCCTTCACATCCGGCATATCTCCTACAAATCCCTGAGAGACAGCAAAAAATAAGGCAGAAATCCCTAATACGACCGCAAAGAATCCAATCCAGACAATCTTGATCCATTTTTTTATATTGGGTCTAGTCTTCTTTTTGTCTGGTAAAGGAAATGTTTTATGTTCAGTTTTCTTATTTTCCATTAATAAATCAAGGCTTTGAGTTTTGAATTTTAATTCCTATATCTTCGATTCCCGGCAATATGTTCCGTCTCATTGCCTGAACAACTTTTACAGAATAATTATCGTTCTGCGGAAATTTATAATTGAGTTTATACTGAAACAGATTCTCCTTGGTATCGCCAAATCCTGTTCCTATCCATTCGCCATTCGGTTTAGCCAAAACATAGTTGAGCGTATCTGTGGAAATAATTTTTTTACCGTGCTCTATCTTAGCTATCAAACGCAAGTTACTATAAGGATATGCATTATTATTCCTGATAACAAATACAAGATCTTTAGAATCCTGGGAATCTTTTATATCAAAGTCAAGGCTTTTAAAGTCATTCTTTTTCCAGCTATTGCCAACATCTTTCACCACAACATTTTCATTGTGATTTTGACACGAACTTAGAAAGAAAAACAATACAAAAGCAACTATTATTCTAAGCATTACCTTCATTTTTAGGCGGCGTTTTCTTTTTCGGTTTTTTGAACGGTTTTTTATGCGTTTTATTTTCCTGTGGTTGATTATCCGTTGCCTGAGTATTTGGAGCTGTCGCCTTGTTTTCTATCGGTTTTTGGCCGCTCGGACGATTTCTGTTATGATTTTGTTTTGGATTTTTATTTTCTGAAGCTTTATTATCCGTCGACTGGACATTTGAGGCCATTGATTTATTCTCTACCGGCTTTTGCTCATTAGAACGATTCCTGTGATCTGTCTGGCTCTGGCGTGGATTTTTATTATCCTGTGATCTCGGTGGACGATTGTCAGACTGTTTTGGATTTCTATCTCTATTTGAGCCGCTTCTTGATTTTTTAAATTTCTTCTCAAAACGGTCCACGCTATTTTCCTGTATCAGGTCAGAAGTTACCAAAGGATTCTCTACAACTTTCAGATCTTCCAAAGCTGGTGCTTTTTCGCCATTTTTATTCATGACGATCAACTTCTTCACCTCAAAGATGTCCAGATCATACCAAGCCATAGAATTCTCCACATAAGCAAACCACATTTTCTTTTTGAAAACATCGATCTTGATGCAAAATGCCCTTCCTTTCTCGGTATTCAGAACCGTACTAGACGATGGAAAATCCCTAAGAACGTCCAGATAGCTATCTAACTCGTAATTCAGGCAACATTTCAGTTTTCCACATTGTCCTGCCAATTTCTGAGGATTGATGCTCAATTGCTGATATCTTGCCGCATTGGTATTGACCGAACGGAAATCTGTAAGCCATGAAGAACAGCAAAGCTCCCTTCCACAAGAACCGATACCTCCTACTTTTGCAGACTCCTGCCGGAATCCGATCTGTTTCATGTCAATCTTCGTGCGAAAATTAGAAGCATATTCCTTTATCAATTGACGAAAATCAATCCTATTATCAGCCGTATAATAAAAAGTTACCTTGGAGCCATCTCCTTGGTATTCTACGTCCGTGATCTTCATTTCAAGATTAAGACCGTAAGCTATTTTACGCGCGTCTATTTTGATCGCATTTTCCTTTTTCCTAAGGTCTTGCCAAGTCTCAATATCTTTTTGACTGGCAAGTCTATAGATTTTTAGTGCTTGGTCTTCGGAAACATTTTTCTTTTTCATCTGGATCTTTACCAGCTCTCCCGAAAGACTCACTACTCCTATATCATGACCCGGACTAGATTCTACAGCAATGATGCTACCTATATGCAAGGGCAGGTTGTTGACATTCTTATAATATAATTTACGATCGTTTTTAAAACGAACTTCCACATATTCAGAGCTTTTTGATCTTGATGGATCAATATCAGAAAGCCAGTCAAAAACACTTAATTTATAACTATTCCCGCAGGTATCTACACTACTACACCCATTAGCGGTCTTTGTGCCGCAAGAATGGGAAGAATCGCCGGATGTTTTACATCCACAACTCATATTTTAATTTTTATGTCTGATTGCAAAGTTAATATAATTTTTATTTAAGCTTGACGATAATATCTTTTAAAAATATTTTTTTGTTAATTTTAAGTTAATATCTGATTAACATTAACAATATAACAAACAAAGCAATTAAATAATAAAATATCCTCAAACCAAAAACCAGCTATTTATTATGGTTTACATTATATTGTTTAAAATTAAACTAAATTAAATTTCATCAAAAAAATTACAATAAATATTTAATAATCAATATTTTAAATAAAACAACACACTAAACAACTATTCTTAGAATAGCAATGTTTAACTTTTTTTATGTTTTTTTATAATTGTTATTAAAATAATTATAAATTTGGAACATTAATAATAATTATATGAGACGAATTTTAATGACCACGGCATTAGCTGCCGGTGTAATGGCATACGCAGGAGGATTCCGAGTATCTCTTCAGGGTGTTAAGCAGTTGGCAATGGCTCATACCAGTGCTCACGCAGAGGATGCAAGTGTTGCATTTTTCAACCCTGCCGGTATTTCTTTTATCCCTTCGAAGTTAAGCGTAGCAGCAGGTGGATTCGGTGTATCAAATAAGATAACATTCCAAAACACAAGTACCTTGCAACAGTCTGAGACAGACAATCCTTTGGGAACGCCTATTTATGCGGCCGTAGCTTACAAGGTTTTAGATAACCTTTCTGTAGGTTTCAGTTTTTCAACTCCCTTTGGAAGCACTATCGAATGGCCAAGCGATTGGGAAGGCAAGGAAATGGTGCAGAAATTAGAATTGAAAAGTTACTTTTTCCAACCAATGGTTTCTGTAAAATTGGCACCTTGGGCATCTTTTGGAGCTAGCTATATCTATGCAAAAGGTAAAGTTGACTGGACAAAGGCTTTGACTCAATATAATGGACAGCTTAATCTATTGGATGATCAAGCTACAGGACACGGTTTCGGATTTGGATTCTATTTCCAGCCGGACAACCAATGGGATGTGAGTGTTGCATATCGTTCGCCAGTCGATATGAAGGCTAAGGAAGGAAAAGCTACCTTCATGGTTCCTTCTGCATTATTATCAAACTTCAATGGTGGTTCGGACAATTTCAAGGCCACACTTCCACTTGTTGATGAAATCACTTTAGGTTTAACTTATAAGATTACTTCAAAATGGTTAGTCTCTGCAGATTACAACTATCATGGCTGGGAAAGGTATAATAAACTGACGCTTGATTTTGAGAACGTGGCAGCAGGTAACCAACCAAACGATCCAACAGTATTGGTAACGCCAAAGAATTTCAAAAACACTTCAAGTGTGCGTGTTGGAACCCAGTATATCTTCAATGATATGATTGCTGGTAGATTAGGCTGGTATTATGATCAATCACCTTATGCTGATAAAGACTTCATACCGGAAACGCCTTCTTTTGACAATTATGTGATAACAGGAGGTATCGGTCTTAAGTTCAACAAATTAGGAGTAGATATTTCTGGAGCTTATGCAATGCCGAAAAGCAGAACTTTCAACAATGCATATTACAATTTCGCAGGACAGGCAAAAGCTGATGTATTTTACTTTGGTCTAGGATTATCTTACAACGCATTTTAAAAATTGAATCTATTATGAAAAAATTATATATATCGACATTGGCTGCAACACTTTTATTGACAGCAAGTTGTGAAACAGATTTTGATAACAGCACAGAAGATGTGGTTGTAACATCTGGGGAGGCTAATTTCTCAAAATATGTTGCATTAGGAAACTCACTGACTTCAGGTTATAGAGACGGAGCATTATACATTGATGGACAAAATGAATCTTATCCAAGTATGTTGGCTGCTCAAATGAAACTAGCAGGAGGTGGTGAGTTTAAACAACCTATGATGCCAAATAACACAGGAGGATTTGTTGGTCTTCCTGGATTTGGAGGAAAATACACGTTAAAAGTTATAAATGGAGCGTTATCTCCTGAACAATCTGCTGCCGCCGCTGCTCTTGATAATATTTCATCAGCAGGACCATATCAAAATATGGGTGTTCCTGGGGCAAAATCATTTCATTTGGTAGCTCCTGGTTATGGAAGTGCAGCGAACTTACAAATTGGAGCAGCAAATCCCTATTTTGTAAGATTTGCCACATCAGCAACAACTTCTGTTTTAGCAGATGCAATGGCTCAAAAGCCTACATTTTTCTCTCTGTGGATTGGAGCCAATGATATACTTTCTTATGCTACAAATGGAGGAATGAATTCTTCTACGGTAGGTAATGTAACAACATACACTCCGGCAGTCGTACAGCCAGCGACTGCAAACCCCGCAACTTATAAAGCGAATGATATTACAAATCCAGCGGTTTTACAACAAGCTATAAAAGGGATACTTGATGGACTTAAAAGTGTAGGAAGTACTAAGGGAGCAATTGGAAACATTCCTGATGTGACATCCATTCCTTACTTTACGAGAATACCTTATAATACAATTGCATTAGATGCAACCAAAGTGCAAGCTTTAAATGCAAGTTTATACAAATTACTGAATACAGTTGCATCTTCAAGATTTAGTTTGGCAAAAGTAGGTCAAAATCCTGTAATTATTATTGACAACACATTATCTGACCTATCCCAATTTTATACTGCGGGATTTGCTGCAAGTGGTATTTCAGCCACTCAAGCAGCATTTTTGGGAAGTGCATTTGGTAAAGCTAGACAAGCAAAAGAAGGGGAATTGATTTTATTGCCAGCTTCTAAAGTTCTAGGTTTGGACGCTCTTACTAATGCAGCTCCAACAGCAACATCTCAGTTTATTTATGGAGCATCTTTCCCGTTGCAAGACCAATTTTCTTTAACTGCTACAGAAGCAACAAATATTTCTACCGCAACAACGGCTTATAATACTGCAATAAAAGGATTTGCTGATTCTTACGGACTTGCTTTTGTAGACGCAAGAGCAAAAATGATTGAGCTCAATTCTGCATCGGGAATCCAATGGGATGGTGTTAAATACAGTGCAACATTTGTAACTGGCGGCGCATTCTCTTTAGATGGAGTACATCCAACCGGAAGAGGGTACGGAATTATCGCAAACGAATTTTTGAAAGCGATAAATAACACTTACAAATCAAGCCTTCCAATGATTAATCCAAATTCTTATTCGGGAGTTACATTTCCTTAATTAGAAAAATCATCACAATAAAAAACCGTCTCGAATCAAAATCGAGGCGGTTTTTTATTGGTACAAATATTATTTTCAAAATATAAAAATTTGATTATTTTTACAGTATGCTTTCAAAAAGAGTCAAATACGCTATCAAAACTTTGCTTTTCCTGAATAGGACAAACAATGCTTCATTATTTTCCGCTAAAAAAATATCGGAGAACGAACGTATCCCGCTCAAATTCCTTGAGCAGATCCTTCGTGAGTTGAAGCAAAACAAAATTCTGAAAAGCGAAAGAGGCGCTGAAGGCGGCTATACTTTTATGAGAGATCCAGCCGACATCAAAGTTCTGGATGTTATCCGAATTGTGGATGGCCCGGTTGCAATGTTGCCTTGTGCTTCTCTTAATTTCTATGAAAAATGTGCAGATTGTACCGACGAGGCAACCTGCAGCATCAGAAAACTTCTCATCAATGTTCGGGATAATATGCTTCCGATTTTGGATACCAGCATCGCCGATATGACAAAATCTGAGAATTGTCCTATCTGATGTTCACCGACGAATATTTTATGAAAATGGCTTTGCAGGAAGCCGAAAAAGCTCTTGAGAAAGATGAAGTGCCAATTGGATGCGTGATTGTTTCAAATGACAGAATCATTGCAAAATCTCATAATCTTACAGAAACTCTTAATGATGTCACCGCACACGCTGAAATGCAAGCCATAACATCAGCGGCTAATTTTCTCGGCGGAAAGTACC
This sequence comes from Epilithonimonas sp., assembly GCF_032054305.1. GTDB lineage: Bacteria > Bacteroidota > Bacteroidia > Flavobacteriales > Weeksellaceae > Epilithonimonas. The sequence continues at coordinate 134,892 of NZ_DAMBSX010000009.1, forward strand.
TTCAGAATTGCATCCTGTATGTAACCTTAGAACCTTGCGTGATGTGTTCAGGCGCTTTAGCCTGGTCTCAAATTTCGAAAGTCGTGATTGGCGCAAGAGACGAACAAAGAGGTTTCATTAATAAAGGCCTATCACTTCATCCTAAAACCGAAATCGTAACCGGAATTTTGGAAAATGAATGTTCGGAAATTGTGAAAACTTTTTTCAAGAATAAGAGATAATTATAAATCTTTACCCAAAAAATACAGGCCTTTCAAAGTGTGCAACCTGTCGCCGATGTTGATTTTTTCGGTCAGAGGTTTGTAAACGTGGCTCACACCGCCGGTTGCGATGACGAAACATTGGTCATTCACCTCATCATTTATCCTATCAATAAAACCTTCCACCATCCCAAGGAAACCGTAAACCATGCCGCTTTGCATGCAGGTAATCGTATCAAGGCCTAAGACAGATTTTGGTTTGACCAATTCGATTTCCGGCAATTGCGCTGTGCCTTTAATCAAACTGTTCAGTGAAGTGACAATGCCCGGGGCAATGATAACGCCGAGCGTTTCTCCATTTTCTGCCAGACAACTTGCAGTAAGTGCGGTTCCAAAATCCAGAATGATTTTCTTATGATTCGGATAGAGATTATGCGCTGCGACAAGATTAGCATAGATGTCTGTTCCCATTTGTTTGGATTTCGGAATCACTCCAGACGGCGTATTTCGGTCAACAATTACAGGAATTTTATTATGAATTTTCTTAATAGCACTCGCCACCACTTTCGTCAATTGTGGAACCACGGAACCAATAATGACTTTATCAATCTTCTCAACATCGATTTTATATGTCTGATAAAGCATCAGGATTTGAACAAACAATTCGTCGGTCGTCTTGTAAGGTTTGGTGTTGATGACCCAAGACAGGTCGCAATTGTCATCATCAAACAATCCGAAACGGATATTGGTGTTGCCTATATTGATTACGATGGAATTCATTACTTACTTTTTTAACATTCTAATTGCAGAAACTGGCCTATTCATAAAGAAAACGAGTCTTTTATACTCAACAAACAGCCTTTTTGGTTCATCGGCGAGCCTTTTATACTGGAAAACCACCCTTTTTGGCTGGATGACGAACCTTTTTAGTTCATCGGCGAGTCTTTTTGCCTCAAAAACCACCCTTTTTGGCTGGATGACGAGCCTTTTTGGTTCATCGGTGAGCCTTTTTGCCTCGTTTGAGATTCACTTATTCTTTTGCGTTGAATCTTGTTTCTTACTTCTACTTCACTTCCAAATAATTATCCTCAGGATTCACATCCGCTAATCTTTGGCTGAAATCGATTCCCATTGCAGACAATTGTGCTTTGGTATACGGAATCGTAAAGCTGTATTCCTGCTGTGTCCAAGCCCAGAAAGGCAAGGTCTGGATATTACCGTAAATGTCTTTCGTTTTCCAAGTTCTGGTCAAGTTCAGTGGAATATTATAATTAATGACTTTCTTGTCCTTAGTCAGAATACTGAAATCGATTGGCATCGGAACGCCGCCTTTATTCACTAAAGTTATTGTTGTTGATTGCGGGTCATACTTCACATTCTTGATGCCGTAATCGATTGTTTTTGTCGTATTGATCCAATAATGCTGGAACCATTTCAAATCCATCCCGGAAACCAATTGCGCAATATGAATGAAATCTCTTTCTGTAGGATGTTTCATCGCCCATTCGTCGTAATATTTCAGCATAATTTTGTTGAGATTTTCTTCTCCTACAATGTAACCAAGCTCTACCAAAAACGTTTCGCCTTTGATGTAACTTGCATAAGTGTAAGCTATTCCATTATCGTGATGGTCGCCCAGCCAAACTGCAGGTTCTTCTTTTCCTGATTTGGCGAAATTAGCATAAGCTTTCAAAGCGCCCACAAAAGGATTCGGTTGAGATTCCTTTGGAGGGAATAATCTGTAAGACACATAATCTTCCGCATACTGTGTGAAACCCTCATCCATCCAAGGTCTTACACTTTCGTTGTTGGCCAGCATCTGTTGAAACCAAGAGTGTGCGCCTTCGTGGAACATCAAACCGGAAAGACCTTCTACCGATGTTGCTTCGCCGAGAATCATTGTACACATGCCATACTCCATGCCGCCATCGCCACCCTGGATGAAGGCATAACTTGGCCATTTGTAACGCCCGAAAGTCGCATTCATCAGCTGGTAATATTTGGTGATGTAGGGTTTCATCTCGGACCAATATTTTGTCTTTTCAGATTTCTGATAAACCAAATATACTTTTGGCCCATCCAAAATCGGGAAACTCTCCACGGAATAATCCCTGTCTGCTGCCCAGGCAAAATCCAGAATATTTTTGGCAGTCCATTTCCAGGTCACTTTGTTGGAAATATCTGCTTTCACGGTAGCGTTACTGTCATAACCTTTGACTTCAGTTGGGTTTTCAAGATTTCCTCCAGCGCCGATAACGTAGTCTTTATCGATTTTGATATTCACTTCATAATCAGAAAACGGGGCGTGAAATTCTCTTCCGACATAGTCAAACGCCGCCCAACCGTCATAATCGTACTCAGCGATTTTTGGATACCATTGCGTGATGGTCATATCGACACCTTCGCGGTTGTTTCTTCCTGCTCTACGGATTTGCATCGGGATATTGGCGTCCCATTCCATAGTGAACGTGGTCGAAGAATTGGGTTTAATTGATTCTGCCAAATAAACTTTCATAATGGTCCCTTGAATCTCGAACTTCAAATCTTTTCCGTTCTGTTTAATCCAACGGATATTTTGCGCGCCTTCTTCATTTTTCGGAATCTCGGACAATCTTGAAATGACTGTATTTCCCACTCTTTTGGCCAATCTTCCGTCGGCATTCACACCTTGCGACTGCACGCGCTGGTCCATCATAGAACCCGGTTTGAAAGCGTTCCAATACAAATGAAAATAAGCGACTTTCAGTTCGTCCGGCGAATTGTTTCTGTAATCTAAAGTCTGTTTCCCTTGATAAGTAAAGTTCGCAGCATCCACATCAATATCCATTTTATATTTGGCGTATTGCTGGTAATATGGGGTTTGCTGAGCCGATAAGAGAAAAGAAAAAAGAGAAAAGAAAAAAGATATTTTTAGTTTTTTCATAAGAGTATGATTCAACCTAAAAGGTTTGTTGATAATAATTTTACCAAAAATAGGAAGTTTTTGGTTAATGGCAAGTTTACCTCAAAGTGAAAATTGAATTTTCACGTATTAATTTTTTATATTTGTACGTAAATTTGTTTTTATGGATTCCAAACTCACTTTAAAATTAAATGAAAATGTTATCGAACGGGCTAAAATTTATGCTTCCAGCAAGAAAGTAAGCTTGTCCAGACTAATTGAAAATTATCTTGATTCTATCACACGTGAACAAAATGATGATTTTGAAATTTCGCCTTTTGTGAAAAGTATTTCCAGTGGAAAAAGCGTGCCTGATTTGGACTGGAAAACTTTGAGAGAGGACTATACAGACAATTTGGATAAAAAATATCAGTAGATGAAAAAGATATTTTTGGACACCAATATCATCATCGATTTTCTTGGAGAACGAGAAGGTTTTTATGATGCATCTGCAAAAATTCTGACTTTGGCAGATAAAAAGAAAATACAGGTTTACACTTCGCCAAGCTCTATTTCTAATGTTTTTTATGTCTTGGCGAGATTTGAAAATTCCAAAATCGCATTAGAGAAAATCAGGAAATTCAAGCTTTTATGTTCGATGTCTGTGATGGATGATGAAGTGGTGGACAAAGCGATTCATTCTGACTTCAAAGATTTTGAGGATGCGATGCAATATTTCAGTGCACTGGCTTCCAACTGTGATATCATTATCACCCGAAACGAAAAGGATTTTAAAAATGCTCTAATTCCTGTGATGAATGCTGAGAGTTATTTGTTGAGTTTGAGGAAGTAAACTAAGACTAAAACCGCAGCCGACTTGAGCGGAACTCGTCATTACGAGCCCTTCGACAAGCTCAGATAAAACTACAGGCGGAAATAGCTGCCCAAAAATAAAATCGTTTTTTATTAAGACTTAACATAAAATTAAGCGATTGAAGTTAACTCAAACTCAACCTTATATAATCTTCAGTCAAAAATTATTCTCATCATTCATAATGATTACCGTGAAACTTAAAATTTCCAATTATTAATTCTCAAAACTTCAACAAATTGGTTCTAAGCACAATTAGCAAATTAATTGATTAAAATAAATGTCAATTTCACGTTTATTTTATTTTTCTATATTTAGTTCAATCAATTTTTGAGCTTATGAAACAGTACCTTATCTTATTTAATGTTTTAATTTCTTCCGTTAGTTTTTCGCAGAACGTGAAATTTAAAGAGGCTTATTCCAAAGCTTTCAAAATCGGAACGGCTGTGAACGACGACATTGTGACGGGGAAAGATAAAAAACAACAGGATATTGTGCTGCAACATTTCAACACCATTACGCCGGAAAACTGTATGAAAGCCGAAGTTGTGAATCCACTTCCCGGGAAATTCGATTTTTCGCAGGCGGATGCGTTTGTGGAATTTGGACAGAAAAACAAGATGTTCATCGTCGGGCATACTTTGGTTTGGAAAAATCAAACGCCTGACTGGTTCTTCAAAAATGAAGATGGCACTCCAAAAACTAAAGAACAAACTAAAGAGCGCCTGCACGACCACATCAAACTGGTTGCAGGAAGATATACCGGGAAAATACAAGCTTGGGATGTTGTTAATGAAGTGATTGATGATGACGGCAGCTACCGTAACGAAGGTTGGGTAAAAGGCATTGGCGATGGCGACGAACTGATGCGACTGGCTTTCCAGTACGCCGCAAAATATTCCTCGAACACAGAATTGTATTACAATGATTTCAACGCGTGGCGACCGGAAAAAGTGAAAGGCATTGTTCGAATGGTCAAAATGCTGCAAGCGGCCGGAATACGGATTGACGGCATCGGCATCCAGGGTCACTGGGGATTGGATTATCCTAAAAATCAATACATTGAAGAGGCGATAGATGCTTACGCAGCGTGTGGCATCAAAGTGATGATTACGGAAATCGATGTGGATGTTTTGCCGGTAACGAAGGAAGGTCAAATCATTGGTCAGGCTTTTATGCACAAGCAGTTTCAGAATGAGGAATTCAAAACTTTTCTTGACCCTTACCAAAAAGGACTTCCCAAAGAAATCGATGATAAACTGGCTAATCGATATGCAGAATTGTATCAGATTTTCTACAAGAAAAGAGACAAGCTCGACCGCGTAACAACATGGGGAATGAAGGACGAAATGTCGTGGAAAAACGATTACCCAATCCCGGGAAGAACCAATTATCCTTTGCTTTGGGACAGAAATGGAAATCCGAAAAAAGCTTTGCTGAAAGTACTTGAGGTTCCAAATAAGAAATAATTTAAACACTTAAGTCGATTTAAAATCATCTTGAAATAGTCAATTAAGTACAATTAAGAATTCTCTACTAAAGTGAACTTTTATACTTTAAGATTTTCTAAAGTGACTTAAGTGTTTTATTTTAATTAATCCTAAAAATAGGATAAAGACGGTGCGTTTTTTCGTAATAGTCCGAATGTTTGTAAACCCAATCCAATTGCGCTTCGCCGTCTTCTGCAAACTTTGGATTATTGGCTTTTTCAATTTCGAAAGCGGTTTTTAAAGCTTTATTGTCCTGTAGAAGTTTGGCTGCTGTATCTTCGAAAACATACGCCGAATAATATTCTTTTTGGCCAAGAATCGCATCGAAGAAATTCCAGTTGAAGTAAGAATCAACAGCTTCCGGTTCTAAAGTTTCTAATAGAAATTTCACACCGTCTTGATTTAGCGGAACCAGAAAATCACCTTTTCTGAATATAGTTTTTCCAGATTCTTTGATCACAAATGTTTCATAATGAAGATAATGACCTTCATAAGGATTCGGAACAGTTTTAAAATCTTTGATTCTGTATTGTTCAACCACAATTGTAGAATCCTGTTTTATCGGAATCATTTTGATTTGGTTCAGTTTCAGTAAATCAATGATTTTCCATTCGGATTGTGGGATGACATAATATTTTGGAATGGTGATTTCTTTGGCCGGAATATAAGTATTATAAAACTTGACGAGTTTTGAAAACTTTGTATTTCTGTCATACCAAAGTCTGGTTTTTCCGGAAACGTCGCTCGATTTATATTTCGCTTCGAAGCCTTTGAAATCGATGTTTTCATACTTTGTAGAATCGAGTTTCCAAGATAAAGCATATCGATTTCCGACTTTATATTGTTTCAGATTTTCAGTTCTTTTTTGCTGAATGGTTTCGTAATTCTCATCGATATAACTAAGATTGTCAACCATATAATTGTAAGTGACTTTAACTCGGTCCTTGTACGGTTTCAGCATATGCGTTTCCACCACCGTCCCGATGGTATTGAACAAGGTCGTGTAACCCGTTGCATATCTAGGTGAATCCACAAAAGCAGGAAACCCGCCATCCGGAACGTCGCCGTGAATGTTGACATAAGGCACTGAAATCACACCTTTTTTCTCCATATTTTTCAGAAGTGTCCGTTGCATTTCGTTATTGAAATAATTGCCGAGAACATTTCCCAAACGTTCTTTATTTGTCGAAATATAAGTGAAAGTGTATTGATAATCTGCGCCGTTGCTGACGTGATTATCAATAAAAACATCAGGCTTCAGCCATTGAAAAATCTGCTGGAAACTTCTGGAATTTTTCGAATCTGTTTTGATGAAATCCCGATTCAAATCATAATTTCTTGCATTACCACGGAAACCGTATTCTTCCGGACCATTTTGATTGGCTCTGGAAAAGCTTCCCCGGTTCATCATTCCGCTGATATTGTAACTTGCAATCGCTGTGAAGACGACGTTTTTCGGTGTTTTGATTTTTCCCATCGCTAAGTCTCGCATCAATATCATCGTCGCATCAATCCCATCTGGCTCGCCTGGATGAATTGCGTTGTTCACAAACAAAACCGATTTCCCTTTTCTCGCTTCTTCAAAACTTTTTCCTGACGGATTAAAAATCACAACATCGATTGGTGCGCCATTATCATCTTCGCCTTTGGTTTCATAACTGATTGATGGATAATGTTTTGACAATTCCTGATAGAATTTTCGCATCTCATCAAAAGTTGTGGTTTGATTACCATTACCTTTTTCGAAAGGTGTCAGAATTTGAGAATTAGCAAAAGCAGAAATGAGGATGAATAGGATGGAGAGATTTTTCATAGTACAAATCTAGAAAATTGAATGATTAATTTTATTAAATTAGAATTCTAAATGAATAATAAAAAATTTTCTGCAAAACTCGATATTATTGGAATCAATCCATTCGTATTTGTTCCGGAAAAAATTTTAAATACAATCTTCGAAATCTCTGGAAAAAACAAAAGCCCTATTGCCGTTAAAGGGAAAGTAAATGGTGTGGCGTTTACTCAAACACTTGTGAAATATTCCGGGGAATGGAGATTGTATGTCAATTTGAAAATGCTTGAAAACTCACCCAAAAGAATTGGAGAAACTATTGAGGTGGAAATAGAATTTGATGAGTCTGAAAGACAGGAACTTATTCACCCGAAATTGGAGAAAGCCATTTATGACAATCCTATAATTTCAAAAAACTTCGAAAATCTGAATCCTTCCCACAAAAAAGAACTGATCCGTTACATTAATAACTTAAAAACAGAAAAAAGCATTGATAATAATATTGCAAAAATCATCCGTCATCTGAATGGAGAGATTACTTTTTTCGGAAGAACTATTAAATAAAAAATCCACAGAAAATTCTGTGGATTATAATATGTATAAAATTGAATTAAATCTTAATCATTCAGTTTCAAAACAGCCATAAACGCTGACTGCGGAACTTCTACACGACCAATTTGCTTCATCTTTTTCTTACCTTCTTTCTGCTTCTCAAGAAGTTTACGTTTTCTGGAAATATCACCACCGTAACATTTCGCCGTAACGTCTTTTCTCAATGCTTTGATAGTTTCTCTCGCAATAACTTTCGTTCCCAAAGCCGCTTGAACTGCAATATCAAACTGTTGTCTCGGAATCAGTTCACGAAGTTTTTCACACATTTTTTTACCAATGTGATAAGCATTAGAATCGTGAATCAATGAAGATAAAGCATCTACCATATCGCCGTTAATCAGGATGTCCATTTTCACCAATTTAGAAGCTCTGAATCCAATTGGATGATAATCGAATGACGCATAACCTTTAGAGATAGACTTCAATCTGTCATAGAAATCGAAAACTACTTCCGCCAAAGGCATATTAAAAACCAGTTCCACTCTTTCAGAAGTCAAATAACTTTGATTGACAATTTCACCCCGTTTCTCGATACAAAGAGTCATAACCGGTCCAACAAAATCAGATTTTGTAATAATTGAAGCCTTAATGAATGGCTCTTCTACTCTGTCCATTGTTGTAGGGTCCATCATTTCAGACGGGTTATTGATCAAAATTGCCGTTTCCGGTTCTTTCTTGGTATATCCGTGATAAGAAACGTTCGGGACCGTTGTGATAACATTCATATTGAACTCTCTATCTAGTCTTTCCTGAACAATCTCCATATGCAGCATTCCCAAAAATCCACATCGGAAACCGAAACCTAGAGCCGCTGAACTCTCCGGTTCGAAAACTAAAGAAGCATCATTCAGTCTCAATTTTTCCAGAGAGAATCTTAATTCTTCAAAATCTTCAGACTCGATAGGATAAATCCCGGCAAAAACCATCGGTTTTACCTCTTCGAACCCATCAATTGGAGCAGCAGCTGGTTTTTCAAAAGACGTGATGGTATCTCCTACTTTTACTTCCCGTGCATCTTTGATTCCCGAAATCAGGTAGCCAACGTCGCCACACTGAATGGTTTTCTTTGGAACTTGTTTCAGTTTCAAAGTACCAACCTCATCAGCACCATATTCTTTTCCTGTTGCAAAGAATTTGATCTTTTCGTTCTTAGAAATGCTTCCATTGACTACTTTAAAATATGCTTCGATTCCCCTGAAAGGATTATAAACAGAGTCAAAGATCAACGCTTGAAGTGGAGCTTCTGGATCCCCAATAGGTGCCGGAATTCTTTCTACGATCTGCTCCAGCAAATCATGAACACCTTCGCCTGTTTTCCCTGAAACACGTAAAACATCTTCATATTCGCAACCGATGAGATTCATGATTTCATCTGTTACCTCTTCAGGGTTTGCAGAAGGGAGGTCTATTTTATTAAGAATTGGAATAATTGTCAAATCATTTTCCAAAGCCAGGTATAAATTACTAATTGTTTGCGCCTGAATACTTTGTGCTGCATCTACTATTAAAAGCGCACCTTCACATGCCGCAATCGAACGGGAAACTTCATAAGAAAAATCAACATGTCCCGGTGTATCAATCAGATTTAGAACAAACTTTTCTCCTTTATACTCATAATCCATCTGGATGGCGTGAGATTTGATCGTGATGCCACGTTCTTTCTCTAGATCCATATCGTCCAACGTCTGAGATTGCAACTCTCTCTGCGTAACGGTGTTTGTATATTCTAAAAGACGATCTGCCAATGTACTCTTACCGTGGTCGATATGTGCAATGATGCAGAAATTCCTGATGTTTTTCATTTAAAATTCTTGTAATTTGCAAAAATACATTATTTATTAATAGTCCGGAAATTGGAATGATCGATTGTGATGATTTTTTTGAATATATGAATATCTTTCACAAGAAAAAACGTTAATCTTTCATAAAAAAAATAGATTGGAGAAAAAAGTTTTATTTTTGCAAATTAATTAGAATCAAGTAAGCAGAATTATTCTGTTCGGAATTATGAAGAAATATATCAGTCTAGTAGTATTATCTATGTTTTTGCTGTCTTGCAAAACTGAAATGGATCAGGCGATGAAGAGTGCCGACAAAGATTTTATCTTAAAAGTAGCAAATGAAAAATTTGCGAAGAAAAAATGGGCAGATGCCTTGGCTTTATATGACAGATTACCAAACCTTGTTGCAGGTACAGATGATGCTCCAAACGTGGTCTTCAATTCTGCATACGCCAATTATTATGATAAAAACTACAGATTGGCGGCGAATCAATTCAAGAATTTTGCGATAAGTTTTCCTCAGGACCCAAGAAAAGAAGAAGCTGCTTATTTATCTGCACTTTGCTATTACGAGGGATCTTTGCAGTATAACTTGGACCAAAGCAATACAGAATCTGCGATCACAGAACTGCAAAGTTTCATCAATGATTATCCAGATTCTGAACGTTCTAAAAACATTAATCAACTGATTGATGAACTAACCTATAAATTGGAATTCAAAGCATTTGAAAATGCCAAGCAATACTTCAAAATGGGAGAATATAAAGCTGCTTCTGTGGCATTTGAAAATGTTTTGGAAGATTTTCCAGCTACTAAGCTTAGACCAAAGATCTATGATATTTCTCTAAAATCGAAATATGAATTGGCAATCAACTCGGTTTATGACCTGAAAAAAGAAAGATTAGACGCTGCTGCTGCTTACGCAAAAAGAATAAGCGCAGAACTTCCAAATTCTGAATATTCCAAAACAGCCGATGACCTTTACATTAAACTAGAAGCAGAGAAAGTAAAATTCGCTAAACTACAGGAGGAAGTAGAAAAACGAAAAGCTGAATACGAGGTTAAAATTAAAAATGCTGAAGCCAAGGAGAATGAGAAAAAAGAATTGGCTCAGGAAAAAAACCAACTACAGCTGGAAAAGACTGCAGAGAAGACAAGAAGAGACAGTGCGAAGATAAATACACCTGAACCTCAGGCTACTTTCAAGTTTAAAAGATAATTAGTATATTTGCAATCCCAAAATAATTTCACCCTATGAGTGTTAAAGATACAAAAGCAGAAATAAGTACGATCACTTACGACAAAGACAAGATCGAAGAAAAAGTAGGTAGCATCTATGAGGCTATCGTGATCATGGGTAAAAGAGCGGAACAGATCAATGCTGAGATTCGTTCTGAGCTGCATGGGAAATTAGATGAGTTTGCTGTTCACAACTCTACTTTGGAAGAAGTTTTCGAAAACAGAGAGCAGATAGAGATTTCCAAACACTACGAAAAAATGCCAAAGCCTACTTCTATCGCCATCAAAGAATGGTTGGATGATGAAGTATATTTCAGAAAAACCGACGATAGAAAATAAATTTTTCTTTCCGGAAAGATAAGAACCGTCTAGTTTATAAAACTGAGACGGTTTTTTTGTTAATAAAATTATTAATACTTTCGTTAATACAAAAATCAAAGGCAAATGAGCTTGCAAGGCAAAAAAATCATCCTGGGAATTACAGGAGGAATCGCTGCATATAAAATGAATTATCTTGTACGTGACCTTATCAAGAACGGAGCAGAAGTAAAGGTAATCCTGACAAGATCGGCAGAGGATTTCATATCACCGCTTACACTTTCTACCCTATCCAAAAACAAGGTCTTCACTGATTTTTATGATGAAAACAAGAACTGGAACAATCACGTAGAATTGGCACTTTGGGCAGACCTCATCCTAATTGCGCCTTGTACAGCAAATACATTGGCAAAGATAACCACTGGAATCTGTGATAATTTTTTGATGGCCGTTTACATGTCTGCAAAATGCCCTGTTATCATTGCTCCAGCCATGGATCTGGACATGTATGCACATCCGACTGTGACAAGAAATCTACAAATTGCTGAAAGTTTTGGTCATCAGATCATTCCGGCAGAATTCGGAGAACTGGCAAGTGGGCTGGTTGGACAAGGACGATTGGCGGAGCCTGATACAATCCTGTCTATTATAGAAAAAAGATTCTCCAACGACACATTAAGTTTTGCAGGCAAAAAACTCCTCATCACTGCAGGTCCTACTTATGAGAACATTGACCCGGTAAGGTTCATTGGAAATCATTCTTCCGGAAAAATGGGATTTGAGATTGCAAAAAATGCCGCAAAAAAAGGAGCCGAAGTAATTTTGATTTCCGGGCCTTCTTCTGAAAAAGTAGATGATAAAAACATCACGCTTCACAAAGTGACCTCTGCTCAGGAAATGTTTGACGAAGTATTCAAATATTACGAAAATGCAGATATCGCTATCATGAGCGCAGCCGTTGCCGATTATACTCCGAAAGTAAAAGCAACGGAAAAAATAAAGAAAAGTGAAAACGAACTGACAATAGAATTGGTCAAGAATAAGGATATTCTCAAAACAATGGGAGAACAAAAATCACATCAATTTTTAGTTGGTTTTGCTTTGGAAACTCAGAACGAGGAAGAGAATGCGAAAGGAAAATTGGTCAAGAAAAATCTCGACATGATCATTCTCAATTCTCTACGTGATGAAGGTGCCGGTTTTGCGAATTCAACAAATAAGATCAAAATTTTCACACCAACCGAAGAGCATTCTTTCGATTTAAAATCAAAAGAAGAGGTTGCCAATGACATATTAAACTTTATTGGGCAAAAATTGTAACAAAATAGTCGAAATCACGTTATGTTCTTAGCGGAATTAGATTCTGAACTTTAACAAAGATTCCTTATTTTTACAGACATTTTTATAAGAATGAAAAAACTACTTTATATAATTTGTGCTTTATTTTTCGCTCAGACTGCTTTTTCACAAGAGCTTTTGGCGACTGTACAAATCAACAACCAACAAATCCAGGGAAGTAACACACAGGTTTTCAGAACACTCGAAAAATCCTTACGCGACTTCATCAATAATACGAGCTGGACGGGGAAAAAACTTCAGAACTTCGAAAAGATCAAATGTAATTTTGCCATAGTCCTTTCTGAACGGACTGCAAACAATGCTTTCAAAGGAGCAATTGTTGTGCAGGCAACCAGACCGGTTTTCAATTCCCAATACGAATCGCCCTTGATCAATGTGAATGACACTAATTTTGCTTTCGAATACAATGAGAATGAGAACCTCATTTTCAACGAAAGACAATTCTCTGGCAAAAACCTTATTGATGTGATCAGTTTTTATGTTTATTTAATCCTGGGCTACGACGGAGACAGTTTCCAATTGAAAGGTGGACAGCCTTGGTTTGATAAGGCCTTTAAGATATCGCAAAATGCGCAGAACCAGAACTACGCCGGCTGGAATGCCGTGGAAAGTCAAAGGAACAGAGGAGCACTGATTAGTGGTTTACAAAATGAGAATACATCCGCATTAAGAACAGTTTATTATAGCTATCACAGATCCGGACTGGACAATCTTGCAAAACAAGACCAAAACCCTGCGAAAAAGATCATCGCAGAATCTCTTATGCAGCTGAAATTCTATGACAATAATTTCCAGATGAATTATCCATTCGGAGTTTTCATGGAAACAAAGAGTACGGAGATCTTCAATATTTTCAATAGCGGACCTAATACATCTGTGAACATCAGTGAGCTTAAAACCTTGATGAGTACATTCTCTCCAAAAGATATTGACACCAAATGGGATAAGTGGAAATAATAATTTTTAATTATTAGTTATTAATTGTTAATTTCATTATGCTTTCAAGAATTTTTATACAAAACTTTGCGTTGATCGATCGATTGGAAATCGATTTAAAAAATGGATTACAAGTCATTACAGGAGAAACTGGAGCCGGAAAATCTATTATTCTTGGTGCACTTCGTCTCATAATGGGCGAAAGAGCTGATGTGAAATCATTTGCTAAATCTGACGTCAAAAGTATTGTAGAAACCGAATTTCATATCAATAAAAACTTCAAAGATTTTTTTGACGATAACGATTTGGATTTCGAAGAACAAACCATTATCAGAAGAGAGATCTTGCCGAATGGAAAATCCCGGGCTTTTATCAACGATGTTCCGGTAACGCTTGATATTCTGAAAGAATTGTCATCAAAACTGATAGATATCCATTCACAATTCGAGACTTCTAATCTTTTTACAGAACAATTTCAATTCGGGATATTGGACGGATTGGCTAAAAACCAATCGTTATTAATTGATTATCAAAATCATTATTTCGGTTATCAAAATACAAAAAGAGAAATTGAGCAACTGAAATCTGCATTGGCTGAGAACAATAGAGAATCTGATTATAAAAACTTTCTACTCACCGAATTAGAAGAAATACAGCTGGATGACCTGGATTTTGAAGAAATACAAAATCAGCTCGGAATACAGGAAAATGCAGAACAGATCAGTGAATATCTTTCGGAAACTATTTCCAAATTAAATCAGGATGATTTTGGGATCTTGTCCAATCTTTTTGATGTTAAAAATAAGATCCAAAAACTTTCGGAATTATCTTCGGATTATCAAGACCTCAGCCAAAGGCTAGAAGCTTCTTATCTGGAGCTGAAAGACATCAATACCGAAATTGAAAATAAAGCTGAAAGTCTGGAAATCGATCCAAATCTCCTGCAGGCTTTATTGACAACAGTCAACCGATTAAATTCACTTTTTCTAAAACATCAAGTGAATGATATCAATGGACTTTTGGAAATAAGAGAAGAACTATCTGCAACACAAAACTCTCTTGAATTAATTGAAAATCAAATTGAAGAAAAAGAGAAAAACCTTAAAACCATTGAAAAAGAACTTGATTCCTTAAGTAAAAAATTATCCGAAAACCGATTAAATTTTTCTGAAAACTTAGAAAATCAAGCCAAACAAATCTTCAGTCAATTAGGTTTAGAAAAAGCGATTTTAAAGATTGATCTGTCTGATTCTACTACTTATAATCTTCATGGGAAAAATAATATTCAGATCTTGTTTCAAGCCAATTCTGGTTTTCCTCTGAAGCCTATCCAAGGAGCTGTCTCTGGCGGAGAACGTTCCAGAGTAATGCTTGCCATCAAAAAAATAATGGCCGAAAACAATGCTCTTCCAACCTTAATTCTTGATGAAATTGACACAGGTGTTTCCGGAAGGATTGCAGAAGAAATGGGAAAACTGATGAAAGAGATGTCACAAGACCTTCAGCTTATCGTGATCACTCATCTTGCGCAAGTTGCAGCAAAAGGAAACGAGAATTACAAAGTGGTGAAATTCGATGAGGATGGAATTACCAAAACAACAATCGTCAAGCTTTCAGAAGACGAAAAACTGAACGAAATTGCACAGTTGATATCAGGATCGAAAATTACAGATGCCGCTATTTCTCAGGCAAAGGAATTGATAGGATAATTTATAATTGATTAAGCTGTAACAAAGGATCAATGTATTGTCGGTCATTACTCAATCTCGGCACTTTGTTCTGTCCACCTAATTTTCCACGGCTCGCCATCCATTCGTAAAATAGATTAGGTCTTGCCGAATGAACGATTGGACATCTTAATGTAATATCGTTATAGCGTTTTGCTTCGTAATCGGAATTTAAAGTCTTAAGCGTTCTGTCAAATACCTCTGTAAATTCCTTTAAATCATTCGGTTTTTTCGTGAATTCGAAGATCCATTCGTGACAACCTTTGCTTTCATTGGTCATGAAAACGGGTGCTCCAGTGTAATCGGAAATGCTCGCATCCAAATGTTCGCAAGTAATCTTAAGAGCCGTTTCCACATTATCGATCATCAGCTCTTCCCCAAAAGCATTGATATAATGTTTGGTTCTGCCCGAAATCTTAATTCTGTAAGGCTGGATCGATGTAAACCTCACGGTATCTCCAATCAAATAACGCCAAAGTCCACCATTGGTAGTAATCACAACCGCATAATTCTTATCCAGCTCGACCTCCGAAATTGGAATTGCTTCTCTAATTCCTGCATAATACTGATCCATTGGAATGAATTCATAGAAGATTCCGTAATCCAGCATCAGTAGCATCTCATCACTACCCGCCTGATCCTGAATGGCAAAAAAACCTTCGGAAGCATTGTAGATCTCATAATAACGAATCCCTTTACCTATGAATTCTTTATACTGATTTTTATACGGCTTGAAACTGATCCCACCATGGAAGAAAACTTCCAGATTTGGCCAAAGCTCCCCGATGCTATTTTTCCCCGTCTCCTGTAATGTTCTTTGCAGAAGAACCATCATCCAGCTTGGAACTCCTGTCAGGCTTCCCACGTCTTCATTTTTCACTTCGCTGATGATCGCCTTCATCTTGCTTTCCCATTCGGACATGAGGGATGTTTTTTTACTGGGTGTATTGATAATCTCCACCCAGAAAGGCAGATTCTCAATCAGTATCGCCGACAGGTCACCGAACTTGGTGTTGAAGTCCTGATACATCTCTGCACTCCCTCCTAATCTGAGATTCTTGTGCTGGAACAGCTCGCTTTCCGGATGATTGTTGACATAGAGGGCAACCATATCTTTGCCCGCCTTGTAATGGCAATCTTCCAGGCTTTCATCGGTGATAGGGATATATTTGCTTTTGGCATTGGTGGTTCCGGAAGATTTCGCAAATTGCCTGATCACTCCCGGCCAGAAAACATCTTTCTGACCCTGCCTTGCCTTTTCAATATAAGGTTCGAAATCCTCATAACAGACAATCGGAACTTTTCTCTGAAAATCGCGGTAATTGGAAATGGAACTGAAGCCATACTTCTGCCCATACTCCGTCTCCTCTGCATGGAAGAGCTGCGAGAACAGAAGACCCTCCTGGGTTTCTGTAGGATATTTTATAAAATGTTCTATCTGATCTATCCGTTGAAGGATAAACCAATTGACGACAGAGTTGAAAAGTGCTTTAGTTGCCATTCATCACAAATATAACAAATTTTGATAATGGAAAACATGTTGGTCGTCTTAATAGAAAAATATCAGCTTTTTTCCTCTTCTACCGAGCTGTCATCGTATTGCTGGATAGATTTTTCCAGTGTTTCCTTCACTTTGCTGATGAGACTTTTGGGCTCCATTACTTTGACCTGATTCCCGAATGAGAGAATCTCTTGGATAAAATCGTAAGTCGGATAAAGGTCGTATGCGAAATAAACCGACTTGTCCGTTTCTTTTTGGATCTGCTGCGAATGATGGAGCGGAGAGCTTTTGAGATACTCTGCTTGTTCTTTTGTAGAGCGTATGATAATATTTTCCGGCTGCTCTTCCAGATTCATAATTCCGAAAGCGTTCTTGAAATGTTCTTTCAGATTGAATCGTTGCTGGAGTTTGAAACCGGCTTTGCTCACAGAAAGGTCACTGATCCTATCCAATCCGAAAGCTTTCAGTTTCTCATCTTTTGTGTCTAGGGCAATTAGATACCAGCGGTCTTTGGACTCTTTGAGCGCCATGGGATGGACTTTCCTGGATGTGATACTTTGGTCTTTGTATTTGAAATGCTGGAACTCTATAATCCTCTTGTTCCTGATGGCGAAAAGGAGGTCATAAAAGTTCTGTATCCCTCTAGGTGTACGATTTTCCAGATAGACGAACTCTGCAAAATCGGGTTGGGAGTTTACGGCGTTCATGATCTGGAACGATTCTATAAGGCGCTGGTTGTACTCGTCCACCTCCATCACAGGGCGACTTTCTATGTAATAGCGATTATCCCCTTTTTTCTTGTTATGAATATCAAAATTGAAAAGATTGGCTATATCCTTGATATCCCTTTGCAAGGTGCGCATTGAGTAGCTCACAATTTTGGCATCCTGAAACTCGAAGGAGTTGAGGAGATAGCTCTCCAGCTCGGGATATGTGGCCGGCGAGCGCTCCAGTCTTTTGATGATCAAAGAATATCTGGTAAGGTAAAAATCTTTTTTCATTTGTGGCTACTTAATGTGTTTTATTGTCAAATGGAACTGAAGTTTCATTTTGTCTTTTAGTTATTAAATTTTGTTACACAAATATAAATTCTTAATGCGACAAAAGGTGTCGTGTTTTATTTTTGTGGATAAGTTTCTTTGAACTTGCAACTATTTTTGAGACAAAATTTATATACTCCTTATGCTACATTTTTAAATTGATTAGACATTAAATTTTGATACTCTTTTATGGTTAAATTTTCTTCAGTCTGGCAGAGATAAAGGTAATAAAATCTATAAGCTACAAAAAACCACTCAAATAGAGTGGCTTTAAAATTTTAATCTTCCCTGAACTTGCAACTATTTTTGAGACAAAATTTATATACTCTTTATGCTACATTTT
>NZ_DAMBSX010000010.1:0-26156 GCF_032054305.1 Epilithonimonas sp.
ACTCTTAAAGTTAAAGAGTATAAGAATCGTGTCCTAACAAAGTTAGCAACTCCATAATAATAATTGTTAGGTTGCACGGTATCATTAATATCTATAATAACTTTCAAATTATTAGATGAAGATACCTTCCATTCACCATCTGACCCAAGGAAAAACTTTCCGCTGTAACCCATAAAATTAAATGTAAAAATGTCTGGTTCATAATCTGGATAATGAAGAGCGTTATTAGCTAAATCTGAGAGGTACTGTTGAGAGTTCCAATTACTAGTATTCAAAATATCCTTATAATAAAAATAACCCTTCCAATCATTTCATCTAATTGATATAAAGGTACATTCACATTTGCCCTTCCTGTACTTAAATCCATTGACAAATCTCCATATTTACCTAATGATGCAGCATTCGGGGATTGAATATTGATAGGCATTTCCCTATTTTGCCCTATCATAAAATAGCTTGTTAAAATAAGTGTTAATAAGCATAGTTTTCTCATAATATATCTTGACATCACTCTTTCACGATTTTAGTAGTTAGTTTTTTGTTTTGCTGGTTTGGGATACTCGCTTTGATGATGTAAACACCCTGTGGAAGCTTTGAGGTATCAATCTTTGTCACTCTATTTTTGGTGTTTAGTGTCTGAATCATTTTGCCTGTCATATCGTAAACGTAGACATCCGCACTCTCGAAGTCTAGCCCAATCTCCACATAACAGTAGTCCTTCACAGGATTCGGGTAAATCTGGATGTCATTGTTCTCCATGAGATTCTCTACGTCGTCGTCCAACAGCTTCACCACCTTCCAGTTCTCTTTGCCCAGTTCCTCAGCACTTGTCCCTGCCAAAATATACGAACCGTCCCTGTTCAGTAATGCGGATGTCAGTCTTTCTTCTTTTTTCTTGTCCTTACCTTCCACATACTTTCTCCACACTTCTTTACCATTCCTGTCAATGTACAGCATCCAGAACGTCTCATCATTCTTCTCTATCTTACCTTCTGACTGCGTGTAACCGCCAATGAGAAAGCCTTTCGTTGTTTCTTGATTATTGTATCCTGATTCTTGTGTCTTAATGGTATTAAGGCTCATCATCACATCCCGGTTTTTAAAGTTGTAAGACTGTTGCCACTGTTCATTACCATCTTCATCCAAAGCCAGTAACCAAAGGTCTGTCCCTTCCTCCAGTTTCGACCTCTTGTTGCCCGAGGTCTCTGAACGGCTTTCGCCACCAATGATATAGCCCGAGTCTGTTAATACCATTGTTCTGACATGGTCATCCTCACTGCCCCCGAAGTTCTTCTCCCACTGGACATTTCCATTCTTGTCAAGCTTAACAATCCAGTAATCGCCTTCACCATAGTTATTGTATGCTTTACCATAGAAAGTAATATCATAATTCTCTGTGGAATTCTCATTGCTGGATGATGATGAATTACTGCCTGAATTGTTTGAGGATTGAGAAGTATTACCGGAATGTAAATCTAAACTTCCAGAATTCTGTGATATAAGATCCTTAGAATTGATTTTCGGTTTTGACTGTCCGTCATAGATGCTACTCCTGGAATAGATGCCCATCAAGACACCGCCGTCTTTCGTTGGAATCACTTTCTCCACTTCATCCAGGCCTTTGCCGCCTAGAATGAGCTGGCTGATAGTCCTGCCTTTCTTATCTAGCCTGGTCACTAAGACATCTTTGGAGCCATAACCCAGCTTCGGGTGATTGGTTGAACCTGCAACAATATAACCTTCGTCTGTGGTTTGCGCAACAGCCCTTGCTTCTTCGCTATATCTTGTTCCGATCGTTTTCTGCCATTCCTCTTCCCCGTTCTCATCGATCTTGATAACCCAGATATCCGATGAGCCATTGGATCTTTCTTTTTTATCCAATAATAATGAAGAGTATGAGGTACCTGCCAATAAAAAACCACCTTCCTTTGTTGAAACGGTAGAACTGAGATAGTCATGCTGATTCCCTGAAAAATACTTTTCCCAAACTTTTTGGCCCTGCTGGTCCAGCTTGAGGATATGATAATCGTAACCTTTGTTTTGATTATTACCCGTGGGGGTTTGATTCTTTTGAATTGATGAACCGGAAACCAGGTATTGTCCATCAATCGTAATCGCCAGTCCTGAAAGAAAATCCTGTGTCCCGGATTCCAAATTCTTTTGCCAGCTTATTTTTTGGGCATAGGAAAGACCTACCGCCAGCATTCCCACGCTTATACAGAGTTTTTTCATTGGTTGTTTTTATTCTGTTACTAAAATAGCAAGTTTTTAACAGACTTTGAAATAATTTTATATGTTTTTTATTATGTTAAATAGGAGTGATCTATAATTTTTAAAATTGTATAAACAGATAAAACAATTTTATGCAGATTAAATTGGAATAATCGTCCAGATTTCCTGACTCCACCAAAAAATGAGTGGGGATATGAATATTTTACGGAAAAAGTTATAATAGAGAAATTATGATTAGAATTCTTTAAAATTATACTATAAACAAAATTATTAATCTGAGCTTGTGTGTTCAGATTTTTGTCTCTTCAATCATCATACTTTAAACCATTCCGATACAGAATCTAAAGAAGCTTATTTATGGATGTTTACCTAGTTAAAGTAGCATAAAAATGGTATATAATTAAGGCATTATGACATCTTTTTTCAATTTTTTTTCATAATATCGTCGTTAAAAACCCTAACTAATTGATGATTAGATAGGGTTTTATTTCAGATTTGGTACCAATTTGGCACCATAAACATAATTTGTGGTTTTGATAATTTACTAATATTACTTAGCCAGCTAATTACCAATTAGCTTTGTAGGAAAGAAATTCTTTGGGAATAATTTTCTTTTTGAAAATAGAAGTATGCCCACTTGTATTG
Source organism: Epilithonimonas sp. (assembly GCF_032054305.1). Taxonomy (GTDB): domain Bacteria; phylum Bacteroidota; class Bacteroidia; order Flavobacteriales; family Weeksellaceae; genus Epilithonimonas. The sequence goes on from NZ_DAMBSX010000010.1 coordinate 2,878, forward strand.
GTAATACGAATTTCGTCACCTACTACAGATATTGCCTCGGTTTTAATTCCCCACGATATATTACTGGCAATTATTGTATAAAGTTGTACATAGTCTTCGCCATCCTTTAGGCTTTTTACCAGCCTTCCTCTTAACCCTTGAATTTTTGGATCAAAGGAATCTACTGTGTAGGCAGTTTTATCTGGAAAACTGAAATAATTCACTTTTCCGTTTGGATAAAATCTTAGAACAGAATACCATCGATCCGTCCTTGGTGTTATTTCTTCATAAATAACATCTGTTGTAACATTGCTCGGTAATTCTAATGCTGAGAAATTCTTATTTTGAAAACATTTCTCAAAATCAACAGGGATTTTAGTAGTTCCATTGTCAAGAATGGTTGTATTGCATTTTTGAGACATACAAGAAGTGTTAAAAAATAACATTGAAAACGAAATTATAATGATAAAATTTACCATGATGTAAATCTGTTTATGGTCTGATATTGAAAATATGGTTTCCAATCCCAGGAAAGGTTTTCAAATCCCGGTTGGTGTTTTCCAGCAAAGTTATGAGCAAAATGGTCTTGGATAGCGTGACGAACATGTTCTGAATTTACACCAAACCTGTAATTCCCCCAACCTGCATATAGTCCACCAAATCTATATCTAGGGCCAAATTCTTTGACATAGCCATTTGGCATTTTCCTCCCAAACTTATCAATCACCATTTTCCCAACTTTTTCATCATCGCCACTGTAATCCTCTCTTTGGCCTGTAAACAAATTAAAGCCAGCATGAAAGTCCCCTATGCTAAGTCTTGCTGCTGCGGTTCTAAAGCTATCATTACCATCAGCCCATATTTTGTTGTTAAGAATAGAAAAAGGTAGGCCATAATCATTCTCATAAGAAAAAGAAACTTTACCATATCTAAAACCAAATACGCCTGTTCGCTGCTCATGTAATCCACTCCAAATATTTGTTCCTGCATTAATTCCAAATTTTCCATCATCATAACCTATCATTAATGATTTTCTATATTCAGAGCCAGATTTTCCGCTTCCGGCATGTCCTCCGTACTCCATAAGTCCAATCCCTCCGGATAAACTAAAATCCCCTGCATGAAAAGTAGCACTGACATTGGCACCAAATCCCCAACCTTTTCCTATTGCAACGCTAGGTGAAATACTAAAATCAAATTTCCCTATTGATATATTGGCAGGTGGCACCACACAGGATATAGCTGTATTGATAGCAGAATTTCCAACAAAATTCCACATTGCAGAACCTGCAGAGCCCGTTATGGCACCGGATCCCGCTGTCGCAATCCCACAGGTATTGTAACTCAGCCAGCCCATCACAGCCATTTGCAGTCCGGACTTCACAGCATCCCAGCCCCAATTACCAGTCATAATTCCGTGAGAAACATACCCAATCACAAAACTTACTCCGGCAACGATCAGATCATCCAGACCAAACCATTCTCCATTCAGGTCATTATATAATAACGGGTTATTCATCACATAGCCATACTTATTGTAAATCTGGGTATTGTAGGGGTCCTGGATATTTTCATCTGCATTCAGAAATCGTCTTAGTAATGGATCGTATAAACGGCCGTTCATATGGATCAATTGTACACCTAGAAGATGTTCATGAGAAGTATAGCCTCTATCAATTAGTAATAATGAAGCGCTGATAGCTTTTTGGTTAGTAATAATGTTTCCATTTGCTTTTTGCAAATGAGTGAAAATTCCCCATGCATCGAAATGGCGTCTTTCCACAGCATTACCAACATCGTCACTTATTGCTAAAACAGAGCCCAAATAATCTTTATGCAGATATTTAAAAGAACCTGTAGTGCCTGTGAAGTCCTTTAAATAGATAATATTGCTTTCATAAGGGCTTCCCCCAATGTATAAAATATGTTTTTCCTGACCTGTTGCATTATCTCTTACCACCTCCATACTTCCATCTTCGCTATAATACTTGGTAAATTGCGAGTCTTGAGAATCTTCAAATTTTCCTCCGTAATTCATAATTTGCCTGCTTTCTGTCAAGCCATATTCAAACGTATAGTCGTTCTGACGACCTCTTATTTTTATTGGATCATTATTTTCATTGTATCTAATATTCTGAAGTAATATGTTTTTCTCCCCAATGCCATAATTCGATAGACCATTCGTATTAAGCTTTAATGAAGAAGGACGATAAATATTTCCCGATATATCATACTTCACTTTTCCCACCTGATCGTTAGATATGATTCTCCCCATATAATCATACTCATTGGAAGACTGTAGGCCTGTATTCGGATTTGTCCAGCTGATCAAACGGTTATTACCGTCATAAGCAAAATACTCATCCAATCCGAAATTAAAATGATGTCTTTCTGTCAATTCGTTTTTGACCGCATTAAATACATAGTTAACTTCTACTAAATTATTTGTTGAAGTAATATGTTTTGCACTTTGCAAGAAGCCGAATCCGTCATATGTATTAGTGATCTGAGAAGCTCCAAGCGTCGCAGTGAGAACTTGTCCTTTAGCATTTGTGGTTTGCAGCTCCCAAAGAATTTTGTTGGTTCCTGCCTGCTTGACCTGGTAAAGATCACCACTCCAGCTACTATAATTATTTACTATATCCGTAGAAGTAGTCACACCATTGGAAACAAGACCTTGCTCGTACGATTGCGGCCTGCCGACAGCATCATATGTTAAATTGTTCCTGAAGAACGTTCTGCCTTCAAATTGCTCAACAATGCTTGATGGCCTACCGTATGCATCATAGGTAATCGTATTGCTAAATGCTTTTCCATTAGATGTGCCGGTTTTTGAAATTACCTGCCATTTTGGATTATAAACTATGCTGATCTGTTTATTAGTGGATATACCATCATTAGAGAGTTCTGTAGTGCTTTCTAAAAGTCCATTGGTTTTGTAGGTATATTGTTTGTAGCCTTTTGGGCTTATTTCTCTAGTGACCTTCCCAAATCCATCATTATATTCGAACTGGTATAGACCGTTTGCAGGATCATTAAAGCTAACTCTTCTACCCCAAGCATCATAACTCGTCGTAACAACATTAGTACCGTATGTGGCAGAAATTTGCTGACCCGCCGCATTATAGGCATAGTTAATTGTTCCGCCTTTATCCGTGGAAGAAATAATATTTCCGATCTCATCGATGGTTTTAGAAGTAATCCTAGAATAACCATTCAATTCTTTGACAAATGTGGTCCTGCCAGAAATGAGGGTTTCTATTTTTTTTCCGTTATTATAGCTTTGTGCTGTTACTCTCGAAGGATATACAGAATCATCATAGGTTATGGTATTCCAGGTGGATGGGTTGGCCGGAAGATATTCATAACTGAAAGAATTATCTTTGAAGGGCTCGCTTTCTGCAATTTTTCTGCCTATTGCATCAAAATTAAATGCCTTGACGACATAGATATTTTGTTGAAAATCTTTAGTGATGGTTTTATACTGTTGACCTAATATATTGGTAAGTGTAATTTTAACATTTCCATCTGGTTGCGTTTCTGTCAATTGTGTACCTCTTATTCCCAGCGATCCCATAACAGGATTGCTCGTATCAAATTTATCATAATAATAAAGTGTCGTTCCGGAAAGATTTGTTCCGGAAGAGATCAATTTGCCCCAATTATCATATGAATGGGTTAGTATCACTCCTAACGGGTCTGTTTGTGTAAGTACTTGTCCCCAATTATTATAGGTAAATACAGTAGTCAAATTTAGGTCAACATCTTTTTTGCTTGTTACAAATCGACCTTTGTCCTCATAGATAGACTGTTCTGTTTTAGTATTGCCATCTACACTGTTACTGCTGGTCTTCTGAATAATATTCCCAAAATCATCGTATGTGTGATCCTCTTGTATCCAGCCCGTATTATCTATGTTCCATATTTTTTGTGTCTTTAACAGATTCTTGGCATTGTAAGCATACTCGGTCTTTGTAGATTTGGTATCTCCGTAAACTTGTATCGTTTCGTTCTTAGATTGCGGTCTCCCCACGTAATAATCCTTTCCTATTCCATTAATATTGTGCTCATAGGCCAATTCGGTTGTAGAGACGGCATAACCGTTGTTGACATTGTTTACTGTTTGTATGGGCAGATAGTAGCTTCCATATGTAGTAGTGGCTATCGTCGTTATATCTTTTAAGAAGTCTTTTGTTACGATCTGTGTAGGAACAATAGCTTTTATCGGGGAATAGCCCACGCCTGTGATATGATCGGTTTGATAAGTGGTTTGTTTAAAAGAGAGTAGCTGTGTATTATTGATCGAAAGGTCTGCCGGAAAAATCTGATTTTCATCATTAGTTCTTATGCTCCATTCTTTTACCGGAATACTTTCATTTAAAGGATCGATCTCTGTTCCATTCCATATTTTTGTATTCTCAAAACCATCCGCATACCAAGAGCTTCGGGCGGATTGCCGAAACCCTACCATACCCCTTCCTCGTAGATGGGTTATCAATCCCCTATAACGAAAATCCTGCTTTATAATTCCTGATTGCCGAAGCTGGGAAACGGCATAAGATTGGGAAACCCGATCAAGCTCCATGAACGGATATTGCTCTTTTTTAACAGGGGCGTAAAGATCGGCATTTATTGCCGGGTTCAGTTCTTTATAATCAACTTCTGTAAAAACGTTTCCTTGACCGATGCTGGATATATTTTTATCAACATTCAGATTATAGTTCTGGTAACTTATAACTTTTCTGTCTGCGGAATTCGTCGATTTAGATATCAACAATATCTTCGAGTTACTATTATTAACTCTAAAATCGCCATAGATGGGATACAACACTTGTCCACCTACAGTTAAGTTATAATTGAAATATTTTTTATAGCTCCATTTGAACTGTATGTTATTTGGGTTATACTGAAATTCTCTAAGGTTTGCGATTCCTACTTTACTTTGATTATAGTAACTGGAATAAGCATTATAGAACATCACAAATTCAGATTTCCCATCATTGTCAATATCGAACGCAGTTGGGTAGTCATTCTCAAGGGAGTAATAGGTAAATGCGGTATCATCTCTAAAAAGTACCAATCCCTGAAATGACTCCGATAGTGTTTTTCCATCATTCAGGCTTATTGACCACCCCATATCGCGTGTGGAATAATAATCGCCTTTTTCCAAGGGAGCCAGAATTTCAATATTTCTGTCCCCGTTAAGGTCGGCAAACTGTATGTATTTGTCGAGTCCTTTGACATTGAAGGTATTTTTCAGCCCCATCGCGTAGCTACCACCTGTACTCATAAGGAAATATTGGGAAATTTTATTGGATTGGACAGATAAATTTTTCTGAACGATACTCCCTGTGGATTCGGTCGTGTAAAAGCTGACATTAACATTGCCTACATTTGGTTCGATAAAGATTATATCCTGCTTGCCATCATTATCAAAGTCCATTATACCTCCCTTACTCAATATGTTCTTTGAGGTAACATTGCTTAACTTATGAATGGTTGTACTTTGTAGATCGCTATTGTCTATTACAACATACCGATAACCCAAATCGTTGCATGACCAGCTGTAAGGAGAAATCTGGCTTTTGAAACATCTAGAATCTTTAAGCCCGAATACAAGCTCAGACATCCCATCAGAATCTATATCTACTTCCTTTGGATTTTCAAATTGTGATAACTTTGAAATTCCATAATTGGAAGGTGTTGAGTAAGGAGGATACTGAGAATCAGCAAACACATAGGCCGCAGGATCGACAGTTTTTGAATACTCTAAAACTAAGGGATTATTTGTAGTATTTAATACAGATGTATCACTTTTAATACTATAATATTTTAATTCTATATCTCCTGTTGCCGGTGTAGGATAAGTCGTTGTTTGACTTTTAGCGACCAATAGCCCTTGCTTTGGCTTGATATAACCATCACTTGGCTTAATATTGTAAGTTAAGATGGATTGTGAATCAAAAATATTGCTTGCTCCTAGATAAACAAACGAAGAAGTGGCATTATTGACAGCATCAAAGTATAAATAATACCCTTCGGGTCTTCCATTTTGAGCCGGCTGTTTAACAATAAAATCTATGAGTCCATCACCATTGTAATCCCCTGTAGTAATTACATTATTAAAATCACCGAAGGCTTTTTCCTGAGTGGTGATCACTAATGGCTTTGTGTTAAAAGTAACGGGATTTGCAGGTTCATCTTGTGAATTAAACTCCTGGATACTTTTTACGTATTGGTAATTAACGGTTTGATTGGTGTCATTATTAACAATATCATTACTATAGTTGACAACATATCTTTTAAACTGGCTGCCATTACCAGTAACTAGAATACTGCTTAATAGTTTATCTTGTATAAACTGTACCCCGTTTATATAAGAAGTTTCTTTTAAGTCTCTTGTTATATAATTAAAATAAATTGCATTGAAATGTGGTTTTCCTAAAGTTTCATTGCCTCCCCACTCGATAGAGCTGATAACTGCAACATTGTTCGTTTGTGCATAATTATAGGTGATATAATTACCTTGGGCATCTTTCCATTTTACAATATTGTACTCAACTGGTGTTCTTGCACTACTTACTCCTGCGGAGGTTGCGCCATACCAAGCTTGCGAACCGTCCTCAAAAGTTACTTCCCAAGAAGCTGGCCCTTGCCAGTTCTGTTCATAAATGGTTCCAACCACCTTTATCTGTATGTTGGAATATTTATCCGTAATATAGGTTGTACCATCAACTCCGCCGTACGGAGGTCCGTTCCCGCCGCTTTTATAAATAAGCCGCTGTCCGTTAAACTGAAAAGGGCTATAATTCAAATTTACACCTGAAACTTCACTATCTTTATCAAGAGTTTTGCCTGTTCTGGAGATACTGGTGATTCCAGACAAACTCCATCCATAGCCGACCAGCCCATTCCCATTACCGCTTGTGTAACTAAGTTTAATATCTGGCGCAACACTTCTTATACCCGGGGGTATTGCAATCGGCAGTGTATATTGTAATTGACCTCCTCCATTTACATCAATACTTCCCTGAGTATCTTGAAACAAGGATTGATTAAAATACAAGTTAAAAAACGGGATTAAAAGTAATATATAGATTTTTTTCATGAGTTTATTTTTTAGTTACAGTTCTTGTATATATATTTCCATCTGTTAAATAAAATTTTAGATAATACACTCCATACGGATAGGAACCCATGCTGAATATATAGGAGTTATCCGCTAAAGATCGAACGTTTACAGTCTCCATAATACGGAAAGCATTGTAGGGAACCAGTTCAATCTTGGAAATATAATCTTTAACAGTGTTATCCCAGATGACTGTAAGATCTGTTTTAACTGGCACAGGAGCTGCTTGGATGTGGTAAGCAATTTGGTCAAATAAAGAAGAGTTTGACACTTGTGCTTCTTCGATCCTGCAACTAGTACAGACAGGCCCCGTGGGTCCCCGAAATATCTGATTACCTGCTTCATCATAACTAAAAATCACGATCGTGGGATCTGATTGTAGCTTTTGAGAATACAAAAAAATGCTAAAAAAGGATGACAGGGAAAGTAGAATTTTTTTCATGATTTTTTATTAATGGTTTAAAACAAAATTGAACAAAAGAATGCTAATTTAAAAGGACAATGCATCTTACTACTAAATGTAACACAGACAAATTGTCTAAAAAAAATTGCTTTTTCATCTTTTTTAGATAATTTTGAGAATAACAAAAAAAATAACTTTGAAAAATTACCAGAAAAAACTATTTGACCTATTAGTGAAACAAGCTGGTGGTAAAAAGAATCTCGTGGAAATGATGATTGACAAGCTTGCACTCTCCAATGATACTTCCTATAGAAGGATAAGTGGTAAAAGCCATATAACATTAAATGAAGGTATTACCCTTGCATCACATTTCGGGGTTTCTCTGGATGCGATCCACGATTCCAATATCAACAATGCTGTTGTCAATAAAGTCCATGATATCTATAATATCGACGACTTCGAGAAATATCTTGAATCTTCTATTTTTAATCTGCAAAAAGTTAAAAACACGACAGATGTCGAGTTCATTTATGCCGCCAAAGATATTCCATTATTTTATCTGATGAAATATGAGAATCTTCGAAAATTCAAAATATATACTTGGTTGAAGCTAATGGATAATGAATTTTTCTCACATAGAATAAGATTTGAATCATTTACTGTCCCTGAAAAAATCAGAGAAAAGGCATTATTGCTAGCTGATACATATAATGATGTCAGCTCTACAGAAATATGGAGCAGTGTCACTATTCATGCATTATTAGAACAACTCATATATTTTCACCAATTAGAAATGGTCAATAATGAAAGCATTATTGCCATTTGTGATGAGATATTGAAGATGGTCAAGCAAATAGAAAAAGATACATTAAATGAAAAAAAAGATGGCAAAAAAGCATATTACAAACTTTATCAAAATGATCTGTTGATAATGAATAACACCGTATTTATTAAGTTTTCTGATCAAAAAATCCTTTTTTTGCCATATAATATTCTGAGCTATTATTATACTCAGGACGAAAGAGTCTGTCACAATTATGAGAAAAGTCTCGATTTGATTTTAAAGAATTCGGAATTACTTTCAACCAATAATAAAGCAAGAAATATCTTCTTCAATAAATTATATAATAGGATCGAGGATGTTATTAAAGTCTATCGTAGATAGATTTCGGTAAATCATTATCTGAAAATTCGTGTCATTGACCGTAAAAAACACCATTGACCAAGTAATCATTGTATTAAATGACAGTCCACAGCAACTGAGCCTGATAAAAACTATACAACGGCGTGGTTCTTTTTTCCTCAGACGAAGGGTAGGATTGGATAGAATTCTAAAAACTTAAACAGTAAAAACAACCAAACTAATGTCATTTCGATTTGTATACAGTCTATCAAAATAAATAATACCTGCATCGTTCTACTTATCCTTAGTCCATGGTTAGAATATAGATACTCCATGGATAATGTATGGGAAAGAGCAGATTAAAAAAGAACTTATAACAAGTTCCTTTTTTTAATTCAGATATCGTTTTGCAAACCATTTATCTAAGAAATCCACACTAATACTCAGGCTATGATAATTTTCTTTGATTGCCGAATTGTTGAAGATCCCACGTTTTCCATATCCATAACCGACGTTCAAAATGATCTTGTTCATAGGGATGCCTAAACCTACAGTAGCCTCCATTTTATTGATGTCCCTGTTATTGACTTTATAATATCCTGTGTCATAATTGAGTCCAAAACGGTAGATCAGGTTTTCCGAAAAAATCGGGCTGTTCTTTCTTTCAGGAAGAAGCTCAAAGCCTAGTCCATAAACTTGTTGCTTGTAATATTTCTCTTTGGTGACCGTATTTTTGACCTCATTCCAATTACTCTGTGTGAAATCAAGACTGAAACGATATCTGTCATTTTTCAAGACGCTCACTCCTAACCCGACCTCTAGCGGAAGCGTGGAATCTTTTGAGGAAAGTTTGGTTGTGAGACTGTTATTATAATCCCTGTCTTCTGTATAGACGGTCTCACCTTTTGCATTTAAGTTACTTTTGAAATTAACAATCCCACCCAAGGTCAACTGCAGTCTTTCTTTTTGAAAATATTGATTGTATTGTGTTCCCAGCCCATAACTAAAACCGGTATATCTTATATTTCTGCTTATCTCAAGTTCAGTTGTCGTCGTAATGATCTCTTTTCTGATAATAGTTCCGAAATTATTTTTCACCTTTCCTCCAATACGCCAGTTATTATTAACCTTGTAACCCAAAGTAACCCCTAGATTCGATATTCCGCCACTTCCTTCATAAGTAATGGGATAATTGCTGGAAGTGCCTTCTATTGGAATTTTAGAATCAAATTGATAATCTGTGGAAGTTGTAGGTTGCACACTTGCTCCCAAGAAAAACCTATTGGAAATCCTCATAGCCAGTCCCAGATTGGTAAAATTACCATTGATCCTTTTATCCGTTCCTTGATTGCTAGAGATATTATTAAACTTCAGTCCTCCGCTCACGTCAAAGATCACATTCTGAATACCTATCGTAGTAATTGCAGCTGGATTTTTAGAATTGATGTAATCAGGAGATTCCAGAGCTATTCCGGTATTTCCCAAAGAAATATTCCTCGCATTATCAACATTATTAAATGTCCCGATTCCGAAATAAGAATAAGGCGAAGAATCTTGAGCTTGTGTTTTTTGCACGAAGATGATGGCAAAAAACAACATTATTTTAATTTTATTGTACATGATGAGTTTCTACAGTTAATAACCTAAAATGTAAAGTTTAAGCTTCGCGGGATTCGTACTATTTTTAGGATCTCCAACAATAGCTTTTCCGGCGAGAACATCCAGATAAGATGATGGATAGATCAAAATATTATAATTGGAATCTGAGGTTTCTGAGAGAATATTATTGACATAGCTCAACATATCAACAGAATAAGCATAATCACTTTGGAACTCACTTTCATCCGACAACGCAATGGTAAGTTCTGTACTTCCATCGGAAGCATAATAAGCAGAAACAACATTATTTTTTTTGTCTCCCAGGTAATAATAAAGAGGAGTTGGATTATAGAAACTTTTAGTATAATATCCAGCTACAGGGCTCAAAGTGAGATTGGCACTGATGATTTTATAATTATCATAAAGATTCTTAAGCGTTTTCAGGTAGGGGATCTCCACTTTCGTAAAAACACCAACTCCAGACATCATGTAAGTTTTATTACCCAGATTTTTGGACTCAATTGGTGTTGATGACGTGAGGCCAGCCAATTCTGAGCCTGTGAAATCACTATCGATCTTGTTATATTGATAAGTCGTACTTGGATTCAGGTCAAGCGTATATTTCACATCTTCGGTTCCGTTTTGGGAAGTTGCGTGGTAATACATCCTGACAATATTGGAGACTTTTTCTTTGGTCGTATTGCTGATTTGAACCAGATAAGAGGAATTGATTCCAAAACGTAGCATTGCATTGTTATCAGAAGAAGGAACCAATGCTAAACCTTTATAGAAATTGAGAAAATATTCTTGGCTGTTGGCATCCTTACTTTTCAAAAGATTGAAAAGGCCTTGACCATAACTCTGGTCAAGACGGATTTTAACAAAACTACTGTCCGTATTCGGTCGCGGAAGAAACTCTGCAGTTCCGATTGAATTAGATGAATAATTGAATTTACTCTTATTATAGAGATATCCGTTATTCAGTCTGATTCTGCTTTCCATCGGGTGGACATCCATTTTAAAAGTTTTGAGTGTATCACCGTAATAAGAATCGATATTGGTAAGATACATTACAATGGAATCAAAAACCACATTGCTTGTTGTTGCAAGATTATAACTCGCTGGTGTCAGTTCGAAAAGAGAAGACGACGTTACTCTCCCAAATGTATTATCTTTTATATTTCCCACCAACATTGCGCTTTTCCCCGATGTTACCACAGAATCCTTCATTATCGTCGACATCTTGATAGTAAGCGTGTCGATCATTACAACTTTGGACTGTGCAGACATCCAAGAATTTCCTACTTCATAAGTGTTACTTTCTCTTTCGCAGGAGCACAAGAAGAGAATAGAAACACACAACAAAAGACATTTGTACATTATTTTTTTTGTAAACATACATTGACTATTATGTAGGGATAAAACATTTTCTTCCTTTCAGTTTTAGTTTTCGACAAATCAATTATATTCTTAGATAATTCCGAATTTTCAAATCGATGTAAAATCTGTCGAAAAAAGAAGACGGTTTAACGACAAAAAAAGCGTGTTTGTCTAAAAAATTTTCAAAAGACGAGGGAATGAAGTTGATTTGCATCAAAAAATAAGAATGAGCAATAAACTTTCGGTTTTAGTTCTTGCAATGGCGGGGATTTTTTTAGTATCAAGCTGTCGAAATGATGATGACGATGATGAGTTGGTAGGAAATTGGGTAAGAGTTTCGGATCTAGACGGTAAACCACGTTCCAATGCTTCTGCTTTTGTGGTGAATGGAAAAGGATATCTAACTGGAGGTTACGATGGAGAATACTATTATAATGACCTTTGGAGTTACGACCCAAATGCTAATTCCTGGACACAAAAAGCTGATTTTCCGGGCGTGAAAAGAAGTTCAGCCGTTGGTTTTGCAACCGATTCTTATGGTTATGTCGGAACAGGATATGATGGTGTAAACAAACTCAACGACTTCTATAAATACGATGCATCTGCCAATTCTTGGGCAAAGATAGATGACCTTCCGGGAGCAGGAAGATATGCAGCTTTGGCTTTCGGAATTGGAAGCAAAGGTTATGTAGGAACAGGATACGACGGAAGCGAGCTTAAGGATTTTTACAAATATGATGAAGCTACATCCAGCTGGAGCACTATTACAAGTTTAGGAGGCTCCAAAAGAAGAGACGGTGCAGCTTTCGTTATCAACGGAACAGCCTATGTCGGATTCGGGACCAATAACGGAAGCCTAGTTTCTGATTTCTGGGCATTCAATCCGGAAACAGAGGCTTGGTCAAAAAAAGCCAATACAAGCGATGACGACGATGTACAAAACCGTGCCTCTACCGCTGCTTTTGCAGCAGGCGGACTGGGTTACGTTTCTACAGGAACGGTGAGTGGTGTTACCAATTCAACTTGGGAATACAATCCTTCTACAGATGATTGGACAGAAAGAACAGCTTTCGAAGGTTCTTCCAGGCAAAGTGCCTGTGCATTCTCATTTGGGACTTACGGTTATGTTTTGACAGGGAACAGCGGCTCTTCTTACTTTGATGACATCTGGGTTTTCCACCCTACAGAAACTGAGAATGAAGATGATTAAAACATTCTGGAAATTATTCTTATCTGCAGGCCTTCTTCTTATCTCCTGTCAAAAAAAGAATAATGAATTAGATATAAAAATAACTCAACAAGCAAACGGTTTTGGTTATCAGATCATAAAAAACAAAAAAGTTTTTATCAATCAGCCATTTATTCCGGCAGTGCAGGGCGAACAATCTTTCCGAGATAGTTTGCAGGCTCGGAAAACCGCCAATCTTGTAGTAGAAAAAATAGGAAAAGCATCCTTTCCTCGGATCTCGGTAGATGAGCTGGACTCCATGAAGATCGAATACGAGATCCGAAAATTTCAATAAGCCAAAATTCCTTCGATAAATTATCGGGGGAATTTTGCACGTTAAAAAAAGATTTATTTGTTATGAACACATTTTTGAAAAGCATCAAAACCATCTACGTTTATCACTGGATCATCTGGTTGGTTCTTATTGCTTTTAAGCTGATAATGGATTATTCCGTTTTTGGGCAATTGGCTTTGCAGATGAACTTGAAAATCTTCTTGTTCTCTATCTTGTTTTTCTATCTCAATTACAAACTATTTTTACCTTATCTCATCAAACAAAATCCAAGAAAAATATCAATTATTGCAATCTCGTTCATTGTGATCTATGTAGGATTGATGATAGTCTTCATGCCCCATTTTCCTCATCCACAAGGTCGCCCTCCGTTTCCACCAAAAGATTTTCCAAGGCCAGACCGAATGATGAGATTCCGGAATGGACCGGATTTTCACGATGTTTTCTTCAAGATTGGATTGTTCTCGATCGTCTTCAGCACGTTGATCTTCTTTGTTGACAAATGGATGGAAAACCAGAAAATGATAAAAGCCTTGGAATTCGAGCGACAATCCAGCGAACTGAAAATCCTCCGTGAACAGATCAATCCGCATTTCTTTTTCAATGCGCTTAACAGTATTTATTCCTTATCGATTACTCAGTCCAATGACACGCCTAGAGTTATTTTGATTCTGTCAGACATTATGAGATACGTTCTCAATGATAAAAACGGACAGAAAAACAATCTGAATGACGAGATCATCAATATCAAAAAGTATATCGAGATACAATCTATCAGATTTAATAAATTCAATAATATCAATTATCAATTTTCAGGTAATTTTAATAATTATAAAATTGAGCCTCTGCTTCTTCTGACCTTTGTTGAAAATGCTTTCAAATACGCTGATTTTGGGAAAGGACCTTTGGACATCAAAGTTCAGTTAAGAGATGATATTCTGGATTTTAATATCAAAAATTTTTACGAGAGAAAACCAAGTGAAAAAACTGACAACAACAAGCTTGGAATCAAAAATACAAAGATGAAGCTGGATCTGCTTTATCCCGAAAAATATCAACTCGATATTAATGATAATGGCTCTGAATATGAAATTAATTTAAAACTCACATTAGACTCCGACCAATGAATTGCATAATTGTAGATGATGAGGAACTTGCGCATCACATAATCGAAGAATATATCTCAAGAATCCCTTTTCTGAATCTTGTAGCGAATTGTTACGACATCCAGGAAACGATTCAGGTTTTGAAAAATAATGCGGTTGATCTGATCTTCCTGGACATCAATCTTCCAAATATCTCCGGAATCGAGTTTCTGAAAAGTTACAACAAGCTCCCGAACGTAATTATCACAACAGCTTATGATAACTGCGCCATCCAAGGGTTTGAAATGGACGTTATCGACTATCTGTTAAAACCTTTTTCTTTTGAACGTTTCCTGAAAGCTGCTTACAAAAGTTTTGACCTTTATAATAATGTCAAGATTCTTCAGGAAACCGAAAACGTGATGAAAAACACCTTCATATTTGTCCGTTCAAATAATGAGGATGTCAAACTTAATCTTAACGAGATCATCAGGATCAATGCTTTGAAAGATTACATTGTGATCTACACCAACACGAGAAAACTTATCGTTCATCAAACAATGAAATCCATTATGGAGAAAATCAACTTTGAGAATTTTATCCGAGTCCATAATTCACATATCATATCGCTTCAGCATCTTCAAAGTGTTGGAAAAAACAGTCTTATGATCGCTGATGAAAGAATACCAGTGAGCGAAAAATATAAAACTTATCTGTCCGGAATTGTTGATAGATACAAATAAAATTTAATTTAATAATATCGATTTTTTTACTATTAAAATAATAAAGGCACAGAATATGCAATGTCATAATCATTAAATCAAAAAAATATTAGTTATGAGAAATCTATTATGGTTAGTCGCAGTAATCTGTATCATCGTTTGGGTATTAGGATTAGTAGGTGTAGGTGGCGGAATGGGAATGGGGAATTTAATTCACATTCTTTTGGTCATTGCCATCATTGTAGTGTTATTCAACATCATATCAGGAAGAAAACCTCTTGATTAAAAAAGAACATTACTTTTTCACACTTAAAACTCTATTCTTTGAATGGAGTTTTTTATTTTTAGATCAATCACTAGTCAGGGTTGATGATTTTTGAATTTTTCAAGTATTTTATCCGTACATTTACATTATTCTCATTAATAACAATTTAAAGAAGTAAAATTTGCAGAAAGCCCGTTATTAAAATTTCAAATAGTTCATTATCTTTTTTAACCAAATAATATTACTATGAAAAATTTTTCTTTGATCTTCTTCTCATTATTTCTTTGCATCAGCTATTTCAACTATTCCGAAGCTTGTACGAGGGTTGTCTACAAAGGCCCGGAAAATACAATTCTGACTGCACGCTCTATGGATTGGAAAGACGAGATTCCTGCCAATGTGTGGATCCTCCCTCAGGGAATCGAACGCAGCGGAGAAGTTGGTTCTCTTTCTATAAAATGGAAATCCAAATACGGAAGCGTTGTTACTACATCTTGGGATATTGCTACTGCTGATGGTATGAACGAGAAGGGTCTTGTTGCCAATCTTCTTTGGCTAGGAGAATCCCAGTATCCAAAATTTGATCCGAATGGAAAAACGAAAGGTCTTGCTATTTCTCTTTGGGCACAATATTATCTGGATAATTTCGCAACGGTAAAAGAAGCTGTTGAATATTCTAGGACAGAACCTTTTGCAGTCGTAAGCGATTATATACCGGGAACAGAAAGATTCACGACTGTTCACCTTTCCCTTTCAGACTCTTCTGGAGACAATGCTGTTTTCGAATACATCAACGGAAAATTGGTCATTCATCATTCGCCGGAATATACCGTGATGACAAACTCTCCGGTTTTTGAAGAGCAATTGGCTCTCAATAATTATTGGAAAGGAATCCCCGGAACAGTTATGTTACCCGGAACCAATCGTGCTGCGGACCGTTTCGTAAGAGCTTCTTATTATATTAATGCTATTCCGCAAACCGCAGATACAAGAAGTGCAGTTGCAAGTGTCTTCAGTGTGATAAGAAACTGTTCCGTTCCCTACGGAATCTCTTCGGAGACAGAGCCCAATATCTCTTCTACAAGATGGCGTTCTGTTGCCGATCAGAAAAACCTTGTCTATTATTTTGAAACAGTTTTCACGCCTAATACTTTTTGGGTCAATCTTAAAGACTTTGATGTCACTCCAAAAGGAAAAATAATGAAACTGGATCTGAGTAATTATCAAACTTATAATGGTAAATCCAATTCAAACTTCAAAGAGTCAAAACCTTTTAAATTCTTAGGCTTAAATTAATTGGTTAAAATATTATTATTAGAAACAATTCGGTAATCAGAATATAAATTTTATCTTCACGCTCTAAAATTTTTAATCCATATGAGTGTTCACATAAGCGCAAAAAAAGGAGAAATTGCAAAAACGGTATTGATGCCGGGCGACCCACTAAGAGCTAAATATATTGCTGATAATTTTTTGACCGATATCATATTGGTAAGCCAGACCAGAAATATTTTCTATTTTACAGGGAAATATAAAGGAAAAGAAATCACAGTTGGTGCTAGCGGAATGGGATTTCCAAGTATCGGCATCTATTCTTACGAATTGTTTACGGAATATGAAGTTGACACAATTATCAGAATCGGAACTTGTGGGGCATATTCTACAGATCTGAAACTATTTGATATTCTAAATGTAAAAAATGCAGCGAGCGAAAGTACCTATGCAAAATTTGCTTGGGGAATTGAAGAAGATATCATTTCCAATCAAGGAAGTGCATTTGATAAAATCAATGAAACAGCAAAAGAGTTAGGTCTTGATGCAAAAGCAACTAACATCCACTCTAGCGACATCTTTTACAGAAAAGACCCTGCTGTTCCGGAGATTGCAGTAAGACACAATTGTCCTGCGGTAGAAATGGAAGCTTTTGCTCTTTTTGCCAATGCTCAACATCTCGGAAAAAATGCGGCAACTATCTTGACAGTTTCCGATATTATTCCAACTCACGAATTCATCTCTGCAGACCAAAGAGAGCAGGCACTTAGAACAATGATGGAATTATCATTAGAAACAGCTCTGAAGTTTTAAATTAATTTCAATATTAAAATAGAAAAAACCTTATGATAGTTCATAAGGTTTTTTCTATTGGTATTAATTTCGAAAATCACTTCTTAATTACTTTTACAGAATTGCTTTCTGTTTCAGAATTTACTTTTAAGATATAAGTTCCATTCAATAATTGGCTCATATCCAAAGAAGCTTTAGCATTATTAATATTAAACCTCTGGATCAATTGCCCAGCAACGTTATAGATCTCAACATTTTTCAAATTTGAGTTTTTACTATTTTGGATAGTCACAAAACCTGAGGTCGGATTCGGGAATACAGTAATCCCGTTTTGTTTCTGAACGTCCTCTACTGCAAGTGTTGCGCAATTGTAAACATAGACCTCATCCAGATACCAACCTTCTATACCGTTGCAACCATCTGTTCCTAACTCGAATCTGAATTTGATATTAGAGCCAGAAGTCACTCCAATTTTAGAAAGGTCGATCACACTTTGTCCCCAGCTTCCGCCAAGAGAACCGCCATCTGTACCAGTGAATGCCCTTTGTCCTTTTAATGGATTATCACTCTGGCTGGTTCCATCCAAAGTGCTGTTATAACCATTATAAGTAAATGCTGTTACAGGCAATAGTGTCCAAGAACCGCCATTTAAACTATATTTGATATTACCCCCATCCCAAGTAGATTCGGTGGCCACGTAGTGGTTGAAAGCCATTTCATATTTTCCTGAAGAGAAAGTCGGGATTGTAATCGTTGGACTTTCCAGACGCAGAATTCCGTTTTGCAAGTTAGTTGCACAATCTCCATTGATAGGGTCAACTGCAAATATTGCTTTTCCAGCTCTTGATTTTGGCAAGTTATCTTTGATCGTCCAATCTCTAGCTTCCCAAGTAGCAGGTTTTGTAGGAACATTAGAAACAGTCCAATTTCCTAGACCATTTTCCCAATCTTCTTTGAATAATGGATTGGAAGTTGCACTTGAACAAAGCGTTGGTGCATTTTGAGCAAGCAAAGGTGTATAATTACATTGTGTTGCTGGCGATGATTTTAACTGTACTGATAGGATGCCGTTTTTAACATTTTGCACATCAGCAGTTGTAAAAGCCTGTCCTGTTAAACCTGCTGGTGTTGTGGTTGTAGATAATCCTTGGAGATTGATTCCTATAAGGTCATTGGCAGCGGCTTCCAAAGCATCAGCAAAATTAGCGAAATCACTAGTTGCCGTCAAATAGTTTCTCTGTGCCCTCCACCAAAGATGGGCAGCTTTCACAAAGCCTATTCCTGTTATTGTATAACCATTGTAAGTTCCGCCATCTACAAGCAGTGCGTATAAATGGTTGGTAGGTCCGGAGTTAGTATGCACCCCGCCGCTATCGGCAGTTCCACAGTAGTAATAAGTAGCATCCAACACTTTTGCAGGTTGTCCATTACAGTTTGGATTCCACATATCCCGGATAGCTCCTCCAAAAGCAGTAGCATCCTCACCCATTTTCCAGCGGAGCGAACCAGAGCAGGAAGTGGTGGTTCTTACACTAAGATTCTCGCCTTCATCCATATAATTATTGATCAGGTCAATCGTTTCTCCCCAAACATCGGAGTAAGATTCGTTAAGCGCTCCTGATTGGTATTGATAGATCAGTCCACTTGTATATTCGGTATAAGCGTGTCCCCATTCGTGCGCAATGACATCATCAGTTGCTGTCCCGTCACAATATCCTGCATATGTGCCATTCCATCTCGCATTAGGGCAAGAGATAGTCGGATCATTGTTCACAGTGATCATTGTATGATCTGCCGCATCATAGGAAATATATCCGAATGCATTTTTGAAGAAGTTATAAACATGTTCAGACGTCACAGCTTCATGTTGCTGCCAAGTTGTAAGCGTTCCCGGAAAAGCATCGCCTTCTTTCCATTTTAGGTTGGAAGCATTGGTATTGGTTTCATATACTCTTCTGTCGATAGGATGTATCCCCGTGAATTGCTCCACTAATTCTCCTGTATGAGCATTGATAAAAAGAAATTCTCTGACATCATTTTTATTGGTAACTTCCACCTCATAGGCCAAATAAGGCACAACAACACCTCCTTGAACCAAATTTTTCGGGAAGATCAAAAGATTATTCTTTCCAATCTCTAAGGGAACATTGCTGCTTGTAAGATTCTGTTTCGCAACAAGACCTTTCGCAATAGCTGCCGCTTCTGTAGCAGAAATATCCGGCGTAGAACTGACCTTTATATTGGAGATCGCATTCCCGTTAATGGATGTCAACTCCTCCTTTCCGTTGAAGTGGAACTTCAAAACACCGTCGTAAACAGGAACACCTTGATGTTGTTGTATATAAACCACATTCTTCAGTCCGTAATTATCTGTGATTTCTTCTACAAATACCAGATCATTGACAGATTTCAGATTAAAAGCTTTGAAGTTTTCTGCCAAAAACTCATCTACTTTTGCTTTTGCTCCGGTAGATTTTAATTGAAGTGCATTAGAATTTCCAAAAAGGATGAAATTAGGGTTGGAAGTGCTGTTACTGATCGTAACATTGGCATTGGTCTGCTTTTTAAGTTGAGCCAACTCTTTGGATTCTTGGGAAAATCCGCATATATAAGCTAAAGCAAGTGCCAGAGTAAAAGTTTTCTTCATATTAAATTTAATTACTGACAAATATATACAATATACTCAGCATTATAATCAATAAAAGATAAAGAAAACTAACAAACGTTATTAAAAAATCAATCCCGAAACATTCATCTGCAATTGTGCCTTGGTATCGATAACAATCGTAATATATTTTTCTGATAAAAGGAATTGTGTGGGCTTCAAATCCAGAACTTGTCCTTGTAATTTGATGCCTTTCACATATTCTTTATTGAAGTTTTCCATCATACTTTTCCTGGAAGAATTCTCGATATCCAAAAGCGGGATTCCGTAATCTTTCTCTATCATCCTTCTGATCTTGCCTTCGAACAAAACGGTCAATGCTTTTTGAAAGAAATTCTTGGTCTTAAGATTAAAATCTGTAACATTCAGCTTTATCTTATGTTCTTCCGCATTGTAAAATGGTTTGCCTTTGATAAAAGCCGTTCCGTTTACTTCACCTGTCGTATGTGCTTCTATCACGATATTTTCTTTTTCCTGATAGACAGAAATATCTGTGATCTTCACCTTTTTATTTTCACCACTCATCGCAAATTCTTTATCCTGGAATTGTTGCCTTGCGATTCTCGTAGCTTCATCGAAACTGATATTCGCCGTTGTTTGCAGGTTGAAGATGTTAGGAAGGTCGGGCTTTAGGAGAAAATTAGGAACTGAGCTCACGTCTTTTGTAGCCAAAGGAATCTGTCCCACGTAAGTCTCAGAATACAGATCAATTCCAATGGTCGTTTTGATCTTATCCTGAAAAACCTGAAGCGGTGACATGAATGTACTTTGAGGGGAGATCTTGAGCCAAGTATTATATTCTTCCGAAACATTGATAGGTTTAGAGAACTGATTCCAGCCCATTACCAGATAGGGTTGCAAATTGAATTTAGATTTGATCTGATCATCAATGATCGTTGTGAACTTGGACTGCTGTTCTTTCAATGTGGACTCAATGAAGGGAGCAATTGGAATTTTCACCTTACCATAATCCAAAACAGGTTTCTGTGTCCACACGAACCCTGCTGTAGTAGTTTTTGTATCCAACTTCCAATCTGATGTCGCAATTATACTTGTGATGAAATTCATAATCAGATTAAAATTGGTATCCTTATAAAGATAATATCCCAAAGTCCCGTAGCCTTTTTCTGCCCAAATTTTCAGAGGGACAGAGATCATCAACCGGTTATTGGTCAAAGCTTTTATAGCAATGTTACCCTGCTTCTCTACTTTTACCTTGAACTGGTCGTTATTATTATCGGTGTAAGACTGATCTTCGTACAAAATACCTTTGATAGATTGATTGACGAGACTATTGATCTCCGAGATTGGCAGTGAAACAGGAAGTGTGATACTCGATTTGATCTTAGGTAAAGTATAAACAGGACTTTCTGCTTGAGAAAAAACAAAGAAGCTGACCAGCAAAAAATATAGAGAGGTGATTTTTCTAAATGAAATCATAGGTATTCTAATAAAATCTGAATCGCAAAATTAATGGTTTTATTAATGCTTAATGAGAAATTTTGTAAAGAGCTGCATTTTATTGATCACCATCACTAAGTTTGACACACCTGTTATGATTCCCAGCCATTTGCGACATCTATTTTCTTCAAAAATAAACGAGGATAGATCATTCTACCCTCTTTTCTAAATTTTGTTGATTATTATTTTATCTGATTTTCAATGGTTTAATATTTCAGATCATATCTATCACTAAGTTTGGAACGTGACCCATGACCTTAAATGGTAGTGGTTTAACAAATGAACTCGTCAGATTTGATGAGAATAAAACTAGTTTTATATTCATAAACCATCAAGAAGACTGGAAAAATAATTTAGGTATGTTATAACCTTACACTAAATTAGTGTAATTTGGGTATTGTTACCTTAATATTTACAAACATTCATAATGCGCTGTCCAAGATTTTGTTTCTTTAATGTTATTTTTATTATCAAAAATTAACAAATATTTATTGATACTACCACAGCTTCTTAACCCTTCAGATGAGTTTGATATCACATCAACCCTTAAAGAATCGTTTCTTATTTCTGTAAAAATAGCTATGTGCGAAGGACCTTTGAACTTATCTTTTGAAAACACAGTTTTATTTTTATAATAATTTTCAGGTTTCCAATTTTTCTCCCAATATTTCTTATTTATTTTAGACAAGCAATTACTTTTTTCAATTGCTTTTGTTTTGTCAATATTTATCCAATTATAATAATTATCAGATTTATATAGAGGAAAAAAACTTTCATAAATAGATATCCCATAGGCTCCGGGTTTCAAAATATCATTATAATATTTTTCTATTCCTTTATCTATAAAATCTTTTTTTATAAATTCAATTCCTTTATCGTATCTCTCACATACACATTGCCCGTATACAAAGGCATTAAAACTTAAAAATAAAATAATTACTGAATATCTCATTTACTTAGTTTTTGGAGTTAACATAAATAGATTTTTCTTAATATCTATTTTTTTGAAATCATATTGTATAACAGCAGGTGTTTTTTCGAAAGGTGTGAAGTTTTGTATTGTTCCTTTATATAAAACTTCCATTGGACTATATGAATTTCTTTGACCAAATGGCAAACTAAATTGTTTTGAAGCGTCCAACTCAGTTCTAATTGTATTCATAAATTTTTCATTTGCACCAGGTAATCCATAAATTGAATTTTGATCTGACAAACCATTATAAACGTGACTTATTTCATGCATCGTAGTCATCCCGTATCCCATAGTTAATGGGTTTAAGGCTTCACTAGTTCCTCCTATAAATTTATCAATCTGATTAGTATTAATATTCAAATCATAAGTTGTAGTTGCACCATATACTCCATCAATTACTTCTCCACGAGAGCTTACAGCATCAATTGATGAGCCTCTAGAATTGTCAGAATTAATCTGATAATCTGTTCTATGATTATCAATAGCTCCTTTTACCATATCGCGAGCCGTCTTACTTCCTCCTGCGTCAGATGGTTCTGTATAACTCACTTTACCATCATCTCCCACAGATAATTTCAATCCTGTCTGTTTTTCTAAATCGCCTACTATTTTATTTTGAGTTTCTTGTGAAATATTTTTTCCAAAAGTTATATCATAGTTCTGCATTCCATCAGGGTCAATAAATCTTATTGGATTGTTGTAACCATATGTATAAGTCGACCATCTTCTTGATGTTTCCGCCAAAGGATCAATCGAAAACCACCTTCCCAAGTCCGGCATATACATCCTCGCCCCGTAATCATACATTCCTGTTTCTTGGAGTTCCTTCCCATTGTACTTGTAGTTATGCAAACTACCCATCGCATCGAACTTGGAATAGTAATTATTGAAATTCATCCCGAACGGGTAAT
>NZ_DAMBSX010000011.1:0-23790 GCF_032054305.1 Epilithonimonas sp.
TGTATCTCACAACAGTCATTGATTTATATGACAGAAAAGTTATCGGCTGGTCATTGAACTTGCAACTATTTTTGAGACAAAATTTATATACTTCTTTATGCTACATTTTTAGATTGATTAGACATTAAATTTTGATACTCTCTTATGGTTAAATTTCCTAAGGCAGAATGCCTTCTCTGGGTGTTGTAAAATGTTTCTATATATTCAAACACAGAGTTTTTGGCATGGTCTCTAGTTTCATATTTATTTTGATAGACAAGTTCGGTTTTCAGAGTCTTGAAAAAACTCTCCGCTACAGCATTGTCATAGCAGTTTCCCTTCCCACTCATTGAGTGGGTAACGTTACAAACTGTAAGTCTCAAATACGTACCTCAAAATGAAGATTTTATTGATAGTATCAAATTAGTAACGTGTATTTTCAAAGTGAAGATAAAGATGGGAACAACATACTTTTAAAAAAAATTAAGATGATTGGATTGATTATTTCTATGCGAAAGCTTACGAAGCAATCGATAATGACTATAGAACCCTTTTAATTTCAAAACATTTGAAAAGTTCTTTTAATTTAGGCTTGCTATGCTAATTTATATCTTGGCTTTTGGATTGCCTTTGTTATCAGAGAAATTATTCTATTATAAATATTAAAAGATAGGAACCAATCAGGTCAGAGCTATTCGTATTATGTTGTCTGGAACTCATGAGACAATGAAAGCTATTGAGAAAAATAAACAATTGGGCCACTGGCGTAAAGATAATCTTCATTGGCTGAAAGAAACTTTTGGGGAAGAGAATTTGGTTTCTGCTGTTCTTCATATGGATGAAAAAACGCCCCATATCCATGCTACAATAATTCCCATAGTCACAGGAGAAAGAAGAAAAACAAAAAAAGACAGCAATCCTCTGACCTATAAAAAGAAGAATTCAAATGCTAACCAACTTTGTGCAGATGATGTAATGGCAAGAAATAAGCTGAAGCACTATCAAAACACGTATGCTGCAGCAATGGCAAAATACGGATTAAGAAGAGGGATTGAAGGCTCTGAAGCTAAGCATATTTCTACATCTGAATATTACCGAAATCTTCATGAGCAAAATCAAAAATTGGAACAAGAGAAGAATCAGAAGCAATCTGAATTGAAAGCCATTGAGAAAAATATATCCTCGAAAAGAATTGTTGAAAATTTTGCCAATGCTATAACGGGCTCTAAGACAATGAAATAGTTTGAGAAATAATTTTTCAAGAAATGAAGAAATAAATAGTAGAAAAATGCAACGATAGCATATTAAGTGAAAAGAGACTGCCAAAAGGCAGTCTCTTTGTTATTTTAAATGATGTTAATTTTTTATAAGTGTTTGATTTATTAAAGTATTATTGTCTTTTGAAATATTCACAACATACACACCATTAGAGAAACTCTGCAAGTCAAATGTATCTCCTGTTTTTGAAATTACAATAGTTCCCAAACTATTTGCTACAGTTATCTGATATTGGTCTCCTTGTTTTGCAGTTACTGTCCTGTTTGAAGAACAAGGCGGTTCTATTATTTTTAACACTGCATAACTGTCGGAAGATTCTTCGGTTTTTGCAAGTGAAAAAGTTTCACAAGGTGCAGCTGGTGGAGGAGTTAGAGTTGTGTATAATGTAAACGTACCACAACTGTTTGTAATATCAACTTTCGCTTCCATCGCCCAACTATTATTTGGTCCTTTTGCCATTCCTGTTGTAGATCCCTGACTTGCAAGTAATGTTACTCCCGCAATAGGGTTAGATGATATTTTAGTCCATTGAATATTTGTTATATCCTGAAAGTTAAGTGTGCTTGAATCAAGATAAAAGTGAGTTTCATTATAATAATTAGGATTGTTTATCTGTGTAACACCTGCTAATGGCTTTCCGATCCATATATCTTTTGTTACAGTATTGCTGGCACCGTCCCCAGCTAAATATGCCTGCAATTTGACATACCCGTTAGCATTTGATTTAGGTATGATACTTATCTGTGGTTGATTACTTGGGCCGGTTATGTCAATAAGATTTTGACCATTTATGACAGACCACTGTATGTTAGGTGCAAAGCCTGTTGTGTAGATTGCATTATTATTGCCGCACAATAGTGCTTCACCCCCAATTTTCACTTTGCTTCCACACAAAAATGCTGTCGTTAGCGTTTGGTTCTGAGTGGTGGTAGAATTTGATAATTGATTGATAAAGAATTGTCCATTTCTCTGACTAAAGGATATGTGATTATTATTAAAATCCATTTTTTCTGCAACGAAATTAGCAAATGGGACATTGGATGCATCATCTACAGGTGAAAAAGATTTTTGGTAATCACTTTCTCCTAATGTAACATTACCAAATTTATAATCTAGTGCACTTGGAGTAGGGATAAAGCTAAAGGGACGCATATCAAGGTTATCTTTAATAAAGCCTGGCAATTCGTCCTGTGCCAATATGAATTTTCCCCCGCCATATTTGTCTATAGGGAATATATTTGAGGGCTGATTCCTGCTACCACTTAGTAGGGAAACCTGTGCGTTTATAAACCAAAGTATTTTCTTCTTGTATTTAATACTTCCCGAATACAGTTGTTTGTTTTCATTAAGATTTATCATAGGACGTGCTGTAAAATCAAAAACATATTTAGAACTTCCGGGTAAAGAAGCTAAAATGATCATATCCAATCGTCCGGTTCCCACACCTAACAAAACACCTAAAATATCTGAAAACAAATGTTGCTCGCCTGTTTCCTTATAAAGTCTCAATAAATCATTAATTGTTTGATCTGTTCCGCATTCGCTACCGTTTGAAATAGCTACTTTCCTTAATTGCTGGGGATATCCTTTGGATTTAAGCTCATTCTGCCAGTTATTGTGGATAGTGTTATCTATCTGATAATTTTTATTCACGTAATTGATAAGCATCTGTCTAGCCGCAGGTGTATCGGTCAATGTAAGAATATCATTGATTGATATACCTTGGTTAAATATAGGTACTATAAATTCCAAAGGTCCGGCTATTGGAGTCCTGATATAGGTTTTAGAAACATTAATCAGCATATACTGGATACTTAAAGGTATATTTGCTCCTAAATGCGGACTATCGTGCGAAATGAAAAGTTGAGTATCGTGATTGATACCGTTGTCTTCCATGTCTTTAAGAGCATATCTCGCAATAAGTCCACCCATACTTTGTCCTAAAACAACATTTTTTATTGTACCAGCTTTATTATCGTTTACCCATTGTATTGCTTTTTTGAGTAAAGCAGCATTGTTTTGAATGTAATCAACCCCATTGTTCCAATCAACATAAATAATGTCGTAATTGTCATTTAAATTAAAGTATAACGAATAATTGTTACCACTCCCAGAATCATTTTGATATATTAAACTAGATTTAAAATTATTGATATTGGTTAATCCCGCCTCTCTCGTAGGTGCTATAATATTTCCCATATCAAATCCTTCAGCCACTATTAATGGTTTTGTAATCTGAGTATGTCCAGGTGCAAGTTGAATATAAAGAGTAGCTCTGCTAAACAACCCATTGCTTATTACTTTTTTCGTATACTGGTCAAGATTGCTAGTTTTTGCCGATGTATCAGAGATTTCAACAAATTGATCTAAATGACCATCAATGGTAAACAATGTGTGGGAATATAATATCTGACCTGAATTCAAAGTTAATTTAAATGTCCAATGGTATGTTCCTTCGGCGGTGTAGTTTGCATTGATCAATTGATTATATGGCAACAATTGATATGGTTGATTATCCGAGAGTTTATATTCTATTTTCTGAATCTGTGTTGATTGATTGCTGAGAAACAGATTATCAGGAAGTTTAATTTTAAAATTGAACTTATTAGAAGAGTTTATTGAAGGAGCCAGAGCAAATACAAATTTTTCTTCATAAGGATTTTGCCAGATTCCGTTGACATACTTGTCTTGGATTTGATTGTTATTAATAACTAATGTTCCGGGATCACCCGTATTCTTTGAATTCTGCTGGGTAATTTCGGAAAACTCGGAATATCTATAAAAGACCCCACCTAAAGGAATAATATCAATTTGTTGTTCATTTTTCCAATCGCTTGTAAATTGTTCTGAAGTTTTTGTTATTTGGGAATTGGCAGACAAACGACTCATTAATAAAGTATTGTATACATCAACCACTAGTTTTGAGCTGGTATATGAGCTATCTGGGATAGTACCATCGTATTTTTTAAAGTGAGCAAATTCTATTGCTGCGTCTAATAACAATCCGTTTGGAATTCTGTCTTTTTCCAGATTAGTGAAAATATTTTGTAAAGGATTTATTTGGTTAATGTCTCCTGGATCAACAGGAATTGCTATTTGTTGCTGTTGTGTCGTTACAATCTGACCCAGTCCTAAAAAGCCTAAGAATAATAGAATAATCAGGTAAAATTTTGTTTTCATAGTATGGTTTTTAGTTTATGAATTTTTTATCAAAGCGACCTTCGGTAATAGTGACTTTACTATTGTTACCATTTATATTGTTAGCGGTGAAACTAAAACTTCCAGAAATTATATTATTATCTTTATCAAATTTGGTGATATTTAATATTCCATCATTATTACCAATGCCAACATCAAACACTTGAGATTGATTTTCATATCGGCAGGCTGTAACAGAATATGTTTTAGAAGTAATCTCATTACTGTCAGAAATATTGATGACAATTCTGTTGCTTGTATCATTCACTTGTCTTAATACTATTTGTAGTTGATATGTATTATTAACAAATTCGTACTTGGTATTATTTCCTCCAGGGTTAAGATCTGGTGACTCAATTTTTGCTACCCAAATATTATTGTCTACTAAGGCTCCGCCAGTATTTTTACCTGATTGCGTTGCTTCAGGAAGCGTGTTTTGGTTAGGGGTATCATCATCTTTACAGGATGATAAAAGGCCAATACATAAAAGGCCTAAAAAAAGAAAGTTTTTCATGATGTTATTTTGTTTGGATATTATGTTAAAGATAGATAATATTACAAATAATAAATATTAAATTTTTAATAAATGAGAAAAATCATTACAGATTATGTTAATGGTTTCATTGTTTTACCAATGATGAAAAGCAATTTTATGGTAGTAAGATTGTAAAAGATATCAAGATGTATCGCTAATGAAAAAAAATCTAAAATATTTTTACTGTGTGCCTTTTAAGAGTAAGACAAAATTGTCGATGCGATAAAGAGCATCAATATTTTTATATCATATTTTGTGTCAAAAAATTTAATGTGCAAAACTATGCTCTGCAATAATGTATTACTATAAATTTAATTAACAAAAAACACACCCAATAAATTACTGGGTGTGTTTTTGGGTGTAAAACACTGTAATTCTCTGATTTTAAGTGTTAAATGTGGAGTTGGAGGTTTTCGAACCTACTATATTTTAACATATCTCAAAATATGTAATATATCTATTTATCAGTATTTTAACTATATTTGTATAAACTAATATACTTAGTTTATATGTTTAAATATAGAAGAAGTAGCACCTAAACTGGCACCTGATGAATTACACTTTCAAACTCAAACAACCCAATAGTACAAAGGAAACCCTAATTTATTTCCGTTCATTTTTTAACAACGAAAATAAGAACTTCATCTATTCTACAGGTGAGAAAATAAAACCGAGCGAATGGGATTTTGAAGGCAGGCAACCTAATGACCTAAACGGAAGGACTAAAAGGGCAGAAATTCACCGTAGTTTAAAGATGCAGTTAGATCGTTACAGTAGTTTCTTTACAGAGATTGTTAATCGATATAAGAACATTAATGAAGAACTTACCGTCGATATTCTTAAACAAAGATTCGATGAAAAATTTAAGAAAATCACTGTTAAAAGTGATTTCTTTAGAATTTATCAGGAGTTTTTAGATGAGAAAGAAAATGACTATACGGGTAATTCGATTTCAAGCTCAACATTAAAGCGTTACAAATGCAATAAGAATTTACTCGAAGATTTTGAAAGCAATTGTAAAGTTAAGATCACTCTGGGAAAATTTGATGATAAACTTTATAATAAGTTTTTAAAATATTGTATTGAAGAAAAAAAGCATTCTGCAAATACATTACACAGAAATGTCGGTCTGCTTAAAACTTTTCTTCTTTGGGCTCTCAATAAAAAATATACATACAATAATAATTTTATTGCTTTCAAAAAACCTTCGAAATTTACAACGGATGAAATAGCTTTAAATTATGAACAAGTTGAGCTCATCTACAATTATGACTTCAGTGAAAATAGGAGGTTGGAAAAGGTGCGTGACCTTTTTGTTTTTGGATGTACTACAGGAATGAGGTTTGGCAATTATAGTACGATTTCGAGAAGTGATGTTGATGGTAATTTCATACGGGTTATTGATTTGAAAAGTAAATCTAAAAACTTAGCAATTCCTTTAAACAGTATTTCTAAATCAATACTGGAAAAGTATGATTATAACCTTCCAAGTATTACAAATCAAAAGATGAATGAATATATTAAGGAGGTTTTTAAAAAGTTGGAATTTACTGATGAAATAAAGAAAACTATGAAATATGGTGATGAGTTGGTAGACCAAAAAGCTGAATTTTGGACAAGAATTTCCTCACATACTGCAAGGAGAAGCTTCATCACTATAATGAAGAACAAACGAGTTCCTGATAAAGTAATTATGAGTTACACTGGTCATACTAGTTTGGAGGTCTTTAATGCTTACTACAGACCAAGCGAAGATGATAAGATCAACTATATGAATGAAGTTTTTAAATAATCACTACGTTAGATTATGGATCAAAAAAAGCTTTACGGACGTTGGAACCTTTGGGAAGAATTTGTCGGCTATCCTATGATGATTTATTACTGGATGAAAGGTCAGAAAATTTATAAGCTTTTGCAAAGAAGAATTGAAAAAGCTAAAAACAAATCCTCTGAAATTGTTCTCAATGAAAAAATGAAGAACGAGTTTTTGATCAGATATGAAAAATTAGATAACTTCTTCAGTTTTCATTTCAAAAATATTGATGCATCAAGAAATCACAATTTTGAAGAAAAGATCCAATACTGTTTGGATCAATATAAAAAAGAATCAAACAGCCTGTTAAGTTCAAGTAATCTAATGAAATTGCAGGGCAATTTTTTAAATGGTGCCGAAACTACACTTTTTCTATATTTTGCCTTAAAGCACAAAACAAATAGAGAAATTAGTTTATCAGATATTATGATTGGTGATAAAAGTTCAAAAATTTTCCTCGCTTTTTTAAAAGACAAAAAATTCATTGATGAAAATCACAATCTGCTGGTAGATCAGAAATCTTCATTCATAAGAATTCACCGTTTTCTAAAAGACAATCATATTATTAACCCAGATTTCCAAGATACCACAATAATTGAGGCTATGGAAAATGAATATAATACGAATTTTGACAAAGGAACATTTTCAAGAGCAATAACAGTGAAACCTAATGACTTTGAAGAAAATATCTACCAAGAATTATCTCAGATATTTAATATTAGTAATTAATTTATATTGTATAAAAATTTCACCATTCGTAATTTCTTTTAATTTAGTTGAAAAAAATATACTTAATAAATTTCACAAACTCTAAGTAATTATGAGAGTGTGTACGTTAAACCATTTAAGGGATAAACTAAAGTAGGTCAAATATAAAATTTTACATAAACAGAATTCATTTTTAAAAAAAGACTTTTAAGTCTTGAGATTACATCGATTTACTACCATTGATAGTCACTGTATGATTTCAAACAACTATATGATTTAATTATTTTAACTAATTTTTAACTTTAATTCATGCTAATTTTGATAAAAGTCATAATTATTCTGATAATATTGTGTAAAGTTCACTGAAATATTATTAATTTAGAAACATAAAAACAAACCAATGAAAAGAATTATATTAAGCTTGGGATTTCTAGCTAGTGGATACTCGTACGCCCAAGAAACATTGTGGCAAAAAAGCATTCGCTCTTCTACACAGGATTTTCTTGTAACAATGACTTCTACTATTGACAGGCAGATTCTAGTTTGCGGCTCTTCTATCAATGCCAGCAATCAGATGCAAAATCCGAACATTAACAATGGTTACGATTACCATATTCTTAAGCTGGATCAACAAGGCCAGAAGATTTGGGAAAAGTATTTTGGGGGCTCTAGACACGATTATCTGATGAGTTCTATTGCTACTCAGGAAGGTGGATTTGTTTTGGTTGGCTCCTCGTTTTCCAATATATCCGGTGATAAGAAGGAAAACAATCTTGGGGGGAGTGATGTCTGGCTTGTTCGCCTTAATGAAAATGGCGAAGAACTTTGGCAAAAGACCCTCGGGACGAAAAGTAATGATGAAGTTTCTGCTGTGGTACAATCTACGGATCAGGGATTTTTTGTTGCAGGCAACGTCAATGATCATAAAAAATTATTCGGTTCTAAAGATGTTTTCATTTCCAAATTGGACAAAGACGGTAAGCAGATCCAAGCGACTATTCTCGGGGGGAAATCTCTGGATGAGGTAACCGATATGATCCCGACACCGGACGGTGGGGCTGTCCTGCTGGTTTATTCCACTTCCGGGAAATCCGAGAACCTGAATAATTCTGAAAGTCAAAATTCTGCTCAAGGCAATAGTTCTCAAAGTGTCAATCCTCAAAATGAAACTTCAAGACCGGAGTTAACCTCAACAGTAAAAACTTTTATTGGTAAATCTGATGAGAATTTTGGAGCGGGAGATTATTGGATCGTAAAACTGGACAAGAACGCCAATGTTGAGTGGCAGAAGACGTATGGCGGAAGTGGAGACGACAGACCAAAAAGTATTGCCAATACCCAAAACGGCTATATCGTTGTCGGAGAAAGCAGAAGTCAATCATCGGGCAACAAAAAGGAAAATATCAAAGAGGGTACAGATCTATGGTTGCTTAAGTTAGACAAATCGGGTAATGAGGTATGGCAAAAAAGTTACAATTTTGGAAACAGAGATGTGGCGATGAGCCTTGATGTTATAAGGAAGACAAATAAGGATAATTTCAGCGAAGACAAAGGATTTTTATTGGGTGGTTACACTCAAGCTGAGGAAAAAGTGAAGAAAGATGATGAGAAGTTCTGGATGCTATACATAGATACCAATGGTAAGGAAGAATGGCGCAAATATGTGGAGGGCAAGGATAAGAAGCAGCAAGAGCGTTTGACCGCAGCAAAGCTTCAAAGTGACGGCTCTTACTTATTAGCCGGAACCAGCGCAGACCATTTGGGAGAAGAAAACTGGAAGGTCGTGAAATTGGGAGACAAGCAGCTGGAAGACCTTGTGGAGAATCAAGATATTAAAATATACCCGAATCCGGTGGAAAACTATGCGTATGTTGAAATTGGACTGAACGGTTTGGAAGAGGGAAAATTTAATGCGGATATAAACTTATACGACTTTTCGGGCAAACAAGTACAAACCCTTAAAACCCAAAACAAGGTCACTAAAATTAATACAGGTAATCTTCCGCAGGGTGTTTATGTGGTGACTGTATTAACTGGAGAGAAAAAACTATCAACCAAAATCGTTAAGAAATAAAAACACTATGAGAAAGATATTTTTAGTAATAACTGCTTTTTTATCACTTTGCATCAATGCCCAAATAGTTGAGGGGGCAGCATTTGTACCAAAATACATGCCTTCCAGCCCTAATGTAGCTTCTCTCGGAACTTTCGGAATGTTTCCGATGAATCTTTCAACTGGACAGCCTAATATTAATGTAGGACTGTTCTCGAATGAAAGTTATGGCAATGATCTGGATATTTCTTTGAATTATAACATTTCATCTGTGAAGCCTGACTTCCAAACCTCTTGGGTGGGTCTAGGTTGGAATCTTTCGGTGGGAGGGGCAATTACCCGACAAGTCAATGGAGGTGTTGATGAGTTTTACGGAAGCGGATACGTTGATCCTACTGTGTTTTCTTACTATGATCATTATTCACGTCTTAATACTTCTAATTGGGACAGTGATCAAAAAATGGTAGAATATTATGATTTTCTAACTCCGCTTTTCCCCAGTCATTCTGAAGCAAATCCGGCTCCAGATGAGTTTATGTTCAACGTAAATGGCCTCAATGGAAGCTTTTTTAAAAACCATGAAGGGAAATGGATTATAAAGGCCAATGAAAATCTCGACCTCAGCGTCCAAGAAGAATTAAAATATGATTTTACCTTTCTTGAAAATGGAGGAACTACAGATCAAAAAAATTGGTTCTTGAAAAGAATCATTTATGGCTTTATAATAACTGATCAAAAGGGCATAAAATATACTTTCGGGAAGACACAAAACGCATTAGAAATCACAGGAATTGATAAGGTAGATATTTCTTATAATCCCGGTGTTTTTGTAAAAAGCTGGTATCTAACTAAAATTGAATATCCAAACGGAAAAAATATAGAATTCGAATATTCTTTTGATAATAGAGCAACTTATATAGTTCATAGTTCAGCTTACTACTCGACATATAAGGCGAAGTCAACAATGGCTTCTCAAAGTAATACTTCGGGGGATTTTAATTATTTATCAATGGATCGAAATTTTTATAAATATTTGAGTAAAATAAAATTTGATAAAAATGAAATAGAATTTCATAAGTCATATTCTAACGCCTTGGATTACAAAACGGATCTTAATGTGCCTTGGGGACAAATAGGAAATAGTTATACGCATCACTACCCAAGTAATTACAATGATAGAAAACACTGGTACAAGCTTGATAGTATTGTCATAAAAGCAAATAATATAAGAACTGATAAGATAGCATTCAGTTATGAAGACAGTCCAACGAATAGACTAAAATTGCTAAAGGTTGATGTTGGTAGAGATCCTCAAAATACAAAGACCTATGCTTTTGAATACAACCCCTTGAAATTGCCAGCATTCAATAGTAACAGAACCGATCATTGGGGCAATTACAATAATAAAAATTTTCAGGCTAGCGTACAACAAGATCCTTCTACATATACCTATTCCAGACAGCAGATGCTGACATATCCACAATATAGGGAACCTGATTTTACATATGGCATTGCCGAACTTTTAGAAAAAATTGTCTATCCAACAAAAGGCTATACATTAATTGAGTATGAACCACATAATTATAATAAAGTTCTAGAAAGAACGATCAACGGATTCAATATTAATGTAACGGGTAATAAGATAGCAGGAGGAGCGAGAGTAAAAAAAATGACTACCAGTGAAAACGGCACAAGTGATAGTAAGGAATTTTTTTATGTGACTGACTACCTCAACGGTATCAACACTTCATCCGGCGTATCAGGAGGTACACCTAATTATTTTGATGAAGGAAATATCAACAATGGAAATCTAGAGTATTGGAAATTGTCGTCATCATCTTATATTCCGCTAAATTATACTAAAGGTAATTACATTACTTATTCCAAAGTCTATGAAAAATCAAATAACGGTGGAGTTATAGAACATACTTTTTCAAATCAAGATAACGGAACGACCGATCTAAAATCAAACAATTACCAGCTGATTGTTGGAAATATTGGTTACATTAATGCTTTTGAACCGTCCAATCTAAGTATTGTAAAAAATGCCCTTGACAAACTACAATATAATAATCTCGAAATTGAGAGAGGTAAACCTCTGAATGAAAAGTATTATGATTCTAGTAAGAATTTAATAAAAGAGGTCACTTACAATTACAATTCAAATCCTTCTAGGCTTACTGATAAAATACGTTCTATAAGTTATATAGCAGACGTCTACGGAGCACCAATTGATAATGTTATGTATGATCTGATAGCTCAGATGCACATTGTTTCCAAAATGTCAGCTTATACAATTTTTTCACATCACACCTATCTTAATTCTGTAACTACAACGGATCATGTGAATGGCAGTTTGACATCTACTATTCAAAATACTTATCAAAGTACGCCACATCATCAGTTGACCTCTCAGACAACGTCTTTTCCAGATTCTTCTAGTTCGCAAACCTTATATTCCTACGCCTATGAGAAGAACAACACAAAACTGATAAATGCCAATATGGTAGGGGTTCCACTTGAGACGGAAATCAAAAGGAATGGTACAACCATTTCCAAAATTGAAATCAAGTACGAGGACGCAACAAATTTATTGCCTACTTCCATATTCTCTACAGATGTTCAAAGTGGTACGGCTTCCACGGAAGTTACGTATGATCTATACGATAGCAAAGGTAACCCACAACAATATACTACCAACGCAGGCATTCCAACAGCAATTATTTGGGGCTATAATCAAACAAAGCCAATAGCCAAGATAGTTGGTGCAACTTATTCGCAAGTAAGTTCATTGGCTACAGTAATTATCAATGCATCTAATGCTGATATAGATTCCTCGACAGAACAGAATCTGACTACCGCTCTAATGGCTTTCCGCACTGATTCTACACTATCTGGTTATCAAATTACTACTTACACTTATGACCCATTGATTGGCGTAAAAAGTATTACCCTTCCAAATGGCAGTGTAGAGCAATACAAATATGATACAGCAAACAGGTTAGAAAGAATTTTGGATAAGGACAATAATATTATTAAGGAGTTTAATTATAATTACGCGCCTACAAAGTTTTATAACGAAAGGCAGGAACGTAAAATTTATAAAAATGATTGTCCAAGCTGGCAGATTGGCGGCGCTTATACTTACGTTGTTCCATCGAACAAATATTTTTCTTATGTTGATATTGCGACAGCTAATCAAATGGCTATTGCAGAAATCAATCAGAACGGTCAGCAGGCTGCCAATCAAAATGGAAGCTGTGAATTTCTAAGCTGTCAATTTGCACCAAACTATTATGTAACACTGCAAGGTTATAACTCCATACAACAAACTCAACCAAATCATATAGAAGTGATTCTGGTCTTCAAAGCTGATTTAACAGGGTTGGGGATGAGTTATACAAGCGGAGCAGGGGTGTCTGTTGGTTATATCGGTGCGAACTGTCGACCAAACAGTGTCAAAGTAATAAATCAAACCAATTGGACGATCACAGTAGATACCAACGGCTATGTTATGGTACGTTCAAATAACGGTTCATCACCTCCTAATAATACACCAGTGGGGGTTAGTTTCTCATACGATAAATAAAAACATAGCTATGAAAAAATATATTTTACCCATATCGTTATTGGCATCAGTACTATATGATGCACAAACCAATACAGAGAATTATATTCAGAGCAGAACCTATCTGGAACCTGTAGCTTCAAGCAGCACCACTGCCAAACAATTTCATACTGTCTCCTATTATGATGGCTTAGGACGCCCGAAGCAGATAGTTAGTGTAAATGCCTCACCATTAGGCAATGATGTTGTTACAAAAATAGAATATGACCCGTTTGGAAGGCAGACCAAGGATTACCTTCCAGTTCCACAAACAGGAAGCTCCAATGGAGCTATCTATGGCAATCCTTTGGCAAATGTGACCTCTACACCTTACGGAACGGAAAAGATCTATTCTGAGAAGGTTTTGGAGGCTTCTCCTTTGGACAGAATCCAGCAGCAGATACAAGTTGGGAATGCATGGAGCAGCAAGCCTGTCGCTTTCGGCTATGAAACCAATACCGCAACTGAGGTCAAAAAATTTGTGACTACAACCACTTGGCTGAATAATGCCACCAGCTCTGTTCTTACACAGTCCGGCAACTACGGGGCTGCCCAATTGTACAAAAACACAGTAACGGATGAAGACCTCAATGTAAGCATCGAATTTAAGAACGGCGAAGGTCAAACCCTTTTAGTAAGAAAAAATGACGGCACAAAAGATTCCGACACTTATTATATTTATAATGAATATAATCAACTGGCATTCGTGATCCAGCCAGAAGCAGCAGTAAAAGGAACTCTTACACAGGCGGATTTAGACGAACTGTGCTTCCAGTACCGGTATGATGGAAGAAACCGCCTTGTTGAGAAGAAGATACCAGGCAAAGGCTGGGAGTATCTGGTCTATGATAATCAGGATAGATTGGTGATGACACAGGATGCCAATTTGCTGGCAGCAGGACAATGGGTGTTCACAAAATACGATAAGTTTGGAAGAGTCGCCTATACGGGAATTACTACAGATTCCGGAACAAGAAGCAGCCTGCAAACCACTTTTAATGGGAAGGGTTCCAACAATGTCGAGAGAACGACTGCCAATTTTGCACAGCCGGGATTACTGGTATATTATGACAATGATGTTACCAAAAATTACCCTAACACAATTACCAAACTATTATCGGTCAATTATTATGATACCTACCCAACAGGAACGCCTGCAATCCCGACCACTATCCTGACACAGGCGGTAATGCCTCAAACAGGAAGTCTCAGCACAAAAAGCCTTCCTACTGCTTCTTATGTCAGTAATGTGGAGACCAATGTTTGGACAAAAAACTACATCTGGTACGATGCCAAAGGAAGAACGATTGGTACGCACAGCATCAATCATATGGGAGGCTATACTAAAACAGAATCTCTTCTGGATTTTGCAGGCGTTCCTCAGAAAACAATGACCTACCACAAAAGAAGAAATGCCGATGTGGAACTGGTGGTAAAGGAAGATTTTGTTTATGACAGCCAAAACCGCCTTTTGGAGCATTACCACGAGGTAGTGGGCAAAACACCTGTCGTTTCCCTTGCCAAAAATACCTATAATGAGATTGGGCAACTGGTAAATAAAGAGGTAGGACGTTCTGCCAGCACACCTTTGCAAACGGTCGATTATACTTACAACATCCGGGGCTGGATGACAGGCATCAACAGCGGAGATATAGCTTATGATGCAGCAGATGAATCTTATGTTCTGAACAATGGAAAGCTGTTTGGTTATAATATCCGCTACAATGATCCCGAAAATCCTTCTTTAGGAGCAGCAAAATACAATGGTAACATTGCGGAAGTGGATTGGATCTCAAGAGATGTTTCGCTTAAACGCTATGGGTATCAATATGACAGGCTAAATAGATTGTTAAAGGGCAACTATCAAGACCCTGGAAGCGCATTGCCGGAAACCCATATCAATGATGAAGCACTGACCTATGACCTCAACGGGAATATCAAAACATTGATCAGAAGTGGGAAGCACGGCAAATACTATACTCC
The DNA here is from genome assembly GCF_032054305.1 of Epilithonimonas sp. GTDB lineage: Bacteria > Bacteroidota > Bacteroidia > Flavobacteriales > Weeksellaceae > Epilithonimonas. The sequence continues at coordinate 15,155 of NZ_DAMBSX010000011.1, forward strand.
GGTTGTTGTAGACAATCTGGGCTATCAGTATATTGGAAACAGGGTAACAAATATCACCGATGCTTCCGGAAACAGTAGTGGCTACGAAGGGGGCGGGCAGACAATGACATATGATCCGAATGGAAACACGACGGCAATGCCGGACAAGAACATTTCTGCCATTGCATATAACTTTTTGAACCTGCCGAAACAGATCAACCAAAATGCCAATGTTACGAATTATTACTACAGGGCAGATGGCGTTAAGGTCAAGAAGAAATTTGTTTTGACCAACTCATCAGGAACAAAGATCATCAATACAGAGTATCTTGACGGTTTCCAATATTCTACCCCGAATACGGACCCAATAAGAAAAGCACTTGAAGAGCCGGACGATGCTACCATGGCAGCCTCTAAAGCTGGCGAAGAAGAGGCGTTTTTACCTGATCTGGAACGAGGGATTGTAGCCATTGTAGACCCTGGAACCCCCGAAGTTGACAATATGATACTTTCTTTTTTTCCAACGGCAGAAGGTTATTATGATTTCGAGAATTTGCGCTATATTTATCAATACAAAGACCACCTTGGGAATGTGAGGGTAAGCTATGTGCAGAATGGCAACGATCTGGAGATAAGGGACAGGAATGATTATTATCCTTTCGGAATGAGTTTCCTGAAGCCTTTTGGCCAGGTGTCTTTATATGATCCCATGGCGATTCCTTACAATTACAAGTACAACGGTAAGGAGTTACAGGAGACGGGAACGTATGATTATGGAGCTAGATTTTATATGCCTGATATTGCAAGATGGGGTGTGATAGATCCATTAAGCGAAAAATTCTTCGATTGTTCTACATATAATTATGTTTTAAATAATCCAATAAAATTTATTGATAAAGATGGAATGGATGTTTATTTGTTAGATGAAAATGGAAAATTTATTCTAGCCAAAAAACAAGAGGGTGATGATTTGGTTTATGGTTATAATAGTAAAACAGGATCAATTAATGATAACAATGGCGATAAAAAAGGAGATTATAAAGATGGAATAAGAATAAAAACTAAAGGCTTGGTTGGACAATTACAATATTATAGAGATGGTAATAAAGATGATAACAAATATGGTTACGGACCTTATCACCAGGCAATAAAGGAATACTCGTCCCAGGTGGAAGATGATATGTTTAATCTTTTTTATTATTCTGCTAAAAATGCTACTAATGTGGAGTTTTCCTTAACAGATTTTAATTTGGGAGATAAACGATATATGTCATTACAAACCTACAATAAAAGAGGTTCGTCACCTGGACCATCACAAATTGGCGTTGATAAGGGAGTTAATAGAAAATATCATAATCATCCTTTTATATCAAAATATGAAGAAAGTTATACAGAATTAAATGCAATGGGAGCAAGGGAAAATGGTGTTTATTATGGTTCAGGTGGAGATTATGCTAATGCTGTTAAATATGATTATAATCAGAATTATGTCTTTTTTCCTAAATCATCAAATTTATATAATGTGACAAGAATGGGAATATATTTAATTAAAAAAGTTAACGAAAGTAAAGATTTGAAAAAATGAAAATATTTTTAATTACAGTTGTATTTATTTTGTTAATTAGTTGTAAAAAAGAAAAAATAGATTCTTCTTTTTTTCAAGACTCTTTATATTCAGAAATACTAAAATACCAGAAAAAGAATCCTATACCCAAAGATAACTTATATAAATTATTTATTTATGAGATTGCTTTTTCTCATCCAAAGGATACGCTACTTACTATAACAGTTAGTTCAATAGGTGTTGAGTCAAAAAATAGTTTTGGAATCTATAAAAATAGAGTTCTTAAACCTTCTTACTTAATTGATAGTCAAAATTTGAGTAAAAGATTTGTCAATAATTATATAAAGGATAATATTGAATCATATATTTTTGAAGGAGAACCTCCTAATATTGATTTAATTTATCCAGTATATAAATACAAAGTGCAGAGAAACAAGTTGATTTTAATTGACTCTGCTAGATAATAATAAACATCACAATTATGTAATCAAAGCGATCATAAAAGCTGATGGTTAAGAATTTCAAGATACGGAAAGGTATTATTACAGCACAATATTCTACATGCCATATGTGGGACATTTTGGAATGATGAACCCCAAGAACAAGAGATGAAAACACTAATAATCTTACAGTTTTGCAGCGAATAACTCTATCAAATTAGATCCTACTTGGATAGTTCAAGTCTTCGGACAACAGTGTTGGCGCAAGGGGCGAATTTCATAGTGTTGATAGCTTTGCGCAGGAATATCAATGGAAAAGATTAGGCGTTGGTTCGGACAAAGAGAGCCAAGGTCATAACAGTGTGCTGCCCAGTGAAATTGCTCCAATAAACCTAGAGAAAGAATAATCCACACGTACAAGAAGTTAAACTTATTGCTATGGGCTGACGTCTGGTATCATCAACAATTGCGACCGTAGCTGTGTTTGCTCTAACATTTGTAGTTATTTAAAGAGTTTAATACAATTCCCTTAACAAAGCTATCTATAAAATCATTATGGGTACTTCCTTTAATACTAGTTGGTGTTATGCAAAAGAGTGATGATTCTTTTGTAACTCCATCATTAAGCGAAACTCGTCAAGACGATGATCTAGGGACTTGAAGAAATCAAACGGTAATTCTTTGATATGCTACGACTCTCCAGCTTTTATTCTGATTTCAATTTGTTTTAAACCACTCATTAAACTTCACGCAATTGAGTAGAATTGCATAATTAGTTATTCCAATACTACAATTTTGTCTGCAAATAAATATCACAGATTATGCAGACAACAAATCCATTCCAAACCATTCTCGACGAATTAGGGGAAGTAAAAGACTTGCTCTATTCTCTCAAAAATGAACCTGAAATTGAGTTGAAAAAGAAACTGTACTCTATCAAAGAGTGTTCAGAAATTCTAAAGCTCGATTACCAGACCGTACGCTCACACATTTTAAAAGGTAACATCAAAGCGGAACAAATCGGACGATTCTACAGGGTCAACCATTTTGATCTGATGGATGCTTTAAACGAGGTCAAATCGCTTAAGTACAGAAGGTAGATTAGACTTTACTTATCAAGCATTGTAATTCACTTTTCTGTATTTCTGTACAGAATCAAACCTTAAAAATATGAGCGAAAAAATCCCATATCTCAGAGTAGGAACAACCTATTATAAAACTATTGAGAAACCATTGATCTCGGGAGACAAGATATCAATTTTGGTGCGATGGAATCGTGAAACGATAATTAGCGACCACGGAAAAATCTACGTTTCAAAAGTTTCAAAGTACGATGGTTTCTGCTGTATTCCTTCTCATCTTAACTATAAACAGATCATTGACGGATTCTACAATATGTACAATGAAATTCCCTATCAACCAATCAATGAAAATATAAGTCCTGAAGCTTTAGAAAACACAATTCCATTCTCACTAAAATTTATGGAGCATATTTTCGGAGAGCAATTGGAGCTAGGTTTAGATTACATAAAGATATTGCTTGAACATCCAACGCAGATACTTCCAATTCTTTGCTTGGTAAGTAAAGAAAGAGCTACTGGAAAATCAACTTTCATCAAATGGCTTAAATCCATTTTTGGATTAAATATGACATACATCAAAGGAGATTCATTCAGCAGTCAATTTAATTCAGATTGGACTTCGATGCTGATAGTGGCTATCGACGAAGTATTCTTTGATAAAAAAGAGATCACGGAACGCTTAAAATATCTTTCTACGACTGACAAAGATAAAAAGGAGGCAAAAGGAAAAGACCGTGAAGAAGTTGAGTTTTTTGGCAAATTTATTCTTTGTTCCAATAATGAAGATAACTTCATTCAAATCGATGAGAATGAGATCAGATTCTGGATTATCAAAGTAAAATCAATCAAAAGCGAAAACACTGAATTTCTAAAAAACCTTAACAAAGAGATTCCTTATTTTCTTCGATACTTAATTCAAAGACCTTTCCACAGTCGTAAGGAGACAAGAATGTGGTTCACAGAATCACAGATCAGAACTAAAGCTCTACAGAAATTGGTTTGGAAAAATAATAACAAACTCGAATCCAAGATCATTGAACTTTTATATGAGTTTTTCGAAAGTAATGAAGACAGCAAGATCAATTGTATTCCGCAGGACATTTTCAATATGCTTGGTAAGATGTTCAGCAAACAATACTGGACAGTTAATGATGTTCGGAAAATACTGAAAGAAAACTGGAAACTCGAACCTCAAAGTAATTCTTTGGCCTATATCAAATACGACCTCGATTATGGTTTAGGTTTTTTCCAACAGAACAAAACAGGAAGATATTTTACAGTAGAGAGGAATTTTATTCTTCAAAGATTTGATGAAATGATGAACTAATTGATAATGAAAATAAAATCAATTAGTTACATCTCATCAAAAGCCTCATCAAACTTTTAAACCTTGATTTTTGATGAGAGGATGATGAGAGGAATATTTTCACTTTGATGAAATGATGAGACTTTGATGAGAGTTTAAGGTGTTGTTATTCAATTTTTTACAAGGCTTTCTCATCAAGTCATCAAAAATTACTCAAAAACAAACTCAGCCACTTTCGCCGAGAGTACACAAACTATTTATTACTAAAAAACATTAAAAATTACAATAATGAACTGCAAACAATTCAACAGCATATCGTTGGAAGAAGTCCTCCTTTCTCTCGGACACCTTCCAACGAAACAAAATGAAAAAGAAGCTTGGTATCTCAACCCATTTGCCAGCGAATCCCAAGCCTCTTTTAAACTAGATAAAAGAATTAATGCCTGGTATCTCCATTCAGAAGGTGTCGGCGGGAACAACACCGACTTTATGAAGAGGTATTTGAACGCTGCGGTCAATGAAGTTTTGGACTGGGCGCAAAAACAAAATTTTTCTTCTTTTCATCAGCAACAACAGATCAAAAAGTCAGAACCAAATTACACAATTGATGAAATATTGAATATCCATAATCCAAACCTGAAAAAATATTTGCAGGTACGCGGATTAAGTCCTAAAATCTATAACTATATAAAAGAGGTACGATTTACAGTTGGAGACAAGAAACTGTATGCCATCGGATTCGAAAATTTATCCGGAGGCATTGAGCTTCGTAATTCTTTTTATAAAGGTTCGTTGTTGAAAAAGGATATTTCAATGCTTAATCTCAATAGTAATATACAGGATACATCAAATCTTGAAGATGAAAATACCAGGGGTGTAGCAGTTTTTGAAGGCTTTATGGATGCCTTGTCTTTTATAGAAATGCAGAAATCATTCAGAGGGGATATTCTCGTAATGAATTCCATTGCTCTTTTAAACAAATCCATAGACCATTTGAAAAACTACTCTGATATCAATCTGTTTCTCGACAACGATAATGCAGGAATTAAATGTAAATCTCAGATCATAAAATCTTTTTCGCAAGCGAAAGATCATTCCGGACTTTATTCTAATCATAAAGATCTCAACGAATTTTTGATACATAGAATAAAAAATAATGTACCTAATAAATTAGGAAAGCGATCTGAAAAATTTCCTGAAGCGGACGAATTACAAGTAAGAAATCAGGAACCTGAACTTAAAAATTCAAATGGTTTTAAAAGGAAACGTTGATAAAGCGTGCTGTATTTTTTACCAACTGCCCGCAGAAGTTAGGAGCGCATTCGCAACTTTGAAGGTCGTTCCTCCCAACAAAGTTTCAAATACGCTCTGCGAGGCTTTAACCTGAATAAAATAGCATAAGGTTGACTGGTACCAACCTGCGTAAAAAATACACAGGTCTATTCTCGGAGTTGCGTAAAATATGTACAGGTAAAATGGAATGCAATACAATTTTTCTACAACAATTTTGATCGAAATATACAGCGCAAAATTAAAAGATGAGAACTAATGAAGACTTCAATTAATTTCAAAGCAGTCAAATCGGATTCTGAAACTCATAATTTCAGGAAAAAAACTTTTGATTATATCCGTAAAGATCTGACACTAAAGAATGAATATTGGATGGAGCAGAAAATAGCTGACCGAATCCAAAAGATCGAAGCGTATTGCAAAGAAAAGTCCGGAAGGAAATTGCAGAAGAATGCAATGCCAGTTCGGGAAGCAGTTGTTGTTATCAAAGAAAATACAACGATGTTGGAACTTCAAAACTTGGCGAAGAGACTGGAAGAAGAATTGAAAATTCGTGTTTTTCAAATTGCTATTCATAAAGACGAAGGTCATACCGATAAAGACACGAAAGAATGGAAACCAAATTATCACGCTCATCTGGTGGCGGACTGGCAAGATCTAGAAACTGGTAAACACTCAAACACCAATCCTTCCATTATTCAAAAATGCAGGATCTCACAGCTGAATGCCTGAATATGGAGAGAGGTATTTCTGGTTCCAAAGGAAGATTGGAAGCTATTGAGTTTAAGATTCAACAGAAAGAAGAAGATCTCAAAGTTTTGGAAGAAAGGTTTAACATAATGAAATCTGAAATGAGTTCAACAAAATCAGAGGAGCTGATTGTGAAGAAAAATGATTTCTTGGGTTTTCAAAAGATTAAGACTGACAAAACAATTGCGAATTATGAAAAAGCATTCCGAAGTTACAGAAGTATTATTGATAAATATAAAACAAAATTGGAATGTAAGTCCAAGCAGATTACAGAACTCAGAACAAAAGTTGATAGCTTAAATAAAGAAGTTCAATCATTCAAAAATAAATATTCTGTGCTATTGACTGAGCCAAATGTTTTTGCTTCAGAAAGGAAAAAATATTTAGATTCCGTTACCAATATTCTTGAAAAGGAAATCAAATTTAGCCGGTATAGATTTCCTAACCTCGATAGATATGATAAACAGATTTTAATTTCTGAAATGGGGAAGATCGCGGAAAAAGTAAGTGAAGAAAATAACATTCCTTTTTCAGCTTTTAATGAGATCTTCAAGGATTCAGAAAACAGTGTTAAATTTTTATCTTTATTGCGATTTGGAAATGAAAATCTGAATTATAATAATGAAAATATTCCGATTGAAAAGAAAAAAGGTGGAAGGAAATTATGAATATTTTATCTATTAGTAATGAGATTTATGGTATTAATTTTTATTCACGAAATATTTTCAGTTTGAACTATAATTCTTACTTTCAAATTCTTTCGGAGTAATAGGACGTTATTAATATAATATTGATTTTTAAATAAAATATTCGCCGATCCAAATTAAAAATATGATTGAAATATTTATAAATAATTGATAATAAGTCATAAAAATTAATTTTATATTAGCAGTAGAAATGGCTTGACGCAAGTTATGTATATCAGATTGGCGCAATGCGTAAATTCAATAGTTAGGATCCATATTAACAAAACAATATAAATGAATGAATTTGCAGAAATTGGAAGGACAGGAACAATAGTTGAGTTTATAAACCGAGGTGGTCAATATTCCCAACGGATTACAAATAATAATTCAACTTGTATTAAGATTTATCAAGTTTGTGTTGACTATGAAGGAAACATACTTGATATAGTTGCATTTGTTGGAATGGGTCAACAGATGATTTATAAACAACCATCAGTATTAGTTAGTCTGTTTTCTGATGATGAAGGTTTTTTTGGGAAAAGTTGTCCCAAATGCCAATCATATTTTAGAACTGGTTCTGTATCACAAAGTAACTATTGTCCTTATTGCGGACACAAAGATGATTTTAAAAATTTCCTTACTCAAAATCAAAAAGACTTCGTTAAAAGTTTCGTAAGAACCCAAATTGAAGCTTTTTCAAAAGGTGAATCAGTAAAAATTGACTTAGATGAAATAGCAAATAATTTACCATCTAATACTGTGTCACCTTGGGTTTATAAAGAGGAAACTCAACAAAATAAATTTACTTGCAATAATTGTAAAAGTGAAACTGACATTCTTGGAGAATATGGAAAATGCTCACTATGTGGTACTCATAATTGTAGCGATGTCGCAACGAGAAAAATTACATCTTTGGAAGTGAGGTTTAAAGACGTTGACGAGAATATTGAGGATAGACATCAAAGGGAATCTGAATGGGAAAAACTTTTACGTTGTGTTTCGGAGTTTGAGGGCTTGGCAAACGAGATAAGAAAACACTTGCTTTTGCTTCCATTAACAGATAAAAGAAGAAAGGAAATTGGTTCAATAAGTTTTCAGAGAATTTTGAGTTCAAGTGAAAAACTTAATGAATGGTTTGGCATAAATATATTTGAAGGAATAACGGAAGAAGAAAAGAATTTTGTGAACAAAATGTTTAACATCAGACATTTATTTACTCACAACAATGGACAAATTGACCAAGAGTATATTGACAATACAGGAGATAAATCAATGAAGATAAACCAACTTGTAAGATTAAGAAGTAAAGAAATAAAAAGAATAATAGAATTGACAAAAAAAATGATGATAAATCTAACAAATGACTATATGGCGATAAAATAAATACGGCTTCCAACACGGGTTTAGCTTCAGGCCGGCTTAAGCGCAAAATTCAATGGTAGTTTTTCTATTGAATTTTACTAATAAGGCCAGCTTTTGTGCTTTGGAGTTGCTAACTTTGTTAGGACACGATTCTTATACTCTTTAACTTTAAGAGTA
>NZ_DAMBSX010000012.1:0-8487 GCF_032054305.1 Epilithonimonas sp.
ACTCTTAAAGTTAAAGAGTATAAGAATCGTGTCCTAACAAAGTTAGCAACTCCATCCTTTCGTGTATACTTATTATTATAAGCTACTAATCTCGTATTGTGCGCTATTATTCATTACAATTATAATATGATGACGATATCTTATGATTATCCTTAAATAAATTTACAATTAAAGAACGATTTCTTTCTTCATTTTCGTAATCATAAAATTTTTTCTCTACTTCTATATGCTTTACTTTGCCATCATTATCAATAAATAAAGAAAGTGGAGAATTTATTAAAGAGGAAAATTTTATTTCGAAACTATCATTATTAATTGCATAACATCTATAATTCCAGTAATCGACTCCTACTCCAGTAGCACCTGATGCTTGACCAATTAAAATAACAAACTCCTGGTCTTCTGATTTCATTATATACGATTTTGTCAAAACTGTAAGATCATAAAACTCTGTAATATTATTTAAATTATTTTGTATCAAATTTAAATTTTCCAGTAAAATATTCTTTTCAATATTGTAATATAAAGTTTGATTTTTTGATTTATCATTAGTTGAACCTTTCCTTAAACTATCTAAAATAGTAGCAGAGCAATAGTTAGAATCTGTATTGGCAACAATATAAAGTGATAAATTTTCAGTATTTATAGAAGTCCTCTTATTTTGCTTTTTACAACCTGTGCTTAATGATAATAAAAGTAGAAAAACTATTTTTTTTGCTTTGATATAGACCATTTATTTCCTTGATTTTCAAATTTTGTAAATATTGTTTTCCCGTGTGATGCCGTTGTAATCAACTGATCTCTCCCAGATCTATCATTTTGATTCCATAAATTGTGCCCTGGTTTAGAAAACTTTACACCCCAAGATTTATAATGGCTGTTAGTTTGAATATCAAGCGCATCCCAAAAATAGGCCCCATTAGTTACGTCTCCATCTCTGGTTAATCCAATCGCAATTGCTCTATGTATATTAGATCTCTTATTATCATCCTTAGCACCTTTTTCATCAATATATCTGCCTATATTCATAAACACCATATGGAATTCATCTGACAGTTGATCCATTACAGAATTACCATCCATCGTAGCACGGTTCTCCAAAACATTCAAAATACCTAAGCTTTCACCAAATACTCCTGAACTTTCTGCATATATTGTTTGAACTAGAAAGCCAAATTCACTTCTTGTCTGTAATATCTAGATTTAGCGAAGAGTTTTCAAAAACTGTCAGTATTTTATTACATGCAGCTACATTGGTTTCAGACAAATTCTTCATATTGTCTATCGTTTTTTGTCTGAAGAAATGAACTGATCTTTGCCATTCTCTATATGAGTTATAAGTCCTGACTCAATATCTACGAAATCCGTTTCTAACATACCTGTTGGATCAATAAATAAAATTGGATTGTTGTACCCATAACGATAAGGAGCAAAATCTTGTGCTTTTTCCGCAAGCGGATCCACCACGCCCCATCTTCCAAGATAAGGCACATCCTTGCATCGTATTCATACCTCTCCGTCTCTTGTAATTCTTTGCCATTGCACTTGTAATTATTATAACCCTAATGCTCCTTAGAAATTATTCTGGAACAGAACTAACACCTCCCTATCGGATAAATCTCCCAAAATATTCAAATAAAATCTCATATTCCAAAAAAAGTAATAGACAATCCTATAACTATAATGATAATCATTGTAATAGAACCTATTAAAATATCCTTTTTCTCTTCCTTTTCAAAATTTTTTGCAGATTCTTCATTTTGTTTTTTGTAATTAAATTTAAAAACAAAAATCAATCTCATAAAACTTCCTATTAATCCTAAAAAATTTATATCCATTTCTATTTTTTTTCTTTAGCGGCTTTATCAATTGTTGCCTTCGCTCCTGTTTTTAATGCTGTTTTAAATCCAAAATTTGCAACTGAATTCTCAAATATTTGAGCTTTCATTCCAATAGGAGTTGTCATCGCAGAGACTGCGGGTTTAGTAAATGCGTCATATTGCTCTTCTTCACTCATATAATCATCATTTTTATATGTCTTTTTACGAAAGCCTCCATTTTTAAACCTCCAAATATCAACATCCATATCAACACCGTTTCCTATTTTCCCCTCCTCAATCATTTGTTTGGGAAATTCGTAGAGACCTCCATACAAAATATATCCTAAAACTTGAATACCTTCTATTGGTTTAGATACAATATTATCTGCTAAATAATTCCAAGCTTGTCTAGGCTTAGAATATTCTTTAATAATAGTTACCCCTTCGATACTTTTTTCTCTTCCATTTGCAATAACCTGCCCTCCACCAGCTTCAGAATCATCATAAACATAACCATCAGCCGCATATGTTAAACTTCCTTCTTTCGTATCTTCTCCTACATAAGTACCTTTTATCCCCTGATCATCCATGTCTTGTTGACTTTTAACATTATCGTTAAAAACCAAATCGCCTGCTTCATCATTATACCAATCTTCCAACATTCCAGTTGGGTCTTTGAAAGAAATAGGATTATTATACCCATAGCGATAAGGCGACAAGCCTCGCGCTTTCTCAGCCAAAGGATCCACCACGCCCCATCTTCCAATATCAGGCATATACATCCTAGCTCCATAGTCATACATTCCCGTCTCTTGCAGTTCCTTACCGTTGTACTTGTAATTCTTATAAGTAGCACTTGGGTTATATAACTGCGCAGGACCAAATGAGACGGGATTAATAAAGTTCAAGCCGAAAGGATAGTAATCATTTCTATCTTCACTATATAGAATATCATTCTCATCCCTTGCAAAGTTAAGCCTGGTATTACCCAGATGATCTTTGTACTGGTAAATATACCTAAAAGTACTGAAATCATAAAACCCTTCTGATGTTGCAAAAAAATCAGGTTTAGATTGAACTATCGGTTCGCCAGGTCCACCTGGATCCACAATAACCTTGTCAGCTAGCTCAAAGGACTCTATTTGTCCTGCTGCCGACATCTCTTCAGCTTCCGGGGTCTCTTTCAAAGCAATTACAATATCTGGTGTATAGGGTGTTGTATAAACAAATCCATCCAAATACCAGGTCTGTATGTTCTGTCCGTTCACCTCGAAACTTTTATGGACCTTTACACCGTCAGCTCTATAAGTATAGGTAACGGGTTGGGTATTTTTTACAATCACCTGAGGCAGATTCAAGTAGTTATATAAAATCGGGGTGGAAATTCCTTTATCTGGCATTGTCAGCATATTGCCATTGGCATCGTAGGAAATTGGCTGGGGAATCATCACGGCCGGGTAACCATTATTATTCTGCTTATTGTCATAGATCGTTGATATACGGTTACTTAGGCTTTCATAAGAATAAACTAGATCGTCCACCACATTGGCCGTTAAGCCTGTTCTCGGTCTAGCGTTACGTTCAAGGCCGATGATGTTTCCGTTGACATCGTATGTCACCGCTTCGTTAAAAAAACCTGAATCCGTAGTGGTCGTTTCATTGAAAGTTTTGTACTCTCCCATTTTAAGGCGATTAACGGTATCATATGTATATTCGTAACGACTATGATTGTTTACGCCATATGTCCAGTCCACTTCAGAGATGTTGCCATTATAATTTTTAATTATTGTATTGGCTGGATCATTGTATTTGATCTTGTAAGAAAATAATTTGCCTGTATCCAGCTTACCATCATTTGTAAGATTGATCCCCGTCATCCATCCCCTTATATTATAATTGTATTTGATGGTCTGTAATGGGGGTACAATTTCTGCAAAATTAGCATCAGACCTTGCGCCTACTTTTTTCGTGTCAAGCCTTCCCAATGCATCATAGCTGTTATCTGCCAGAAGTTCCTTGGGGGATTTACCTTCAACCTCGTGATAGTGTTTTGTTAGACGGTTCTGATGGTCGTAGAAAAAGTCTTCTATAATATGAATAGGCTGCTCTCCCGCTTTTTTGTTATGCCAGGTCTCAGAATGTCTCACAGCACCTCCAAAATCGAGCTTCATCTCGACCCTTGTTCTTCCATTGAGATGATTGGTACTAGTTGTCCCAATTACTCTGCCTCTACCATCGTAAAAACTAAAGGTTTTTGTCCATTTATCATCATTAATGTTTTTCACCATCGTAGCCAAGGGGAGAGATTTGGTCGAGCGCCCTGATCCATCATAAGCGGCCAAAAGTATCGGTTCGCCCTGAATGCTGTTGTTTACTGGATAAATAGTTCCCGCTGGATACGTATCATAATAATTTGCAGACAAGATCTTGGTCAGTGTGGTCGGATAAATGTTGTTGGTGTAATAAAGATTGGTTCCACTATTAATAATAATGGTTGAGCTTCTGGATTCGTGGTAAACGGTCGTCGTACTTATGTCTAGTGCATTCTGGATTGTCGTTCTATCATCTGTATTTGCTGTAAAACCGGTATAGACCACCCTGTTAAACTTGTCATACTTGGTAAAAAGCCATCCTCTAGTCCCAAATGTATTGTTATTTGATGTGAGATTACTGTCCTGGGTCATGATCAAACGATCCGCTTTATCATACACCATATACTCCCAGCCTTTACCAGGAAGTTTCTTTTCGACTAAACGATTTTTTCTGTCATAGATATATTGGTAACAAAGATTGGTCACTATTGCATTATTACCATCCCTGGGATTAAGGATGTTTTGAATATTATTATCTCTAAACTCATTAGAAGCCAAAGGTGGAATTACAAATACCAGCTGGTCATGATCATTGTAAACATAATAAGTATCAAGATACTCCATTGTACTTCTCGACGGCCTCACATCTATGCGAACTTTTCGGACTAACAGAACCTGACCTTGTCCATTACTAAATTGATAAGTTGTTTTACCATCTTCGTCAGCTATTCTATTTTTATAAAGTTTTGATGCAGGATAAAAACCATTGACAACCAAATTACTGCTGTACAATGTAGTTCCTGAAGCGGAAGTAATTACAGAAAATTTAAGCACATCAGTGTCATCATTTGCTTCGTAGTTGTAGTTAACTGCATGATCTTGCCATTCAGAACCAGGCTGGATCTGTTTCCTAATTCTATTCAGTGGCGACTGCTCTATGATCTTTTCCGCAAAAGGTACATTATCTCCGTAGAAACTTTGACCGCTGAACTCTGTCAATCCATTATGTATCGCATTGCTTGACGTCGATATAGGAATTGGCAAAACATCAAGTCTCTGCCTTCCAATATTATCATAAATGACAGGCATAACCAGATCTTTGTTAGGATCGCCTCCGCCTCTAATGGAGATCGTCTGTTTTGGTCTCCCTAGACCATCAAAATAAGTAACGACTTCTGATGACTTTACGATTTCTCCTGGTGCTGAAAGATGAGTCTTGGTATAGACATAATTTTCAGAGTCTGTCAACTGGGAATGGTAAATGTTCGAACCCAACACTAAAGCCAATACAGTTACTACGTTTTTAAATTTTATTTTAAATTTCATTGAAATAGTTATTAGTTGAATATTCTATTAGCGATCAACACTAATGTTTGAAATTGTATAGGTGCTCCGTTAATGTTCCGTCGTTCAAATCCTTTATCTTTTCAAGCCTATAGGCGGTGTCATATTTGTAATATTCCCTTATCCCATTGGGAGGCGTAATACTGCGTACTCCTACTAAAGGATCATGGGTATATGTGGTAACTTGGTAATTGGCCATTGTCGGATCTTTCCTGAAATTGTCCAAAGCTAATAATAGTGCTGCTTCATCATTGCCTACAGGCTGTGCCATATCTGTTACCGATGCATTAACTATATTATCTATCAACGTTTGGGGAATATCAGTACCAAGTGAACTGCCTGCTATTGGATAAGTTGCACCTTCGACCATCGCAATTGGGTATTTTTTGTTATAGCCCCAGATAATCGATGTGGGAACACCTGTCTTTGAGGTGAACTGTAAAAGATTTCCCGACGAATCGTATTGGTCATAACTCTGCACTACGGTTGCAAAACCAATGGTAGGGACACTATAAGTGCCATTAAACCCGCCAATGTTGGTCACCTTGTCTTCTGTATATAATAGATCTTGCGATGGTAAAGTTGGAATTGTCAAGTTACTATCAAAGTTGTAAAGGGTCTGTGACCTTTTTAAGAATGTATTATTTTTATATTCAGTTGTTACCAATGGAACTGATAACATGTTCTTACGATACATAGATGAAATAAATCTATATTCTGCCGGAAAAGAAGATGGTTGATCTGGGTTTCCAATCAGTAGATCACTTGCATATTTATATGTTTTTTTTAATACTGAATTATCACCAAAAGTCGTTATTTCCTCACTTAAGTTACTATTATAGTGTGAATTGTAAATATATTCCGTACCTGCCACTTGCAATTCATTGCCATAATCATCATAATTACGAACTGACTTGGATCGCAGATATGAGGCATTAAAAAACTTTTTATAAGCCTGAGCCCATATACCCGACGTGTGATATATCGTTACGTAATTATCATCTGCTTCATTAAAAAATTGATTGTAGCCTTCATTATCATGATAATCATATTGCACTTCTTTTTGAGGAAAGGTCCCAGATTCTTTATAAAATTTTTCATAAAGCAATTTTCCTCTTGTTATACTTTTGTCTATACCATATAGATTTTGGAAATTTCTGTACAAGTTCAATGGCTGTATACCTATACCATCAAAAATATTTGAAAATTTTATAGTATTCAGATAATTTTCCCCATCAAATTCCGATTGGTAGTTGTCTGGGTTGGTATTATAATCAGTAAAATTATATTCCTTATAGCCATTGTTATTCTCAATTTCAAAGACCGTCGAATATCCAACATTATAACTATCCAAACTGTTTTTTTGATGGTTTGAGCTGCTTGTTAAAAGAAGTATTCTCTTGGAAAAGCCATAATCAAATTCGAAATAGTAGTGGTAACGTGGCCAATGCATAAGCGTACCAGAACTAACCGTTCCTTGCTCATTATTTCTAGTGCTTTTATATCGATACTCCTTTTCAGTACTTAATATTCCAGGGGCGGAATAATTCTTGATCTTAAAAATCCTTGCTCCTCCAGCATTACCTGTTTTTGGTTCTAAAAATGGGTAAAAATCATGCGAAGAATTTCTTTCTACTCTTTTACTGTAATCATGAGGTTCATATTCAAACTCTGTCGATCCTTTGGTCGGATATACTATTTTGCTAAGCAAAGTAGCAGAATAGTATATTGAAGATGGGTCTCTAAAGGTATTAATCAGATCATAATCGCCAGTTTGCCCATTGTAACTACTATATGGTGCCAAATATGGATTGGAATCATTTCCATTCCAATAACCCCAGTGGTCTACTCCTTTAGTATAGTACGGTGGCAAATTATATGTACCAGTATATTCAAATGAATATTCTTTATTTGTTTCATTCTCTTTAACTGATTTTAGAAATGGTCTCTGATTATTACCTCCAAAATTATCATATGAAAATGTTGTACTTTTCAGCAATCTTGAGTTACTATAAGTTTCGATGTTATCTATAACCCATTCGTTAAGATATTTCGGCGCAGAATATCTGTGTTTTAGAGAATATCCTATACTTTTATAATTGATCTTGATCTCATTACCATCATACCTAATAGACGTCAATAAAGACTTTTTCAATAGTGTAACAAACTCTTGAGATGAAGCTACAGATTGCCCTGCTGGCACACATTGATAGGGAAATGGACTAGTGCAGGTTGTCCAATTATCTACTCTGGTACCTTGCTGGAAATATGTTTCAATTGAAAAAAGGGGTTCTCGGCTAGGAGTAGTACTCACTTCGGTATAAGGATTGTGACAGAAATTATACGACAAATTTGGGTTGTAATAATCGAATTCGATTGTTTTTCCATTTGCTAAAATGATCTTCGAGATACTGAAAGAATTAATGACGGGAACTCCATTAAAACCTTCTGAAAATAATATATCCTTGGCAGCATAGGAAAGTTCAAATTTTGACATATCTCCACCGAAAAAATATTGATTTCCTTTTCCGTCAGTTATCTTGATAGAAGATGTGAGATCATTACCGCAAAAATTTAATGCACTGAAACGGTTCATTTGTGATACATCTACCTTAACATTCGGATCGTCGCACTCAACAGCGACCTTTCCATTATTGCCCATCATGAACTTACCAGAAATCCCCATAACACTGAAGTTAAAAAGATCCGGTTCACCCTCGTAAGCATTATTAGGAGGTCCGAAAACAAAATTTTGACCAATAGAACTATTAGCTCCTGGAGGATCAATTATACCTGGACCAAATTGTAAGTTGTACGCATTGGAATTTGAATTTGGATTTTCTCTGACACCGACCATAAATCCACTATACCTTTTTGAATAACCATAAAAATCTCCAAATAGCGGCTCCAAATGACCAATATACTCATCGGGAATACCATTTAGTGTCCTCGTAATTCTGGAGTTGCTAACTTTGTTAGGACACGATTCTTATACTCTTTAACTTTAAGAG
>NZ_DAMBSX010000013.1:0-5057 GCF_032054305.1 Epilithonimonas sp.
CTCTTAAAGTTAAAGAGTATAAGAATCGTGTCCTAACAAAGTTAGCAACTCCAGATACTATCTGCTTAGAAAAATTGAAATCTTTTGTAGCTGATACCATCATTGGTGGTAATGAAAACATAAGTTCTGTCTGTTTTCAAATCCGAAAGATTTTCGATGTATTTTCCCACAATATAAATTCTATTCTTGTAAGGGGGCATTGAATCGCCGTCAGCCGGAAACTCCCTGAACTTACCGCTTTTAAGAAAGGTAATGATATGGTCTCCAGACCTTCTATGTATTCCGGATCGCCATAACCATTTAAGTATCCCATTGAAGCTTTTTGGGGAATAATCTCAATTTCATTGTTTCCATCACTATCAACCCTAATAGGCAGAACGATTCCTATTATTAGGAAGTTCCATGATCTCATCGATAGAAAATTTGCTGACATTGATGGTCAGAAGTAAATCGATTGAAGAGCCTCCAAGATATATTTATTATGATTGGGGCAAAGATTATGACAAGAGAAAAAGAGGTAGTGGTAAAAACAAAGCTAGTGTAAACTAGCGTATAATTACCATATTTTTTTCTTACTGGATAAATTGTATCCAAACTTACCGAATTAATTCCATTTCATATTCAATTTTAACTCTTTAACTTTTAAATAAAGCTAAAAGCGTCTGTTAACATATGATTGCTTTCGAGGAGCCACGAATGATCAACCAGATTTGGTTGACCATCGGGCACAATAGGAAAAAGTGGTTAACTTTTTTGGGCAGTCTACCAGTGAAGCTTTCCTTTCATTTCTTCTTCAGATCTTTATCAATCTGCTTTTCTGCATTTTCTGCTTTCTTTTCCTGAGCGCGTTTCTCTTTTCGCTGTTGAGAGCGGGATTTTCTCTCTGCGCGTTTTTCTTCCCGGATAACTTTGTTGGATCTGGTATTATATAAGGCTTCTACAATACCTTGACCGGTCTTGCTGAAGATTTTGATTTTCGGTTTCTCGTGTGTTCCGGTCACAACAATCGGGAATCCGATCCAGCCACCTGGTGGCAAACCAACCCTTATCCGGAAATCCAACAACCCATTGAAACTCGTGGTTCCGCTAATCGTAGGTCGAAGAATAGAAACTTTGAAGGTAAAAGGCTCCACATGGATCAAATTGTTGTTGATGCTCGTCTTGATATCCACTCCTTTCATATCCGGATCATCAAAGGCATTTGCACCGATATTGTCGCCAACTGCGGAAAGCATCTTTAGGTTTTTGACTTCTACGTCTCTCAGATTCACATTGCCGCCACCTTCCAATGACGGATATATAGGTTTCATATTGCTGTCAAAATCGCCTTTCAGTTTGTAATCGAGAGATACAATTCCTTTCACTTCTTTCGCTGCAGTTGCCATTTCACGCACCATATCAATCTCTTTGTAAGCTCTCTGGACATCGAAGTTATCGACCTTCAAAGCCACATCATAATTAGCGGTAGTCGGAGATTCATTCTGGTATCTTGCATCGATTCCCATTCGGCTTCCGATGATATCAAATGTTGTATTTTTAAGATAGATCTCACCTTTTGTAACCGAAGCCAGTCCTGCAAGGTTATTCAATCCAAGTCCTTTGAATTCGACTTTTTCCGCATTAGCTTCCAAAGAAACATCCAGATTGGTTGGGACGATCACAACACCGCTGCTTTTCGGATGTTCCTCTTTCGCATAAGTTACTGCAAGAGATTTGTCTGTGTTATCGCCTTCTTTCAGCGCCATAAATTCATCCACCAAAATATAATTGGATTTCAAATGGAATCTGCCGTGCAAAGTTCCTTTTCTTTCGATGAAATAATTGATGGTATTAAGTAAATATCCATTGAGTGAATAATCGGATTTTCCATAGTTACCATAGAATTTTCTGAACCACATTTTCTCATTCTCAAATTCGAAATTACCTTCTTTAATGAAAAATGATTTCGGAAGATATTCTGTTGTGGCCTTGATATTTTTTAAGATTAAGTTTCCTCTGTTATCGAGTTTGCTGTATTGTCCTGTCGTGGCATAACTTTGTCGTCCATTCAAGGATAGATCTGCCATTATCAATCCGCTGACATCAAATCCTTCTTTAGCAAAAACTTTATAGATTCTGCCGACGTTCAAAACACCTTTCGCTCTTACTTTGTAAAGAACATCTTCGAAATCCTGCAAATCTGCATTCACAAAAACCGGATTGCCTTCAAAATCAAATTTGAAAGGATCGAGCTTGACGCCCAGACTTTTGAAAGTCCCATCGGTATTATGAATATTCGCTAAAATATTGATATTTTTGATTGGATTCGGATAGTAATTGGTCTTCAGCCAGCCATTTTTCAGATAGAAATAACCTTTTGTTTTCGGAAATAATTTTTTATCCAGACTGAAAATTCCGTTTGATACGATATCCGTATTCATAAGACCTTTCAGTTCAATATCTTTCAAACCAAGCGCAGAATCCAGAGTGGCCAAGTCAACAGCGCCTTTGATATTGGCGTTGATCTTCATTTCGTTCAATCCCTGAGTTTTTACAACTGCTCGGAAATTGTTGTTTTTTCCTAAATCAAAACTCAAAGTTCTCAAATCGAGTAGAAGTTTCTCGGTATCTAACGAAGGTAAACCGACATTCAAATCCATATTCAGATTGTTCATCGGAACTGGTGCGTTGCTGTTGGAAACGAAACCATTACTAATCTTCAAGCTTGCTCTTAAATCAGGTTTCAGATCTTTAGGTTCACTGAATCGACCTTTCAAACTGAAAAACAGATCACTGTTTCCTTCGATTTTCGTGTCTTTTACCCAAGACAAATATTGAGGCGGAAGAACGGACAACATATCTTTGATCGTTGTTTTCTCCGAAGCGGCATTAATATTAAGATTGTATCCATCTTTCAGAATACTCACAAATCCTGTGAATTTCAAAGGAAGTTCATTGATTCTCAATTCATTTTTTCTCAGCACAAACGTTAATGCATTAGTATTGATTCTTGTTATCAAATCGGCATGCAGTGATTTTTGCTGGGCATACCAGATTCTATTGAGTGCAAAATCAAGCTTGTCAATTTCGAGATCGGTCTTGAGATCAAAAATATCTTCGCTCAATCCGCCTTTTCCTGTATAATTAATGCCTTTTGCATTGACCAAAACATTGGCTGCGTGGTCATTGTATTTGATATTCCAGTTTTTCAGTTTGATTAGATCCAATTTGACGGAAGCGCCAGCTTCGGTCGTATCTTTTGGTTTTTCAGACGGTTTGGAAACATAAACGTTATAATTAGCTTCCCCTTTTGAATTAACAAAAACATTGGCTGTAGCATCATTCACGTATATTTCATCGATTTTAACTTCTCTATCAAAAATCAGATTTTTAAGATTGATTCCAACTGCAACTTCTCTAGCTGCAAGCAATGTATCTTGTTCAAAAGGTTTGGAACCTTTCAATATAAAATCATCTACAGAAACCGTGAGAGAAGGGAAATGACGAAAAAAAGTAAGATGTGTTTTCTTGTAATCCAATTCTCCGGCCAGATGTTTATTCGCAAAGATCTTAACCTGCTGAGAAATAGTTCCTGGAAATAAAATAGGGATAATAAACATTAGAAATAGGATAGAAGCGATTCCAATTCCCAGCCATTTCAGAATTTTAATTACAATTGATTTTACATTTCCCGCGGTCATAATATTAAATTTTTCTGATTAATTCAAAGATTATGCTAAAATAATCTACTAAACTATTTTAAAAATTACCACTTGTATCGCTTTTTTTCCAACTCCCTAGTTTTGCTGCATTCAGAATCAATTGGTTCAACATCAATTATCGAAAATATTAAAAGCAATAGCTAATTATAAAAGTACAGATTAAAAATCCGCGCTAACGGGGAGTATATAACGGTTGCAAGAAAGATAAAAGTACTGAAAGTGGTTTTTTGGAGGTATCACTAACACAGATGCAAGAATATGAAGCTTGATCTGTCATTTTTTTCAAAAGTAGTTCCGTCTCCATAGTCTTTTCTCCATACATTTTCTGGATTTCCTCTTCCGTACATTTCATAAATTACAGATGCGCATTTATAATATTCTGCAAATCAACTGTAAGTATCCCTAAAAACTAGACAAATTATAACCCTAAAATTATTAATCAAAAACAATTAATTTTAGGATATGGGAACGAGCAAATTCACAGACAGCCAGATTTTGGCGATTCTAAAAGAGTATGAGTCGGGACAAACAGCCAAGGAATTGTCTCGAAAATATGGGTTCCACTACCAAACATTACACGATTGGAAAAAGAAATTCGGTGGGATTAATTCCACAAGAGAACTGCAAAAAATCAAAGAATTAGAATCGGAGAACAACCGCCTGAAGAAGATGTTTGCCAATTTGAGTTTGGAGCATGAAGCCTTGAAAGATGTTCTTTCAAAAAAGTGGTAAAGCCTGTCAAAAAGCGAGAAATTGTAGAATATATGGTTCAGGAACATTCATTGAACATCAGACAGGCGTGTTATTGTGCGAGTTTGGAGCGGAGCAGTTTTTACTATCATCCCAAAAGAAAAGAGGATTCAGATCTAGTCGATTGTTTGAATGACCTTTCTGAGAAACATCCGAGTTATGGATTCAAGAAAATGTTTCACAGCCTTCGTAATCAAGGATTTGTTTGGAATCACAAAAAAGTATATAGAGTTTACAAAAAAATTGGTCTCAACTTAATGAGAAAACGCAGAAGGAGATTGGCTTCAAGGGAACGTCAAAATTTGGAAGTTCCTGAAAAATATAATGAAGTTTGGAGTATTGATTTTATGAGTGATGCGCTTTTCAATTCGAGAAGATTTAGAACATTGAACATTATTGATGATTACAACAGAGAAGCTATTTGGATCGAGATCGGACTTTCCATTGGAGCAATGCATATAACGGATTTATTAGAATGGATTGTAAAAGAAAGAGGAAAACCAAAATCAATAAGAACAGATAATGGTCCGGAGTTTACAAGCAGTGTTTTCATGGAGTTGCTAACTTTGTTAGGACACGATTCTTATACTCTTTAACTTTAAGAGT